>CAVSPC010000016.1:0-628967 GCA_963729795.1 uncultured delta proteobacterium | reverse complement strand
TACCTTATGCTTGAGGGACTTATATTTCCACATGAATTCCCTTGCTAACTCGGCTACTTGTCTATCGACGTTTCGCACATCTATAAAAGGCTGCTTAAAAAAGGCTTCAATTTTTGCAGCATCCTCTTTCGGAATACGAGGCTTCCCTTTTAGCCTAATGACTTCCGCAAGAGTCAGAGCAGAGGTTACGATTAGGATTTTTCCGGCTTCTGCATGTTCGATAACGCCTTGGCATGTTGCTCGTTTCTCTTTTTCACCCTTAAGCCAAGTCAGGAAACAATCTGAATCCCAATACCGTGGCTCTAGCTTTTTCACCCTCATCCTCCCAGTATCCCAAAGACATCAGCAAATTTAGGAAGGGAAACGGGGTCTGGAAATATTTCAAAATCCTTAACACGTACGTTTCTCAATTTCTCCGCCTGCGCTATATCGTATAAGGCCATACACGCTTACCCTTTTACCAAAGGCATCCAAAACTTTGGACAAAAGGCGCGGCGGAAAATTACAAAGGATGTGTTTATCTAAGAGCCTATCGTAAACAGTGAATTTGTGACCGGTTCGTTCGGAAATCATAGATAATCGGCCTTCAATGGAGCCCCAATCTTTGCTTCCTTCGCTCAGGGCTAAGTTCACGTTGACCAAAGCCTCAGAAGTCAAGGAACAAGCTTCCCTTTTATGCCAAATTCGAATAACCTTCGGCCCTCCATTTTCTGGTTCGATGACGGATACCAAATCCTTCGCTTTTCTGAGAGCAATATCGCTGAAGTGAGGGGGCCTTTTCGATTCTGATTGTATGCTTCGAATGCCTGTTTGAATGACGTTTGTCAATGCAGGTAATTTTTGGAGAGGTATATTGACCGGTTCTGCTTGAAAATGGATCTTGGCGCTTCCTCGGCTTACGCTGATTACCCATTTAACATCGTCGCTGCTTCCAGACATCCCCTTTGTGACTTCGTTAATTAAGTCTACGAACGCATCAACAGCTTTACGAAAGACTTCAGCCGTAATGGCAGAGCCAGGCAATTCTAAAATGAGCGACCGGGATATCTTGCTTACGCGGGTAGGCATAGGTATCACCTCCAGACGCTCACAATCTACCACATCCTTTTGACGAACGCGACCCGTGTTTTTCTGGGCTATCAAAAA
The DNA here is from genome assembly GCA_963729795.1 of uncultured delta proteobacterium. Classification (GTDB taxonomy): domain Bacteria; phylum Desulfobacterota; class Desulfomonilia; order Desulfomonilales; family Desulfomonilaceae; genus CAWBBA01. Next base: position 627,821 of record CAVSPC010000016.1, on the reverse strand, counting down.
AGAGCTGTTTTGGCTTAATGGCTTGGTATTCGGCTTTGACTCTCCCTGTACAGCAGCCTTTTGCCTTCTGCACCCTTAATCGCCTCCACCATTCGTTCTCCGTCACTCACCTTACGGTTGTTCCATCGAAAACTGAATTCGTTGCAATACCTGAAAAGATGCTGTTTAGAGAGGCTGTGGAAGATGCCGTAATGTCCCCTCTTGGGCAGAGCAAAGAAGCTCTCGGCAGAGTTGGTATGCTCCCTGTCTTTGTTTACGTATTCACCAGCCGTATGATTGACCACGCTATGACCGCCAGAAAATTCCTTGTCGATGCCTTTGTAAGAAGCAAGATCGTCAGTCACTATCTTGGCATCAGTATTCACGTGAGCCTTGACTGCCCCTTTCAGTTCCTTGGCGGTGATTCGGTCTACGCGCTGCGTTCGTGCCCTGCCATCTCTTTCAACCAAGACCATGACCGGAGTTTTTGCGGTCCCGCGACCGCGCTTATGGAGGCCGGTGCCCTTCCTGGGCTTTCCGCCAACGTACGTTTCATCGACTTCGACCGTGCCGCCCAGCAAACCACCCTTCGGATCTTCAACTAACGCTTCCCGTATTCTGTGACTCATGAACCAAGCGGACTTGACGGTTATGCCTACTTCCCGGCTCAATTGGAGTGAACTGATACCCTTTTTGCAGCTCATCATAAGGTGCATAGCCATAAGCCACTTGTTTAGGGGAACATGAGAGTCTTCGAAGATCATGCCGATGCGGACCGTGTATTGCTTCTTACAGCCCTTGCAAGTATAAACGCCGGGCCTTACCGGCCTTCTGGAGGCCGGCCTTGGATTAAGAGTGTAGTGGTCTGTGCAACCACATCGGGGGCAAACTGGACCATTTGGCCATCTTTGAGACTCTATGAATTTGCGAGCAGCTTCCTCCTCGGCGAATAGCGGGCAGAGAGTTGCGAGATTAAGATTTTTGACTTCCATGATGGCCCCCATAGTGTTAATCAACCGAGGTATTATAACATGAATCAGTTTAGTTTGTCAAGTATAAAGTTCCGAATTTTTTTTCGGCAAACATTCGCTTAGAAGCGGTGAAAGATTCTCATTGCGAGCGAAGCGAAGCTATCTTTTCCTTTAAAGGCCGCTTAGATTGCTTCTTCGCTGCACCCCTCGCAATGACAAGCGACGGAACGTTCCACGCATAAGTGAACGGCTACCTTTCTCGAGTCCACATTGAGTATCGAGGTCCTCTGCGGCATTTTCGAAGGTGGATCGGAGTAATATGGAAACTGCAAGGTTGGTCGCCAATATACCGCTGTTTGAGGACTTGCCTGAGGATCAGCTCAAGGACCTGGTCTCCATTGCGCTCGTGAAGTCATTCAATCGAGGCAGGACAATCTTTTCGGAAGGAGATCCGGGGACAGGATTTTACGTAGTTGTGACAGGCCGAGTAAAAATCTACAAACTTTCTGCTGATGGAAGAGAACAGATTCTGCACATTTTTGGCGCCGGTGAGCCCTTTGGAGAAGTGCCCGTCTTCGAAGGGCGTCGCTTTCCGGCACATGCCGTGGCGCTGGACGACACCCGATGCCTTTTTTTTCCAAGACCCGCGTTTGTCGACCTTATTAGCCGAAATCCGTCACTGTCACTGAATATGCTCGCCGTGCTTTCCCGCCGCTTGCGCCGTTTTACGGAACTCGTCGACAATCTATCCCTGAAGGAAGTTCCCGGTCGCCTGGCAGCTCATTTGCTCCATTTGAGCGACCGGAAAGAAGGAGCAAACGATCTGGAATTGGGCGTGCCAAAAGGACAACTGGCAGGAATGCTGGGAACCATACCTGAAACGCTGTCCCGTATACTGACCAGGATGGTGAAACAAGGCATGATTGAGTCAGAGGGGGCACACATCCGAATCGTAGACCGCGAGGGTTTGATGGAGTTGGCTGAGGGAACAAGACGTTTGTAGTCGGAGATAGTCTCTTCGATCGGCGGTCCCGACCCTTACCGTAAGTATCGGCTACTGTGCCTCCTGATTTTGATCCGGATGAGCATTTGGAACTTCCGGTGGGTATTCGGCTTTGCAATCGTTTCTTGGACAACCTCTAATCGTGCAAGAGAATGTCTAATACTAGTACGATGCCTCCGCCCGCTGCTGCAAGAAAGAAGATGATAGCAAGTCCGGGGTACCCAAGAAGCCGGAAGGAAGTCGGCACACGCATCAGCATTGCGGCGCCAATAATGAGCGCTGCCAGCACGAGCCCGAGTGTAATGCGATTGGCAATCTTCTGAAAACTCTTCATGAGAGCTTTGTCATCAACTGCATTTACTTTTACCTCGATCTCGTTATCTGCAATTCTATCCAATATCTTGTTTAGTCTGACGGGAAGCCTCTCTGCAAAATCCTTTATTTCGATTAGACCGCTGAAAACGCTGCCGGGCGATGTGCTTTTCACCACCCGTTGCCGCATAATCCTGACCGCATTACGGCGTATCGAAGCGTTGGGGTCGAACTCTGGATCCAGCGTGCGTCCTACTTGATCCAGATTGAGCAAAGTCTTTCCGAGCATAGCGAGTTCCGGAGGAAGACTTATCCCCGAATCTCCGGCGATTTGCGCGACCTCGAGCACGATGGTCCCGACCTCTATCTGCCTGACATTCATGTCCTGATGCCTAATGATCAAATCGACAAATCGACGCAGAAACCCTTCATGGTCAAAGTCTTCCCTTTGTTCTCCTATTCTCATCGCAATGGCCGCCGCATCCTCGGCCCGCCCTTCTGTGATGGCCAACACTAACTGAAGCAATCTCTCCTGAAGGTTGGGCGAGATATGAGCCACCATTCCCAGGTCCAACAGAGCGATGCGCCCATCTTCCGTCAGGAATACGTTCCCGGGGTGTGGATCGGCATGGAAGAATCCGTCAACAAAAATCTGCTGCAGATAGGCTGAGAAGGTCTGATCGGCAAGTTCCGCGCCATTGATTTCAAGAGGAGTCAGTGGGCTCAAGGATGTAATCTTTCTGCCTCGGATATATTCCATAGTGAGGACACGCGAGGTGGTATAGTCTTCGATAGGTGACGGGATCACTATCCGGTCGAACGACCTCAGGTTCTCTCCCAAAAGAACCAGGTTATGAGCCTCCTGGCGGTAGTCCAACTCACGTAACAGGCTCCTACGAAACTCTTCCAGCACCCTGTGAAATCTGTATCGCACCCCTAACTGAGTATGATTATCCAGAAACTCTGCGATCTCTGCCAATGCTTCGAGGTCTCCCACAATCAGCTTGCGGATACCGGGCCGTTGGATCTTTACGGCCACCGGTGTGCTGTCACGCAGACTGGCATGATGTACTTGGCCAAGAGACGCGGCTGCTACTGGCACGCGGTCAAACGAGGCAAATGCTTTGGAAATACTGGTGCCGATTTCGCTTTCGACAATGGCCTCCACATCTTCGTACGGGAACGGCGCGACCTTGTCTTGGAGCCGACTGAGCGCCTGGAGGTAGGGGAGAGGCAGAAGATCGGAACGGGTGGACAGGAGTTGTCCCAGTTTCACAAACGTAGGGCCCATCCTTTCGAGATCGGCGGCTAAAGCCTTGGCCTCGGGTGTGACCTCAACTGCGGTAATGTCATGGTCTGTGAGGACTTCCTCGAGACCCGCATGCTTGACAAGATCCGACCGCCCGTACTTCACCAGCAGCCATGCGACATCTTTGTAGCGCTTCAGATGTTCAGCTTTGAGCGAAATTCCCATTTTTTTACCCCTGATCCGCTCGGACTTAAGTTTCTTCTAAATTGTGGACCCAACGGGGAAAAATCCGTTCCGCGTGTTGTACGGACGATTTGGTCGGCCGCCGCGTAACAAATGAAAGGAGAACTCATAACGGAGGTTAAATATTCTAGCTTGCTTGCAGATCATCCGATTGGCTGCCGGGCCATTGGTTCCGGTCATTCTGCCAGGATTTCTGCCACGACGAGGAATAGATCTGAGTCTCGGACTACTCCGACAAGCTTGCCACCTTCATATACCGGCAAGACTGTGATTTGATTGCTATAGATTGACTTGAGGGCTTCCAGCAGGTCCGCGTCAGAACCGATGCTGCCTCTTATTTTGAGCATGACGTCTTTGACCTTGGTTTCGGCATTCTTTATTACCCGTGCCCTCAACCCCAGCCTTGCTTCGTCAAGGTCCGCGGAATCGGCTTGTGCAAAGGCGATTGACACGCCGAGGGCTTCCAGTTTCGCAGAGACTCCACCAGCAATTTCAGGAATCAGAACCCTCAGAATGCTCTTGAAATCGAGAATTCCTACGAGTTTCCCAGAGTCATCCAACACCAAAATGGTTCTGTGCCCCGCTTCTGTGCATTTTCCGTATTCTACCTCGCAGTAAATTTTCCTCAGCTTAGGTACGGCCGCTCTCAAAGGCTTATCAGGACTTGTTACTGCGTAATTGCTCAGAGGCACGAGTATATCTTTTACTTTCTTGGTTATGGGCATCAGTGTTTACCCTCTTTTTCAAAAATAGTGCCATCGGACAATCATGGCTCGAACGTAATACCTGCTAATTTCCGTGCCTATCGGACTGCGGCCCGCGGATCGCCCTCATGCGGTTGTGATTCGAGAGTCGTTAATGCCCACCTACGCTAAGGATGCCGCTAGCAGCCAAGCCCAGGATGATCGCTTCCAGCAACGCGAAGCATGCGTACCACTTGTCTCCGTTCTTCCATAAGATCGGCACAATCGCCAAAAAGCATGCGATGGTCACTCCTGCGAGCAGGGCAATCCCTATGAAATTTATGAAATCCCCGTAATATACCATTCGGAGCCATGACCAGCCGGTCTGTATGTGGCAATGACTCAGATAATTATGGACACCCGCACCCCAACATTTGGGGATTTCATTGATCGGCACATAGGGCTTCATGATCCCAAGGACGTAGAGCAAGTATGTGATTAACAAGATCAACAACCCCAGAAACATACCCTTTTCGAGAAGATTCGCGTAGATTATTTGTTCTTCTGTCGCTTGTAATGATTTTTGGGATTCGTAGGACATTATCTTACCTCCTCTATTCCGCAAAAATTCCGGCACGTCAGCATTGTCTGTTATGACTGACTTTAGAACCCCAGCCCTTTGGTTAGAGCTTTGATCCCTGCCAAGGCCAGTATCCCGATAACCATCCACCGCACAACTCCCGGCTTCGCTACTCTCAGAAGCCTAACCCCAACGAAAGACCCCAACATGATCCCGATAAGCGAAGGGATTACAATCAGCGGGATTACACAGCCATTGTTCAAATAGATCCAAGCCGCAGAGGTATCAGTAATTGACAGGAGAAACTTGCTCGTGGCCACACTGATTTTAAGAGGCGCTCCCATGAGCAGATTTAGTACAGGCACATTGGCCCAACCGGCCCCCAAGCCGAACATACCTGCCATAGTCCCGATCGCAATGAACAGAATGAGTCCCTGAGGAGTCCGGTGTATTTTCCAGTCGATAATCTGACCCGTGCTAGCCTCCTGATAAACCCCGTAAATTCGCAAGGCAGAAGAAATTCGGTCCGCATGGATAACGTTCGGTACATCAGATTTCTTTGCCACCAACATCAGGACGCAGATTCCTAGTATGGTAGCTCCCAGGGCTATCTGGACTATTTTGGTGGGCAAGGCCAAACCGATCATAGCGCCCACAATGGAAAAAGCCGAAGCAATCAAGGCTACAGGCATAGCGAGCCGCAGACTTGCTAGATTTAATTTGAGCAAGCCGGGCCCGGCGGCGAGGGCACCCGAAAGAGCGACGAGCAAGCCGGCACCCCTGACGAAATCAAGATGAAAGGGGAAAAAACCACTGATAATGGGCACGAACAAGACTCCGCCTCCAACGCCGCCCAGAACCGCCGCAATGCCCATAACAAAGGTCACCGCCAGCAGAAGCAGTGGCCACATCCACCACGGGTAGCTCCCACCACCTTCTACAGGGGCAGCCGAAGCGGTTGCAGCCATGACGGAGCCCACCGTTACCGGCATCAGCACAAAGCAGAAAAAAGTAATTAGACCTAGTTTAACCAGTTTCGACATTTCCAGCTCCTATTCATTGCAGTGAAACCCCTCTTCCCCACTCACCGCCGTCCGTACGCTGAAGCCTCGAGCTTCCAAACGTTCGGCCAAGACTTCTACGAACTCCTGTTCATCATCAACCAGTAATACTTCTACCTTCATCCGCACAGCCTCAAAGGTTCACTTTTCTTTCTTTTTCTCATCCATGATTTCCCTCGCCGTCTGAAACTCTCCTGCCTCTGCAAAAGTGGCGGCTATCATTGCATCTTCCATTTTTTTCTTGTAGGCGTTCTTCAGGGTGACCATAAGCTTTTCAATGTCCACCGGTTTTTGCAGGTATGCAAAGGCCCCCAAACGCCGGGCTTCGGCCTCATCTTTCTCGGAGCCGTGCCCGGTCAGGATAACTACCTGCACCTGTGGATACGCTGTCCTCACCCTTCGTAACACTTCCATGCCGTCTATACCCGGCATTTTCAGGTCCAAAACCATCACGTCCGGGATTTGCTCCTCAACGACCTGAAGGGCTGCCTCACCACTGAGGGCCACCTCGGAGTCAAGGTCACGCATTTGCATCCGCTCGGCGAGGGTTTTGACGAAGTCTTCCTCGTCATCAACCATAAGCACTTTAAATTCCTTCATCTTTCCCTCCATGTATGGAACGGTAGTGGATTGTCATGGAAATCCAGCTTTGAAAACTTTCCTTTTTGAGGGCTGCGCCTTCGTCATGCACGCTTCAGGATGGCGGCCAACGCAAAAGTGCAGCACCTACTCAGACTTGGCCGCTTGTGCAGCACAGGCTCAATGGAAGTTGCACCTCCTCGTGTCTTGTTGTGACCAAAACATAACCCTTATGTACCCAAACCGCCGGGCTAGCGTGCCAGAGGCGACTGAAACACATCCACATTTTACTGTCGGGCCAAAGCACAGCCGAACGCTCTCAAACTTCAGATCTTCCAGAAAGAACTCCCAGGTAGCCGGCTGTCGCCGTCACGCTGCCCCGGCGAACGTAAGGCCGAGCCAAACAGGAGGCCGGCCGGGTTCGATCCTTACTTTGAGACTACGGGCCTCCTCCTGAAGCACCGTCCATTCCGGTAGAGAGGCCAAATCGAGAGCCCCAGGTTTCAACATGCCGTCGTTCCCACTCGAAGACAGCTCTACTGACACCTCTCCCTTTCCTCTTTGAAACGTGCGAAGCGAAATAGTAGCCCCCGCCCCGACAATGTTGAGGAGAGCGTGGATACACTCAAACAGCAGCATCTGAATTTTCAACGGATCGGAGATGATGGTCACCGGCCTGTCTTGAAACCCGACACTCAAAGTAATTCCTCGCAAGCGGGCAAACCGCTGTGACAGCAACACTGCTTGGCCAGAGACTTCATTGAGGTCAAGGGTTGCCGTGGTATGGTCGGTGAGATGGGCAAATTTATTGAGACCGTCCACCAAATCTGCGCCGCGGCTTGACTGACTATCGATCCTGGAGAGCGTCTCGGAAAACTTGCCCCGGAGAGAAAAGGGTTCGTTGCTCGAGAGCGCCAGAAGATCCTGCATGAGACCGGCAGATTCCCTTATGATCGCCAGGACATTCTTGAGGTCATGGGTAACTCCTGCGGTGACCTTTCCCATAAAGACGGCTTCTTTTAAATCTGAGGCCATCACTGAGCACCCCCTGAGCCCTTTTTCACGGCTTCTCCGATTCTCTTAATTAAATCCTCGATCTGTAACGGTTTCATGAGATAATCAAAGGCCCCCAGTCGCATTCCGGCCATCCCGTCCCGGGTTGTTCCTATGCCCGTCAGAAGAATCACCGGCATCGCAGGGTAGTCCGCTTTGATGCGCTGCAGGACCTCGAGCCCTCCCATGCCAGGCATCATCACATCCAAGACCACGACGTGCGGTGCGTCGGTGGCAATTTGCCGAAATGCTTCCTCCCCACCATTGGCCGTCCGAGCCTGAATGCCCCGCAGACTCAATCTCTCGGCAAGAGTGGAGACGAATTCCACTTCATCGTCAACCAGAAGGACTTTCAATTCTTCCATGTCGTTTTCCTGATTTCTGATTACCGAAATGTGGAAGTCTCGCCACCGGTCGCGCGAATTTAGTATCCTGAGAACCGTTTGCCTGTGACGTTTTAGTTGTGTTATCCGGCCCCTTCCATCCTGGTCGAAGTTGCGCTACCTCCGGCACCGGGTGCGAAGACTCGGTTACCGGCAAACGAATGGTAAATGTTCTGTGCCCTGCCACAGGATCAGCCACCGAAATTGTGCCGCCCGACTCGCTGATGACGCTGTGGCTATCGGAAAACCTTTTTGCCGATCTCGTTCCTGAAGCATCGACAGTCGGAACGCTGCCGGTGACTTCTGCGATGTTTGCCGACGAAGACTCGGAACCGGACCGAGAAATCGTGATGAGAAGTTCCTGACGATTCCTTTCACAACTGGTGTTGACATTGATCGAGCCATACTTGCCCACAGCGTCGATGGATTCGTCAAAAATATCGAAAAAAACTTGTTGGAGTTTAGTGGGATCGGTTGTAACCGGAGGCAGTCTGTCTCCGTACGTGGCATGAATGCCGATGTCTCTGAAGTATGCTTCACTTTCAAAAAGACTCACAGTTTCTACCAGCAAATGATTCACATCGACTGCCGCTCGGCTGGGTGTGACGCTCCGCCCAAAACTCAGGAGCCTCTGTGTAACCATTTTGCAACGTCTCACCTCACGCTCGATCTTCGCGAGGCAATCCTTATAGGTTTCAAAATTCTTGCTCGCCCGGATGTCTTCTTCGCCCAAGAGATCTTTCATCCAGCCGGCCATTCCACCGATTATTGCGAGAGGATTGTTGACCTCGTGGGCGATTCCTGCTGCCATCCTGTCCAACGCCATCATCTTACCGGATTGCATCTCAGTGTTATCGTCAGGCTGCTCCTGTCGGCTGAAGCGCGCGAACCCCTTCACAATTGATCGAGCCGTTAGGACTGCACTGCCAAGAATAAACAAGATACAGGCGGCGGCGATAAAAACGCCTGTACGGCGCACCTCCAGCAGTGGTACCATCTGTTCGCGAAAATTCTCTCCTAATACCAACACCCAACCGCCACTTCGTATAGGAATCGCCGCGGCGAAGCTATCTTTGCCGCGGTAAAGGATCTGGGAATCCTTCGTGCGTGTTGATGCGAATAAGTCAGAGCTGTAAAACGGTAGTGATTGCTTCTCGCCCGCATGAGGTGTCGTTTGCAAGAGATTGTTCTTGCTGACAATAAAGGCGTACCCTTTCTTGCCGACTGGCGCTGAACGCATTATCTTGTCAAGCGCTTCCGCCTTAACTGTTCCCCGGAGGATCCATCCACTTTCTTTGGCGGAAGCCGCGGCGACAAAGAAATGTGGCTCATTCCTATAATCTTCAAAAACATCGCTGACATAAACTCCGGATGACAAAACTCTACGAACCCAGTCTTTATCTAACTTGTCGAATGTCTCTGAGGTGCTGTCCCTAAGGCCCGCATACGCAATCCGCTTCCCTCGGTTGTTGACAATCTCTACGGCGCTGAAGAACCGGCAAGCGTCCTTCAGCCCCAGAAAAATCTTATCCAGAGCGACTCTGTTCTTGAGTTGGTCAAGTGTTTGAGTTCTGGCTATTGTGAAAAGTTCGCTCACACGTTCATTCAGAAATAGATCCACAGCGCGGCCGGTATCCAGCGCTGATGTTTGCAATGTGTCCATAATTATCTTTTCGTAAGCCGCTCTTGATTGGTAGTAAATGATAGTTCCCAGCACAAGCAAAGGCACAATTCCCAGGAAAAGTATTACTGTTACTATCTTTAGCCACAATATCTCGTGATATTTAGTGTCCATTAAAGGCGTCCATAAACGAGCCTGCTGTGCAGCTCTCTGTAGTGTGACTCAACCCTCTTTTTGTACAGCCTTATTGATTTTCTCAATGAGTTCTTCAACCTGCAATGGCTTAATCAAACAGTCTGCGGCCCCCAACTCGATGCCCTCTTTCTTCGTTCCCAAGCCGGTGAGTAGTATGACCTCGACATGCGGGTAGCGGCTTTTGATCACTTTGAGTACGTCTAACCCGCTCATGCCGGGCATCATTATATCTAGAACCACCACCTGGGGAGCATTCGCGGCTATCATGCGCAATGCTTCCTCACCACTGGATGCTTCGTCTGCATGAATACCCCTCAATCGGAGTCTTTCCGCAAGGGTGGAGACAAAATCCTTCTCGTCATCCACTATGAGAACTTTCCGGTCCTGCATGCTATTTTCCCGACTCGGACTTTGATTTCTTGGGCAGATAAACTGCGAAGCTCGCTCCTTCTCCTTCCTTGCTGTGGACCTCAATGTCGCCGCCGAGCCGCTTGACGATTCCGTAGGTGATGGATAGGCCCAAACCTGTCCCATACCCTTTCTTGGTGGTGAAAAAGGGCTCAAATATGTGCTCGAGAGTTTCCACCGACATGCCGTGCCCGTTGTCCTGACAACTGACTGCCACTGTGTCCATGTCTTTTTCCCAGGTGGTTACGGAAACTGCTCCTCCATCTTCCACCGCGGCAAAGGCGTTGTTGAGGATGTTTAGAAACACTTGCTGAAGTTGCCCTCGGTCCGAGGCTATCCGTGGCAGATCGGATGCCAGATTCAGCCCTAATTTGATATTTCTGTGCAAAGCTTCCTTTTCCAGAAAGCCTGTGACTTCTCTGATTACGTCGTTGATGTCCAGGATCTCGATTTCCACGTCCATCCTGCGGGCGAATCCCAAAAGCCGATGTGTTATGGTTCGGCACCGCTCAACTGACTGGATAATCGAGGCGGTCAAGGCGAGAAATTTTTCTTTATCCGTGAAAGTGGCCGCATACTCGATTAGGTCTTTCATGAGACCGGCTTTTTCGTTGATGACGGCCAGTGGATTGTTTATCTCGTGAGCCACGCCTGCAGCAAGCCTTCCAATCGAGGAGAGCTTTTGACTATGTTCGATGCTGCGGAAAGCAAGCTCTCTCTTCTCATCACTTTCTTTCAGTCGATCGACCAGCACCCTGGTGAGCCCGAAAACAACGATGAAAATGACTAGGACGCTTGCTACAAAGACCAAGACAAGCTCACCCTTCAGGGTGTACCACACCTTAAGCACCTCAGCTCTCGGCTTTACAGCCATGAGGACATAATCCCATGAATTCAGATATGCGTAGGCTAGGAGAACGTTGCGCCCCATTGAGTCTTTCTGTTCGATGATGTTGGGCTCGTAGCTGAGCGGGGGAACGACTACCGGGCACTTCTCCAACACCTTGCCGTAAAATTTTGACGTAGTCTGAAAGACGCCTTTTTGGTTGATCACAAAGGCATCACTTTGTGGATCCAAGCCCATGGAAGCGATCAGATCATCGAATTGTGCGGTGTCAATAGTGGCTCGCACAATCCAACTATTGCCGTTATCCGTAATGTGTTGGACCGCGACAACAATGTGTGGGAATCTCCGATAGCCCATGAATACATCGCTCACGTAAACCCCTTTCACTTTCACTTGATGGAACCAGCTTTGCTCCGCGTAGTCTTTGCCTTTAAGCTCGTACGGGCCTACGTAACTTACTTGTAAGCCATTGGCGTCAATCAGGCCCATGTCGACAAATCCCTTGAACTCCTGTTTCAATACCCGGAAGATGCGATTCAGATTCTTTTCGTCAGCCAAATCGTTATAGGAATACGCAGACGCGATAAAGCTCACTGTTGACACACGTCCTGCCAGAAAAAGCTCGAAGGAGTGTTTAGTCTTGTTGACCAGGACTCGTAACGGCGCCACGATCTCGTGTTTCAAGGCTGATTGATACTGATGATAATTGATGAACGCCATCAAAAGGAGAGGAATAATAGTTATGAGAAGCATCAGGACTACGATGTTTCGTCGGAGAATCCTGTACCGTTCCGGGGAAGTTCCCTCTTCCGGCATTTGTAAAAGTCCGGTGAGGGTTGTTTTGAGAGAACTCTTCAGACTCATTCATTTCCTCGGAGAGCTTGCCGTAATGTAAGGGGATCGTTCGTCACTGCCTTGTGAGCGATCGTCGCATGGTGGTGATTCGGAAAACAACCAGCGGCTCTCCGTCCACACGACACGATACCGGTTGACATCAACGCAAAACGCTGCAATTAAGACCTTGGATACCCGGGATGAAATGTCACCTCACCTGCCGGAGGAATTTCTATGATGAAGAACGGGCCTGACGGCGGCATCGGAATCCGCATCAGACAACCAAAACCTCCCGACGTAATGAGCGATGATCGTATATTTCTGGCGTGGCAACGGAGCCACATGGCCAACGAGCGAACCTTCTTGGCATGGTCTCGGACCAGCATTGCGCTACTCGCATTTGGTTTTGTCATTGAACGCTTCGACATTTTCCTGAAGCACCTCCTACAACTCGGCGGCCAAACGACGCATCTGAAAGCCTCTCCTCACGCCATCTATCTCAGTCTCTTCACATTCTTCCTGGCTGGAGTGGCGATGCTGATGTCGGGTGTCCGGTTTCTAAGGACAAGAAGACACATCAACAGAGGAGAAGCCGTCTTTTCAGTGCTTCCGGACATCCTCGTAATCATTTCCGTTATTGCAGTTATTATCTTGGCCATAGCCTTGTCAGTGCCCCGACTTTCTGAGATAACCGGTCCATGATGTTAATTTTACCATCATCTTGACAAATCCCCTTAATTTAGGTAAGGTTGGCTAAATCATAAAACCGTGGAGCATAGTGTAATGCCAAGGATTCTGTTATTAGGGACGTTTCTGGCTTTGGGATTTGTCGCGTTTATTGCCGAAGGCTCGTTCGCCAGCCAACCTCAGGTGAAGACGAAACCTTCTCACAAGCTCAAGCAGCACAAATTGACTCCGACCGATAGTCTCGTCAAACTCCTTCGAGCCCGTGATAAAAAAGCCTCAACAGAAAACAAGCCGACCGTCAAGAAAAAGTCTTCAAAAGTAAAATCCGCCCACCACAAACTCACCAGATCAAAGAAGCTTGCACGCCACAAAAAAACGACCTCCAGAAAATACGCATTAGGTAAAAGCAAGCGTAAGACGGCAAAGAAACCTGCTTACCGCAAAACAAGGTCCTCCAGAAAGCTCGTCACGGGCAAGCGCAAGGCAAGCTGACCAGCCCGCGCCCGTTAGACACGTGACGAAGATGCTTGGACCGGGAGTTCTTTGGGGCCGAAATTCCTTTTGGTTCTGCCTTCTCGAACATGGGAGGAGACAAAAGCCTAGGAGCCTGTCGCGCAACCTCACTCGTCGGCGCCATCGTGCTACGCGTAGGTTCCTCCCATTGTTCCGTTACCTCTCCCCGGCTCCTAGGAGGCTGACATACTAAGTTTTTTCCGTGGCAGCCTCCGAGAGATCCCATTGCACTAGACGCCATCGTGCCACGAATTCGGGAAAGTCCCGCGGGACGCGGGATTACGCAACAGTCTCCTAGTCTCGCAAACCCAAATATGAGGGCACATACGCCGATTCAACGGAAACCCTCGTGGGCCATATAGCCTTGATCCACTCCATGTCGTACGATTTCTCCGGTCACCACGTAAATGACCTCTTCCGCAATATTGGTCGCCAAGTCCGCTATGCGCTCGAGGTGCCTGGAAACCAAAAATAAGTGTATCAATGGCTGAATCAGATTCGGTTCTTCCGACAATCTTTCTACAAATTGCCGGTGCAGAGCATGTTTCTTACGATCCACTTCGTCATCCTGCGCCAGCACATCGTACGCAGTTTCTGCAGACACATTTACGAATGCGTCTAGGCTCTTTTTCAACATGCCCCGGGTCTGTTGCGCCATAACAAAGTAGTCTTTGGGCACACTCATTGTTGACCTTCCGCTGAGATCAATCGCGGTCTCCGCTATGTTAACCGCCAGATCCCCTGCCCTCTCAAGGTCTTTGTTTATTTTGAGCACGGCCACAATGTGTCTCAAGTCGATAGCTACGGGTTGATGTAGAGCAAGAATCTCGAGGCATTCCTCTTCCAAGTCAACTTCTTCGCGGTCTATATCAAGGTCACCGTCAATAACTTTCGCGGCCATGTCTGCATCTCTGCGATCGATTGCCTTTACCGCAAGGTAGACACTCTCTTCCACTTGTGCTCCCAGCGCAAGTAGCCGGCTATTTAACTTTTCTATCTTTCTGAGGAGCCTCCGGCGCACATCGTTGCTCATCTTATCCTCCCGCCGGCTTTTCCTGACATATCGGCGGCTAATATGTCACCACGAGTCCGAAGCATTAACCAAGTAAAGCAAACTACGTGCCAAAGAGTGGGATGCGTAAGCAGAAGAACCAACTTGACCGGGAGCGTCAAAAGCTCCGGGCGACCTATTGCCGGTCTCCTATTGGGCCGAGGGGAATGTCAAATTTATTTACGTAATGTAAAGACTTCCCACTCCGTTCAACCAGTCCGGTGAGGTTCGGACCTTGGACCGAAGAGGAGATAACTTCGCTACGTTAACAACACATGTAGGAATTATCACGGCCCGCGCAAAAGCAATCCCTACAGTCAAAATGCGCGATCAAATTTATTAATCGAAATACTTGGGCATTCAAGATCATCGCCGATGTCGGCTTCACTTGGCTCCACGAGCTTTCAATAATTCCGCAACAGCCGTGTTGCTTCTGGTCGTGGCCAAACTCAGAGGGGTGTTTCCTTCATTGTCCTTTGCATTGATATTCGCCCCTTTAGCAAGAAGCTGTTCGATCACCTCCCTATGTCCTTCGAAGGCTGCTACTATTAAGGGTGTAGCACCGTTTCTACTTTCCTGAGCATTGACATCCGCTCCCCTATCCAGCAGAAGTTTCACAACCTCCGGCCGACCTTCGAATGCCGCGCCGAACAGAGCCGATACGCCGTCTTTGTTGGTTGCATTGACATCCGCCCCTTTGTCCAACAGCACCCTTATAAGCTCGGTGTGCCCAGCGAAAGCGGCTGCAATAAGAGCAGTGTCGCCGTCTTCATTCTTGGCATTGACATCAGCCCCCTTTGCGAGAAGGAGTTTGACTACCTCCGTATTTCCTTCAATCGAACCCTCTATCAATGGGGTGAAGCCATCATCGTCCTTGATGTTTACATTGGCGCCTTTTGACAGGAGTTCCTCGACTTTATTGGCCTCCCCAGCTCTGACCGCGTCCAACAGCCGTTCGTCCAAGGGCGCCCCGAAAACCCGGACCGAAGCAGCGCAACTCAAGAAAAGGACGAGTATGATGGGCACACTGACTGAAATTCTCATGAAACTTTCCTCCGGCTATGCCACGCCATTATCTATGGGCTGAAGATATGGATCGCCCTGTGTTCTACTTGCTCTGCGGCTTCTTCTATGCTTTCGGGGAGTGTGGGGTGAGGATGAATGGTCAGTGTTAGGTCGTCCACATGGGACACGGACGCGACCGCCAAGCACCCCTCCGAGATGAGGTCTGAGGCATGCGGACCCACAATATGTACGCCTAGCACGGTGCCGGTTTCCGCATCAGACACTACCTTGCTGAAGCCGTAGCTCTCTTCTCCCATAGTCATGGCTCTGCCTGATGCCTTAAAAGGAAAGACTCCTGTCTTTACCTTGATATTCTTCGCCTCAGCTTCCTGCTCGGTCAACCCTACGGTGGCAATCTCCGGATCGCTGAAGATTACTCCGGGGACCTCTACTCCTTCAAATGCCGCGGGCTGCCCGGCAATCACCTCCGCCGCCACCTTACCCTGGTACATAGCTTTGTGGGCCAACATTTGTCCAGCGACCATATCTCCGATAGCAAATATGCCTGAGACTGATGTCTCCATGCGCTCGTCGACTTCAACAAATCCTCTTGAGTCAAGCTTGACCCCCGCCTTCTCTATTCCCAGGTCACTTGTATTGGGCCGCCGGCCGATTCCCACAAGGATCTGATCCGCCTCCGAGGATTGCTCTCCCTTTGAGGTGCTGTAGTGCAATTCCGCCCCGGAATCCGCTTTTTTCAGCTCCTTAACCTTCGCTCCCAATACCAGCTTCACGTTGAGCCTCTTGAGCGCCCGCTCGATGACCCTGCTAATTTGGGGATCCACTGTGGGAAGCAGCTTGTCTGCACTATCCAGCATCGTTACTTCCGTCCCCAACTTCGCGTACAGCATGCCCAGTTCGAGCCCCACTGCGCCCGCCCCAACTACTATGAGCCGACGAGGAATATCGTGCGGTTCCAGGGCATCCGTTGAATCAATGACGATCTTACCATCATGAGGGATGCCGGGAAGTTGAGCGGGTGATGAGCCTGTGGCCAGAATGGCATGTTGGAACTCGAAGCGGTGCACACCGTCCGGTCCTTCCACTGTGAAAGACCGATCTCCGGTAAGATGCGCCGTGCCTTCGACTACTGCGACTTTATGTTGGGAAAGGAGGGACTCTACACCCTTGCGGAGTTTCTCGACGACCCCGTTCTTCCATTTCACCAGCTTTGGAATGTCCACCTTGACAGTTTCAGTGATCAACCCAATTTTATCGGCATGTTCGATACGATCTTTCAGATCCGCCACATATATCAAAGCCTTCGAAGGAATGCAGCCGATGTTGAGACAAACCCCGCCCACGACCCCCTTTTCGACCAGAGTCACCTCCAGGCCTAGCTGGGCGGCCCGGATAGCGGCAACATAGCCTCCCGGACCGCTACCGATCACGGCAACCTCCGTGCCCTGGGCGAAATCACCTACCACCATGATAGTTCCTCCTCAAAAATGTAACAATTTCGCGCAAAAGCGCAAATTTCACCCGTGACGCCGTTAAGCCACGTCCACCAGCATGCGCAGGGGGTCTTCGAGCAGGTCTATGACGAAATTGACAAAACGGCCGGCCGTGGCCCCATCGAGCACTCGGTGATCGAAGGAAAGCGTCAACGGCATCATGGTACGGATGACCACTTGGCCGTCACGTACTACAGGCTTGGGAGCGGCTCGCAGTGAGCAAAGGATTGCGACTTGCGGGTGCAGTATGATTGGCGTTGCCCAGTTGCCACCGATGGCGCCGACATTGGTGATCGTGAACGTACCTCCGCGCAAACTCTCCAACTCTATGGTTCTGTCCCGTGCATTTCGGCTCAATTCTTGTAAATTTTCAGCTATTTGCAGTATCGACTTCTTGTCCACATCGCGCACCACCGGAACCATCAAACCTGCCTCAGTATCCGTGGCAAAACCAATATGATAGTAGTCCTTGTAAACTAGCTCGCCCGTCTCCTCATCCAGCGAACAATTTACCGCTGGGTGCTCCTTGAGCGCTGCGGTGCACGCCTTGGCCAAAAATGAAAGGATGGTAAGCTTGATGCCGCGACGTTCGGCCAAGGTCCGCTCGTGCTCCACCACCTCGAGTAGTTCCGTCACGTCGGCTTTGTCAAAATGCGTAACATGGGGAACAGTTGATACGGATCGCACCATAACCTCAGCAATACGCTTGCGTACGCCTTTTAACGGGACGCGTCTGGTGGGGCCGTATTTTTCGAAATCAAAGCCCGCGGTTGCAGGGGCCTGAATTGCTGCGGCAGTGGGACCCTTGGGCCGTGGAGATGGCGCCTTTTCAGCGGCCTTTCGCACGTCATCGTCCGTAATGCGGCCGTGCGAGCCTGAACCTTTCACAGTGCTTATATCGACTTTGAGTTCGCGTGCAAGGCGCCTGGTGTGCGGTGTCGCCAGGACTCGCGGGGCTTCAGGGGCTTCTTTCGAAGGCTCCTCCTCCCGCTCCTCAGTCTTAGCGATTTCACGCTTGGGCTCCGGTTTTTCCTCGGCCTCCTTCTTTTCTCTTTTGGCCTCAGCTTCTTCTTCAGCTTCCTTCTTTTTCGACTTCGGCTCCGCTTCCTCCTCAGCCTCTTCCTTTTCCTCCTTGCGGCCAGGTTTGGGGCGCTCCTCGGCTTCAGCCTTACCTTTCTTGGCTTCAGCCTCGGTCTCGATTATCAGTAACGGGTCCCCCACCTGAACGGTGCTCCCCGGCTCATTGGGGATTTCCACGACCTTCCCTGTTACGGGCGCAGGAAGTTCCACCACTGCCTTGTCAGTTTCTATGCGAACAACGGGCTGATCTGCCTTGACATTGTCACCCACCTTAACCAGGTACTCGACGATTTCCGCTTCAGAAATTCCTTCCCCTACATCGGGAAGCCTGAATACATTTCTCATAAGCAAGATCCTCCCTGAACCTTAATAATTACTCAAATTCCATGGTGTCGTGGATTGCCCTTACAACTCGTTCGGAGTCGGGATAGTTATACTCTTCGAGCTTGGACAACGGCGCTACAACATCGTATCCAGTTACACGTTTTATCGGCGCCAAAAGAGATAGGAGGCATCGCTCGCCCACCTGTGCGGATATTTCCGCGCCGACACCGAATGAGCGCGGGGCCTCGTGAACGATTACCAGGCGTCCGGTTTTCTTCACTGAAGAAGTAATCACATCAATATCAAACGGCCAAACCGTCCGCAGATCAACTACTTCGGCGTCAACCCCTTCCTTTTCTACATGTTGAGCCGCTCTTTCACAGACCGACACCATCCCGCCATACGTGATGATCGATATGTCTTTGCCTTCCCGGGCAATTCTGGCCTCTCCAATCGGAACGCGATGTTCTCCATCCGGAACTTCTCCCTTGAAAAGACGGTAAAGGCGTTTGGGCTCGAAAAAAATGACTGGATCCGGATCTTCAATCGCAGAGGTCAGAAGTCCTTTGGCGTCCGAAGGTGTGGAGGGGATAACCACTTTCAGACCGGGGAGATGGGCAAAAAGAACCTCCGGAGCGTCGGAGTGATGCTCGAGTGCCCTGACCCCCGCGCCATAAGGGGCTCGAATGACGAGCGGAACCTCGTACAGACCCTGAGAGCGCTTGCGCATTCTGGACGCATGGCTGTAAATTTGGTCGTAGCTCTTAAAGATGAATCCCTCAAACTGGATCTCAGCAACGGGGCGCATCCCATAAATTGCCATTCCTATTGCTGTGCCGACTATGGTGCTCTCCGCCAGGGGTGTGTCAATAACCCGCGCAGAGCCGAACTTGTCAAGGAGCCCCACTGTGGCTCTGAAAACGCCCCCATCCACCGCCACGTCCTCGCCCATGACGACAATTCTCTCGTCCTTGTCCATAAGCTCGTGCAAAGTGCGGTTGATGGCTTCAACCATTGATAAACGCGCCATGATTCACCTCTTGGACTCGCCCAAATGATCAAGCATTTCTTCTTTCTGCTCCCGGAGATGCCAGGGCATTTCTGCGTATTCATGATCAAATATGTGAGTTGGATGGGCCGGCTCTAGGGCCTCAAAATCGCGAACGGCCTGCTCTACCTCTTCCGTGCATTCGGTAACCAATTTCTCTTCTTTCTTGTCGTCCCACCCTCTCTCGGCCATTAAGTATTTGCGCATCCTGTCAATAGGATCCCCTTCCCGCCACGGAGCCAGCATTTCTTCCTTGCGGTACCTGCTGGCGTCGTCCGAAGTGGTGTGATCGTCCATCCGATATGTGACCAACTCCACCAGCGCCGGTCGAAAATCCGACCTGGCCTTGTCTAGCAAGCGTTTCACGGTCAAGTATACGGCGAAGACATCATTACCATCAACCCGTGCCTCATCTATGTTGTAAGCACATGCTTTTTCAGAAAGGGTTTCAGTCGCAGTCTGGTGTTCTACCGGAACGGATATGGCCCAATGGTTGTTTTGAATTGCAAATACGACCGGAAGTTCGAAAACACCAGCGAAGTTCAAGCTTTCGTGGAAATCCCCCTGAGAGGTTGAGCCGTCACCCGAACTGGACAGCACGGCAATTCGTTCTCCACGAATCTTGGCTCCCCAGGCTATCCCCGCGGCATGGCAAAGGTGGGACCCCACAGTAATGCATACCGGCAAGACCCTAGAGTCGGAAGGCGGTTTAGCTCCACGGTCGTCACCGCCCCAGTGCTGGAACATACTCACCGGATCGGCCCCTTTGGCGAAAAAGGCGCCGTATTCACGGAACGCCGGACAGAACCAGTCCTTTGGCCCCAGGGCCAAGCCCATGCCCACATTCGATGCTTCCTGCCCTCGTACCGAAGCAAGGGTTCCAAGCCGTCCCTGGCGCTGAAGGCTCAATGCTTTTGAATTCCAGAGGCGCGTGAAAACCATGAGACGATACATGTTGTTGATTTCCGACTCGGAAATCTCTTTGACCGCAGACTCGTCCACGCGACCTTCAGGGTCCATTACCTGAATCAATTTTTTTTCTGCCATGTGCGTCATCCTGTCACTGAGTCGCGGACCCGTTCAGCGGATGAACAGATCCCGTTCACACAACCGGCCGGAATGCGTTCCACGGTCCGGCCGAACACCTTCACGAAGCCCCTGGTTAATGCTTCGATGACCCACGAACGGGGTGGAGCCTTGCCATGCACCTCTTCGAGGGTAGTTAACTTCACTCCCTCGAGGCCACAAGGTCTTACATAGCAAGCTGGGGCGTGATCGCCTTCGAGGTTCAGCGCAAAGCCGAAGCTTGTCACCCAGTTACTAATCCGAACCCCCATAGAAACAAGTTTCTTTCCGTCTAGCCACAATCCCACATGTGCAGCGCTTTCCCGACTACGTTTGGCCTCCACATCGAAACAACGCATGGCTTCGATACAGACTTGCTCGAGCTTTTGCATGTACAAAGGCACGTCTCTCTCGCCGGGACACAGAGAAAGCACCGGATAGCAGACTATCTGGCCGGGCCAATGATACGTGATGCCCCCCCCGCGTAGAGAGCGTGCCAGGGCTATTCCTTCCCCTTGGAGTCGTTTCGTGCTGACCAGAAGATCCTTCGGCTTGCAGGCGCGCCTGTCCCGTAACCCCACAGCAACTGTCTTCGGGTGTGCAAGGAACAGCAATATGTCTGGAACACTCCCCGAAACACGAAGGGCTTGCAATGCGGACATCAGCCGCTCAGCGTCGGAAACGTCGATTACCCCCAAATCTTCACAGACACATTTTTTGTCATTCGAGAGATTGCTAAGCGCCCCCGCACCCATGAGCAATTGCCTCCAAATCAACCAATTCGCACTACTGAAAAAAATATGCACAGTTCCGCACTGCGCGGTTAACATTAATTGCCTGGGGTCAAAGTGCCCCTTCAGTAAAGTAATACAATGTTACCATGCCTAGCAGAAAAACTCAAAACATGGAGATCTCGCCACGGAGAGTTCCTGTTGGTGGGGTGCTCAGGAAAAAACTACTCTCTGCCTTATGCAGGCAAGAGAGTAGTCACGCACACTTATGAGGAGATTTGCGGGAAGCCCAACTCACGCAAGTTAGGACTCGAAATCGTTAAGCATGTTCTCTTGCTTCCGGAATGCTCAGCACGCCTACCAATTCCCAGATTGCCCCGATGAGCAAGGCAACCCAACCGATGAAGTAAGAAACTATGCCCAAGAAAGTCCAGATCGACGTCAGGAAAGTTGCCTGAAGCGGCAGGACCCCAAAGGCCACTGTGAGCAAGAAGAACAGGCCTGAAACTGCGACGAGTTCAAATGGCTTACGTCGCAACTCATAGCCGGCCAGTTTTCCAAACAGAGGAGTAATTAGCGCAATAAACGCCAGCAACAGCGTTTCGTACATCATGAACATTGTTTTTCACCTCGCAACATTTTTCTTCTGGCAATAAGGTAAACACTGACCTGAGATGCGTCAATGTAGCTTTTAACAACATCCGCACTGCTTACTGATGAAAAACGACCCGGTCGTGCGTTGCCACTGCGGCAATAGTTCGCTGCTGAGAACGCATCGACATACAAGGATCCTGTTTCCACTGCCCGTCTATCCGATGGAGTACATCAAACTCCGGCCCGTAACTGCGACGCCAATCCCGACTTGACTGTACGCGTCGATGATTCACATGCGCTAAACAGGCTGTGTTATTTCTCCACGTTCTCGGCGTAATTTGGGGCGAATCCTGATAGCCAGGGTAATGATTACCAACTGATATTCTGCTCCTATGTCGGTCGCGATCTGACTTGGAATGATGTTCGGCCCATCCTCAGGGCACAAAAGCGTAGTGTTGCCAAAAAAACGATGCAATGGTAGGGGTTAGATGGCCTTTTTTCGCCCCTACTCGCTCGAAATTCGGACCCGAAGGCACTAATGCAAGAGGAGTTTGTCGGTATGAAGTATCGTTTGATGGTTTCTTGGTTCGCCTTAATCTTCTTAACTTGTGGTGCTTTATGCACAGCCCAAACTACCACGGCAATCGAAACGCAGGTGCTGCGAGTGTTCTCTACCAGAATATCATCTTACTATCACAAGCCGTGGAAAAGCCCCGACTTCAATCAAGTCAAGGCGAGCGGTTTTTTCTTCAAAGATGAAAAAGTTTTTCCGGGCGAGCAAGGACTGATCCTGACTAACGCCCACGCTGTCACCATGGCGCAAAGTATTAAGGTATCCAACGGTCGCGAAAAAAGGCGGTATGAAGTAAGAATGGTGGGGGTATGCGATAGCGCGGATTTTGCTGTTCTAAAGATGGAACCTCATGAACTGGCCGACTATGAACAGCGTAACGGTAAAATTATTCCGCTAGCGTTAGGCGACAGCGACAAACTTCGCGTAGGCGATAAAGTTCTCGGATGGGGCTACCCGTTAGGCGGGGAACGGATCAGCAAATCGGAGCAAGGGGAAATCAGCAGGATAGAGGTAAACACATACGCGTATTCCCAGGACCAATGGCTGATGGTCCAAGCTTCGCTTCAACAGAATCGCGGTAACTCAGGGGGGCCTGTGCTGATCGATGATGAGGTCGTTGGCATCAGCTTTCAAGGCATCCAAATTGGGGACCGGATCAATTACTTCATTCCCATTAACCTTGTGAAGACGCTGATGCCGCTCCTGCACAAGCAGGATCAGATTCCCCATTGGCGATATCAAGTTCAACAGATGTTTCCCCGGCTGAAAGATTACTACAACCTCGGTCCTAACCAGGGCGGAATCCTCTTGGACTATATAGTTCCGGGAGGAGGGCCTTATGAATTCGGCCTCCGGGCGCATGATATCCTGGTGGAATTCGACGGGCATGCGGTTGACAATTTCGGGGAGATTTTCTTTCAGCCGCTTGGCCAAAAGGTCTTGTTTAAAGAAATCCTTAACCGAAAGAAAGTCGGCGACCCCCTCGTTGTAAAGGTGATCCGAGACGGGAAACCTCTCGAGATCGCAGGAAAGTTCACAAAAGGTCTGCCGAGGCTCGTTTCCAAGCTTTTTGCACGGGCAAATTATTTCATCTACGGAGGTATAGGATTCGTAGAGCTTTCGCTGAATTGCATTGACAATCTGGGAAAGTCAGGTGAGGCATTTCGGGCCAAGTACCTGGAGAAGTTTCCGAAACGTCCGTACGAGAAAATCGTCATCATTTCGGAAGTATTCCCGGAATATGGACTGGTGAACACAACTCCCTATTTGAAGAGAGTTCAAAAGATAGACGGGGAAAAAATCCTGAACATCGAGCAACTGTACAACAAGATCCAATCTTCGATCAAACAAGGGAGAAAAAAGGTTCTCCTTGAGGTAGCCGAAAACCTGCAGTTGCCTATCGATCTCGAACGCGCCCAAGCACTGGATAAGGAAATCCAGAAAAGGTACGGAATCTTATACATGAAAACCCAGGGAGAATTCGGCAAGTGAAGGCGGCTCAGAGAATTGTTCGCTCGGTACCATTTTATGCGGATATGCTGTCTTCTCGGAAATATTGAAACCCGAGGATCAACCTTCACGGGAGAGATCCTGCAGGACTTGACTTTCCCTTAAGGAGGCAGGCTATGTTGATAAAGACTCTGTTGTTTTCTATTTTGATCGGCGCATTAACCTGTGGGATACCGCAGATGCCGGTGGCCGACGATTCCGGTTTGGAATCCTGCAAAACCTACTGTGCTATCAATTTTGACCCGATTCGAAAGCCCAGTCTGTATTCCCAATGTGTGGAGGAGTGCAAGAGAAAGCACCCCAAAAGGGAGATATGGGACAGAAACAAAAGGGATAAGATAAACTAGTCGAGCCGTACCCGACTCAATGCGGCGGGCACGGGCCGCCCTACGTTAGGCTTTCAGATCTCAACAAGCATTACAAATTGGGGGTCAAGGTGGAATTCCTCTCGAACCTGGTGTCGGAAGCCCTGATCCAGGAGGAGTCAGGAGAAGTTGCATTCAAGGCGGCAAGAGTAGCGTAGCTCGCATTTACAGGCGATTGGTGATTTTGCCCTTTCGCGCAACGTTGCAAGGGACTTTGGTCGTAGAACGACATCTTGAAAATGTGTCAAGGCCCGAAATTTGGCTGAAAACTTAGGGTCTTGGAGGGGAGCCGTTAGTTCACTGCACCAAGACTCGCATTATCGACCTTGAATCACGCCTTACTTTCCTCGCTCTGATTTTCCTGGTGTTCAATGCTCACTGAACCCGCGGTGCCGCGCCTGGACTTCACGAAAAGCACTCCTGTACCGATAATGAAAGAGAGCAAAGATCCTGCCAGAATTCCAATTTTGGCAGCGTCCAACATCGCGGTCTGTCCGAAGGCAAGATCCGCGATGAACAGGGACATTGTGAATCCTATGCCACAAAGTATTGAAGCCCCGTAAAGATGGCGGAAATCGACCCCAGCTGGCATGGCAGCCAGCCCGCACTTTACTGCAATCAGGCTCGCAGTGAAAATCCCGATCTGTTTGCCAAGTACAAGACCGAGGATTATGCCCACGCCCACCGAGCCTGAAAGTGCGTGCCCTAGCCGGGCCGGTTCGAGGTTCACGCCTGCATTTGCCAAAGCAAAAATAGGGACCACCACAAAAACCACCCAAGGGTTTAGAGCGTGTTCGATTCTCAGTAACGGGGGCTCGACACTATGACCTAGAGCGCCAAGGGTATGAACTGCCGCCTGGCACTCGGGATTGGCATAAATGCTCGGACCGCGGTTGCCGGCACATGCGAAGGTATTCAGCACGTCTTTCACTTTTCCCAAGAACTGATCGGTGTTAATCCTGGAGCGAGCAGGTATGGCCATCGCGACCAAGATGCCGGCCACCGTCGAATGGACACCTGACATTGACATCGCGAGCCAAATCATGCCTCCGACAAGGATATACGGAAGCGGGCGACGGTAACCCAGGATGTTGAACCCCACAAGTATCAAGAAAAGGAGAAGTGACGCTTCGAGATAAAGGAAGGAAATTTGGGCAGAGTAAAACAGCGCTATCACGAGCACCGCTCCCAAGTCGTCCACTATGGCCAGTGCGGCCACAAAGACCGCGAGAGATCGGGGAATTCGTTTTCGCAGTACCGTGAGTGCCCCAAGGGTAAAGGCAATGTCTGTCGCCATAGGGATTCCCCAACCCCCGGCAGCGGGTCCACTCGGATTTAACAAGAAGAAAATGGAGGCCGGAAGGATCATGCCACCGATCGCGGCAATCAACGGCAAGGCTGCTTTCCGAAAGGAAGCCAACTCGCCGACTAAAATCTCTCTTTTGATCTCGAGCCCCACCACGAAAAAGAAAATCGTCATAAGCCCTTCATTGATCCAGAACATCAAAGGCTTATCAAACAGATATCCATTCAGCCCCACCAGGAGACGCATATTCAATAAACGCTCGTACGACTCTGCGTACCGGGAATTCGCGCACCATAGGGCGGCGATCGTCACCAGCAAGATCAGGATGCCCCCCGAGGCCTGTAGGGACGCAAACGATTTGAAAGGACGAATCAGCAATTCCCCCAAAAATTCACCCCTCTTGAACAATTTTCTCTTGGTAACCAACGCTACTGGAACTCCTTAGCTCAGTACTCGATTTCCTAAATGCGGTATCTTATTTTGGGCAATGTTGTGTGTCCGGCTTTTTGGCAGCGCTATTTTTCTGCTAGCACACCGACAAAAAAGCGGAAGAAATAGAAAAGCGAGTGTTGAGGCTTGAGACCTGACTGAATTAGCATTGTCTTTAGCTGGGAGCCGGTAAAAGTCTGTCCAATCCAGATGCCCACCGAAGTCTTCCGAATCCAATGTTCGAATCCCAGCGGGCCGTAGAGGTTCGGAACCCCCACGAAGACATGTCCTCCCTTCCGAGTGACACGTGCCATCTCAAATACAGCATCAGAAGGTTTTGACAGGTGTTCGACAGTGCTGCTGTTCCAGGAGAGGTCCAAGCTTTCACTCTTGAAAGGCAAGTCGCGCACGTCCGCGACGACGAGACACAAACCCGGATCGCGATGGCGGGCTTCATACAGCGCGTCAATATCCAGGTCGACTGCCACACAGAGTTCCACCCTGTCGTCACGAGCAAGAATTGACGAGGCAAAGGCAGGTCCCGAGCCCGCTTCCAGCACTTTGCATTTCCCGCGGTTTATTGCACGGCCTTGTAGATAACCTACCAATTTGCCATTTAGTTGATTCCGCAACGCGTCATACAATCGGTAAGTCAGTGTACCGGGTGCCCCGAGTTGCCATGACTTGTCGCCCATCAGCGGCCAACTTTCCTGGCAACGGCCATTATGGAACTGCCGAAAGGAAGATCTGCAAGCCGGAGAAACTGACGTTCGGCTTTCACAATATTGAAAAGCAAACTGTTGAGCAAAGGATGCATCGGCTTAAGTTCGGATCGAGGCGGTCCATCAGAATTCCCGGCTGCAAAGCGGGGTCTCAGGCGGTATGCGGCCACAAGGGGAAAGAGCGACGCGAAGAGGTGTGTTATGCGGATCACTTGCACCGGGCGAGTTGAAATAACAGCCGCCAGCCGGCTCTTTGAATATCGTCTAGAGGCGTGAACCGCTTTGTGGTGTTCCGAACTCATGAGCCACTCATACGCGGGCACGACCAGAACCAGGTACCCCCCGGGTTTAAGCACTCTCCAGATTTCTCCGAATGCTTTGTCCTCGAGAACTGAATCGCATTCGAACACGTCCACGGAGACGACCGCGGTAAAAGTCTCCGGCGCAAAGGGCATGTCATTGATCGAGGCCCGACATACACTTGAAAGCTCTCTCTTCTTACAGAAGTGAGCTGCCTCGCTCGATACATCGAATCCATAAGCTCGAGAAGATATCTCTCGGCCAATATTGACGAGATTCTGCCCTGTGCCGCACCCCGCGTCCAGAACCGGATCATGGCGGTCAAGCCCGAGCGCGGACAGAGCATCGAGGATTACCAGGTGAAGGCCCCTGAACCACCAGTAAGAAGGCTCCATATCGAATAAGGTTTGATACTCGTGGGGTTCCAATGAGAAGTCAATCCTTTACAGGGTACTGATAAGTGTCGGGATCAGCGGGATCGTACCTAAGTGACTTGAGCATGACAAAATCCGACTCTTCAACGAACCGAATTGCGTGTGACTCGTTAGTGTTCAAGATCACGCCTTGGCCGGATTTCAAAAGAAAAGCATCTTTTTCACCGGTTTCCACATGGATTGTCGTGATCTTGGCCGAGCCCATGGTAAGGCAGAAGAAAATTACCGTTCTTTTGTGATAATGATTGCCCATCACAGCGTCGGGCTTCATACGGCCACAGATCAAAGCCTCCCAACGCCCGTCGTTCAGAACCTCTCGAAATATTCCTCGATCGTCGATTCGTTCGAAAGAAGGATTCAGTATTGCATGCTCCATCAATCAATCCTCCGCAGGCGGGCTGTAAATATGCGGACAACATATTGCATACCCGTCTTGAAGAACTTGTATATGCTGGGGGCTGACTTGGATATTCCTTTCGCTCGATCTCGAAACACGTATGGTATCTCGTAAACCGTCAACCCTTTCTTGCGACAGGTGTACAGGAATTCCATAAAATAAGCGCCATAACCCGTAGGGATAATCGAAACCTTGTTAAACACCGTTCTGCGCAAAACGACAAAGCCGCTGTCGTAATCCTTGATTCCGTATCCCAATACCAATCCGGCCAGACCGTTGATCAAGCGGCTTGATATGACACGAAGCGCGGCCCTGTCGTCCTCTCCGCCCGGGGCATAACGCGACCCCACTACGATATCGTAATCGTTCAATTTGTCGATCATCGCGGGCAACATGGAAGGAGGCATGCACATGTCGGCGTCCATCCAGCCCACAATCTCTCCGCGTGATTCTATGATTCCCCTATTGAATGCCGATGCCAGACCGCGCGTGTCTACCCGGCGGATGACCACTACTCGGGTATCTTGAAGATTCTCAACTAGTTGCCATGTCTCGTCCGCGGAATCGTCATCGACAACAATGATTTCCACGGGATCTTTCACGTGATCGAAAATACTTTGAATCGTGTCAACGATATTTTCGCGTTCGTTGTAAGTGGCTAGTACAATAGAGACCCGCGGATCTCGTTCCACTCAATCACCTCCGAATGAATGCTAAGTACTCCATTTCATAAGTACGGTCTCGTATTTTGGTACAAAGCCGTCATTCCCGCGTAAGCGGGAATGCGTTGTAGTGGCACCTCTCGTGGGTGCCCGCAAGAGGGCAGACACAAGGTCTGCCCCTACGGACGCCGGATCAAAGACCGGACGACGAACGGCAGGTAGTCCCGCGTTCCCCGCGAGAGAGCCCTACCATATCTGTCAAGGATTCCAACTTGTCTGACGGTGCATTACTATGAAAATATACTGAAAACGACCGGCTAGATACCGGTTCTACTGGCGTTTTCATGTTTGACTGTTATGCTCTCCATCACCGGAGTTGGTATAATGGTTACCAGATCTCTCGGAACAGAGATCCTAATTCATGCCCGACACGCAAGCAGCGTCTCCACTACCTGTTCCATTTGCGGCCGAGTTAAACCGAGACCTGAAGGCAGGTACAGCCCTCGTTTCCATAAATCCACAGAAACGGGATAAGCTCCGGTCACGTCGGGGAACCGGGAGTCCGAGCCGCGAAATATCGGTTGCAGGCTCATGGGGCAGAAGAATGACCGAGTGTCCACTCCCTTTTCTTTCAGTTTCCCCATCAGATCGTCTTTAGTTACTCCAAAACTATCTTCCAACAATATGCCGTACATCCAGTAGACATTCTTGGCCCACGGTTCCTCGTGAGGCAGAGTGAGATCCGAGTTCCCCGCAAGAAGTTCATTGTACACTTGGCCGATCCATCTCTTGCGAGCGACCTTTTCATCAACCAATTCCGTCTGAGCTACTCCGATTGCGGCCTGAATGTTGGTCAAGCGGTAATTGAATGCTACCACATCATGGACGAAGCGCGGCTCCTGAAAACCTTGATTGCGCAGGAGGCGGAGCCTTTCGGCAAGCTTCTCGTCGCGGCACAGCACCATTCCGCCCTCGCCGGTCGTGAGTATTTTGTTGCCGTAGAAGCTGAAGCAGGAGGCATCCCCGAAACTGCCGGCCTTTTTCCCGTTTACTTCCGCGCCATGTGCTTGCGCACAGTCTTCGATCACAAAAAGATTGTGGCGTCTAGCAATCTCCATGATGGCTTCCATGTCACAAGGGTGGCCGTACATGTGGACAGCCATTATGGCCTTGGTCCGAGGAGTTATCTTGGCCTCGATCAATGCCGGGTCGATACACCAGGTTTTCGAATCTACATCCACCAGTATGGGCCGTGCTCCCGCCAAAATGACAGTGTTTGCGGACACGATCAGCGTAAAGTCAGGAATTATGACCTCATCCCCGGGACCAATGCCCAAAGCTACAAGAGACATGTGAAGAGCAGTGGTGCAGTTGCTACACGCCACTCCAAACGGAACCTCACAATATTGGCTGAACTTTTCCTCAAACATGGGGATGTATTTGCCGGCTGAGGAAATCCAGTTTGTCTCCATGCATTCCGTTACGTATTTCATCTCCCGGCCATTAAGCACCGGTTCGCAAACAGGAATCATAGTTTGTCCTCCGACGCGCGGTATAAATGATCTGCGTGGCATAGAACGGCGGCTGGTCTCGACGGCCCGTCATTCTAAAACTTATACTCTCTACACTGAGCAGTGGCCGAGGTCAAGAGAATCATCCGCAAAAAACTGCTCCGGTTCTGAAACGAACCTTATCAGGACTAAGAAGGATAATATTTTTCTTCAGAAGTGGGGAGACCTTTTAAAAAGGGAATCAGCGACCTATCGGGCGCGGTTACCCTATTTGACGAAACATTAGCCTGTGTCACTCTGGTTTGCTGATCACCGTCAAATTTTCAGCGGTCCGCTTGGAAAAGGGCTCTATCAGATGACGACGGTACTGGCTGAACAGCCAAAGCTCGGGAATTATTTCAGAAACAAGCTCGCCGTCGTCAAACACTCTCACCACGGAACTTTCCGAAACCACAACTCCCACAGCCTTCGTGGCCTTGGTTATGGCTGCTGCAGCCATGTGGCGAGCCCCGAAGCCTAATGGTATCTTTATCCCTTCCGACGGCGCGTCGAGAAATCGGGAAGCTGACAGCACTACGCCCCCATCCGAGATAACAAAAGCGCCGTCCAGTTGAGCCAGTTCTTTGATAGTTTCTCGCACGTCCGGATCGGTCAGCCGCTTTTTGTTGTCAGGATGGCCGTAGAGTGGGTCCAAAATCAAGTTCTGGGAACGTTTCAAGACCTCATCCGAATCGGAAACCACGAACATTGTTCCGATTCTTCTACCTTCCCGACCCTCCCGCGCTATTTCTACGGCCAGGATAATGACTTCTTCCAGTGTCTTGAGATTAATTCCCCGCTTCTTTGTGCAAACCCCGCACAATACTTCCGAAGATTCTTCCATCACTTCAGACTTCCAGGAGCGCTTTGCCATAGTCCCATCTCACAGCAATTCGAAATCGTCGATGTGGCGGCTCCACGAGTCGCGGAGGAAACATGGCCTCAGTGGGGTGGGCATCCTGCCCGCCGACAGAGGCTGTATGAGTCGCGTGAAAAAATATAATTCACGTCTTTCCCACAATCGGTGGGGTTCGCTTCGCCTACCACATTATACCTCGGCCATTCAGATACAATTTCTATTCGTCCGGCTGTTTCCGAGACGCAACACTAATATCGCATGATCGTGTTAGTCCTCTTATCGGCAACAAGAGCCGCTATCCGGGAATACACATCTTCGAAGGGTTCCCCGGACGTTTGAAAATAATGGACCTGGTCTTGAATATAACAACGATTCAGGCCGCCGACCATATTGAGAAGTTCTACGTGCACCAAAGCCTCTGTTCCAGCGAGAAAATTAAACTTGTTCGGATCGACATAGGTTTCGAAGTAACCCGGCATGGTAGCAATATCCCAGACGGAACGGGGCTCGTCGCAAGCGTCATAAGTGACTTTCAGTCGCTGTTTATGGTGATGTTGCAGGTAATTAGCACGCGCTCTCAGCTCTTGAATAGGCTCCCCATGAGCGGGCAGCGTAAGTCCAACGTTTTGCACCTTTGACAGTTCCTCGAGTGTTTGCAGGTACACCAGGAGGTCATCCGGATGAGGGGTTATCGGGCTCAGCAATACATCTCCGCAAAGAAGCAGCTTATCTTCACCGTTTTGTCCTACCAGTAGACCAATGCTTCCAGGCGAATGGCCCGGGAGGTGTTTTGCTTCCAGACCCCGGATGGACGATCCATTCAGATGTACAGGGCCGTTTCCGAAAATCGGCGAATTCACTTTGAGCGCCATTCCCATCGAGTTCAGGTCGAGGCTTTCAATCCCCTTCCCCTCGGCTTGTTCCTCGGCGGCCGAGGGCGGAGGCATGCCAATAGCCACTGTCTGACCCCGCCTGGAATACCAAAAACTGAATAACCCCCAGGGGTTGCAAATCTGTGGTGTGTCGAGGATATGAGCCGAAACGGCCGCATTGCTGCGATTGAGGATTGAGTGGCCCATGGAAAAGTGATCGGGGTGGCCGTGGGAAATCACAAGAAGATCGATGTCTCGAACAGAGTAGCCTGCAAGTTTGATCCCTCCCAATAGCTCCTGTTCGCTGTGATCGGGCTGGAGGGCTTCAATCTCCGGCGGTACGGGTTGATTACGCCAGTGGTAAAAGAACCACTTCGCCAGGTTTGTCGGTATGCCCGCGTCCACCAAAATAAGTGCATCGCTCTCGATCAGGTAGAGATGCGTGGGCCCCGGCCCAATGTAATCGGGACAAAAGGTAGTAATCTGCGTAACGCGAAGTTTCCCGTCAGGAAAAACAAAGCTCTGCACGCGGCCGCTTCCTACTTTCGAATTCGCTTTTAGTTCAGTCTGCTCAAGTTTCATGACAATCTCGCAAATTTTTCTATCTCAACTGTTAGTTGGGGAATCTAAATCAGAAGTAGGATACCATACTTCGTCAAGCATTTAGTCACGAGCGGTGAAGAAGTTGCAATGACGAAGAAAATGATCATCGTCTTTTAACAGCTCCGATGGGGTCTTGCTTCTCACTCGTCAGCGTCATCGTGACCTAGACCCCAATAATTCATTGGGAAGAAAGGAGAAACGAGAATGGAACAGGGTAAATTTATAAAGAATATTCCGTTTTCCGAGCCGCAGGTCCTAGTGGAACTGGTTGATTATGAAGCGGGGCGCGTGGTGAGCCGCACCTTCGCACAGAATAATGTCGTGAGCCTTACCGTGTTTGCTTTTGATGCAGGCGAGGGTTTGAGCACTCATACTGCGGCTGGAGACGCCTTTGTCCAGATCCTGGACGGGGAAGCGTCAATAACCATCGCGGACAAAGAGATGGTCGTCAAAGCCGGCCAGGTGGTGGCCATGCCGGCAGACGTCTCCCACTCTCTGCAAGCCGCAAAGCGATTCAAAATGTTGCTTGTGGTGATCAAGGGCGCAGGGTGAGTTCCTGTAGCGAGCTTGTCTTGAGCGAATAGACAAAGCTTGATTTGGAAAATGGAAATGCGAGGTCCGCCCTTGCTTGCGCGTTCATCGCTTTTCGTGCTTTCCTACGATAAAGGGACACAGACAATTCCAGGAGAAAAATATGTCAGACGATCGGTCCGGCGGAGAGGCATCTGAGCGAGTACAAAGAGCCATAGAGAGCATGCGGGAGGATTTGCCCGAACTGGCCACGGTATTTGACGCTTTTAAGGGGCTCGTGGCCGCGCAGGCAGCTCTGAAGGCCAAACTTCCAATAAGCTCCGAGCATGACCTGGCCGTAGATCCTGTTCAATATTCGCGAGGGGTTCCCATCTTTACAAGGGACGCCTTTCGCCTTTCCACTGACGACCTGCGAAAAGCCTCGAAACATTTGCTGCCAGCCATAGAACATGGATTCCCTCATATCAAGTCACAATTGATCGCAATCAGAAGTGCGATTGAAAGCGGAAATCTAGATTCAACGCTCTGGGTCTCTGCTGTGGGCTGTTCGAGCACAGAGATTGAAAGGACCGCATCAGACCTCGGTGTGGACCCAGGCATTCTGTATTTTGTCCTGGGACAATTCTCGAAGCCATTTGCGCAGAAGCAGGCGGAATCTCTCTTGCCGTTGCCCAAGGATCTTCAGTGGCACAAGGGATACTGTCCGATCTGCGGTTCTTGGCCGGAAATGAGCTTTCTTGAAGGCAAAGAGGGGCGCAGATGGCTGAGGTGTTCGTTCTGCGGCCATGAATGGAGCTACATGCGCATCAAGTGTCCTTTCTGCGAGTCGGAAGACCAGGGCAAACTGGAACTGCTGTTCTCGGAAGACCGCAAATTCGAGCGAGCCGAACTGTGCTATGAGTGCATGAAATACTTGGTAAGTATCGATCTAAGGGATCGCTGCAACGATATCCTCCGGGAGGCTGCGCCGCTCGGGCTGGTTTATCTGGATGTTCTCGCCCAGGAGAAAGGATTCTCGCCGGGGGCGACATGCGGCTGGAACGTCATTGATCGGGATTGACGCAACATGAAGGCTGTCCGGAGAGGCTCAAAAGCAGGCGCCCCGATACGTCAAATGATTTGAGAGGGACTTGCATCATCCCCTATTTTAGAGGATGGGTGTCCCGCTGTAGATTCTTGATGGCGGGCAGGATGAAAGTGTCTCAAAATCATAGGCGAGGTCATGAATCGTACCACGATAATAGCCGGCGCTGAAGCACCAGCCTACTTTCTGTCGCCCCGATGGGGCTCATATGCAAGCGTCCCGAAGGGACCGCAGACAGTAGCCCGGTAATTCATTGCCGGGAAAGTGGGGCATCTTGCCACGAATCTCGCTCATGCTATGATTTTGAGACAGTTTCGGATGCCCATCCTACTAATCTAAAGCCGGAAATAAGTATCTAGCTGGAAATATGGCCATAACAGTTTTTTTTGCGCTGGGGGACGAATCTTTCTTGACACGTCATATTGATAACTGTCAAAAGTGTAAATATGTCTAATAGTCGTATCGAAGAAGTCCGTCGATTCGCAGAAATGTTCAAGGCGCTGTCTAATCCTAACCGCCTTGACATCTTTTTGCGCCTGATTTCCTGCTGTCCTCCTGGCACAAAGTGCACCTCCGAAGCTATGGCTCGACGCTATGTCGGGGAACTGGGGCAAGAACTGGACATAACGCTATCCACTGTCTCCCATCATATAAAAGAGCTCCGGCAAGCGGGACTCATTAAGATGGAAAGACGAGGAAAAAACATTGAATGCTGGGTTGACGCGGTAGCCCTGAGCGCCTTGTCCGAACTGTTGGCAGGCCGTGCACCTGTCCTTCGCTCGCAGGTGGGTACTAGCAAGGTATCCCAGGATAGTGGGAGGCACGTATCAAAAGGTGAAGTCCCTTCTGGCTGAAAACGGCTTTGGTTGGCAAGGGCCCCAGTAAGCGGTATTCTTAGAAGGATCGCGGAATAATTTCAAAGAAATTAGAAGCGCGCTTGATGTGCTTCCTTTATGAAATTCGCGGATGCTGTCTTTCCGTACGGATCCGGATTGTGAACACAGAACAGAGGAGTTTCGTCCATGAAACAAAGCGCAATCGACAGCCACGACCCGAGGAGAGCGGCTGTCTCCGATTCGTGTGCGGTGTCGCTCTCGCCGTCCACCTCAACCCTCTCGTGCTGACCGTCCAGAGAAAAGGCTCAGGTGAGCCTTCCTCGACTTGAGCAGCCGTTTGTCACAGGCTCGATTCTCACAGCAGCCGGAACGTTGCCGAGGGTGTCCGCGTATCTGACTTCGGCAGATCGATGGGGCAGCATCAAAGCCCGATGGAACATCGGCCGGATGAATTACAAGGTCGATCCTGGGCTCTATGCCCTTGGGGAGCCGGACGACACCGCGCCGGTACTGGTGACGGCCAACTACAAGATGAGCTTCGACTCTTTGAGACAGGCTTTGCCGGGTCGAAGCGCATGGATTCTCGTGCTTGACACTGATGGCGTCAATGTGTGGTGCGCGGCGGGCAAAGGGACGTTCAGCACAGGCGAACTGGTCGAGAGGATCGAATCATCAGGCCTTGCTAAGGTCGTGTCGCACCGGCGCATTATTCTTCCCCAACTGGCTGCGCCCGGTGTCGCGGCGCACGAGGTGAAGAGGCGATCCGGTTTCAGAGTCATATATGGGCCGGTGCGGTCGTCCGACTTGGCGGCTTTCATAGACTCAGGACTGAAGGCTACTCCGGAGATGCGCCGAAAGACATTTACAGTGTGGGAAAGAATCGTCCTGATTCCGGTGGAATTGGTGGCCGCGGCAAAGTGGGCCCTCATAATTCTTACCGTGTTTTTCTTGGCCGGAGGTCTCGGAGGATCGGAAGGGTACTGGCGAGGCGCCCTAGATCATGGTTTATTCGCGGCATGGGCCATTCTTACCGCTCTGGTGGCAGGGGCCATTTTGACTCCTATTCTCTTGCCGTGGCTTCCCGGTAGAGCTTTTGCGCTCAAGGGGTTCGTCTTGGGTCTGGCAGCGGCGCTGGTCCCGGCTCTCCTGACAAACTCGGCATTGGTAAGTTGGTCGGGCAGGCTCGAGGTCCTCGCCTGGCTCTTTCTGGTCCCCGCAATTAGC
The DNA here is from genome assembly GCA_963729795.1 of uncultured delta proteobacterium. Classification (GTDB taxonomy): domain Bacteria; phylum Desulfobacterota; class Desulfomonilia; order Desulfomonilales; family Desulfomonilaceae; genus CAWBBA01. The sequence goes on along the minus strand of CAVSPC010000016.1, from coordinate 591,951 downwards.
GCGTATCTGGCAATGAACTTTACCGGCGCGTCAACCTACACTTCCCTATCGGGAGTCAAGAAGGAGATGCGATGGGCTGTGCCGCTTGAAATCGTCGCGGCATGCATAGGGGTCATCCTCTGGATCGGCTCGCGCGTAGCAGCGTGAAGGGAGTTCAACAATGCGTCGGCTGATTTACTTAAAGAATGTGGCGACCTTGAAGCTTGATGAAGCTAAGTGCACGGGTTGCGGTATGTGTCTTCAGGTGTGTCCTCAAGCCGTGCTTTCCATGCACAACGGACGCGTCGGCATTGATGAACCGGACGCATGCATGGAATGCGGCGCATGCGCCCGAAACTGCCCTGCCGAAGCGTTGTCGGTACGGTCGGGCGTAGGGTGCGCGGCCGCAGTGATCAACGCAGCATTAGGGCGCAAAAGTTCCGCTTGCTGCTGCGTAATCGAGCCAGATGCAGAGGAACAATCCGGGTAGAGCGGTGTGTCATTCCGCCTGGATTATTCTCAATTTCTCTCTGAAAACTTCAATTGGCTGCGCGCCCACGATTTTGTGCTCTCCGTTAAGGATAAACGTGGGGACCGCGGTGACGCCGTATGAGAGTCCTTCCTGCTTGGCTTCTTCGAGGTGCATTGCGTAGCGCTTCTCTTGCAATGCGAGTCTCAGGGCATCGGGGTCCAATCCATCCTGATCCGCTAATTCGAGTATTACATCAAGATTTCCGATGTCTTGGGTTTCCACAAAATAGGCATGGAAGACTCGGCCATGAAACGAATCGAAGTGTCCCTCTTCCTTCGCGAATTCTGTAGCTTCCAAAGCGAGGCGGGACTTGGAAACCAGCGAGATTTCGTTGAAGGCAATCCCGTAAGGGGCTCCGGCACGGCTCAAGCTTTCGTAACGTTTTTTCAGGTCAACCCCTGGAAAGAGCTTGGACGTCGGTATCCCTTCCGACGGCATCTCGGGGCGCAGCTCGTACGCGAACCACTCGTCAGTAAGAGGAAACTCTTTCTTCAATTCTTCGACAATGCCCTTGCCGATGTAGCAAAAGGGTCAGATAAAGTCCGAAAAAATCTTTGCGTGTAAGTCCATTTCGCTTAGTCCTTCTGCAATTCGCTCTTGATGATAGCAATGACTTCCGCATCGCTGAACGCATCTTCGACTGAATTAAAGCATCTTTTCAATTCTTCTTCCGTGGCATTTTTGGGATCCTTCAGGGCACTCAACGGACAAACATACTCTTTGCCCGTGCCATCCACGACCTTCACATAAATCGTTGATTTATTCTTGCTCTCCGCCATGGTAACCTCCATTATTGTCATTATGGTTACCGGGTGATGATTAGACAAGGCTCTGTGTGACGATCCCTTGTCTTCCTCTGGTACGTTCATTACCTAGAGCAACGATGATACAACGTTCTTCCGGAATAATCGTCTAAAATAGAAACAAGCGAAATTCGTGTGGCCGCTCGCGGAAGCCGCCCGAGTTGCCGAACTACTGCCGGTGAGGACTGGAATGCTTTCTCGGTTCTTAACAATCCTGCTACTCATTATCTTGTTGGCCGGTTGCGGGCAGCGACAAGAAAAAACTGTTCAGTTACCGTCAATAAAAGTCCGGGCCGTCGAGGTTGAAAAAGGAGACATCAGACAGACCGTGGATGTGTCGGGCAATCTGCATTTCATAGCAAACACCACAGTCTCTTCAGAGGTCTCAGCCCAGGTGAAGTCCATCGACGTACGTGACGGACAGCTCGTCAACAAAGATCAAACGCTTCTGACGTTCGATGATTCCCAAATTCGAGCCGCGGCCGACCAGGCTCGTGGAAACTTGCAGAAGGACGAAGCTACGCTGGCTTTCAATAAGACCGATTTTGAGAATAACGCGCCGCTGCTTAAGACTGGATCGATAAGCCAGTCAACGTACGACCAGAAGTTGTCGGCGTATCAGAACGCTCAGGGCGCGGTAGAGGCTGACAAAGGGGCACTTGCCAAGGCGCTCGAGGACCTTAAACATACGGTGGTAACGGCTCCCATAAATGGAGTGCTGTCGAACCGGTTCGTTGAAAAAGGCGACTGGGTCTCCACAAGTGGGAAGCTATTCCAGATTAGCGATTATACGACAGTGTACTTGGACGCTTTTCTTAGCGACAAGGATGTACGCAAGTTAAACATTGACAAAGTCATTCGAGAAGGACACGGAGTAGAATCGGAAATTGCTGTTGATTCCCTGCCAGGCAAAACATTCAAAGGCACGGTCGGATACATACAATCTGTCGCGAATCAGAACAAACTTTTTGAAGTTCGCATTTATATCGACAATACGCGACATGCAGCTTCTTGAGGGTATGTACGGCCGGGCTCGGATTTTGGTGAAACGCGTTCCCGCAGTGGTCAGGATACCAATAGATGCCTTGCTGGATCAAATTCGCGCCAATGAAGCAAACAACGTCGTCCGGGTAAACGAGAATGACAAAGCACAAATAACCCGCGTGAAAATCGGCAACATCGATCGCAGCCATGCTGAGGTATTGAAGGGTCTGAACACCGGTGACATCGTTGTCGTGGAAGGGAAAGAAATCCTGAAGACCGGCCAGCCCTTGGAAGTAACAATGAGGTCAAAGCCGCAAACCTAATTGCCTTTCAGGGGTGGCTAATTGCCTTCATAAGCAGCGGCTGGTTGTGCAACATCGCGATGAGGAGATCCTGGGTTCTACCTAAAGTTAGTTCGCCAGGACCGGCATCCTGCAGTCAGGCGTCACATTGGACACCGATCTGGGGTCCAGAGTGAATCCACGGTGGGACAGGCATCTTGCCTGTCGTTTAATGACGGGCAGGATGCCCGTCACACTGAAGAAGAGACTGCTTCATTTAGCTCTCAATGACACTTGTGGGCGTAGGCGGTTGGCACCTAATTAGTGAATAGATTCGTGCTATTCAGATTTCTCTTGACAAATCAGTCTGGTATATGTAACCTTTTGCAATTCCTTGGAGTCGCAACAAGGTCCTGAAACTTCTATTTCATTTGGAGGGTACTGTCATGACAAAGGCTGAACTGGTTGCCCGCATTGCAACAGAGGCGAACATTTCCAAAAAGGCTGCCGCCGCGGTGTTGAAGTCTTTCGTCGGTGCGGTTCACGGTTCGCTTAAGGCGAAGGACGGTCAAATCCGTGTTGCTGATCTGGGGACCTTTGTGGCTGTCCACACGAAAGCCCGCAATGGCGTGAACCCTCAGACCAGAAAAAAGATCAAGATCCCCGCGTCAAGAGTGCCCCGGTTCAGGGCAGCTAAGGCACTAAAAGAAGCTGTAAAGAAAACCAAGTAAGTCCGAGACCGCACTGTCAAGTATTGTGGTGTACCTGGTACTGGGTGGATGGAGTACCATTCCGGACACGTCAGGGGAAGTGTGAGATTATTCCTCTTTTCCGGAATGGGTGCTCTCCTACAAACCGCCCAGTGTACAGCCCAGTGGGGGAGGACCAGGTGGGACGGGCAAGGTGCGTGCCGTGAGAGAGGTGACCGGCAATGCGATCAGTCTCCAAAATGTCTCGCCTGTGCCTGCGTGGCGCATCCACGGTGGCCTCAGGGGGAAGGCGTCACATGCTTGGAACCGGCATAATCTATGTGAAAATCAAAGCTCGGAAATTGCCTGGGCAGACGCATGATGTTAAACACCATCACCCCTATAGCCATACGGTCCAGCCAGGAGGACAACGGCCAGCCGAAGTGAATGACTACTGCCCGATCGGGCAACTCGTATTTCACCACTTTCAGCAAAGCGATCATATTCTGATAAAGACTCCTTTTACTTCCGGCAATTCGGAAGTGATTTGAAGCCAATTGGGGCGGAGCCCCCTGTCTGGGGTTGTAAAAGCTTACGTAAACCTCATTCTGCCTGGCGATCCTCAATCCCTCTTCTCGGGGTCTGCGGAAAATAACGTGAACATCACTTTCAGTTGATTCGGCAAGATACAGGATGATGTCCATGTGACTGGCCGTCTCTGCGACCGCTTTTATCTCCGGCCCCCGCGTCCGCGCCATGAACAGCCCGCCGAACAATACCAACCCGGTTACAATGGCCCATAGCTCGGTACCGTGAGGTTTGTGCCAGGCCAGGAAGAAGAAGCAGCTCAAAAAGATCAGGAACAATACGAGCGTGCCGAAACGGTTCGTATAATAATGAATCACCTCCTTGGTACCCATAAAATAACGGTAAAGAATAAGTGAGCCCAAGTTGATAGTGAAACAGGCCAGAAGTCCGATAGCGTACATGTCCGCCAGAATCATTTGGCTACCACCGGTGATAACGATAATGACCGAAAAGGAGGCAGCGTTGATCAAATGGATGCGGTACAAGGATTGTCTTCGGCTGGTCGCTATAAGCCATGCAAAACCGTATCGGTCCGCGACTCGCTCCATCAGTTCGCTGGAAGCAACGAACGCGGTATTTACGGCCATAATAAGGGTGATGCTCGCCAACGAGGCCACAATCACGCCGAATGGAACCCCGTTGAGCATAGTGGCATGATGAGTGATGAGGTCCCCTTCGTGCTTGGCAAAGTCTATGGGGGCTGACAGGGCCAGAGCAGCCACCACCGGGGTGACAATGCCTACTGTGAGCGCAAGAAAGATATACGCTTTCGAGATTTCGCGCCAGGAGCGAGCATACCCCGCGGTTTGAAGAACAGACTCCACCCCGGAGTAAGCCAGAACGCAACTCGCAACTGAGGCAATAAAAATTCCGTAATCTTGCGTCAATGAGCCCGTCTGGAGACTGGATAATCCATTACCTAGCGAACCATACAACCGTACGTAAGATCCCTGATCCAGGCCTAGCACCCCGGAAACAATGAGATTCAGGAAGACGAATGCTGCTAGAATGAACACGCCAAATGTGAAGCGAACGTTCTCGCGGATGCCCAAGATATTCAGGCCTGCTACTGCCCACACGGTTGCCATGGCCGTCATCATTTTGGCGTATTGAGGCATGGCAAAAAACGAGGTCCCATTTTCTACTGCGCTGATAGCTGAAATGCAGGCGGTGAGAATGTAGTCCACCATGATCGAGGACACAGCGATGAACGACACGACCGGTCCCAGAACAAGCCAAGAAAAAGAATAGACTCCGCCGCCGAACAAACCGTGATGTTCCAAGATCTCCGAGATTTCCACGAGTCGGGAACTGAAGTAACGGATAAGTATGGAGGTCAAAGCGATGAAGAAAATTGCCGCCGGGCCGATAAAGCGATAGGCTTCAGCAGGCGCATAGAACACAGAGGTCAGCTCATCCATCAGGGTTATCACCCCGATGCCGAGCCATGTGAGCCAGAAACGCCCTTTGGCATAATCAGCGAGTAATCCGGGTTTCCGAAGGAGATATACAAAGAAAACCACAAGGGCGGAATTGAGGACCAAGAGAACAGGGATTTTCATTTAACCGTTTTCACCCCTACAGATGTATCCACCCCGATGATTTCTAAAATCTCGTGCTGTGCGCGTGGCACTACGTCACGTCCAGACGTGCTTGATGTTACCTGTATGTCTGATAGCTAACATAGAGCTATGAGAGCGGAGAATATCCTTCTCGACCTTTCGCGGTCAAGACAAATAAGAATAGCCTTTGGAAGCGCTTTCCAGTCACGAAGATTTGCCTGTAGCCTTACCCGGCGGAGTAAATTGGGTCAGATCGTACAACCCTAGTGTTTTTTCAAGTTTTGCTACCTCGCCGACGATTTATTAAGCAACGTATACCGCCGGGATTTCACGCAAACAAAACGGCGTCAAGGTGACCTGCGTACGAACCCTGACGCCGACGAAGCTTCTTCGACCCGAATTACTTGCATTCTGAACAATCTTTCACAACTTTCCCGCCAGCCTTCGCACAATCGGATTCGTCGTTCAATTTCCTGCAAAAGCTTCCTATGCAGCAGCATTCTTTACGGGCTTTCATGATACACCTCCAAGGAAGCGTTCCACCACTTATGTTAATATAGTCAGGCGTTCAGCCGGTCAACCCTGCTCCGGCCTTGCCAAGAGCCCAAGGCATCGGGATCTTAAGAATCCGCCTGCTAAAACCTCTTAACTATAACTACGCCACAAACTACCAAAAGGGCCCCTAAACAGCGCCAAAGGTTTGCAGGATGAACCTCGTACCCAACGAGACCAAAATGATCCAGTACGACGCCTGCCACCATCTGACCCGCAACCATGATGCCCAACATCGTGGCGGCTCCTAGCTTAGGGACGAGAATTATTGATGCGGCTACCAGGAAAGCGCCCAGGAAACCTCCTGTCCATATCCACCACGGTGAATAGAAGACGATCTTTAATGCCGGCCACGGAATCCGAAGAAGGAGCACGTAGAATAGAAGGGCTACCGTACCTACTGCGAACGAAATCATTGCTGCGAAGACTGGATCATTTGTCCAGAGGCGCAATTGAGAATTGATTCCGGCTTGAGTAGGGGCACAAACGCCGGCAACAAGAGCGAGAAGGATGTAGAAGAGTTTCATCTGGGGCCTCTCCCGGTACAGTCAATCTCTCGGAGGGCGTATCATAATGCCCGAAAATGGCAAGTTGAATCAGCGCAAGGCCTTTGCCAATTCTCAGTGTTTGACGATCGTAAGACCCTGGCATCTTGCTCTTAACATCTATTCTCTCATTCATGCTCGGAGGAAGTTCTGTTTCCGGGCCCGATTGCTTTAGAAACGGCAATTTTCGGGATGCGTTGAAGTACCCGAGAGCGTGTGCTATCAATACCTCCATGACCGCATATCCACCGTTTCCCCCGAACAGTGTTCGCAGGATTATCATTGAAGAGTCCAAACGAGCCTATGTCGGACATATAGGTTCGGCCTTGTCCGTGGCCGACATTATCGCTGTGCTGTTTGAAGGTGAATTGAATTTACCGGGTACGAATGACCCGTTGCGCGATCGCTTTATACTGTCCAAAGGACATGCCGCGCTGGCACTGTACGCCGCCCTTTGCCTCAACGGCACTCTTAACAGAGACCAGTTACAGACCTATTGCTGCGATGGAAGCCTGCTGGGGGTCCATCCGGAACATAGCCTTGAAGGCATCGAGTTTTCTACCGGATCTCTCGGCCACGGTCTAAGCATTGGAGCGGGCGTGGCCCTAGCGTCAAGATTGAGCGGCACGTCCTACCGAATTTTCGTGCTGGCGAGTGACGCGGAATGCAATGAAGGATCCTTGTGGGAAACGGTCATGTTCGCCGCTCATCACAATCTTTCGAACCTGATAGCCATAGTTGACAATAATGGACAACAGGCTTTTGGAAAAACCAAGGATGTCATTGACCTGAGTCCCCTCGGAGAAAAATGGGCAACCTTCGGTTGGGAGGTTCACGAAGTGGACGGGCACAACAGGGCAGAGATTCGGCAGACAATTCGGGGACTAGACACTGCCGGCGGCCCGCCGAAAGTAATAATTGCGAATACCACCAGCGGTAAAGGGGTGTCATTCATGGAGGGCAAAGTGGAGTGGCATTACCTGCCCTTGTCCGACGAACAATATATTCAAGCCATGCGTGAGATCGAGGAGGCCGATGCCCCGTGAGACATGCTTTTGCTCAAACACTTTGCGAAATAGCTGAATCCGACGACCGGATCATTTTGTTGACCGCAGACCTCGGTTTCATGGTTCTGGAAGAGTTTGCCCAAGCTTATCCATCGCGTTTTTTTAACGTCGGAGTGGCCGAAGCCAACATGATCGGTTTGGCTACGGGCCTGGCAGCTTCGGGGTACATCCCCTTTGTATATTCCATCGCAACTTTCGCCTCCATGCGCGGTTACGAACAGATGCGCAACGGACCGATTCTGCACAATCTGCCTGTCCGAATCATCGGAGTCGGAGGTGGCTTCGAATACGGCCACGCAGGCTTCACGCATCATGCTCTCGAAGATTTGGCAATAGCGCGTGTCCAGCCTGGACTCACCGTAATAGTACCGGCCGATGATGCGCAGGCAGTAAGTGCTTTACATAGGACCTATGACATTTCCGGACCTATTTATTATAGAATGAGTAAGCAGGATAACTGGACATTGCCGAATTTGGACGGCAGATTCGGCCTGGGACGCGTGGAAATCGTGCGGGAAGGCCCAGATCTTTTGGTCGTGTCTATCGGAAACATAAGTTGCGAAGCACTACAAGCGGCTACAATTCTGGCCGAGAAGGGCTTTGAGGCTACTGTGGCGGTTGTATCATCGCTTCGGCCGGCTCCTACGGACGACCTCACCCGATTGCTCGAACAGTTTCCTCTGGTCGCCTCGGTTGAAGAGCACTACCTATGTGGTGGACTTGGATCTTTGGTTTCAGAAGTGGCTGCGGAAAACGGCTTTCCATGCAAAGTTCTTCGTTTGGGAATTCCCGATGAGATGCCCTGCGTATGCGGCAGTGTTCACTTTTTGCGGGACAAAGCGGGCCTTTCCGCGCAAGGCATCGCCGCGAAATTGATAGCGAAGTCTGAAAGAAAGGCTTTCCGCCGTCTCGCTAATTCTGATTGAAAAGTAAAACGATACAGGCTAGTTCTGTCTGGCCTTTCAAAGAGTCCGGGGAGGCATAGGCTTTAGAATAAGGTTGATTGATTGCTGAAGCGTTGCTGTCCTGGACGGACATCCCGATAGTAGCCCTGCGATTTATCGCCGGGAATAAGCGGCCAAGAGTACTCTCTTCGTCCCCAGGGCGCCCGAAGGACTCGTCCTTCGGGCGCCCTGGGGACGAAGAACTCAATCATTGCTCGTCGTCCCCCGGCAATGAATTGCCGGGCTACTGTCATTGAGCCCCGCTGGGGCTCTCAAATTCTGAGAGTCTCGCTATTTTTACGCCTGAGGGTCCGGGAGGGTCCTCTTCTTGGGTCGAATCCTTTTTCGGAGACATTCTACAGGGCCGCGTCCATGACTGACAATTCCCTATTTCCCGACTATTGGAATGATGCCGATCGCGAAAATGCTCTGCGGCTCTCCGGTCCCATCGCTATTTTCGGCGCATCCGGCTTCATAGGCGCAAATCTTTTTTTCCGGCTGTCGAGTCTTCGCGACGATGTGTACGGAGTGTCCCGAGACGTAGGGAGCAGTTGGAGGTTGGCTAACTCGCCCAACAGCTTTCACCCTTGCTTGTCGGTAGATATTACGTATTCAAACAAGGTGGCTGACGTCGTTTCTCAACTGAACCCGAGAACAGTATTCAATTTGGCCGCTTATGGCGGATATGAAAGACAGAGCGATGCGCTTCGCATTCACGATGTAAACTATTTGGGAACATTACATCTGATTCGATCTTTGCTTGAACACGGATGTGATGCCTTCGTGCAGGCGGGAAGCTCTTCCGAGTACGGTTTGAATTGCTCGGCTCCCGATGAATCGGACGAGCTCCTACCCAATAGCCATTATGCAGTATCCAAGGCAGCCGGTTCGTATCTCGTAAAGTACTACGGCAGAATCAAGGGCTTTCCGTGTGTGAATCTGAGACTTTACTCCGTTTATGGACCGTGGGAAGAGCGTGACCGTCTCATACCGGTGTTACTGACAAATGTCTTAAACGGGACATTTCCGCCGTTTGTCGATCGTAATATTTCACGAGATTTCGTATACATAGACGACTGCATGAGAGCATTGGTGAAGGCCGCCCTGACAGTGTGCAAGACTGAACCGGGGCTTTCAATCAACATCGCATCAGGGACAAAGACTTCTCTCGAAGAAGTTGCCGAGATCGCAAGACGCATTTTTGATGTGAAGGCAGAGCCAAAATTCGGAAGTATGGGAAATCGCAAGTGGGACTTATCGGAATGGTTCGGCAATCCGAGTCTTGCCTTGCAGAAAATGGGATGGCAACATCGGATCACGTTCGATGAAGGTCTGAAACTGGCCGGACTGTGGGAGAACGCGGCAAAAAAGATCATTCGATTTGCACCGGTCCCGAAAACTACTAGACGAGTCTCCGCTATCATTGCCTGTTATCGTGACCATGAGGCGATCCCGATTATGCACGAGCGGCTCGTGAAAGTCTTCGAGGCCGAAGGCGTAGAATACGAGATCGTGTTCGTCAATGATCGTAGCCCGACAGAAGATGAAGAAGTGATCTGCCAACTGTGCCACCGTGATCCTCACGTGATAGGGATCTCTCACTCTCGCAATTTCGGTTCACAGTCCGCATTTTTGAGTGGCATGGAGATTGCCACCGGTGATGCGGTGGTGCTGCTGGATGGCGATCTTCAAGACCCACCGGAGTTGATCTCGGACTTTATCAAAAAGTGGGATGAAGGTTTTGAAGTGGTTTACGGCATCAGAACAAGGCGAGTGGCACCTTTACACTTACAGTTCCTGTATAAGTTGTTTTACCGCGTTTTTCGACATTTGTCCGACGTAGAAATACCTGTTGATGCAGGAGACTTTTCCTTAATTGATAGAAAGGTAGTGGACTACATCGTTAAGTTCCCCGAGAAGGACATTTTTCTGAGAGGACTGAGAGCTTGGGCGGGGTTCAGGCAAACGGGAGTCCTATACGTGAGGCCCGAGCGTATGTTCGGCAGGTCAACAAATAATTTTCTTAAGAACATCTGGTGGGCGAAAAAAGCGATCTTCTCGTTCAGCATCAAGCCGTTGGAATATATTCAAAGGCTTGGAGCCATCATGTTTGCAGTCAGTCTGATTATGGGCCTGTTTTATCTGGGATCTGCTTTGCTTTATCCACCGGCAAATGCCAAGGGCATACCGACTGTCATTATTCTGATCCTGGGACTGGGTGGAATCCAACTCTTGTCGCTCAGCATATTAGGGGATTACCTGGGAAAAGTGCTTGAGGAGGTAAAAAATCGGCCGCGTTACATCCGTTCGAGAGTCATGAAGGGAAACGAAATCATAGACTCCCCTGACGACATTAACGAATTCATTAACGTCGCGAAAATTTCTGTTCGAGGTCGGCATGGTGAGAGACGAACCATCTGATCCAAGCTCACGGACCTGTATGAGGAATAATTGATTGAGGCTACTCCTTGTCAACCCACCGGTTACCTATCAAACCCCTTGGATGCAAATAACTGAACCCTTGGGTCTTCTGTACTTGGCATCCTACGTCCGAAAGTTTTCCAGCCACGAAGTGGGCATCTTGGACAGCTTGGCCGACAAGCGTGTGCAAAAGATCAATCATAACTTGTACTGGTATGGCCTCACCGCGGAGAAAATATCTGAGGAGATAGACACATTTCAACCTGACGTCATTGGCATTACCTGTATGTTCAGCAAGAAGAAGGACGACTTTCTGAGGCTTGCCCGGGACATCAGGCACAGATTTCCGGGAGTAACCCTTATTGCCGGTGGCACTTATCCATCATTGTTTCCTGAAGAAGTTATTAAGAGCGGCTTAATTGATTATTGCGTGATCGGAGAAGGGGAACGCTCGCTGCTGGATTTATTGAACGCTCTGTCGGATTCCACTGACTCCCTGCTGAAGATCGAAGGGGTCGCTTTCTCGAGAAGCGGCGAAGTAGTGGTCACACCGAAACTTTCGTACATAAAAGATCTGGACCACATTCCGTTCCCTGCCCGTGACCTTATAGATTTCGAGGCGTATTTAACGCGGAAAAGCGTGCTTCACGGCCTGGGACTGAAAAGGTCCGCTTCAATCCTCACCAGTCGATCATGCCCGAATCGCTGCAATTTCTGCAGTATGTACAAAATACACGGTCCGCGTTGGCGTTCGCGGAGCCCTGAAAATGTCTTGGGTGAAATTCTGCATTTGAAACAACAATATAATGTCCAGGACCTGTTCATCATGGACGACAATTTTACGTTCAGCAAAAATCGGGTCATGGAAATATGCGAAGCCATACGGCGATCCAATGTTAGAATTCGATGGAATACCCCCAATGGCATCTCTATTAATACGCTTGATAAAGAGGTTCTCTCCGCGATGAAGGCGGCAGGATGCAAAGGAATCTGCGTGGCTATAGAGAGCGGAGATGAGGAGTTAAGAAATAAGGTTATAGGAAAACGGCTCACCGACCAGAAGATTGAGACCGTGACTAAAATCGCAGCCGAAATCGGCCTCGTGGTCACCGCTTTTTACATTATCGGGATGCCCGGAGAAACCGAGGAAAAATTCCAGAAGACTCTGCGGCAACTGAAGACCTTGCCGCTGAACGGCGCGGCCGCGGCCTTTGCCAATCCTCTGCCAGGCACCAAATTGTATGAAGATTGTATCAAGAATGATTGGACGATTCTTCATTCTAAGGAAGATGACAACAACATCTTGTATAGGCCGTTTATTGTCACCCCAGACTTTTCCGAGAGCGATCTGATGACAAGGGAGAAGCGCTTTTACAGCACATTTGTGCGAGCAAAATTCTTCACACTTCTGAAGGATACGCTGCTTTTCAGAAACGGGCTTTTGTATCCGCCTTTTTTGATGAGAATTCTGAGAGATCGGTTGCTGAGGAAATGAGGCCTAGAATCAGTCACCGCAGAGAACGCAGAGGCCGCGGAGAATTCTGTTTTCTTTGCACGTCTAAGCGATGGGACACGGGAATTATTGGTCTGTGACAGTCATGGCAATACCTGACTGAATGTACCCGCCGGTTACTCATGTGGAGCTGAACAGACTAATCTTTCTCTGCGTTCTCGGCGCATCCCGCGTGCCGCGGGACGGTGAATCCTGGTTGCGCTGAACAGTTGCAAAACCAAGCATGCCTTGTCCTGGAGAGTGTCGTGCGAGCAATTGCCGATGATAGAGGCTACAATCAGTGTTTTCTCCCAACTAAGGCGTGGGAGGTGAGGAGCTACCGCCGGTGCCAACGCATGGTAGCTGAAATGGACGTCAGCCGGCCGCACAGGATTTTGGAACTGGGGTGTGGGACTGGGTATATGAGTAAGCTGCTGGCTGAACATGAGGGCTCTCATGTGTTGGCCACCGACATTTGCAAAGATTTTATTGAGGAAGCCCGCCGCAATCACCGGGTCCCGAATCTATCATTTGAGATTCTTGACGTCAGTAGGCCGGATCTCGAGAAACAACTCGGCTGTCAATTCGATTACATCGTCGGCAATGGGATTCTCCACCACCTTTATGGAGATTTGGGCAGTGTATTTCCCAGATTGAAGAATCTGCTCTTACCTGGCGGCAAGTTGGTCTTTTGGGAGCCAAACCTATACAATCCAATCGTTTTTTCAATTTTCAAGATCGGCTTGGTTCGCAAACTGGTTCGCCTGGAACCCCAGGAAATGGCTTTTACGGGGAAATGGATCGCAAAAAAGCTGGCCCGGGCGGGATTTAGTCATGTCCGAGTCGAGTATCTCGATTTTCTTCTCCCTAACACGCCTGATTCGCTGATTCCAGTTTTTATAAAGGCAGGCGACATTCTTGAACGGATGCCGTTTCTCGGAAGATCTGCCCAATCCCTCTTTATCTCGGCAACAAAGGTGTGACGCCCTTTACCGATCTGTGTTCATCACTTATCTGACAAAGCCCAAATCAGTGACAGTGGTTACCCTGTCTCAACCGGACGCGGGGTTCACTCGGAAGCGATAAAGCGCTTGGGGCGGCTCTTCGAGAGAATTCATCGTCGATCACCGAGTCTTGCGTATTAAGACACTATACCACCTTCGTCTTTTCCTCCTCAAGACTGGCAATGCGCAATAAACTCCTATCCAACAATCATGTTTACGACCGTGAAAACGCTCAAGACACTCAGGGTGACATAGATCGAGATCAACATTGCCTTCTCCCATCTCTTGAGGCGCATGGCAGCGGGGAGCAGGCGCGCAGCCAGAAGGAAGAGGAACCCCAGTATAAGTGGAAGCATCAGGGTATTGACGATCTCAACGAGAATGGTCAGCTCCACCAGATGGGTCCCTTTAAGAACAAAGAGTCCTGCTGCGATAATGCCGCAGGCGTAGGCAGCATAAAACCTGGGCGCCTCCTTTACGCTCATATTAAAGCTCTTTCCGGCACCCCACATTTCGCTCACCCCCCATGCTGCAGCCAAAGAGACCACTATTGAGGCAATCAGCGCCGCGCTGGTAATTCCCACGGCGAACAGGATCATCCCTCCAAACCGTCCCATCAACGGGGTGATAGCGTAAGCAATCTGCTGAACGCTATCGAGTGGAGCATTCGGATTTACCTTGCCGATAGTTGCAGCAGTGAGGACGAGTGCGCCAGCCATTACAACTTGGGCGAAGACGGACCCCACCGCCGTATCCCAACGGCAGCAATTATAGTTATCCTCGCACGAACAGCAGAGCCCCTTATCGACAATGGCGCTCTGCTGGTAAAAAATCATCCATGGCATGATGACCGCACCGACATTGGCAGCAATTAGCTTTAAGTACTCATGATTCATAATGGGCACGCTGAAAAACTCGTCCCCGATCGTACTGACATCGGGGTGAGCCATGAAAGCGGCTATCACCAGAGCGATCTCAAATAGGCCAACGGCAATCCCGATACGTTCTACCCTGCTATAGCTTCCAGTCAGCACTATGCCAAGCAGGAAGACGACGCCTAGCCCCACACTGTATGGTGCCCTGATGTGAAAAAGAGAGCCTGCCGCGGCAATTCCGACAAACTCTGTGATGAGAGCCCCTATGGCGGAAACAAAAAGGACGATTCCCGTGAACCGGGCCCAGTTGCTCCCGAAGTTGTCGCGGATGAGACTGCCCTGGCCCTTGCCGGTGGACAAACCCAGACGCACAGTCAGTTCCTGGACCAGATAAAGGACAGGGATCAGCAGGATCTGCAGCCAGAGCAACCGATATCCCCATCGGGCCCCCGATTGCGCAGCAGTAACGATGGAACCCGCGTCGGTGTCGGCGAGCATGGCCATGCACCCTGGGCCGGCGATAACAAAAAAATGAAGCAGCCGCTTCTGCCAGGCGCAGTCAGCAGCGGTGCAAAAGACTCCTTCTTTTTCGTGTCCGTCAGCCATCCCCGCCTTCCAAAACATACAAATTCAGCGATTTTGCCGTTTTCCGTTATTCTATCGACGGCTTCAGCTCGGGGGCCGCTTTCCACTGATTGACGTATGTCATGATCGCGGCGATCACCAACGGAATGACGCCGAACGCGATAAAGACACTGTCACCGGGCAAGCGTATCCATTCAATTGTCCTTGCAAACCCCTGGTTAAGGTAGGTAAGCCCGCGCGCATGCCAGTACCCGTGGACCAGGACGTCGTGCAACTGCAGGATGCCGCCCGGGAAAAGAGTGCACGCGATCATAAGCGCCAACCCAATGTTCAAACCCCAAAAGGATACGCGTATGTATTTTTCAATGCGCGCCCATTGCATGTCTGTTGACGCCTGGCGAAAGGCAAGGACCATGAGGGCTACCGCCTCCATACCGAATACGCCCATTAGCGCAGCGTGACCGTGGTTTGGCGTAAGCATCGTGCCCACTTCGAAATAACTTACGATGGGCAGATTGACCAGAAACCCGAAGATGCCTGCGCCGACGAAATTCCAAAAGCCTACGGCCATCAGGAAATAGAACGTCCATTTATGAGGGATGGCGATCGGTTTTCCACAGACGTCGCACGTGCCCCTGGTCAACTTGATGAAGTCCCAGGCATCCAGCGTCAAAAGGGTTAGGGGGACAACTTCCATGGCCGAAAATACGGAGGAAAGGGCGAGGTTTACACTGGTCTGGCCCGTCCAATACCAGTGATGGCCTGTGCCGATGATTCCGCTTCCGAGAAACAGGATGGCATCCAGGTAGATAACCCTGACAGCTGTATTGCGGGCGACCATGCCCAGCCTGTAAAAGGTAACGGCTACCATCGTCGTTACAAAAAGTTCGAAGAAGCCCTCGACCCACAGGTGGATGATCCAGAAACGCCAGTTGTCGACAATGGAATACTCCGTGGTACTTTTGAAGAAGAAGGCCGGCAGGTAGAAGACGGGGATCGTTAAGGCCGATATCATGAAAAGCCACGATATTTCCTTGCGCTCAGGATCTCGGAGGGCGGGTGTAATCGCCCGATACACCAGGATGGCCCAAAGCACCAGTCCCAGGGCGAGAAGGATCTGCCAACCCCGGCCGAGGTCCAGATACTCCCAACCCTGGTGTCCAAACCAGAACCAGAATTTGCCAAGGAGTTGATCGATGCCCAGCAGTTCTCCCACAAGACTTCCGCCAACAACTACCACCAGCGCCCAGAACAGCAGGTTTATTCCCTTCACCTGCCCCTTGGGTTCGAATTCTCCCAAAGCGCTGCCAAGCAGCAGGCCGCCCCCCACAAAGGCTGTAGCAATCCAGAAAATGGCCAACTGAAGGTGCCAGGTTCGCAGGATAATGCTCGGAAACACATCGTATAAAGGAATCCCGTAGAAGCTTCCCGGCTCTGCCCTGAAGTGTGCGGTAGCCCCGCCCACAAGCACTTGCCCCAGGAAAAGGAGGGAAACCACAAGGAAAAACTTGATGGTCGCTCTCTGGGTCTCACTGGCCCTGCCGGGCAACATTTGCGGATGGATGTGCGGCCTTGCTCCCCTCCAGCCAAGGTAATCGAATCTGCCGAAGGCAAACAACACCACAGCCGTCCCGACAAGAAGAGCAATAAGGCTTATGGCGCTCCAGAGCACGGCGTCACCTGGCGGGACATTGCCCACCAGCGGGTCGTAGGGAAAATTGTTGGTGTAGGTTACCGAGCCGCCCGGGCGGTTTACCACCGAAGCCCAGGCCGCCCAGGCAAAAAATGCCGTAAGTTCCTTCAGTTCTTTGGGATTGCTGATATAGCGGGGCCTAAGCCCGCCGTTCAGGTCTGGCCAGGAAAAATAATGTGTCCACAGGCCCACCTGCTCCCTGTAAGAATTCGCCTCCGGGTCGGTGAAAACCAGTGTTCGGGTCCTCGGGTCGTAGCGGTTTTGTTTCAGAAGGAGTCTGACTTTGTCTTGAACGGTCGCCCGCTCTCCGCGTGACGGTTGGTTCATGTCGTGGCCCAAGAGCTTTTGAGCCATGGTATTTGCAGCTTCGACACCGAGGGTGTGAAGGTAAGCTGCTGCAAAATCCGGTCCGAGGTAGGCCCCATGCCCCCAGAGAGTACCATTTTCCATGAGCCCGTACTTCTCAAACACCTTCTGGCCTGCCAGGATTTCTTGTCCGGTCAATAGTGTCTTCCCCGAGGTGGTCACTATTTTCTCTGGAATCGGCGGAGCGCCGCGGTAGGCAAGGACTGCAACCAGAATCAGGACTGAAAACCCTGCCAGCACTACGAGAATTACCGCCCGCATCCACCAGGGCGACAGTCCTTCATCCATTTTTTCACCAGGTGTCATCTTTTCTCCCTCCTTGAATACACTTCCGTTTCCTTCCCTAATGCTGTTGCTGCCTGCTTTAATCCTTTTGTCTTTTGGATGGCGAGAGATGCTTTATGGCCTTTTTCAAGGATTGCCTATTGAAGGAAATT
This sequence comes from uncultured delta proteobacterium, assembly GCA_963729795.1. Taxonomy (GTDB): domain Bacteria; phylum Desulfobacterota; class Desulfomonilia; order Desulfomonilales; family Desulfomonilaceae; genus CAWBBA01. Next base: position 574,552 of record CAVSPC010000016.1, on the reverse strand, counting down.
TTGTGCAATCGCGCGTTTGAGCTGGATAAGACAGTGTTCCAGCCTGAGAATGCACACAGTTCAAGAATATGAGATCGTAGGCTTATCCTGCCTTTTCAACAAAGTTCGCACGGAATATCCTTCCAGAAGGTTGTGTAAGCAATTCTTGAAGAACTGTAGGCCTACTTGCTCTGACCGCTCCCATTCGTTGCTCGATTTCCACTCGAACCCTTACCGACACCAGAAAGCAATTTACCGATGCGAGGTATAAGGCGGTCACAACAGATCCCACCAATCTTAGCTATTCGCTCTCACAGTTAATTGGGGCGAGACCGGCGGCTGCCTCACCGCTGATTCAGTTACCACTTCATCACGCGATTCGTTGTTTCGAGTACTTTTTCAAGATGCTCATCATTTCAGGATACCTACGCTCCGAAGCTATCGAGAACGGGGTTCTCCCAGTTTGATCGGCTACATCAGTGGAAGCCCCCCAGGCAAGTAGCATTTCCACCACTTCTGTTTGCGATTTGTCGCATGCCCAGATGAGGGCTGTACTACCATCATTATCCGCGGCTTCGAGGTCCGGTCCGGTAGCAAGGACCAGCTTCACAACCTCATGCCGTCCGCTGATACATGCCCACATCAAGGCTGTGCGCCCACTCTTGTCCTGGGCGTCTATAGCGATTTCGTGATCCAGTAAAGGTTCCACGATTTCGGGAGTTCCGTAGAGTGCAGCCCACATCAAGACTGTCCTTCCGGCATTGTCCTGAATGTTCACGTTCGCTCCGTGGGCCAGCAAAAGCTTCACAATCTCCTGGCGATTTCGGTAACATGCCCACATTAAAGCCGTTCTCCCAGCTTTGTCTTTGGCGCTGAGGTCGACAACAGCCGGCAGCAAGCGCTCTACATCTTCCGCACTACCCGATATGCACGCCTCTATGAGCACTTCGGCATCTATTTCGACCTCTCCATTCTCGTCCAAGATCATCGAGGTGGTGGTGGCAGCTCCAGGTGAGGATTCCTCAACATCGGCACTCACATTGGCGTCTGGGATCAGCGGCGGAGAATCCACTTTGGCGCCCGCATCTGCGAGCAAGCGGACCACGTGGCAGTGCCCTTTTGTCGATGCCCATCCTGCAGCAGTAAGTCCGGCCGCATCTTTCATCTCAACATCGGCGCCGTGATCCAAGAGGAATTGCACCACCTCGCTCAGCCCTTTATAAGAGGCTCTCATTAGAGCAGTGAGCCCATGCCTGTTTGCAGCATTTATCTTCGCACCATATCCCAGCAGGGTTCGTGCAACCTCTATTTGCCCAGCGGAGCAGGCCTTCATCAGGGGGGTTTTTCCCGCCTTGTCTTGCATTTCCACGCTGGCGCCACGTTGCAACAGAAGTTGCACGACTTCCACGTGACCCTTGTACGCGGCTCTCATAAGTGGCGTAAGACCGTATTTGTTCCCAGCATTGACATCTGCCCCCAAGTCCAATATCCGCTGCACCCCGTCAACCAACCCGGAACCCGCAGCATCAATCAAATCCTTATTCCCGTATTTGGAGATTGCTTCCACCAGGAATCCGCGGTCGAGAGTCAGTTCAAGGGTATCGGTATCACCTCCGTCTGGGGCCTCCAGCATCGCCTCAATAGTCTTTTCAGCCTCAGACGTGATAGTGGCCCCTCTCTCCAATAGCAGTTCGACGACCTCGCTGTGGGATTCCTGGGAGGCCCAAATCAGTGCGGTCATGCCGGCCTTATCTTCAATGTCAAAAGCAGCGCCACGATCCAACAAGAGGTTTACCACTGAGATACGGCCCACCCGTGCCCCCCACATGAGGGCGGTACGTCCTGCCTTATCCTGGCGATTGATATCGACGCCTCTATCCAGAAGTGATTTCACCACCGCCAAATGGCCTCTATCCGAGGCCACCATCAGAGGAGTCCATCCTGCATTGTCTGCTAGGTTGGGATCGGCCCCTTTTTCAAGCAGGAGTTCGACTATTTCAAGAAAGCCCCTGTGAGCTGCTTTCGCGAGAGCGGTTCGCCCGGCCTTGTCAACTGAATTCACATCCACGCCGCGCTTGAAAAGCAAATTCATCATGCCCACATGGCGATCGAACGCTGCCATCATCAGGGGGCTACGGCCCGCATCGTCCTTCGCGTTGGGATCCGCCCCTTTGTCCAAAAGTCTCGCGACGATGATAGGTCGGCCAGCGGTTAAGGCAACCATGAGAGCCGTTTTGCCATCTGAAGTCCGAGCCTCAGCGTTAGCCCCGGCATTCAGGAGCATGCCGAACAATTCCAGGTGCCCGTAATATACGGCGGCCATCAAAGGGGTGTACCCTTGATTATCCTGTGCTTCCAGGTCGGCTCCCACTCCCAAGAGGACTCTGGCGGACACCGTTTGACCCGCAATGCAAGCAGCCATCATTGCCGTGCACCCTTTTTCGTCCTTCGCATTCACATCGGGCTTCCGTTCAAGAAGTTCCTTCACCACCCGATAATGGCCTGTGTACAGAGCCTTCATCAAAGGCGTGGCGCCCGACTCGTCCCGCGAGTCGACGCTCACCCCTTTTGCCAGAAGCTGTCGCACTTGATCAGGCTGATTCTTTTGAACAGCCTCAAACAGTGCTCTGCTTTTGTCTCGTACAAACAGCATCGCGATCTCACCGTCCTGTTTTGAGGTGTGGAAAGCCTGGCAGGATCAGTTGCCCCGAATCGGACGAACGCTTTCTTGGTTCTTCACCCGTATCAGGTGTCGCAGTCACCCCTCCGGGTCTACCGCTGGAGCAGAATAGACAATCTGTTTGGAGAAAGAAAGGGCAGAGAGTAAGAACTCCTGTCCCCTCTTCTTCGCGGGACTCCTTAATCACGGCTTCTCAATTTAGTCAGCAGCCGGAGCACTTCTATATAGAGCCAGACCAAGGTTACCATGAGGCCAAAGGCGGCATACCATTCCATGTACTTTGGCGCTCCGCGTCGGGCTCCACTGTCAATGAAATCAAAATCGAGAACAAGATTCAACGCTGCTATGATCACCACAAATATGCTGAATCCTATTCCAAATAACCCGTTGTCATAAATATAGGGCACGTTCAAGCCAAACAGGTTCAGAACTATCGTCGCCAGATAGACCAGAGCAATCCCTCCGGTGGCAGCCACCACACCAAGTTTGAAATTCTCTGTCGCCTTAATGAGTCCGGAAGTGTAGGCCATCAACACAGCTACGCACGTCCCGAAAGTGAGACCCACAGCTTGCAGTACAATACCGGGATAACGGGATTCCGCCAGCGCGGATACGCCGCCGATAAAAAGGCCCTCGAGAAGCGCGTATATAGGCGACGTTACTGGAGCCCATTGCTGTTTAAATACAGTTATAAGAGCAACGACAAAGCCCCCGATGGCTCCTCCGACCATCCAGGGAGCCACGGCAGCGGGATTTGAAGTACTGAAAAAGAGGTGCCAGGTCCACAAGGTGGTCAGCAGGACGCAGGCCAAGAGGAGCCCAGCTTTATTCACCGTGCCCTGTACGGTCATCGCTTCATCGGTTTGTATATAGCCACCGAATTGAGCAAACGTATTATCATTAAGTGCGGGATTACTTGTCCTCATTGTTTCTTTGCCCCCTTGAATTTGTCTTCCGTTATAGCACTCCCGGCGATTACGTCAATGATTCCATCCGGGTATTCATGTCCGTGATGACTCGGCCTGCAAGCGTTTTGGCGCCTCAGTTGGCCAAGAAACCGGAAGCTGTTGAGTCTCCACCCAAAAATAATTCGTACGATGAAAGAAAGCCATTGAGAAAATGGCCGGCTTTGTGTAAATGCCATGATCACAAAAAAAGGCTGAGGCTAGGCTGATCGTTCTGGTTACCTGAGCCCAAGTAAGGCTGACAATGGCTTGTTGAAGAGGTGAGGAAGCCCCGCGGCAGCCGAATTATTACAATCCCCGGAGGAACAGATCTGTGAATGAACGAAAACCCGTCCGCAAGCTTCTTCAGCGCCCCAGGAACGGACAAACAAGAGCCACGATATTGGGGCCTGTGTCCAACCTTGAAGCGCACGTAAGTCCCGACTGGTGGCGTTCGATTTTTAACGCTCTTTATCTCAAAACAGATGCGGATGTCGTGGCGGACGATAATATCACCAGTTCGGAAGTCGGTTTCTTCGTCTCTGTAACCGGACTTTCACAAGATGCCAAAATTCTGGATTTGTGCTGCGGACAAGGCCGGCATTCGCTGGAATTGGCCCGGAAGGGATTCAAAAATGTTGAAGGATTGGATCGGTCTCGCTATCTCGTAACAAGGGCCAGGGGACTCGCGAACAGAGAAGGGCTCGGTGTCAAATTCAGGGAAGGGGATGCCAGAAAGACGCACTATCCGTCGGATGCTTTCGACTGCGTCATGATTCTGGGCAACAGTTTCGGTTATTTCGAGACCGTAAGAGACGATCTCCAAGTGCTTAAAGAGGTGTTCAGGGTTTTGAAGCCCAATGGGCGATGTCTGCTCGACGTGTCCGATGGAGATTACCTGCGGGACAGGTTTCAAACCCGCTCCTGGGAATGGATTGACAAAAAGCATTTCGTTTGCCGGGAACGGTCTCTTTCAGCGGATGGAGAGCGCCTGATTTCACGAGAGGTGGTTACAAACTGCAGCAAGGGAGTGATCGCGGACCAGTTTTACGCGGAACGACTGTACTCCAGGGAAAGCATTGTCGGCTTGCTTAAAGAAGCCGGTTTCAGCGATTGCACGGTTCACGGCCAAATTTCACCCAATTCTCTGCGCAACCAGGACCTGGGGATGATGGAGCAGCGCATAATAGTTACAGGCCGGGTCGAAAAGGCCTTTACGCGGCCCAGGTTAAAGCGTGCCCAAGGTGTGAGGAACGTGGTGGTTCTTTTCGGCGATCCGAGCAAGCCTGATCCTCTAAAGCCATCAGCGGTCTTTGATGAAGATGATTTTTACACGATCCAGCAGGTAAAATCCGCCCTCGAAGGCCTGCCGCATTACAGGTTTAAGTACCTCGATAATCATGACACTCTCATATACGACTTAAAAAAAATGAACGGCAAAATTGACCTTGTCATGAATTTGTGTGACGAAGGTTACGGAAACGATCCGCGGCAAGAGCTGCACGTTCCCGCGCTGTTGGAACAATTGGATCTGCCCTATACAGGGGCAGGTCCGCAATGTTTGGCTTACTGCTACGACAAGTCGCTCGTTCGGGGCATTGCCAAAGAGATGAAAATCCCTGTTCCAAGGGCCTTCTTTGTAAGGCCGGAAGACACGGCCTTCGAGCTGCCTTTCTCTTTTCCAGTCTTGATAAAACCCAACTTCGGCGATTCGAGCTTCGGCATCACGCAGCGAAGTGTGGCGAACAGCCTGGAAGAAGCTCTAAATGCGATCTCGGAAATTCGTTGTAAGTTCGGGTACGATAAGCCGATACTAGTGGAAGAATTCCTAACGAGCAACGATATCAGCGTGGGCATCATCGGCAATCCGCTGGAAGGATACAGGGTTCTGCCGGTTTCAGAGGAGGATTATTCCGAGCTCCCTGAACACTTGCCACGGATTTGTGGGTACGAAGCCAAGTGGCGGCCCGATTCCCCGTATTGGAAAGTGAAATCGGTCCCTTCTTGCCTTCCTGAAGACGTAGAAAAATCCGTAGTGGAATGGTGCTTGCGACTGTTCGAGAGGCTGGAATGCAGGGATTATTGCCGCTTCGACTGGAGATTGGACTACGGACGGCAACCCGAAACTGCTCGAGGTGAATCCGAACCCAGGATGGTGCTGGGACGGCCACCTGGCGAAAATGGCCGGTTTTGCAGGGATATCTTACAGAGAGATGCTGGAGGCTATTCTGACTGCCGCGGAAACGAGATTGGGAATCCGGCTTAGAGGAAGGCAACTGGGCCGTTCACGGTCCGGTTGATTAGAATTCACAGATTTAAAGCGCGAAAATCAAAGGAATGGCAGGCCATTGAGCCCGCCATTCCTGAGCGAACCGATTTCTGGATCAAGGACTAATGCTATGGCGTCTCGTGACCCAGAGAGTGGCCGTTTTTCGAGGGCACACTCCACCCTTCGTCCGCCGTCGAATCGAGAATCCACACCTGGCCGACGGGACCCCGTGAGTTGTTACACGCCTTCAGATTCTTGAAGATTCCGTCAAAAAAAACAGATTACCATTGCCTTGACTGCATCTCCAATCGGATCTCTAACAATTACTGGGCAGACTTAGCCTTAGATGGCATCGCAGCTTTCTTGCATTCCTTGCAGCTTTTTACCACTTTACCCTTCATTTTGTCGCACTTGGCCTGGGTGACTTTATGGCATTTGCCATTGACGCAGCAGTCGACCTTCTTCGCAGCCATTGCCAGAGGAGCGGTCGCCATGAAGGCCATCAGAGTTAACAGCATAAAAAATTTCTTCATCAGACGCCTCCCAAAACCCTAGGAGATCTAACCGCCACCGCATACAGAGTATGTTCGGTGGGGGAATCTCGGCATCCTACCCCGCTGTATTCGTCTGTTGCAAGGGTTTTCTGAGATGCCGTAGATTTTTTTCCTGGTTAAGAAGTGATCTAGATACCTTGGTCTGAATCCTTCAAGTGATGAATCGCACCTGACGCTCGTCAGGAAAGGGTCCTCGGACACAGCTTCTCAATGCGTAAAGTGAGCGGCAGGGGGTCCACAGGCTGTTCAGCAGATTTCAACCTAATGACGCCATAGCCCTTCTGCCGGTAATTCTCATCATCGTGCATCACCACCGCCTTGGGAACAAATTTTAATTGATACCCGGCGTCAAATAATCTCTTTGAAAAAGACACATCTTCTCCCTGATAAAACCCCAGATCGTCGTTCCAAGCATGATCCTGAAATATGAAATCCTTGTATATTCCATACCCGCCCGTGACATATTGGCATTTGTCGAAGGCCTCGTGGTAGGCCCTGAGAAAAGTGTAGTTCTCAATGATATTTACCCAATCGCAGTACCGGGAGAGATCGGGGTTCACTATAATTCCCGTGGCAATGTCAAAGTCTCCATTGATATCCTCCACAGCTTCGGCCCATTTCGGATGCAGCAAGAAATCGTCATCCAAGCTCACAAACTTGTTAAACACTGCGGCTCTTGCGAGAACATTGCGCATGGCGCCCAGCCTTCCCTCGGAAGCGGCTCGGTCCATGGGAAATTTTCTGATCCCGTAGTCCGTCCTGATCTTGTCCACACAACCGGCTATGAGGATTTCGTAACGTTCTTCGGGAAGATTCTGATTTCTTATAGATTCTATCAGGTTGGCCAACTTTTCGTTGCGTTTGCCGTTGGTTATGATCCCGAAGCTGTAGCCATGCGGTTTCGAGGATTTCTTGGTGCGGCCGGGAACCGTGGGCGGTAACGCTTTGCCAAAATCGTTCAGCAGCGAGATTCTCTGGGTCAGAGTAAGAATTTCAAGCCTGTGAATAGCAGCAATATCTTCCTGGATTTCATTACGGAGGATGTCGATTTCCTGCCTCAGCAGAGCCAAGTCTTTATCGTCCGCGTACCGCATATCAGTTCGTAAAGCTTCTATCCCGCTTCTCATTGAGTTTGCGTCACTAAATTGGGCTTTTCGTACGGCCTTACTCAATTCCTTGAGTTCTCGCTTTAAGACCTGTATTTCTTCGTTTTCAGGTGTCGGAAAGATCTTTCTAAGAATCGCGCCTACTCTAAATCGGAGACGCTGAGCGATCATGCTGTTTCCTCCTGAGCCTACAAGTGCAACCGAAATTGCAGTGCTACCGGGCAGGCCCGACTGGCTCGGATTTACTGGTCATGCCATCTCCCGCGGGCACTACCCAGATGTCACAATAAGCGAGGTCAGAAAAGTTTCTCCGGCCCAAGAACGACCCTGGTACAATGATCAGCCCTCCCGATGGGCTAATCCTTAAGTTGTGGTCTCATGAGGAGCCCAAGTTCGACTTCGCCCGGCCGCGATCGGTACCGGGGGCTCGGCCCTCTCCAATGTGGGGCTTGTCGTAATCCATCTAATGATAGAAGAGACTCAGCAGGAATTCAACATGTTTTTGCGCTTGACCGCAAACCTGCCCGGAACTAATCTTTAGTTATAATTCCGTCTTCGCGGTGGAGAAGGAAGAATATTACCCGCAAAGGAGAGAACAAAATGGAAGGGGCACACGAACACGCCCACGAGCATGCTCACGAACATGTACATCGTCATACCCACGAGCACACGCACGGCGGCGAAACCCACACTCATGAACATGAGCATATCCATAGCCATGAGCACGAGCACACACACTCTCACGAGCATGAGCACCAGGAAGGCACTTTGGCCCACGCTCACGAGCACACGGGTGATCATGGTCCCCATGACCACGTGCATTTACGCCACGAGGCCGAAACCCACGAACATGTTCATGCATGAACTTCGAAGCCCGTATTGCACTTCACGAGCGTGGTCCCATCATTGAATTTACTCTGATGACGATTTAACAGTTAGCACAGGGCAATTCGCAGTTCGCACAACGTTTTCTGCGGTGCTACCCAGGACCAGATGTTTAAAGCCCGTCCACCCGTGTGTACCCATAATTATGAGATCCACTGATGCTTCTTCCGCGAAACGGACTATCTCATTAGCCGGTACACCGATCCGGGAATAAGTGGCCACATTACTGAGCGTTTTTTTGCACTCTTCCACCAGTGTAGCAAATCCCTTTTCGACCGATTCTTCTAAAGCTTTAAGTACTTCCTGGACATTGACGGGGACCGCCATCTCAAACGCGGGAAATCCCAGTCTCGAAGAGTTGACCACGTGCAAAATGGTAAGTCTGGCTCCAAATGCCTGAGCATAGTCAACCGCGATCTCACGCGCAGGGCGTGAGTTCTCCGAGAAGTCCGTGCATAAAAGGATATTCTTCGGAATCATTACGTTTATCCCCCTTTCGCGTTAGCCCGTATAATATCGATTCGCATTCAGAATCCCCCGTCTCACCTTTACTAAAGCGTGGGTTAGAGGGGATTTTCTTACAATTTTGAAAGCGAATCGGCATAATTTGATCATGGCACTCAATCGGTAGCCTTGTGCCCTCACCATACCAGAATTGCCTCAGAATCAAAATTTGTTATCTTATGCAAGCAACGTGGGTCCCGGTTCCAAATTCACTCTTCCAGTTGATGATGACGGAACCCTTATCAAGAAGTCCAAAAGAGGGGAATCGATGAACTCTTCTCACCAAAGAAGTTTTAACCTCCAGGTCTTGCTGATTTTAGCAGCAGGCCATCTCGTTACCGATATTTATCAAGGGGCGCTGCCGGCTGTCCTTCCTTTCCTTAAGGTGAAGCTCGCGATTTCTTACACGATGACCGGCGTGATTATGATGGCCGCTAATTTCACCTCCTCGATCATCCAGCCCGTGTTCGGCTATTGGTCGGACAAGAAAGAAAAGATGTTCCTGCTCCCGCTCGGCAGTTTCTTGGCAGGCGCCGGCATGTCCCTTCTCTCCGTGCCCCACAGCTACCTTTTGGTGCTATTTCTAGTAGTAGTCAGTGGCCTGGGAGTGGCCGCTTACCATCCTGAGGGTTACAAAACCGCCCATTTTTTTACCGGAGATAGAATGGCTACGGGGATGTCGGTCTTTTCCGTCGGCGGCAACTTGGGCTTCGCTCTAGGACCTATAATTTCGCTTTCTATTATCACGTATCTAGGATTCAGCTTTTTCCCGTTGATGGTGATCTTTTCTCTCATATTTGTTGCGATGTTGCTTTACAAGTGGAATTCCCTTGCCAGGAAAAAGCCGGTTGTGGCCATGCGAGCGAAGACCCTGGAGGAGGCGCGAAAAGGCGCGTACGCTTCTCTTTTTCTCATTATCGCGACCGTAGTCATGAGATCCTGGACCCAGATCGGGCTCATGACCTATATTCCCTTTTATTATATTGACATTTTGAAAGGCGAGCCTCTGTACGCGGGCACGCTTGTGTCAGCCCTCCTCATGGGGGGCGTCGTGGGCACAATTGTGGGCTCTATTATAGCCGACAGAATTGGTCACAAGACGTACCTGATTTTTTCTATGATCCTCACCAGCCTTTTGTTTCCTCTGATCTTCGTGGCACATGATTTCATGCTGTTCGTAACTCTTGGCGTGTTCGGCATGGTGCTGATTTCCACCTTCACCGTCACTATTGTAATGGCACAACAGCTTCTGCCGAACAATTTGGGGATTGCGTCCGGGCTCATGGTAGGCTTTGCGATTGGCACTGGCGGACTTGGTGTGACAATTCTAGGAATGATCGCGGACCATTTTGGAGTGCTCAATGCATTGAAATCCATAGTGGTCCTGCCCGTGGCAGGGCTTTTGTTCAGCCTGCCGATCAAGTGCCCCGGGGACGAACGGTCAAAGCTCGAGCTAGAGCGCGCGAAGGCCAGCAATACTTGATTGAAGCAGTTCGTGCCGTTTCAGGCGTATTCCTCTGCCTCCCAAATCTCCTCTCGAGTAGGGCACTCGATGCAACATTCTTCGCAGGATTCTTGGAGCCACCGAGCAATCGTCTTTTGGAGTCCGATGAAACTTTTGGGCTTGCCTTCGGTGCAGATTTCCCATTCCTCGTCCTGGCGGCAGTAATTGGGAGTAAAGGTGTCACGTTGAGTGTCGCAGTCAATCTGAACCGCGTGATGGCTCTGTGTATCCTCGAAGTACACCCGAACCACGTCGAGATCCTTGTCGTAGTTCCATCCGGATTTGATGAATCCGAATCGCGCGACAATCGGACTGAATTCCTTGATCACATCGTTGGCAAATTCTTCCTGCACCACCTTTTGAGCCCCTTCAATTCTGGTCTGGTAAGTCCTGAACTTAGTTTCGGTCGCCATCAACCATCACCCGCCTTCCGTGTTTATGGGCGTCGCATTCCCGGTCGGATGTCATTTACTCAACTACCCTAAAGTATGCACTTTGAATCGAGAGGCAATCGGCGCGGTTTGATGCTGTCGGCCACCTTCACGAGTGTTTGAGCCGAGGTACTATTTTCCACAATCGGAATCTCGGGGACGCGTCAGCCTCGGGGATGGCTTCCAGATCCATTCCGAGGCTCTGCAAGGCCGTCACAGTATCCTTGAAAAGGTCCCGGTCGTGTGCATCCGAAAATAGGTACGCAGGCTTTCGAGACGTGATCAAATGTTGCAGCTTTAACTGATTCCTAACCCAAGTCTGTGCGAGAGGCACCCCGGAGTGTATCAACTCGATCGTCGGTCTTCCCGACAGATAGTGAAGCACCCTGGGATGCATGGACATCACTACATCGTTCGAGGCGTGCTTACGAAGCCAAAAGGCAGCCTTGAAATATGGGAGATCTCGAACTGATTCAGCGCCCCCTGGTTGAATCGCAGTGCGCGCATGGAACACCGTTATCAGGTTGTGTCCCAGGTTGAGAACCGCCAACAGTAAGAAGACGCTGACCAGGACACTTGCAGGCCGTGCCAGTCCGCCAGATGAAACCCGAAATCTTTCGTTCACCCATTGAGAAGTTCTCAATAGGCCCAAGGCCAGAAATAGATACAGCCCGGGAATAAGTAAAATCAGGTATCGGCTGCCAGCCGGCATCAGAAACAGAGCGCCGAATTGAATTACGGTCATTGGCAAGAAAAGACGCTCGCGTCGGCGAAAAGCCACCCACATCCCAATAAGAATCAGGCAAGGAATAATCCATTCCAGGAAGCCGGTCTTGATGACCGCCCCGGAAAGGGCGTAGGTCGTTTCCTGAGCATATTCCCAGATGGATGATAATGTGACCTGGGCCTGATATGCCGGCGATCTTCCGGTGATTGCAGCGTAGTAAGAGCCTTCATTGACCGACATGGGAAAATAGGACTTGTATATTTCCCATGCTGCTATTGGAATGCTACCCAGAAAAAGAAATAGACCGGTGTGAATTGCGCGGCGCAATCCCGGCATATCTTTCCATGCGCAAAAAAGGAAAAAGCCTACGGCGGCCAACAGCCCGACGCCGTTGATCCGTATAAGCGGGGGTATTCCCGAAACCAAAGCGGCTAGAATAGTCCAGCGCAGCAGGGCAGGATTCCTAGCCGCGGAGAGAACCGCATTCAAGGCGCAAATACCGAAGAACGCAAAGGGAACATCTGAGGCGGTGAAGGTGGAATTGTGCAAGAGCACGTGATTTATCGCAAAAATCCCACCCACCAGTAGTGCCAAATCCGGTCCGTACAGTCTGAAAATCAACAAATAGCCTGCGCCTGCTGTTAGCAGCCCGATCAAGGCCATGAGTGCGCGATAGGTGAGAAAGCTCTTCCCGAAAAAGTGCGCCGCGACAGCCACGATGGAAGGGAAGCCGGGGGGAACGTATGTGTGTGGCTCTCCGTTGAAGAGATATCCACGTCCTCCGGCCAGTGATTCTCCCAATTCCAGGTACAACGCACTGTCCGGAGTGGCCTTCCAGGAACTGTTCACGATAAGGAGGAAGGGCACCACCGCGATTATCGCCAGCACAACAACGCGTTTCGTCGTGCACAGCCCTTTCAAACCGGAGCCTATTTCACTGAATAAAGTAGATTCCAAAATTCGGCTGCCTTTACAACTTAGGTTTTTTTGTGCGTCATCTTTTTCCGCTTTAACCTCTATTCCGATCATGCATGTACACGGCCGACGCAATAGGCAGGCCCACCAGCCATAAGATCTTAGCGGGAACATTGGTCAAGAGCCCAAATTGCGACCGTGTGCCGAAGCCGGAATGAAACGAAAATCGAGCATAGTGAATCGCGCACCGGAGAAAATACCACGGGTCACAACCGAACCAATCAATTTGCTCCGTCAGGATTGCCAGAAGTGCCAGGCGCCCTCCAGCGGCATTGTCTTGAGGGGAGGCTCCGCGTAGAAGCGATGGCTGGTCCTGCCAGTAAACTCGTAACATTTCATTGACGTAAAGGGTCTTGTACACGCGAGCCATTCTGGTCCATACGGTTGCTTCGGGAAAGTATCTGACATCGGGCTCCGGAAACGGGAATTCTTTCATTACAGCCGTTCTGATACAGAGCCACATCTCGTTCTTTATCCTGAACTTGTAAATCATCTCCAAATGGTTAGAGGCCACAGCGTCACGGGGAAACGGAACCCCAACAAGCCGTCCGTCCGAGTACCGGCATAAAGAAGTTACTCCTAAGAAAAAGTCTCGACTGCTTTCATCAATGGCTTGCCAATGATATGCGAAACGCTCCAGCGCCTCCGGTACGCATGTGTCGTCCGAGTCCAATATGATGAAGAAAAAACCATGAGCCTCTCGGACCGCATTGTTTATCGCTACGTGTTTTCCTCTATTAGTCTGATAGAAATAACGTATGGGAAATGAAGAAGATTCACTCATCCAGCTTTCGATAAGGCTACGGGTGTTGTCCGATGATCCGTCATCCACTATGAGCCATTCAAAATCCTGCAACGTCTGATCTTTCAAAGAAGTATAGACTCTTCCCAACGTGTGTGCCCGGTTATACGTCGGCGTGAATACCGTAAAGAGGGGGCATGTTTTTTCCGGACAGTTTGAAGATGTCTTCATCGTAGCTGTATTCTGAGGCATTATGCAGCGGCCTCTCCACTCTGCATTTTTACCGCCTGTCTCACAAACCCGGTCAGGCACTTCTTGCCCGAGCTTGACGTTTTTTCAGACGCCTTCATGAACCGGAAATGCCATGGCGATCCAATTTTTCACACTTTCCCCAAAGGATATTGCGGGAATTCCGTTTCAGATATATGTCGCCCATCGGAGTGAGGGCGCTCGCGTATTGTTTCTCCAAGTAAGGGGTCGCTTCCTTGTGGGGGCCCCAGATTCGTACCACGACATCGGGTTGCAGCTCGCCTATTGAATAGGAGTAGTCCCACTTCAAATGACCCGGATAAAAGGCTCGATACTCATATAGCAGTTTAGAATCGTCAGAGAGTCGTCGCATTTTTTCCCGGGCGATCTTCTTGTCGTTTTTCCCCAACATGTCTATCGCAGTTCGATTGGTGAAATATGGCACTGCGCCCGCTGAAACAACTGCTATGGTGGCATCTGGTGTGGTAATTCGGCTCAGAAGCATAGCTGTCTCCACCGAGTTCTTTCCAGCATCCGTATAGGGCCTGTCAAGCAACAGCCACTCTCTGAATTCTTTCATACGGGGGATGGCATTAAAACTGATCTGAGCGACGAAAACGAGGGCTATCGCGCTTAAAGTAACAACTTTCTTGCTCAACGAGACAGGTTTGGCGGTCTCGGAATCCAGGAACAGCCGCCGCATATCGGCCAAGGTGCATCCCAGCAAAATGAAGAAAGCCGGCATGGCTATGGTAACATACCTGTTCGAGCGCCCCCAGAACTCCCACGCGTCTCCACCCACATAGATGCTGTACAACACTTGAGTGGCAAAGACCCAGAATAGGAGCAGCACGCGAGTATCTTTACGCAGCAGGCGATAGACGAATGGCGCCAATAACGCTAAGGGGAGCATCGTGCACAGAGGTTTAGACATCTCGATTAAACCCCTTGAGATCCGGAGCAAGAACGGATAGCCGGTCATCTTGAGGTAATACGTGTTTGGCAAAAATTCGCCGTAATACGTGAATCTAAAAACGGTTTGCAGGAGAATAAAAGCAGAAAAAATCGTTAGCCCAAGCCTAGCATTGCCTGCCCTGTTTCTCGAATCCACGACGAGAAGATAAATTAAAATTCCGACACCCGTTACGATCATATCCGGTCGAACCAGCGTAGCAACCCCGAGGAGGAGATACAAGGCCAAAGAAGGCCGACTTTGGCCGACAGATCGTAATGCCAACCATATTGACGCATCAACAAGGCAGACCAACACGCTTACTTCCATCCCCCCTAAACTCCAGTATACAAGCGGATAATAGAAAGCGGTCAGGAAGACTGCGGTTAAGACGGCTAACCCATCGCCTCCCGAAATGAAGTAAACGATCCTCTTTACCCAAAATAAGTTGATCAGAAGAAATACGACGGCGCTGAGCTGGATCGCCAAACCAATCTTAGATGCAGATAACGGCAGAAGATGGAATAGAGCCATCCAGAGTACCCACAACAGGTTGGTATAACCCTCCACTCTCGCCCCGCCGGGATTCCAAACCAGGCCGTGTCCGTTGGCAAGATTCCTGGCATACCTCATGGAAATCATGGCATCGTCTAAAAGACTGAAAAACCTCTCCCCATGGACCACAAAGCTCATGCGATAGATGAACAGCGAAGCGTATAGACAGAACGCTACCAGTATCAAGCCGAAAAGAACTTGGGCTGTTTTCCTATAATTATCCTGCTCATACTGTGTTGGCGGGGAAACCCGAATCTTCATGCCGTGATCTCGCGTGCGAATGATCGAATGAAGACTTTATACCATTTTTCAGGAGGCATTTCCCGTGAGGCATAGCAAAGGCCCCCAATTTCCCACTGTAACTGTCTGAATTGGGATTCGCTTCTTTTGTTCAATTTTGGAGTGGGCCCAGCATGCCGTGTCCGGGTGCCAACCGCAGCTTTGAATGCAGTTCACCACATAGTCACCCTCCGTCATCTTTCCTTATTTTCTTGAATTCTAATGCTAAAATGTGCATCTCTACTTAAGTAGCAGGCTATGAGCAAGGTGAGACTGAATAGCCCCGAATGGAGGTTTTCCATGCCTATTTTGAATTATAAATGCCGAGAGTGCGGCAAAGAATTTGCGAAAATATTCTTCGCCGAAGAAGATGCGCCCCGCGAGTGCCCTGTATGTCATGCTGAGGGGCCCGAAGAACTGGGGCCGGCCTTCAATCAGGATCGTGAGTCCTTGAAACGGCTCTTGTGTGTGTCGTGTGAAACTTGCGGAGATGAGGGTTCCTGCTCGGAAGCTCCATCCTCTTGATAGGAGAATTTCCGGAGAGTTGCTCCGGTCCGATTGCAGTTTTGTATCAGAGGTCAGTGGCATTCCGGTATCAACACGGAGAACCCTATGAAAAAAGAAACAAATGGCGAAGCAAATTCTTCCTTGGTCAAGAAATCGGCAAAGGGAGATCGAGCCAACTGCCTGACTTGGCCGATTGAAGACAACCTTGCCGTGCTGGAGGATATGAGAGCCGAGGCCGCGCAGGGAGGCGGGGCTCAGAGGATTGCCGAGCAACATGCCAGAGGCAAATTAACTGCCAGGGAACGGTTGGATCTCCTACTGGATGAAGGCTCTTTTGAGGAATTTGACGTACTTAAAGCCGGCAGAGGCGGCCACCTCGGCGGAGATCGACAGTACTTGACCGACGGCGTCGTAACGGGTCATGGAACAATTGACGGCCGCGAAGTTTTCATTTTTAGCCAGGACTTCACTGTAATTGGTGGCTCGCTCGGTGAAGCGCATTCCGAGAAAATCAGCAAAGTCATGGATCATGCGGTTCGGGTAGGCGCACCGTTTATAGGGCTCAATGATTCGGGCGGAGCCCGAATTCAGGAAGGTGTGGACGCGCTGGCCGCCTACGGGGAGATCTTCAATCGCAACGTCATGGCCAGTGGCGTGATTCCCCAGATTTCATGCATCATGGGGCCGTGCGCCGGAGGTGCCGTGTACAGCCCGGCAATGACTGACTTTACCTTCATGGTAGAAAGTTCGTCGTACATGTTCGTGACCGGTCCCAATGTGGTAAAGACGGTCATTCATCAACAAATTAGCTTCGAGGACTTGGGCGGCGCAGGAGTGCATTCCGAAAAGAGCGGTGTCGCCCATTTTGTATTGCCCAATGATATTCTTTGCCTGCGTGAGGTGCGGCGACTCATAAACTATTTGCCTTCCAACAACCGGCAAAAGCCCCCGTTCCTGGATCTCAGGGACCCCTTGAATAGGGTTGACCCGGCCCTTGATTATCTTGTTCCCGCCAATCCCAACCAGGCCTATGACATGAAGGTCCTGATTCACAGCATTTTGGATGGAGCCGAATTCTTCGAGATTCAGGCTCATTTTGCCAGGAATCTCATCGTAGGCTTCGGCAGACTCGGGGGCGAGACCATCGGATTGATAGCCAATCAGCCTGCCGTGCTGGCCGGAGTGCTAGACACCAATGCGTCCGTGAAGGGTGCCAGATTCGTGCGATTCTGCGACGCTTTCAATATTCCACTGATTTGTCTGGTTGATGTTCCGGGCTTCATGCCCGGGCCAGAGCAGGAGCATGGAGGAATTATCCGACACGGCGCGAAGCTTCTATACGCGTTTATTGAAGCTACGGTGCCGCGCATTACGGTGTTCGTGCGCAAGGCTTACGGAGGAGCTTACATTGTCATGAACTCCAAGCACATCGGAGCGGACATCAATTATGCCTGGCCCACTGCCGAGATAGCGGTTCTTGGGCCACGGGGAGCCGCGGAAGTCATTTATCGCAAAGAAATTCAGTCTGCGCCGGACCCTACGGCTGTCCTTACGGAAAAGGAACAGCTTTATCGTAAGGCGTTCGTAAACCCATTTCTTGCTGCCAAGAGGGGCTACATAGATGATGTTATTTTTCCTCGAGAGACCCGCCTAAGGCTGATTCGGAGCCTTCAATTTCTGGAAGGCAAGAAAAAAGCCAAACCTAAGCGCAAACACGGCAATATTCCTTTGTGAGGTACAATATTGATTGCAAAGATCTTGATCGCTAACAGGGGCGAAATCGCTTCAAGGATTATCCGCACTTGCAAACGCATGGGCATGGGCACAGTTGCAGTCTATTCAGAAGCGGATTTTCGCTCTCCGTATGTCCAGGAGGCGGATGAAGCAACATGCGTCGGTGCAGCTCCCTCACGGGAGTCATACCTCGTCAAGGAACGAATCGTTGAAGCAGCCCTGGCCCATAGTTGCCAGGCAGTCCACCCCGGGTACGGCTTTTTGTCCGAGAACTCGGAATTCGCCGAGATGGTGACCGATGCAGGCCTTGTCTTTATCGGCCCTTCCGCGGCAGCAATTGCCATGCTGGGAGACAAAGTCGCATCGAAGGCGCTCGCAATACGCGCAGGTGTGCCTGTAGTCCCCGGATACCACGAAGCCGTTAAAGATCCTGAGGAAGCGATTGCTATCGCCGAGGAGATCGGCTTCCCTGTCCTGCTGAAACCGGCCGCAGGAGGGGGTGGCCGCGGAATGCGCATCGTAACCTCGAAGGAAGAGGTCGCTCCGGCCCTCTCTGCGTGCCGTGAAGAAACGAGAAAAAGCTTTGCAGACGAAAGAATATTCATGGAGCGCTATATTTCCAAGCCGCGCCACATTGAAATTCAGATTATGGCTGACCAGCATGGTAACGTTGTCTACCTGGGGGAAAGGGAATGCTCGATACAGCGTCGCTATCAGAAGGTCATTGAAGAGACCCCGTCTCCTGTGGTCGATGAAGCGCTCCGCGAAAGAATGGGCCGAGTCGCCTGTGCCCTCGCTGTTGAAGCTGGGTACACCAACGCGGGGACGGTGGAATTTATCCTGGACAGGGAAAAGAATTTCTATTTCCTGGAAATGAACACCCGCCTCCAGGTTGAACATCCTGTGACAGAGATGGTGACGGGTCTGGATCTTGTCGAATTGCAGATCCACGTGGCCGCGGGCGAGCCGCTGCCTCTCATGCAAGAAGGGGTCAAAATAAAGGGGTGGGCCATAGAAGCCCGTATTTGCGCCGAAGATCCGGCCCGAGGCTTTGTTCCTACGACCGGCATGGTAACGCGTTACGCGGTCCCACGCGGGAAGAATGTGCGAGTAGACAGCGGCATTGACGCTGGAAGTGTAATAAGCATCTATTACGACTCATTACTAGCGAAGGTCATTGCGTTTGGTGAGAGCAGAGAAGAGGCTAGGAAGACTCTTGTAAGGGCCCTGAACGGGTATCACATAGAAGGATTGACCACCAATGTCGACTTTGCCAATGCCATCATAGATCACCCGGCCTTTGCCGCCGGAGAATTATCCACGGACTTTATCGAGGAGCACTTTAGCGGAGGGAAATCCAAGATCCCGCCCGACGGAGAAAAAATTCGGCACATGGTTATAGGGGCTGCATTGATCTACCAGACGCGCCAGAGTCTCGCGCGGCAATCTTTGAAGCCGATGACAGCACTCGTTGGCGGGCCGCCTGCGCGAATCGGCACTCATCATTACGTCGTGAAAGTCGATGAAGATGTATTCGAAGTAGAACTCGAAGGGGATCAGGGGTCCCGGCGCTGGATCGTCCGGGTGAACGACAAATCTTATGAAGTGATCACACCTGTATTTGAATATTATCGCCGTCGCTTGAAGCTAAAGATTGACGGCTCTTACCGGATGTTCCGTTTTCAGTACAGCGAAAATCACATACAGGGTTTTTTTTGTGGGATTGTTCGCATGATCGAAATCTACACCCCGCAGGAATGGAGCCTAACGCATTACATGCCGCGAGAAAAAAAGATCGTCCCGGAGAACATTCTCAAATGCCCGATGCCTGGCCTGGTGGTTGCGGTATCTGTTCAGGAAGGCTCTTACGTCCGGCGGGGTGACGAGCTTCTGCGCATGGAGTCTATGAAAATGGAGAGTGGGATTGCCTCTCCTGTGGACGGGCAGGTTGAGAAAATCCTTGTTCAGTCAGGCCAAACGGTCGAGACGGATGAGACGCTCATGATTTTCAAGCTTTCGTAATAGTTATAAAACGCCCGGTTCGGAGCTTCATGAACTGATCTCAGTCGCATGTGAAGTAGGCTTTGCAGCCTACCATCAGTCAATCTTAGAAAACAGCAGGCTGGAAAGCCTGCTACACGTAGGTGAATGGTTAGTTTCTCGGATCCCCTTGCGTTTGAAAATCGGAAGCCTTTCATATATATTCCTATGCCTTTACATGAAGACCAGTGTGGCACAAGGTATTGAATGCCGGAATTCTTTCGAAAACGCTCATGGGAGACGGATGTCCGCATTTTATTTTGGACAATAGGCCCGATTCTGGCGGCAGTTCTCGCCTACACTACTCGCTACTTCATAAATGGCGATGCAATTGCGTACATTCAGATGGGAGATGCGCTGAGGCACGGGCAGCTTTGGGGGCTGGCCAACCTTACGTATAGTCCCGGATACCCAGCGCTTTTGGCATTGGGGCAGATACTGCTCAACACCAGCCCTCTGAACGAACTGGAAACGCTGAGGATCGTCAATTTCTTTTGCTTTCTCCTGGCTATGGGCTCTTGCGAACTGTTCATGATGTTCTGCAAACGAGAAGCCACGGCCATTTCAGGCTCGAATGAAACCCTTCTGCCCCGTCCAATCATGAGCCTCCTGTGCTACTCGACTTTTCTGCTGGCTGCACTTGTTTGGATAAAAGTGCAGCTTCTGAACCCCGACATGCTAGTGATGGCGCTTATGCTGACCGGTGCCGCACTTGTTCTCTGGATCAGAGAAGATCCGGCAATTCATAAGTATATTTTTCTTGGGGCGTGCTGCGGAATCGGCTATTACCTCAAATCCTTTTTCTTCATTTTTTCGAGCGTTTTCTTCTTGCTTGCGGCACTTTGTGCGCGGACTTACTGGAAGGCGCTATCTCGAACGGCAGTTGCCGTCCTGGTCATGCTGCTGGTCGCATCACCTCTGATTGCCGCATTGTCGCACAAACTCGGACGTTTCACTTACGGTGAGCTGGGAAAGCAAGCTTACGCGTATTTCATTTCCGGGACGGGCAAACCATTTCGTCCCAAATTGATTGACGAAAGGACGCAAACTTTCTTTTATCCGGGTGGCGATCCAGGCGCCAGGCAGTGTGACATGTGCTACTGGCAAGAAGGAATAGTCCCCAAGTTTGATTTGAAAGCTCATGCCAAGGTTTTCCTGCACAATCTCATTGATGCGTTCAGTCAGCTTCCGTTCATCTTTTTGGTGGTTGCCTGGTACATCGTACAAGTGCGCCTCTGTTCATACTCCTTCGCCAGTTCGCGTCCACCCTCCTTTTATTTGATTCTCGCATTCATTTCACTGGCGGGGGTAGGTTTCTATACTCTGATACATGTAGAGACGAGATACATCGCCGGCGCTTTGTTCATTGGTTTTGCGACTTTGGTCATGAGTATCAGGTCCCCGGTTAGGGCCGACTGGAGGGCTCTGATGCCGTCAATCCTGTTCCTGTGCATACTTTGGCCGCACCTGATATATGCCGGCGTGGATCAGAGCCTGCGCTCACTCCGATCTACACCGAAAAAACCGTCTTACAAAGAGTGCTACTTGGAACTGCATGCTGTGAAGAATTTTGTGCTTAGCAACGGACTGAAGCAAGGAGACGAAACGGCCATTCTCGGGGAACCGCCAGTTTACTGGGCCAGATTTGCGGGCGTACGAATAACTGCGGAAATCCAAGCGCCCGGGGAATTCATGGCTATCGGTGAAAAACAGAGAAAGCGTATTCTGGAAAAGCTCGATGATCAGGGAATCGAGGCCGTAGTAGGCAGAGGCGATAGTCTAGATGGTCTCGTCCGCGAGGGCTGGCGGCATGTGGTCGGCACACAACATTATTACGTGAAGTTTTTCCATCCGATTCATCAGGGCGATTCTCAAAAGAGATGATCGACATTGAAAATGGCTGATTCCGATTCGCTTTCGAATAGAGCGTTTCCCGGAAAAATTGTCGTTATCCACAATGCGTGCGGGTACCAAGTTAAGATTAGTGGGACAAGCTTCCAGCCTGTCTATTGGGGATGACGGGCAAGATGCCCGTCGCCACTAAGTACTGGTTTTCGTAAATACGGTGCCAATTGTACGGTAGCGACGGCGTCCCGAGATTGTCTCAAAATCAAACCGTGAATGAAATTCGTAGCACGATGCTCCCTTTTCCCGGCAATGAATTGCCGGGCTACTATCTGCAGTCCCTACGGGACGCTTTCATTTCAGCCCCATGGGGGCGATAGAAAGTAGCCTGGTGCTTCAGCGCCGGGCTGCCATCGTAGCACGATTCCGGGCATCAAAATAGTTTTGAGACACTTTCTCCCTGCCGGCGTTTCGCGAACAACCGGCACTGAGGCCGGTCCTACTGGATTCCCGTGTACGCGGGAATGACGGCTATTGAACCAGAATACGAGACCGTATTTGCGAAAAAGAGTAATAAGATCATTACTTGTTCGCTACGAAGTTTGTTCTTTCTGTAACCTCGTAACCGCATCGACGATGACGTTCACGGCCCGAGCAATCTCTTTCTCAGTGGTCATTCTCCCGGTGGTGAACCGCAGCGTCCCTTTGGCCCAGTCGATCGGCACGCCCATTGCTTCCAGCACATGCGAAATCTGCACTTGGTCGGAATGGCATGCTGCTCCGGCAGAGGCTGCTACATCCAACCCAATCTCTTCCAGAATTCTGTTGGCTTCGAGGCCGAGAAAGGACAAATTGAGGGTGTTGGGCAGGCGTTTTACAAGATGCCCGTTGAGTCTTACGTGCTCAAGTCTCTCTTTCAGATTATCGTGAAGCAGATCTCTAGTGTGCCTCATACGTTCCGCGTTCTTCTCCAAATCGCGCAGCGCGATTTCGCATGCCTTGCCAAGCCCAACGATTTCGAGCACATTTTCCGTGCCGGCTCTTTTCCCCATCTCCTGGCCCGCCCCCAGCATAAACTTTTGAAGGCGTATTCCATGACGAATGTAGAGTGCTCCGATTCCCTTGGGAGCGTACAGTTTGTGGCCTGCCACGGACAACAGATCGACTCCCAACGCTTTCACGTCTGTGGGTATTTTACCCATTGATTGGGCCGCATCGGTGTGCATAACTATGCCGTGGCTTCGAGCGAGCAAAGCAATCTCTTCGACAGGCAGGATGGTTCCCACTTCATTGTTTGCATGCATTATAGTGATCAGCATGGTCTGAGGAGTGATTGCATTCTCAACATCGGAAACGTTTACCATGCCGAATTCGTCAACCGGCAGGTACGTTGTCTTGAAGCCGCTTAATTCCAAGAAGCGGCAGACTTCGATCACAGCGGGATGCTCGACCTGACTGGTAATAATATGGTTCCCTCTGTGCCGATTCTCATAGGCAATGCCAAGTATAGCGTTATTATTTGATTCGGTTCCGCCGCTGGTGAAAATGATTTCTTCGGGATCGCAATTCAGAAGCGATGCTACTTGCCTTCTCGCTTGAATTACGGCTCGCTTGGGAGCTATACCGTACCAGTGGGTACTGGACGGGTTACCGAACTCTTCTTCCAAAAAAAGCTTCATCGCGTCTATGACTTCAGGGTCATGAGGCGTCGTGCCGTTGTAATCGAGATAAACCGGTTTCTCCATTTGCTTGTTCTCGTGTTTGGTTCTGTGCAGAATTGAAGAACGTTGTGGACCGGCCGCAAGCGGCCACCGCCGTCAGTCCAACACTTCAGAATGATCCTGCCGTTCTCCGGAAACCTGAAACTTCCGCATAAATGAGCGATCCAGGTAATCCTTGAAACGGAAAGCAAACCTGCCGCTCCACACCCATGATTTTCTCACAAAAATTCCCGTGCCGTCGCCGAGATTGAAAATAAGAAGGTAGAATTGCTGAGGCTTGAATGTTTCCAAGGGCTTGCCGGAGAGGCTCGCTAAGAGGTTGTGATGAAGCACCGGGTTTTGCCGGACCGCATATACGCCGACCTTGTCTAGTGTCGATCCTTGGAGAGATACACAGTCGCCTCCTCCAAAGATCTCCGGGTGAGCGACGCTTTGGAGGTGTTCATTCACTAGTAGGCCACCGTCATCTCCAGAGGGCAGGCCGGATTCCGTGAATATTCCCGAAGGCTTCACCCCCAAAGCGGCAAACGCCACATCGTAAGGGATACGTCTGCCGTCTGCCAGTACAGCTTCTCCGGCTGAAAATCGACTTACTTGAACCCCCTCCACCACTTCGATGTCCCGTTGGTTCAAAGAGGAGATAGCCAGGTTGTGCACTTTATCCGGAAAGGAAGACAGAAGGCTTCGGCCTGAAACAAGTGTTATTTCAGCTTTGCCGCCGTTGTCACGGACTAAGCGCCAGACATTACCGGAAAGCTCGACACCCGCTGGGCCTCCGCCGACAACCAACAAACGTGGTACACCTGTGCGGATCTTGTCCAGTATTACTTTTCTCGCCTTGAGCAGGTTGACTATAGGTTTGACAGTATAGACATTCGTCGGGTTGTCATTGATTCTATCCAGCGGGACAGAGCTTCCGGTGTTGAAAGAGACTACATCGTAAGCAACTTCATCGCCCGAGTCCAAAACCAGCAAGCGTTTGTCCGCGTCGACGCGAACAACGTGGCCTTTCACAAAGGCAGCCCCTCGATCTTCGACAAGTTTCTTGATATGAAATCGGACCTCTTCCGGACGGTAAATACCAGAGAGGAGTCCGGGCCCCATGCCGGAGTAGTAATGATGTGTTACAGGACTTATGAGGGAAACCCGATGCCCCAACTTGATGTAGTCCTGAATATTGACCAAGGACGTTAAGTGGGCATGGCCCCCTCCCACAAAGACCAAGTGCTTTCCCATATTGCCCTCAAGTTGGCAAGTTCGAAGTATCTTGTGATATCTTCCTCACACGGAGGAGATCGCCGTACCGATCATGGTTCCGACAATAACGGCCAGGACCGGGTTGCACCACAAAGCTCAGCCGGATTGAAGGTTAAGGCCCACCAAATACAAACCAAAACCGGCCAGAGCCCCGAGGCCGCCTCCAATAAGCCACTTCATCTCGCACCTCTTTTTACCAAGCGTATAATGTTTACAATAAACTTAAGAAGGTGGTTGTCAAGCATGGTCCTTCAACGCATATTTTCATGGGGAGCTGAAAGATCAGACATACTGTTCAACAACTTGGCCCTTCCGTCGATATAGTATATTGGGGTAACAGCAGGGCCTTAATGCATCGTTTCGCAAATACGGTGCCACTTGCGCGGTAGCGCCGGCCGCTGCCGGCGGCTGCGGAACGACCGGCACGGAGGCCGGCCCTACGTTGCGAGTGGCACGCCACTCATGACACGCTTCACTCAACATTCAGTCTCCCCAGGAGGAATCAAGATGTCCGATCAATGGAGCGAGCAAAGACTTCACGAAGTAACCAGCTCATTTCAAGAATGTAGAATACTTTTGACAGCGGCCCAGCTCGACCTCTTTACTAAGCTGGAAGAACGGCCTCAGACAGCGGACGAGCTGTGCAGCCAGCAAGGATGGAGCCTTCGCGGACTGACGATATTAATGGATGCCCTGGCAGCCCAGGGAATCTTGGACCGTTCATCCGACGGTCACTACAGCGTGAATTCGTCCATCAAAGGCTTACTGGTGAAGGGCGGGAAGGATTCTATACTCCCTATGGTTCTGCACAGGGGAACTATGTGGGAGACTTGGTCACATCTCACCGAGATCGTCACAACCGGAACTAATTCAAATCGTAAAGACATCTTGTCTCGACCCGGCGAAGACATGGAAGCCTTTATCGGCGCGATGCACTTCATCGGGCTAAAAATGGCTAAAAAAATTGCCACTTCAGTCGATCTGAAACTTTTCACGCGAATGCTGGATGTCGGGGGAGCGTCCGGGACCTACACAATGGCGTTTCTAGCGAAAGCTCCGCACATGACCGCCACCGTGTTCGATCTTCCCGGCGTAGTGGAGATGGCCCGGAAGCGCATCGCTGAATACGGGCTCTCTGACCGGGTTCAGGTAGTCGCGGGAGACTACACCACCGATGAATTGCCGCAAGGCCACGACCTCGTATTGTTGTCCGCGGTCATTCACAGCAACGGCCGAGATGTCAACCAAAAACTTTACGCCAAAATTCATCAAGCTTTGGCACCTGTAGGCTCTGTACTAATCCGGGACTACTTTCTGGATTCCACCCGCACGTCTCCCCCGGACGGAGCTATGTTCGCGGTAAATATGTTGGCAGCAACTACGGCAGGCACTGCATACACTTTCGAGGAGGTCCGGGATGATTTGGCAAACGCGGGGTTCAAAGATATCCGGATGATTCGAGACGGGGACCACATGAATCAGCTCGTTATTGCGGCCAAGTGAGTCATACTAGGAACTACTCGGGGAACTTCGACACACCGACTCCATGCAGTCGATTCATATCAGTTCACAGCGAAACGATGGGACATTCGCGAAAACCAGCCCGGATCTGACAAAGCCCGGATCTGACAAAGCCCAGATCCGTGGCACCCAAGCCAGAGAGCTACAACGAATGATGAAAACCGTGCAGTGGGATCTTCCCGCGCGGAACGCGGGTTTGCCGGGTAATCGACCAATCATCTACCGGTTCCGAGTCTCACAGGCGCTGACTTAAGGTAATTCTGTTGCTTTTGACCAGGGCCACGTGCCATCAAAGCCCCCCTTTTGTAAAGGGGGATTTAGGGGGATTTTCAATTAGTTATCCCAAAATCCCCCCTGCCCCCCTTTAAGAAAGGGGGGGAAAATCGTTGAGTTAGCGCCTATGGAATTTCCGATCCGGCAGTAGCGCCGGCGTCCCGCCGGTGACTCGGGAACTGCGGGCACAGCGGCCGGTCCCATTTGTTGCCGCGCGCGAGGCATGAATACGCGTAGGGGCGCAGCACGCTGCGCCCAGGGCACCGCATGCGGTGCCCCTACGGCCGAGGGATCTTCAAGATTGATATCTTTATCTTACGGCGGATCCTAACCGAAAAGATCATCCGATTCGCCATGCCCACTCGTGGGCTCGCCTTTCGTGTAAATAGTTTTGTAACGGGTCTCAAATCCCTCCACGTCGAAGCAGCTTCGACATTCCTCACTTTCATCAGGGACTCCCGATTCAACGCGCACTTCCAGGCCGATGGAGCGGTAGAATTCGGCCATCTCGGAAAGACGCGGTTCCTCGGCCGTGAATCTTCTGACCCATCCGGCCTCTACCAGCTTCTTGTGATGATCGAGCGCTTCTTCGCTATTCATGATGACAATCCAACTCTTCAGGCATGATTGGCAGCTCTTTTTCGCACACCGATTTTCTCACTGCCGGCAGGATGGAGATGGAATACAGCGATTTCCGGCGGACAGTTGATTCTCCATGGTACGAACGTTAGTCCTATGCCGCGGTTCAGATACATCCTGCTTTTGCCTATATGATACCATCCATGTGTGAATGGGGATGCCAGGCGGGC
The DNA here is from genome assembly GCA_963729795.1 of uncultured delta proteobacterium. Lineage (GTDB taxonomy): Bacteria > Desulfobacterota > Desulfomonilia > Desulfomonilales > Desulfomonilaceae > CAWBBA01. The sequence goes on along the minus strand of CAVSPC010000016.1, from coordinate 547,510 downwards.
AATGCTCACTCCGCCATTTATGCCGGGATAAGGAAATATGATCTGCCCGCCGTGAATGTGCCCGGACAACACAAAATCAATGCCTGCTTGTGACGCGAAAGGCAGAAACGCTGGGCCGGTGTGACAGCAGAATGCGCATTCCTTTCGACCTGGGAGCTTTGGCCATAAAGTCCGGAAAATTAGGGAAACTCGAACCCCACGCCCAATTGACCCTGGGGTCGTCGATACCTCCAAGGTGGATATCAGCGCCATCTTCTTTAAAGGTGATCCACTTGTTGCGAAGCAAGCTAAGACCGCTTTGTATAATACTTTTTGCGGATCTCCACTCCCCGGCGTAGAAGTCGTGATTGCCCAGCACCACAAAATTGCCAAGGCGCCGTGCCTTGAATTTTTTCAGAATCGGCGTCGCGTGCTCCACAGGCGTCAGCGGCGAATGAAATATATCCCCTGTTATGAAGACCGCGTCTCCTTCCAGGGCATTGACAAGTTTAACCACTTGCTCGAGTTCGGGACTGTCAAAAAACATTCCAAAGTGAAAATCACTTACCTGAATGAATTTGAGCGACCGGGCCAGTCCATCGAGTTCGCGGCAATACAGATCGAATTCGTCAACCACCGGCCGCCGGTACGCTCCCTCTATGCCGTAACCGGCATAGCCGCTGGCCGCGACCAGTCCTGCCGCAGCGGACCACCTGAGGAATCCGCGACGAGTAGGTGAGAGGCCATAAGAAGGGAGGGCCGACCGCGATTGACCCTCCATTCGTGCTTGACTGGCAGATCTGCAAGAAACCGTTTCGGCCTTGCATCCCGGGGGCATCTTCTGTACGCAAAATGGCTCGGTCGGAGTCGCTTCGCAGCCTCCAGGGCCGTCACAGCCTTGTTGGCAGCCGCTAAAATTAGCCGCCTGGCTCGTGCGCGATTTAATGGCCGAAAGAGTGATATCCTTCAGGTGCAATACCCGAAAAACCCCTTCCAAGCCGAGAAAAAAGAAGCCGAGGATCAAGACCCATCCGAGGAAACTAAAATATGAAATCGCAGTTATCAGACTTGCCGGCGTGTCCGGAGACAGCACGCCAAAAGCGAATCTCACGGCGAGAAAGTTTGTAAGGCCCAACAGGCCTAGGACTGAATAGGCCACTTTTCTACTGATATCATTGTGTCGCTGAAAGAGGTGCTTCCTCACCGAAACAAAAACGAACCACTGGCAAAGTATGAGGAACCCGGCAAGTACGGAAAAAAAGATGAAGACTCTATTCATCGGGACGATTCTCCCGAGAGTGTACCATATCATTTTTAGCGCCCGGATGGGAGCCTAATTATCTGATTTCAGCCACCGCGGCCTTTGCAGTTACCCTCTCCCTGGCCATGAGAGCCTCCAAAAGCCCTGGTCAACCTTATACTTATGTCTCTGTCCCATATTCTGATTTGCGCAGTTGCTTGTTTGAGTCCTTGGGTTTGTAGAGCCTTAACCAGACGGCTTGATGAATTTCTGCGTGCAATGCGTCATAGAAGGATTGATGCCATATTTCTCGAAAGCCAAGGTTTGCCAATTTCGTCTTGCGGGCTCGGTACGTTTTATCCGTCATACCCCAGTAGGCGTAGTAGTGGTCGAGATCCGGAGGAAACGGCATGAAATAACCTTTGTAGAAAATGAAATCGTTATCGTCTTTCTTGCCGACAATTCTGTATGGCATGAATCGACTATCTTTGAGTTTCCTGCAATAAAGACCAAGTTGGGACTGCCCTATCCATCCGCTTTCCTTTGCCTTGATGGGCTTTTCCTGTGCCGGCATGATACCGGCCGCCATTATAATCATTAGGGTCAGAATCGTGACCCTCAGAACCCATCTTGACCGAGAATGAACAGAATTCACGTTCCCCTCCATGCAAATCCCTCCATACGAATCTTTGCAGTGCCGCCGTTTCTCTTATTTTGCCCTGACAATCTCCTGAGAGGACAATTATTCTCAGCGCACCGGATTAGCCTCAAAGCAATCCGACTTTATTTCAAAGGGCCGCGGTAATTCTTTGTCACTGCGTCCATCTGTCTATCCACCTTTTGTTCCCACTCAAATTCTTCACCAGCATGGCGGTTCTTCTCTCGTTCGGCCGCCAATTCTCTTTTGCATTGATCACTACATTTTCGCTCAGCTTCGGGCGATCCGCCAGGGCATTTATGATGACATATAATTGAGTCTGTAGCTGAGTCCAGGAGGCTGGTTGCGATAGTTGCGCAACCTGAAAAAAAAGGCAATAGGACCGCCAGAAAAATGGCAATGTTCCGCATACGCCATGATCCTCACGGGATTATACAGGGTTCAGCCTAGTCGATAATCCTATGATCTCTGTCACCCGTAAACTGGCTTTCGACTCGCACCGGCTAATGCCGACCATTGAGAAGATCCGCTGCGATTTGTTCGAGACCTCATTCCTTCGCTCCATGTCCTTTGAGGAGGTCTACGATTTCAGTGTGGCCGTTCGCGGATGCGGCCTGCAACGCAGTGTAACCATACTTTGTCTTTGCATTGACATCGGCTCCCCTTTTCAGAAGTAGCCCGACGATTTCAGCATGTCCCTCGAAGCAAGCCACCATCAATGCTGTCTCGCCACGGTCGTCCCTGCTATTGACATTGGCTCCCAGGTCCAGCACCTTCTGGACCTGATTCAGGTCGTTCCTGCAGATAGCTTCCATTAATGCCCAATTGATACGTCCATAGGATGCGGAGCTGAAAAGTGTCGCGACAAACATCAACCCTATCACTATTATGGGGATTCGAGGCTTGCACATCATAGACTTCCCCCGACGCTAAGGCGGTCGCTACAGGTTTGCTTATGTGATTCTCATGACTCGTGGACAACCTCACCAGTATTCGTACGAGTTTCCCGGCATGTCAAGAATTTCTGTGTTCCGGCGAGAGAAGATCCTGACGGCCGTGAAATTTCTTGCAGTTCACCTCTTGTCTGACGTATGAAAACCACCATACACAACAAAGCGAGGTTCAGATCATGGCATGGACGCTCAGGATCAAAGTTTTGGGAGAAGACCCACCCAAGATTTTTGACATCGCCGATGACGATAAGAGATTGGTAACGCTATATAAGGCGGGACATCCCCTGGAATATGCATCAACCGCCGAAAAAGTCGGCGAGCAAATCTGGAAAAAGGTTCTTCAGGATGGAGCATACATCGACGTAGCTGAAGAAAGGGGCATTATTATACCCGCGGACAAGATTTTGGAGATTGAAGTCAGGAAAGCATAGGTGCAAGCTCTGGAGAAACCTGCAATAGTTCGCCGACGAGAACGCAGGGACCGCTGAGAATTCTGTTTTCGCTGCATGTCTGTCCGATGAAGCGCAGTTTTGCGGGACTTTCACCCAGCGTGCCGCGCGATTCACCATATCGGTACGGAATTGATTGTACGAACTGATCGCTCACATGGCGCTGCACAGGGTATCTTTTTTCTCTGCGTTCTCGGCGCTCTCTGCGGTTAATCTCTACTGCCTGCTGAGCAGTTGCACTGCCCACTTCCGGTCATTCGAAGATTTCTCGCCTCTTTTCACGATGATCGACCATGTAGAGCATGGTTGCCTTTTCTTTTAGTTCTTTCATCACTTGTGCAAGCTTGCCACGATCCAGATTAAAGGTTCTTATGTACACATGCCGATGACCCGGAGGTGCATTTTCATACGAACTGAGAACGCTTGATGTGCGACCTCCATAATTGCGGATTATGTTAATGAGTCCGGTGACCGCGCCAGGTGTGTCTTTCACATGGAATGCGAATTGAATCCCGCGAGTTCCCATCGCGGTCAAGGAAATCAAAACCCTGAAGATATCAGACTGAGTTATCACGCCCACCACTGTGCCTTTACGGTCGACCACCGGTGCTCCGGAAATCTTGTTCTTCAAGAGTACCGCGGCGGCCTCGTCAACTGTCTCGTCTATGGGAATGGTAAAAGGATCCCGGGTCATGATATCTCTTATTTTGGTTTTGTACAGATCTGTACAAGAGATCCTTTACATCAAAATCCACGGCGTTTGTCACTGAAGCCTTTTTCAGGTCGCCATCACTAAGAACCCCCACCAGCTTCTTGTCTTTCATGACAGGAAGCAGCCGGATATCATGCTCTTTCATGAGATTAACCGCCAGTTGCATAGAATCGTCGGGATCTATTGAGATCACTTCCTTGCTCATCCATCTTTTTACCAACATTTTTGACTCCTTCGCGGCCGCGGCATCTCAGCCTCTCCAGTCAGGCGAAAGCGTTGGCCCAATTCCCGAATTTTCAGCATCCAGCTAAATGACAATCAGGCCTCGGGAGACGAGGCCCAACAAGATCGAAACAAGCCTCTCAACGTCAGCATCCTCATACTTGGTCAGAACCGATTTCAGATTCTTCTTGCCGTCTATAGCCCCGAGAAACTGCCTCTCAACCTCTCGAATAGGAATTACCATGTCTGAGGGGCCAACAAGATAATCCCAGCCCTTGGGGGAGAAAGGGCGCAGACGACTGCGGGTGGTCTTATCGCCGTCCTCAACCTGATCTATGGGAAAGTGCGTGTGATAGATTAGACACGGAAGCGCGAATCGCGGCAGGAGGGACTTGAGCTTCTTTCCTCTTTCACTCTTGTCCTTGGTTGCCATGATCCGAAGCAGTTTGAGATGCCGATCGCTTTCTTCTCTCTTTAGCCTTTTGAGCACATCCGGTCCCGTCTCGAAGTACAGAAAAGAGTGATTCGTGGAAAGCGCCCCCACGTACGGATAATCATTTATGGCAAAAGTCTCTTCGAGATGGCTCAACCGGTGATAGAGTCGATTCACCGCCGCCGCCGGAATCCTTGCCTCCGACTTCCAAATAGGAAGCGGGGCCATCAGTTCATTGCCTTCGTAACTGATTGATGAAACGCCATATTTCTGCGGCTCTGCATGCATTCTGGAACCTGGAACTACCATTAGCAGGCCAATAACGTAATAGGATATGGCGGATACATTGTCTTCCAGGAACGCCACAGTTCTTTCCGCTTCTTCTTCGGTCTCTCCAGGAAAGCCAAAGAATCCCATGGCTTGAGTTGCAATTCCAGCGTCGTAAAGGTCTTTCATTACCTGCCGCACAGTCTGAACATCTTTGCCTTTGTTCATTGTATCCAGGGTTCTTTGGCACCCGCTTTCGAATCCAATGGCGACGCTGTTCAGACCTGCACGGGCCATGCGGCCGCAGAGATCTTTGGAAAACGCCTTTTCTGCACGCAAGTCAGTGTTCCACAAGAACTTTTTCTTCGACGCAATCAGGGCTTCGCTCAGCCGTTGCAAATAGGACGGGTCCAAAACGTCATTACTGAAGTTGAAGTGGCTGGTACCGTATTTCTCGGCCAAGTAAGACATCTCGGCTATGGCCTTCTCCACGGGCACCGTCTGGTACTTGCGCATTCGGTTCTCGCCGTATCTGTTCTGACAAAAGACGCACTTGCCCCAGTAACATCCCCGACTGATGGCATAGGGAATCAACGTTTTAGGAATGAGGTATGACTTCAGATCAAGATCTGAGAAGTCGGGAGGTGGCAGGCTGTCAATATCGGGGTATTCCAATAATGCAGGATGATGAAACTCACCGGTACGTAAGTCTCGATAAATCAGGTTAGGAACGCTCGACGGCGAAAGGCCCACTTCAATTCCATCCAAGAGTTGCACAAAGGCAGATTCGCCTTCTCCGCAGATTACTGAATCGGTACAGGAAAACAACTCTGAAAGCTGTCTTTCTCCCATCAACATCACCCATTGAGATAAATAAGCCCCTCCCATTGTTATATGAATCTCGGGGAACCGCTCCTTGAGCAGATGACCAAGAACCAGCGCTTGAACCGACTGGCCCGCGAATTCCATTGATAGGCCGATCGCTTTTGGAGCCTGCTCGGCAAGTGCAGGAAACAGAATCTCCTCGTAGTATTCCATGTATGGATTAAGACCCGTACGCCGGTGTACAAGCACGTTTTCCATGGAATTGAGAGCCTGGGCGGTGGGATATTCGGACGGGGTTACCGCAGTGGGATAATGAACAGCGGACAGCAACCCGTAGAACGCGTTGAGAACGTGGCAGGATCTACTGTAATGCCGATAGTTGTAAAACTGGCTACTGTCCCTGAAAGATCTCAAAGCTGTGGGGATCATGTCCGGCTTGGTCTCGATCCAAGCGGCCGAAACCAACAGCCTGTAATGGCGTAGCTCGTCAGAATCCAGAGAGGCCTTGGATTCGAGTTCCCGTCTCATGGACGCCGCCCGCTCCAGGTGGCCGGACATCTTATCTTTTTGGGCAAGAAAATGGAGAGCCTCGATCCCCAGGTCCCGAACCCGCACTGTGTGCCCATGCAGCGCAGCGTAGGATTTGAGATATGCTAAAGCCGGATACGGGCCGGTCAGATCACCTGGCGGCGGTTGAAGCAGGACGGCACAGCAGCAGCTATCGTTATTGTGTGCACAACTCATTGTATTTCTTTAAGAAGATAGGCCAGAGGCGAATGTTCCAAGGCTTCCCGGTCCACCACCCTATAGGATGGGGAATTGTGCTTCTTATAGACCGATGAATGGCTCAAGACCGGTATGTTTCTAAAAGCGTTAACAAAACGGATTACGTCCATTACCAATTGGTTTGCCTGCTCACTCGGGAACATGTACGATCTGCCTTGAACCGCCAACTCTCCGCTGTTGTTCAAATCCCTAAACCATTCCAGAGATTCGATGAAATCGTTCATCGTTCCCCTCTGCCTTGTCGCGGAATTGAGGCAAAGCCCTGCCAAGAGACGCGACGCTAATTCGTCGCGATCTGCAAATTCCCGTCGAAACGGCCTCAGGTTGACACGAAAAACTGAGTCTGCGGAGGAAACCGTTTCCAGAATCGGTTCGGCAGAGTCGGGGTCGGCTTTGACGAGTTCAAGTTCGAGTCTGCCGGCAAACCTGACCGGATCGTCGATGCTGTGCCCCACCCCGAATTGTCCTTGGTGCAAGCACTTGTATATATCGGCAAGAGTGTGGGCCTTCGGAACCGTGGGGAGACTATCCGCCGCACTGCCGGCAGACTCTGAATGATGATTTGCCTCGTGAAGTACGTACTGCACTAAGAGAACGTGACGGATTCCCTCACGGCCGGCCGCATTCTCCGCATCTTGTTCGATCTCCCGGTCCATATCGTTTCTCAGCACCTTTCCGGATCTCATACCGACCGGCTTTCAAGTAAGTGACACGGTGTTTCTAGGAGCCTGTCGCGAACCTCACTCATCGGTGCCACCGTGCTACGCCGAGATTCCACTCATTGTTCCGTTACTTCTTCCAGGCTCCTAGGAGTCTGACATACTAAGTTTTTTCCGTGGCCGCCTCTGAGAGATCCCGATACAATAGTCGCCATCGTGCCACGAATTCTGGAAAGCATTGCGTTACGCAACAGCCTCCTAGTGGGACAGGCATCCTGCCCATAGGCGTTAAAATAAGCTTCAAGTCCTCTTCGTCCCGGAGGGACATCCTGATAATAGCCCGGCGATTTATCGCCGGGAATGAACCGCCAAGAGACTTTTCTTCGTCCCCGAGGGGCGCCCGAAGTATGCATACTTCGGGCGCCCCTCGGGGACGAAGATTGAATCATTGCTTATCGGCCACCCGGCAATGAATTGCCGGGCTACTATCATTGAGCCCCTCCAGGGCTCACAGAGGGCAGTCGTCATGCCCACGTATGCGGGCATGAAGTAGGACCGGCCTCCGTGCCGGTTGTTGGCGAATCGCCGGCAGGGACGCCGGCGCTACCCCCAGATCGGAGTCAGGGTTGACGAATGGCAGGCGGGATTGCCCCACCGCATCTTATCCAGGATAGTCACTAGTTTGACTGCGCATCAGTTCCAGGCCTCCGCGAATTTCATCACTTTTTCCAAAGCCGCAGTGTCAGCCGCCCTGAGCGGATCTTCCAGTTTTATTTCCAGTCGATTGACCATGCGCCGATGTCTGTCGAAAGGGTGAGAAGACGCACGGCCCTGCGGTTTTGCGATAATCTGAACGGCTTCCCAGTTCTTGACGATTGTATCGACGTTTTTTCCCCAAGCGTGCTGGATAATGGTGCCCCTGGTCCAAGCCCGGGTGTCCCCCGGCGGTTCGGTCTGAGCTCTCCGGATTTCCTGCTCGTCGACCATGCGGTCAATCAGATCCAGATCCTGGCACCTGTGAAAAAGGCCTTCTCGGGGATCAAGGTCGTGATATGTCACGTCCAACAGCCTCAGTCGAGGATCTTGCCAATCGAGCCCGCTATGGTGCTGGGCCCTGTTGATCAGCCAGAGTTTGATGAGCCAGTCGATTCTGCGGTGCAAGTCCTGTGGGTCATCCTCAAGGTTCCAGTTCTCGTGCGATATTTTTACTTCTTTCAGACCTGCCAGCGTACGGCTCCAAAGGTCGAGGATTTCTTCTTCCCAATGATTGGATTCGTGATCTTCGAAGAATTTATGGACTCTGTCGAGATAGATTTCTTGTATATCCACAGCTTTGTATCGGCCGCGGCGATTTTCGAGTTCCACAGTGCTACCAAAAGATTGAGAAAAGTCCCGCATGGCATTTACTGAGGATGCCAGTGCTGGGAAATTTTCGGAGGAATCTTCTTCGAGCAGCCTTAGTACGAGAGCGGTAGTCCCAACCCTTAGCCCGAGGGAGTACTCAGACATGTTGGAATCTCCAATCAGAAGATGAAGTCGCAGGTTTTGTCCGGGTCTGGGTATCTCTCGTTTGCGAAGATTTATGATACCGCGGACCTGTGATGTTCTGTCACTGAAGACGCGGTCGATAAAGTCTGCTCTTTGAGTCAACTGATAAGAACTCTCGCCCTGTGTACCCCCGGCTGTTATTTTGCCTGCGCCTGAAAATATCTGTCGACTGACCAGGAAGGGAACCATAAATCTGATGTTTTCCATGGCTTGAGGCGTGACGAGATAATTCTCGTGAGTACCGTATGTGTTCCCGAACGAATCCACGTTATTTTTGAAGATTCGCAACTTTCCGGGCTTACCGGCCTCGGCCATGAGTGAGCCGGCGAAGTCGGCCAGTTCCTGGACGATTCGATCACCCGCTTTTTCATGGGCGACAACATCTCTCACCTCGGCACATTCCGGGGTCGCGTACTCGGGATGCGCCCCGCGATCAATGTAAAACCGGCCGCCATTCCCCAGAAACTCACCGGCAAACGGGCGTCCTGCGGCTTTCAAGGATGCGACGAGGTAAGGGGTGAGCCCTTTCAAATGTTCCAGCAACAACTCGCCATCCAAGTAGATTCTTGATTCCCTATCTCCGGGGCTGCAAAACAGGGCATACTCGCACTCTGTGCCGAAGACCCGGGTTTGCACGTGTCACTCCCCCTCAATCTGTTTGAACTCGTCCAGGAATTCTTCACCTGCTTTTTGGAGCACGTTTTCCATGAACTCATCCAACTCTTCGAGCTTCTGTCTCTTTTTTTCGCCGGAGATCGACGGAAGCGAGGTCACCGCTTCAGTCGAGTCCTTTTGCTTACTTCTTTTCCTCTGAGGGATTTGTGTCTGCCTAGATTCGCTCATGAATTATCTCCAGTCAGATCCATCAGTCTCATTCATGCCTGGACCATTTTCACCAATTCTCTGGAATTCGTGCACCGGTCAAAGACATCCCGGAATTGGTTCTTAGTGCCCTTCAAGGGATTGAGAAGCGGTATCATCCGATGACTTTCGCCGTGATCGAAGCCCACGACTTCCCAGTTGACAAAGTTGATCTCGTTAGGGAACTTTTCTATGCACTTTCCGCGGAAGTACGCTCTGGTGTCGGGCGGAGCCTCTCTGACTGCCCGAGAGATCTCATCGTCCTCCAATATTCTATCAACCAAGCCCTTACTCTGAAGATGCCAGAACAAGCCGCTCTCAGGCTCAATGTTGTGATATTGCAGATCAAATACACTTAGCTCCTGGGTTTCCCACGAACGGCCTTTGCTCTCCCGGTAGCGATGAATCAGCCACAGTTTTGTGACCCAATCCAGACGCTTGCCCAAGTTCAGCGGATCTTCCACGAGTTCAAAGTCTTCGGAAAGCCTGAGTTTCTCCAATCCATCCAGAGCGTACGCCCAGGCTTGCAAAATCAGATCGGCATCGGGTACCTGAGAACCGGGGCCGGATTGATAGTACCGCTCGGCTGCCGCCAGAAACAGCCTCTGAAGATCCAAAGGACTTATAGTGCGACCGTCGGCCAATTCGAGCCGGGAGTCAAATTGTGCCACCTTTCGCAAGGCATTCACCGGGTCCTTAAGCGTCAGGTCTTCAGTCAAGAAACTGTCTTCCAACATCTGTAGCACCATTTGAGTACTGCCGATCTTGAGAAAACCCGCGAATTCACTCATGTTTGCGTCACCCAGTATCAGGTGCAGTCGCCGAAAACGTTTTGGGTCCGCGTGATGCTCAGCCCGGGTGTTGATGATGGGCCTCGCGTACATGGTTTCCAAACCGAAGACATTCTCTATAAAATCTGCCCGCTGCGACATCTGGTACGGAACCGGAGAATCCTGTGGCTTCTCCGATCCAACCCGGCCCGTTCCGGCAAATAGCTGGCGAGTGACGAGAAACGGGACCAGGCTTCGCACCGCTTTGTCCGGGCTACGAACCAAACATTCCTCGTGTGCCCGCGCATCCATCAGATAGTTCTCGTGACACCCGTAGCTGTGCCCCTGATAGTCGATGTTGTTCTTGAAGAGCCCGATCTTCAGCCCGGGCATCATTTCTCTCACCGCCGCAAGAGCCTCCCGAACAATCAACTCTCCCGCTTTGTCACAAGCGACTAGGTTCCTGGCACTCAGACATTCCGGTGTCGAATATTCCGGGTGCGCGTGATCAGTATATAATCTGGCCCCATTGGGTAACACAGCATTAATGCGAAGATTCTCTGCGGAAGAGACGATTTCCTGGCCTGTGCTTTTTCCGAATAAATCTCCGCGAAAGTCGTCGAACGGCGTCTCATGACCGTAATCCCAAAGCAACTTATCCTTGTGCGCTCGCAGCCCTGCCTTGCGAGCGTACGAGTTTACGAGCGCACAGGACGCCTGAAATGGTGTAAGACCGTGGTCTCCTTGCAAGTGGATTGCATATTCTTCTTCAATTCCAACCACCTTGGGGATGCTCATACGCCCTCACATATCTTCAGCCCATTTATTTGAGATGGTCGGTTACTTCCAAGCACTCTCTAGGCTTCTGTTCTTCGCAGCTAGCGACTTTCTTGCGGAATATAGAGCGAATCCGAATGACTCTCTCTCCGCCTCTTCCTATTATCCGGTACCATTCGGCCGGATTCGTATTGCTGGGCAAATCCTCATTTTCTTCGAATTCCCGGCGGAGCGCTGTCTGCAGATGATCGAAAGTGATACCTCTTGTTCCTCTGTTGACCAGGTCCTTTACAGCGAACAGCTTTGCCCTGTTCACAATGTGTTCAATGATGGCTCCACTCACGAAATCCTTGAGATACAGAATCGTTTGGGTTCCGTCGGCATAACTTATTTCAAGGAGTTCGTTGTCCTTCTTCAGTCCGTACAGCTCCTCGACCAACGTCGAAATCAGCCAGTTTACGGCTCCCTCCGGATCTCCACAGCGATCGACGAGCAAAGGGTCAAGTGGAAGGTCGGGAGTCAAGTATTTGGGAAAGATCTCGAGTGCAGCCGCTCTGTCAGGGCGTGGAATTCGGATCTTGCGATCCAGGCGGCCGGGCCTTAGCACAGCAGGGTCGATAAGATCCTCTCGATTGGTAGCTCCGATCACCACAACGTTTTCGAGGGGCTCGAGGCCGTCGAGCTCGGCCAGGAACTGCGGGACAATCGTTGCCTCCATGTCCGATGATATCCCGGACCCTCTCACCCGAAACATGGAATCCATTTCATCAAAAAAGACTATTACAGGGGTACGGTGCCTGGCTTGGTTTCTGGCGCGGGCGAACAAGTCGCGGATAGCCTGCTCCGTCTCACCGACGTACTTATTGAGGAGTTCCGGGCCCTTTACGTTGAGAAAGAAGCCTGCCATTCTTTCCCCCGTCTCCTCTTCAATTCGCTTTGCAAGGCTGTTTGCAACTGCCTTGGCAAGCAGTGTCTTCCCGCACCCGGGGGGTCCGTAAAGCAAAATCCCTTTTGGTGGGACCAGTCGATGCTCTGAGAAATAGTCCGGATAAAGATGCGGCAACTCGATTGCATCTCGAATCAACTCGACTGCATCATCGAGCCCGCCAATATCGGAATAGTGAATGTCAGGAACCTTCTCCAGAGCCAAGCGATCCACGTTGCTCTTGGGAAGGAGCCCGTACGCGAAGAGGGACTCGTGGTCGTATTCAATTTTGTCCCCAATGACTATTTTGACGGATGAAAGGGGGTCTGCTCTCGTCACCACTAGATTTTCATCCCCCACTGTCTTGACCAGCAACTTTTCATCACTGAGGATCTGCTGTACTGTTGCGAGTCCTCCACAAACAAGGTCGAATCCTCTCGGTTCCAATACCTGGAGGTCATTGTTAAGAAGGAGCAGTTCTCCTCTCCGGAATCCTTGCCGACGAAGATCCTTTTTCTTGCTAATCTGTCGTATGGCATGGAACGTTCCCTTTGCCGGTTTATCCTCAGTCCCCGGTTCCATGGGCAACACTTTCGTCTCATGAAGCCGACCGTGGTACTTTATAATGACTGTCTCTTGATCCGGCCCATATTGCACAAAGACCCCGAATGGAAGAGCCCTGTCAGCGTCCCTGTCCCGGCCCGGCATAAGCCTCTGAATTTCTATTCTGGAAGAGTGAAGCGCCTCGGCCAACATGAGTCGTTTCTTCTCCGATTCCCGTATCCGCTTGTCGATCTCGTCCTTCCTGTGCGCATCTTCAGAGGGGCTGTGCTCTTCCGCTTCCTTTATAATTGCTTCAGCCACCTCTCGGGCAGCGGACTTCTTCGGGACGCTTCGATCTTCTTCGTCTGCATTCCGCTCGGAACCCATACTTGTTACCCTACCTCTGCCTTCCCAGCTTGCGTTGAATTTGCGACCGACGGCTTCTTTCGCCCTTTTCCATGATAGAGACCCTTTGTGTATCGATCATACTCCGCCCGGTGACGCAACCACTCTATGGCCTTTTGTCTCTCCCATCCGTTATACTGGCACACCAAATCTATAACAGTGCCCCCCACGTCCTCGCAGTCTCGGCACTGAAACCTATTCCGCGCAGGGTTGAAAAAGAGAGTTGGCTTATCGCGGTCTGAAGCATGCCTGCTCTCTTTGAAACACATTCCCACACTCCCTCGGACTTTGATGCCCAGTTCCCGGGCCACCTGGATGATTGGATTGGCTTGCTCCAGCTTTTGGAGATCCTGTTCTTCGGTTTCCATGTCTTGCACCGTTATTAGTGTATTCCCATCAAGGGTAGTCCTCAATGAATCGTTGTCTTGCTCTTTTTCAGCCGCTCGATCATGGCTCTCACGGTTTCTTCGTCCTCGGCTGCAGGGGAAAGCTCCAAATATCTTTGAAGATCTTTGATTGCTCCGGGAATATCGCCTATGGCTTCAGAGATTAGCCCTCTCTCCTTAAGATCCGGGGCGGAATCGGGATTCAAGATTAAGATCCATTGGATCATCTGAAGCGCTTTTAGATATTGGGATCGGCGCCAATAAACGGCTTTCAAATTGCGCAGGAGTCTAACCAAGATCTGTTTGGGCCACATGGGATCCAGTAGACTTTGCTTGAAAGGCAACGATCTGCCGAATCCACCGTGAAGCATCCTGATGCAGTCGCTTTCGCTAAGAATTCTCCCCTCGTTGAACGGGTCGATGAAAACTCTACTCTTTTCGGTGACTAGACCCGTCAAGAAATGTCCCGGGAAACCAATTCCGTAGAGAGGTAGTCCTGCACGCCTGCCCACTTCCATGTAAACAACGCAGAGAGTGATAGGAATACCGAGTTTCCGATCAAGGACCTCGTTGAGGAAACTGTTTCGGGGATCGTAGTATTCATCACGGTTCCCGCGGAATCCAGCTTCCTCGAATATGAGGCGATTCACTTCATCGAGCACGCGTTCCGACGTAGGCATCTTCCGGATTCTTGATTTCAATGTTGCGGCCATATCATTCAACTGCCCTTCATACCGCGATGCGTCAAGATCCGGGTATTCCGACCTTGCAATGGTGAGCGCCGCGGCGACCAGTCCAATCCTATGGTCCGGCAAGGCCGCTAATGCAGTGATTTCCTTACTAAGGTCTTCTTGTCCCACTAATCGGCCTTTCGTAAAGCAGCGGAACGCGTATTTTGCCGCTCATCCTATGCCAAGTAGTTGAGCGGCGTTTCCACCAAGAACCTTACTTTTTTCCTTTTCAGTCAAAAGAATATTTGCTTTGATCCCGCTGACTAGATAGGCCACACTTACTCCCGCCGAGAGCGGCAGTGGATAATCGGTGCCGAAAAGAATGCGGTCAAAGCCGATAGTCTTTCGAATCTCTTTGACGACCGTTTCCCGGTCCAGTAGCCATTCTACTGCGGCTACGTCTGCGAAAACGTTTCTGAACCTCTTACCGATTTGCAGAGCCTCGTAAAGCCAAATCCCAGGGATGTAAGAGCTGTAGGATCCACAATGCGCTAGGACAAGGGGAACATCGGGATACTTCTTCAATACCGGTTCCCAATTTCCCGGACGCGCATTCCCGCTCAGTTCAAGGATTTCGAAAGGTCCCGCGGCGCAGCCAGTATGAGAGAGGACGATGGAGCCGGTCTGCCTGCAATAATCAAAGAGCAAATTGACGTTTTCACTTTCAGAAGGATTGAAGAATTGTGAAAACGGTAGCAGCTTGATTCCGGGAAGCTTCAGTTTTTGGATCTCTTCGAGTTTCTGCTCCACGTAAGATTTGTCTTTCGACAGGTTCACCGACCCGAACCCGAAGAGAATGTCCGGATAGTCCTCTACCCAGTCTGCAACGTCCCGATTCGTGACGTGAGTCGGAGAATAGAGGCTAGCTCTTATTTGCCCGAGCACCTTGTCGAACGGCAGGCGGTGCGATTGGGCACAACCCGAAAATTCCTTTCTCAACACCTCTCTGATTTCAGGTCGGTCAACATCCGAGGGATCGGTATCTGTTGCAAGAATAACTGCATAGTTGATCCCAGCTTGGCTCAAGTCGGTAAAGAATCTCAGATCCGGCATTTTGGGATGAATGTGAAAATCCACGACTGGAGAGAAACTCTGCCGCAGGCCTTCCTGTCCTGTGTTCTTGCCCTCGGAGGATTCAAGATCCGACTCTCGGAACGCTCCCCTTCCCTTGATCAGGCGATACCCCTCTGAATCACCCGATTGGTGCAGTGCTTGCAAGGCTATGATTATACGTGATTTGACCCGAAAATCTTTTACTTCGTAGAGGTACGGCTGGAGCCTGGCAATCAGTTCTTGGGTTTGCTCCCGGTCGTCAATACGGAATAGATCTCGCACTACACGCCAACGTCGATCGGGTGGATCATGGACCAGCGCCTCCACTATGTGGTCAACATCGGAGAGTGGAGGGAATCCGACGTAGGATTCTTTTGCTTTCATCTCACCTCACGGGAGGCAGGCCCTCTTTTGAGGGCATGCTCAGTACCGCGGTTTGTCAGTCCAATTGTCTGAGGCCTCGGTTCAAGCTTCGGCTCCCAGGTCCGCTGAGTTTCTTCTACCACTAACCGGATCAAAACGATCCGGAAGGCAACCCGACGACTGTCACGGTTGCGGTCTCATTGTGCAGCATGCATTCGCTACCTCGTTTGGAAGGACAGTACTCTCCGTAGGTGTAGAAACCCGTTATGGGCACTCTCTTGCCGATAACCGAGCAAATACGCGAGGTTTCTTCGCCTGTGCGAGGCCCCAACACGATCTTACGGGCCATGCAGGAGTAAAAAAATATCATTGCCGGCGTACTGTTTCCCAAATCGAATAAGGCTCGTCGGGCCGCTTCAGCGGAAGCTTCCAACAGGCTTTCGCCAAGCCCGCCGGTGGTCAACACCATGGTTGCACCTTCGGGAACTTCACCGGCAAAAGTGACTGAGCCATCCTGCTCGCTAAGGGCCATAGGTGCCCGCAGAATAGGATCCTTCCCGAGGCCGAGGGATTCGTCTACAATGCCGAATGGAAACTGCACCCCAATGGCGGGAAGCTTGTCCGCCAATGGTCCGAGATACATTCGGTAAACAGCCAGGGCCGGCTCACCGTCGAATTCGTAGACCACGTTACCTTGTGCGCGGGTGACCTTCCTGGGCATTCCCGCTGGAAACCAACCACTTCTTACTCCGGTACCTACATGGAAATTGCCTGACATCCCTATGGCTACGGCCGAGTCAGACAACACTCTGTTCCCAATAAACTGCCAGGTTCGCTTGAACTGTCTTGAATCGCCCGCGGCACCTCCACTTATGGGGACATCGGGCCCAAAGACCGCCGTCATCCCCCGCGCAATGGCGCTGCCGTTTCCCGTAAGGCCGTCCGAGAGCACCTGCACATGACGAGAGGTCCGGGACAGCGCTTCGGCCAACTGCCGCCCAGCCCAATCCCCGTCACGGCTGATGCCGGATGTGTACGCAACCTGAAAATTGATCTGATCGGTTGCAATTCCCGCCAAGACTGCGGATCCGTTGCTGAACCCCGCTGTAGAGATTTCGCCATCAGTGGTACACCCAACGAAGTTCTTCGTACCGACCGCATCGAACGCTCCCGCCACGAGATCCTGAAGACCGTTGTCCGGCGCACAAAATAGCCAGCACGCATCGGGACGTTGACCCAGCTTCTCGATGAGCGAGTCCCCCAGGTGCTTACCCGTAGCTCCTGAAAATCGGTCGTTTCCAACCACCGTTGCTGCCTTGAACATTCTTCGCCCCCTCCCAAATCGAAAAACTTGCCTTCAAGCCCCAATGAGACGCTAGCTTGCCTTGCGGCGGTCCAGAGTTCATTGCGCCGGACGGGGAGATCACCGCTCACTGTGCACCGCCGTCAAGCAAGCGGTGAACTCCCGATTCCTTAGAAAGGAAGCTTCCCCGTTGCCAATAGTGAGAACGCAGGCAGCCAGAGCCCTACGAAGGCCCACACTATGAGCGACCACGCAAGACCCTTTGCCGGGAACTTGCCGTAAGCGTTGAGCCATACCTCAAGAGTGAGGATACAGTAACCGGCGCAGGCCATCGCGAAGAAGTTGCTCGGAGCGACCAACTGTTTTCCGTCCGGTCCGATCGACCCTCCCGTGAAAAAGATGACCATGTAAATTGCGGAGACAATGGCAACTGTCAGACTAACGTTGCCAACGGACCTGAGATCTTCGAGACCGGCTAGCAATGCATAAGCTACTGTGCAGTAAAGCAGCCCATGAACGAATAGCAGCCCGGCTACGAACGGGTCCTTGAAGACCGCTGCCTGGAGTATGGCGCTCAAAACTACCACGACCCCAACAAAACCTGTCGCCGCTCCGGTGCCCTTCGCTTCGCCTTTGCCCAGGAAAAGTATTGCGACCGGTAGCCACATGATGCTTATGGCGATCAGCACTGCAAGTGTCATTTCCACACCTTTCTTGTGTATGGAGGATGGTTGTCCGGTCCCCTTACTTCCTCCCAAGTAAGCGGAACCGCCTCATAGGCAGACCCTTTGCCTCTATTTTTGTCATCCCGGATTCTATCTACCCCCTTTCCTACCAGATCAAAGGGCCTGCCCTTCTCCAGGGACTTGCATCCTCTCGGAAAGAGCTTCAGCAAGAAATAGACGAACGAAAGCTCAGATCTTCGGGAGCGAGCTTCAGCTACACGGCTTCCGCGTACGGTGATGGGTACGCGAATCGAGCGCCGAGCCTCTCTCCAGAGTTGATGCCTTGTCCGCCTAACTTTTCATGCGTGTACCAAAGATTTGTGCGGTTAGTCAGTTGCGCGTCTTGCACGATTTGTACCAATGCTCACAGCCGATACCGTATCCGGCTCATAATTAACGAAGTGCGTAATTAGGTGATAATATGACTTATTCCTCCGCATGCAAGCAGCCTTTTCCGACGTACCTCTCACTCATGACATGGGGCAAGAGGCTACACTCGCGACCGGAACAACCTCTTTTGCCCCACATGACCCCAAATGACGGATTGCATAGTTATGTCAAGTAATTGATGGACAACGGCCCGAATGGGATGGGGTATTGATTCCCGCGACATTAGCCTTCCAAGCAGTGCTGTTTCCCACGGAGATCGAATCGGCACTAAGTAGTTACTCTATGGCGTCATGACATGGGATGGGATCGGCGCCGTGGCATGGTATTTGCTTCTTGGCCGAATGGCGTCAGTCCAGAGTTGTCTGTGGAACTAAGGAAGGTCATGAATGGTATGCTTGATTATCATCCCATCAGGCGATTGAACGGGACTCGAAGAGAACATGATCGCATAGTCACAACGATGTGCAGGGAGTGCGCAGTGGGCTGCGGCCTGTGCGCCTACGTCTGTGAAGGCCGACTAGTCGATGTCCACGGTGATGAGAAGGACTTAGTGAGCACGGGCACCTTGTGTGCGGCCGGCACAAATTTCGTCCGAGATTTATATAGCTCGGAAAGGATTGCAAAGCCCAGAGCCAGAAATGTGCCTAATGAGGACTTCGGCGATCTGGAGAGTTGGGATCACGCCCTGGACCTGCTGGCGGATCGTCTCAAAAAAATCCGAGATCAACACGGTCCGACGAGCCTTTTCATCCAGTGCGACCCCGGGGCGGGCTTAGATTTTGTCTCCGCAGCGAAACGTTTTGCAGCTCTCTGGGGTACGCCCTACGTCTTCAGCTCCGCTGATGACTCGCATGGTTCGCACCCGGCCGACTTCCTAAATGCTCCTGATTGTTCTTGTTTCGATTGGATCCACAGCCGATGTCTCCTCATCGTAGGCGCGGACCCGGCTTCAACTCATCCGGTTGCTTTCCGTTGGGTGCTGGAAGCTCAAAAAAATGGCGCGAAAGTCGTGGTTGCAGACACTCGTTTCACGAAGACCATGTCCAAAGCTGACATGGTGTTGAGGATCAGGCCGGTAAGCGGCAATTTTCTGGGCATGGGACTTATGAAAGTGATCCTTGACCATGACCTGCGTGCACCGGATTCCGTCTCAAATCAATTCACCGTCGCTGACTCATGGGAAAAATCCTTCGAGCGAATATCTTTGGAAGCCGCAGCCGACAGGATTGGTGTGTCTTGCAAAGAGCTGAAGGAAACCGCCTTTCTTCTCGCCAACGCTGGACCCGTACAGTTGATTACCGGCAGACCTCTCGCCAGTTCGTCTGGTCATGGAATCTGGCCCACAATGTCTGCCGCCATGGGCTGGACAGGCAAGAAAGGAGGCGGCTGGTATCCGCTCGATGCCGGGCAACCGCCACTTAGCGCTTCTGCGGATTTGGAGGTCGCAGTTTCCAAAGAAACCGGTCAAAATCCGGAGGCTGATTCCTCCGTTTCTCTAGACGATTTCGTGGCCAAGGTGACAAGTAGCCAGGTTGATCCTCCGCAAGCAATCATCTGTTCCGGCAATCATCTCGACAACTTTCTTGGTCGGTTAGCAGAGCGGAAACTAGACACCCCGTTGATGGCATATTTCGGGCCGGTCGCCAACCGGGCAGAGCAGGCTTCCCATATAGTGTTTCCCGCGCAAACTTGGGCAGAACGGGACGATCTGTTCTTCACAAATGACGGGGCGATCCGCTGGGGTCGTAAGATTGTCGACCCTCCGTGCGAGGCGCGATCAGGTCTCGATTTCTGGATAGGACTAGCCAGGCGCTTCCAGTGGGACGATCGTTTTCCGTGGCAATCTGAGGACGGAAGTGCGGACCCTGTGGCCTTCTTCGATTGGCTGCTCGATCAGAATCCCGCCACAAAAGGATGCACAATCGAGACTCTTAGGAATGCCTCTGACAAAGGCGACTTCGTTTATTGGCCTTTCGATCGGAACCGATCGGGCCGTACGCCTTCGACTCCGCGGTTGGAGCCCACTGAAAAGACTCCGCTCGCACTGTCGCCTGAATTGGAAGATCTCTCCAGAGGATCGGAAGAGCCTTATCCCCTGTACCTGGAGGTACCGGATGCTGTTTCCAGGGCCGAGTTTTGCCCTGGCCGCGAAGCGTTGAAGAATGGTCGGGTATTACAAATTAATCCGGAGACCGCTAACGCGTTGGGCATCCAAACCGGTGACGAAGTATCCGTTCAGGGACCCGACGCCATTGTGGAAGCTCGAGCCTGGCTCACAAGGATGGTTCCTCGGTGGCTTGTTTACCTTCAGCAAGGGCCAAAGCAGAAGAAAGTTTTTGTTCGCAGAAAAGGACAATCGAGCCAAGAGGCTCTCAACATTCTTAAAGAGCTGCTTCCATGAGCGATATCCATTCGGTAAACAAACCCAAGAACCTTTTGTTGGTGGACGCGTCCGTGTGCATAGGTTGCGGTAGCTGTCTCGCCGCGTGCCAACTGGAGCATGATCTGCCAGCCGGCTGCCGAACCGTCAAGGTGCTGCAACTTGGCCCATTCGAGCAAGGTGAGAGCCTGCGGATGTCATTCTTGCCGACGGCGTGTTTCCACTGTGATCGTCCGGCGTGCGTCACAGCATGTCCCACCGGAGCTATGCAAAAGAGAGAGGACGGAATCGTGTTTTCCGATCCCGAAATCTGCATAGGATGTCAAACCTGCGCAGTAGCATGTCCGTACGGGATCCCTGCCCTGAACCAAGATATCGGGAAGATCGCCAAATGCGATGCGTGCAAGGATCGCATTGATCAAGGGCTGTGGCCCGTATGCGCCCTGAAATGCCCGACGGGAGCCTTGACGTTCGGAGGTGCTCCTGTAGTTGTCCAGGACAAGCGGCAAAAAGAGGCGCTCAAAGTGGCCAGGGCTCTATAGAAGGAAGACGTAATGCTAAGACTCACAGGTGCCCCCGCGGAGAAGGAATTCCTGGACCAGGTAGTGCTGCGGAGCGGACAAAATCTACTTGAGTGCCTCCAGTGCGGCAAATGCACAGGAGGCTGTCCTATCGCTTCGGAAACTGTGAGCGGCCCTCGGCAGCTCATCGCCCAAATCCTGTCCGGCATGAGCGACGAGGCATTGAAGAACCCAACATGGTGGTACTGCGTGAGCTGCGGAACCTGTATGACCCGATGCCCGGTTGAAATCAACATGTACCGGGTCGCCACCACACTCTGCGAACTGGCGGAAGAGCAGGGTGTTGCTCCATCTGAGCCGGACATCCACCTCTTTGAGGAGTTGTTCCTAAAATCCGTGGAGAAATACGGTCGCGTGAAGGAGTTACGAACCGTCGCCACATACAATCTTCTTACGAAAAATCCCTTCAAGGATCTGGATAAAGCCATAACCCTGATGCGGAAAGGTGCTGTGTCGCCGTTGGAGATGCTGACCGGCTGGACTAAGAGCCCACAGGTCTCTCGAATCTTTTCACTGGCACGCCGCGAAACGGAAGGAGAACAGGCATGAGGGTTGGCTATTACCCTGGATGTTCCCTTGAAGGCACTGCCAGGCAATACGATCTCTCCGTGAAGCAGGTCTGCCGCACTCTCGGAATTGAGCTCGAAGAGCTGGCCGGATGGTCATGCTGCGGATCTTCCCCGGCTTTGAAAATGAACCGGTTGCTCTCAACCTCTCTTGCTGCCCACAACCTGGCCTTGATGGAACAACAGGAAATATTTGAGGTTGTCGCGCCGTGCCCGTTTTGCTTCAGACGCTTGAAAAGTGCACAAGAAGAGATTGTGAACGATCCGGAACTCAGCGAGAAGGTTCAGCAGGTTATCGAGAAGAAGTTGAACGGGAAACTATCTATCTACAACCTGCTGGGTCTGCTCACTGAAAATGTGGGCCTGGACGCCATACGCGGCAAGGTGATTAAGCCGCTCGACGGATTGAGGCTTATTCCTTACTACGGCTGCTATGTTGTCAAGCCTCCGGGGGTCACGAACTTCGACGATCCGGAAAACCCGACCTCCCTTGACCAGATTCTTTATGCAGCAGGAGCAGAAGTGCTGGATTGGGATTTCAAAGTTGAATGCTGCGGAGCCGGCCTGTCCCTTAGCAAAACAGAGAAAGTCGTTGACCTTACCGGTCGTTTGATCAGAGAAGCCTCCTGGCGCGGAGCCGATGCTATAGCGGTTGCCTGTCAGCTCTGTCACGCAAATCTCGACCTGCGCCAAAAGGAGATCGGATCCGAGGACGGTACAAATTACAAGGTCCCCATAATTTATTTTACGCAACTGTTAGGTCTGTCATTTGGCTACTCCGCAACGGATCTCGGGCTCAACCGCCACGTCGTGGATCCTCTGGCTATGTTGAAAGAAAAAGGGTTTGTGTGATGAAGAAAGTCGGCGTTTACATCTGTCATTGAGGCACAAACATAGGCGCAGTAGTTGATTGCGCAAGAATAGCCGAAGAGATCGGTTCCGAAATAGAAGAGGTCGCTGTTTGCCGGCATTACAAATATATGTGTTCCGAACCCGGTCAAAAACTGATCCGGGACGACATAGCGGAACTTGGTCTTGACCGTGTTGTCGAGGCATCGTGTTCGCCCAAAATGCATGAACCTACGTTTCGCAACGCAGTGTCGGCTGCCGGCATGAATCCGTACCTTTTCGAAATGGTCAACATTCGGGAACATTGCTCATGGGTTTCAGACGATCCGGAGGCGGCTACGAGAAAAGCCAAGGACCTGATTCGAGGTGGAATATCCAGGGTTCTTCATCACGAGCCGCTCAAAGGATCCAAAAAGTCCGTGAATCCCAAAGCCATGGTCGTTGGTGGTGGGATCGCCGGGATTACCGCCGCTCTGAAGATCGCCAACGCGGGATACCAGGTTTACCTTGTGGAAAGAGAAGAAATCATCGGCGGAAAGATGGCCCAGTTTGACAAGACCTTTCCCACCCTTGACTGCTCCGGATGCATCTTGACTCCCAAGACCAGCGAGGTTGGAAGACATCCCAATATTGAGATTTTGACCAAATCCCGGATCATGGATTTGAGCGGATTTGTGGGCAACTTTAAGGTTCGCGTCCAGCAGAAGCCCAGGTACGTAAGACTCGACAAATGCACCGGTTGCGGCGACTGCCAGCAGGTATGCCCCATTGATATACCCAGCCCATTCGAACTGGGCATGACAACTCGTCACCCCATAAGCCGCTCTTTCCCACAGGCCATACCCAACACTTTTTCCATCATGCGGGAAGGAATGCCCCCGTGCCAAGCAGCTTGTCCGGCAGGAGTAAATGTACAAGGTTACATGACTCTGACTGGAGCAGGCAAATTCGCCGAAGCTCTTGCCCTGGTTCGGGAGCGCATGCCCTTTGCTTCGATTTGCGGCCGCATCTGTGTGCGCCCGTGCGAAAGCGCTTGCAAAAGAGGGCAATTGGATGCACCGTCCGCAATCTGCTACACAAAGCGTTTCCTGGGAGATTACGAACTTGAGCACGGATTGCACTCAAATCCGCCGATGAGAGACCCTCGTGGCAAAAAGGTTGCCGTGGTGGGCTCCGGTCCGGCCGGATTGTCCGCTTCTTATTACCTGGCAATTGAGGGCTATGAGGTCACGGTTTTCGAGAAACTCTCAGTCCTCGGAGGAATGTTGACCGTGGGTATTCCTGACTACCGATTGCCCCGCGACATTGTTGATGCAGAGATTGAAAACATCCGTGCGCTTGGTGTCACCTTCCGCACCGGAATAGCCTTCGGCCAGGACGTCACGTTTGAGGATCTTGAAGATCAAGGCTATCAGGCAGTCTTTCTGTCTACAGGCCTGCATGTCAGCCGCGGTTTAGGCATTGAGGGGGGAGAACTTGACGGGATCATGGGTGGCATTGACCTGCTGCGAAAGGTCGCTTTTAAAGAAAATGTCAACATGGGGAAACAGGTGGTCGTCATTGGGGGCGGTAACGTAGCGATAGACGTCGCCCGGACAGCGATTCGCCTGGGTGCGAAGCGAGTGGATCTGATATGCCTGGAAGCCAGAGATGAAATGCCGGCTGCGGAACAAGAAATTTCCGAGGCACATGAAGAAGGCCTGTTCATTCACAATTCATGGGGTCCAAAAAGATTCACGGGTGAAGGCGGCACGATCCAGGCTGTGGAGTTCAAGCGTTGCACGGCAGTATTTGACGAAAACGGAGCATTTAGCCCAAAGTTCGATGAAGACGAGGTGACTGAGGTATCTTGCGATACTGTCTTTTTGGCTATCGGTCAAGCGTCCGAGAGGCAGGTGGTGGATAATCTGGGCCTCGAATTAGCGCCCGGCGGCAGGATACTCACCGATCCGGAGACGCTGGCCACTACCCGTCCAGGCGTCTTTGCAGGCGGTGACTGCACACTCGGGCCTGCTACATTCGTTCAAGCGGTAGCCCACGGGCGGCAGGCAGCCCTTTCAATGCACAATTACTTGGAGTTCGGCGGGCTTAGAGAGGTGGAGCCGAAAGAAAGGCCAGTGGACAAGGAACTCAACGAGGCTGAGAGAAATCGCGCCAAACCGATCGAGCGCCATCCAATGCCGATGCTCCCACCTGAAACGCGTGTGACCTCGTTTGACCAGATAGAATTGGGGTTCAGTGAGGAAATAGCGAAGGAGGAAGGTCAACGGTGTCTCTGGTGCGGCCTTTGCTGCCAGTGTGGAGAATGCGCCCGCAAATGTGGACCTCAAGCCATTAACCTCAACGAGAAGGAACGAATCCGGGAACTGGAAGTTGGAGCCATCGTTGTGGCAACCGGCATTGACGTCTTTGACGCCGGCCGATACCCCGAATACGGCCACGGCAAGTACCCCGACGTGATCACTAATCTCCAGTTCGAACGCCTTTGCAACGCTTCCGGCCCCACTGGCGGCAAAGTTCTCAGGCCCAGCGACGGCAAAGTGCCCAACAGTGTGGTTTTCATCCAATGTGTAGGTTCACGGGATCGGGCAAAGGGCAACGAATACTGTTCAAAGGTGTGCTGCATGATCAGCGCCAAGCAGCTCAGTATCTTCAAGCACCACAATCCCCAGGGGCAGGCTTACGTATTCTACATAGACAACCGGGCAGGAGGCAAAGGATACGAGGAGTTCCTTCGACGTGCGATCGAAGAGGAACGGGCTCAGTATATACGAGGAAGAGTCGCCAGGGTTTTTCGAGAACGCGACCGCCTCGTAGTGCGGGGAGAAAACAGTTTAGCCGGTGCCCCGGTAGAAATCGAGGCGGACCTCGTGGTCCTGGCAACGGGGCTCACTCCCCAGCGAGACTATACGACAGTGGCTCGAGCGCTGAACCTCTCCACTGACAAGTACGGTTTTTTTATGGAATTGCATCCGAAGCTGGGGCCTGCTGAAACTTCATTGGCAGGAATCTTTCTCGCGGGAGGGGCTCAAGGACCTAAGGACATCCCCGAGTCTGTTGCTCAGGGCGGCGCTGCCGCGGCCGAAGCGCTGACCATGTTCAGCATCGGGCAGGTTGAAATCGATCCTACCGTGGCTCGCTTGGACGAACGCCTGTGCACAGGCTGTAAGACATGCGCAGGCTTGTGCGCATACAATGCGATTTCATTTGACGAACAGAAGAAGGTTGCCTCGATCAACGATGCGCTATGCCAGGGATGCGGGACTTGTGCGGCTGCCTGCCCTATGGCGGCCATCAAGGTCAGGCACTACACCCCCGAACAGATATTTGCCCAGATTGAAGGGATTTTGGGATGAACGATTTTGAGCCGAAAATTATCGCATTTCTTTGCAACTGGTGCTCGTACGTTGCGGCAGATGCTGCGGGCGTAGCCCGCTTTGTGCAGAAAGCTAACTTCAGGATTATCCGGGTATTCTGCTCGGGGATGGTAGACCCGAACTACGTGCTCAAAGCATTTGCCTCGGGAGCCGATGGCGTGCTGATCGCCGGATGTCATCCCGGCGATTGTCACTACCTGGCGGGCAATATCAAGGCTCTCCGCCGGTCGTTTCTCCTCAAGAAACTACTTTCCGAGTTGGGAGTGGAAGAGAAACGTTTCCGCCTGGAATGGATTGCCGCATCTGAATCGCCTCACTATGCCAAATTCATCAATGAGATGATCGAAGAGGTTCGAGCGTTAGGCCCGTATATTCCTCTAAAGACAAAAGCGGCGAAAGGAGTGGCCGGCATTGCGTAAGAAGAAATTAGCCGCTTTCACCGCAACTGGTTGCTCAGCCTGTGAAAACGCAATACTGGACATCCATTATCAGGTTACGTCACTAACTCGCTGGGCTGAATTCTCATTCTGGCCTTTTGTGCTGGCATCTCGCTGGGAAAATCTCAAGAGCGGGCCTATGGTGGACGTCGCTCTGTTCGCCGGTGCAATCGGAACTGAAGCGGATCGCGAGGCATTACTCAGACTTCGGGATAAATCGAAAATCCTTGTCGCTTGCGGATCGTGTGCCGCATTCGGCGGTCTGCCCGGCCTGGCCAACCTGGCACAGGAGTCCTCCGATACGCCCGAGATCACGCAAGAGGCTCCCAGCCTCCCGCGCATTGAATACAGGGTTTCCAGTCTAGACGCTGTGGTGTCGGTAGATTACTTTATCCCCGGCTGTCCGCCCACTCAAAACCTTCTTTGGGCCGCGCTGCAATCCCTTGTATGCCAGGGAGAATCAGGGGCCCGGATCACTTATGCCGCTTCCAGGTTGCCCGAATCCATCAGCTTGAGCGTAACCTCGGGTATTACGCCGCCGCCCGGAACCACATTTGCCGGTGAAAAGGCCGTCTGCGCGAGTTGTTCTCGGGTGAAAGAGGAAAAGAAATTTACTGAGTTCAGACGATCGTACCAAGTCGCTCCTGACACGGGTCGATGTCTCCTGGAACAGGGTCTGATATGCCAAGGGCTTGCCACGCGCGAAGGATGCGGAGGGCTGTGCACAGCGATTGGTGCTGGCTGTAGAGGATGCTTCGGAAAAGCCGAAGCAGTTTTGGATGCAGGTGCGAAAATGGTGTCCGCCATTAGCTCCACATTTGACTCCGCGGATGCAACGAAGATTGAAGAGCTTTCCAACAAATTCGTTGATCTCTCCGGAACCTTCTATAGATACACTCTGCCCGCACAGTGTGCCTTGATGTCAGCTCCAGCGGAGGAATGAAAGCATGCCGACGACCATCCTGGAGCCATTGAGATGGCAAGAGCGGCCCGCTCGCGTGGCGATCGTCAATGAGAACGGACTCACAAAGGCTTATTTTCAGATAACGGACGTAAGAGATACTTCCGGAATGGCCACGGGCCGGCCCGCGGAAGAACTGCCGCGCATCCTGGGCATTCTGTCGCCGGCCCACCATTTAGTCTCGGCAATGGCCTTGGATAGGCTTTTCAACGTAGAGCCGCCCGAGCCGGCTGTAAACATGAGAGAAGCATTTCTGCAGGCGCAATTTGTGCGGCATCATCTGCGGAAGCTGCATTTTCTCCTTTCATCCGAGGTCAACCCGTTCAAGAGTTACCCCATGCGGGAGGTTCCGGAAAGCGGGACGCACTTTCCGTATGAACTCTTTGATGGAATTATGAGCTGCGTAGCTTTGGCTCAAGAAGCTGCCGCAATACTCGGAGGAAGGGCAGACCATCCGCTTTCGGCCGTGCCGGGCGGTGTGAGCCGATTCTTGAAGGACTCTCACTATCCTCGACTCTCTGAGATTTCCCAGCAGTGCGTGATAATTACGAGTGAACTGGCAAAACTCTTGCGAGAAAGCATTTTTCGAGGATCTAGAATGATGGACGATCTCTTGGAGTTCCGATTCCATCCCATGCCTTCCATCACTACGGACAGCGGAAACGTGATTGTAAGAGATCCTGAAGGTCAAGAGGTGGATCAGATCACCCCGGACAAAATTTTCGAGAAGATCGGACTCCATAGGGAAACATGGTCCTACGAACCTTTCGCGTTCCTGAAAGAAAAAGGCTGGAGTGCATATGAACCGGAAAATTCGAACAGCCTGTATTTTGTCGGTCCTCTCGCCAGATTGAACAGCGGAAGTGAACTCCAATATTCTCTCGCTGAAGAAGAAAGACGATTTCTCACCGAGACCATTGGCCAGTTTCCTCATTTCAGTGTGGCCGCGGCCTATTGGTCACTGG
The DNA here is from genome assembly GCA_963729795.1 of uncultured delta proteobacterium. Taxonomy (GTDB): domain Bacteria; phylum Desulfobacterota; class Desulfomonilia; order Desulfomonilales; family Desulfomonilaceae; genus CAWBBA01. Next base: position 519,431 of record CAVSPC010000016.1, on the reverse strand, counting down.
TGGTGGAGGCGATTCAAGCGGCTGAGAAACTGGCCGAACAGTGCTCTAATGAGAAACTCACAGGACCGGCTATTCGCAACCTGCCTTCTGAATCGGGTGTCGTGGGTTACGCGACTCTCGAGTCTCCACAGGGGCTTATTGCTCACCGCTACGAGACAGACCCCAATGCAATGGTAACTCACATTGAGATTCTTGACAGCTCCGCCGAGAACAACGCGTTGCGCTGTTTTCTCGTAAGGAAAGCGGTTGAGGAAGCGTCCCTCCGTAATCTCAGAAGCGAAGAAGCGAAAAGCCGCATCGAGTTGGGGCTGCTGCCGTTTTGAGGATATGTGCGAAGGTTATTGCGAATCCATTTTGATGGCGGGCGATCGTCGCCATCGGAACCGGGGAAGGAAAAATCCCATGATCAAAGCGTTGATTGTTGACGCCCGTAAGTGCTCCGGATGCAGAACTTGCGAAGTGTATTGTTCGCTAAAGCATGAAGGATATTCCTGTCCGTCCAAGGGGCGGATACATGTGGTGAAATGGGAACGAGAAGGGATTTTTGTCCCGGTCAATTGCATGCGATGTCAGGAACCTTCCTGTGAGATGGTTTGCCCCAAGCGGGCAACGTATCGCAATTATTCTACTGGAGCTATGGCCGTAGACCCCTATCGCTGCATCGGCTGCTTGAGCTGTGTATCCGCATGCCCTTTCGGAGCCACGTTTGTGGACCAGGAAAACGGCCGTGTCCTCAAATGCGATCTTTGTGACGGTGACCCCACATGCGTCAAGGTTTGCCCCACTGGTGCGCTCACGTACGAAGAATTGTCCAAGGAGACTTATTTGAGGCTGATAGAGAACGCCGACCGCTTACCCCAATTGGTCAAAACCGCCATAGGCGGAGAATGACATGTCCGGATGAGCAAACCGGCTTCTCAAAAATTCCGTGGGGATGTGAAATCTAAAGAGTGCGTTCGATAGTCGGCGGCGAGTTGGAACAGCAACAATCCCAAAAAACAGGAGGTTTTTACTATGCCGAAATATGTTATCGAGCGGGAACTGCCGGGTGCCGGAAGTCTTTCCGGAGAGCAGATTCAGGCCATTTCGCAAAAATCCCGTCAGGTCTTGGAAAAACTGGGGCCTCAGATCCAGTGGGTAGAAAGTTATGTCACCGATGACAAAATCTACTGCGTGTACATCTCACCCAATGCAGAGCTGATTAAAAAGCACGCTCAAGAAGGGGGATTCCCGGCAAATCGTGTATCAGAGGTGAAACGGATCATCGATCCCACCAGTGCAGAGGCATAGCGTCCGTACAGCCAGCAGTTTTGTGCGTGGTAGGTGCAGAATGAAAGCCGACATTTTGGAGGAAAAAGGAGCAATCCTGCAACAAGATAAAGAGACCTATGCCATTGCTCCTCACATTCCCGGAGGCTTTCTGGATGTGGTCGCGTTCAGAAGGATAGTGGAGGTTGCTGACAAGTACGGCGCTTCGGCTCTCAAACTGACGTCAGGCCAGCGTATCGCCATTATAGGGCTCAGAGAGGAGGATTTGGACTCGGTCTGGCGCGACCTTGAGATGAGTATCGGCTACGCTATCGGCCTCTGTGTGCGTATGGTCAAATTCTGCCCGGGAACGACATACTGCAGACATGGAAAACAAGACGCCATGGGCATGGGTCTGAAATTGAACGACCTGTACCACGGCTACCCCTTGCCGGCTAAATTCAAGATCGGCGTTGCAGGGTGTGAGTATGGCTGTGCAGCACCCTCGGTCAAAGAAATCGGCCTGAAGGGAACGGCCGATGGGTGGACCCTCACCGCAGGGGGGACCTGTGGTGCAAAACCCAGGTTCGGAGACGTCCTCGCTGAGGGTCTTACCGACTCGGAAGCGGAGTCAAGCGTGGCGAGAATCATACATTTTTTTGAAGGTTGCGCCTGGGCCCATAAAGTGCGCCTTGGTAGGGTGATAGACAAAATTGGCCTGGACGAATTCAAGAAGGCCATTCAGAGTCTAGCACGGTGACGGCAAAATGGCAGACGACATTTTATCTAAAGCCGCAATTCTGCAGAAAGACTGCCAGAGCTACGCGATCATGGCTCCGCTTATAGGTGGGATCATGGATCCGGGCACCGCGAGAAGAATCGTTGAGGCTTGCGAATCCTTCGGAGTGAAAACCCTCAAATTGACGGGAGCCCAGCGCCTGGCTCTCTTGGGCGTCAAGGAAGCGGACATTGACAAGATTTATGATGCTTTGGGTGTAAAGCCACAGGTCGGCGCCGCCCTTTGCCAGCAGTACGTGAAGGTCTGCCCGGGAAATTCCTTCTGCACTCGAGGTCAGCGCGACACGGTCTCCTTCGCACAAAAGCTGATCGAGCGCTTTCACCCATTTCCGAAAATAACCGCGAAAGTGAAGATCGGCATTGCGGGGTGCTACAATTCCTGCGTGGAGCCGGCGATCAAGGACATCGGACTAATCGGGCTTCCAAAGGGATGGATAGTGATGGCCGGCGGCGCAGGCGGCAAAGATCCGATGCTCGGTGAAGTCATTGCCCGAAATATGAGCGACGACCAGGTATTGGATTTGACGGACGCGATCCTCAAATACTATCGCGGCGCATCCCTCAGACATTCGACCAGAAACATGAGACTAGGGGTTATTTTGAAAAAGGAAGGCATGGGACGGTTTTTGAGAGTCCTAGGGCTGAGTGAGTAAATTCGCGGCTTGTACCGCGCCATTGAAGGAGAAGATGTCGTGGCAAAATGGGAATGCACCGCGTGCGGCTACATTTACGATCCCTCTGCAGGCGATCCCGAACACGGAATCGATCCGGGCACGCCGTTCGAGGACCTTCCCGATTCGTGGTTCTGTCCCAACTGCGGAGTGGGAAAGGAATTCTTTGAAAAGGCGGCATAGGAGTGCTATCACATGGATCTGGACACCAGCAAACAGGTTTGTGGGACTTGCAAGAATTGGGGCGGAAAAAGGGAGACCTGCGAAAACAACTGCTACCGAGTCAGCCCATCCGCAAAAGGCTTGTGCGAGAGACTCAAAAAAGTTAAACCACCACATGGTGGATGTGACGATTGGACAAAGATAGGAGGAGACGAGAATGGCTGATAAACCGGTAACCGTTCTGGCGACCATCAAAGCCAAGCCGGGCCTGGAGCAACAGGTCCGCGAAGCGGTGATGGCCCTCGTGGAACCGACCCGCAAAGAACCGGGCTGCATCAATTATGACCTGCACCAGTCACTCGATGACGAGGCAACCCTAATGCTCTATGAGAATTGGACCAGCAAGAAGGATCTGGACGAACATCTCAACATGCCGTACATGAAGGATTTTTTCGCTAGATCCGGCGACGTTCTGGCGCAGCCGGCGGAGGTTGTGCTCTGGGAGATGATCACTCAGAAGGGGAAATGAGCCCAGGAACATTGATGGCTCAATTGGGTAGTGCTTTCTTCGCGCGCTCTTTACTCATTGAGACTTCTTTTCGGACAATTCGCAGAAGTTGGTCGTAGGGCACAGGTTTGGTGACGACGCGATCCACGCCTTTTTGCTTCAGTTCTCTGGGTTCGATCTTGGTGTCCCATCCAGTGTAGATAAGAAAAGGCGGTTTGGCAATTCCTTTGGATTCGCAATAGCTTTTTATGGATTCACCCACTTCCCAGCCGTTCATGCCGTCCATGCCAAGATCGCAAAGGATCGCGTCAGCACCCTGCGCTTGAAACTTTTTGAGCCCCTCCTTACCGGAAGATGCCGTAACGATTTCAAGTTCCGAATCCTCAAAGAACATGGTGATGGCCTTCAAGATGTTGACCTCATCGTCGATTATAAGGAATCTGATCTTGGGACCTGTCGTCGCCGCTATTTTCTTGCTGACGATTCTTTTCTTCCTGGCCGCTCGCGCAGCGGGAAGAATCACCGAGAATGTTGTGCCCTGCCCTACAGCGCTCTCAACGTGGATTTCTCCAAAGTGCTTATTGATAATGCCATAGCTGGACGATAGGCCAAGTCCACTGCTTTTCAGCCCTTTTGTGGTGAAGAAGGGCTCAAAAATTCGCTGGAGATTGCTCTTGGGAATTCCGTGGCCGGTATCGGATACGTCTAGACGAACTTTTCCTTTTTCTGTGTGCGTGCCAATGGTGAGTACGCCTCCCTCCGGCATGGCCTCAACAGCGTTTTTGATCAGATTGACGAGCACTTCATATATGTCGGAAGGCTTCCCTTTCACATAGGATCTCTTCGTATTCATCATATTTATCTGGTACTTCTGCGATCTGGGGAGATCCTTCCAAAGGGGCTTGGTGAGTTCTACCGCTTCCTGAACCAGTTCTGCTAGATCGAAATTACGAGACTGGGTACCCTCGTCGCCCCTGACACCTGTAAATTCTCTAATTCTCCTGACTACATCCGCTCCTCGTTCGCAAGATGTCAGGATCGCTGCGATTGCTTCTCGACATTGGCTCGCCTTGCCGGAGTTCAGCTTCACCAGGGCAGCTTGGCCTGCGCCCATGACCATCTGGAGAAGGTTGTTGAAGTTGTGAGCGATTCCGCTCGCCATTTCACCAACCGCAGTGAGACGCTCTGTCCTTATCAGGGCTTCTTCCAGCTTCTTTCTGAGGCTCAGATCTCTGGCCACACTCAACGTGGCCCGTTTTCCCTTATAAGTGATAGGTCGAGCGTGGAATTCAAATGGTATGGCCTCGCCCTTCTGGGCGATCAACTCCATTTCAAATCTTACCGCCCCCCCTTTTTGTATTACCTTGCCGCTCTCAGATACGATTTCTATTTGATTCGGTTTTGTCAGATCCTTCACGCTCATCTTTAGAAGCTGGTCGCGGGAATAGCCAAAGACCTGGCACGCTCCTTCATTTACTTCGAGAAATTGCCCCTGAAAGTCGTTTATGAATACCGGGTCGCTGACACTTTCAAAGAGTTCCTTGTACCTGGACAATTCTTCAAGTTGTTTTCGTTCAACAACATCCCGCACCAGGATTGCGAGGCACTTCTTGCCTTCATACTCGACAAGGGTGCCGGTGACTTCGGCATCTACTACGGTGCCGTCCTTCTTGCGGTACCGGCGTTCCTGGACATGCACAACTTCGTTATTCAGCGCCTTCCTGATGCTGTCCTGGACCTCTGCATTGTCAGCGACTATGATGTCGTCCATTTTCATGGACAGGAGTTCTTCTCGGCTGTACCCTAACCATTTGATAATAAAGGGATTGCAGTGGACGATTTCCAAGGTTTCCGTGTCGATTATGTAGATGGCCTCCGGAGCGCTTTCAAAGACTGCCCTAAAATTGGTCTCTGTTCTGGTGACCAGTTCCAGAGCGCGCTCGAATTCGGCATTGGCCTCCTTCAAGAGGTTGGTTAGGATATCCGCCTTTCGGTCAGCGGTCTCCAGCAGATCTTCCAGTTCGTTGATACGCTCTCTGAGGTCCTTGAACGCGTGCATGGTTCACAACCCGATGACTGATACCGAAGCCGTTTCATTATGAAACAGGTTAGGCCCGTTGCATGCCACCCGGCAAAATTCTCCATACGTGTAAAATCCCACGATGGGCAATTCCGCCCCAACCGCCAGGCGAATCCTGTCTATTTCTTCTTTTGTGCGCCGGCCCAGAACGATTCTGCGGGCCATGCACGAATAAAAGAACGCTATAGCAGGGGAGCGGTTTTCCAACTCCGTAATCGCCAGACAAGCTGCCCGTTCCGCAGCTTCGAGTATGGAAGCATGATCGCCGCAAGTAAGGCGCACCATGGAGCCCTCAGGAATTTCCCCGGCGAAGGCTATGGATCCGTCTTCGCGGTTGACCGCCATAGTAGCTCGCAAGATATGATACTCTTCTTCAGTTGCGCCTTCCAATTTGTGAACCAGACCAAGGGGATATTCAACCCCCACCGCGGGCAGTTTGTCCGCGTGCTTTCCCAGGAAACGCTCGTACACCTCAAGCGCGGGTTGTCCGTTCAGTTCGTAAACAATGTTACCGGAAGCTTTGGTGACTTTCTTTGCGATCCCGATAGGGGACCAACCGCTCTGTACGCCCATTCCGATTGCAAAATCGCCCTCAAAACCCACGGCTACCACTGAATCTGAAAACAACTTTGTTCCAAAAAACTGCGAAGTACTCCGAAACGCTCCGGCGTCGCCCGCAGTGCCCCCGGCAACGGGAACATGTCGGCCTAACGCAGAACTCAAGCCTCTCAGGAGCGCGCAACCGTTTCCTGTCAGACCATCCGAAAAAATTTGTACGTACCGCACGGTCGAAGGGAGCTGTTTTGCAAGTCTCTTGCCGGCTCGCCCGGAGTCCTGGTGCAGACGTTTAGCCGAGGCAAAGTGAAATCGGATTTGATCGGTGGCAACGCCGCATAGGACGACCGAGCCCGTGCTCAAACCCGCGGTAGATATTTCGGCATCGGTCGTACACCCTAACAGATGGCTGTTGCCCACAGACCGGACCACTCCCCTTACCAGCCCCTTCAATTCTTGGGACGGGGTGCTGAAGAGCCAGCAAACTGAGGGAGCTTGGCCATCCAACCTTTCCAGGAGAGCTTCTCCCAGGCGCTCCCCCGCCGATTTAGAAATTGGGTCCCTGGATACGACTGTACCTGCCTTGAACATGTCTGCGACCCTACACCAATTCGCATTCAAAATCCCCCCTTCCCCCCTTTATTAAAGGGGGGTTAGAGGGGATTTTCTTATAACTTTGAACGCGAATTGGTATTGCACCTTACTTCCGATTCATGATCGAGCGCCCAACTGCCGGGCGGGGATCAGCGGCTGCTCTAAGATGACGTCGATGGAAGGAACATTGCTGGGGGACCGACTCCGAAATATACCGCTCAGGCGCTCGTCATTTCACGCTGCCGAGAAAAGCCTCAGTAGCGGCCATTCGGGCGTGCTCCATCAATTCCTTCAAGGGAATTTTTTTTTCCAGTGCAAGACGCTTACAGTCTTCGTATTCCGGAGTCGCATTTAGCGTGCCGCCTCTTGCTTCCGCGACCTTGACTTTGATCGGTCCGTACTTTGTCTGAACCTCTCGAATTGATCTTTGAGCTTTTATACGATTGTCGATGCGCCATCTGAGCCCTATCGTAGTAGTTTCCCGCATCAAAAAACCAGCGAACTCGTTTATCCGGTCGGGATGGCAAATGACCGTCACAAGCGTGCCAGGCCGATTCTTTTTCATGTGCATTGGCACGAGAAATACGTCGAGAGCGCCCATGTCCAGCATCTTCTGCATCAGATAGTCATATATCTGTGGGTTCATGTCATCTATGTTGGTTTCAGCTACTGCCACTCGCTCCAGGTCGTAATCCGGCACTTCCTCAGATGACTGGCCTATGATCAAGCGAAGGAGATTCGGAATAGCCGGCTCAGATGTGCCCGCCCCATATCCAACCTTTTCCACGTTCATGAGCGGCATTGGTCCGAAATCGGAAGCAAGAGTAGTAAGAATTGCGGCACCTGTGGGAGTCAAAAGTTCTCCCACCACGCCGGTGGAATAGGCGGGTTTGCCTTTGATCAGCTCTGCTGTGGCCGGGGCGGGAACAGGCAGAGTTCCGTGGGCGCACTCGACCGTGCCGCTTCCTACGTGCAGAGACGAACAACAGACCTTTTCGACACCCAAAGCCGAAAGTCCGGCTACAGACCCGACCACGTCTATGATGGAATCCATGGCACCCACTTCGTGAAAGTGGATTTCTTCTAGGGTGGTCCTGTGAACCCTGGCCTCGGCTTCGGCCAATTTGGTGAATATTTCGATGCTCTGCTTCTTGATGTGTTCGTATAAGCTGCTGTTCTGTATGATCTTTTCTATATCATGAAGGTGTCTATGGTGACGATGGTGGTGATCTTCGTCAATATTGACGATCACTTGGCTTCCGCCGATCCCCCTCTTGGTTACTTTCTTTGTCCCCAGGTCATAATGGCTGAGCCTCAGCTTGGCCAGCTCGTTCCTGAGTTGTTCCAGGCTCAGGCCCGCGTCGATGAGAGATCCCAGTATCATGTCGCCGCTGGCGCCGGCAAAGCAGTCAAAGTACGCGATCTTCATGTTCCATTCCTTTGGGCCATTATGAAAGGAGAATTTTAATCAGCAGCAGACCTCGGTTAGGCGCGATCCGTCTCCATCCGGAACGGGCCTGTGGACTGATTCGCCGCTGGTCCTCTCGGCTGCTCTCATGTTGATGAGACTGGCCTGGTAGCCTGCGCCGAAGCCGTTGTCAATATTTACCACGGACACGCCGGAAGCGCAGCTATTCAGCATGCTGAGGAGGGCGGCGATGCCTCCGAAGCTCGCTCCGTAACCGACGCTGGTGGGAACTCCGATCACCGGGCTTGAAACCAGCCCACCTACGACGCTGGCAAGTGCGCCTTCCATGCCCGCCACAACGACTACAACATTAGCTTTAAATAGATCCTCGCAGCAGTGCAACAGTCTGTGAATCCCCGCGACTCCCACGTCATACAGACGCTTTACATTGTTTCCCAGAGTTTCCGCCGTAATTGCTGCTTCTTCGGCCACAGGGATGTCCGATGTTCCGGCGCTGACCACCGCGATATTTCCAATTTTTTCAATTTCACGAGGATTGACGACCACCATCCGGGCCATTTCGTGATATCGGCTGTCCTGAACGACCTCCCGAATAGCCTCATAAACCTCGCGACTCGCCCTGGAAGCCAGAATGTTGCTGTGGTGCCGTGCAATCTGTTTCACAATCCCTTGAATTTGCTCGATGGTCTTTCCCTGGCAGAAAATGACCTCCGGAACACCTTGTCGGACGCACCGATGGTAGTCAATCTTAGCGTATCCCAGATCGTCGAATGGCAGTTTCCTCAGCCGATCCATAGCGAAATCGACTTCCATGCTGCCATTCTGCACTGCCTCGAGCAGATTTCTTATATGCTTGCCATCCATTTTTCTACTTCCCTTTGTGAATTTCCCGGTTCAGGCTTCCCGTGCGGTAGCCCTCCAGGTCAAGGGTGACGAAATCAAATCCCAACAGATGAAAATAACTGAGTACATGGCTTCGAACTCCAATGTGTATCAGCTTTGACAGAGCCCTCGGCTCAACCTCGATGCGGGCCGTTTTGCCGTAATGCCGGACTCTTGCCTGAAATCCAGGGATCAGCTCGCGAATGCGCTCTTCAGCAGAATCGATCTGCTTGAGCTTGTCTGCTGTTAAAGGAGTGCCGTAGGGAATTCTCGAGGCCAGGCATGCGTACGAAGGTTTTTCCCATGTCGGGAGCCCCAGCCTTTTCGAGAGAAAACGAATTTCCTCTTTGGACAACTCGGACTCGCGGAGCGGACTGCGAACTCCCAATTCACGAGTGGCCTGAGCGCCCGGCCGATAGTCTCCATCGTCGTCAATGTTTTCCCCGTCAGCCACCGATCTTAATCCCTTTTTCGTGGCCAGGTTGATGAGGTCGCCAAATCGGCTTTTCTTGCATATATAACACCTGTCTGGAGAATTCCGAACAAATTCGGGGAGGTCGAACTCATGGGATTCGATAGCCAGATGCTGCGCGCCAACCAGTTTGGCCAGTCTTGCCGCATCGATCCTTTCATGAGCGGCTGTGGTGTGAGATTGAGCAGTAACAGCGAGAACTTTGTAACCAAGGACGTCCTTAGCGGCTTTGAGGAGCAATGTGCTATCCACTCCTCCGGAAAACCCTACCAAAACACTTTTCATTCCCTTGAGGATGTTCTGGAGACGGCGATATTTTTCACTAATTTCTTTTGGTTTCATTCTCAAGACGGCCACCTCGAAATCACGGGCGAATTTCTTACTTTCCCTAGCTGTTTCAATTTTGTGGAGCATGCCGGCTTGCGGCGTCGGGTACCGTGTGTCAATACAAGTCTGTAAGGCCTGAAGCTCTTCTCTCTGAGGCAACCCCAAAACACCCCTGCCTGGTAGGAGACCTGCTCCGTCAGAAACAAGACCAGAAACATAGGGAAAGAGAGACTGGGCTTTTTCTTGAAAAACTCGGTAAACACGGGAAGCAGCACAATAGCAACAAACACCGGAACGGTCGTCGGTAGCATAAAGGCGATCAGGGTCATCAGGATCAGATGGTACCGGACCAGGTGACGGGTGAGATGATACGCAAGGTCAAAGTGACGGACCGCGCTGGCTCTCAGGACGGTCCCAAACTTAACAGCTATTCCAATGTGCTTTCTATAGCGTCTACTCTTGCAGAATACGTCCCAAAGGAAGCAAGCCGCACCCGCCGGAGCGGTCAGAGGCTGTCCTGACAGCAATCCTAACCCACAGAGAAAAAAAACCGCCATGCATGTCGGCTGCCACGGATAATGCTTGGATATGGCTTTGTGCCGAGAATAGAGAACAGGTTCCGAGGTGCCGTAATCGAAGCGGCGTTTGAAAGCATCACTAAACCGACTCCGATGCTTGTGCCTCACGGTTCCGTATGGGGCGTATACCAGCCGGCAGCCTTTTTCTTTGAGTTTCCAGCAAAAATCCACGTCCTCTCCGACTCGCAGGCTTTCATTCAAACCACCTGCCCGTAGGAAAACATCTCTCCTTACCAGCATGTTGCAAGTCGGAACATAGAAGTCTGATTCTTCGCCCGTGCCAATCAGTGTGTCCCTGCCCATGTTCAGAGGCGATTTGACTTCTTCGTATCGGTCAAGCACAGAGTCTCGGTAATAGGTGGCCACATAGCCACCCACCAGAGCGTTCCTCGAAACCTGAAAATATGGCACCAGTTCGCGTAGCCACTCAGGTTCGGCTATACAATCGCTATCTATGAAAGCGATTATTTCTCCTCGGGCCTCAGTTACTCCAGCATTGCGGGCCGCCGACTGACCTTGATTCCTATCCAATCTGATGAGCTTGACATCGTACCGCGACACCACGGAACACGTGTCATCTTCGGAAGCGTCGTCCACAACGATGACTTCATATTTCGGGCGCGGGTAATTAAGGCTCATCAACGATTCTATGCACGAACCGATTTCGTCGGACCGATTGTACGCGGCGACGACAATGCTGACGGAGGGCTCAAAGTCGGCGTCCGGGGGCTTCCATTCCAAAAGGCCGGCTTGGTACAATCGGTCGAAAAAACTCAGCGTTGATTCCAACCGTACCGATATGTCCAAACCATCGTCGTTTAAAGATTGGTCGTTGCTACATTTCCGTAACAAATCAAAAGCAGGCGCATTGACCCTTAGGGCCCTCAGCGGCCTAGGCCTGAAGACAATTCCACCCTCATGTCCGGGAATCAGGCTGGTTTCAGGACTGAGACTAAAGCCTGCCTTTGCGAGCGGGTTCATGTCAAGCCACACTTGAGATTGACGACTTAACGGATACGCAATTCGCAAGACAGCCGGGGTCGGGAAGCCCCAGCCTCTTTTGGGTATGATAAGCGATGGCAGGGCATCCGCCATGACAAAGGTCAAATCTGTCGCAACTCTCGCAGGATCTTATCTCAAGTTCTCGGAATGATTGAAAGACCGCGGAGTCGGTCCATATAGATGCAAAGGCATCCCGGGGCAAGTTTCCGGCCAGAAATTCTTTTTCCTGGAGAAATGCGCAAGGGTACACTTGGCCTAGCGGAGAGATACAACATGTCAGCTTGCATGCTCCGCACATGTTCAGACCAAGAGATCTACGATCTTCGTGAGCCACGGAAAAGAATGAATCTCCCGTAGATACATTCATATGACCGCTCAACCAATCGGAAAAAGCGACCATTTGTTTTCTGGAAACGTTCAGGTGTGCCCAACTCTTCTTGCCTCTGCCGGACGGTCGGAATCTCGACACACGGAATTTGGCCCCCAGGGATGCGGCCAGACCAGCCAGGGAATCCAGTTCGGGAAAACTAGCTTTGGTCAAGACCGTGTTTATGCTGACTTCTATGTCTCTATTCTTCAGGCATTCCAAGCCATGTAAGGCACGGCGAAAACTTCCCTCGCCTCGAATGCTGTCGTTGGACGCGGGTGTAGCCCCTTCGAGGCTCACCTGAATGTAAACCAGTTTGTCATCGAGCCTGCGTGCGATGTCATCATCAATTATGGTGCCATTCGTGCTGATACAGGTGACTATGCCCTTCTCATGGGCGTAATCCATCAGATCAAGAAAGTCGTCGCGCACAAAAGGCTCCCCCCCTCCTATACTCAACTGAAAAACCCTGCTCGCCGACAGGGCGTCAATGATCCTGCGGCATTCCTCCGTGGTCAGCTCACCCTTTCTCTTTCCCCCTGAATCGGAGAGGCAATGAACACAGGACAAATTGCAGGCGTACGTAACTTCCCAGGTTACGTTCACCGGAGCCGATAGACCCATATCAACGTATCGGTTGCTCATGGATAAGCCCTTTCTTCTTGAGCAATTCTAGGATCTGGTTCACTCGGCCCTCGGTCGTTCGTCGTGACCAATCATGTTTTCCACATACGGATTCAACCAACTCCCGGGTGGTCCGTTCGCCATCGAAGAACCGATCTTCCATCAGATCCCCCGATGGCACAAAATATAGTCTTGGTCCCCGGTAGTCGTAAAACAGGAGTCCAAATCTCTCTCGTCGGACCTGGACGCCATCGGCCAAGCGGTAGACTGCATCAGAACACATGATGTGTATGTATCCGTCTGGTTCCCGACTCGATTTGAGTAAGGAACCAGACTGTCAGGGCGTGACCTAATAGATCCCGCAGATTCCGTCCACAGCCATCTCTTCAATAGTTATTTCTTCCAAAACGGATGGCCCTTCATGACATTCTGCATCGTCAAACTGTACGTCTTCTCTGTCGACTTCTGTGTCCATAAGACTCATGCCTCCTCATTTTTGTGGGTCAATTTCACCTGACCTCGAACTGACCGGGCCAAAGCCGGCCAAGGATCCCAAGAACATCAGCTAGGGTGCTCGACAGGTCCAGCCGGCATCCACGAGCACGGATTGACCGGTGATGCATTTCGAATCTTCGGTTGCAAGCCACAAAACGGCCTTGCCTATATCTTCGGGCATGATCTCGCGGTCTTTGAACAGATGCCCTGCCAGAAACTGCTCCTTGGCCTCTTCGGCCTCCATGCCGAAAAATGAGGCCACTCCCTGCATCATCGGCGTCCAGACTGTGCCCGGACACACTGCATTAACGTTAATATTGTGATCCGCCACTTCCATAGCCAGTGACTTCGTCAGCCCAATGATCCCGTGCTTGGCTGCGCAGTAGTGAGCCCCCAATCCGAACCCACGATGACCGCCTACGGACGAAATGTTGATGATCTTGCCGCTGTGCTGGTCAATCATCTTCGGGACAATATACTTAGAGCACAGAAAAGTTCCCTTGAGGTGGGTGTCCAGAACTTCATCCCATTCCTGCTCGCTCATATCCGCGACTGCCATCATGGAGGAGTTGCCGGCGTTGTTAACCAGTATGTCGATTTTGCCGAAGGTGTCCAAAGTTTGTTGAACCATTGCTTCAACATCTGAAGCTTTTCGCACGTCGCACTTGATTCCTACGGCTTTTCGACCCATTTGCTTGATGCTGTCGACCGCTTCAGCCATCGTTTCAGGGGTGGACATCGAATACGGGATCGTAGCCATGTCCTCACAGATGTCGGCAATTACAATGTCCGCTCCTTCTTCAGCCAATAGTTTGGCTGCGGCAAAGCCGTTGCCTCGGGCTCCACCCGTGACAACAGCCACTCTGCCTTCAAGTTTCATGGATTGCTCCTTTCCGGCCACTCCGGGCGCTGCCTCAAGATAACCAGCCTTACGCTTGAGGAAATTTCTTTAATAGCTCTAGCAAGTTACGCATGTCTTCCAACGCTACGTTGGCGCCGTATTCGGCAACCTGGAAATCCAACTCATGTTGGAGCGATGAGAGGAGCATGAGCGAATCCAGGTAATAGACCAGCGTGGCGTCATTCTTGAAATCGTTTGCGTACGTGACCATTACGGCGTCCACGTCCAGCGCTTTCAGCTTCTCCGAGTATTCATTCAAATCAAATTGATATCGGAGAAAGCCGTCCATCAGAGCTACGGCCTTCTGAATCAAGTCAACTACCGCTTCGTGCATTGGGTGCGGCATAAGGACCTCTATTTCTTGTCGCCATCGCTACTATGAGTCAGCATCATTTTCCCCTTAGCCGAAATGGTGAACATCGTGGTGGGGTATGCTTCTTGCCCACCCACTCGTTCGCGTTTCAGCAGGCCCATTCGAAGGAGAGCAAGTATTCGATCTTTCACACCTGAGGACGATATTTTAAGTTCCTGACCTATCGTGTGACAGTGGAGTTCACCAGGTTTCCGATGGTGGCAGGATCCCGAACAGTGCGTGCCGCCCTTATCCTGAATTATCCTCATAATGGCCAGAAGATCGTCGCTCAGGTATTCCGGCAAAACCACCCCTCCTGCGTCACGTCATTCTCACAACAAACGTTTTCACCTTGTGGGCCAGTCCGTCGAGTTCCTTCCCAAGTTTATCCAAATGTTCCAATGCATTAGCCTCATCACCGCTGTCTACACACGATTTCAGGTCGCTTGCGAGTTGCTTGCAGCCAAGAGCGGTCTCTCCCGCCTTGACTGTTTTCATGTACGCTCGGCTCAGCAGAGGCTCGATTTCATGTGCCTTGGTCGAGAGAGTTGACTTGATTTTCACAGCAGCATCCGGCGACAAAGCAGCACACTGGCCGTCAATTTGTTTGAACAACGCCAAGGCTTCTCTGATGAAGGCGGGACCTTTCCCGGTGACTTCGATTTTTTGTTGATCTGCCATCTCAAACTCCTTCCTGGTCGTTATCTTCAATCGCGGATTTCGCCTCAGCGCCGCACGGATTTGTATCCCGCCGTGAGCGTTATCAAAATCCCGCGTGCGATCTGCTAATGAGTTCTTCTCTTGTGGTCTCTGCCCTCTTCCCAGGCATGCTCTTGTACTACTGCTTTTGGCCTGGGAGGTAATCTTCTGACAATCTCATTTGCAATTTTCAGCATGGCCTGAGAAGTGAGAGAATCCGGGTGCTTAAAAACAATAGGCACCCCCTCGTCCGCGGCATCCGAGCATTGCCCATCCAGAGGTATGCCGCCGAGGAACGGAATCTTGAAGGTGTTGGCCAGCTTCTCTCCTTTTTCTTTGCCGAACAGGAATTCTTGACGTCCGCAGCCGGGGCAACGATAGGAGTTCATGTTCTCTATTAGGCCGATAATGGGAGTGTTGAGTTCCTTGGCCGCGTTGATGGCCTTACTACATACAATAGTGGAGATCTCCTGAGGTGTGGTGACAACAATCAGACCGTCCAGGCCTGGTATTGATTTCATTATCGTGATTGGCTCATCACCTGTACCTGGAGGAAGGTCTACGAGCAGGAAATCAAGTTCATGCCATTTAATGGAGCTTAGGAACTGCCTGAGCACGCGGGCCTTGTACTGACCGCGCCACATGATGGGTGTCATGTCGGTCGGCCAAATGAGCGCTACCGACATGACCTTTAAACCGTGTTCCGTGGAAACGGGGTCGATGCCGTGGCTTCCGTGAAGTAGGTCCCGCATCTTGGTTTTGATACCCACCATTTTTGGCACACTGGGGCCATGAACGTCGGCATCAAAAATCCCGACCTCCATGTCCTTTTTCTTCAGGGCGGCAGCGAGATTGACCACTACGCTGGTCTTTCCCACCCCTCCCTTTCCGCTGATCACGGCCAGCTTGTAATTCACGTGGGCCATCGCATGATTAATGGGGCCGTGCATTTTGTGCATTTCTGCCATGCTCTGGTCAGTGGACATTAATGCCGCCTCCTTTTGAGCGAAAAATGTCGGAGCGCTCATCAAACAACTCAAGCGTTAGATAGGAACTCACAAGACCTGCTCCCGAGTTTCATCTGTTCCGCGTATTCGATCCAATGCTCAGGTTCGATGCCTGTAATAGCCTTGACTTTGTCCTGACCTTTGCCCAATACGCCCAATTGTTCGGCTATCGAACCGGGCACACCGGGACTGCTGGTAATCATCTGATAACTGGCCCAGTCGACGGCTACCGGATCTTCCGATGCCAGTATGCCTAGATCAGGAATGAACGGTATGTCTGAGAAAGGATGGTCGTTCGTCTGCGGAGTCACAGAACTCAGGAAATTTATGAAAAAAGCCGAACCCCGCTGGTTGTCCGTTGCAGTGCGAGCGGCCTCGACTACGCTTTCTTGATATATTGGAATTCCTTCCGGTTTGATGCTCATGGCACCGTTCGGACAGGAAAGAAAGCATCCAAGGCAGTTGTTGCAGATCTCACGGTCGTAAGCGATGGTGTGGGAACCGCTGGATATGGCTCCGGTAGGACAGAAAGATAAGCATGCCTCACAATTGTCGCACTTGCTTTGATCGAACGATATCTCCAGGCACGAATGGACCCTGAGCTTGCCTGAGGTCGTCAACATGCCCACACCAAAGTCGTAGACGGCTCCGCTGAGTCCCAGGAGAGGGTGGGCTGTGACATGGGAAATGACCACCACGTTTCCTGTATCTGTAAGAAGACTGCCAAGTTCGACGCCGCCGAGATGCCTACCTTCGGAGGGGTAGAATCTGCCTTCTTCATTCGTGTACCCTCCGGCAAGCATCATCTGATTGTCGAATGTCTCACCAGTACTGTAGCCAAGTGTGAGAGCGCTGTTTATCCAATCGTAACCGTTGGAACGAGATCCTTTAAACAGACTGCAACTGTCAGTCACAACCGGTTTCGCTCCCAGGCCCTTTGCTTTTTCAAAAAGGGTGCTAACGACTACGGGCGGCAGATAATGTGCGTAGCCGAGTTCACTCATATTCATTTTAATGGCAAGACTTTCTCCCGGCACCATCAGCTTGGCCAGCTCATCGGTACCCAGCAGGCCCGTCATTTTTGCGATGATGCTCTGGTAAATCCCTGCCGAACGGCCCTTGATCCAATATACGTTGGACATGGTCACCCTATTTAAAGATTGTTGCCTCTCTAAAAGGCCCAGATTTCAGTGGAAAATCTGTTTGTTGAATGTGGCGAGTGCACGCACTGTGACTCTTACTTTCCACGGCGACACTCAAAAGCGACCGGCTTCAGCCCCAGAGTACTGTGGAGGTCCCACAGGGGAAGGGTTCCGGGTGCCTTTCGAGAAAAGGTGGGGCGGATGATCCAAAGTCCGCCCCAATGATACCTTATGCTGCCTCACAAGCCCTGCTAGGCCGTGGGATCGAAGCCTTTCCACTTGCCAATCCACGTCTTTGCATCGCCGTGCCGGCCGAACGGGAATTCTCTGCCAAGGTGATGGTTCTTGAAGGCTTGACGCATGGGATTAACCGTCATAGGCACTTTTCGGATCTGCCACTTGGCAATATTTTCCGGATTGAGTTCGGGCTCATAGGTGACCAATTCATAATTCATGGTCCCCATGCCGTTTTTCTCGCCAGCCTTGAGCTGTATCCTGGGCGTAAAGGCGTTGACAGCCTTCAGCTTGTCTTCCCCAGGCTTCAAACCAAGCTCTTCGGATCTGCTGCCAGGGTAGATGGGGGCTTTGTCCAGTAAGTCGACGATCGCGGTGTCAATAGCCACAGGGTCTTTGGACGCGAAAACACCGAGGTCTGGTGCCACGGGAAGGCCCGCCCACGGGAAGCAATCGCATTCCGGGGCTATGTCAACTGCGTAAGCCATGTAGCCTATTTTGCCGGGCTTGAAGGTTTTTATGCAGCCCAGTGCAGCGTCGGACATGGCGATCTGCGCCAACGGGAAATAGTCATCCCGGAAGCCAATTCCTTCCATGCCTGTGAACATACAGGTCACCTGGCAGGAGTAACACAGGGCGCACTTGGAATAATCGAGTTCCACGCCATCAGGTTTGACCTTTATGGCCTCCTCAGGACAGCTATCCTCGCACATTTTTGCATACGGGCACTCTGTTCCTCTGCAGGCTTCCTTGTTGACCTTTGGATAACCGATAGCGTCTTCGGGATCGCCCCAGAAGGCCAGGTGTGTTTGATACTTGCCGCGCTTGGATTGAGCACCGATACCGAAATTCTTGATGCATCCTCCATAGGCGGTTATGGGGTGACCTTTGGCATGGGCCAGATTAATACAGGCGTCAGCTTCATAAATCCCACGGCCGATGTAGGTTTCCTTCAGGATGTTCCCTTCAGGAAGCTCCACTCTCAGATCGTCTTCCCCGAAGAAGCCGTCCGAAATTATAAATGGTGCCTGCAGGCTGGCCCAGTTAAGGCCGTGACGATTGGCACCCTCTGTCTCCATCTGGCCTGTGCAACGATTGTTGTAGAGATGGTACGTGAGGGTGGTGGTGTCAGTGACGAAGGGTCTTCCGCCACAAGCTTTTACCTCTTCTACGATGGCGGCCACGAACTCCGGCCTTAAACAAGCGGTTCGGTTCCACTCCCCGCAGTGAATTTTGACGGCAACACTGTCGTCTTTCGCAATGCATTTATCGAGACCGGCCATGTAGAACAGGTCTTTGGCTTTGCAGATAGTACTCTCAGTCCAGTTTGTGGCACCGGCGGCAGCGTACCAGACCTTAGAGACCTTTTCCGGCATGATACTCCTCCTGTAATTGGTTGTGAGGCTAATGGTTTCGAGCAAGCAACTGCTTGGAATCGGGATATGACTCCAAGCCGATGCCCTAGAGACTGCTTCTTGTTCCTCAAAGCTTCTCCTATGACCAGGAGCTATTCGTACCAGCCTCCTTTCGCCTTATGATTCCGCGAGCCGCCAGCCACATTTGGAAGAGCCGGCCCAGGCCAAGAATCCATCCGACTACCTCGTCTCGACCAGTTCTCCGATTTCCACGCCGATTTATTCTAGATTGGGAATTTCTGTTCGTGGTCGGCCGTGCGCGAGTGAATGCAAGGTCCGTGCCTGAACTAAAATGCCAGCCAGTTTGTGGGAATTCGACCCGTCGGCGAGAAAATGCCGATACCGGAACATCCCATCACTGATGACCGTCACATGAAGGCTAAAAACTGAGCCAGTGAGTCGGAGGTTGTAATTGTGGTCGCGATCGGAGGCCCTTGCATTCACCCAAACGGCAAGGTCACCCCAGTTCGTGTGCGGGCCAAAGTCATAACCACTTGATTTAACAATGTATTAAGCCTGTGGGTGGGCGGTGGGGCCTAAAGGGACATAAGGCCACAAGAAGACCGGCTGGTGTGCATTAAACGAAAAGTTGGTATTTATGCATTTTCTTATATAGGGTCTTGCGGTTGATACCCAGAATCTCTGCAGCCTTGCTCTGGTTGCCGCCAGTATCCCCGAGGACTTTGACAATGTGATCCTTTTCGAGATCTTCCAGACTCTTGGGGGGTGAAAGCAAAGGCTTTTTGTCCGTCAGAATATGCGCGGGCAGGTCTTCAGGCGTAATCACATCGGACTTGGAGAATATCGTTGCCTTGGTAATTACGGATCTCAACTCCCTTATATTGCCGGGCCAGTTGTACTCGGCGAGAGCCATCAAGGCTTCGGGGGAAATCTCCCTTGGCTGCTTGCTGCCGCGGTTCAGTCCAAGGAAGTGTTGGGCCAGGAGAGCGATGTCTTCGGCACGATTCCTGAGCGGAGGCACTCGGAGGCAGATTACGTCCATACGATAAAACAAGTCTCTCCGCATGATTCCCTTTTGTGCCGCATCGTTTAGATCCAGATTGGTCGCAAGGATTATTCGGCTGTCAACCAGCCTTTCCTTGGTCTCGCCCAAACGGCGGAATTTCTTCGTCTCGAGAAACCGGAGAAATTTCTTTTGCATATCCATCTCAATATTTCCGATTTCGTCGAAGAATATTGTGCCTTCATGGCTTTTTTCCACCAGACCCTGTTTCGTTTCAGACGCGCCGGAAAAAGCACCCTTAGTGTGCCCGTATAGTTCACTCTCGGCCAGATTTTGAGTGAGCAATCCGCAATCAACTACAACAAAAGAATTGGCCTTTCTACTGCTGTTGAGATGGATCCGGACCGCAAGCACGTCCTTACCCACTCCAGTCTCGCCCTGGATCAGCACGGTCACGTCCGTATCGGCCACCCTATCGGCCAGGTCATAGACCTCTTGCATTTCTTTGCTGGGGCATCCCACAAAGCTGGGCACACCGTCGGCCGGATTGACCGGATGCTGCGTCCGCAGGTCCTTATATTTCCCGTTTTCAGCCACGATTTCATTAACTATGGCCAATAGCTCGCTTAACTTGAAAGGCTTGGTGATGTAGTCTCGGGCGCCCAGTTTCATCGATTGTACGGCAGTTTGTATGTCTCCGTAACCGGTGATCATAATGACTTCAGTGCGAGGAGATTTTTGTTTCAGATTCCTCAGCACTTCGATGCCGTTCATCTTGGGGAGCCTTATGTCAAGGAGCACGACGTCAAAGCTCTTTTCCTTGAAAAATTTAAGCCCCTCCTCGCCGCTTTTGGCCGTAGTGACGTCGAGACCCTCAAGGGTGAGCTCGTTCTTGATCAAATGTCTGATATTTTTTTCATCGTCAATGGCGAGGATTTTGGCGTGACTCATGTCACTGAGTCCTTTTTCCCGGTCAGCGAGCGATCCAGAGAAGCGGGAGTGGATGCAGGCCGATGACATCGTCGTCTTGGTGTGGTCATCCGCCGAGTTGTCGGACCTGATGTCTTGCCTACCCGACAGTCTTTAAGGCGACGACAGTCAAAAGGCCATTTTGGGCCACCTTTGCATCACAGTTCAAGAATACGGTGAGGAACAAACTGGCACTTAGACTAACCAAGCTTAGTCAACTCCTCCGAAAAAATCAAGCAGGCAGTTGAATTCAGATGAAAATACAGGCCAAATAATTCATTTTAAGTCATTATGGAAGGAAATTGCAAAACGAATTTGCGCGCTCCTCCAGCCGAGTCCTCCAATCGCAAATCACCGCCATGATGGCGCATGATGCTGTAGCAGATCGAGAGGTCCATACGCCCGTCCCTCTCGGCTGCATTTTCACACAAGCGATCTCGAGTCCGGTCCTTTGCCCGCGCTACAGCACGCCCATGGTAAGATATGGTGATTTCTATGAGATTGCCGGAATTTTTGGCCAGTGTGCTGAGTTGCCCGCCGCCTTCCATAGCTTTAAAAGCATTATTAAAGAGATTCAGAAATAAGTGTTTGAGCTGTGATTCGTTCCCGACGATTCGATTGAATCCGGTGGCCAAGCTATTCTTGACAACTATTCTGATCTTGTTGTCTTTAGCATGTTGCCGAATGAGAGATGCAGTGTCGCTGACAATTTGGTCAATGTCCAGAATCTCCGTATCATCAGTCGACTTTTTGCTGTATTCAAGCAGATTCTGGATGATATCTTTGCATCTGTAAGCATCTTTAAAAATGATTTCAAGGTACTCTTTAAACATCGCCAATTGCTTGCGGTCTATCGGCCCCTTGAATTCCTTGAGCCTCTTAAGCAATCCTTCTGAGAACCCCGCGATGGAGGTCAAGGGGTTGTTGATCTCGTGCGCGATTCCTGCGGCAAGCAAGCCTACTGCGGCCATGCGGTCGGCTTGCAATAGCTTGAATTCGTAATCCTTGCGCCGGGTTATGTCACGCATGAGCAGGACAATTTCGGATACCTCACCGAATGGATTCTTTATGGGTGAAGTAGTCCATTCGTAGTACCGACCTGCAAATCCGCCTTCCTTGATCAGGATTTCACCTCTGTATGTTTCGTGAGTTTCCAGTGTTTTTAGGGCCGGGCAATCCTTGCATCTCTTTTTCTTTCCGTACAGAGCCTTATAGCACTCCTGATCTATCAGAGAGACGCCGGGGAACATGGACACCTGGACCTTGTTTGCAAAGATAATGTTCAGGTTTCGGTCCAAGATCACCAGCCCACTGCTCATGCTGTTAATGATTGCTTCGAGCTTGTTGTGACGTCGCGCAAGTTCTATATTGAGGTCTTCAAGTTCCTTTATCTTGGAGCGAACTTCCTTGAAGTACCCTATTTTCGAAAAACCGATCCCTTTAAAATCGTAGTCAGCAGGTGTACTTGCTTTTGACATGTGACGTCCTTACCAGGCTTCCCGGTATAGCTCCTCGATTTCCGCAATCGAGTAGCAGCACGGATTGGTTAACATGCAGATGTCCTGCTCGGCAAGAGCCGCCATCCGCGGGATGTCGTCCTTACTTATGCCCAGCGAAGAGAGCTTAGTAGGCAACCCGAGTTCAGCAATTAGTTTCTCAATGCGTTCAAGAAGGCTGATGGCAGCGTCCGTTACGGTCATTCCGTTGGTTTGCGCTCCCATTGCCGCCGCCACTCGCGCATACTTTTCATTGGAATATTCCAAGTTCTTTCGTACCACAGCCGGCAGAAGCACGACATTTGCCACCCCGTGGTGTATATCGTAAAAACCTCCCACCGGATGGGCCAGCGCATGCACAGCTCCCAGGATGGCATTGGAAAACGCTATGCCGGCCTCGAGGCAGGCGATGGACATTCCTTCGAGCGCTTCGATTTGTTTGTATTTTACAGCATTTACAAGATGTTCGGCAATCAATTCTACCGCGTGAATTGCATGAGGATCGGTCATCGACCATGATAGTGAGGACACATAGGCCTCAAGGGCATGAGTCAGGGCATCCATACCTGTGGCAGCCATGAGTTCCGGAGACTTGGTCTGGAGCAATCGCGGATCTACCAGCGAAATATCGGGCATGATGGCTCTGCTGAGGATCGTCATTTTCATTTTTCTATCGGTGTCAGTAATGATAGCAAATTGTGTCACGTCAGCACCTGTGCCCGCCGTGGTCGGTGAACAAACCATGGGAGGAAGCGGTTGGATAATCCGGTTGCACCCTTCATATTCCTGAATGCTGCCGTGGTTTGACACCAGAATTGCTATGCCTTTTGCCGTGTCGATAGGACTTCCCCCGCCGATTGCCACGATCACGTCACACTTCTTCTGGACATACTCCTGAGCGCCTTCTTGCACCTGAAAATCTCGAGGATTCGTGACCACATTGTCGTACAGAACGTATTTCAAGTCCTCTTGTTCAAGATGCTTGATCGTTTCATCCACCCAGCCCGCTTCGACGATTCCCGGATCGGTGACCAGCATCACTCTTTCGCCGCCTAAGCGTTTGGCGCACTGTCCTATTTGGCACAATGCCCCAAGACCATAGATGATCTCCGGCACCTCAAATTTAAGAAGTGAATCGTCTTGATGCAATCTTGGCTCCTTTCATGGTTTACTCGAGTGCTGCCGAGTATGCGGAGATCGAATCGCAGGCCAAACCTCACGGCCGTACTCCGGAAATAGCCGGAGAAGGCGCGTACGATCAGGTTACCAGTCTGCCGACCGCTTGACAAGTAAGGTTTGGTCGGCCCGATAAGCCAGTTTATGAAAGGACACCAATTCGCATTCAAAATCCCCCCTGCCCCCCTTTATTAAAGGGGGGTTAGTGGGGATTTTATTTTAACTTTGAACGCGAATTGGCATAACACCTCGAATTGCCCGACAAAGCGCTCTCTACCCGGCTTTGATTCGAAACTCATAAGTCTTCCTCAGGAGATCTTCGTAAGTTTTCTCCAGGTCGGTCAAGACTTCATAAACACGTTCACCTCGTGATTCCAATTCAAGGCGCAGGAGCCGTGTCAGTTCCGCGCATTGCAGTATCATCTCTCGTCCTTTGATGGTCTTTAGAAACATTTTGTTAGCAAGCGGTACGCCGCGGTCGATGAGTCTTTGGATGCGATACGCGGATTCCACGGACAAACTTTGCGCCTGGAGCAAATGCTCCCAGCCACTCGAGAGTTCGGCCAGTGTAGACTTTGCGGGGCGCTCTCTTTCCATGGAGAGTCTCCTTCATATCAATTTTCTCTTTGAAAAATGCCGAGGTTTATGAATTACCTCGTCACTTACGTTTGAACCAAGCCTGGCACCATTCTTGCTAGCAAACTCTGTGCCAGGTTTCCGCTAATGCCACAACCGGCGGCCCGCTTTGCTACTACTGATGCTCGTCTGAGTGAATGTTGAAGGTAGCCTTTAACTACAGTTGCGCAACCGATCGCCTCACTCGCCACCGACAAGTCACACTCTGTCTCCTCGACAATTCCCTGCTACGCTTGGGACTCCCCGGTCTTGGATTTCGAGCCGCCCGGAATGTAGCGGGAAATGGGGCAGATATCCGATGCCACCCAATGTCTGATGCACGCATTTAACCGCAAGATAATGTAAATTTAGCGTAAAATTAACCAATAATTCTAATGGCTGGGTTGAAAATGTTCCAGGAACGTGCTAGTTCGGTTTTGAAACGAAGAAAGAACCGCTTGTTTCTGCTAATGGGCCGGACATAGGAGATCGCTTGCCCTCTCTTTACGACCCATGTTCGAAGCTTCCATGATACGAACCTGAAAGGAGGCACGTCAGGTCACCCATCATGAATTCTAAACATAGATTTAGCGGAAGCGCGACTCAAAGAAATCGATTTCGATCACAACCCAACGGAATTCTTGGAGACAGGTCAGGGCTCACTACCCCTTATCCTGATAGCACAAATCGATTTTCCAAACGATCACGTTTGAGAAATGTGAAGGGGCAGGCGGAAAAGCCGAATGAAAGCGTAGTCGGAGACAAAAGGAAAATAATTGTATTGGACACTAGCGTTCTCGTCCACGACCCCGAGTCCCTCGAAATCCTGTCTGCCGACAATAATATGCTTATTGTCCCGTGGATCGTCCTGGAAGAATTGGACCAATTGAAAAATAAGCCCAATATCGGCTGGGACGCAAGGGAAGTCATAAGAAGAATAGAGGAACTGGCCCAAACTGACACTAATTCTTTTAAAATAGAGCCAAAGCCTAGCCGCAAGTACTTCACGAACGATCTTCAGAAGGACAAAGCTGACCACCAGATCATCGCAACGGCCCGCTCTCTCCAGGTAACCGAGAACGGGAAAACTGAAGTTTTGGTGATGTCCCGGGATACCATCGTTAGGGTTCAGGCGAGAGAACTGGGAATTAGGGCTGAAGATTATCCGTATAATCGAGTGAACGCTTTGTTTCACAGTTGCCTCAAACGTGTCCACGTCCCGCCGGAAAGCATCTCTCAAATTGGGGATACATTTGAGTGCCGCATCCACGATCTCGAACCTGTGCAGCACAATGAGGGAGTCGTTTGTTGGAGCAAAATTGCAGGGGACTGGGAGGAATCATTTGCCGCTCTTTTCAAGGGGGATCACTTCAAGATCATTCCATCCGATATAGAGGTCTTCGGATTGAGGCCGTTCTCACTCGAGTCCAACGGCAATGGGACTGATAAGGAAAAATTCCACGGGAAAGACAGTCGAAGCAATTGGTCACAGTACGTTGCCCTTGCGCAAGTACTCGATCCGGAAATCAACCTTGTATTCTTACAGGGTGGCGCCGGCACGGGCAAGACGTTGATAGCCCTTGCCGGGGCGCTTGAACAGAGAAAGAAATACACCAACATAGTCATTGCACGCCCAATGATTCACCTGGAAGATCGAGATGAAATAGGGTTCTTGCCCGGCGGGCTAGATGAAAAAATGTCTCCGTGGATGGAACCGATATCACAGGCGTTTTCTTTCCTGGGAAGCGTAAGACCCGAAAACGGGGATCTGATTACACGACTTCAAGAGAACAAGAAGATAGTGGCTAAGCCGCTTGATTATATTCGGGGGGTAACGTACCACAAATCTTTCATAGTCATCGACGAAGCTCAAAATTTGACCCCTCATCAGGTCAAGACAATTATTACCAGAGCAGGATCGAACACCAAGATGGTGTTCACTGGAGATCTGGGGCAGATCGATCGGAATCGCAGACTGGATCGCAAAACCAGCGGTTTGGCTTATGCAATGAGTAAGATGGCAAATCAACGGACGGTTGGCATTGTAAATTTCAAAGACACGGTTCGTTCCCCGCTGGCTAGCCTGGCCGAAGAGCTTCTTTAGCGGCCACAAATGTATGATGCACGGATGCTTGCGGTTTTGATAGGCGGCGAAAGGCGTTTTCGCCTTCATCCCAATAGGCGGGCTGCGCCGCGGCTTCCGGAACTGTCCCACCAGCATGCATTAGGTGGCGGCATACACACGTCGTATACGGACACGACTTTCGACAACCATTATAAAGTCCGCTCTGTTACACTCCCTACGCTGTTTGATCCTTCAGTAACGTGTGTACTTGAGGCTGTCCTGCTCGAGTTCCTTGATTATCTCTTCGGTCAAGGTGGGCTTGATCGTGGGGATTATCTCAAGAAAGGTGCGCGTTGAAATGCGATAGTCCTTTCCTACCACATATTCCCGTTCAAATGCATGCTGGGTAACTTTCTGGAAAAGATACTCTATGTCCGCAGGTGTAAAGAACGGAATGGCGGACACTATCGCCTCCACGTCGACATTTCCATGATTTGTCTTGTACAGGTAATGCTCGAAAACCCTATGGCGGCCTTCTTTGTCCAGACCCCCAACGGGAATCACGCAGTCGAATCTTCCGGGCCTCAACAGGGCCGCGTCCAGTTCACCAATGTGATTGGTGGCGCAAACGAGCAATAGTTTGGCTTCCTGTTTTTTAAGTAGAGGCACTTGTTTGAGGAACTCGTTGGTTATTGATTTGTCGATTCTGGAAGCCTGTTCTCGGCTTCCTGCCAGTTCCTCGAATTCGTCGATGAAGATGACCGCTTCATCGAGTCTGCGAGCTTTCTCCATGGTTTCTTTCAGGTTCGCTCCCACCCGATCGGCCCCGTCTGCTGCGAGGGAACTGGGACTGATTTCCACGTACCACCATTTGAGAATTCCGGCTATGGCACGACCGAAATGCGTCTTGCCGGTCCCTGGAGGGCCGAAGAATATGATCGTCTTGGGCGGGGTAACACCGTGCTTCCGAGCAAGACCTTCCGCGGTCAGCGGCAGGATGATTCTCTTATTAACCAGTTGTTTGGGCGGCTGGGTGTCAGAAATGGTTTCCCATACCGATCTATCCACGAGACGCGCTCCAAGCTCCTTGTGAAGATTCTCTCTTTCCTTCTCTCGGAGCTCGACCCGAATGCAATCATTGTTCTCAATGTAATCGAGACAAGCCACCTTTATCCCCACATCCCGTCCGAGCTTTTCGGAAAGGAGCCACTTATGTTCCATGATGTGTATCCATAGCCCCGCTGCGATTTCAGGGTCGAACTTGCAGCCACTGTAATCGAAAATTGTGCTCGCACAATCTCCCGGAACCGGAATGTCAGCCACGATTTCCACGATGTCCTCACTTCCGTAGATGCGTCTACTTCCTCGCACGGACTACTCACAAACCTGTCTCATGATAAGTCTGTTCTTTTTGAAGGTGCGAGGGACTGCCCCACTCTTCTCTATGTCTGAGCTTCTGCAGTGCATTTCCAAGTATCTGCAATCCCCATTGCACTCGGTTCTTCGGAAATGCATAGGAATTTAAGCAAAATAAAGCAAACCGATCTTGCTCCTCAGGGAAAAGTGAGAGTTCTTCATGAGACTCTTTCATCCACATCAGGACGCGAGCGTAGTCGTAACAATCATCTAAGTTGAAATTCTTCCCTTTCGAGATAAGAGACAGCGTCCTTTCCGTGGCCTTCTTGGTTGCGAAAACCGAATCATCCGACGGCAAGTATCCCATTGCTCTGCCCTCCATGGATATTGACCGCTATTAAGGGTGAAGCCCTTGTTTGAGTATGGTGCCGGATTGACGTCGCTCTCGAATATGCCTCATTGTATTTGTCCGGGACTCACCATGTCTCATACCGATTGGCATTCAGAATCCCCCCGTCCGCCCTTTACTAAAGAAGGGGTTAGAAGGGATTTTCTTACAATTTTGAAAGCGAATCGGTATCATGCCTCCCGACGGACCGGAACCTACAATTCGCCTTGAAATATCTGAGGCAATCGGCGACGCCCAAGGAGCCTGTCGCGTAACCTCACTCGTCGGCGCCATCGTGTCGCGAATTCGGGAAAGTCCCGCGGGACGCGGGATTACGCAACGGCTTCCTAGTCCTACCCAAGTCTTTGCGTGTTCGGATCCGCGGATTATTCCTCGGTTACATGAAAGCAGAACCGTGTGAGAATTTTTTTTGGAAGGCGCTACTTTTTCTTAAGAAAAAGATTTGATTTTTGTTAGGGGATGAAGTGAATTCGGTTAGTCTCAGCACTGCGGGCAGTTCAATAGACCACGGCACGTCAATCTCATATCGTTGCCGGAATCAATGTCCGGCACCCTTATCCTGGAACTCTTCCAGAAAACGGCTTTAACGTCAGTGTCATAGGTAAGGCAGAGCGCGAAAGCCTTACCTCATCACGGCTGTTCACGAAATTCGCGCGGCTCTTGCCTTGATCAGTTCCCCCACTATGCTTATGCCAATCTCTTCTGGTGTCTCGGCGCCGATGTTTGTGCCTATAGGCGCATGCACTCTCTGGAAGTCCGTCTCAGCAAAGCCCATATCCCGGAGTTCGGCGAAAATCCTGTCCCTCTTTTTTCGACTGCCTATCATGCCGATATAATGAGCATTCGTCTTGAGGGCTTGTTCCAGGACGGTCTTATCGTGAAGATGCCCTCGAGTAACAATCACTATGTAACTGTCTTCATCAATCTCAAACTTATCTAGCGCCCTCTCAAACGACGTTAGGGTCTTCACCTCGTCGCAGCCGGGAAACCGGTCACCATTCGCAAACTCCGGCCTATCGTCCAATACGACGATTCTGAAATCCACCAGTTTTGCCAATGGGGCAACCTGCTGGGATACGTGGCCCGCGCCGAATAGGTAAACGCTACCAGGGGCAAAGGACGGTTCGATCATGTACCGGTGGTTATCAGCGGCAACCAAAGTTGGATATCTCTCTTTGCCTGTCCAACGCTTCACGATTTCCTTCACACTAGCTGCGCATGCTGAACCGCATACCGTGCCGTCTTCACCAATTAAACACCTGTCCACTCGTTTCGGACTTTCTCCGATTCCGCCGAGGTCGGCCACAAGGTAAGTCTTCTTTCCTTCGCTCATCGCCCGGGACAGCCCCTGGAACACCTGTAGGTTTGCAGGGCCGGCAGTCACAAACTCCACGAGGATTTCCAATCGTCCGCCGCAAACCAAATCCATTCCTTCCATGTTGACACCGGTTAGGTCGAAAGCCTTTATCTGGGCACTGCGAGTTCGAAACACCTCGTCAGCTATCTGCACCACCTCAGCTTCCACCAACCCGCCTCCAACCGTCGCAATGCTGTCACCGCCCGAACGTATCACCATCTTTGTGCCGGCTGTTCGAGGGGTTGAACCTTCGTGGCTCAGGATAGTTGCCAGCACTAAGTCTTCTCCGTTCTCCAGCAATTTACAGATGGTTTGAACGAGCCTGCCCATAAGTCAACTCCTTGTTGGTACCGATTTGCGTCCGAACGAGACGGAATGCACACTTGCATCATACATTCTCCCTCGTACGTTTTCCATCCTTCGTAATACAGTCCTACACGGGCACGGCTCGGAAAGAAACCTCGCCAAATGACCGGTTCGGTAGCGAATCAGAGGCATTCCCTTTCGGGTCAACGTCGTGAAAACGATTTCGCCCAACTCGTTTTGAGGCAGCGGCGCACCGGAATCCGGTTCAACAATTTCGAAATAGAGGTCAGCTTCACGAAGGTGGAATCCGCGCAGGGCCCAACATTCCACGCCGCCGCCGAAGCACATTTCGGTGGTACCGTAGTGGTTGAACACAGGACAGTTCCAGATCCTTTGTAATTCACTGACAATAGCCGCTGGAACATTGGGGGAATTCATGCAGGCATCTGGGCTGAGCAAGATGCTCTTGATTTGTCCGGGCGGGATTTCCTCTGCTGCGCTATGTTTCGCAATGGATAGCACTTGAAAGGGAAGGCCAATGATGCAGTCAATATTCTGCAGCAAGATTTCGCGGATAGCCTTGGATGGATCTTGTACGAAGCCATGCACTATGCCTTCCACGCCCATGAGCGTCAAAGCCCGAGATAAAAGATCCCCCACGGAATTCGGACGCGGGCCGGGCATAAGTATGAGCACTCTCTGGCCAGGATTCACCAGCGAAGACATTCCGTGAAAAAAGAAATCCATCGTGAGTTCAAGGTCTTCTCCAGTGAAATACAACCGTCTCGGCTGTTCGGTGCCGTCGGACGACGGAAGTGTTACTACACGCTCGATTTCACTCTGGGAGACGCAAAGGAACTGTGGCCCTTTTTCCCGGATGTCCTGAGGCCTCGTGAATGGGAACAACTCCAGGTCATTGATGGTCCTCAGATCCGCAGCGGAAAATCCCCGTAGCCGGCTACGGTAGAATGGGCTGTTCTCGGCGGCATAATTGATCGTCTCTCGCAACCGCTCAAGTTGGTATTGACGGATATCATTTTCAGTGGGGTCGCCAGAGAGGCACTCAATTTTGCCCGCGATCCAACCTTCCAAAGGCGTTTTTTCCATCGCTCACTGTCCCCTTTCAAACAGGGAGCGACCAGTTGAGCTTGTGAGATTGTATGCACAGAATGGGATCAGTCTGCCATCTCGGCTAATCACGTGTATGCAGCAATCTCTGAGACGCTCCAAATCAATGTTCCATACGTCTTGAAACGCCATACCCGAAATGCAGAGCTTGTGAGTGGAAGAGCGCTCCAAGAGCACGTCCCACTGGCCCATCGAAAAGTCGCTGTCGGATTGTGATGGCGCTGTACTCTCTTTCCAAGACCAGTTCCGAGCAACAAACTGCCTGCTCTTTTGCGCACCTTCTGCGGCATTTACCGGGCCGCATTTGCAGTCAACAACGTTGTGATTAGTCAGTGCTATTACGCTGGAATCGGGCATAAGCACGAAAGTACCGTGAAAGGAACATAGAGCATTTTCACATCCCGGTGGCTTGAAATTTTCAGCTCTGAGAATCCCTTCTGTCTGGATCTCCAGTTTCCGGATGACCTCGGGTATTGTGATGCGGTTCGCATCAGATGGAATCGCGGGATACCTGCCGAAATAACTCACGGGCTGAAAATGCACTCCGCTGATTACATCGAGGTTTTTTAGCGCAAATTCAACTATAGAGCCTAATACGTGATCATTCACACCCGGGACTACCGTGGGCACGAGCACGACCCCGATTCCTTGCTCGCGGCAGGTCTCGATCGCGGCCAGTTTTGAAGCGAGGCAGGCCGCTCCCCTTAATTTGAGATAAATGTCGTCGCTCATTCCGTCAAACTGAAGGAACACGGAAGCCAGGCCGGCATTCTTAAGCTTTTCTACGTAAGCAGGCTCAGTTGCCAATCGCAACCCGTTTGTGTTCACTTGAATAAATCGGCATCCCATGGACCTCCCAAGGCCCACGATGTCGGGGAGATCGTCGCGAAGGGTCGGTTCTCCGCCGGAAAGCTGAATGTTGCAGGAATTCTCAGTGGAGAGAACGACCTCGTACCAGCGTCGAATTGTCGCCAAATCCGGATCGGGCTGACTGGACCTGTTTGCATCGGCAAAGCAGAACGCACAGCGCAGATTACATTGCTGGGTCACTTCCATAAGAGCGGTGCACGTATGCTGGCGGTGATCCGGACAGAGGCCGCAATCAAAAGGGCACCCTTCAACAACTTGGGTAGCGGGTTTTTCGGGATAACTCGGGATCTTGGGTGGACGAACCCAGCCCAGGTATGAAGGATCGCCACGCCAGAGCACGACCTGAAATTCACCGTGTTCAGGACATGTCTTCCTCATACAGAGGTCATTTCCACGTTCGAACCGGACGGCAGGTATTCGCCTCAAGCATTCCGGGCAAAGGCTTTGTGTATGGAACAAAGGGGCAGTATCCTCAGACGCCATCACGTCCCTCGGAAAGGTCAAATTCATTTTCAAGCAGGAGTGATTTGACCTTTTCGTAGGTTCGCGTCACAAGTTGCGGGCACCTTGAGGTCTGGTTTCTCGGATCGTCGGCCAGGATCTCTCGGCAATGAATACCTCCGTAGCACTCCGAGAACTCCTGTGTGAACCATTCAACCAATTCGCTGATCATGACGTTCAGTCTAGGGTCTTCTTCCTCATCCGGGATGCCTCTGCCGGCGTACAAAGCCAACAAACAGACTCCACCCGTCAGGGCGCCGCAGATGTCTCCACAGAATCCTACCCCGCCCGCAAGCCCTGCCATGGCTCGTATGAGGTCAGCATTTTGCTTTCCTTGGGCATCCAGTCCCAAGAAAAGCAGAATTTGGCTGCAATGAAAACCCTGTCCCGCCAACTCCAACATGCGGAAAATCTCATCGTTCATTGCGAGATGCCTACTTTCATAGTGCCGTAGCCTACTGACTTTTGAGCGATGAGCAGAAAGTAACCTGGTTTCGCTTCGGCTATCGTTCGCTTCATCTGCTCGGGATCGACCGAGTTCGAGCCCGCTTTCAGCCAAAATTGACTCATCGAGCCATAAGAAAAGATCAACTGGACGGAAAACTGTGTCAGCAGATCTGTGTGGTCCTCCCAGAGGTCGATTCTGAAGTCACGACGTGTCAGTCTCTCAAAAAGTTCTGCGCGAGAAATCGCTCCTCTCAGACAGCAACCTGTCGGCACACAGGCTAATTGAGGGATGTTTTCCGGATTTCTAGCATACACGTCGCTGAGGATCAATTTACCGCCAATTCTGAGGACTCGCCGGAATTCGTCCAAAGCCCTCCCAGGATCATACATCACGGACAGACTGCACTCGGCGAATACCCCGTCCGCGCACTCGTCCGGAAAGGGGAG
The DNA here is from genome assembly GCA_963729795.1 of uncultured delta proteobacterium. Classification (GTDB taxonomy): domain Bacteria; phylum Desulfobacterota; class Desulfomonilia; order Desulfomonilales; family Desulfomonilaceae; genus CAWBBA01. The sequence continues at coordinate 486,783 of CAVSPC010000016.1, read as the reverse complement.
ATTCTCTCCTGCGGCGCGAACTACCACCAAAGCAGGATTATTCGAGTGGGCCTGGTCCAGGAGATGAGAAGACGCGTCTATGCCTATCGCTGAGAAACCGTGCCGGACGATCAACCGGTTGAGCGTGACTCCGCTTCCGCATCCCACATCAAGAATTTTGCAATTCGGAGGAAAGTCGCACCAGGTCAACGCTCGCTCGGTAAGTCCGAGACCGCCGGGTCTGATGCCTTCAAGGGCCAATTCCGTTTCGGCCAAGTGTTCGTAAACAGTGCAGGTGTCTCCGAGACTCATTATTTCGTCATTTGTCTTCTAATAATTTCTCAACTTCTGCCATCTTGCCCAGCGCCAAGCGCTCCGGGATGAACACCAGCCCACATTTGGGACATCTCGGCAGACTAACCGGATACTTGCTTCCCATGTAGGCTACTTCAACCTTGCCCATCTCCAGAGGGATGCCGCACTTCGCGCACGACCAACCTTGAGCTTCGCCGGGATCAACATGATTACTCACGGTTTCAATTCCTCCACGATCTCCATTCGGTGACTGTAGGCATTGTGGATGGCGAAACCTTCGTCTGTCCGCGAATACTCTACCCAATAAGTGACTGTTGTCGGAGTGTGGTGAGCAAGGAAATGACCGGAATCACCGCTGACAAGTTTAAACCCCGTTCTCTCCGCCCACTCGATGACCTGTCGGATATCTTCCGCCAAGATCATTCTCTGTTCCATCGACTCCCGAACGTGCTCGGGAATGTGCAACTTTGTAGTCTCACGATCCGTGGCCACATCTTCACCCCAGAGTTCCTTCAGCAAAGAATTTTTCAGTCTTGCGCGGTTCTCACGTCTCTGAGAATAATCAGGCCCCCGTTGAGTTGCCTTTTCAACATCGTCGGAGCCGAAAATGAGATCCAAAAGGTGCCAGGTCGGCTTATCCTCCGACCTGAACTGATCCTGGCACATCGCGCAGTAAGCCAGATAATGGTGAGGGCTTTCCGAGATCCGGCGCTTCTTGACTTTCTCAGCCAGCTCCCTGTTGGCAAAATACATGAGCCCACCAAATCCGCAACACTCGGTTCGATTTCGAGTTAGAGGCAGTTCGTGGGCTTCGTATCCCAGTTTCCCAAGAATGCTTCGAACGCTTTCCTGAATGTGCTCCTCATGTCTTGAAGTGCAAGGATCATGAATCGCTACCGCGAAAGGCTCCATTCGGCGGCTCTCGGGTAATCCCAGGGTGTCAAACATCTGCCAAAGGGAATGTATTTTTACCTGCGGGAGGCGGGCTTTGAATACGGCATAGCAGGTGGAGCAGGCCGCGATCAATTCCGGTCTGCCCATTTCGACCCATTGTGCCTCGAATTCGGATATCACGTCCGAAAACTCTTCACGGCGCCCCGCCCACTCTGCAGGAGCACCGCAGCAGCGCAGCATCAGGCCAACCCCGCCCTCGAGCCGCTCCCTTAGATATGTGTAAGTCCGTTTCACGTTTTCGGGAGAGGAAGCGCTGAGTTGGCAACCGGGAAAGAAGAGAAACCTGCTGGAATCCATTCCGGGCTGATGAAGACTCAGAGCAAATTTGACGCCATTGCTGAACGCCATGTCCCGCAGAGCAAACTCATGGGCCGAAACCGGCATTTTGCCTTGTTGCACCATGGTCTCGCGGGCGGCTATGCATACTTCGCCCATGTGGAGGTCTTCCGGGCAAACTTCTTTGCAGAGCCCGCAATTACTGCATGAATTGATGAGCTTGTTCCCGTGACGCTGACCCATCACAATGGACAGATTATTGTAGATCTGTCTGATGTATTTCTTAGGATAGCCTTTGAACTCGGCAAGGAATTCGCACACCTTGACGCATTCCATGCACTCGCATTGTAGGCACCTTTTGGCCTCTTGCACCGCATCCTCTGCAGAATATCCCACATTTGCATCCGATATGGGGACTTCAGGAAGAGGCTTAATTCCTTCTGTGGCGGTGAAGAGTCGGGTTTCGTACGGGCCTTCATTTTCCCGGGACGCCGTTAGAGAGACCTTTTGCAGGAACCTGTCTATGGAGATTGCTGCTCGTCGGCCATCGGAGATTGACCGGATGGGAGAGCGCTCTTCAGAGCCCCTAACGACACTGCCGCCGGCAAATATCCCTGGCCGGCCTGTCTCGAATGTTTCAGGATCAGTGGAAACTAATTCCTCAGGGGTGAGATCCAGGCCGATTTGGAGCCGGCTCTCGAACCCGGACCCCGCGTAAACCGCGTCGTAATCGTTCTGAAGATCGATAATAGAGACATCCTTGCCCACGACAGTGTTGAAGCGGATTTCCACCGGCAACTGGGCAAGTATCTGAAAATCTTTTAGAATAGTCTCAGCGAGGCAATTCAGTGGCCGGGTAGTCCCACAGGCTTCCGCCCAATCTGTCCGTGGCCTCGTAAAGGACGACCTCATATCCCTTTTTCGCCAAATTCAGCGAGGCTGTGAGGCCGCTCAGGCCGGCACCTACTACTGCTACTCGTTTGTTCTTTCGTGGAGCAGACAACAACTTGGCTTCTGCATCAGGAGCCCATGTCAGAGCAGCCTGTTCCAAGAGCACGGATTGATACGGCGGACCCGGCTTCTTTTCGCTTGCACACATCCTGACAGGGATGGTCACAAACGCGGCTGATGATGCCCGGAAATGGAACCGATTTTCGAAACACCTTTAGTGCCGAGGCGAAGTCTCCCTTTGCGAGGGCAGCGCTCATCGCTCGGACATCCACGTGCACAGGGCATGACGCACTACACCAGGGAGCGCATTCCTGAATGCAGCGATTTTCGAGTTTCCGTAGTTCCTGTTGATCCACTTTCGTAATCTGCTTATGAAAATCCAGGAATTTGATAAGTTGGGGAAAACCCATCCTTGAGTTTTCCCCAAACAAGTCGCCTCAGTCTACGCCCCTACTTCAAGCCTGCCAACACCTTTTCCGGCAGCGCGGGCAGGTTTCTAATCCGCACGCCCGTAGCATTGTAAATGGCATTGGCCACTGCGGCATGCGGCGAGGTCAACGGCAACTCACCAACGCCTGCGGCCCCGAACGGGCCGTTTTCTCTTGGGTTTTCAACATAGATGATTTTGAAATCGTCGGGTATGTCGTTTGCGAACGGAAGGCCACATCCGATCAGGCTCGTGTGTTTATTCAAATCTTCGAAGTCTTCGGAAAGCGCGAGGCCGATGCCTTGTGCAACTCCGCCGTAGATTTGGCCGTCCACGACAAGCTTGTTGTTGATTTTGCCGATATCCGCAACAACCGTGAACTTCTCCACCTGTGTCTTTCCGCTCTTGGTGTCTACAGCCACTTCAGCCATGAACACACCGTACATGTAGACCGCGAACGGACTGCCCTGAGCGTTTTCGTCGCATGGAGTGTTCATGGAAGCAGTCCATTTCCCCGAGTACTTCAAGGGAATGTTCTCGGCTTTCATCTGCTCGTAAGTGCGATACTTGCCGTCGGGTTTACGCATTGCGTTCAAGAGCATCTCACATCCGTTCTTGATTGCATTTCCGGTCACCACCTGCTGACGGCTTCCACCTGAAGGCCCACTGTTGGGGGTGATAGCCGTGTCGTTCATAACGAGCTTGATCTTGTCAGGAGTGATGCCAAGCGGGCGCAGGCCCTCATGACAGGTTCCCAGAGCACCCATGTCGGCTCCCTGTCCGTGGTCCTCCCACGAACTGTACAATACCACTCCATCCGGAACAAGCTCTACCGTTACCTCAGACGCATCCGGACCGTCGATACCGCAGCCGTATATGCCGATGGAAACGCCGACTCCCTTTTTCTTATCAGGTGTGGATTCCGTTCTTCGCTCTCTTTGAGGCCTCCTGATAAAGAGGTCGGAGCTTGTCAATCATGTCCGGAAAGCTGAAAACCTCCGGTGTCTGGCCGGTCGGGGTAGTGTCTCCCGGACGATACACATTGAGGTATCTCAACTCTAACGGATCTTTCCCCATTTTTACGGCAAGCTCATCCATTAGACATTCAGAGGCAAGAAAGCTTTGAGGAGAACCATAGGCCCGGAAAGCAGAGCCCCAGGCGTGGTTGGTGCACACAGTTTGGCCGAGGCCCCTGATGTTGGGTATCCCGTAGCCTGCACCGATGTACTGGGCTCCACGCAAGGTGAGCAAATCGCCGAATTCCGAATACGGACCGTGATCTACTACCCAGTCGCTTTCCATGGCAATGATTTTACCATCTTTGTCCGCTCCGTATTTGAGCTTGATAAAGAAGGGGGAACGCTTCCCGGTATAAGTTATATGCTGATAGTAGTCATATTTCAGAGCCACCGGCTTGCCGGTCGCCATGGCCGCTGCCCCGACCAGTGCCTCCATGGTTGGACTGAATTTGTACCCGAACGTTCCACCTGCGGGATTCTGAACGAGACGAAGTTTCTCCGGTTCAATCCCAAGCCCGGGGCAAATCATGGCATGGTGGAGATGAATACCGATGCTCTTGGAATGAATTGTCAGGCGTCCTTCTTCGTCAAAATAGGCAAACCCGACATCCGGCTCCATGGTCAAATGGGGTTGCCTCTGCAAGTAGTAATCGCCTTCCACTACGTAAGCCGCTGAATCCATCAGAGGCTTTGTGTCTTGGCCCTTGGCCCGCTTCTGCTCGTAGTAGACATTTGGCGTTCCGGGATGGATTTCAATTGCATCGTCGGCCATCGCTGCCGGGGCGCTCATGTACGCGGGGAGTTCCTCGAACTTAACCTGAACCTTGTCCGCCGCCGCTCTGGCATTGGCCTCAGTGTCGGCACATACGATAGCTATGGCGTCTCCAAACTGGAATACCTTCTCATCGCAGAGAATCGGTCGGTCCCAGCCATCTCCCTTGTTGGTCGGGAAAGTGATAAGCCCTGTGATTTTATTTTTGCCCTTGACGTCCTTGTGGGTGACAACCTTCTCCACGCCGGGCATTTTTTCAGCTTCAGACGTGTCAATGGAGAGAATCTTGGCGTGGGAAGTCTTGGACTGCACCAATGCCAGGTGCAATGTTCCCGAAGGCATCTTGGCGATAATGTCTGCGCCGTAGTCAATGGTTCCGGTGACTTTGGCGACTGCAGAAGGTCTCGGGTAGTTGGTCCCCCAGATTTTGCCGTCGGCAGGGAGCTTGTAAGCCAACTCCGCTGCGGTCATTTCCCCTCGAACAACTTTCGCCGCATCCATGACCGCGTCCACGAGAGGCTTGTACCCAGTGCAGCGGCACGCGTTTCGATTCTTTTGAAACCAATCCTTTACTTGCTGTCTGGTGGGATTTTTGTTTTCGTCCAGAAGCACCTTTGCGGACACTATAAATCCCGGGGAGCAAAATCCACATTGAGCCCCGCCGTGAACGGTCCAAGACAACTGTAAAGCGTGTAAATTGTTAGGTGTCCCTATTCCTTCTATGGTGACAATCTGGGCACCGTCCTGGACTCTTTTCATTTTGGTGATGCAGGACTTGATAAGCTTACCGTCCATGATAACAGAACAAGACCCGCACTGGCCACTTCCGCATCCGACCTTCGTGCCGGTGAGACCCAGTTGACCCCGCACAACGTCTGCCAGCGAAGCTTCCGGGTCCGCGACTACTATTTTGTTTACGCCGTTAAGACTGATATTCCTCTTGATCATTTCGGCCTCCTTTCAAAGCTAACAATGTCTTTGGAGAAAACCCGCAGCCCGTAAGCCACCTCTTCTATTGATTGACTCTATTCACGGCTGCCACATTGACCTTCGGCCATTCCTCGGAATCCGCGACCGTGTTCATTCCGCCTTCGAAAGGCTGGGAAAAGCGTTACGCCCGGGCCTATCGCTGCCCGGACCATTCTCTCCGCGGCATCATCCTCACGGACAAGTCTTAGTGTCAGGGCCGACACAAAGAGACGCCCATTGCTCACGTTGAGCAATCTCCGAGCATCCGCGGGCTCTACCACACATGATTTTTACCCCCCCCCCTTTAACCTGCTGGGCCTAATTCCGGTGACATCTTGGCAAAAGACCATTCCAGGAACCTCGTGAGCTGATACCATCTTCCTCATAAGAACCCCTGGTTTCGTTCCGTCAGCAAGTAAATTGTCGTCTCAAGATCTTCAGATCGTAATTCTCGCAGCTTTACGATCCCTCACGGAAAGTTAATCCGGGTATGCTGGCCTTGGCTTCGCAACCGACGTGCGGACGGACCTTGCTTCTTGCTGATTCTCCTCGGACCAGAACTAATGTTTGGCCAAATCGGACTTAGCAATGACTGCCAGAAGGCCTTACGCATAGGATGCCTTCCCTCAGAACTTACTGTGGATGAGTGTAATGGTTGTCTTGCACACGAGTGGCACAACATGAGATGTGCACAGGCCAGAGGAGAGAAACGTTGAGGAACGCCTAAATCGTAACCTCGGTTGTCCGGGTTGTCAAGAATTTTTTATGTCCGTGCGGGCACATCCATCCTGCGTGATATGAGCAGTCACTCTTCCTACAAGGATGATGGTCTTACCCTAAAAATATTCATAGATGCTCAGTCGTAATTAACTCGCACATGATTGCCGTGCCCAATCTATTTCTCATGCTGTTGACAAGATCGGTAAATTATGTCAAATCAGAATTAACCCCTTTTTCGCTTCCTGTCAGCTCACTACCGTAAATATGCATCCGGACCTCCAGTCGGGATAAGCTAACCGTTGTCGCTCGACGCTCACGCAGTCCAGTGGCCACTGGAGGCAGGAACCTCACCGGCGAGGCATAAGGCTTCGAAGGAGCAAAACAATGTACGGATGGGTGGGCAAGATTCTAAAGATAAATCTAACTGAGGGCCATGTCTCCACAGAACCGACCGAACCCTATATAGAGGATTTTCTGGGAGGGAGGGGCATCGGCGTTCGCCTCGTGTACGATCACTACGTTCCGGGAACCGACGCGTTCGATCCCGGTAATCCTCTAATCTTCAACATGGGGCCACTGACGGGTACTGCAATGCCTTCTTCGGGTAGAACCGATGTGACCGCGCTTTCGCCCATGAGCAACCTGAGAGCCAAATCCAACTTTGGAGGTTATTGGGGGCCCGAGGTCAAGTACGCGGGATTCGACCACATTATCATCACAGGAAAAGCGGAGAAGCCTTGCTATGTTTGGATCAAAGACGGTCGCGTAGAAATACGGGATGCCGCGCATTTGTGGGGCAAAGACACTTTCGAGACTCAAAAAGCAATTCAGGAGGAACTGGGTGATCCCGAGATCAAATCTGTATGCATTGGACCGGCTGGGGAGAAGCTGGTTCGCTTCGCTTGCCTCATAACCGAGTACGCGGGGGCCGCCGGCAGAACCGGCATAGGCGCTGTAATGGGCTCGAAGAACCTCAAAGCGATCGCTGTGCGTGGCTCAGGGAGCGTGGGTGTGGCGAAGCCCGACGAGATGCTGAAGCTCTCCATCGACGTCAACCAAGAGATCCGAGAACATCCCGCGTGCAAGGAACTGTCCAATTGGGGCAATGTTCGTTTCGTGGCCATGATGTATGACCTCAGCTTCTTTCCTGTCGGCTACTTCGAGGACGTATGCTGGGAAGACATCATCAAAGATTACGGAGGCCCGGAGTACGTTGAAAAGTATCAGCTCAAGAATGTGGGCTGTTTTGCCTGTCCCATTCGCTGCAAGAATTTTTTAAACGTACCTGGAATAGGTAAGGGCCACACCACGTGCGAACCTTGGAGCGGCTTCACCGGCTCGGTTTGGAATTTGGACATGGACGTGTTCTGGCAGGCCATATCGATGGCCAACAGGCTGGGGTTGGACTCTACCGAAACTTCCGCTTCCGTGGGTTTGCTGATGGAGCTTTATCATGAAGGTATCATCTCTGCGAAGGACACGGACGGCATCGCGATGGAAAGAGGCAACAAGGAGGCAATACTAACCACGATTCAAAAGATCGCCAACCGCGAGGGCTACGGGGATCTCCTGGCTCAGGGTCAGAGAGTCGCAGCGGAGAGCTTCGGACCTGCCGCAGTCGATAAATTGGATCTGGTGAAGGGACTGGCTCCGCATCCTTATGAATTCCGAGCGTTTCATGCTTCGGCGCTCATGCAGGCCGTTGGGCATCGCGGAGACCCGCTGCCGCTGCGTGGAAGCCTCATCGAGATTGATTGGCACAACGCTCCCGAATGGTTCCAACAAGTTGCTAAGGCAAAATTCGGTAGCGAAGAAGCTGCAATCCCCCATTCGTACCAGGGCAAGGCCCTCTCTACCGTCATTTCCGAACACGATGTAATCGTGGCGGACAGCCTGGGAATATGCACGTGGCCGTACACACTTCACGTTTTTCACGATGTGACAAAGGCCTGGGAATTCTTCAGGGTTGTGACCGGCAAAGATTGGGAAATGGAGCGGCTGCTCCAAATAGCCGAACGAATACGAAATCTGGAGCGGATGTTTGACGTTCGACAAGGATTGACCAGGGCCGACGATTCTCTACCAAGGAAGTTTTTCGAAAAGCCGCTGCCCAAAGGCAAGTACGAGGGAGCGGTCCTCGACAAGTCAAAATTCGAACAAATGAAGGACGAATACTACGAATTGCGGGCCTGGGACAAACAAACCGGCATTCCGACGAAAGAAAAACTGGAAGAACTGGGGTTGGGGGATGTGGAGGCCGCGACTCCTGCACATCCGTAGTCGGGAATTAAAAGGGAATCCGTGTCCACAAGAAGATCGGGGAACTCCCTTTTTAAAAGGGTTCCCCAATCTTACTGCCTTATAACGATTCGTATTCAGAATCCCCCCATCCCGCCTTTACTAAAGGGGGGTTAGAGGGGATTTTCTTACAATTTTGAAAGCGAATCGGTATTGGAGGCAAATTCAAATTTCCAAGCTACTTGCCGGCCGCAAACTTGTAGTACTTTTGCGGTTCATCTTTCACTATAAAGATCACTCTGACATCGTCCGCGTTCAGTGCAACTGCTTTCGGATAATTCTTCTTTAGTTCCTCAACTCTATTCTTGGCCATCTCCAGTATCTTGTTCCGTTCGCCAAACGTCATCGCGCCTGTTGGGCACGTTTTCACGCACGCGGGTATCTGATTGTTTGTGATTCTGTCGAAACACATGGTGCATTTGAACAGAACCTTCGACTTGGGATCCTGCCTCGGGATATCGTACGGGCATCCCTTGACCACGGCTTTGAAATCCAGGTCTTTTGTCTTCGGCGTATAGAGCACGGCTCCGGTTTTCTCATCCTGGACTATCTCGTCCTTCTCTGCTGCTGTCATGCACCCCGGTGATAGACAGTGCCTGCACGAATCGGCGAAAAAATACCAGTAGGGTTTGCCATTGCCATTGGCGCCGTCCGAAAATCGGACCAGCTTCCACGTTTCTGTCGACAAGTCCTGCGGATTCTGGTAGCTTCCCCAGTTCTTCGTAACCGTTGCGGGCAACTGATTCCACTGCTTGCAGGCTATTTGGCAGCCGCGGCAAGCAGTGCACTTGGAGGTGTCAACCAGAATCGAATATCCTTCAGACATGTCTCACACCTCCTTATGCTTTCATCACATTGACCATGAAGCCCTTGTACTCGGGGCACATAGTGTTGGCATCTCCGACAGCGGGCGTCAGGATATTCGTGGATGAGTTTTTGTTTGACCTGGGGATCAGCCATCCGAAACTGAATGGCATAGCCACCTGATGTACAATCTTTCCGGCCACTTTGAATGGCCTTATGCGGGGCGTCACTAAGGCAACGCATTCCACCTCGCCTCTGATAGAGGCAACCTTGACCCGATCGCCGTTCTTCACTTCGATGTCCTTCGCGAGCTGCGGGCTCATTTCCACAAATAGCTCGGGTTGAGCCTCGAGGAGCCACGGCTGCCATCGGGTCATGGCACCGGAGCACCAGTGCTCCGTGATCGTATTGGTGCTGCAAACAATCGGAAACTTTGGATCCGCTGAGGCAACCTTGTCCATCTCACTTTTGAAGACCTTGAATACGGGATTGCAGACTTGCGAAGACATCAGATTTTTTCCAAGAGGATTCTCATAGGGCTCATAATGCTCGGAGAGTGGGCCGTCAGCCATCCCGGGACCGAACAGGAATGCCACGCCGTCGGGCTTCATGATAAAGGGGAGCTTGCCCTTTTCTTTGTCACTCATAGGTGGCCAAGGTCCATCGGGCACATCACCCACCCATTTGCCGTTTTCCCATTTCACGAGGACTCTCTTGGGGTTCCAAGGCTGACCGCTCGGGTCGCAGGAAGCGCGGTTGTAAAGGACCCTCCGGTTCACCGGCCAACACCATGCCCAGCCTGGATATAGCCCTAGACCGGTAGCGTCGTCTTTGCCCCTGCGGACCATCATGTTGCCCGAGTTTGTATAGCTAGCGCAGTAGAGCCAGTTTCCGCACGAGGTGCTGCCATCGGCTTGCAGAAACCCAAACGTAGGAACTAGATCACCCGTCTTGAAGCTGACCTCCTTCCCGGTTGGGTCTTTGAGCGTCACTTCCTTGAGAAAATAGCCGTTGCCTTCCTTGGCCATCTTGTTGGGATCAAAACGGCCCTTGTCGTCCAGGTAGTCCCACTTCAGATTCAGGATCGGAGCCGGAAACTTGCCGCCTTCCTTCTGATACAGGTCTTTGAGCTTGAGGATCAGGCGACTGATCATTTCTCCGTCAGCGATGGCATCCCCGGAAGGCTTGGCAGCCTTGTAGTGCCATTGTACCAGTCTACCGCTGTTGGTACTGCTCCCCTCCCTTTCGATGGAACATGCAGCGGGCAGGAGGAAGACTTCAGTCTTGATCTTCTTGGGATCCATTCCCGGGCCGTGCCAGAAGGATGCAGTCTCGTTGTTGAAAATGTTTGCATGTACAAGCCAATCGAGATTCGATAGGGCCTTTACCACCTTGTTGGTATTGGGGGAACTGCCCGCCGGGTTTTGGCTCCAGACGAACATACCCTTGATTTTCCCCGCGTACATCACGTCTAACGTGTCCAGCCAGGAATACGTGGCTCCATCGTCTGGCTTGGGCAGCCAAGCGTAACCGAAGTCATTTTCTTTAACAGCCTTCTCGCCGAAAAATGATTTCAGTAGACTCACTGTGTACTTGGGATAATTTTGCCACCAGTTGGCGGATTGTGATTCACCGGTTCTTGGTGTGTTGTATTTCAAATAGGCTTCAAGCGTTGGTTGCGATGATCTCGGAACTTTCAGGTACCCGGGCATAAGATCGAACAGCAGGCAGCCGTCCGTGGAGCCCTGAACATTAGGTTGTCCCCGTAAGGCATTGATTCCACCGCCTGCAATGCCGATGTTTCCAAGTAGCAATTGAATGATTGCGCTCGTGCGTATAATTTGAGTCCCGAACGTATGATGGGTCCAGCCCAGGGCGTACAGGACACTTCCGGCCTTATCTCGAACTCCGGTGGACGAATACATCTCGTAGACTTTCACTAGATCTTGTACGGGAGTGCCCGTGATGTCCGAAACCTTTTCCGGAGTGTATCGCGAATAGTGTTTCTTTAGGATTTGTAAGACGCACCTTGGATTCTGCAGGGTCGGGTCTTTTTCCGGAACTCCTTTGTCGTCCCGCTTGAAAGCCCATGTCGTAACGTCATACTTTCTTGTCCGGGGGTCATAGCCTGAGAACAAGCCATCATTGAAATCGTACTTTTCGCCTACTATGTATGACGCGTTGGTATAGTTTTCCACGTAATCTTTGAAGAATTTGTTCTTTTCAAGAATGTAGTTGATCATCCCGCCGAGGAAGGCGATATCCGTTCCCGAACGCAAAGCCGTGTAGAAGTCAGAAATGGCCGAAGTTCTTGTATAACGAGGATCTACGGAAATCACTGTAGCCCCGTTCTCTTTGGCCTTCATGACCCATTTCATGCTGATGGGATGATTTTCTGCAGCATTGCTGCCCATGATCAGGAGGCAATCACTGTTTTTGAGGTCCACCCAGTGATTCGTCATTGCGCCGCGACCGAACGACTCTCCCAGAGCCGCTACAGTTGGGCTGTGTCATATTCGTGCCTGATGGTCGATGTAAACCAGTCCCATCGCCCGCATCATGGCATTAAGTGCCCAAACTTCCTCATTGTCGATGTTTGAGCTTCCCAGATGGGCTATGGTCTCCACACGGTTGACGACCTGGCCTTTGGCGTTTTTCTCGACGAAACCGGCATCACGTGTTGTCTTTGCCTTCCTTGCGATCTCTGTGACGGCCCAATCCCAACTTTTTTCTTCCCATTTGTCACCGCACGGAGCACGGTACAGGACTTTGGTTAGCCGGTTGGGGTTGGCGGCAGTTGTTTGGAAGACGGATGCGCCTTTTGCACACAGGGTACCCTGATTGATGGGATGATCGGGATCACCCTCAATGTTGATGATTTTTCCGGATTTCGTGTCAGTGCTGGCGATTAGTCCGCAGCCTACTGAGCAGTACGGACAGATCGACGTGGAGTGTTTGGCTGCCTTCAGCTTATTGATCTTGAGTGCGTCGGCATAAGCCTTTGCCGACCCCCAATCAAGGCCCAGCGATGACAGTGCCACACCTGTGCCCAGCATGCCGGAGACTATTAGAAACTCCCGGCGAGTGACATCCATAAGCAAGTCCTCCTCTCTCACAAAGTTCTTTGTGGTTGAAGTCTTTGAGGTTTAGTTTGGCAATCTTCTCCTGGGGAATACCCACCGCGGTGGCTGGAAGAGGTTCGGCTTACGACTTGTTCAGACTATGCCTAGGTATGGAATGATATATTCATTGTTTCTTACATGGCACAAGCCGTTGAATCGGTCAAGCTTTATGTGGCCAGTTGCGTCAGCATTCGGTTTTCAGCGGGAAAGTGTCACCAAACGTGTGGGGCAGGCTTTCCAGGCTCCCGTCAGCCAAGTTAACACAAAGGCGGGCTGGAAAGCCTGCCCCACGCGGGTGAATGGTTACCCTGTTGCTGCAACGGTTTAACAGGACCCGAAACTCATGAGAAATCGGCCGGGGACTCAGTCCGATTCTCCGAATGTGAGTAGGTCGAATCATCCCCTGTTACTTCTTCAGGAAGTATAGGGGCGGTGTAACGCTGATATTGCCGAACCTGTCGCTGTGCTTGCCAATCAGTTCCGCCAAAAAGCTATGAGTCAGATCTTTCACGATGCCCCTTTCTTCAAGCCGCACCAGTATTTGCTCCAGTTTGAGTTTGTAAGGAGCCTCGTCAAGAATGGACTGGATAGCTGAACAGATTTCTTTCTCTTTTTGGGCGCTTGGCCGAAGCACTCTTTGTCCTTTGGCACGCTCTGCCTCCAAGAACTGGAACTCCAGCCGGTTAAGCAAGTCGCAATTAAATTCTTGCCTCACGAACCAGAGAAAGGTCGCGAGGTCTATGTCATCGCGCTCTCCATGTTGACCCGAAATATATGAAAGGTCGCCTGCGCCGATTTTGTCCCACGTGTGTACCAGAGCGTAAAGTGTAGTAAGGGTCTGGTAGTCAATGTAATGCAAATGACCCCCTGCACGTTGAAACTCTCTCAGCTTCTCGACTGTCTTCGGCATGGACCCTTTCTTCGGAGGAATCCGGCATCGATCATCCCGGATAAGAAACACGAAGTCGCTCAAGTGACTTTCTAATGATCTCTTGACTCTCTCGAGAGACTTGCCAAGCGGGTTCCAATGGATAGCCGTTTCGACGCGTATTTCGACTACTCTTTCTCGAATGGCCCCATTGGTTGGCATGGCATGAAGTCTGATGTCGCCGCCTGAGACTTCGACGTTTTTCGCCCGGTAGCCATGCCGATCCTTTTGGTTTTCGAAGTACAATTTGAAGGCCGCTACCACCGTGTCTTGGCGTAGCGGCTCTTTTTCGCCTAAAGCCAGCAGCCTTTCACGTTCGGCTTCGAACTGCTTCTTCACTACCTCCGTGGGATCTTCGCGCCGCTGGGGTTGTTTCCCTTTGGAAAGCACACTGTTGGCTATGGACAGGACGTCACGCGGGCTGGTCACACCTTTTAGCCGTTTTTCGATCATGGAGCGATCGTAGGGGAAGAAGGGATCGAGCGGAACCTCCGAAGCTGCCCGAAATGCCCAGGCGAGTCTTTCCTTAACTATATCCAGGGCTTGATCGACATTGCACCCCTCCAGCGAAAGGCACTGAGATTTTATTCGATCCTCGGCTGACTGGTCGAGGTGTTTCTTGAAATGATTCTCCCAGTTCTCCGGCCTCATGAATGCTATTGGCAGGACGTTTTCGATTTCGTTCACGATGTCCATGAAGAGGGTTCCAGTTGCTCTTATCAATTCAGGACTTTCAATGGAATCCAGTTGATCGAAGCACAACACCATAGGACGATAGAATTCCAGCAGACCGCCGACTGTCTTCAGAATGTCTTTGGACCGCTGTTCCTGGGCCTCAATTGACCAGTCCCCTTCGCCATAAATAAGGCCGAGAGCTTCGCACTCCTCTTGATCCGGAATTGTGCCGCTAAGAAAAGTGCACACTGCTTCCCGCTTAGATTTGTCGAGATACTGAAACAATGCTCGGAGCACTTTCTTTGAGGTCGCGCTCTGAAAAGAAGGTCTGTCTTTCAAAAATTCTTGGGCATTGTCGATAAGTACGTTCCATTTCCGGGACTTCCTGAATGACAGAATCTTCAGAGGATCTTTCTTTATGCTTTTAAGGTAGATCCTCCCCGGGTCCTCCGGATTTAGGCAAAGGTAGTGCTCGAAAGCGGCTGTTATCACATTTACGACTGTGAGATCGAGCTGGGTCGCATGCGTGGTTTCATTGACCCAAGGAGTACGGGCAGCCAAGTTTGTCGAAACATGCTCCATGAGAGTGGTGAATACCCTCTTGTGATCCTTCATGGGGTGAACGTACACGAACAGCACATCCGCATCACGGGACTGCAGGAGCCTCTTGATCAAGTGAGTCTTTCCGCTCCCGGCAGATCCCAGAACAAGCGCGGCCAAATGCGGAGTCTTGTCGAGCTGTCTGATTAGCCTAAGCAAGCCGTCATAGGCCCCGGAGTTTATGCTCCTGACGTCGGGCTCGTCAGATTTCCAGGGATTGCCTACCGCAATATCTACGAACGGATTGAAGGGGAGTTGAAGTCCTGACTCCTTCATGGCACCCTCCAGCGCATCCGAATCAGCAGCCTGCTGTCCTTCCACAAAGAATCTCGCTTTTCTCCCTCGGTCAGATCGGCAGGATCTCCTCCATGCAGTTCCACCACAGGATCGTGTCGTTCGTTTAGGTCCCACAGTAGGCTATCGAATGCTTGGCTTGACCAACCTAGTGCTCGGCGCACCTTGAAAATCGGCACAAACCCGCCTAGATGCTCTGGAACGAATTCGCTGTACGCCGCTTTAAGTGCTTCTTGGCTGACCTCGGTGGTCTGTTTGGAGCTATCACGTTCCGGCGCGAAGGGGCATGCTAACGGAAAGACGTTCCGTGCCGACTCCATGTCCCAGACTCGCCCCACCCGCTGACCACGATTAGGAGGCTCAAAAAACAGAAGGCCTCTTCCCCAAAGATCATAGAGAAGCCCTTTGACGTCTTCGCTCCTGGGCTCCTTTCGATTGAACAATGCCGCCAAAGACCGCTTCAGGCGCGCGCCACACTTCTTAAGAAGCTCGGAGTAGGTCAGCCCTTTCTTTGCTGCATGCTTTTTCATTACTTCCAAAATGCTCACTTCGAGCTCTCCCGGAGAGACAGCCGGGGGGCTGACAGTCTCCTTTCCAATGCTCTTGCGAGTCTGGGAGCTTCTTTGTGGCATGCCTCACCCCTCTCTCTGAAAGATCTAAGCGCAGGGAAGAAAATGAATCGACAGCATTATCATTGCAATAGTTACTGAATAATAACGGCATTCGCAATAGGATTCCGTGTAGAGGCAGATCTTCTCGCGTCAAATCATTTTGAGACAGTTTCGGAAAGCCTTTTGATGGGTGCCCCGAGCAGGTGAATGCTCACATCGCGACCTTGACAGCGATGAAGAAAGCTTGTAATGTTGCGCTCGTGGGGATGTAGCTCAGCGGGAGAGCACCGCGTTCGCAACGCGGGGGTCGAGGGTTCAAATCCCTTCATCTCCACCAGATAATGAAATCAGGGCTTGCAGTAGCGAGCGAAACGACTGTTGACGCGATGGGCAACGAAATGTCTGACAGGACCATAGCTGAAACAGGCAAAAACTCCTCTTCGGACCGTCGTCCGCCCTTGGATGATCCAGAGCTTCTGGAAGAGTTGGCGGCGCTTGATGACCCGGAGGATCGGGCCGACTATCTGGAAGCTCTCGACGCTCTTGCCGACCTGAACGAAGAAGAGCTTTGTTCCTGGGAAGACGTGAAAGCTGAGCTCGGACACTAATCCAGGTGCTCTGTGGCCTACACCGTGAAGCTCACTCCCCAGGCCCGCAAGCAACTTCATTCCCTCACGAAAAAATACCTCTCCAAAATCATAGCACGAATTGATGCCCGGCCGCCCGGCATCAAGAAACTTTCAACCAGACGCTCCACGTACAGGGTCCGACAGGGGCAGTACCCGTACCATCTACGAGATTCGGGATCAGGACCTTGTGATTGTCATTCTGTCTGTGACGGACAGAAAAGACCCCTACCGGTGAAGGGCAATCCCATGCTTCGAGCGACACCCAGTGCCAGACTATTCTTGCGGGGCGGTCTGTGCGGCTCTCGGAATTCCTTTGCCACGTACTTGAGAGTTAACAAACCCAGCCTTAGAGCCTATGAAAGCAATAAGAGTTAAGAGTAGATCTGACCCCTTCACCCTTATGGATCGCCAACGGGGAAATCCCATGTGTTTCACACTTGCACACAGTTTCGGACCTTTTCCAAGTCATTCTAGCCCCAGTCATCAAGCCTGAGAACTCGGTGAGGTCTTCCCCTGTCTTATTGAAATTGACTCCCACCGCCTCATTGGATATAATTACCAGCATATATGAACTTATGTACGTTGTTTTATCCAAAGACCAGTCCAATGAGACCAAATCAAGACAGATTTAAAAGAGCCAGAGCCATCTTTCAACGACACGGCGGCACGATGAGGACTGCTCAAGCCATACGCCTCGGAATTCACCCCCGGACGCTCTATGAGACGCAAGACGCTGGGCGTTCTGGATCAACTCGGACGAGGAGCTTTATCGGCTTGCGGAACTTCCTGTCCTCGGCGATCCCGACCTCGCAACGGTGGCACTGAAAATTCCTCACGGGGTCATTTGTCTGATTTCGGCTCTCGCCTTCCACGAGATAACCACCCACATCCCCCATGAGATTTACCTAGCGGTAAGCCGGGGAACGACTCATCCTCGGCTAGATTACCCTCCTCTTCGGATCTTCTGGTTCACCGACAAAGCCTTTACCGAGGGGATTGAGACCCATGCAAGGGATGGGGTCTCGAATCAGAGTGTATAGCCCTGAGAAAACACTAGGCAGACTGCTTCAAGTATCGGAATAAGATAGGGATTGATACAGTCATTGAGGCTCTGAAACTCTATCAGCAAAGGAAGCCTGTCAAAGTTGACGAGCTGCTCCGATTTGCTCGCGTGTGCCGGGTCTCGAAGGTCATGAAGCCTTACCTGGAGGCGCTGCTATGACCCGCCAAGGTCCCAAGGACATAGCTGCTTCTGTTCGGCAGCGTCTCTTGAATACGGCACGAGAATCAGGGCGTCCTTTCAATGGGATTCTCCAGTACTATGCGATGGAAAGATTCCTGTATCGGCTCTCCAAGTCGCCGTATGCGAACAATTTTGTCCTCAAGGGCGCATTGATGCTCAATGTGTGGAGGGGACCACTCTGGCGACCTACGATGGACATTGACCTCTTAGGTCGCCTCAGCAATGACATGGAAAGCATCCTCGCTGCTCTGAGGCAGGTCTGCATTCAGGAAGTTGAACCGGATGGATTGGTCTTCGAGCCTGACAGCGTTGTAGGAGAGAGGATCATCGAAGATGCTTCTTACGAGGGTATCCGGGTCCGCCTACGCAGAAGCCTCGGAACCGCTTTAGTGGTGATTCAGGTTGATATAGCCTTTGGCGACATCATTGTGCCTTTTGCCGTGACTACCGATTATCCTACCATCCTCGACCTTCCATTCCCGTCGTTGCAGGGATACAGCAAAGAGAGTGCCATAGCCGAGAAATTTCAAATCATGGTCAAACTCGGCATCCTCAACAGTCGCCTCAAAGACTTCTTCGACATCTGGCTCCTGTCCCGTCAGTTCGATTTCGAGGGGCAGACGCTGACCTCTGCGATCAAAGAGACTTTTCGGAACCGAGGAACGGAAATACCCGGTCAGCCAGGTGCGCTCATGACCGCTTTTGCCCAAGACACCGCGAAGCAATCTCAATGGCGTGGGTTTCGTCGTAGGAACCTTCTGGAAGATTCTCCTGAGAACCTCACGGACCTGGTGGGCTTCATTCTTATCTTTCTGGGTCCCGTAACCGAAGCGATGGTCCTCGGCAAGACCTTCAATGGAATCTGGAAGCATCCCGGTCCGTGGAGGGAAATGGAGAAGCGCGAGACGTAAGAGTCGGAAAATTATTATGAATCACCCATCGCCAATCACAGGGTATCGCCGTGGACGACTTGGATCCAGCAGGCGGAATCCCCTTGTATAAACGTTACTTCATAATTATTGTGAAAAGAAAGTTTTGTAGGCATTTCTATGATCTTGGGTCGGGGGTCTAATTGCCATTCGAATAGTCGTCGCTCGTCAGAATTTCCAGCTAACATTAGCTAACAGATTTCGAAAACGACGTGTCACCAAACGTAACCAAACGTAACCACGGTGGTTGACATTTATAGGGATTTGGCACAAGTAACTGGTACCACTACCCCCTGAAATGCGTTCGCAACGCGGGGGTCGAGGGTTCAAATCCCTTCATCTCCACCAAAGCAAAGGAAGTAATACTAGGGAGTTGAACATATTGTTGGCTCCCTAAGTTTTTTGTTCTCGGTGGCTTCTTTTGGGCGCGGACAACACGCTTCTGCGCTAATGTCCGCAAGTCGGCACAATCCACCCACATGTAGCGTGCGATGTCGGCAGAAGCTTTAATTAGAATTTCCGCTCATATACCCACAATGAGTAAAATGGCTTGTGGCTCACGAACTGCTTCACGAACGAATAGTGTCTTCTGAATGGGTCCGACGCGTAGATATCCTCGGACATCCTCCCGCAGGGTGAGTAGTTGCCCTGAAACCTCGTATCGTTCCTGCTGTTCAGGATCACATAATCCGGTCTTCTCTCCAGAATTCGCCGGACAGAAAATCCTTTATGTGCTATCTCTCTGTCGATCAACCCGTAAAAATCCATGGTCTTGCCGCCAAAATAGAATGAAATGGCACCCGCATCCGCAAGGGCGACGCTCTTCATGCCGTCTTTCGCCTGCTGATGCAACCATTCACCCAAGGGGATCTGCACTTTGCCTAAGACCGCAGCGCTTGCAGCGGCCTTGCCTTTTAATGAGTCAAGGTAGTTTCCAGGGTGCTTTACGACGACAACCGAAAGGAAGCATACAATTATGAAAAGTAATGCATTCGCTCTATTTAGGCGCGCGCTATTGAATAGAAGCTCCAGCTCCCATACTGCAATCAAGTACACAAGCGGGAAGGCCGCAACTAGAAGCCTAATGTCATATCCCATACCTGCATTTGAAAATGAGATTGCCAGGAGATAGGCACCAAGTGCGGCCCACAAATACACCTTCTTTATGGTCCGGCCACTTCTCAAGCCAAGCAATGCCAATAGCACGAACGGTGCAACATAAATCAAGAAGTCGCCGACGTACGCCAGGCCCACAAGCCCGGCCGGCTTCTTGACATATACGGGCAAGGGTAGAATTGCTCCGTAATAGTAAATTTTCCAAAGCATGTACGCTAAAAAGCATGACAAGAATATTGCATTCCAGACGAGAAGCTTCTTCATTTGGTCGCGTTCGGCATTAATGTTGAGGATGAATTTGATACATCTGACAATGACGACTGCGCCATAGAACACCAGACCCTCGGTACGAGTAAGGAAAACAAGAAACAAGACCAACGGAGTATAATACCGCAAACCCTTGTCTTCTTCGTCTATTACCAGGTACAGCCCCAGGAGTACCAGAAAAGTGTACAGAGCGTTTTCCATTCCGGAAGCACTCCACAATACAAACGGGTAACTCAAGGACAGAAATAAGGGAGGTAATGCAGCGATGCACCCCGAAAAATGGAGCCTCCGGGCCAGCGCATACAGCATCAGCAGCGTCAGAACGCCAAAGACCATGCTCGTGAGTTGCATCAGACGAAATGAGGAGTTGCCGGAGATGAAGAACAGCAATGATGACACGGCAACCCAAAGCGGCGAGGTGTATCCTTCCGTCTTCGGCGACTCCCCCACGTTCCATGTCAATTGGCCGCTGACCGCAAGGTTCTTTGCATATCGGGCGGAGATATAGGCATCGTCAATTGCAAATCCATTGGCGGCAATAATCGCAGAAGCGTAGACGATTATACTGACGGCAAACAGGACCGGAGCCGCCCAGGAAGATTTGATTCGCGAATGCGAGCGTTCAAAGTGCACAATGATCTTTCTTCTTAAGGATCGCCATCTCCAGGCCTTTGAGGCTTATTTGCACCATGTTACGCCCATGTTTTTTGATGATTCGAGCCTGGGAGCCCGGCTGCAGCAGGTCTTCCAGCCATTCGCCATCCTCATGCAGATTGTAATCAATGGTGATGAAGTCATTTCGAGGATTGAAGTCCAAATTTAGGGCTATAAGGACCTCAGTTTCATCCATCATGCGGGAGTACGCCAAAGTGCAATGTCTGTCTGCGGGATGATTAAAGTGCACCCCGTCTGTGCTTGTCTCCCGAAAATACTGCCTGCCGTACCGAAGCGCGGCTTCTTGCCGCCTAATGGCCACGATTCGGGCTATACTCTTGTAGATAGGATTTTGGGTGTCAAAGAAGCTATTCCCGCACCGGCCGAACGCTCCCCAATTGCCGCCGAACATGCACTCTCGCACGTAGTGTAGATCGGGCCCTCCTCCATCGAAGCCCTGCTCGGTGCCGTAATAAATGGACGGAACACCAAGGCTCGTCAACAAATACCCCAACGCCAATACCAACTGCTGTTGATACGGATTCTGATGCATAAAGCGCTGGTTTCGATCATGGTTATCCAGAAAGGTTACAGAGTTCATGCCCGGATCTCGTCCGTTGGCATACAGCGGATTGGCCCCGTCATACACCCACCGGAGCTCTTCCGGAGTCGAGAACCCCTTCACAACACGCTCCAAAATGTAGCTCAAAGGAAAATCCAGCGCGGCATCAATGCCATGAAGACTATGGCCGTTTCCCGAGCAACATGCGCAGCCCTTGAGATATTGTTCAATGGTCTTATATCCAGAGGCGATTTCACCAAAAATAAGGAAATTGTGTTTCCCAAGCGTCTTGGCATATTCACGAATCGCTGAACAAAACAGAGCTGTAGAAAGCGGATCCATGTGCCTGGTAGCGTCCAGACGGAATCCATCGATATCGGCGCTCCGTATCCAAAATTTGTAAATTCGTATGAGAATGTCCAAGACTTCACGTCGTCGGATGTCAAGCTTCTTCAAGGAGTCAAAATCACCCTCGGTCGCCTCCTCACCCTCCACTTTCCAGTCACGTATCTTTCCTCGTCTCACGTAGTATTGCTGTAATTGGAGTTCTTGCGGCCACACGGCGTCATTGCATGAACCATTTTTTCCCGAGCCGTTCTTGCCGGACGACAGCGTGCGCCAAAAACCGAAAGGATACGGCCCGCCAACTTCAGACGAATACTCGCAGAATCTATCACCTTCGTAGGCCCAGTTGTCTCCCGTGTAGTTGGCTACTATGTCGAGGATCACGTACATGCCTCGGGCGTGTGCCATGGCTACAAGTTCGCGAAGCTCCTCCATAGTACCGAATCGGGGATCCACTTCCAAAAAGCTATGTACGCCGTAACCGTGATAGGTATCTTCCCGTTCGGGACGATTCCTGAAAATCGGGCTGAGCCATATCCCGTTGACACTCAAATCGGCGATGTAATCAAGCCGACGCATCACTCCCTTGAGATTGCCGCCCTGAAAGACTTTACGCATCGCGGGAGATCTGACAGCCCTTCGAACCTCGGTAACCTCCTCATCAGACGGGCACGAGCCGTCATCAAACCTGTCTACCAGCAGGCTGTACAGCACGATGTCACGCCAGTCCAATGGGGACGGGAAGTATTCCCCAGCCGGCGAAAAGTCGATATCTTTTACTGATTTCATAAGGGGTGTCGACCTTCTTGCGAGCACCGTCGTAACAGACTTCGGGCGTCAGCGATATATGGAACGATTACTAGAGCTGGCAAGGCTTAGATAATGAAAGGGTCGAATCTTGCGTCAAGTGTCTTCATATACTCAGGGAGAGGATGTTTGTCAAACTTTTTGTGGTGTGCTTGGCTATGATGAATTGCATTGAAGACTGCGCTTTGCAACCGAGCACGGCATGCCGTGCCCCTACATGACCACATGACCAGCAGCATGCTTGTACCAGGGTCTAGGGGCGCAGCATGCTGCACCCGCTACAAAACTGGAGGAACAAAACGAATCACCGCGCAGCCTACGACAGATAGACCTCAAAACCTGCTTGCGCCAATCCTCGATCAGGAATCCCCAGCACTGAATAGGCGCCAGAAACATCCTCGCATACCCAAGAGCTGCTCGTACAGTTCCTGTTTCCACAATACGACCTCGATCCAGAACGTATATCCAGTCTGCCATGCTGACTGTCGGCAGATGATGGCTTATGAGCATCACCACTTGACCGTTGGATCGCTCTTTGAGCCGCTCGAGGAAATACCGCTCGGACATCGCGTCCATGGAGGAGGTCGGCTCATCCAGGAGCAGGATTTGCCCGTGGTTATACAGTGCTCGTGCGAGAGCCATTTTCTGCCACTCGCCCTCGCTCAATTCCTGTCCTCCCTCAAGATAGTTGCTCAGCACCGTGTCGTACTGATTCCGGAGATTCATGATCATGGGATGGGCAGCAGCTTCACTTGCCGCCTCGACGATACGATCCATTCTTTCGTCCACATGGCAGGCACCAAAAGAGACGTTCTCCCGTGCAGTCATCGGATATTTTGCATAATCCTGAAACATCACTCCCATGCGCTTCCACAAATCTTCTCTGTTCACTGACTTAAGGTCCTGACCGTCTATGCCGATCCAGCCGCTTGTTGGATCGTAAAACCGGCACAACAGCTTCAGAAGGGTCGTCTTTCCCGAACCGTTTTCGCCAACGAGGGCCGTGATCCGACCAGGCTTCATTGTCAAAGTCACATCTGCCAGCACATCATTGCTCCTGCCCGGGTATCGAAAACTGACCGACTCCAGTACTATGCCGGAAGCAATGTCTTTCGGGAGGGCTTTCGGGTGCGCGGGCTCCCTTATCCTGTTCTCCCAGTGAAGGAAATCATAGAGACTTGAAATGAACAGACTATCTTCGAACAGTAGCGCAGTGCTCCTCATCATGCTCTTGAAGTTTTCCTGGGCAAGCTGAAATGCCTGGTAATACATGACCATATCACCCAAAGTGATGGCCCCTGAAACTGTTCGGTAGACAATGAAGATGTACGCGGCCAGATACGCGGCCACCGTTACTACACCGGCAAGCATTTCACCGAAGCCGTAGCGAGCGACAAGTCTGAATTTGTCTTGCCGCAACGTTGAGCGAATTTTCCCAAATCGATTCATCAAGGTGGCTCCAAGACTGTAGATACGCATTTCCTTGACGTGAAACTGCTTGGTAAGCATCCAGTGCAGGAAGTTCGCAAGCCGTATCTGTGCAGTATTGTCACAAAACCAGTAATAGAGCTTCTTGCTGAATCTCAGACGGACAAGGAAGTCAGGCACGCATGCAAGCAGCACCGCGGCTGCCAAGACGGCATGGAACGAAAATAGCAACCCGGCCATCGCACATAGCGAGATCATGTTTCTGAAGAGATCCACCAGGCCGTCCACAACCCTGTTGGGACGGAAGGCCACCTCGTCTTCGGCTCTGTGCAGCTTGTCGTAATAGTCGGGATTATCGTAGCACTCCATGTCGACATTGACTGCCTTGCTCTGAATGATGCCGGCCAACTTGTCCGTCACCATCTGCGACTGGATGCTCTTCACCACATTCGCTGCGGAAGCTATCAGGGATTGCGCCAGAATGATTGCACCCGAAACTGAGACTAGGAAGAGGATGTGCCCCATTTCCGCGGAAGCTGTTCCTCGTCCTATCGCGCCGGTGACCCCATCCACAACCAACTTCATGACGTACACTGCTGCCAGTGGGAGCAAGCCCTGTACCGAGATGGCGACCAGATTGAGAGAAGTCCAGCCTGGGGCGCTTTCCCATACGAGTCGAACAGCCCGCCACAGCATCAATTGGTCAAGCTTATCTTTCACCCTTTGCTTCAGCGTCATACGGATTCCCGGCACTGCCGCGAACGACTCTTCTCGTTAAGTCCGTCGCGGATGCAATGCTCTGCTCATGTAATTGCTTTTCGGTATTCTCACCGGCTAGCGAGGATACTTTAGCTTGGAACTTCGGTCAACGGCAATCGTGAAGGACAGAGTCACCTGTATGAATAAGTGGAAAGAAGGAAAAGCTACTGCTTTCGCTTAGGAATTCTTCTTTTCCGAGATAGGGGTTCGCGGCGAAGATGTATGACGGCAATGATGAGGAGAGTTTTGCCTCTGATTTGATAAATTGTTCCGTAGGAAAAACGGTTTGTACGGCAGCGTCGAGTTCTCCTGGAAATTAGTGACCAGGCTTCAGGATATTGGATAATCCTTTCAATTGTAGTCCGAATCTCTTCAGAAAATTCAAAGCCAAGTCCTTCCTTTTGGTCATTACAATATTCCACTGCCTCGATGAACTATGCAACGCTACTTCTGCCCGATCATCAGGAGGAAGAGATAGTGCCCCCTTCAGAATTTCTTTTCCTCGGTGTGACACGTGATTACCTCCTTTTTCTAGATTTTAGCACAGAACCATAAGTGCTGAAAAACCACTCTCGCGCAGAGATGGGGGCTCCCTTCTAAAAGCGCCGGGTAGCCACTGCTGGCGCGCCCAGCAGTATCACCCAAATACACGACCATATTTCCGCAACGCAGTACTTACTAAAGTCTTGCACAATAGAGAGAACAAGAAACAGTAATCCTGTGAGCTTTCGAGCATGGGATCGGCCTCTTCGTCGTCAGAATCCGTAGGCGATGCGGCAAATATCTTCTTGAGATCGGCCACGATTCAACTGGAGAGTGATCCATCCGACAAGCCCGCTGAAAACGTTTCTGGTGGTTCTGGTGATGAGATCTCCCAGCGTAGGAGACTCATAACGAGGTTTTGGGTCAATTCCGAACAGGCCGGACACCTGGAGACTGTAGGCCAGGAAGATCAGATACCAATGACGCTTGATACCCCAAAGATCTCTGAGCTGGTAGTCCTCAAGGCCGAGATTCTGCTTGGAATCCCTGAAAAACGTCTCTATGTTCCACCGCTTGGAATATGTCTTGAGTATCCTGGTTCCTTCCCACCGGATCTGATCAGTAGCGAAGTAGGCAGGAGAACCGGAAAACTCTTCGTTGTCATAGCTGATCAGAACTCTGACCTGACCGACTCCCTTGAGGTCCACCGCTTTGGAAAAGACCTGATAGACTCGATCGCCGATTTGCACCTTCCTAAACGATTCCCTGGGCAGGGTACCGGCAAACTCGCTGATTGCCACGTATCTTCCCTTGATCTTGATGTTGCGGTCGGGCTTGAGTCTGGTCACCCAATGCAGGCCCTTGCCCTGGAGGAACTTGATGAAATCTTTGGAGGCAAACCAGTTGTCGAAGAGTGCGCCCTGGATTTCAAGGCCGAGTTGCAGAGCATCTTCCACCAGTTCTTGGGCCAAGTCGATTTTGGTCTTAAAGGGGACCCTTTTCTCCCGGCTCTGCTCTTCTTTGAGGTACAGCCGGAAGTTGAGAGGATGGCTTTCCCCTTTCGGGTTGACGAACTCCGCAGTCACGATGTTGTGAGCCAGGACGTATCTCTTCTCGCTGTGATCCCAATAGATGCCGACACCTTCGATCTGCTTGCCGGTCTTATGGGTGAGGGTGTCGTCAATCGCCAACCATCCCTTACCCCCCAGAGCCCCCTGGATCTTGAGTATATCGATTCTGGTATCATTGACCTCTTGCTGCTTCCAGATCCCCGTGGTGAGAAATCGGTTGAGAGAACTGGGGTGCTTGGCTTGGATGAAAATCCGATTGATCCCCTCTACGGTCAGGTTCTCCGAGACGATCAGACCCAAGACGTAGCGCTTGAAATGCTCAAAAGCGGGCGCTCCGAAATGGGGGCGAAACGCTTCAAGAGCCCTCTCAAATTCCTCGGGGATGTCAGCCACCACGGGCATTGCGCTCTGCCTCCACTGAGGAGACATTCTATAACCGCGCCATTTCGCGCTATGCAAGCGCTTTTTTCATTAGCCCTCAACTCTTTCACTCATGTATCACGCGGCATACTCCCAGTGCGCGCAATCGTATTGTGCAAGAGTTTAGTACTTAGTTCAGAGTCTCACAAGTACGGTGCCACTAACACGGCGCCGGCGTCCCTGCCGGCGGACAGTAATTGACCGGCACAGAGGCCGGTCCTTGTATATTCATGTTTGGTTGCGACGATCTCCATCATGGGAGTTGATATCAGATGCGCCTACAATTTCTGCGCGGCGCCCACTATGCCGAACTTTGAGTTCGTCCTAACGCCCTCTAAAAGACGCAACCCGTTGCTTTCAAGCGCTTCCAGGAATTCAGGTGCGTAGAAGCGATCTTTTATGGGATGGCGAAGCATGCGCCTCAGCAGAAAATTAGCGTACAGAGGGGGATAGATCTCTTCAAAATAAAAAACCCCTCCCGGTTTAACGACCCTTGCGATCTCTCGGATGCAACGGCGCCAGTCAAGAACGTGATGGATGATGCCGAAGTTGATAACTGCGTCAAAAGTCGAATCCTGAAATGGGAGTTCCTCCGCATTACCGACATGGTAAGCAACCTTATCTTCAAAACGTGCCGGAAGCGCTTTCACGGCTCGCCTAACGAGGCGGTGTTCGAGGTCGAAGGCAACGACTCTATTAAACCCCATTCGATCAACCAGGAGCAGTGCCCCTCTTCCCAGACCACAACCAATCTCAAGCGCACAATCTATCCGCTTGGGACCGACCAATCGGAGCCATTCGGCAATTTCGCGCCTTTGGAAGAAGACTCGTACAGGGCTGTATATCCAGACCCGCTCGGGCCAGTTCATCAACATCTCTTCTTTTCTTGATGCGTGGATAGCGAGTACCTCTTCGGATCAGGAGGTTGATACCAAAACCCGTGATTGAGATGCGTTACTGGGTGTCGAAGTCCGATTGAGCAGATAAGACCGTCCGGGCCCGATGTATGGTAGCGAACTCCCGTACCGCCTCACAAGTTTGATTCCAAGTCATTACCTCAAATAAATTGATATCATCACAAGCAAGAGAAAGGCCAGCGGCATGTAGCTGGCTTTATCGAATAACGACGCGGCTGCCTTGGGATCGGGGTGGTAATAAACCTGCCGCGAGGGTTCCAGAAGGAGCTTCCAGGCAAGCAGAAGTGCGCCGATCGGGTACAGCCACCCCACGCCATGCCCGGCCATCCAATACAGTGCGATGCTTGCGGCGGTTGCCATGGAAACCGCGCCTAACATAACAAAGACCGACTCCGGCACCCCCTTGATGGTAACAGTAGTCCGTGCCGACACTCTCGCGTCATCCTCCATGTCCACTATATCGTTGGCTATGTTTTGAGCCCCCACTTCCCAGGCGGCCAACCACAGGAATAGGACGGCTACGAACCCGAGCGACGGATTGGGATCCACGGCGTACACACCTGCAAGGCCGCCACTCGCTTTCACAAGGGCCGACGGAATTATCTTGAGATGGCTAATCCGAAGCAGCTTACAGTAGAGCGTTTCTAACGAAGCCGATACAACAAAGAGGCCCGCACAGAGGGGATTGAGCCACCATGCCCCTGCAAGGGCAACTATCGCCCAAAACAAAAACCACCAAAGACCATTCTTGAACGACAGCAATCCCTGGGCCACAGGATGCCGCACCATGATTTCATCAAGAGTGGGGAGATCCGTTGCGCGCTCTCTCAAAGAGAGCCTTTCCTTATCCACGCGATGATCGACGAGGTCATTAAGAGCATATACGGCCGTATAGCCGGCAAATGCTGTGATCAACCCCACAATTACTACCGTAATCGGCGGGAAATGACCCAGACAGAGCAGAGCTGCCATGGGTGGCGTCGCCATGTCCAGAACGCCATGAGGGGTTCGAGATAGTCCGAGAAACAATTTCCAGTTCATGGCCGGATTCAGGCCGGGCAATTCCGCAACACGTCCGTTGGTGTAGTCCATTCTGAAGCCCCTCTAAAATTGTGTCACCCTTTGTTAGTTTCGTAAGGGAAAGTCAATTTGCCGCCTAGAAAACCGATCCAAGCCACAATAATCGTCAGCGCAACCAGACTGACAACATAGACGATGATGTAATTGCTCCCTCTGCCAAGGGGATTGTCAAGTGCAAACAGTCTCAGTAAGATGGTGAATACCCCCAGAAATAGAGCAACCCAGGCCAAGCGACGTTTCATAAGTATTATGGGCGAGTCCGAATTGTCATAATTGATCCACCATGTGAAATAGCCGGTTGCCATCGCCACCGGGACAAAAAGCACACCGATGACCAGGCTACAGAAGGCCGCCCACTCAGTGCATGTGGAACCGGCGGTCAGAGCCCCCAACTCGAAAAGCGGCGCCACTGCCAAAATCCCTATAGGTAAGTGAACGACAGCGGGATGAGGATGTCTTCTGAAAAACGGGTGACGGTCCAGCCAGAGCTCAATTCGCCCCTTTAGTCCTGCTTCGGGTTCTTCGGGGACTTTCTCATAAGTTCCTACAGCTTCAAACTTCTCAAGGATTTCCAAGCCATGAGGCGCGGCCTCGATATCATTTGTCAGATCGGCTCCGGCACGATGCCGCTTCATGTGCTCGCCGCGAGCCCATCGTTTGCTCGTGGAGACGTCGTAAACTCTGCCTCGCACAGCCACTAAGCAATTATTCCCGCTTTCACCGTTTCCCTGCGCAAGCTCTTCAGCGGTATAAGCCTTCACCATGAACCCCTTTCATACAACCACATAACTTCGATTGCATTCTCGAAGAGGCCATTAACAGATCGTGCGTCAGGGCAACACGTTTGTCGAAGAATGCCCGGTTACGGCCCGATGCCCGATCAAATGCGCACTACGGCAAAGCCCTGCCAGGGCCTTTAGCCCTGCATCACTCTCCATTCCGCAAAGGTGAGAAGACCGAAATATGTTGGCGCACATTCTTTAACCAATTCCAGCAGCGTACGCCATTTTTTCCCCCACCTCTCGACCCTTAAATAAGGGCGCGCAATTTCCACTGCGTCTCACCCGCAGGTTGAGACACGTCAAAGGGATTGCCTAAACACAGCTTCTTGTGCAGGTCTTTTAGTATCCGTAAGGGATTCAAAGTGAAGCAATCACAGCAGTCATCACAATCATCCGCAAGCACAGTCACAATCGCTTGCGCATCTTGGTCTGTGTATATTGCTTGTTTTCCTACCAATACATGCGGGTACCGAGGATTGTCGGACCACCGAACCTTCTCCAATTTCTCGGCCTTTTTGGTTGGACTCAAATTCGGTTCAGCGGAACAACCCGTGCAACTCCTGCATCCGCCCATTTCTAACTCCTGACGGTTAGTTCTCGTAAAATCCACGTTAAGGATTCGTGGGGAATCTGTCAAGTACGTCAGAGTCCGGCCACAGGCCGCAAGCTCAAGGCGTCTTTTTTCGAATCACGGTTTTGACAGGATTTTAACCTCCACGATGGAGCTATCCTCGAACTCACTTAGCACAGCCTTGGTAATGGGGTTTTCCATAGCCTCGTTCTTTAGAGCTCTGTCAAGATCGGTTTGTCCATCAGAAGAAGCAGAGTAAGGATTTTTGGTGTCAAGCGAGGTTTCACGAGCAAGCGTCAGGATTTTGAGTCTCGCTCCACCGAAAAATTCCTCGAAGATGGACCTCAGATCGGTCTTGTTTTGCAGACGGTCCTCAAATTGCTCTTTGTATACTTCCTTGTGGAAACCGATCTCCACTTCGGTAGGCCCGAACGATATGAGAGTGCCATGGTCCATGAGGGACAACATCACCGGATCTTGACCCGATAAACTGATGCGCTGTTTGAGGCTCGACCATATCTCATCGGGCGTTCCTGTCGGAACCGGCAAGACCTGGGTGATTGTGAAGCGTTCCGGCGGGATCTCCTCTTGTCGATCCGCGGAATTTTGCTCCGAGGTGCCTTTGTCCGGCGGGGAGGCCGGTTTCCCTTTTGTGCCGGATCTTCCTGATTTTGCCGCTACCGGAGGCGTCGCTACGGATCGCCTCCCCCCGGCAGGATTGTGCGGAGAAAGCGACGATCCGGAGTTAATGTGCCGCAGGATCTCCGACAGGTCCGCAATGTCGGGGGCATAAGCCAGCTTCAGCACTGTCATCTCAAGCGCGACCCAAGGATTGCCTGATCGCTTGATCTCCCCCTCGCTGCGCACAAGTATACTAAAGAAGTTTTGAAGCTCCTGAGCCGTTGTCATGCCAGTCAAGGATTCCATTTCCTCCAACTCGGATGCAGAAGCGTCAATCAGCCCTTCAACGCGTGCGGCCGGCGGCACAGTTTTGACAACGATCAAATTACGTACATATTGGATCAGGTCCATCATAAGCTGCTCAGGGTCGTACCCATGTTGAAACACCTCATGAACAACCGTGAGAGCCGAAGCAGCATCCCGCTCCAGGAGCGCTTGCACAAGGCGGCCGAACGAGTCCCGCCCGGCTATACCCAAGATCCCGATGACGTCCTCAGGGGCTATCCGTTTTGACCCGAAGGCGATTACCTGATCAAGCAGGCTCAGAGCGTCTCTGAAGGACCCTTGTGCCTCTCTGGCCACCAGAGAGAGCGCCTCTTCATCTGCGGCAAGTCCCTCCTGCTTGAGGATGGCGTCCATCCCGTTGGCAATTTCCCGCGCCGAGATTGTTCGAAAATTGAACCTCTGACACCGGGAGTTGATCGTGGAAGGGACCTTATGAGATTCAGTGGTGGCGAAAATGAATTTGGCATGGGGGGGAGGCTCTTCAAGCGTCTTCAGCAGCGCATTGAATGCGTTGATGGAGATCATGTGAACTTCGTCTATGATTATGATTTTGTAGGGGGAGCTTACCGGGGGATACTTGATATTCTCGTTGATTTCCCGAATATTATCCACCGAGGTATTGGAAGCTCCGTCAATTTCATGAACGTCTACGCTGATGCCGCCAGCAATCTCCTTGCAAGACGTGCAGACGTTGCATGGATCTGCCTCTCCTTCCGGTCTTCCGGAGCAATTAAGGGTTTTGGCCAGAATGCGGGCTACCGTTGTCTTGCCAACGCCACGCACTCCACAAAATAGAAAGGCGTGGGCCACGCGTCCCGAACGAATAGAATTCGAGAGAGTCCGGATCACGTGATCCTGACCGATCACCTCACTAAAAGTCTTGGGCCTATATTTTCGTGCAAGAACTAGATAAGAGGGCATGCCTTCGAGATATCCCTTTAAAATGGAAACGGCCGTGACCGGTGATCGGGTTCAAGGGCCGACTCCCGAGATTACTTCCGCTGCTTCCTCCCGGACCTGACGGGGTCAGTAACTCCAAGTCGCCCTCTCCCGGTCACCGGCAACGACCGCCTCCGCGGAGACACCGGGGATGTCGAATGTCACTGTGCATCAATATCAAATTGTTCCCGACCACGTCAAGTCAGAGCCGAAAGATCGGTCTCGCGCGTCCGGCCTGTTGTCACTCTCAGTCCGCCAACACGCCCCGCGGCGCTCGCCCTAGTAACCTTAGAAGGTTCCCGGCAAGGATTGCGCGAAGGTCAATTCCCGAAAAGCTCCGAACAATCTTCCGCTTTTCATTGCCGGGAATCCCAAAGGGGTAATCCGATCCGAAAATGATGCGCTCCACCCCGTACGTTTCTGCAAAGTCCCGAATTTCATGAACCCCGGCCAATGCGGTGTCCACCCAAACCTTCTCACTTTCGAACACTCCCGCCATCTTTAGCTTTGCATATCCCCCGTTCAATGCTCCCATGTGCGGGATGATCACTACTGTTCGGTCTTCAATTTCTTTGATAAACCTCACCGTATGGTGGAATTCTTCCTCCAATACCACGGGCAAGCGCCTTGCGCAGATGTCTCCTATGATTCTCCGACATTGGTCGGTCTCGTACGCATAGGGTGGCTCATCTGGATGGCGATGCCATTTTATCCCGACAAATGTATCCGGAATGGGCGAAAAATCGTTCCAAACAAAGAAGTACGGGAAGATGTTTTCCCGCTGTGCGATCTCCAGGAGGTATTTGTGGACTCGAGTCCGACTGGTTCGATACTGCAAGGAGTCTACAAACCCGGGATCGTAACGGTCGTAAATCTCTTCCACCGGGGAAAACAGCGCGCCGCCATGAATTCCGCCTGCTTCCCACTCGGAGGCAATTTCCTCGAACGGCACTGTCATGCCGCAGTGGACGTGTCCGTCCAGTACCAAATCTTCCATGTGAGCTCCCGATGCTGCCGTTCTCAAAAGATCTACGGCCTGAAGACGCCGCCAACGCGTCATGCCTTACCAGGGAATTTTCGATCAGCCCTGTGCGCCACATAGGCGTTAAAATAACAACGGGCCGTCTGCAATTTCAGTCGATTGTCACCCTCCCCCTTCCCCCTCTCATCGAGGTAGGGGATCAAGGAAACCCTCGCCCCTGGCGGGAGAGGGCAGGGTGAGGGGTTTTTTTGAGCAGATCCTCCGCTCTTATTTTATCGCCTATGCTTGGGTGCCATCTATGAACTTTGGGGGTAGTGGTTCCTCGTGCAGAAAGGGGAGATCCTCCAAGATTATTAGGGTAGAGGTACCATGTGCCAGCATTCGACCTTCCTCGTCCCTAACCTCCGCGGCCCCCAAGCCCAGAGTCTTGCCCAACTTGATGCGACGGCCGCGGGCAATAAGCTTGCCCCCCGACGCAGGGGCGAGGTAGTTGAGTTTCAGGTCTACTGATGTCATTCCCGAACTCTCTTCTACTTCAGGATACACTGCCCAAAATGCCGCCGCGTCTATGATGGAAGAGAATACTCCGCCATGAACGACACCGAACGGCTGGAGGTGTTTCTCTTCCACTATGATCTCCAGAAGAGACCGACCCAGGTCAAAGTCTTTGAGTTCCATGGAAAGTAGTGCGAAATATGGGCTCTGGTTTGCGGCAGCGGTGACGACCTCCACATACTTTGGGTTGATTTGACGCATCCTATTTCCTTATCCTGCAAGTTCGCAGTTCCGTGAAAGGTGATGATAACGGTGAGAGATTCCCCGGCGTTTGGGCTCTCAATAAGACTTGAGCCTGAAAACAGCCCGTTCATCAAGCCTTGTGATTCCTGCGCTCCTGGCTGTTTCGAGCGCTAATGCATATTCCTCGCGGCTCACAGAGCGATTGATATCAGGGTGTTCAAAGGCCCTGCCGCAAGGTCTGTATTGGTTCATTACATTTACATACGTGCTGGTGGAGATTTCTCGAGCGAGAAACTCCATCGCCTCACGAGTCCCGGACAGACCATCCGGCATGACAAGGTGACGGACGAGAAGCCCCCTTGTCGCCAAGCCGCGGCCGTCGACTTGAAGGTCTCCAACCTGCCTGTGCATCTCTCTGACGGCACTTTTCACTACATCAGGGTAGTCGGGTGCCTCCATCAGTCGCATGCTGGCATCTCCGTCCATGAACTTGATATCGGGCATGTAGATGTCAACTACGCCATCCAGCAATCGTAGAGTCTCCAGGGAGTCATAGCCGCCTGTGTTGTAAACAAGCGGTACGCGCAAACCGTTCTGCGCGGCAGCGCAAACGGCTTCTAGAATTTGAGGAACCTGATGAGACGGTGTGACAAAATTTATGTTATGACAACCGGAATCCTGTAATCCCAGCATCACTTTCGCCAGGGCCGAACTGTCCACCTCCTGACCTTCCATCAGGTGGCTGATTTCGTAGTTCTGACAGAACACGCACTTCAGATTGCACGACGTGAGGAAAATTGTGCCCGAGCCACCCAATCCCACCAGCGGCGCTTCTTCCCCGAAATGAGGGCCGGCAGATGACACCATCGCCATAGTGCCTACGCCGCAGAATCCGGTCTCACCCTCAAGCCTGTTGACTCGGCAGTTTCGAGGGCACACGCGGCACTCCCGCATCATCTCCTGTGCCTGATGGATCTTTTCCGGGAAACGGCCTTCCTTTAGAGTCTTGAGATATATCGGTTCCGACATAAATATGTCCCCTTTTGATTATTCGAACAGGATAATTTCTTCTTACGATAGGGACAGGACTAACCAAAAGCAGTATCTGTTACTCTCTTTCATAGGTCACAGACTGTAGATACAAGCCGTGAGGAGGGGCGGTAGGTCCGGAGCGCGAGCGGTCGCAAGACCCTAAAATAGCCTCGAACTCAGGCACGCTCACCCTTCCGGTGCCTACAAGCACGAGCGTTCCCACAATCGACCGGACCATATATCTGAGAAATCCCGTGCCGCGGATAGTGAAGCATATCAAGCCCCGGGCCTCATCTCGCGACCATCCGGCCTCCATCATGCGGCGAACCGTTGACGGCGTGCCGTCCGTAGGAGATCCGAACGTCGCGAAGTCATGACTCCCAATCAAGTATTCGGATGCCCGATCCATGGCTGCAAAATCCAGCTCGTACGGAACATGCCAGGAATAGAGCCTGTTCAAAGCGCTACGAAGCGGGAGGTTTAGAATTTTATACAGGTAAGTCTTCGAATGAGCCGAATGCCTGGCATGAAAGTCTTCAGATACCGGGCCTAGCGTACGGACAATGATGTCCGGCGGCAGGAGCGCGTTGCAGCCTTTCTTCAGCTTTTCCACAGGTCGCGACCAACTTGCCGCAAAATGGGCTACCTGACCCAACGCGTGCACACCCGCGTCGGTACGGCCAGAGCCGTGCACACGAGTCGGGGTCCCCAATATTCTCTCCAGTGCGCTTTCTATGCTCCCCTGAACGGTGGGAATAGCCTTTTGTAGCTGCCAGCCGTGGTATGCGGTTCCATCGTATTCCACAACGGCCATGAACTTTGTCATTTTTTGGTGCAATACTGGTGCGTTTCGAACCGAGCAGGTTTTGCACCAATTCACCTTCACAATCCCGCCTGCCCCCCTTTACTAAGGGGGTTAGAGGGGATTTCCTTATAATTTTGAACGCGAATTGGTATTACGCCTCTTAAGGTTCTATTTCTCGTAGATCTCCTCTCTAGGGAAGATCAAGCCGGGAATTACAATGATCGGCTCTTAGGAGGCCATTTTTTGTGAATCTCTAATTTTATGCCACTTTCTCAGCGGACACTTCTGCAATCCTCAGGAAATACCGATGAAGCCGGTCATCGCCAGTCAGCTCGGGATGAAAAGAGGTGGCCATGTTGAGGCCGTCGCGGACCGCTACTATTCTGCCGTCACGAAGGCGACACAGCACTTCCACCTTGGACCCTACTTCGCTAATAACAGGGGCCCTTATGAAGACCCCTCGGAACGGCCCACCTTCGAGTCCCCGAATTTCCAGATCTTCTTCGAAGCTGTCAACTTGGCGGCCGAAGGCATTTCGCTGGACCACCATGTCCATGATCCCCAGGATAGGTTGGGGCATGCCCACGTCGCGGGCCATGAAGACGAGCCCTGCGCAGGTCCCCCACATCGGCATGGATCCCGCCATAAGCTTCAGGGGGTTCAGCAATCCGTAGCGGTCGGCCAGCTTACCGATTGTGGTGCTTTCGCCCCCCGGCAGGATGAGCCCGTCCAGGTTCTCCAAATCGTGGGGCAACCGGACCTCTCGGACGTTCACGCCCAGGCGTGTCAAAACCGTGCAATGCTCCTCAAAATCTCCTTGAAGAGCGAGTACCCCTATCCTCATCGTCCGTTCACCATCCTCTAGCTGCGAGGCGGGCGTTTTCCGGCAGTTCAGTTACTCCGATTCCCACCATAGCCTCTCCCAGGCCCTTGCTCACTTCCGCGAGGATCTTGGGATCGCTGAAATGGGTAACCGCCTCTACAATTGCCTTGCCCCGGAGCGCCGGGTTTCCACTCTTGAAAATTCCCGACCCGACGAAAACACCATCCATCCCTAGTTGCATCATCATTGCCGCGTCTGCCGGCGTCGCGACGCCGCCTGCCGCGAAGTTGACCACCGGCAATCGCCCCTTCTCGGCAGTCTCTTTGACCAATTCATACGGAGCTCCGATTTCCTTTGCATAGGCCATAAGCTCGTCGCTCCTCATGCCGTGCAGGCGACGAATCTCGCCCATGACTGTCCTGGCATGACGAACTGCCTCGACGACGTCACCGGTGCCTGCTTCGCCTTTCGTGCGAATCATTGCAGCGCCTTCACCAATCCGCCTCAATGCCTCGCCGAGATTTCTACATCCGCAAACAAAGGGAACTTTGAAGGGCTTCTTGTCAATGTGATGCTCCTCATCCGCAGGGGTGAGAACTTCACTTTCATCTATGTAATCCACGCCTAAGGCTTCCAGTATTTGCGCTTCCACGAAATGGCCTATTCGGCATTTTGCCATCACAGGTATGGTAACCGCCTCCATGATCTCAAGGATCAGACCGGGATCGCTCATACGAGCCACGCCACCGTGGGCCCGAATATCCGCAGGCACTCTCTCCAATGCCATGACGGCACAAGCCCCGGCCTTCTCGGCAATCCGCGCATGATCCGGGGTGACCACATCCATTATGACTCCGCCCTTGAGCATTTGGGCATGACCGCGTTTAAGGGTTTCCGTACCAGTTTCCATCTATTTTCTCCCGCGTTTTCTCGATTGTGCCCGATACACCGTGAAAAGGTGATCCCCAAATGAGTTATTATATCACGTTGACCGTATAAACGAAGAGATGTCTGAAGAATTTGTTAAGGTTCCATTATATATCGCCGTCAATCGGAAGTCTTCAAGCATTTCTTCGGCAGGCTCTCGCATTCCTGTCTACAACTTAGCGCTGTTGCATCCGCAATCCCTCAGTTACGGGCAGCAAAAGATTGTCAGTGCGAGCGAAGCGAAGCAATCTTTTCTTTTAAACGCCGCTTAGATTGCTTCGTCGTTTCACTTCTCGCAATGACAAGATGAGGAAGTTCCCCCGCATAAGTGAATGGTTTCCACTTTCACTGTTTTAGACTTGACACCGCTGCTCGGGAGTGTTTTAATAGCGTGTTATTGTGCAGGAGGCTATAAAATGTACGCCATAGTCCAAACCGGCGGAAAGCAATACAAGGTCGAGACCGGGGAACAGGTTAAAGTCGAAAAACTCGTAGGAGAACCCGGCTCGGAGATCGAATTGGATAAGGTGCTCGCTGTGGCGACCCCAGAGGGCTTTAGTCTTGGAAAACCGTTACTCGAGGAAGCCCGCGTGAAGGCCACCATCGTGCGGACCGCTCGTGACAGGAAAATTATCGTCTTCAAGAAGAAGCGTCGCCACGGGTATCATAAGAAACAAGGGCATCGCCAATGGTACACGCTTCTCCGGATCGACGCAATCCAACTCCCGTCCGCAGCGCAGGAGCCAGCCCAGCCGGTTGCCGAAGCATGATGACTTGAATGACTGAGACGAAATCGAGGCTGCGTTGTCGAAACCTGGTGTCGGCAACGGAAATTAACGGCCTCTGCGCAAACAAATAAAGACTCGTACCCCATTATACAGGAGGAGAAACAATGGCCCACAAGAAAGCAGGAGGAAGCTCTCGGAACGGACGAGACAGCCCGGGACAGCGGCTTGGGGTCAAGCGTTTCGCCGGCCAAAAAGTGCGGGCTGGAAGCATCCTCGTGAGACAGAAGGGTACAAGCATACATCCGGGTGAAAACGTCGGAATGGGGCGGGATTATACGCTGTTCGCCAAAATAGACGGGGTAGTCAAGTACGAGAGGAAAGATCGCACCAGAAAGCAAGTAACCATACTTCCCGCCGATTGACTACGCTCATCCCCTGACCATTGTGTCGGGTCAGGGGTGAGAATTACCTCTGGGATCTGCAACATCTCGCGTAGCGCGAGACTTCCGGCAAACCGACAGCCATGCCGCTCGATCCCAGATCGTTACTCGGGATCACCTATCGGCTCCATTTCCGCTCTCACCTCATCGCGTGAAACACCGTGAAGTTCGTAGATCAAACCCGTATTACCGTGATTTCCGGAAAGGGGGGCAACGGATGCCTCAGTTTTCGCCGGGAGGCCTTTGTACCCAAGGGTGGACCGGACGGAGGTGACGGCGGCAAAGGCGGCGATGTGTTCATTCAAGCCGCCTCTTCGCTCAATACCCTATTGGATTGCCAATACCGGCAGCTCTATAAAGCGCACAAGGGGACTCACGGCATGGGGAAGAACCGGCACGGCCGATCGGCGCCGGATCTAATCATCAAAGTCCCTGTCGGAACCATTGTCATGGACGACAACACAGGCGAACGCGTGGCCGATCTCGATGGCGCGGGCAGCAAGGTCCTGGTTGCACGGGGCGGACGCGGAGGCAGGGGAAATGCGAGATTTGCATCATCCCGAAATCGCGCTCCCCGACGCTTCGAGGGGGGTGGGCCCAGTGAAGAAAGGATACTACGGCTTGAATTGAAGCTGATAGCCGATGTCGGCCTGGTGGGATTGCCCAACAGCGGTAAATCAACACTCATTTCACGCGTCAGCAATGCTCGACCGAAAATAGCGGACTACCCTTTCACAACGAAAGTTCCGGCCTTGGGAGTGGTCCGAATCGGGGATGGCGATGATTTCGTTATGGCAGACATTCCCGGCCTTATTCGAGACGCACACAAGGGTGCGGGAATGGGAGATCAATTTCTACGGCATATCGAACGCACGAGAATTCTGCTGCATCTCATCGATCCCTCCCCCCAGTTGACTCCGGCAGCGCAGGAGAGATTTTCGATTATCATGGCTGAGCTTGCTTCGTACAGTAAGGGTCTGCTACAAACCCCCATGATCGTGGTGATCACCAAAATGGATCTGCCGGAAAACGAGGCGGCGGCTGGGGAGTTGAGGTTGGCTTTAGAGAAAAACGGTCTCCCTGTGCATGAGATTTCTGCGGTAACCGGCTACGGCGTGAAGCACCTGTTGCGACACGCCGCGCAATTGTTGAAACAGACTGGTAGAATGCCATGAGAGCTGCGGCTGCAAGGAAAGAAATATTCTCCTGTGTCAAGCGCGTGGTCCTGAAGCTGGGTTCCAGTGTGGTCACAACACCGCAGGGCCTTGATCATGCGACGATAAAGGGAATCGCTGACGACGTCAGCCATTTCAAGAATCTTGGAAAAGAGTTCATTATTGTGTCCTCCGGGGCTATTGCAGCGGGTGTAAGGCGCCTGAAACTTCGTGAAGGGGCCAGGACCATCCCCCAAAAACAGGCAGCAGCTTCCGTGGGACAGAGTCGGCTCATGGCCGCGTATGAGGCCGCGTTCGGGCACCACGGGATACGCGTGGGCCAAATGCTCCTTACAAGAGATGATCTTTCCCACAGGCGGCGATACCTGAACGCGCGCAACACGTTGACTACGCTTCTTTCCTGGGGGGCGGTACCAATTATAAATGAGAACGATTCCGTGATGGTGGAAGAGATCCGATTCGGTGACAATGACAATCTTTCTGCCCTCGTAGCGACACTCGCCGATGCTGATCTGCTGCTGACTTTAACTGATATGGAAGGATTCATGGATTGCGATCCCCGCATCAACCCGAATGCCTGCATAATTCCACTCGTGGAAGAAATTACTCCCGAGATTAGAAGACTGGCTGGAGACACGTCGTCGATGGTGGGCCGGGGCGGGATGGCATCCAAGTTGGATGCTGCGGCCAAAGTAAGGCTATCCGGCATCCCCATGGTCATAGCAGGTGGCAAGACACCCAAAATCATTCGTCGAACAATGGAAGCTGAGAGGTGCGGCACTCTCATCATGCCTGCAAAGGAAAAAATTTCGGCTCGCAAGCACTGGATTCGCTACAACCTGGAACCCGAGGGAGCTCTCACCATAGACGCCGGTGCAACGAAGGCTGTAACTTTGCTAGGTAAGAGCCTCCTCCCTATAGGTGTTACGGAAGTCAAAGGGCACTTCAGGCACGGAGCCGCAGTAACCGTCTGCAACCCGCAGGGAGACAAGGTCGCAATAGGGCTGGTCAATTACGCCTCAGATGAAATGCAAAGGATCATGGGACGCCAGACTGCCGAAATCGACTGGATCCTAGGCTACAGACGCAACGACGAGGCCATTCATGCGGACAATCTTGTCCTGCTGGACAAGTGAGACAGACTCTTCAACTGGAAACTACGTCAACTCGATTTTCAGACTTTTGCCCAGAGCAAGAGCCGCCTTCTCCAAGGTCTGTAAAGTTACCGACACATTGGCGGGGTCAAGCAGCCGATCCAGTGCACTGCGGCCGGTGCGCATTTTTTTTCAGCCATCGCGGATTTTGATAGTTTCGCCCGCTTCATTTCCACTTTGAGCCCCTCTTTCCACGCAAGCCGCCCGAATCGCAACCTTGACATTTTTCGCGCGATGCATAACTGAAAACCGACTCTGGAAACGGAATAGGACCGATGATCAGAGAGGAGGACGAAGAATGTTTCGATGGAAAATTGGCACCGATCCCACTTGGCGAGAACTCGATCGGCTTCAAAGGAGCATGGACGAATTATTCAATGCCGTGTCGGGCGCCAGGAGACCGTCAATGGACCCCCTGTGGCGCGAAGCCCAGATCTTCCCGCTCTTGAATGTAAGAGAATTGGACCACTCGTTCGTTGTGACCGCGGAGATCCCAGGTATGAAGACAGAAGACCTCGAGATCAAGATCGAAGGCGATACGCTCATACTAAAAGGCGAGCGGAAGCCGCAGGATGGCAGCGAAAAGGCAAGTTATCACCGTCGCGAAAGGGCTACCGGGGTTTTTCAGAGAAGCTTGACGCTTCCGAGTAAGGTTGACGCCGAGAACGTCGATGCAACCTATAAGGACGGTATTCTCACTGTAACGCTGCGGAAGGAAAAGGCCGCGATACCAAGGCAGATCACTGTCAAAGCGGAATGAGCAATTGATTCTTTGCTTAAGGAGGAAACGCACATGGCGGACCAGGAAATTCAGGCCAGGCAAAAACAGCAGGTAACCGCCCCTGAGGGGGAATTCACCCGAGAAGGTACGTACTTTGTCCCGGCAGTGGATATTTACGATACCAACAAGGAGCTGGTGCTTTTGGCCGACATGCCGGGAGTGAGGACAGGGGACGTGGAGATTGACCTAAAAGATGACATTCTGACAATTCTGGGAAAGGTTCATGATGAAGGCAGCCAGGGGCAGCCGATCCTATCGGAGTACCGCGTAGGTAATTATTTTCGCACCTTTCGTCTCACAGAGGTTGTAGATCAGAGCAAAATAACTGCTGCAATGGCCGACGGTGTACTTAAGCTCTTGATGCCCAAGGTGGAAAAAGCCGTTCCGCGTAAGATCCCGATTACGGTCGGTTAAGAGCCTTCGAATTAGGGAAGGGAGTTTGTCGGGTGGACAACTCCCTATTTATCCTCAAGAAAGCTTCGCGAAGCCAACAGGCCACTGCCCGGTTCGCGTCCAATTCGGTTATGCGATTCTGTCGGCATTCAGGATTTAGTTAATGTGCACCTTGACAGCCCCCTGGCAATGCGGACATATTATTAGAAAAGAAAAGTGAGGGGTATCAGATGCCAGTGCGATCCATTGTGGTCGTCCCGCATGAGGCTTTGAGCAGCAAGGCAGCAGAAGTGTCCAATATTACCGAGCAAGTCAGAAGGCTCGCCCTCGATATGGCCGACACTATGTACAAAGCCCCGGGTGTGGGGCTGGCCGCCAACCAGGTAGGCGAGCTGCTTCGGCTCATCGTGGTCGACGCGCTCTATGCATACACAGAGCCCAAGGAAAGAAAGAAAGAACCTCTTTTTGTGATCAATCCAACGATTTGCTCCTGCGAAGGTGAGGCGTTGAGAGAAGAAGGCTGTCTAAGCGTTCCCGAATTCGACCTAGAGGTTAAACGATCGGCTTGCGTCCAGGTGGAGGGGGTGGACCTGGACGGAAAACCGTTGAAGATAGAGGCCGAAGGATTCCTCGCCCGAGTGCTACAACATGAGATCGACCACCTTAACGGAACTACTCTCCTCGATCATGCTTCCCCGCTAAAACGGAACCTTTATCGAAGGCGGCTCAAAAAGAAGGCCAGGAGGGATCATTGAATCTCAGGGTGGTCTTCATGGGATCTCCCGAATTCGCAGTTCCTACCTTGCATGCGCTGAACCGGCAGTTTCACGTTACCGGCGTCGTCACTCAACCCGATAAACCCAAAGGTCGGGGCCGGCGAACTCTCCCTGCTGCGGTGAAGCTGTCGGCGATAGAGTTAGGGTTACCCGTAGTCCAACCGACCAGCCTCTCTTCTCCGGAAATTCAGGCTGCTCTTGAACAATGGAAACCTGACGTGATAGTGGTTGCGGCCTACGGAAAGATTCTCCCGTCACGATATACTGTCCCTCCCTCCGATGGGGTGCGTGAATCTGCACGCCTCACTGCTGCCCCGTTATCGGGGGGCCTCACCGATAAGCGCAGCCATACTTGCCGGTGACAACGTCACTGGGGTTTGTACTATTGTCATGAATCATGGCATGGACACAGGAGACGTGCTCCTTCAGAAGGAAATTGTCATCCAGGAGGATGATACAGCGGGAACACTGCATGACAGATTAATGGTCGCGGGTGCCGATTTGGTGGTGGAGACTCTGGAGCGTATGGCAGAAGACCGGATTCAAAGCTCACCTCAAGACAGCAGGAAAGCAACCTATACGCGTCTTCTTTCCAAGGAAGACGGCCGGATCCAATGGGAGCGAGACGCAGTCCATCTGGCGCGCCTGGTGAGAGCTATGAATCCTTGGCCGGGAGCTTTCTTTGAACTCTCGGGGGAGGCGGTTAAAATTTGGGAAGCAGCGGCTTTGGATGGAACTGAAAAGCCGGGCTCTATTGTTGCGGTCAGGCCCGAAGGCATCTTGGTCGGGACAGGTAAAGGGGTGCTTCTATTGAGGCTTGTTCAGGCGCCTGGAAGAAAACGAGTCACGGGGGTTGAATTTGCGCGCGGGCGGCATCTCCGACCGGGTGACTGTTTCAACGACTTCTAGGGTAATGCATATTGCGAAGCGAATTACTCGCACCAGCATACGTGAAGCTCGCGAATATCCGAAACCTTTTTTGAGGAAGATCAAAGGGGATACAACATGAATCAGCTTAAAACGGTTTTACTTCTAACTTGCTTGGGTGCCCTTCTGGTGGTCATCGGGGGATACATAGGCGGAAAGAATGGTGCCACCATAGCTCTCGTGATCGCCCTGGTCATGAATTTTGGGAGCTACTGGTTCAGCGACAAAATCGTCTTGAGCATGTACAACGCCCAGGAAGTTAGCGAGGCGGATGCGCCGGACCTTTTCCGTCTCGTCAGGCAATTGACTCAGCAAGCCGGTTTGCCCATGCCGCGGGTCTACATAATTCCGGACGCTTCTCCTAACGCCTTTGCTACCGGCAGGAATCCATCTCACGCAGCAGTAGCCGTTACGGAGGGGATCCTGAAGCTTCTATCGTGGGACGAGC
This sequence comes from uncultured delta proteobacterium, assembly GCA_963729795.1. Taxonomy (GTDB): domain Bacteria; phylum Desulfobacterota; class Desulfomonilia; order Desulfomonilales; family Desulfomonilaceae; genus CAWBBA01. Next base: position 442,973 of record CAVSPC010000016.1, on the reverse strand, counting down.
TGGCCGGAGTGATCGGTCATGAATTGGGTCATGTGAAAAACAGGGACATACTTATTCAGACCGTTGCGGCCACAATAGGTGCTGCCGTCACATACTTGGCACAGTTCGGGTTCCTTTTCGGGGGCCGTTCGGACGATCGGGAGGGCGGGGGCTCGTTGGTCGGTATGATCCTGATGATGATCCTGGCGCCTCTGGCCGCGGCGATCATTCAGATGGCTATATCGCGGTCGCGAGAGTACATTGCTGATGAAACCGGCGCCCACATTTGCGGTCACCCCATGTGGCTGGCCGGTGCACTGGAAAAGTTGAGACGAGGCGTGGAGGCGGTTCCGATGGACGCGGAGCAGGCAACCGCTCACATGTTCATAGTAAAACCTTTCTCCGGCGGAGGGCTTGCCAACCTGTTCTCTACACATCCGCCCATTGAAGAGCGAATCGAGAGACTGGAGCACATGGCAGGAAATCGATGAATGGAATTTCAGGTAGTCTGCTCTGACATCTGACTCTTTCTTCCTTGGACGGCAAGTGAGGGATTCCCTGTGCAAGAAAGGGTTCCCATACCGGAATTTTTTCCCGCAGCCGTGAAGAGGTCTTCCACCTCTCAGACCGCGCTGCGGTTGCTCCCCTAATAGAGATCTCTGTTGACTCGGACACGTGGAAAATCTTCAGCCGCCGGCGGACGGCCTATGGCTGCCCGCGCGAGCCTTGCGCGAGAAATCGCCTTGCGTGTGCTCCTGGATACCGAGGCCGGCTACTTCGCCGAACATGCCTTGTCAATCCGCTTGGATAGCGAATCGCCCGCGCCGGAAGAACGGGCATTTACCACGGAACTCGTTTATGGTGTTCTGAGGTGGAAAAAACGGCTGGATGCGGTGTTGCGGCGTTGTGCGGACCGGCCGGGCAAGAAATTGGATTCTCACTTGCAGGAAATCTTCCGGATTGCGCTATACCAGATATTTATGCTGGACAGGGTCCCTGACCATGCGGTCGTCGATCAGGCGGTCATTCAGGCACGGCTCCATTGCGGGAGCCATACGGCTCCATTTGTCAACGCTGTTCTGAGAAACGCTCTGCGCAAGCGCGAAGACGTGGATCCGCTGCCGGAAGCCGATCCCGACTCCCTTGCTATGTATTATTCGCACCCTCTTTGGCTTGTCCGAAGGTGGATAGATCAATTCGGTCCGGACGTGACGCGGAACATCCTGGTTCATAATAACTCCAGAGCCCCGGTGGATTTGCGCGTCAACGCAGTCAACGCAACTCGCGAAACGGTCGTGGATCTACTCGGAAAAGCGGGCGTCTCAACCCAGCGCTTCTCAGACATGCCGAACTGCCTACGAGTGTCTGGATTGAGAGGACCTGTGCGTTCTTTGCCCGGGTACCAGGAAGGCTTTTTCACAGTCCAGGCACGAGCCTCCCAGATGATTGCCGGGCTGCTGGGCGTCAGACCCGGGGAACGAATCCTGGACGCATGTGCCGCGCCGGGAGGAAAGACCGCCCAACTGGCTGAACTGGCGGGCCTAGGGTGCATTATCGTGGCTGTTGATATCGATCCCGTCCGCCTCGAGGAGACGCGCAAGAATCTGCAACGTCTCGGCGTCAATTCAGTGGAACTCCGCTGCGGGGACGTGAGCGAGCCACAGTTCGTTTCGGGGCTTGGCCTCTTTGACCGGATATTGCTCGACGCACCTTGCAGTAATCTCGGGGTGCTTCGCCACAATCCGGAAGTCAAATACAGAGTTGAGCCGGAGGATCTCGAAAGATTCGAAGGACGGCAGCACAGGATGCTAAAGGCCACGTCGACATGTCTGAAAAAGGGCGGCACCCTGGTTTACTCGGTTTGCACCGTCACTACGGAAGAGACCGTGGACGTGGTGCGGAATTTTCTGGATGACCACCCGAGCTATACTGCGATTCGCATCGACCCCGCCGAGACTGCCCCGAAATTTGTGCACCCCAGCGGATTCTTCAGCACCTTCCCCCCTCCTGACGACGATGCAGTGGATGGTTTTTTCGCAGCGCGCATTCGCCGTCAATAAGAGCTTGTGGAAATTTAAGGGGGTGCGACACGGCGGATCGAAATTGGAGACAGTAATGTCACTCAGAGCGGTTGCCGAAAATGATGTCTATTGGCGATCCGAAGCACAGAGCGGAACAAGCTCGCCGTGACGGACCTCTTCCCTCCGTAATTCCATTGAAGAACTCCCGATTGGCACCGCGCACGCGTTCTAAGTGGGTACGGAATGGCCTGTTTACCTAATGATAGTCGCGAAAAAATTACGCACAAACTCGAACCGAAGGAGCCAGTGCGAAGAAATTGCTCACTCATAAGGTCCCTGGCAGCACTTCCGGATCTTGGAGACATCGTAAAATTAGGCACTTATAAAGCTGGCATACCGGTTGCAAAACAAATGGGTGAACAACGACTCCTAACCATACCCTCTTAGCAATCCTCCTACTTAGGATTGCTTTTTTTTTGTCCAATTTTTCGCGCCACTACAGTTAGAACTCCGTAGTTGCCCACCAGCTTAGACCATTGGGCCACAAGGACACCCACGGCCAAGTCGATGAGATCCAATGCCACATCCGAAGGTCCGAGCGACTTGCGAATCTCCGCCAGCCATGCCCTTGCGTTTCCCCGGATTTGCCTGTTTCTCAACAGCGCTACCGACTTATTTTGGTAGCGGCTGCAATCAGTTGCTATTCTCCTGAGCCGTTGCAGCCCATACCTTACCAGTCCAAACGGATAGGCCGTATATAGCGCGTCATTGTGAAACACCGCCCGCGGCTCCATCTCGTATCGCTCCAGATAGTTCTTCACCGCTCGTGGCGTGAAAAGCCAGAGGTGCCTGGGGATGTCCTCGGTGCAACAGCGTCTCATGCCCGGGGCGCCGAAATTCGGAACAACGAAGACAAATAACCCGTTAGCAGCGAGGAGTTGCGATACCCGTTCGAAAAAGGCCGAAGGCGTTCGCACATGTTCCAGGAGCGCCCATGCAGTGATTGCATCGTAATGGGCTTTCTGAAGATCCATACTTAGAAAGTCGCCGACTCTGATCGGAACGGAGTAAGAAGTCCCCCAGTTCAGAAGGTCTACCCCCTCGGCCTGCCACCCCCGTTTGGATGCATAATTGATGAAGTCACCGCGGCCGCATCCAACGTCGAGCAATTTTTTCCCGTGCCCAGCGGGTAAATACGTCATCATCCTGTTATAAAGGTTGGTTAGGTCCGTTTTGTCTCTGAGGTAGTCACTCGGATACAGCAATGGGATCGATTCCGCGACAGGCATGGGATTAACGAACGCCATGCCGCATTTGCACTCCACAAGGTGAAACTCCCGCCCGGTGATCGGGTCGATTTTCGAATAGAGCAGGTCCTGATCGCTTGACCCGCAGAGGTCGCAAGGAACGTATTCAGTAAAGATGGTATCTGTAGCCATAAGTTTATGTGGTGGCACGGCATTCCGTGCGCCTGTCCGCAGATTTGCGAGGTATGTTTGTTTTAATCTCAATATTTCACCCTATAACACTCCCATCCCTAAAAATAAATGCGGCCAAAGTTAGGGCACCACCGGGCACCGGCGAGAACCTTTACTCCAAACACAATATCGGGAGTATACGCAGGCCCCGCGGCTTATGGCCTTCCGGCCCGTCTTTGATGGAAGTCTTGGACAGCCGCCTCTGAGAGGTCATGCTCCATCCCAAAAATGTTTTCACAAGATTGTTGCGTTTTCAGAATGCTTCTAATAGGATTTTCAGAGAGGCTTGGCAAGCGGGCTGTCATTGTCCGGCTGAAAGTTTGGAATTCAGTTTGAGTCCGACCGCTCGTTGCAGCGTCGTGCCGGATGAGAAAACTGAGGGTCATGAACGCAGCCAGACCACGGAGTCAAGGAGATCGAGGATGGAACTTACTGAAGCTCTTGTAAGTGGGAAACGCGACGAAATAATTGAGATCACCCTCTCGGGAGATGAGGATGAATGGAGCGAAATAGCCGCAGTGCTCAAAGAATCTGATTCAGACCTGGCGACTGAACTGGGGCTGAAAATCCGCGAGGCACTTCGGAATGCCGGCCAGTAAGCCTCTGCCGAAACGCGCAGCGGCTAGTACCCTCTATTGCCCCTGAATCGGTCTCATCATACTAATTGAGGGACCTTAAATGCCGGCCAGGCGTGCGTGGCAACAGTTGATGGACGCTCCACGACAGACCCTCGAATGCGGCAGACTTCAGCTTGCGCGCTTCAAAATCTCGATCTCAATGGTAAGCCCGTGAGGACATGAGCTTTTCAACAACCTCGCCTGCCCTGTAAGAACTTCTTACCAGCGGTCCAGCAAAAACTTCCATCATTCCAGCCGCTATTGCCAGCTCCTTTAGGTCTTCAAACTCTTCGGGAGGCACAAATCGGTGGACTGGATGATGGCAAGGTGTGGGCTGAAGATATTGTCCAATCGTAAGCACCGCGCATCGTACATCGACCAAATCCCTGACAACGGCCATTATCTCTTCTCGGGTTTCACCGACACCAACCATTATGCCCGATTTGGTCACTGCATCCTCACCCCACTCCCCAACGCGCCTGAGCAGTTCCAAAGACCGCTTGTATGAGGCTCCTTTGCGTAATACGGGGTAGAGCCGCGGTACCGTCTCCAGGTTGTGCCCTATGACGTCCGGACCGGAGGCGATAACAGTCCGCAGAGCCTCCTCCGAACCCTGAAAGTCCGGAATCAGTACTTCAACGGTAGTGCGATTCGAGAACTTCCGGATAGCGCGCACGGTCTCTGAGAATACCGAAGAGCCGCCATCAGGGAGGTCATCTCGGGTCACTGAGGTTACCACCACGTGGCGAAGACCAAGAGACGCTACTGAACCGGCCACAAGCTCCGCTTCACCTTCGCGCAAAACGGCGGGTTTTCCGTGCGTTACCGCACAAAAGCTGCAATTTCGAGTGCATTTGTCACCGAGTATCAGAAACGTGGCAGCCCCTCTTGCAGAGCATTCGCCCTCGTTGGGACAGCGAGCCTCTCGACAAACAGTGTGAAGACCTTTGCCGTAAGTTTTCCCGCGCATAGCGGCCACCGAGGCTGCTTTGGGCAACGAACTCTTGATCCAAGGCGGAAATCGGCGCGTAGGCTTTTTCATAAGTATCCACCAGCGCTCAATCGCATAGTCCTGCCAGCCGGACTCAAAGGTTCCATGCCCTTCACCCGCGACGGCGCCTTGCATCGCAACGTTTGCTCCCTTCCCACTGATGCGCTCAAGGGGTCACGTTTTCGGTCTGTGAAGAAGTGTCGGATGAACCGGCGCGTATTTGCGAGAAAAGCAACAAACAGAGACCTGTGGGACATCCCTGATCTGGAACAATTTCTCATCTGTCACCAATTCCCGATAATTGAGGCCCAGAAAAATGAAGACCGTCTCCGGTAAGGTATCAAGGGGGGGGAGTCATGATACAAATGGAAGACGGCCTTTCGTCCTTAAAAATATCTCTGGTCCGTACAAAAGTCAACCCCTACGAACCAAAAAAGACGTAGGGGTTTTGGATGACTCCCGGAACCGCAGGATACCATAGCCGGTTTCTGACAGGATAGATTATAATAAGTTATTGTCAACTTATAAAGTTCGATATCTTTTGGGTAGTAAAAATACCCAACTGCGCGACTTGCCGCCACAATCGGGGAACACTACCCGCTCAGTAGGAGTAACCTGATAGTTGCGGGGGTGAAGAATTGCCATTGCGGGTCCCGCGTGCCACGTGGAAGTAGGTTCACCACCTGGCCGGTATCCCGCCGGTCAGTCGTTACTCCTGGATCTGATGCGGGGTCCAGCGTCTAGCGCGGGGTGCGGAAGTCACAGTCACAATTTTTTGCCGCCTGTAGCCGAAGGACTTGTAGCAGCATCAAATGTTCGTTGTGATCCGACTTTCATTAAGGTATCATGATGGGTCTTTCATTTTGGGACGTTGGAGAAGCAGTGACTGACTTTAGGAACAGTTTCTATTCTTGCCTCAAGTATGAGAAAAATGACTTTTCCGGTTTTTCGGCTCTGCCTAGGAGGCTGTTGCGTAATCCCGCGTCCCGCGGGACTTTCCCGAATTCGTGGCACGATGGCGACTATTGTATCGGGATCTCTCAGGGGCTGCCACGGAAAAAACTTAGTATGTCAGACTCCTAGGAGCCGGGGAGAGGTGACGGAACAATGAGAGGAACCTCCGCGTAGCACAGTGGCGTTGATGATTGAGGTTGCGCGACAGGCTCCTAGTGCACCGGTTGATTAGAAAGGGGTTTGGTAATGTCGGATTCGTTTTCCATAGCCGTCATTCCTGGAGACGGTACCGGTCCTGAAGTAGTGCGAGAAGGGAAGAAGGTTCTCTCAGCAGCTTCCTCTCTTCACGGGTTCAAGCTGAACTTTGTGGAATTTGATCTCGGCGGACAGCGCTATCTGGAGACTGGTGAGATTCTTCCAACTTCAGTCCTCGACGAACTGAAGAAAGTGGATGCCATTTATCTGGGAGCAATAGGACACCCCGACGTGCCGCCGGGCATTCTGGAAAAAGGGATCTTGCTCAGGCTTCGATTTGAGTTGGACCAGTACGTGAATCTCCGACCCGTGAAACTCTATCCACACGTGGACTCCCCTCTCAAGGACAAAGGGCCGGATCAGATAGATTTTGTTGTGGTCCGGGAAAATACTGAAGGTTTCTACGTGGGTTCAGGCGGATTTTTCAAGAAGGGGACTCCTGACGAACTGGCGATACAGGAGTCCATAAACACTCGCAAAGGGATTGAGCGCTTGATCCGTTATTCGTTCGATGCAACTCGTGCTAGAGGAAAAAGGAAAAAGCTCACCCTTTGTGGGAAAACCAATGTCCTTACTTACGCCTGGGACCTGTGGTTAAGGATTTTTGAGGAAGTGGGCCGAGAATACCCTGACGTCTCAACAGATTATGCCCACGTAGACGCTATATGCATGTGGATGGTGAAAAACCCTGAATGGTTTGACGTGATCGCCACGGACAACATGTTCGGCGATATCATTAGCGATCTTGGGGCCATGATACAGGGCGGAATGGGCATATCCGCAGGCGGGAACATAAATCCGGAGGGTGTTTCCATGTTCGAGCCTATTGGAGGCTCAGCCCCGAAATATACCGGACAAAACGTCATAAATCCCTTGGCCGGCATATTGGCCGGGGCTTTGATGTTGCAGACCTTGGGCCGGGCCACCGCGGCTAAGGCCGTGGAAGACGCCGTCGTAAAGACCCTTCCGAATCTCAAAAGTCTGGCAGCAGGCGGCATGGGATACTCCACTTCTGAGGTAGGAGACATGGTGGTCTCGCCATCTGTAGGTAGTTTTAAGCGGCTATGAGATATGTCCGGGCAACTTTCCTTTCAAATGGTTATCTTTATCTTAATGGGAGTGATGCTTGGTGTTGCAGGACCCGGCCAGAGAACGATTTCGGAGGTCCCGCGGCGTATCTGTTCGAAGATTATTAATTCTCGAGAAACTTGGCTCAGTGCGGTCTTGTAAACGCGTTTAATAAGGTCCCGATGTCCGATGATCTGATTCCAAAATTGAGAGTGCTTCCCTTGGGGGGGCTGGGAGAAATCGGCCTGAACATGATGGTCGTGGTCCTGGGCAAAGAGGCCTTCGTCATTGATACGGGTTTAATGTTCCCCGACGAATCCATGCCAGGCGTGGACATTGTAATCCCCGACCTGGAGGTCGTAATCAGACAGGACTGGAACATTCGGGGGATCGTTCTCACTCACGGTCACGAAGACCACATAGGCGCGCTCCCCTACGTTCTGAAAAAAATTCCAGCTCCTGTTTATGCCACAGGGCTCACTATGGGACTGATCGAGAACAAACTTGACGAATTCGGCCTCATGGGTAGCAGTCTCAGACACATTGTCTCAGCGGATAGCGTCATAAATCTGGGGCCTTTTGAGATAGGTTTCTTTGCAATGTGCCACTCCGTGGCGGATGGCGTGGGTTTGGCCATTAGGACACCTGCCGGTGTGATCATTCACTCCGGCGACTTCAAACTGGATCCCACTCCGATAGACGGGCGTCTCTGCGATCTGGAGAAAATCGCTCAGTATGCTCGTGACGGTGTCATGGCATTATTCTCAGACAGCACCAATGTGGAAAGGACGGGGAGCACTCTGTCGGAAAGTATGATCCGTCCAGCCTTCGAGACCATTTTCAGAGAGGCTACGGGTCGAATCCTCATCGCTACCTTCTCCTCGAACATTCACCGTATTCAGCAGGTGCTGCATCTTGCGCAAGAATTCGGTCGCAGAGTGGTTCTCGTCGGCCGGTCAATGGAGTCCAACGCCAAGATTGCTGCGGATCGTGGATATCTTGATATTCCCAGCGGAATTTTGGTGGACATGAAGGATGTGGAGAGTCTGCCGGATGAGAAAGTCACTGTTCTCTCCACCGGCTCTCAGGGGGAACCTATGTCCGCCCTTGCGTTGATGGCCTTTGACCGGCACAAGTACTTGAAGGTCAAGCCGGGCGACGTGGTAGTTCTTTCGTCAAGGTTCATTCCCGGAAATGAGAGAGCCATAACGCACATCATCAATGAGTTTTCCAGGCGGGGTGCCCGAGTGATGTATGAGAAAGTATCCGACGTCCACGTATCGGGACATGCAAGTGAAGAAGAATTACGTTATCTCATACGCTTGGTTCATCCGAATTGTTTCATTCCCATTCACGGCGAATACAGGCACCTGTTGCGGCACGCACATATTGCAATTGAGGAAGGTATACCCGCCGAACGGGTCCTTGTAGCGCAGGATGGAGATCTTGTTGAGATTACTAACGAAAAGGCGCAAGTGATTGAGCAGCTCGAAGTGGGCCGTGTCTTTGTGCACGGGAAAGGCGTGGGGGACATAGGGCACGATGTTCTACGTGATCGCCGTACTCTTTCCGAGGTCGGTCTGGTTACGGTTGTGTTGGGAGTCAACAAAGAATCTGGAGCGGTCATTGCGGGCCCGGACATACATTCGCGCGGTGTTACTTTCGACGAAGTGGAGCCCGAACTTCTTGAAGGGGTTCGCATTGCAATCGAAGAACGCCTAGCCGAGCTGAATCCCAGAACTGCTGAAGATTGGAAAAATTCTAAAGAAGAGATCCGCCTCGCTGTTCGGAGGCACATAAACAGAATTCTGGGCCGCAAACCGTTTGTTCAGACCATTGTCTTGAAAATCTGATATTGTTTCTCCAGAGGATTCGGAAGCCTTAGAGTGCAGTTCAGGCGTGTCCATGTTCCGAAAGGCGCGCGTTGGCCCAGGTTTTTCAGCCGAGCTATATTCTATTTTCCAAGGGGCACACAATTTTTTCTTGCAATTGCTGTGTACTTGGATTACGTCATAACAAACGTTTGACGAAGGAGGCTTGGTGGAAACGGGCCAAGGTGGTTGAGTCAAGCGTTTTGGGCTGGCAAAAGGCCTTTTTGATTGCCCGCCGAGGGCGGCGGGATTTTTCTTGACAAGCCGCGTGAACGCGTGCTACGGTGAGCCAAATTTTGGTCTAACAACTCTATATTGGAGTATGCTTCATTTAAGGAGGGTTTAGGATGAAGAAGTCGTTGGTTATGTTGGTCGTTCTGGTTAGTTCGTTGGCCTTCGTCGGATCGGTGCTTGCCTATGACGGCGGGTGGTGCTGCTACACGGCGCCGGTTTGCAAGAAACCACCTTGTGTTCCCCAGGTTCTCTGCAAAGGCCAATGCAAAGGCGCGCAAAAATTGTGTGGTCCCTGCAACCCCTGGATCAAATGGACCTGTAGCTGGATGACCGTCCTGCAGTGCCCTGGCGGCGGGGCCCCCGCAAAAGTGGTCAAGAAGTTCAGGAAGTAACAAATGACGTACCAGAGCAAAGCTCGCATGTCTCGCGAGGCATAGCGGGTGTACCATGCTCAAGCGGTAGTCGAAATAAGTCAAACGCAAGAATTTGGGAAGGCCCTTCCGTTTCAGTGGGAGGGCCTTGTTTTGTTTTTCGAGCTTCTGCGCTTTGCGAACCTCTTGCCGGCCGTACCAAAGCCTGCGCCAAGTAGTTTCAGTATTGGCGCTGCGTGTATACTATGGGTTGCTGCGCGCGACTCTTTATAGTTCGGTGCGTAAAGAAAGCTGCCATCCCAAAGCATACTAGTCCACAAGTTATCGCCATCGCCAGAAGATGGTTGCTCATGACCGACTCGGCATCTATGCCGTTCAGAATTACATAGATGATTATGAGCCCGACCGCGACGCAGATGATCGAAAAATAAAGATGGCCAAAAAAAATCTTCAGGAGTTCCATGCTCTCCGCCCATTGATTGTTCTCTGACGCTATTTTTGTTTACACTGTCATCCGTGTCAAGGCCGCCAAATTTTTCAGACGCATAAGCAGTCGCGCTCGGTTTCCTTTTCCAATGTTAAGGGACTTGAGGGGGACTGCCTTTTTGTAGTAGGAGTTTTCAAGGTCCCGCATCGCTTGCCCATCAGGGTGGCGAAAACTCTTGATGGAGCCATATAGTGGAGCAGATGACTTTTTATGATGAAAACGACGATGGGCTTCGTGTCCCTTTGCTTGATCTCGACCCTATACACCGGCCTATCGAGAAGCAGTTAAGAGAGGCTATTACTCGTGTTCTAGCCAGCAATCGCTTTGTAGGCGGCCCCGAGGTGGAAAATTTTGAGCGCGAAATCGCAGCATATTGCGGCGCAGATTATGCCATAGGCGTCTCATCGGGAACCGACGCGCTTCTCGCGTCCATGATGGCTTTTGATATCGGTTTCGGAGACGAGGTGGTCGTGCCGAGTTTCACCTTTTTCGCTACGGCCGGCTCTGTTTACAGACTGGGGGGGAAAATAGTCTTCTGTGACATTGAACCTGAAACATTCAATCTCGACCCGAAAAGACTCGAGGAGCTGATCACGCCCCGGACCAGAGCCGTAATCCCTGTTCATCTCTTTGGTCTGTGTTCGAACATGGACGCAATTATGCAAATTTGTCACAGCCACGGCGTCAAAGTAATCGAGGACGCGGCTCAAGCCATAGGAGCGACCTATCGCAGCAAGATGGCCGGCATAATGGGCGACACAGGATGTTTCTCCTTCTTTCCCTCAAAGAACCTGGGCGGTATTGGTGATGGCGGCTTGATCCTGACTCAGGATCGAGCTGTCGCAGAAAAACTGCGCCGGCTTCGCGACCATGGGGCGGAGCATAGATACTACCACTCAATTGCAGGCGGAAACTTTCGGTTGGATGCAATTCAGGCCGCAGCCCTGAGAGTGAAACTACCCCGCCTTGAAGAATGGCATCAGAAGAGAAGAGACAATGCCAGGGCTTATATCGATGCCTTTTCCGACCTTGAAAAGAATGAATTGATCGGTCTTCCTCACGAAGTTCACGATCAAAGACATGTTTTTAACCAATTCGTGATAAGAGTCTCGCACCGGGATGAGCTCAAGGACTATTTGAAGTCGCACCATATAGATATTGCGATCTACTACCCTGTCCCGCTGCATTTGCAAAATTGCTTCGCCGGGCTGGGGTATGGAAAGGGCAGCATGCCTGAAAGTGAGAAGGCGTCCCGGGAAGTGTTGGCCCTTCCCGTCTTTCCCGGCCTGACCGTTGCTCAGAGGAATAAGGTTATCCATTATGTAAGTAAGTTCCTTTTGAGCTGACCGCGCACGAAGACCGAGTAACTGGCTGCCAGCGGAGGGTAACGACCTGTTGAGACCTAGGCAGGAAACCTGCTCCGCCTCTCGCGGCCTAACAAACCTCAATCTTGTCCCTTGGCAATTAGGATCACAGGGATGAACCGGGTGGCGAAGCAGCCGTGATAATTGAAATACGGAATCGTTTTAGTCGTGAGATAATTCTGAAAGGCGAAGCCAACTCCCTGACCGCGCTCATTAGGGCTGTCCTCAAACCGGGCACCAGTCTCTCTGGAGCAGACTTAGCAGGCGCGAATCTTGTCGGGGCCCCATTGGCCAAAATGGATCTTTCCGCTTCTAATCTCTCCGGCGCGAACTTAACCAAGGCTGATCTATCTCAGGCTCGCCTAGCTTCCACTAATTTGACACGCGTTATCCTCACAGGTGCGATCTTGTCGGGGGCGGACCTGACCGAAGCCAATTTGACCGGCGCGGACCTGGTCTTAGCTGACCTGGCAGGCGCGTCGCTGGTAAATGCCGACCTTTATTGGACCAACCTGACCGGCGCAAATCTGACTGGCGCGGATCTTTCTCAGACCAACCTGGCAAAAAGTACTCTTACAATGGCGAATCTCACCGGAGCAGACTTGTTTTGGGCTGATCTCGCCGGGTCAAATCTTACTATGGCAAATCTCAACAGGGCCGTTTTGACTGTAGCAAATCTGTCCAGGGCAAATCTGACAATGGCTGACCTGTCGGGTGCTACTCTAGCGGGGGCGGATCTTGGAGGCGCGGACCTCTCTGAAGCGATTCTGGTCGGAACAGACATCACCGAAGCAAATCTGCGGGGCGCCAATCTAAACGGCACCAATCTCACGGGAACCGACTTGGGAAAGGCCAAGCGATAATCGAGATCTCACCTCGCTCAAAATACTCTGAACCAGAAGCGCCCCTTCCGCTAGGTAGAGTATGCTTGCGCGGTATTCACATAAGAAGCTAGAGCACTCATGGCTTGTTCAGAGGTAAAACCTTTTCGCATCAATTGGTACGGGGGCGTCAGCCTAATCGGTAAATCAGTCGATCAGAAAAAACTGGAAAACTCGAGCAAAACGACTCCACCGACTGTCCAAGATCGGATATCAACAGCCCACGAGACGGACTCTGTTGTCAAACCTGAAAGATTTTGGTCGTCGGTTCTCACCCTCAACCAGTTCCATTTTGCAAATCCACCAATCTGGACGTCACCTCTGAGCTTAATCCGATAGTCTGCCAAGGTCTCCACAAAAGAACTATTAGAATTGACGCGGAAATCCCCGAACTCAGCGTAACCGAGCCGATCCCAAAAATGATATCTTAGTTGGCCACGCACTAACGGCGAGTACAATAATCGAACGAGGAGCGAACCTACAAGGAAAGGCTGTTTAATCTGGGCTCCGACAAGTGCCATATATGAATTGAGAATGTAGTCGTCACTCGTATTATCACTGTAGTCGACCCTTGTACTTGTATGATCCCATCGCACGCCGGCCAGAAGATCAATCGGACCCGAGACGCGGCCTTCCACCAGGCCGTCTACAAACCACCAGTCATAGGACGGTATGTCAAAGTCGAATGAACGAGACAGAGGAGTTGTATACCAGGTTCCAGAGGCTTGCCCTGGGAAAAAGACACCTCCCGAAACAAGGAGACCAAGACCCTGATCGAGAGGGACCTCTTCCGTCGCCTCCAGCCAAAAGCCTTTGAGCGACCAGGGCGCGGTTCCTGTCGAGGTTCGACGCTGAAGTGCCCAGGTACTGTCCCGGGGCTGATCTAGCCACCCAAAGTACAGGGATGGCATGCTCAGCAAACCCGGCTCAGTGCCGCTTCGGCAAGATGTTCCGGTGGGATAGAGTAGCGGAAAGTGGCCAAAACTCAGGGCTGTGCCGTCGTCGACGAAACCTTGTGCCACCGGCCCCACACACAGGCCCCACCACACCACCACGCCTACGAAGACAAGACGGAACTTACTCACGCAAGACCTCCCATTGATGCCCGCAACGAAGCCCACAGCATTAAATCCGTACGTCAGCGTTTCATCTGAGTTTTTACGGTCTGGAATTGCTATTATGTTGTTTACTGGAGATTTGTCGTCGTGACAACATTTATTCTGCCTGAGCTAGAAATCTACAGTAACCAGTTTAAATGGCTCCACAGTCTCCGATGCCGTTTATTCTTGATTCAGTACAGTAGGTGGAATAATAATATCTGCCAGAATGGAGTTCAGTGCTCTAGCCGCAGATGATTCCGTGTGTCCTTACCGAAGACGTATCGAATTGTATTAAGACAACTCTACCAGGGCCAGGGAGGCGATTTCATGGAAAAGATCTGGCAAAAACTGTACGTTAAGCGAGTGCCGAAGACGATCCAGTTCGACGAGACCACCTTACCGGAAGCACTCACCAGGACCGCCTCCAGATTCCCGGACAAGCCCGCACTTATTTTCCAGGGAACGATCGTAACCTATCGAGAGTTGGAAGATATGGTCTCTCGATTCGCTGCGGCGCTGATGGCTATGGGCCTTAGGCGGGGCGGAAAAGTTTCTGTCATTATGCCTAACCTGGTTCAAACGGTTGTAGCCATTTACGGCACTCTTCGAGCGGGCGGCATTGTGGTGACCCACAACCCTCGAAATGATGAGATGCAGTTGGAGTTCCAGATCAATAACGCCGGATCCGAGATGGTGGTATGCTTGGACGTTCTTGTACCCAGATTGATCGGCATGAGAAAGCGGACCGGTGTTAAGAAGATCGTCTCCTGCCACATTCGCGACTATCTCCCATTCCTTGCTAAGAAACTCTTTCCGCTGGTGAAGAAAGAGCTGCACCTAAAGACGCCGGTAGAGGGGAATGTCTTCGAGTTTACAGAGCTCATGGAGAGTAAAAAGCCTTTTTCCCGACCGGATCATCTGCGGAAGGAAGATACGGCCTTTATTCTTTACACCAGTGCCACCACTGGCAAGGCAAAGGGAGTGGAGCTGACTCATGCCAATGCTTCGATAAATGTGCAGCAACTTCGTTCCTGGTTTCCCGGCTTCGTGGACGGACAAGAGGCCGTGGTTGCGTGTCTGCCTTTTTTCCATGTCTTCGGGCTTACTTGTGCACTTAATACAGGAATTTTTTACGGTTATGCCGTGATTCTCGTTCCGCTTCCCGAACCGAAAAGCATTCTTGAAGCCATACACACTTACAAGGCAACCTACGTTCCTGCTCTTCCCAGTTGGTACACGGGCATGATCAACGATCCCGGCCTGAAGAAATATGATCTCAAATCCCTTAAGGGGTGCTTTTCCGGTGCGTCTCCGCTGCCGCTTGAGATCATCCGCTCGTTCGAGAAACTTACTGGAGCCCAGATTTGCGAGGGCTACGGCCTGACTGAATGCTCGCCGGTCAGCCATATAAATCCATTTGGCGGAAAGACAAAGCCGGGGACAATAGGTCTTCCGCTCCCAAACACCGAGGCAAAGATTGTGGATGTGGACGACCACACTATAGAGATTACCACTCCAGGCGAGCCCGGCGAGTTGTGCGTAAAAGGACCCCAGGTCATGAAGGGGTACATTAACCTCCCAGAAACGACTCAAGCTACAATCAAAGATGGATGGCTTCTCACCGGAGACATCGTAACTGTAGACGAGGAAGGTTTCTTCACTGTGGTTAATCGCAAAGTAGAGATGATTGTTTCCGACGGACAAAGGATTTTTCCACGAGAACTTGATGAGGTGCTGTACTCCAATCCAAAGATCCTTGACGCCTGTGCTATCGGAGTCCCCGACTCGGACCGAGGCCAGGTCATAAAGGCTTTTGTGGTACTAAAGAAGGGCGAACAAGCCACTTCACAAGAAATTATAGACTATTGCAGAAAGAAATTGCCCCCACTCAAAACCCCCCGGTTCGTGATCTTCTTGAGTGAGCTTCCGCGAACCCCGGTGGGAAAAGTTTTACGACGAGAATTAAAGCGACTGCATCTTGTCCAGTCTGCTGCGTCCCATTCGAAGCAAACACACTAGGAGGAAGTATGAGTCTGTTCGTTGTCGATGAGGAAAAATGCCAACGCGATAGCTTCTGCATAGCAGAGTGCCCCGTCGGCCTGATTGAAATTAAAGAAGGAGGGGCTTTCCCGTCGCCCATCCCAGGAGCGGAGGAACTCTGCATAGACTGCGGCCATTGTGTCGCTGTTTGTCCCGCCGAAGCGTTATCTCACAGGAGCATGAGACCAGAAGATTGTCCACCAGTCCAAGAACGGCTTTTCCTCGACCCCGAGCATGCTGAGCATTTTTTGCGGGCAAGACGGTCCATTCGCGACTATAAAAACAAACCCGTGGATCGAGCCATTCTGACTCGCCTGATTGAAATTGCACGATTTGCGCCATCAGGCCACAACTTGCAGCCTGTGAACTGGCTTGTGATCGAAGACGAGAGAGAGGTCAGACGACTTGGTGGGCTTGTAATTGACTGGATGAGGCTGATGATTGGGGAACACCCTGAATTGGCCGAGCCCATGCACTTCGACAGAGTGGTTGAAGCGTGGGAACGGGGACGAGACAGGGTTCTTCGAGGGGCTCCGCACCTTATTGTGGCCCACGGCCCACAGTCCATGCCGATAGTGCAGTCCGCCTGTATCATCGCTCTAACCTATATGGACCTTGCGGCCCCCTCGTTCGGTCTTGGGACGTGTTGGGCAGGTTACTTCAATGCAGCCGCCACGTCTTACCCTCCAATGCAAGAGGCATTGGCTCTTCCCGAGAACCACCAAAGCTACGGCGCTTTGATGGTGGGATACCCGAAATATCAGTACCGAAGGCTTCCTCTGAGGAAAGAACCGAATATCTCCTGGAGATGATATTAGAGTGGGGGGTTCCTTGCTTTTTGCCGCCGCTAGATATGCTGCAATCGTCCTGATTACGCTTGCCGAGTTTCAGCACGATTATTAATCTATGAGCACGATTAGACGAATCGGATGTCTAATTGCTCAGGGAGGCGTATATCGGCTCGCTGACCGTGAGGCAGCCGACTAGGCACGGCAGTGGGTTAGGAAAAAGTATTTTAGAAGAAAGGATCGAAAAATGGTACGAGTTGAATTGAGCGATGAGGAAGCGGCGCTGGTTAGGGAAATCCTGGAGAGTTATGTTTCAGAGTTGGGTGCGGAGATTCACAAAACGGACACATTCACTTTTCGGAGTAATCTGAAGCACAACAAGGCCATTGTGATGGACCTGATCGGTCGCATGCATAAGATGGCTGCCTGACAATTGACATTTCGCTCTCTTCGAGCCGGTCGTCTGTTTCGAGATGTGGAGATCGTTCCGACGGATGCGGGCAGGTTGTTACCTGCCCTTGTTCTTTTAACCCTTCTTATTTAACAACTTTCAGCATCTGCTTGAATTCGTCGCCTTCCGCCACTTTCAACAATTCAAATAAGGCGGTTTCTGCGCTGGTCAGCAAAGCGCCAAGTTCTTTGCATCGCTCCAGGCCGACGTTTTTGTTGGCTAATGTTCGTGAAGAGACTGCATCCGTTACCACGTGCACTTCCCAGCCCAATTTGATCAGATCCGCGGCGGTCTGATAGACACATACATGAGACTCGATGCCGCAGAGCAGGGCTTGTTTCCGATTGAGCTTCAGGAGTTCCTCCACGAAGCGCGGCTCGCCGCAGCAACTGAAACTCAACTTACTGATTGGCTTAATGTCGGAGAGCAGTTCCGAAACTTCCGGCACCGTATGTCCGAGACCACGGGGGTTTTGTTCCGTACAAAGAATAGGCAAACCGAGAATTTTGGCCCCTTGCACTACTTTAGCCGCGGTTTCGACTAGTGCTTGCTTTTCGTGCATGGCCTGGACGAGTTTTTCCTGAAGATCCACTACCAGAAGAACAGCTTGTTCCTGGGTCAGCATTTGCTCGCTTCCTCCCCGCGGTTTCGCTCAGGTTTGCTCGTCTTCCGAGATTTTGGATAGAACCGTTTCCTTGCCCTTTGCGCTCAATTTCAACGCGGCCACGTTGCCACATTTTGCGCAAACTTTTCCCCTGGGTACTGGTTCTTCGTTAAGCAATTTCCGGATCTTATCGTAATCAGTCTTGAGCAAAGTCATGCCGCAAAAAGGGCATTCCATTACGACTCGGGTCTTATAAAATAGCATTTTTGCGCGTCTGATCTTCGGAGACATGTGCTCATACGATTCTAAGCGGCACCGTCTACCGCCTTTTGAGTTAGATCAGGCTATTCGTTTGCAGAAGTATGGCTCGGCTCGGTTCCCAGAATATTCAGGGGCGACTTGCCCCCAACCGCCTCTCCGGTCACGTATCCGAACTCATCCTTCACAATTTCAGCGACTTTTTTGTACAATGTCCTTAAGGGAATTTCTGCCGGGCATGTCTCCGTGCACAAATTGCAATCTATGCATCTTCCGGCCATGTGAACAGCACGGATAAGATGGAACATGGGGTTCTCGGGCGGCAAATCTCCGGTTCTGATCAGCTTGTCGTCTTCAAGCGAACAGACGTTGCAAAAACATACGGGACAAACGTTCCGACAACCATAGCACTTGATGCACCGATCGAATTCCCCCATCCAGTAAGCTAATCGCCCGGGAAGATCTTTTGCCATGACCTGCTCCACACGGGCGCTGGAAACAGGTTCCGCCTTCTCACCCGCGACAAATGTGTCAGGAAAAGGTTTGCGACATTCATGCGCCTGAGCCAAATCCTGGGGGCATGCTATGCCGACCCTGACGATTCTCTCCGTAGCATCGATCTGGTTCCATCGCAGCAATTCATTCAAGGCCCTCTCGTCGCAACCGCGCAACAGCACGCCGAAAGTCTTTTCAGGCTCACGGCTCAGTACCGTCATAAAAATGCGAGAGATGGGATAACGGGCATCTCCCGGCCCTTCCAAATCACCCAGACTAAGACCGTTGTCGAGGTCATCCGGTTTTTCGTAGATGTACGGTACGACGTTTCCCTCTTGGTTCTTCAGTCCCAGGAATCCCGCTATTTTTCCCTCGGTTAAGAGTGTCTTTACGTGTTCTCTTACTTGTTCGATCATTTTGTCTCTCGGTCGGCTGGTTTGCCGCAATTCTATTTCATAAACTCGATCAAGATTATCCGGCCTTCTTTATTTTATGGGATCTGTGAAGCGGCGATGGTCCCAGGGCACGGATTTTCTCGACAAAATCGGTAACTACTTGAGCATAACGCGGGCCTTCAGCCGAAGAGACCCATTTTAGGACAAGTCTCTCCGGATCCACTCCCGAGAATTCGAGAAGCCTTTTCATGAAAGCCGTTCTTTTCACCGTCATATAATTACCATACAGGTAATGGCAGTCTCCGACGTGTCAGCCCCCAACAAAGACGCCATCCGCCCCTTTCTGAAAGGCCTTCAGTATCTGGTGAGGCCCGACAGTAGCAGAACATAGCGTCCTAATGGTCCGGATGTTAGGCGGATATTGCAAGCGACTCACTCCCGCCAAGTCCGCGCCTGCATAAGCGCACCAATTGCAAAGAAAGCCGATTATCGTGGGTTCAAACTGTTCGCTGGACATTCCTTCCCCTTCATTCATCCCGCAAGGGCCTGTTCAATCTGGGCATAGATCTGGTCGCTGGAAAAACCCTCGAGTCGAGCGCTACCCGATGGGCAGGTCGAAGCACAACCGCCACATCCTTTGCAGAGAACCTTATTTACCTGGCAAACACCTTGCTCCTCCGAGTAGCTGATGGCGCCGTACGGGCAAACATCCACGCAGCCCAGGCAACCACAGCACGTATCCGCGTTGATATCCGCAGCAACACCGCTCGTATAAAGCGCTTCCTTGGAAAGCACTCCTGCGGCTCGGGAGGCCGCACCAAGGCCTTGCGCAATCGCTTCCCTTATTGATGATGGGAAACGGGCGTTCCCGCAGAGGTACACTCCATCTGTGGCGAAATCCAGAGGCTTTAGCTTCACATGGCCTTCCAGGAAAAAGCCATTTGCGTTCACAGGGACTTTCAGCATTGTCGATATGTCCCCAACATCCTCTTGAGCAATCAATGGGGTCGATAGCACCACCAGGTCCGCGGGGAGGGCCATTTCTTTCCCCATACGGAGGTGATAGACCTTAACCTGACCGTTCTCAACGATCGGCGGCCTGTCCGGATCGTAGGTAACGTAGCGGACGCCCATTTCCTTGGAT
Source organism: uncultured delta proteobacterium (assembly GCA_963729795.1). Taxonomy (GTDB): domain Bacteria; phylum Desulfobacterota; class Desulfomonilia; order Desulfomonilales; family Desulfomonilaceae; genus CAWBBA01. Next base: position 423,127 of record CAVSPC010000016.1, on the reverse strand, counting down.
TTTCGGAACATGTCTTCGTTCTCGACACCGTACATCTGCATGTCTCGATAGAGGATCGTCACGGTCGTAGTGGGCTCGGCCTCTTTAAGCAGAATGGCATTCTTGACAGCGGTCATGCAGCAAATGCGGGAGCAATACGTACGTTCTTCACAGCGTGAGCCCACGCACTGGATCATAACCACGTTCTTACGCCCGGGCACACCTTGTTTCAGCATGGCTTCCAATTCTAGATGGGTGACGACATTTTCGCCATCGTAGTTGAAGAGACCTTCAGGCTTAAGCACTCGCGCGCCCACGGCAACGACGATGACTCCAGCGGTAATTTTGCTTTCAGCGCCGTTGTCCGACAGGGTCACGGAGTAGTTTCCGACGAAACCCTCCACTTTCTTCACTTGCGCCAGGGTATGAATCTTTACTTTGGGATTGGTTTCAAGTCTGGTCTTCAGGTCGTTCACGAGGTTGGCCGGCGGCTCATTAGCGGGCAGGATGAGGTTTAGATCGTTGAGCAGACCGCCAAGACGGTCCCGATTTTCCACTAGGTCAACCTCGTACCCCATGTTGCCCAGAGCCATAGCGGCGGACATGCCCGAAACCCCGCCACCTATTACGACGGCACTGTGATACAGATCAAGCTTGATCCGGCTCAATTCCCGGAGCCGAGCAGCCTTGGCCACGGCCATTCCGATCTGTGCCTTGGCCCTTGCTGTCGCTTTATCCCCTTCCTTCATGTGGACCCACGAACACTGGTCGCGAATATTTGCCATCTCGAAAAGATAGGGGTTAAGACCTGCTTCCTCGCAGGCACTCATGAAAAGGGGCTCGTGAGTCCGTGGCGTGCACGATGCTACCACAACTCGGTTGAGGTTCTCCCTTGGAATCGCTTCTTTTATCTCATTTATGCCACCCTCGGAGCAGGTGTACAGATTTTCCTGAGCATAGACCACGTTGGGGAGAGTTTTGGCGTATTCGACCAGTTCCTTCATTTGCAGGTATCCCGCGATATTGGAACCACAGTCGCAAATAAAAACACCCACTCGAACGTCGTCAGATTTGGTTTCTGCTTTCAATCTACTCTCTCCCTCATATCGCCAGCGCCTGGCCGCCTGTCATCACTACTTCCGCTGCACGGGCCGCTGCGCTGCTGGCCTGAGCTACGGACTCCGGAATATCAAGAGGACCCTGAGCGCACCCGCAGGTGTAGATTCCAGGAACGTTCGTATCCAGCGGCCTGTGGGGATGAGTCTTGACGAAGTTATTCTCATCCAACTCCAGCCCGAGAAGCTGCGCCAGTTTGACAGTCCCCCTGGGCGCGGAGCAGGCATTGGCCAAAATGACCATATCCAGAGTCATGCTCGTAACCTTACGCTGCTCTGTGTCTTCGTAATAGACCACCGGATTAAGTTCCTCGTCCTGAAGAATCTCTGCAACACGTCCCCGGACGTACTTGATCCCCGAGACTTTTGCTCCGCGAATCTTGTATTCTTCGAAGCCTTTTCCAACAGTTCGCAAATCCATGTAAAAGATGTACGACTGAGAGTCGGGCTCATGTTCTTTGGCTATTATTGCTTCCTTTATGGAGTGCATGCAGCAATAGCTTGAGCAATATTTGTGGAAGCGAAAATCCCTGGAACCGACGCATTGCACGAATCCGAGTTTCTTGGCTGTGTGATATTTCTGTACGTGATCTTCCAACCATTTTTGCTCGTTAAGCAGCTTCGCTGCCTCGGACGGATCCTCTGATTTTTCCGCCTTCTTGAGGAGCTTGGGGATCTCCTTGAGTCTGGCCTCGCCATGGACGGCTGACGGCCGTGTGAGGTGGCCCCTGGTTGGGCCGCCCGCGCTTAGGAGACGCTCCATTTCGAGGGAAGAAATGACGTTAGGCCATTTCCCGTAGCCATATTCTGAGATCTGCGTAGCGTCAAAGAGTTCATAGCCGGTCGAGACGATTACCGAGGCCACATTGAGGTCTACGTAGGAATCTTTTTGCTCGTAATCGACGGCCTTGGCCTGGCAGACTTTGGCGCAAACACCACATTTCTGTCCCTGCAAGACCCTGCATGCATTAGGGTCGATGGTGAATACAGACGGTATCCCCTGGGCGTAATCCTTGTAAATTGCCTTGCGCTGGTCCAGGCCGAAATTGAACTCGTTAGGTACCCTTGTGGGGCACTTTTCCGCACAGGCTCCGCATGCTGTGCATTTCGTACTATCAACGTAACGGGCTTTCCTGTGGACCTTGACTTTAAAGTCACCGACTTGGCCCGAGAATTCTGTTACCTCGCTGTAAGCCAACAGGTCAATGTTCGGATGCCGACCGACATCCAGCAGCTTAGGCGAGAGAATTCATATAGTACAGTCATTGGTGGGGAACGTTTTATCCAGTTGGGCCATTTTGCCCCCAATACTTGGATTTTTTTCCACCAGATGCACGCGGACGCCCATTTCGCCAAGATCCAGGGCGGCTTGCATACCGGCTATTCCACCGCCAATGATAAGAACTTCCTGTGAAGCCATAATTCTTTACCGTCCTTCGGTTCAATAACCTTCAAATGTCAGTTTAACTGTTGGCAAATGTCAGGTTATGAGTGTCTGGGCCATAAGGTCGTTGATGTCACGGATCTTCAGGTCCAGATCTGTGTCTCGCAGGGCACAGTTCAGGTGCACACGGCACTTCGTGCAAGCCGTCACGATGGTTTCTGCTCCCGCCGCTACAGCCTCGTTCAGCCGACTCTTCTGTATTGCTTTGGAGCAGCTCGAACAAGCCATCCAGCCGCTTGTGCCGCAACAGAGGCTGTTTTCTCGATTATGCTCCATCTCGTTCAAAGTGATTCCCGGAATACTCCGGATCAAGGCGCGGGGCGCATCCATGATCCCAGCTTGTCGGCCGAGGCGGCATGGATCGTGGTAAGTGACAACACCTTCAAGCGGAGCGAAGCTGCAGGCTCCCGAGGCCACTTTCTCAGCGAGAAGCTCATAGAAGTGGACCAGTTCAAGGTCCATTTGTCCCAATACTTCAGGATAGTATTTCTTAAAAGTGAGGTACCCCTCGGGGCACTGGAAGACCACGCGTTTACATCCCAGGCTCTTTATGAGGTCCACATTGCGACGTGCCAGCTTGGCAAAATTCTCGTTGTCGCCGTTCCATAGCAGGTCGTGACCGCAACAGCGTTCGTCATCATGTACTACCGGCTCGATCCCGATGGAATTGAGAAGTTTCAACACCCCTTTTGGCCCGTTCATAACGTCCAGGTTCCAGTCGTCGTGAAACTCCACATCGAAAAAAGGAGCGCATCCAACAAAGTAGTAAGTATCACCGGTTTCGGATATCCGACCTGCCTCTTTGGCCCAGTCAGTTTTGCTTTGTTTCACGTCAAGAGTCTGCAACCGCATGATCGTCTGGAATAAACCCCTGTGAGCCGGAACGCCTCCCTTCCCTTGCCTGACGGCCTCCCCGCGTACCAGCCGCACGAACTCTGGGTAGTCGATCTTGGAGGGACAGCGAGCGCTGCACTGGCCACATGAGAGGCATGACCAGATGTTCACATCTTCCAGGGGATTCTCTTCTTGGTCCATGAGGACTTTTTCGACCATCAGACGGGGCGAAAAATCAGGAGTCACTCGCGAGACGGGACAGCTCCCCGTGCAGATCCCGCAGTCCAGACAGTAGTAGGCGTGAGTCTGTTCGACAATTTCCGGTAGTTTCATGCTGCGGTCTCCGTCTTGGCAAGGGGATTCCTGCCCATCTTCCGGACGTCCTCGGTAAAGCTCCGGACCACTTCTGCAAACCGAGTCCCTTCTGACGCCGATATCCATTCCCGCCGAAGGCGGCCGTCTTCAATACCGAGCAGTTTCATCAGCTTGCGGGTTTTTTCCAGGACCTTTAGTGCTTTCTCATTACCTTCCAGGTAATGACATTCGCCGAGGTGTCAACCGGTGACAAGGACGCCGTCAGCGCCCTTTTCAAATGCTTTCAGTACGTAAGACGGAACGAGCATTCCCGAGCACATGAGCTTGATCAGCCGAATGCTTGGCGGATACTGCATTCTACCGACACCCGCGAGATCTGCCCCGGCGTAGGAACACCAGTTGCATGCGAACGCGATGATTTTGGGATGAAACTCTGCTGTCATGTTATCTCCACTAGAAGGAGTTTTAGGTTTCGATTTACGCACCGATCAGAGGCAATTTCGCGGCGCATCCGGTCATCGAAGCATTGCCGGCAGAGACGCCGGCCCTACCATGAGCCCGGTAGGACCGGCCTCCGTGCCGGTTATCAAATGCTGGTTGCCTCCGAATTCAACTCAGGGCTGCCTCTATCATGTCGCCCACCTGCTCGTCTTTGAAATGGCGAACAGCAGCCGCTCCCGTTGGGCAAGCCACGCCGCACGCTCCGCATCCTTTGCACAAAGCAGGGTTAACTTCGGACTTCATCACACCGGGAGCCACTTCTTTAAGTTCCGGCGCGTGGAATGGGCAGACATCGACACAGCGTCCGCAACCTCGACAAAGGAACTCATCAACAAAAGACACCATGCCCGGGGCATCCACATACCCGCGGGCCAGCGCCTGAGCAGCATGCGAAGCCGCAGCCTCTGCCTGGGCTATGGTTTCGTCCAGAGGCTTAGGATAATGAGCCAGACCCGCAAGAAAAACACCATCCGTCGCGAAATCAACCGGTCGCAACTTCATGTGGGCTTCCAGGAAGAAACCGTCTTCGTTCGTAGAGATCTTGAACATCCGAGCCAATTCTTTGTTGAACGGATTCGGGATTACCGCGGCGGCCAACACCAGACTGTCAGCTTCCAAAGTCATCGTGCCGCCCAAGACCAGATCCTCTACCCGAACCACTATCTTTTGGCCGGGTTCAACAACAGGAGGCGCCTCGGGCTCGTATCGGACGAAGACTACTCCCATCCTCCGGGCTTGCTCGTAATACGGCTCGTTCAGACCATAAGTGCGGATATCACGATAGAGCACGTATATGTTGGCGTTGGGATTAGCTTCCTTCAAGGCAATAGCATCCTTGACGGTGTGGTTGCAGCAGACCTTGCTGCACCACGGCCGTTCCTGGCAGCGAGAGCCCACACACTGAATGAAGACCGTGGTTCCGGCCTTCATCACGGCAGGGTCTTGGGCCTTCATCGCTTCGCTCATCTCAAGATGAGTCCTGATGCGCGGATCAGAGCCGTACCCATACATATCGGGCTTCCATTCACTCGCTCCGGTGGCCACTACTGCAACGCCATGCTCCACCTCGACAGGCTGGCTTCCTCCAGACGCTATCTTTGTCTTGAAACTTCCGATAAAGCCCTGAACATCCTCAATGGCCGAATTGAAATACGTGCTGATCTTGTCGCTTGAAGTAATCTTGTGCACCAACTCGTCCAGATAAGGCCGTACCTCTTCCCCTTTGGTTGTATGATGCAATCTCAGAGCATTGCCGCCAAGCTTGTCTGAGGCTTCTACGAGATGCACGGGGAATCCCTGGTCCGCCAGGTTCAAAGCCGCGATCATTCCTGCGACCCCACCACCGATCACAAGAGCTGATTGAATCATCCCTAACTGTTGATCCTGGACTTGTTCCAGTAGTCGTGACCTGGCCACGGCCATTCGGATGAGATCCACGGCCTTCTCGGTGGCCAGTTCCTTTTCTTGCATGTGAACCCAGGAACAATGCTCGCGAATATTCGCCATCTCCACGAGGTATTTGTTCAAGCCCGCTTCACGGGCGGTTTCCTGGAATAGCGGCAGATGCGTGCGCGGGGTGCAAGACGCCACTATGACGCGGTTCAGATTGTTCTCCTCAATGAGTTTCTTGATGTTGTTTTGAGTATCCAGGGAGCAGGTGAACATGTTCTCTTCTACATAGGCCACATCCGGCAGAGTCCGAACTCGTTCCACCACCCCGGACACATTTACAGTCGACGCGATATTGATGCCGCACCTGCAAACGAACACCCCAATTCGCGGTTCCTGGCCTGCAACATTTTTTTCCGGAGGAAGCTGCTTCTTGGTCGTTAGAGTGTCGCGCTGGTCCGCGAGCTGACGCACAGCTACTCCAGCCGCGGCCGAAGCTTCCATCACGGTCTGAGGAATGTCCTTAGGAGCCTGAAACGCGCCGGCAACAAAGATTCCCGGTCTGGTAGTCCCTACGGGATCGAACGTGCTCGTAGCGCAAAATTGGTTTTCATCCAGGCTAACGTTGAGAATTCGGGCTGTTTCTAGGGTGGATTCGGAAGGCTTGATGCCGACGGCAAGCACTACCATGTCGAAAGTTTCAGTGATCAACTGGCTGTTTTCCGACACGTAGGTTAGCTGAAGATCCTTTGTGATGGGATCTTCAACGACTCGGCTTACCATAGATCTAATGAAACGGACACCGCCACTGTTCTTAGCGCGTTCGTAATACTTATCAAAGTCTTTACCGTACGCTCGGATGTCCATGAAAAAGATCGTAGGCTCGACAGAAGAGTCGTGCTCTTTGGCAATAACGGCTTCTTTGATCGACGCCATGCAGCAGACAGAGCTGCAATGTGGCATGCCTTTGCTGCGATCCCTTGATGCAACACACTGTATCCACGCAACCTTTCGCGGGTGCTTGTTGTCGGAAGGACGTCTCACCTCGCCCCCAAACGGACCGGATGCGCTCAAATATACGTTCCATTTCCACGTTGGTTACCACATTAGGCATTCTGCCATGCCCGAACTCCGACACGTCAGCTGTGTTGAGAAGCTCGAAGCCTGGGGAGAGAATTACCGCGCCAACCTGGACATCCTCCATGACGTCCTTCTGTTCATAATCCACCGCACCTGCGGGACAAACTTTCTGGCAAACACCGCACTTTTTCCCAAGAAACACGCGGCAATGCTCTGTATCGATTGTGTATACCGATGGGATTCCCTGCGCGTAATCTTTGTAAATCGCTTTTCGTACATCATGGCCGAAGTTGTATTGATTGGGGACCTTAGTTGGGCACTTTTCAGCGCAAGTGCCGCAGGAAGTGCACTTGTCAGGGTCCACAAATCTCGCTTTTCGGACCTTCACACGAAAATCGCCGGGCTCGCCTTCTATGCCTTCGACCTGGCTATAGGCCAGAATTTCAATATTAGGATTTTGCCCAACGGTCACGAGTTTAGGGGAAAAAATGCAAGCGGAGCAGTCATTTGTGGGAAAGGTCTTGTCCAATTGGGCCATGACCCCTCCGATGCCGGCTTTTTCCTCGACGAGGTATACCTTGAAGCCAGACTCCGCCAGATCCAGTGAGGCCTGGACGCCGCCTATTCCCCCACCGACCGTCATTATCGCGCCTATTTTTTCAGTCACGATGTCGCTCCAAAATGATTCTAAGAAATCTAAGCGTGTCTCAATTTCTGCCCAATACGCTTAAAGCAGGCCTTTTGCTGCGAGCAAATTCTTGGGTGAGACCATATGTTTTTCGAACCATGCGCCCGTGTTCGGGCTCGCAAACGCCACACCGATCAACTCGGTGAGATAGATTATGGGCAGCTCATAGAGCTTTCCCGTCTCCTTGGAGATGTCTGCCTGGCGAGTATCAAGGTTTGCCTGGCACATGGGGCATAGGGTTACCATTGCGTCCGCTTCCACGAGAATCGCCATGTCCAGAAGCTTACGCGAAAGTTTGAGCACCAGGTCCGTACGGGTCAGAGCAAGTGAGCCGCCGCAGCAGTCGGTCTTGTACGGCCAGCTTAACACCTCGGCGCCGAGGGCTTCGAGCACATGGTCCAACTGCATGGGGTTCTCAGGATCGGCAGGCTCCACAACCTCTATGGGGCGCACGGCTAGGCAGCCGTAGTAGGGCACTACCTTCAATCCGGAAAGCGGCTTTACTATGCGCTCCTTGAGCCGGACAAGCAACTCGGGAGAATGGAACATGTCCATACCCGAGATCACCTTGATCCCGCCCTTGAATGGAAACCTCTTCCGAAGCTCTTCTTCTTCCATGATACGCTTGGATGCGGCCTTCATCCTCAAATGGCAAGCCGCGCACGGGGCAACCACATCCATGCCGAGCTTCTCAGCGGTCATCAGATCGCGGGCCGGGAGGGCAGCTTCGAGGTACGCATCCACCATGTGGGCTGATGAGGCACCGCAGCATGTCCAGTCCGGGATCTCATGTAGCGTCACATCAAGCTTCTCCGCAGAGTACCTGAACGATTCATCCAGCTCGCGAGCGCTGCCTGTGAGAGTGCATCCGGGGTAGTAACTGTATTCCATGATCTATCCTTGTATTTATAAAGTTCGTGAGAACATTTATTTCATTTGAGACTGCCTGAATACTTCCTTTACCTTGCCGAGGTTCCGGGATCGGTGGGGGAGGAGATGCATTCTTCCTTTACGGAACATCTTCCAGCCCAGCTCCATGTCTGAAAAGTAACTCTTGGTCTTCATCTTGTACATACCGATGAGAAACAACTCATGAACACGGCCGAAGGTGCGGACGGTCTTGAGAAAAGTAGTGTGGAACGTGGGAACCTCTTGATCACCACCGGTGGGAATGTTCTGTTTGAGCGCCTGATGACGGATCGGGTCCAGAAGAGCAGGTACGTCGATACCGTTGGGGCACCTCGCACCGCAGGTATGGCAGGTCAGGCAGAGCCAGATGCTCCTGGAGCTTACGATCCGGTCTACGTTCCCCAGAACCGCAAGGCGTACCATCTGATGCGGAAGAAGATCCATCTCAGAGGCTACAGGGCAACCCGCGGAACATTTGCCGCACTGATAACACTGGTGAATCACCGATGATAACTCCCCCACAGGTGGGGATACCTTTCCGGAAGGCACATTCAAACCGGATTGTTGCATCTTTTTCTCCTGTTGTGAGGATCGCTTATCGCGACAATAATTTTCGCGTCCGAGCTTGCGGCCCTTTATCCTCTTGTTTATAAAGCCGCTTCCAGAAGTGCATCAATCTCCTGGAACACCTGATCGTCTCTGAAATGTTGTAGCTCTATTGCCTTGCCGGGACACACAGAAGAGCAGATCCCGCATCCCTGGCACAGAGCAGGTAAGATTTCCGCCTTGTGTTCCTCAGTTATGCGGGGCGCGCCGTAAGGGCACAGCCTGACGCAGGTCAGACATGCCGCGCATTTTGAGGGATCGACCTTGGAAACAACTCCCGAGATTGTCAACTGCTCCTGACTGAGCAGGATCGACGCTCTTTGGGCAGCCGCGGTAGCCTGAGCTATAGATTCATCAATGGGCTTGGGATAGTGAGCCAGCCCCGCGAGGAATACTCCTTCAGTGGTGAAGTCCACAGGACGCAGCTTCATGTGAGCTTCCACGAAATATCCCTGTGCATTCACCGTCACCTTGAATAGCTGCCCCATTTCCTTATTGGATTCCGCTGGATCGATGGCTGCGGCCAATACGAGGAGATCAGCGGGGATCTTGATGTCCTCGTCCAACACCGGATCGTGGACTACGACGCTGACCTTATCCCCTTGAGCTTCTACTTGCGGTTTTGCCTCGGGGTCGTATCGGACGAAGATTGTCCCTGCCGCGCCGCGATTCTGTATAGAACTTTTCGAGAAGCCCGTAAGTTCGCAAATCTCTATAAAGAATGTATGTCTTTACGCCAGGGCTGATCTCTCTGAGGCGCTCGGATAGACGTACCGAACCCTGGCAGCATATCTTGGAACAGTAAGGACGCTCCTCGCAACGCGACCCCACGCATTGGATGAAGACCGCGGTTTTGACTTCTTTAAGCTTGGGATCGCCGGCCATAATTCGCTCTTCAAGAGAATGGTGAGTCTCAACGGCCGGATGCTCGCCATAGAGGTACTCTTTTGGCTTGGATTCGACTGCACCGGTGGCGATGATAGCCGCGCCGAACTCGATGTCGCGTGGAGCCTCACTGTCTCCCGTGATTTTCCCTTTGAAATGGCCTACATGCCCTGACAAATCAGAAAATGTCGACTTCTTGAACACCTCGATTTTCGGATGTGACTCCACCTTGGAAATGAGATCCGTAAGAAACGGCTTGATCTCTTCTCCGTGGATGGTCTTTTCAATAGAAAGGGCGTTCCCGCCAAGCTGATCGCTCTTTTCGGCCACATAAACCTGGAACCCCTGATCTCCCAAGTTCAGAGCAGCACTCAGACCCGAAATGCCGCCGCCCAAGACGAGAGCGTTGGGTACGACTTCCATCTTGGATTTTTGCAACGGCGCTAAGAGTCGGGCTCTCGATACAGCCATTCTGGCCAGGTCCATAGCTTTACGAGTAGCTTCCTCTTTATGCGTTGCGTGGACCCATGAGCACTGATCACGAATATTGGTCATCGTGAAGAGATACGGGTTCAGGCCGGCCTTCTCCATGGTAAGCTGAAACATAGGCTCGTGCGTTCTGGGACTGCACGCGGAGACCACAACCCGATTCAGATTGTGTTCTTTTATGATTTCAAGGAATTGTTCCTGGGTATCCTGAGAGCATGTGAAGAGCCTTTCCTCCGCGAATACCACGTTCGGAAGTGTTTTCACATGTTCGACCACCCTTGGAACGTCTACCACGTTGGCAATGTTAATTCCGCACCGGCAAACGAAAACGCCTATACGCGGCTCCTCGCCCGAAACATCGCGCTGCGGAGGAAATACCTGCTTGGTGGTCAGTGAGTTGCGTGCGGATGCCAGCAGTCTCGAAGAAGCACCTGCGGCGGCCGAGGCTTCCATAACCGTCTGCGGGATATCCTTGGGACCTTGGAACATGCCGGCCGCAAAGATGCCAGGTCTGCTTGTCTGAATTGGCTCGAAAGAGGTGGTGGAACAGAACTCCGACTCGTTCAGATCAACGCCTATCTTTCGGGCAAGCTCTCTGGACTCGGCCGATGTTTTGAGCCCGACGGCCAGGACCACCATGTCGAAGGTCTCTGTAGTGAGTTTTTGGTTTTCGTCCAAATAAATGATGTTGAGATTATGGGTCAGCGGGTCTTCCACCACTCGGCTTATCATGGAACGGATGAAGCGAACTGCGCCACCATTCTTTGCGCGTTCGTAATAAGCGTCGAAATCCTTCCCATAAGCTCGGATATCCATGTAGAAAATCGTCGGCTCTATATTTGAATCATGTTCCTTGGCGATCACGGCCTCTTTGATGGAAGCCATGCAGCAAATCGAGCTGCAATGGGGCATTCCTCTCTGAGGGTCTCGTGAGCCGACACACTGTATCCACCCGACCTTCCTGGGATGGCTACCATCGGATGGGCGCTTGACTTCACCTGCATTCGGACCCGAAGCGCTCAGCATGCGCTCGAATTCCATGTTGGTAAGGACATTGGGGGCAGTGCCGTACGAAAACTCTCCCCGGATCTTATCAGGTTCGATCATCTCGTACCCGGGTGAGAGGATGATTGTCCCCACTTCCACATCCAGGAATTCGTCCTGCATAGTATGGTCTATCGCCTGAGCGGGACAAGCCTTGACGCATTCCATGCACTCGGAACATACGCCGCAGTTTAGACATCTGTTGGCTTCCCGCAGAGCTTCGCTTTCGGCGAACGCAAGCTCAACCTCTTGAAAGCCATTGCGTTCCGATACCTTGAGTTCGGGATTCTTGGCCCGTGCTTCAGCCCGCATCTCCGGAATGGGAGGATATTCCCTATGTTCCGGCATTTTAACGGGTCTGCCCACGGCCATATCAGCCCCTTTTAGATACCGCGATATGGACTCGGCCGCTTCTCTGCCCGCGGCAACCGCTTCAACTACCGTAGCCGGGCCTGTTCCTGCATCGCCGCCCGAGAATACGCCGGCGATAGATGTGGCATACGTAACTGGATCTACCTGTATCGTGTTCCAGCGGCTCCTCTCCAAGCCTGAGATGCCGTCCCAGATCTGGGGGTCTATAATTTGGCCTATCGCGGGAACGATCGTATCGGCCTCCACGACGAACTCTGATCCGGCAATGGGAATCGGTCTCCTTCGGCCTGACTGATCGGCAGGGCCGAGCTCCATTTTGATGCACTTGAGGGCGGTGGCCTTGCCGTTGCCCATAACTTCTACCGGCGCGGCCAGGAACTGGATCTTGGCCCCTTCGTCAACAGCCGCGGTCACTTCGTCTTCAAACGCGGGCATCTCATCTCTCGACCGCCGGTAAAGAATTGTGACATCGGCACCCAACCGGATCAGCGTGCGCGTGGCGTCAATGGCAACGTTGCCGCCGCCTATCACCACGGCTTTCTTGATGCCGTTCACCGGTTTGCCTAGGGCTGCCTGCCGCAGCAAATCAACTCCCTGAATTACTCCGTCCGTATCTTCGCCAGGGATTGCCAATTTGGCGCCCTTCTGGCAACCCACCGCGAGATATGTAGCTTTGTAGCCTTCGCGTTCGAGGTCCTGCAGAGTGACATCCATGCCGACGACAGTGTTGGTCTTGGCTTCCACTCCAACGTTGAGTATGTGCTGTATCTCTTGCTCGAGTACATTTCTGGGCAGCCTGTATTCCGGAATTCCGACGCGAAGCCAACCGCCCAGCACCGGGCCTGCCTCGAAGATGGTGACCTTGTAGCCCTCTAAGGCCAGATAATAGGCCGCGGACAGACCCGCGGGGCCGGAACCTATTACTGCCACTTTTTCTTCCCGGGGTGTTATTTCAGGGACGTTCAGAGTCGAATAATCCACCTGATCTGCTGCGAAGCGTTTTAATTTGCAGATGGAAACCGGTTGGTCTTTTTCACCTCTGCGACATGCCTTTTCACAAGGGTGCGGACAGACGCGACCCAATACGCCGGGTAGAGGCAAGCTTCGATATATCAACTCGACGGCTTCTTTATATTTGCCTTGGCTGATGAGCGCCACGTAACCTTGGACGTTGATATGGGCCGGACACGCAACTACGCAGGGAGCGCGGTCATATTTATCAATTACGAAGGTCTGAGGAATCGTCTGAGGGAAGAGCCTATACGTTGCGGCTCGTTTGCTCAATTTTTGATCGAATTCGTTCGGTACGTGAACCGGGCAGGCCGTGGCGCAGTCTCCGCAAGCCTTACACCTGTCCTTTCGGATATAGCGGGACTTTTGTCGGATTTTGACTCGGAACCGCCCTTCTTCGCCTTGAATGTCATCCACTTCACTGTAGGACAGAAGCTCTATGTTCGGATTCTGTCCGACGGTGACCAATTTAGGAGAAAATATACAGGTGGAGCAGTCGTTGGTAGGGAAGGTCTTGTCGAGTTGGGCCATTCGCCCCCCGATGCCGGTCTGCTTTTCAACGAGGTAAACCTTGTAACCTGATTCCGCCAAATCCAACGAAGCTTGGACTCCGGCTATTCCGCCTCCGACGACAAGAGCCGCGCCCACTACGTCCTTTGGTTGGGCCATAGTATCTTCACCTTCCGCCAGTATTCTGGTGATTTTATGATTGCGATGGAGTTATTTCAATTTACCAGTGCCGACGCTGACTGTCAACCTATTCACGTTGTTTGGAGAATAGTGTCGGCCATCGAAATCATGTTTATAGTAGCAGTATCGAGTCGTGCTCCAGTCGGTCGAAAGCCCTTGATGATTTGGAACACGTTTTCATACAAATAATCCCGTGGTTCCCCATATGTTTATTCATTAGATGGTCCGACCGATCAAGGGAAGGCAGGCCCATGTGTTTTGGGGGCGCGTTGTCCGAAACGGGACGCGGGCGGGAATTTTTGATATTATCATCCAGTACACTTGGATAAGGGCGACCGACCCGTGGAATAGCCCGCAAAGCTTCTTCGTAGGCTGGGCGGAATTGAGAAGTATTTTTTGGCAAACAGAGGGTCAGGAGGAAAGGATAAAGGACATGCTCTATGCGGTAATTATGGCAGGTGGGAGCGGTACCCGCTTCTGGCCGCAGAGCCGGAAAACAAGACCGAAGCAATTGTTGAAAATCAACGGTGACAAAACCATGATAAGGGCAACGGTCGAAAGGGTTTTACCGGATATTTCATTTGAGCGCATCATGGTGGTTACCGGTGGGGCACATTTTGAGGAGATCAAATCGCAAATTCCGGAATTGGACGAGAGGATGATCGTGGCGGAGCCACAGGGGCGCAATACCGCTCCCTGCATCGCGCTGGCCGCGTACAGAATTGCAAGAGAAGACCCGGACGCTGTGATGGTGGTCCTCCCGGCCGACCATCTGATAGGCAAAGAAGACGAATTCAGAACTGCCATACGCGCTGGGGCAGAAGCTGCCTCGACCGGAGATTACCTGATTACCTTCGGAATTGTTCCGGATCGGCCGGAGACCGGATATGGATACATCGAGCTCGGACCTGAGGCTCTGAAGGTAGCGCACACGAGCGTATTTCAGGTACAGGCCTTTGTGGAGAAACCCGACAGGACCACAGCAGAAAAGTATTTGACTGCGGGTACGTACTTGTGGAACAGCGGCATGTTCGTCTGGAAGGTTTCTGCAATTATTGAAGCCTTCGAGAAATACTCCCCGTCGGTTAACCATAGCATCAAGGCCATTGCACCGTATTTTAACACCCCACGCGAACCGGAGGCCATTAGAGAAGCCTACGCATCCGTGGAAAGCATTTCCATTGACTACGCAATAATGGAGAAGGCCGCGAATGTATTGGTCCTTCCAATTGATGTTGAATGGAACGATGTGGGTAGTTGGGCATCTCTACATGATGTCTGGGTGAAGGATGGTAACAAGAATGCTGTCAGAGGAGCCTTCTTAGGTCTTGACACGGCAGGCTGCGTCGTAAGCTCGCCCCACAAGCTCACGACTCTCATAGGCGTTGACGATCTCATTGTTGTGGACACCCCTGACGCCATCCTGGTGTGCCGAAAAGACAGGGCTCAGGATGTCAGGAATCTCCAGGAAACGTTGAAAAAGCTAGGCTACGAGAAGCTTCTCTGATGGGATCATTGTGAGAAAACCGGTCGGGCTGGTCCTAATCCTTTTTCTGCTCTTCCCTTGCCCATGCTTTCCATGGTCGGGGAGAGCGGTCGGGGTCTCCGATGGTGACAGTATCAGAGTCATGCGCTGGGGCCGGGCGAAGAAGATTCGGCTATTCGGCATTGACTGTCCCGAGCTCGGTCAAGCCTTCGGCCGCAAAGCACGCCACTTCACCGCTAGGATGGTTTTCGGAAAGATCGTTGAAGTCAGGCAAGTCGATAAAGACAGCTATGGCCGAACCGTGGCTTGGGTCTCGGTAGATGGAAGATCGCTCAACAAGGAGCTTCTGCGAGCGGGATTGGCCTGGTGGTACAGGCATTACGCCCAAGACGAGCGCGAATTGGAGAGGTTGGAGGCTGAAGCCAGGAGGAGCAAAATCGGCCTATGGTGCTTCCCCAATCCAGTCCCACCCTGGGAATTTCGAAGAACCGAACAGCCCTGAATACGGTTCGCACAACATAGTTCTTGATAAGATACCAAAATGATGTCCGAAACCGGAAACATACCCCCAATGCTGTTGCCTTAGACCGAATGCATCTTGTCCAGGAGCTTCGCCTTCGACGAGGCATTGACCTCGTCATTCCGGTGGAGGCCGGAATCCAGGTTTTCCTAATCTCCCTCCTGGACCCCGGCCTTCGCGGGGTGACGGTGGGGTAGACGGAGTTCCCTCAAGTCAACAGCATTGAGATAAGTCCCCGGCACGAGCTTTTTTCGTGCCGTGTCAGTCCCCCGAAATTTCAAGGGCTCACGGTTTGGTTTGACTCCGATTTCTCGTCCCAAATTCTGTTTGGGATAGGACATCTGAAGCATCTGCGTGGTGAAATACAAAATGGCGACTTCTCACGAGTTGAAATTCACTCGGATATTCTTTGCCGCGACCTCTCTCTGTTCGATTGTCTTGAGTCTGATACTTGCGGTCAGGTCGCATGAACTGGCCTGGATTTGCATTTCTTTCGGCCTGGTATTGTTTCTCGTCGTTTCCTGGCTTTTGATGTCTCGTCTTCATGAGAAACGGCGGAACATAAGTCTTTTCCTCACCCTCGCCGTTCTAAATTTGCTGCTCGTGACCCCTGAACTACTGCTTCGCGTTGCCGTGGATTTCCGATATGAATCCGGAGTGTGGCAGAAACGGGAGTTCGGGTATCCGGCGCCTAGGCACTTCTTTTGGCGTATCATTCCCGACGATAAGCTGTTCTGGAAGTATCCTCCCACTGAACCGGGAATAAACTCATGGGGATTCCGTGGAAAAGAAGTTCAGATTCAAAAACCCCAGCATGTTTTCAGAATAGTTTTTCTGGGAGATTCGTGCATGGAACAGGGGTATCCCAACATGGTTGGGGAGTTCCTGAACCAGAAATATGGCAGCCCCGAAAGACGATTCGAGTGCGTCACGTTGGCTGTTGCGGGTTACAGTTCTTACCAGGGCAAGGTCATGGCTAAGCTGTATGGCTCGAAACTCCAACCGGACCTGGCAGTGATATGTTTTGGCTGGAACGACCATTGGCTCGCCTGGGGAAGTGTTGATTCCAAGAAGGTCGTCAAGGTTCCCAAGACGTTTCTGGAAAAGGCAGCGGACGTCCCATACCACGAATCTCAACTCCTTCAGTTCTTGAACTGGTTGCTAATCCCACACCCCGCGTATGCCGGAAAACTCAGTAAAGTAAGAGTGCCGGAAAATGACTATCGAGATAACTTGAAAAAGATGGGGGAGATATTTTCCGAAAGCGATTGCCCCGTAATTTTCTTGACAGCCCCGACTGCGGCGTACAAATCCGGTTTTGGATACAACTACACATCATTCTCGGTCAACGAAGAATCGGTGATCACTATGCACAAGAGGTACAATCAGATCGTCAGAGAAACCTCCAAGAAAAGCGGTGCGCTTTTTTTGGATCTTGAGGCTGACTTTGGATCGCTGCAAAACGTTCAGTCCCTCTTTTTGGACGACAAAATTCATTTTACAAACGATGGGATTGAAGCTATGGCTCATGAGGTTTCAGATTTCATCGCGTCCAAGGTTTTGCACGCAACCTCCTTTTAGACAACCTTTATAGATGAAAGAACAGGACCAGACCTACAAATGGATCGGCCTGGGTGACATCAACGGTTTTTTCGGCCTGATGTTCGACAACATAGCTGTTCTTTCGTTTCTTGCCGGTACACTCATTATAGGCTTCAATTTCCCGCCGGAGATTGTCTACACACGCATGTTTCCCGGAACCGCCTTGGGAGTCTTCTTTGGCGATTTGGTTTACACATGGATGGCAGTGAGGCTGGCCAAGAAGACCGGCAGCCGGGAAGTCACCGCCATGCCGCTGGGGCTCGACACCCCCTCAACCATCGGACTTGCCGTGGCCGTCCTGGGACCTGCCTTCGTTGCGCTCAAGCAGGGAGGTCAGACGGTGGAAAACGCGGCCCTTATGACCTGGTACATCGGCATGGCCACGATGGTGATGATAGGAATTCTCAAGGTCGCCATGTCCTTCTGCGGCACCTGGTGCCAGAAGGTAGTCCCCCGGGCCGGACTGCTGGGATCCCTTGCCGGCGTGGGACTCATGCTCATCGGCTTTATCCCACTAGTAGACATCTTCAGTTTGCCCATAGTAGGAATGCTCTCGCTCGGCCTTATCCTTTACACTTTGGTAGCAAGGATCCAACTGCCCAAAAACATTCCCGGCATCTTGGCAGCGGTAATCCTGGGAACCGTCCTTTACCATCTGTACCACGGCTTGGGTTTGGGCGGTCTCGCCACTGAAACATACGCCGCCCCTGTTTGGAGGCTTCATTACGGCCTGCCCGTACCAACCCTGGATTTTGTTAAAGGGATAGTCCCCGCGCTCAAGTACCTGCCCATTGCTATTCCGTTTGCCATTTTGACGGTGGTAGGCGGGATCAACGTGACGGAGAGCGCTCGCGTGGCTGGTGATAACTACAGCGCTCGCGAGATTCTGCTGACCGAGGCATGGGCTACACTTTTGGCCGGCGTGTGCGGGGGTGTAGCCCAGTCGTGTCCGTACATCGGGCACCCTGCGTACAAGCGTATGGGCTCTCGCGCGGGGTACACCCTCCTCACAGGCGTTTTTATCGGCCTGGGAGGAATATTGGGTTACGTTTCATTCATCGTGGAACTGATACCAAGGGCTGTATTGGCTCCCATCCTGGTCTTTATTTGCCTGGAAATCGTCACCCAGGCATTTGTTCATTCCCCTGCCCGGCACATCCCCGCAGTGGTGTTGGCGATGTTTCCGACTGTGGCTCGCCTCGTGGCCATCCAGCTTGAAAGACCCGAAATCGTGCCGGCGGCTAATTTGCAGCATCTGATTGCCAAAGCCGGCAGTACTCTCCCGGAAGCCCTGGTGACAATAGCCATCGGCAATGGTTTTATTCTCACCGGAATGCTCTGGGGGGCTCTTCTTGCAGAAATGATCAATCGACGACTAAGGGTCTGTTCGCTCTATCTGGCAATTCTTGCGGTCTTAACCTTTTTTGGTCTTGTACACTCCTCCTTGCCTGACGCGGGCGTGTACCTCCCCTGGCTATTAGCGGGCCCAGCGAGGCAGATCCCCTACCAGTTCGGGCTATCGTATCTTGTGCTGGCTGCGCTCACATTTATTCTATCCTATACCAGAGGAGGCAAAGAGCAGGCGCTTTCCGAATCGGTTGCAGCAATCAAGAACGCATGAAGCATTTAGAGCGGTTGCCCAAATTAATGTCCCTTTGGTTATCCGGTGCACAGAATTTTGAGGGGACAGCAAGATGTTTTTTGCCATCATTCCCGAGTACGCTCATTCGCGTTAAGTTAAGCGGCAATTTTGTAGGATGTGCTGAGCGAAGCGCATCGATTGTGTAAGACGGAGCGCTGACACGGCTGATGCGCTTCCCCTGCCTTGGCAGGGTTCAGCACATCCTACATGGTAAATAGCAGTTTTTATTACGCGACGCTCTTAACTTAACGCGAATGCGCGGGACGCGGGATTACGCAACAGCCTTCTACCCGAGTTTTCCACGAGGCCGATTTTTGAAGGCCAAGCAACCGATGTTACTTGAGATTCTGGATTGATTTGTGTATTCATAGCTAGAGTATGCATAAATCGCGGAATATAGCTTGACACCGCGTAATAGTGTGTTAATAGTTCGCTCAGAGGTGAGGTATGGGCTCAATCTGCGCGGCTAAAGAGGGCGCCAACACTTATTATGTATACCGTGAAACCTATCGCGTCAAACTCAATCCTGGGGATCAGGGGAAAAAACGCGGGTCGGGAAGGAGTGTAGTGCGGACAAGAGCGGTTTATCTCGGCACTGCAGAGAAGATCCTCAAGCTGGTCCAGGAGAAAAGAGAGCCCCTTGATATCGCCATGCGTGAATTCGGCTTAGTATCGGCAGCTTATCAAACTGCAACAGAGATCGGGCTGCAGGATATCCTCGCCAAGCATATCCCCGGAGAGCGCGGAGGTCTGGCCCGTTGGGTCTATTTCTTCCTGACCATTATCAATCGATTGGACCATGCAACGAGCAAGAACCGGATGAGACAATGGCTCGAAAGAACGATCCTCCCGCAACTGATGAGGCTGGACACGGCAAAGCTCAACGGCAAGAATTTCTGGTATGCCGCCGACGATGTGGTGTCAGAGAAGGAACTCAAAGCAAACAGACGATCACCCAATCCTGTCGATGACCCGTTTATCGGCTTGTCTCAGGATACGTTCACGCAGATTGAGGCGGAGCTCTTTGAGCGGATAGATGAACTGATGAGCCTTTCTCCTGCCGCAATCTGTTATGACACCACGAATTTCTATACGTATATTGACGAGCCCAAGAGGTCACAGCTCGCATGTTCATGCCACAGCAAAGAAGGAAAACACCATCTCAAGCACGTAGGGCTCTTGATGGCGGTGGAAAAGAACCACGGCGTTCCCGTGGTGAGTCGAGTTTATCAGGCCAATCGGCACGACAGTAAGATCTTTTCCTGCATTCTGAGTGACTTGATCATAACCCTTAAAAGGCTGTGTGGGAGCGATTCGGATCTCGTCGTTGTTCTGGACAAAGGAAACAACAGCAAGGAAAATTTCGAGACCATGGCCGGTAACATTTCCTGGATAGGCGCTCTGGTCCCTGCTCACCACAAGGATCTCATCAATCTGGACCTGACGCAGTATCATGGATTTCGGAAAGATGTTCGTTACTATCATTGCCGGAGGAATATCATGGGTATTCCGTGCTCGGTGGTCCTCTCCTTCAATAGCGCCACGGCCCGCAAACAGAGGCATTCACTCGCAAGAGGCATTGAGAAGCTGAAGAGGGAAATCCTGGTCAAGTGGGACGGGTACAAGAAGAGGCCAAAGGTCCTCCCTCAAGGAATACAAAGCCTCCTCAAGGACAGTGATTACGGCACTTGCCTCAGCGTATCCGTTGAGGACGGCGAACTCACCATCACGCCAAACGATGCCGAGATTGCAGCGCGTCAGAAGCGTTTCGGTAAGAATCTGATCTTCTCCAACATGCTTGAGGTGGAACCCGGCTATCTTATAGAGACATACAACGAAAAAAACTCAGTCGAAGATGATTTTCGACTTCTCAAGGACGAAAACATCATACGGTTCCGCCCTATCCGGCATTGGACTGACACGAAAATCCGCACATACGCATTCTGCTGCGTAACGGCGCTCACCTTGATGCGCGTCATGCAATGGAAAACGGCAAACGCTGTTTATCCAATGAGTCCTCAATTCCTCAAAGATGAACTGTCCGACATCAAACAGACACTCCTAGTCTACAGTCTTACCGAAACCAGCACGAAGATCACACATCGGAGCGCAGTGCAAAAACGACTTTGGGAGGTTTTCAAACTCGATGACGTAGCAGCGAGTTGTTAATACACCAACAAAAACCACTTGTCTTGTTCTATCAACAAGTTATCGCCTAAGAACAGACCTTCATGGAAAACTCGGGTTCTAGTGTTACGTTCCTGAAATAAGAGCGGCAAAGACTCTCGTGGTCATTCCCCCATAAAAGGCATTCGGCGGCTAAGAATGCCGCTCCACCTTAGGGAACACAGCACTAAGAGTGACGCGCCCTCTCCTCGCCATCCTCGTTTTCCCCGTTTCGGAGCACGCTGAACACTTGGACCGGCTCGCTCACGTTCTTGAAATGCATCAATCCTCTGGGGAACAGCCTAGCATCTCCATGCACCCTTGAAGCTGTCTCCGGGCCGACAAGAATATCCCCATGTTTAGCGGCAGATGCTATCCGTGCCGCAAGATTGGTCACAGGTCCAGTGGCCGTAAAGGTCATTCTGGTGCCTGAAGTGCCTTTGAAGCGACTCATTCCAACGGCACACAAACCGGAGTTGATGCCCATGTTCACTTCCACTGGCTGGAATCGATTCTTCAATTCTTCGTTGATCTCCAAGGTCTTGCCTCTAATTTCCAGTGCGGCCTTGACAGCGCTCGACGCGGTTTTCCCGGGTTCGCCCTGAAATATGACCATGAGGCCATCACCGGCCGTCTCGTTAATATCCCCCCCGTGATCGTAGATGACATCCAGGAAACTTGAGAAATACTTCTCAATGATGAAAGTTACCTTATCTCTGCCCTGCGTCTCGCTTATGCTGGTGTACCCTGCAACGTCGAGAAACAGGACGGTGACATCTACGTCCTTCTTTTCCAGGTCAGGGGCTTCCGGGTCTTTTTCGACAATCTTTTGCACGGTGGAAGGAACAAACGGCCGCAGATGGCCCAGAATCCTATCCACGGTCAGCTTTTCCTGGGACATTTTCCAGTGGCTTCTAGCGTTCTTAATTACGTTGTTAGCGAGCTGAACCAGGTCCTGCAACAGCATGAAATCCCTCTCGCCTAAGCCTGTGCCGGGCCTTGCGATTGCATCTAGGACGGCCAGTAGTTGATCCTCCTCATAAATCGGAAACACGATTTCTGAGCATCCCTCCGGAGGAAAGCCATCCCGCGGTAAATGGCTCCTCGGGTCGCCTGGGAAAAAACACATGGCCGAAGAAGTCTGACCAAGCGCACTATTTACCGTTCCTCTGCCTCTTTTGCAGAGCTGGCAATTGATCCTCTCTCTTGCCACGGCACAATGAAGAGGACGGGTGTAATACTGCGCTTCCGGGTCCACTACCAGGAGGCAAACTTCCTGCAATTGAGATAAAGTGGCTCTCGCTTCGTCTCGGATCATTTCCAGTACTTCACCGATGTTCAATGACGATGTGAGTTTCTGGGCCACACGAAAAACATTTTCAAAGCGCTCTTTGTAAATATTCCTTCCCCGGCCAAGTCGCCGTAGCGCGTGTGCACCCAATCTGAACTTTTCCCGGTCAGGGGTCGATTTCGATGCCGAGTCTTGTGGTTCAAAGGCTTCCTTGCCACACCCACAAATGGGGCAGACCCAGGAATCCGGCAGATCCTCGAAGACCAATCCTCGATTGATTTTGTTTTCCGCGTTGATCTGGGAAGGATCATAAATCCAGCCGCAGGTGCAACATTTCCACTTGGTCATATCCGTTCTCCCAAGAATCTATGCCCGACCGAATGAGGCAAAAATCAGTATACAGGTACAGCCCTAAGACAGAAAGGAACAGCTTGCTTAAAGTAGATACCGAAGGCGCGGAAAGGATCTGGTCTCCACATTAGACCTGGATAAAAGGCCCTATGATTTGCACCGAACTCCAAGTTAAATACCCTCCTGCAAAACCGGGGGCTTACTATTGTTTTGGTTAGTTCGGTCAATGTTCGGCGATACTTCGCTCCCGGCCCCGAGGTCAACGTAAACCCGCGGGGATCTTCCACTTATCATTTGTCTTATAAGCATTTAGTGGTGCTTGACACGTCTGGACCAGGCTTGAGGCTTCAAGCAGGAGGACGTTCGGCAAAGAGGCGGAGCAACTCACACGCCGAACTTGACCCAAACCGGCAGGTGGGCATTTTTTTTGACAGGGAAATTTGGTTGAACTAGAATGAGTTCGGAGAGGTCGGGAAATCCCGAACTGAAACAGCTTACCACCCTTCGAAACTGTTTTCGATCCCCGACATCACCATGATCGTCTTCAAAAAGACGGGAAATCCTAAGTCAATTAGAAATTAGAGAGGGAAGTCGAGCCTGTAATGGAAATCGTTCTGCATTGGATAACAGCCTATGGATACCTGGCGCTGTTCTGCTTGTTGATGCTAGGCATAGTCGGAGCCCCTTTCCCCGACGATTTGATACTCGCATTTGCGGGATATCTCGTATCTGCCGGCTATCTAGAACCGGGCCGCACTGTGGCATCGGCTTTTCTTGGGAGTCTCTGTGGCATCAGCGTGAGTTATGGGCTCGGCCGCACTGTCGGTTCTCCCCTCATCGAAAAATACGGCCATTTCGTTTGCATAACTGCCAACAGATTGAACCAGGTTAAGAACTGGTACGAACGCTTTGGCAAGTGGGGATTACTCTTCGGGTACTTCATCGGCGGTGTGCGGCATTTGACTGCTTTTTTTGCCGGCATGTCGAAGCTCCGATTGCGAGTATTTGCAACGTTCGCTTACACCGGGGCATTCCTTTGGTCTATTACTCTTATTTCAATAGGTTACATCCTCGGCGACCGTTGGGCTGCCGTGTCACATCATCATGGTTTGCAAACGTGCATTGTGGCAGGCGTCTGCGTGGTGCTGGCCATCGGCGGGTGGTTAGCGCACAGACGAATGAGTGTGCTTTCACCTGTGCCTGCAAAACTTTCGGCAGAGGGTGAGTAGTTCGGGTCTACTGGGAAACATCTTTCATCTGTACTAATCTACTTCGGGAAAGTTGAATCGCTGAGACAGAGCAGGGCGTCCCTGTGGCTTATACACGCCGTGCAAGGAGCGCCGGCGCAAATAGCTGTGGTTGAATCGAGAACCAGAGTTCCCGCGCCTTATTTCATGGCAGTGGTCCTCGATAGATCCATTTCCCAACGAGTGTGCGGAGATCGTTAAAGACCGTGTGGCACGATGAGGGCATCCGCAGTTGCCAAAGCCGTAAGAAGATCTGACCAATATCACGATAAGCAAAATCTCGAGAGTAAGACTTCTGCGGTCCTTCAGCGACAGGGTTAATTGACAGCAGGCAGTCCATTTAAGAAAGGAGTCTAGATGTTGAAGAAGGCAGTTACAGTGGCAGTAGCGGTCCTAGCGCTTGGCGTTTTTTCCCTTGCTCAAGGGCGAGCCGAGACAACTCTTCGTTTCCAGTGCGCCTATCCGGAAAAAGCCCACTCCGGCCAATCTACAAAGTTTTTTGCCAACGAAGTGGCAAAGCTCACCAACAACCAGGTGCAAATAAAGGTCATTTGGCCTAACCAGGGTGCAAAAATCAGTAAGGCTTTTGACGCGGTTTGCCAAGGCGCTCTCGACGGTTATTCCGGTTCTCTACTTTATTTCGCCAAGAAGGTCCCTGAAGTGAATTGCCAGTGGCTTCCCTTCAACTGGGCGAACGCAGCCGAAGCAAAAGAGGTACTTCTGAAAGACGGATACATGCAAGTCATGGACGAAGCTGTTGCCAAGCATGGTGTGACCTACTTGGGGGCCCTCTCTGTTTGCAGCATGGGCTTGCTGACCAAATTCCCGGTGACGAAGATCGGAGACCTCAAGGATAAAAAGATAAGGGCTGTGGGCATGGAAGCAGAGATCGTGCAGGCCCTCGGAGCCACAGCGGTCAACTCTCCAGCCGCCGATCAGTTCAAGGCTCTGCAGAGTGGGCTGGTAGACGGCACGGACTACCCGTGGTACACAGTCGAACAGTACAAGTTCTACGAGGTGCTTGACCACATTGTAAAACCTGCCTTCCACACACCCGGGGTTGTCGAGATCATTATCAACACGAAGGTCCTAAAGGCTCTTTCTCCGGAAAATCAGCAAGCTGTGCAAAAGGCCGCTATGAAAGCTATGGAAGATAGTTTCGGACAGTCCGATCAATTAGATCAAGAAGCTTTGAGCAAATCCCAAAAGCTCGGAGTGAAGATATCCACCGTGCCTGAATACCAGCTCGTCAGATTCCGAGGGGCAACGAGACATCTATGGAACGCGGAGGCTAAGAAATCTCCTTACTCGGCAAAACTTGTAGAAATTCTGCGTAACCACTTGAAGAAAGTAATGGGTATTGAACAATAGGACATTTTCGGGAGGAATCCAGGCGATCTCTTGGCGGAACCTCCATGTACAAAACCGCGGGTAACTTGGGCCAGCCGCGTCGATTTGGCAGCGAGGATCTTTCCCATAGAACTTTATTTCAACGTCTTTTTGTGGAGGGGTCCGGCAGCCACACGGCGTATTTTGTTGTTGTCGTCGAAGGCCAAAGCCAGTACTAATTCCGGGCGGTCCGGCACTTTGTAGAGGACCACCGTGAGTTGGTTTCCCGGGCCCGGAAATTTTTTCCAATATTCTATTCCGTGCGACGAAAGGAATTCTATCGCTTGGTCCGCGCCGATATTACGCTTTGAGCAATCCGCCAAAAATCTGCTGAGGCCGGCGAAATCATTTTCTATTGAGAGCGGAAAACCTAAGCTCTTGTAATATTTTAGCGCGTCTTGGGCCGCCTGTATGGTTTGGCGAATACCCTTACCTGCCTCACTATTGCCTGGAGCTAATTTATGCGCTCGCTCATAAAACGTCGTGGCAGTATCCCAATCCTTCAATTTGACCGCGGCCCTGGCAATACACAGACTGTATTCCACATGACTTGGTTCCAGCTCAAAAGCTTTCTTGAAGGCGCCTATTGTTTCTCTGAGGTTTCCCCTAGCCTCCTTGTGTTTCCCTTTGGCTTCGTTGAGCTCCCATTCCCCGAGGTGGATTAGTCCGATGTGGTGCCATGCGTGATGATCGATGCCTTTTACGGAGGTCAACTTTTCAAAATCCGTAAGGGCTTTGTCCCACTCCCCGAGCTTATGGTAATTCACCCCTCTGCAGTAAATCGTTTCATGGCGCTCGGGTTCGATCTTCAGGGCTTCAGTATAGTATTCCACTGCTTGTTTATATTTTTGGGCCTTGTAGGCGTCCTCTCCTTTTGCGTGCAATTCTTGCGCTGTCTCAGCCCATGATGAGCAACAGTACGCAACGAAGGTGCAAATTAAAATTCCGACAAAATACACCTTTTTCATTAGCCCACCCCTTTCTTCTAAAGCCTGTGCTTGCCGGTCAAAACTGTATGATATCATAATCGATTGTCATATCAGGAAAAATTTCTACTTCTTGGCTGCCTCACAAGACGGACATGGCAAGCGTTCCTGTTTCACGCTTTACTCCAAGTCGGAACTTTACTTAGAACTGATTACAAGGTGCCGGCTGGGCGGTCGGCTGCTGCGAAGGAAAGGAGCCCGTGCAATCCAGCCAGGCATTCACCGCAACACAGATTCGCTCCGTCTTTCGCCCAATGACCGATTTGTGCTATTTTGTTATAAGCTATCAAAATGAGATAATGGTTGTGGAGAGCGCGTCCAGATGGACATAAAGGTCAAGAACCTGTTTGGAATAGTTATTTTTCCCCTGGCCCTGCTCCTTGTGGCCCAAACGGCTTCCCCGGCCGAAAAGAAGCCAGGCAAAATGCTGGTCTTCGAAGTGCCCACTTCCGGGACGATCATGGATGTTCAGTACCATCCCGAGTTTGACGAGTGGTGGGTCAAATGTCGGGAGGGAACCAATATCGTCATTTATTCCTATGAGAAGCTGACTCGCAAATGGGGCAGAGTTGTCTTCACACCCAAGAAGCCGGACGAAAAAGTGAAACAGACGGAGGGAGGCAAACGGCCCGAGGCCGGCGCCACCTCGGGCCAGACGGCAGCCGGCATGCCACAGGCTGAGACGAAACAAGATAGTGGGCAACAGACGGGCCCAAAGAAGGGGCCCGGAGCGGAACATAAACAGGGTGACAAAAAAAAGTGGTGGGATCCACTGAACATTATCAAGGGGGGCGAGGGTCTCATTTACCCGCCCAGTTCGTCGAAACACAAATGAACGGAGCGGGAGAGATCACCATTAGAGCAGTTGCCCAAAATGATGTCCTTTTGTTCATCTGAAGCATAGAATTTTGAAGGGTTGGCGTAGGGGAAGGTTTCAAACCCGCCTATATATGCCGTGCCGTCATTTCGGCCCACGGTCCCGCGTTTCGCGGGACAGACTGGACGCCGGATCGGAAGTGCGGGGTGACGCAATTGAGGTCAGATGGAACTCTCTATTAACCTCTTCAGAAGCCTTGTAAGGATTCTGGCCGTGGTATCCACCAGCGGAACGACTTTTTGATAGTTCATACGTTTAGGGCCGATTACGCCAATACTGCCCAGTACCGGCATCTTCGGTTCGAATCGGATAGGTCACAATCGAGCAGGTTTCAATCTCGTCCAGCCCGTGTTCCGATCCTATAAAGATCTGAATGCCCCGTGCTTCGAGTGTTTTATCCAGAATCTTAAGCAGATTGCTTTTCTCTTCGAAAGTTATGAGGATGGCCCTGAGTGTTTCGACCTGGGCAAATTCAGGCTCGTCCAGAATGTTCGTTTGTCCCTCAATAAAAATTTCGCTCGTTGCCTGCTGAGACAAAATTATGTGGCCCAAGCGAAGCACTTTGGCCAGCATAGCGTCGACTTTGGTCTTTTCCGCAGCCAATTCCCGCTCGATCCTTTCGCGAGCCTGTCTCAGGTCGAGATCCTTGAGCATGTCGTTCAGCATACGGCTGTACTTTTCAAGGGTATCCTGAGTAATTCCGTCTTCATCATAGATAATCTTATTCTGGACTAGACCGCCCGCGGAGACCAAGACCACCAGAATTCTGTCATCGGCGATCTTTATGAATTCGATCGTTTTGAATGTCTGTTCCACTCGGGGAGTAGACGTCACCACACCGGCCTGCTTCGACAACTCGGCCAACACAGAAGAGGATTGTCGAAGCACGTCCCTAATGTCCAGACCCGCCGCTCTGATTAGAGATTCGATCGCCGCTTGCTCGTCTCCTCCAAGTCCGGGCGTAGGAGGGATACTATCCACGTAGAAGCGGTATCCACGATCTGTGGGCACACGGCCCGCACTCACATGGGGCTGCATGATATAGCCCGATTCAGTGAGATCGCTCATAATATTTCGAATGGACGCGGCGGAAAGGCCTATGTACCTCTTTTTGGAGAGCGTACGTGAACCAACCGGCTCGCCGGTAAGTATATACTCCCAGATTATAGCCTTGAGAATTTGTTCCGAGCGTTTTTCCAGACCTTGCATGTATGTTCCTTTGCCGGAATTATGGGCCTGCCGATACGTTAGACACATTATTCTCCAAAGCAGAACGCGTCAAGAAGAACGGTAGTGTCCTAATTTGGGACACCATCGCGGTTTTCACAAATCGTCACCCAAGACCCCGATCAGGGGAGTAGCGCCGGCATCCCCACCGGCGGCTCATAAACCGCCGGCACGGAGGCCGGTCCTGCCGCATTCCTGCGTACGGCGGAATGACGATCAACACACTAAATTAGGACACCAGACCGAGAGTGGAGATTGAAGGCCTACAATCTCTCAAGGTAGTTCACAAAGAACTTAAAGGATTCTTTCGGCGCGGCGATAAGGGGACTCTCGACTCTTTTCCCATCGAGAAGTTCAGCCACGTGAAAAGGACGACCATCGAGGTATCTTATTTCTCCGCCCGCAGCTTCAAGGATGATACTTCCAGCCGCGAGGTCCCGAACATCAACGTTCTTCATGAAACAGGCGTCCGCGGCACCCCTCGCCACATAGGCTAAATGGCCCGCAGAAGATCCGAAATTGCGAATCTTACCCGGAAATGTGCTCGTGAAATCCTGATGAAAACGGGAATAGACCAGGGCCAGGCTCTCATTGTCAATGGTGGGATCTTCCCTAACTTGTATGGGTTTATCATTTAACAGTGCTTCCCGGCCCGCATAAGCAAAATAGATCTCTCCGGTGACAGGCAGATAAAGAAACGCCAGCACGGGCCAAAATTTCTCAAATAGCGCCGCGCTGATTCCCCAAACAGGCATTCCGGCCTGAAATGACGCAGCGCCATCCAACGGGTCCAAGATCCAGAGAAAACGAGGACAATCCTCTCCGCCGACCTGTTCTGCAGACAGGTCCCGTAGGAACCCATGCCCCTCGAAGGCGCCTTTGATCTTTGTAGAAATAAGCTCCCAAGCCGAGTTGTCCGCCTTCGTCACGAGTTCCTCATCGAATTTCAGATGCGGATTCCCCTTGCCAAACATCTCCAGAAGCAGGTTGCCGCTCTTACGAAGGGTATTCTCCACGAATTCTTTCAAGGTCCTCAGTTCACGTTCAGAGAGAGATCTTTCGGCTGCCTTTTCCATTTGTTACTCCGTTAATGATCTTCGATGATCGAGGGCTATCTGTGGCCGCGACAGCAATCGAGTTCTGCGTCAATCTCAGGAAATGCTGCTCAATATTCAGAAAACATGGAACTTAATGTAAGGGCATCGTTAGTTTCCTGTCAAGAAAACAGGTCGGGCCGCAATCCACGACCTTGACCGAAAGAGACCCCGCAGATAAGGTACATGAATGGGTTTGGAAGGCTCTGTTTTCTTAAATTGTTCGGGCACTTTTGAAAGCTGCCTGGCGAAAACTTACAGTCGGCACATTAGGTGCGATGATCCGACGGAGGCCTCATGAGTCAAGGAATGTCAAGCTTGCGCTTCCGCCAAAATGCGGCAGAAGCTGTGCTGAATCGCCCTCTGAGAGACGCTCTGCGCACAGCGACGGACATATTTGCAGCTCTGAGAGCGCGAGGTTTCGCTTCTGTACCTATGGAGACCCTGCGTGATCGGGGTTCCGCGATCCGAACGCAGGTTTTGGATAATTTGCCGGAATACCTTGACCGTTTTTCCGCAGCCGCAACCCGCGCGGGGGCCATGGTGCATCGCGCGCAAGACAGCAAGATCGCGAGGGAAATTGTCTTCAACATTCTCAGAGATCGCGGTGCAAGGAAGATCGTCAAATCCAAATCCATGGTAACTGAGGAAATCCACCTGAACCCTTATTTGGAAGCTCACGGCATAGAAGCCATTGAAACGGATTTGGGGGAATACATTGTACAAATTGCAGGAGAAACTCCCTCCCACATTCTAGCACCGGCCATTCATAAGTCTCGGAGACAAGTCGGACAATTATTTGCCGAGAAGCTTGGTGTTGACTACTCCGATGACCCAACGGTTTTGGTAAGAATAGCACGAAACGTTCTGAGAAAAGAATTTCTCTCCGCTGATGCGGGAATCACTGGGGCAAACTTCGCCATTGCCGAATCAGGAAGCATCGTTTTATTCACGAATGAAGGCAACGGACGGATGGTAACCACCGTTCCTCCGCTCCACATAGCAGTCCTCACTATCGAAAAGATTTTACCCTCTTTGGCGGATCTGCCGTTGTTCATCCGTCTTCTCTCGAGGGCAGCCACAGGGCAGCCTCTTTCCAGTTATCTCTCGGTCGTCACCGGGACGAGAAAATCGGGTGAAGCGACGGGAGCTAAAGAACTCCACATCGTGCTCTTGGATAACGGCCGGTCCAAAATAGTTCGAGGAGAGTTCCGCGAGATACTCAAGTGCATACGGTGCAGCGCTTGTTTGAATGTTTGCCCCGTGTACCGTGTGGTAGGCGGACATGCGTACGGCTCAACGTATCCCGGCCCAATGGGCATTGTCTTGACTGCACTGCTTGATGGAATCGAAAAGGCTCACCCGCTGTTGGATGCCACAACACTCTGTGGAGCATGCGCGGAAGCATGCCCCGTGCGGACACCGTTGGTTGATATATTAAAAAGGCTGCGCGAGCACAGAGTGGATGAGGGATTGACCCAGCCGATCGAAAGGGCAGCCATGGCAGCGTACGCACGAGCAGCCAAAGCCCCGGCCCTCTTTGCTTTGGGACAAAGAACGTCTCGGATCTTATGGCCCATCTTACTCAGAATCGTCGGCAAGGGGGTACTGGATCGACTTCCGCGGCCGGTCAGACGCACGTTTAACCAAAGAATGTCCTGATGTACCCCGGCCAAGTTTCCGCGGAGGACAGCATGAAAAGGCTGTTAGTAATGGCTCTAATTGTCACCGGCTCCTGTGTGGTGAACTTGCCTCTGGTAGTGGCGGAAGCCCCATCTACGGCTATCGCAAAGGATGCAGAATGGCACCCCACGGACAAAACCATGCAGAAGATCCGCCAATCTTGCGCATCGCTACACGCGCCGGATTTTGGGAAGTGTTTCGTGGGACTCATGCCGAAACTGGGCGCAACCCCTCGGGCCGTGGCTTTTGCGAAATCGACGGGGAATACCGGCTACCTGGCCCAATTTTCAAAGGTCGGCCCCGTAGACCTCGCTTACGTGGTTTATCCATTCAGGGCAAACGAAAATGAAGGATGGCTCTTGGTGAACGGCGATCCGCCAATTATAGACGTGGACGCCTTGACGAATTTGCGGAAAGGGCAACTGGAGCGTGATCCCACCTACGTCCTGTTAAAGAAGAAGTTCCCTAACGTCATGCTCTTTCCGGGAGATAGAAGTCGGACTCTTCCGCCCAAGGCTATTCGGTTGCCGACAAAGGGACAACGTTTCCTTGTAAAATACAAGCTCCTCAACGGCTGTCATGCCTGCGAACCTGTCGGGGAGGCAGAGTTTTCCTTTGATTTTGATCCCAGCGGCAAGTTTTTGGGCACGCAACTCCGACATGTGGAGCCGGTCACGACGGCGAAATGAAGAAAAATAACGGACGCGATTTTCCCGAAACGGGCAAGTGGACTCAGTGGCACAGGTCTGTGATTTCAAGCAAGTTAGACCATTTCGCGTTCAAAAAGCCAAACGAATCCGTGACAGGGCCGGCGTCTCTGCCGGCCCTGTATAGTAGCGGCGGGCCTCCCTGCCCACCGTATTACTTGTATGAAAGCGAAATAGTATTAGACCTTACCCGCGACAGGGACTTTCACCCTGAAAGAGGTGCCAGGCTTTACCTCGCGTACCGCGAACCGCCATCAGAAGACAGGATCTTGCGGAACAAATTAACGTAGGCATCAACTCTCTTGTCCCACGAATGTTCGGCGGCCATGAACCTCATGACATTATCTCTCTTTTCGGTGAGCGGATTCTCGATCAGCTCCAGAGCATTGGACACAAGTTTTTCGACATCACCAAACGCGAAAATCCTTCCAAAGCCGGTCCGTCGAATAAGTTGGTTGGTGAGCACAGGTTCTTCGGACACAGAGGGCAACCCACCTCGCAAATAGTTCAGGATTTTGGATACGTCGTTGTCGAACGCGTGCGGCCCCGCGGCCAACGCCAGCCCCACATTCGCATGGCAGATATAATCCCAAACGCGGCCTTCAGGTAGCTCGCCATGGTCAATTATAAGCGGATCAAGTGTGCAATCCTTTTCAGCGCCACCGTACAGCTTTGCCTTGTTCATTCCCACAAGATGAACGCGGACTCTA
Organism: uncultured delta proteobacterium; assembly: GCA_963729795.1. Taxonomy (GTDB): domain Bacteria; phylum Desulfobacterota; class Desulfomonilia; order Desulfomonilales; family Desulfomonilaceae; genus CAWBBA01. Next base: position 390,798 of record CAVSPC010000016.1, on the reverse strand, counting down.
TTGCGCAACAAACGAGCTGCTTGATTTAGCATCCGAACCATACGAGGAGCAGCGAGGCTTCCCAGGAACAGCAAAGTGCGTTCGCCCGCCCCGTACGGATTCGGGCCCGGAAAAGGAATGTGAGCGAGGCATCCCGTGGGAATCAAGGCAGTCAGCAATTCTCCGCCATAGAAATTCTTCCAGCGCTCTCGGTTCTCCACATTGTTAAGGACGACAGCGGAAGCCCGATCCCTGATAAGGGCCTGGCAACGGAGCAACTTCTCACGAAAAGGCCCATCCCTTTCCGGCAACTCCCGATCCACCACTCTGACGATGCGCGATACCACAGGGCCCCGATAGCGCTCGATCAGTAAAATCGAATCGTGATAACAAGTCTTGACGAGATCGTAACGGCCGGCTTCTCCAAGTGCCTCAAGGCGCCTGACAGGCACTGCATCTTCTATCATGCCTTCCCGGCCGGCGGGCGCTACAATTTCAGCGGTTATGCCCTTGCGAATAAGCCCCGAGGAAATAGCACGTAGACGGACAAGGTCAATGCCTGTGGGCGGGGCAAAGGGATTCTTATGAAAGACGATTCCGATGCGCATACTGACTCATGCTTTGAAGACGCGGAAACTTGCAGAAGAGTCGCCATGTCTAAGGTGTTGTATGAAGTAAATCTTCCCCTTCTTTCGCCCGGATGATAGAAATATTTCTCAGAGTATGCAACTGCATCTGAATGCAGGAAAACGAAAACAGAAGCTGTCTCGATGAACAAAGTCCAAGGAAAGCGAACAAAAGTTTGCATAGCCACCCCTGAATTTCCCCCCGGTCAATGGGGCGGACTGGCCAGAACTGTCGAGAGAGTGGCCCACCACGCCGCAAACATGGGGCTTGAAGTCCATGTAGCCCAGTTTGAAACAGCGGAGCAAGATTTTGTTCTCCTGGATGAGAACCGGCAGAGCCGCCGATTGGGAGGAATCACAGTCCATCGATTGGCCGTAGGGAGAGAAAGGATTATTGATTCACAGCGAAGTTTGTGGGATTGCCCGCACACTCTCACATTGCAGATGATGTATCAGTCTCTGGAGATGCTTCATCGGCAAGAGGCGTTTGATTTTTTTCATTCCTTTTTCTTATGGCCGGTTGGATACGTGACCGGACTGCTGGCACGTCGAGCGGGCATACCGTCGGTGCTGACAGTCGTAGGCAATGACGTTAAGAAGTATATCTTCAGCCCGGAAAAGGTGGGTGCATGCAGAAGCGGCCTCGAAAACGCGGACAGAGTGGTCGCGCTCAGCCGAGACCTTGTAGAAATGGCCCATGCTCTTACTCCCATCGAACACAAGTCTCGGATTATTTATAACTCTGTGGATCTGCCGCAGGAACGTTGGGCGCGAGCGACAGGCGATAATGAATGCTTCAGGATAGGGTGTGCAGGAATATTTAAGTATGCCAAAGGATTGCCATATATGTTCAAAGCCGCAGCCCGGCTCAAAGCGCAAGGGCCGATAGCTTTGGAGCTTCTCGGGGAATTAAGGGAGTCGGAGCAGGAAGTTTTTCATCAAATGATTCGTAGGACCGGAATAGAGGACATCTTAAGTTTTACGAAGGCCATTCCGCACGAGCGGGTGCCGGAGTGGCTTCGGAGCCTCGATGTGTTTGTGCTCTCCTCTGTGTCCGAAGGATGTCCTAATATACTTATGGAAGCTATGGCATCGGGAGTGCCTCCCGTCGCCACACGCACGGGAGCGGTTGAGACGCTTGTGGAAGACCGTATCACAGGGCTTTTGGTTCCGTGGGGAGATTCGGACGCTTTAGCCGGCGCCCTAACGGAAATCATGAAAACCCCCAGGCTGGCAGAATCCCTCGGCGAAGCAGCGAGGCACAAGATGGAGGAGTTCTCGCCGATGCGAGAGAGAGATGCCTGGGAGAGTTTGTATCGGGAACTCGTGAAGTTTTAGATGGACCTTCAAAGGAAGACATACCCGGACGGCCACTGGCTGAGGTCCCACGACCCTGAAAAGGCTCTCGCGGCATACCTGGACCAACAGAACAAGGCTTACAGTCGAGCCAAGAACGCTTTCATTCGGGAACTCCTCGGAAATTTGAAAGGAAAACGTTTTCTTGACTATGGCTGCGGCGCAGGGATGTTTACTGTTCACGCGGCACTTGAAGGCGCGGCGGACATCGTTGGGGTAGATGCAGAGCCTGCCGCGCTTTTGACTGCAATACATTTTGCTCGACAGGAAAGAGTCCATCATTTGTGCACTTTCATTCAAAACGAGAACTTTCCGTCATTTTCTTCCAGACGCCGTTTCGACGTCGTCCTCATGAAAGATGTGATCGAACATGTCCAGGATGATGAAAGCCTGCTTATGGCTGCTGCGGGTTCTCTCGTTCCGGGCGGGCGAATAGTTTTGAGTACTCAGAATTCTCTGTCGCTCAATTATCTGCTTCAAGGCACGTATCATCGTGTAATCAAGGGAAATAAGGAATGGTTCGGATGGGATGAAACTCATTTGCGTTTTTACACCCCAATGAGCCTGCGCAGAAAGTTGGAGGCCGCGGGCTTTCGGGTGGTATCGTGGAGATCAATCTACATCGTCCCGTACAAGCTTCCTCCATTGCCGTCCTCGAAGAAGATGTTTCTGAGACTGGACGCGTTGAGTTGGATAGACAAAAAGCTGGGCAGGATTTTCCCTTACAACCGTTTGGGGTGGAACATCATTATAAAGGCCGAGACCTCAAGAAGGATCGTTCAACGGGCCCCCTTTGCCCCCCTCACCATAAGGGAATTACCCGCAATGCCTGTCCTGGTCACTCGGGATTCGCTCCTGATGGAATAGAAAGCCCTCAGTCTGAGGGCCGTTGACAGACCGAGCAGACACTCTGCACCGATTTTCAATGATATAAATAGTGTCATGCGGGCAGTTAATTACGATTGCGCATTCCGGATCCAGGTTGCACCAGAGTTTCAGGAATACCCTGTTCACGCTCGCGTGTCCTACCACGAAAATTGGATGCTGAACCCCGTCCGATGTTATTTCCCGGATAAACTGCGAAACTCGTGTTTCAGCATCCAGATAGCTCTCTCCACCGGGGGGCTTGTCCAACCAGGTATCTCGGATAAGGTGCTCTGCCTTCAGGACCTCTCTACGTAGTCTTCCTTCCCACTCACCGCAGCTAAGTTCCGCCATAGCATCTCGCATGTGTATGGGAAGCCCCATCCCCTGCGTGTATATCTCCGCGCTCAAACGAGCTCTTCCCAAAGAGCTGGAAAAAACCGTGCGGATTCCCTGGTCTCCAACAATCCCCGCCACTAGCTTAGCTGCTGTGAGACCTTCGGGGGTCAGCGTCGAATCGCTTCGGCCCATGATGAATCCGTCACGATTAAAGATTGTCTCACCATGTCTTGCGAGAATCAGCTTCTTGTTCGTGGACTCCAGGTGTCCTCCTAGACTCACTAAAACTTAATTGAGTAGACGTCCCCAATTTTTTTGTATAAAAATTTCAGTCAGGGCAGCCAGGGTTTCTTTCACGCAACCCGTCCTGTCCATTTCTAGAATAGTTTATAGCACATCAATCTACCCCGGTTAACTTATGGCAACTTGGCAAGATCGCATTCGTGAGGCCCTTTGCACATCATTGTGGCTCGGTTATTCTCCGGTAGCTCCGGGTACGGTAGCCAGCGTAGCCGCGGTGGTCGTTTTCGTTCTCATTGAACTGTTCGCACCCAGGCAACTTGAAACCCCGTTAATAGCAGCGGCTCTTGTTGTGACCTGTATTATAGCAGTGCCTCTCGGTAAGTGGGCCGAACGCTATTGGGCCAAAAAAGATCCAAGGTATTTTGTCCTGGATGAGCTTGCAGGCTTTTTCGTAACAGTGTTGCTCTTTAGAGTTCCAAGCCTTGCTCTGACTGTCATTTGGACCTTCATAGTTACGAGGGTTTTCGACATCATTAAGCCTTGGCCGGCCTCCAGAATGGAACAGCTCCCTCACGGCTGGGGCATTCTCGCGGATGACCTTATCGCGTCGCTATATGCAGCGGGTTTCTTGCATCTGGTAGCCTTGTGCTTCCCCAGTTTGTTCGGCGCCATATAGCCCCTGATCCATTCTAGTATGGCTACAGGCAGATATTCCCGGCACCCGCTCTTAGTAGGGCCGGCCTCCCCGCGAGACGCGGGGCCTCTCCGAAATCGCCGGCACCCCGCGTCCCGCGGGGCCGGCGCTACCCTGCAATGCGCACCGCACCTAGGAAATGAGCTCTAAGCCTGCTTGCCAAGCAACCGGTTGCACGTTAAGGGAGACATCTGTAAGCGGCGACAGTAACCGCTTGATCATCCTTGTAAACGCAGCCGTATCCCCGCTGGTATAAAAAATGTGACGATCTTCAAAATTCCGATTTCTACTCAAAGCCAAATCAGAAGGCGGTTTCCGGCCAGCATTGATGAGTATATGTGCGACCTGGCGAGCAACGGAAGGGGCAGGATCTATGACTTCCGCACCGGTGCCCATCCATTGTTCGATAATCGGCCGGAGGAAGGGGTAGTGCGTGCAACCAAGCACCAGTTGGTCTACCTCGGCTTCAATCATCGGTGACAGATATCTCTCCAGAAGAGCAGCCGTTTCGGGGCTATCCAGCGCCCCCATCTCGACTGCCTCTACGAGGCCCGGGCAAGCTTGGGATACTACAGACACGCCATTTGTGTATCGCCTGACCAGATTAGCAAAGAGTTCCCCTTGAAAAGTGGCCGGGGTGGCAATGACGCCCACGACGCCAGTTCGAGTCCGCTCAATGGCAGGTTTGAGCGCTGGTTCCATGCCCACAAATGGTACATCGGGAAACAGATTGCGGAGAGGATACAACGCGGCCGCCGAAGTCGTGTTGCTGGCAATAACTATGATTTTGGCGCCTTGAGCCAACAGAAAACGTGTGATCCCCTCTGCAAAGTCGCGAACCTCCTTCAATGAACGGGAACCGTACGGCACGTGAGCTTGATCGGCCAGATAAAGAGTCGATGCGTATGGCAGTTGGCAAACTACTTCACGCCACACGCTGAGCCCACCGACGCCGGAGTCGAAAATACCTATGAATCCACTACCATCCTTCATTGCAAACCCGGACCGGGAATCAGGGACAAATAATAAGCAAGCCCCGAACAATCTCTACTTTATAGCAAATCCTTGAACTCTTCAGGTGTGAGACCAGCGTCTCGGACAATACCACCCATAGTATATGAGTTTACCGGATTGTGCCGTGGAATTGTAAGGATTCTGGACCCATCCGACATAACGATGTGTTTTCCTTGGCGTATGACACGAAACCCAACCTTCCGCAAAGCACGTACAGCAGCCATGTGGTCTACACCGGGAATTTTCTTCATAGAGCTACACTGCGACTTCTATTTCACGGACATCAGCATCAGGGAATAAGTCGTTTACCGCGGCTAAGTAATCATGAATTGCATCTCGGATATTTTCAATGGCCTCTTCCTCGGTGACTCCCTGTGACCAACATCCCGGAAGACCCGGAACCGAGACACTGTAACCTTCTTCTGAATGCTGAAGTACTACTTTATATTTCATGTCTGAATTCTCCCTGTTATCTCCATCGTTCCCAAGGACGCTCAGACGTCTGATGGGCCAGAATTTCTTTCAGTCTCTCTATCTACGGCAGACAGTTCCATGACCTGCGCTGCGGGCATAGGCACATCCTCTTGGAACATAGAATAGCACAAGCTGATCGATGTTTCTCCCGGATACAGGGACCTGGTGTAAATTGAATCATTTTTTGAGTGCTAATCTACCTCTCATGTCGCCATATTGCCAAGAGCCTGGGGACAAGGAGCGTCTCGACACGAGAAGCGGCTGCGGCGCATCTACCCAAGGCCTCGTTGAACAGGGGCAAATTTCCCGGAATAAGTACAAAACGACCTGGGCTCCGTAAATAACGAATCCACCTATTACCTCGGCAGTGGCACGGTACTAAATTTCAAGTATCAAGATTGATTTCGTGCTTTCACCGCAACGGGAAAGGAGGCAAGCGCAATGCCAACATCTAAAGCAGCTCAATTGTCAGAACTCATCCACCAAAACGTGGCTGCGTTCAAAGAAGTATGCGAAGGAATCGACGAAGAAACAGCTTCTCGTGGACCTGCCGATCGCTGGTCACCAAAAGAGATTGTGTCTCACTTGTGCGGTCCCGAAGGAACTGGAATGATGCCGACTTTTTCCGTATTCGTGGAAAAAGATGTTCCTCGGCTTGACATCGAGGCCGAGAATCCTTTCTTTTCCGAGACTCGAGCCCGCATGACTTTTGCCGAACTTCTCGCAGAGTTTGAAAAGGAATACGGCAGCATTGCCGAATTCGTGGAAGGTTTGTCCGAAGAAGAGCTCAACCGGAAGGCCCACGTTCCATTGTTGAAGGAAACCCCAGTAGGTGAGTATCCCACCCTTGCGGCGTGGGTACGCACAATTGGTGAACAACATCTTGGCTCGCACATCGATCACATGAGGGCGATCTTAAAGAGCCTCGGCGTTGGGCCGGGAATTGAGAGAAACCGGATGAGCCAAGAGTCGCAAACAATTTCGCAGCCTAGCTTGTAGCGTGGGATTTGTTGGACTGATACTGTTTCCGGCAGATCTCTATTTATGAGATTTGCCCGGAAACGACACACACCATCGACACTCTCCACGGAATCCTGGCCAGGCAGGGATCGCGCGAGGGGGGAGTGAAATACTGGCTTAGGCTTTCTCAATTTCGCGCGGAACTATCATGGGTTTTGCCTACATTGCGTCATGTGCCTGGATTGCCAAGTTCCTCTTCGATCAGCAACATAGCGATTCGCGCGGCCTCCTCCGTATAGCCCTTGCACTGTTCTTTAAGATTGTTGGCTTTGAAGTAGTTTTGCCCTTCTTCTGTACCGAGATCGCATCCGGTCAGGTCCTTGCAATTGATTGAGCCAAATCGCGCTTTGAACTTTTCCGAGAACTTCCCCACAGCGCCGTATGCCGGCGCAACGGACTCGTTTGGAGTAGTCCTCCCCAGACACAAACCAATCGCCATGACGCCTCCACTTACGGCTCCGCATGTGCCACAGGTTCTTGACATGCCGCCGCAGAACCCCGTTGCGATTCTGGGAATCACTTCTGATTTGATCCCTCGGCCTTCAGCTACAGCAAGCAGAACACTTTCAGCGCAATAATATCCGGATTCAAAAACCTCTCCGGCGCGTTGCGAAACCTTGTCCATCATCGATCTCCTCATTCGCGGAATATCTTTGCAGCTACTTGCGTAAAGCCCGGCGTCTCTCTGTGACACTTTTACCGGCAATGCCCCAATTATCCGTATCGACTTCATCGATCAGGACAAAGGTAGTTTGTGGATCTTTACCGAGCACATCGACCAAAAGTTGTGTAACACCTCGAATGAGTTCCGACTTCTGTTCCGCAGTTGTCGTGTCCTTTGTAATCCTGATGTTTACGTAGGGCATTGATGCCTCCTTTCTTCTGTCAATGGTATCCTGCACTATAGCAAATGCTTGTTCCGAGCCCACACATCTTTTCGTTGTCGGTTTGCACGTTCCGAATTACATTAAACTAATTCAAAATCAGCGACGGCTCCAGGGGGCAGGCTTATGATCGAGATTGACGGCTCAATGCATTCCGGAAGCGGGAGCATCCTACGGTACGCCGTAGCCTTGGCCACCCTAACCGGTCAACCTTTGCACATGACGCGTATTCGCGCCAAACGCCCCAAACCTGGGCTGCGGGCCCAGCACCTGATTGCCGTGACATCGTGCTGCGCAATCTCAGGAGGACAAGTGGAAGGCGCTGAATTAAGTTCCCAGGAGATCATCTATCGGCCGGGAGAAACGCTTCAGGGTGGAATCTTCGATTTTGATATAGGGACGGCCGGGTCTGCGATGATGGCCGGCTTCACTTTGATCCCATCATGTCTGTTTGCTCATGAACCGTCGCAACTTACTATCACGGGCGGCCTCTTTCAGGATTTTGCTCCCAGCTTCTTCCATACCCAAAAGGTCCTGTTGCCGCTTCTTCAACGCATGGGTGCGGATGTAACGCTGGACATGTTAAAGCCCGGATACGTTCCAAAAGGAGGCGGCAAGCTGAGGGTGGTAGTAAATCCGAGCCGATCGCCGCTGAAGCCTCTGAGCATGGTCGAACAAGGGGCCGTACGCATGATCCGAGGAATTGCGGTGTCGTCTAATTTGAGCGAGCAGCATGTTAGCCTCAGAATGGCTGACAGATGCACTGCTATTCTGAAAGAGAGGGGCTATCATACGGACGTACAGGTGATGGAAGATTCAACTGCCGCTCAGAGAGGGGCTGCGCTCAGCGTCTGGGCGGAGACGGACACCGGCTGTCTATTGGGTGCGGATCAAGCCGGCAAACTTGGCCGAAAATCTGAAGCCATTGCTGATTTTGTTGCCAGCTCTCTCCTTGAGGACCTCGATTCCGGAGCAGCCACTGACCGCCATCTGGCTGACCAGTTGATTCTCTTTGCAGCCCTGGCAGATGGCGTGAGTGAATATAGCATCCCACGGGTAACGGAACATGTTACAGCCAACCTCTGGTTGGTGCAAAAGATGCTGGGTGTGAATGCCGAGGTCGACGGGCACGTCGTGCGCGTGAAAGGCATCGGTTATGTCCGGTGAAAGATGTTCGGCGGAGTTCAAGCCGATTCCACCCGCTTTACGGCAGGAACGTGCTCCTTGAGTAGCCGTTCGACGCCATGCTGAAGGGTCATCTGCGACATCGGACAGCCACCGCAGGCCCCGGTAAGTCTGACCGTGACGACCCCGTCTTCCGATACTTGGACAAGTTCGATATCCCCGCCGTCCTGTTGGAGCGCGGGCCGTATCTTCTCCAGTGCAGCTTCAATTTGCGATCTCATTGTTTTCCTCCTGAAAGATTCGAAGGCGCTGCTCCAGTCGGAGCAACGACGCTCGGCCGAGCGCCGCAGTAAAATGGAAAGGGATCATCTAAGCGGTCTCTCGTCGCTCTTGCTTTCCACAACGATCGGCCTTGGCAACGAGGTCTCTTTGCCTGCCACAAGTGGCCAGGCAGCTACCGCCGCGCAAGCAAACATTATGAGACCTCCAATTAGAAACATAGATGAAATGCCGTTGGCGTCCGCAATAACACCCCACCCCAGCACCGATATGTTTAAACCTACCCCGAAAGAACCTGTAAATAGCGCCACTACAACCCCTAGATTATTATCGTCGGCCCTGTCTACCATTCTCGCCATCATGGCGGGATAGGAGAGGCCCTGTAAAACACCAAAAAGGCCCCCGAGAAAAACCATCTGAATCATGGAATCCATACGGGACGTGGAGACCAGCATTACTCCGAAGCCGATCAAACACGCAAAAATAAGCTTATCTCTGTTAATGCGATCGGCAAGTTGTCCCAGCGCCATCCTTACGATGATAAGGCTGCAGCCGTAACTGATAAAGAACAGGCCGGCCTTGAGACCCAAGTTCTTTGCGAAAAGTGGAATAAACGTGTTCATGGCCGCGAATCCGGAACCAAAAATCGCCGCCATGATCATCATGGGTAGGTGACCGTCGTGAAAGGCCGTTGGGAAGAAACCTTGCAACTGTTCACGGTCGATGTTGCGATTCGACTCCTTGACCATGAGCGCCATCAAGAATCCGAGCAAACCAAAGCCCACCAGTAGGAGAAAATACGCGGTATTTCCCCATCTGGTGAGGAAGACTTCTCCTATGTAAGGCCCGATCGCAACGGCCAGGGAGCCGGAGACGCCGAAGAATCCTATCCCCTGCGCACGGTGCTCGGGAGGAATCAAGTCCACGACAGCGGTTGCACAGCCATTGAAGCAAGCTGCGAAGGCGATTCCCTGAATCACGCGGACAATGATCATCAGAGGAGAATAAACCTTAAAGAGAAGGAATCCTGCGTTGGTAATACCCATCAGGAGGATTCCCCCAACGATGAAGGTCTTCCGTCCGTAGCGGTCAATTAACGGCGCCAGCAAAGGCAAAGATCCTAGCGAAGTAACCCCGATTGAGCCTATCACAAGACCGACGTCAATGCTGTTGCCCCCCATTTCCACAATGACTACAGGCAAAAAGCTCCACGTTGCCACAACGAGGAACAAGCAAAGATTAGTCGCCGATATCAGCAGAAACTGGCCATTGAACAATATAGTGGACATTCCTTACCAATTCTCCGTTTCCATCCACACACACAATCAGCGCCCATGCAATTCCGGATGGACCTCCCTTGTACTATCCCGCGCCTGAGTTTTCAATATACGATTTCCGGCACTGATTTTCGAGGTTTGCTCGGGTATCCAACTTCTAGAGGGCTGTATCCAGTCTTGTTTCTTTTCGTTTCTCCAGGAGCAGACGCGGCATGTTGCCCCCTATCCGCGGTGGAGACATGAATGCTGCCATGTGGCGGCACAGCCTGGCATGCTGCGGTGCTTAGTGCATTTTTCGATGTTTATAAATGCGGCCTCGCCGAGAAGACGTCCGAATAGGTTACGGTTCCTTCCTGCCAGTCCCTTCCGTAGATGATTCCCATCCTTTGACGGCTCCTTTTTGATCTTTCCATATATACCGTCGCGGTTCACGACGTTCCGGCGGCACCGCGTAGGGCGATCCTTCTGCCGACTGCGGCGACTCGCTCACCCCGGACGATTCCCCACTTTCTGCCTTCGGCTTAGCCGCACGATCATTCGTCGTGTCCTCTTCGAGGATTTTAGGACTGTTTGAATGGGTCTTCCTTTCAGGGACCACCGTAGCGCATCCCCAAAGCCAGGACGACAACATCAGCATAAGTACGGCCCGAAATGCCTTCAAGGCCAGCGAATAATCACCTTCCCGAGCCAAGGTTCGTCTCCATAACGCGCAAAAGGATCTGATTTGGGCTCTGAAGGGGCCAAAAGGCCCCCATTCGCCCTGATTTGTCAACTAAATCATACCAGTATTATTGGTGTTATGCATCGCCTTTGTGACCGTATGGCAAGTGAAGTCCTCTTAATATATTAATATTGAATAATCAACATGTTTTACGTTATAATTAAAGTAACCAGATTAATAAAAAGGGGCTTCCGAATGAGAAAAAAAGTGGTCAAAGTTACAAAGGTTACAAAGCTTCTGAAAGTATCGGAAATTCTTGGCGATATGTTGTCAGACGTTACCGATGAGGAGTTGCTGGAAAAATATCGGTTGAGTTGGAAACAGCTAGAAAAGATCTACTCCAAACTGTTTTACGGCGGATTTCTTGACAGGGATCAGTTGCGCAGACGCAGCCGGATGCGAGCAGGTCGACCGGCGTTTCACATTCCGTTGGCAGAGATCGACAATCCTGGCACAATATACGAATGTTTGATCTGCGGCTACTCTTCGCTGCTGCACTTCAGTGTGTGTCCGAGATGCCGGCAGATCAATTTGCGAAGACTGACTCGACAATCAGCTCAAGTTGTCGCCTTTTCCCGATCCGGCCAACACGCTGTGGCCTCTTCTTGAGCCAAGCCCGGACATAGAGCTTGGAGAGCCTCTTGATTGATTAACTAACTGATTTAATTTATGTGAAAGCGGGAGTTAGGAGTAGGAGAATGTCCAATCGGGTCAAGCCTATTAGAGAACGCCTCGTCGAACCTCTTGCGTCAACTGTGGAAATTGTCGGGAAGGGATTGAGGTTTCGGCGATTCTTCTCCGTTCAGGACAAAGATCCACTGGAAATGGTGCAATGGGAGAGACGTTCGGCAGTAATTCGTAATCAGACCGGGGAGGTTATCTTTGAGCAGCATGGCATTGAAGCGCCGGCCTTCTGGTCAGACATGGCTCTCAATGTAGTAGTTTCCAGGTATTTCCGGGGCCATCCCGGAAAGCCGGACCGAGAGACAAGCGTCAGACATCTTCTTTCCAGAGTAGTTGATACTATAGCCGCGTGGGGAGCAGAACAGGGCTACTTTGCTGCTGAAGAAGACGAAAAGGTCTTCCGGGATGAATTGATGCACCTTGTGCTCCACCAGAAAGCCTCTTTTAACAGCCCGGTCTGGTTCAATGTGGGTGTGGAGCCAGTACCTCAATGTTCGGCCTGCTTCATCGTAAGCGTGGAAGATACCATGGAGTCCATACTCCACTGGTACACCCAGGAAGGGATCATCTTTAAAGGCGGTTCAGGTTCGGGGCTCAATGTATCCGGGTTGAGGTCCGCGAGAGAGCCTCTCACCGGAGGCGGTACCGCGTCCGGCCCTATTTCGTTTATGAAGGCTGCGGACGCGTCGGCAGGCGTCATCAAATCCGGGGGCAAAACCCGTCGCGCAGCCAAAATGGTAGTTTTGAATGTCGATCACCCCGACATACTCGAATTCATACGTTGCAAGGCCGAGGAAGAAAAAAAGGCTCGTATATTGGTAAATGCCGGCTATAGGGGCTCTCTTGAGGGCGAGGCTTATTCCACCGTGGCTTTTCAGAATTCCAATCATTCAGTGCGGGTGACCGACGAATTCATGGAGGCCGTCGAGGCCGACAGCGAGTGGAAGACAAGGTTCGTAGTCTCTGGAGAGGTCGCTGACACGTATCGCGCACGAGATATCCTGGAAGAAATCTCGAAAGCGGCTCACGCGTGTGGGGATCCGGGAATTCAATTCGACGCAGTTATAAACCGCTGGCACACATGTCCGGAGACCGCGCCTATTAGGGCCTCCAATCCCTGTTCCGAGTACATGCACGTGGACGATTCCGCCTGCAACTTGGCCTCGCTCAAACTTACCGCGTTCCTGGACGGAGAAGACCGTTTCCAGGCGGACGCTTTTCGCCACGCGGTCGACATCGTGATTACGGCACAGGACATTATTGTGGATAAGGCAGGATATCCGACGCCTGCAATTGCAGAGAATTCACGTGCCATGAGGGCGCTCGGGTTGGGATATGCCGATCTGGGAGCCCTTATCATGGCGCTCGGTCTTCCCTATGACTCCGACGAAGGCCGTACGTGGGCATCTACAATAACTGCTGTAATGACCGGGGAGGCTTACGCGCAATCTGCGCGTATTGCCGCTGTCCGGGGCTCTTTTAGTGAATTTCAGAAAAACCGGGATGCAATGCTCAGAGTTATCAAAGACCATCGGGAGCGCGCTCAGCAGCTTATTCCCGCAGGCGTTCCCGACGCGCTTGTAGCTCAGGCGAGAAAAGTATGGGATCTCGCCTTGGCAACCGGCGAAGAATTTGGGTACGCCAATTGTCAGGCCACGGTTGTGGCCCCGACTGGAACAGTGGCGTTTATGATGGACTGTGACACCACTGGAGTGGAACCGGAGATCGCCCTGGTCAAATACAAGCATCTTTCGGGCGGAGGCCATCTTGAAATCGTGAACCGGACGGTAGCCCGGGCCCTGAAACGACTTGGTTATTCCGCCGTGGTGATCAAAGACATCGTTTCAAAAATCGAGGAAACAGGAACTATCGAGGGGATTCGAGAGATTTCCCCCGAACATCTACCCGTGTTCGACTGCGCGTTCCGACCGGCCAGGGGAACGCGGTCTGTCTCCATTGAAGGCCATCTCAAAATGATGGCAGCAGTGCAGCCTTTCATTTCAGGGGCAATCTCCAAGACTGTCAATCTCTCCAACGACACCAGCGTGGAACGAATTGAGGATATTTTTCGCCTAGCTTGGCGTTCGGGGCTCAAAGCGATCTCCGTTTATCGCGATGGGTGCAAGGCTGTTCAGCCTGTTGGGGTATCGTCCAGGGAAGAGGCTAAACCCCCACTTCCTGTCCGTCGCCGACTGCCGGTTGACTGTAAGTCTGTGCGACACAAGTTCCAGGTAGCGGGACAGAAAGGATACATTCATACCGGCTTTTACGATGACGGTAGTGTTGGAGAGATCTTCATACGGATGTCCAAGGAAGGCAGCACTATTTCGGGCCTGATGGACACAATCGCGACCCTCACTTCCATCGCCCTTCAATACGGAGTTCCACTAGAGGCGCTAGTGAACAAATTTAGCCATGTGCGATTCGAACCGTCGGGTTTCACAACCAATCCCGACATCCCCATAGCAAAGTCCCTGACTGATTATATCTTTCGATACCTTGGGTTGCGATTCCTGGACAAAGAGCAGCAGAAGGCTGCCGGTCTTCTACCTCCCGGTAAGGGAACGGAGGAAACGGCTCAGTCATCGTACGCCGAGAATCAGGCAAAAACAGATCCTCGTCTTACTCAAACAGAGGGTCATGCGTTCAATCCACAATCAGACGCCCCTGCATGCTATGACTGCGGCGCAATCATGGTGCGACAAGGCTCTTGCTATGAATGTCTGAATTGCGGTGCGACCACCGGATGCTCGTAAAATGAACGATACGCACCCAAATAACGCGGACGAATGAAGTCTATCTCAATCACAGAGAAGGCAGTCCACGACCACCTCGCCACCCAGCCGCTTGCACTCGGCCCTAGTCCGCTTTACGCAAGTCGGAGCAGCTTTGGACCGTGCTCAGAAACAGGGTCGCAGGCAGCAATTAACCATGTCGTAGCTGTCTGACGATACTGTCATCGGAAGCAGGATCATAACGGCCAGAAGCCATACGAAGGGAAACAGCCTTTTCATCATTACCCCCGAATATTTTTAGGCAAATGCGGCCCATATATAGGGTTAACTCTAAATGGTCGAGGACTCTGGGAGCCTCATCATAAGAGGGAACTATACCATGTATCGGCAAAGCGCTGGTAACGGTCGATAACATGATGCAATGTTAGGCTGCTACCTTCGATACCAAATCCTATAGCTATAGAGCGACAACGAAACATGAAAACGTAAGCAGGACCGGCATCTTCCCGGTCGCAATCAGTACATTTTCAAGGATTACGCCGTCAAATTTAGCAATTGTCGAAGTTTTGTCCGATTTGTCCCGAGTTTCGCGGGGTCACCCCGACTCCGATCCGGGATCCAATCTGTTCCACGTTTCGCGGGACCCGTGCGCGGGAATAACGATGTTCCGTAGGCGCACGGCATGCCGTGCCTCTACAGTCTGGATTCCCGGGTGCGCGAATTCGGGAAAGTCCCGCGGGACGCGGGATTACGCAACAGCCTCCTAGTCCCGAAAGACGCAGGACTCGTACTGACACCGGTGGGAGCGCCCCGTGGGCCGGGAATAACTGATTGGACTCCTGAAGTGCCCAGCGGCCCTTGACAAGCAGTGTGGTAGCATTTAATTTTAATAGGTTTTTTTAAAATCCAAGTGCTAAAGGCCGACCATTCGGTTCCGGCCGAAAAAATAATGCACGGGTGACGGAGCCATGCTGGCAATCTGGCGCGCAGCAGTCGAACAATTCGAGCAGGGCCAAAGCTTTGTTCTGGCCACAATACTCACTGTTAAGGGATCTTCGCCCCGACATGTCGGGACGCGCTTCCTAATTCAGCAGGATGGCACAATCGTAGGCACAATTGGGGGAGGGCTTTTCGAAGCTCAGGTTCAAAAATTTGCCGCCGCGGCGCTCGAGGAGGGCTCATCCCACCGTGCGCTTTTTTCTTTTACCGGGCACGGGACGGAATCCACAGAGATGATTTGCGGTGGGGAAGCTGAGGTGCTTGTTGAATTCGTCGATGCGAGGGATCGAGCAACGCAAGAAATCTTCGAGCGCTTGTTAGCCATGGCGCAGGATAGATCTTCGGGATTTTTCCTGACTGACGTTGCCATTCCCATGGGTGGTCAAAGAGTCGGGACCGTGCACCACATGTTGATAGACGGACATGGACAACGCTTCGGAGGTTTTCCCCGCGCTGATTCCGCGTTGCAAATGGCGCCGCAGCCGAGGCTGTTGAAGCCCGCTCAGCTCGTCGAAGTTCAGGGTTCCGAGTACCCCGTCTTTCTCGAATTGCTGAAGGTACACGGCACTGCATTCATCTTCGGCGCCGGACATGTGGGCGTTTGCGTCGCCCATTTGGCAGCATACGTGAAGTTCAATGTGGTGGTGTTAGACGACCGGGAGGAATTCACTTCACCGCCTCGACTCCCCGACGCGCACCGAATCGTTACGGTGAATTCATTCCATGACGCGTTCTCGGATCTGGCGGTCGATGAAGACAGTTATTTGATCATCGTAACTCGCGGGCATGCCCATGACAAAACAGTGCTCACCCAGGCCCTGCATACAAACGCGGGCTACATCGGCATGATCGGTTCAAGAAGGAAAACCAAGCTTATCCTGGAGACTTTGCTCAGGGAGGGGTTCAGCCGGGAGAAACTCCAGCGCGTCCACGCGCCTATAGGACTCTCCATTGGAGGAGAAACCCCTGAAGAAATCGCGGTTTCAATCCTCGCCGAAATGATTCAGATTCGAAGTGACAAAGAACGCCTGCAACGGCTTGGGGCCTAGCGCTTCGCTTCCTCACGCATCCAGCCGACGCTACAGGCCGAGCCTTTATGGGCCGCGCATGCAGTGGTCACGCCATTGTCGAGTAAACAATGCTTAACGGAAAACGGATAGTCGTAGTCTTACCTGCATATAACGCTGAGCAAACGCTTGAATCCACCATATCCGAGTTGGATCGCGAAGTGGTGGACGATATTCTTCTGGTAGACGACTTCAGTGCGGATGAGACCGTTCGTCTGGCGAGGCAGCTCGGGATCCGATGCTTTCTTCACGACAGGAACTACGGTTACGGCCGCAATCAGAAGACCTGTTACACTGAAGCCCTAAAACTGGGCGCTGACGTGGTGGTGATGCTGCACCCGGATTATCAGTATTCTCCGAAGCTCGTGCCCGCGATGGCTGCGATGATTGTGTCCGAAGAATATGACGTGGTGCTCGGCTCGCGAATCCTCGGAGGAAAAGCGAGACGAAGCGGGATGCCGCTCTACAAGTACATTTCAAACAGAATCCTCACACTGACAGAGAATTTTTTTCTCCAATCCAAGCTTTCGGAGTTTCACACCGGATACAGGGCCTTTTCCAGAAAGGTACTCGAAGAACTACCTTTCCGGGAAAATTCGGATGATTTCCTTTTTGATAATGAGATGTTGGCCCAGGCCGTCTTCTTTAACTTCAACCTGGGAGAGATCTCCTGCCCAACGCGGTACTTCGCTGAAGCTTCTTCAATCAATTTTCGCCGATCCGTTGTTTACGGTCTGGGCGTCTTGTGGACTTCCCTGCGCTTCCGACTTCATCGATGGGGATTGGCTCGCTTTCGGATCTTCGAAACATCCGGGGTGGAGCTTGAGAAGAATTACTACTCCGAAATCAAGTGAAGACCTGACAGGAAGAGAGACCCAAACGTTCTTCCCTGATCGGGCAACAGCTCACGGTTCTGCGGCCATGCTCTCGATTCTCGAAATATTCTGATTTCGAGCGTCGGTTCAGGACCGGCTCCTGCCTTATACTCCTTTCCGTATCCACCGTCTTTTAGCTCCGGAACATCATTAATACCGGTTTGCCATCGAAGAGCGAGAATCTGTTCGCGGCAAAATAGCCACTGATCTGACCGCTATTCCAGAGGGCCGGTCAGCAGCATGCAACATCAGTAAACATCCGGCCTGAGGAGAGCGGATCCAGGCTTTGCCGGAACCGCGCTGCGCCTACCCGATCGGTCATAATTTTACATGTAAACGACAGTATTATCATGATGTTGATGGCTATTATTCAAGTGCAAAATAAAAGATCGTGCGCGCATGAGCCTTCCGCGCATCGGTTGGCGCATATTTACATTCGTGATTTCAGCTAGTTTTGAGTCCTGGCGAAGAAGATGAAACGATGGAACGGCAAGTGGTACAAATAGGCGCTTCTGGAGCCAGGTTGTGAAATAGGCGCCACCCCTTAATTAAACTAATTTCTAGCTTTTTAGACTAACATTCGGATTCAACATCATTTTTTTCTTGACATCCGACGAAATATTGGTAAGGTCGGAATCGCAAGACATTAGAACCCTGAGGGAGGGTGTTATGTTACGAATCTATCTGAAGTACTTGTGTGTATTGACCTTTATCCTGACGGCATTATCCGCTGCCGCATTCGCAGACTCCTCGCAAACTACCTACGACCCCTGCACCGGCGCCTCGGGATATAAGGCAATCTCAAAGGTGAAACCGCCTTCGACCTCGGCGCCTACGGTCCTGAAGGTAAAGCCTTGGAATGTATCTTCCCGATTCAGAGGCTTGTCCCGGTATAACCCCATTAATTGGTGGACGGGTTGCTGCCTCCCGATGCCGGCGAAAGGGCAGTTCATAGTCGGACCAAGGGTTTTTTTCGCCCGATTGCAAGGGTCGGCTCGCAGGGGCACGGAACTTACCGGAGTCCAAACCGCAGTGGTGGATTTCAACGACCACCTGGGATTTAAGAAGAACGGCAACGCCTTCTGGTCGATCGAAGCCCAGTATCAGATACGGCCGAGGTGGGCGATCAGGTACTCTTTTTCTCCGATGCAGATGGAAGCCACAAATTTTCCCGCAACCGCTTTTAGCTTCGGCGGCCAGACCTTCGCGGCCGGCACCCCTGTTCATTCCAAATGGGAGCGTTACGAGAATCGGGCCGGGCTCGTCTTCACGCTGAGTAAGACGACTTACAGCGCTACCAACTTCGTTATGGAATGGCTCAATGTTCAGGACAAGCTTACCATCGGAGGAGGTACAGTTGCGGCGGTTGGCATGGACAACACCAAAAACTTGGCCTACACGGGGCTAGAGTTTGAAAAGTGTCTGAAGAACTACCACGGCAATACCCTGGCTCTCACTGGCAAAGGTGGGATCGCTTTTCTGAACGACGCCATCGGGTACGATGCAGAGGCGGCTCTGAGCTACCTGATTCCCATCAAAACAGGGCGGTTCGGCTTCGTCAAAGGCGGTTACCGCTATACCTATCTCAAAAAAGAAAGACCGAACAGAATGTTCAACACTACTATGGACGGAGCCTTTGTCCAGGTAGGATTCCTTTTCTGATGGCCGTGTAGCCGGTGTAAGCCCTTTCCTCCCCCCATTTTTATTGCCCGACCGATTTCTCTTATACCCTCCAAAGTCCGACTCACCGGTCGGGCTTTTTTTTTCGAAACTGTTCACATGGCAAAGATTGCAATTGCGATTGTGGGGCGGATTTTCCGGTCCGACATGTTCACTCGGCAAAGAAACTTTACGTACATTGCGAGGGCCTCAGCCCATGGCAATCTCAGACACTGTTTTTTTGCCAACTACACAATTCCGTTTTTTTGGAGGCGAGCGATTGTGGAAAACTCTTAACTTCATCCGGATCTTCTTGTTTTTTCTACTGCTTGACAGGATGGTGACAGGATGATAGCAACTGACAATCATGGAAAGAGGCCTACGGAAAAGCGATCTAGACCGTATCCCTATGCTGGCGCCCCCTGCTCGCGTGCACCTGATGGGGATTTGCGGAACCGCAATGGCCTCTTTGGCGGGAATGTTTCACCAAAGCGGTTATAGGGTCACCGGCTCGGATGAGTCGGTGTACCCACCTATGAGCGACTTCTTACGCGATTTAGGGATCGATATAATGGAAGGATATCGCTCCTCGAATCTTGATCCCGTCCCCGACCTGGTGATCGTCGGCAATGTAATCCGCCGGACCAATCCCGAAGCAGTTGAGCTAGAAAGATCGGGCATACCCTTCACGTCAATGCCGGAGGCGTTGAAGACCTATTTTATCGGTGACAAGACCAGCGTCGTGGTTGCGGGAACGCACGGAAAGACCACGGTCAGTGCCATGATCTCGTGGATCCTGTACAAGGAACACCGTGATCCTGGCTTCATGATCGGAGGCGTCCCAATAAACTTCAGAGCGAATTATCGACTGGGAAAAGGTTCCTTGTTTGTAATCGAAGGAGACGAATACGACACGGCCTATTTCGATAAGACACCGAAACTTCTTCATTATGCGCCTGAAATAGCCGTGATAACATCCTGTGAGTTCGATCATGCGGACATTTACGGCAGCCTGGAAGAAATCAAACACCAATTCCGTGCCTTCGCGGAAATTACGCTTTCCAAAGGGCGGCTTCTCGCGCATGGCGAGGATGTGTCAGTTCGGGAAATAATAGGGGGAGGCAATGAATCGGTCGAGACTTACGGGTTCGAATCTGGCATGAGTTGGCGCGCTACTGAACTTCACGATCGTCCCGACGGTATCGTCGCAGTGATCACTAAAAACGGCCGGCCAGCCGCTGCGGGAACTTTGCCTGTGTTTGGCTTTCATAATGTGTTAAACGCAGTCGCGGCTATTGGAGCCACCGCGAATCTGGGGGTCGATCCTCAAAGGGCCCTGGACGCGTTGGGTTCCTTCAAAGGCGTGAAGCGTAGACAGGAAATTTGGGGAGAAGAGTCAGGGATACTATTAATTGATGATTTCGCCCATCATCCCACCGCGGTCAAAGTCACATGTGAGGCTATTCGTGCCCGGTACCCGAACCGGAGGCTGGTAGCAGCATTCGAGCCGCGCACGAATTCGAGCAAGCGGGCGATTTTCCAAGAATTGTACGTGGATGCTTTCCTTTGCGCGGATCTGATCATTCTAAGGGAGCCTCGTGATGTGGCCGGAATTCCGCCGGCAGAGCGATTCAGCTCCAAGCAGTTGGCCCAGGATCTGTCTGACCGAGATAAAGTTGCCCGAGCGTTCGCTGATACAGACGAGCTTCTTGAATTTCTGATGAATCAGCTCAGGTCAGGGGACGTAGTTTTGACAATGTCAAATGGGAGTTTTGACGGCCTTAATGCTCGGCTGTTCGCGTCCCTCAAGGAGCCGGGGAGATGAAAGAAGCGGTTTTGTACGACCGATTGGAAAATGATGCCGTCAAATGCCATCTTTGCCGTCATGGTTGTAAGATCGATCCGGGGAAGAAGGGTATTTGCGGTGTTCGCTTGAATACAGATGGAACGCTTTACACCTTGGTCTACGACAAGGTTGTTTCGACGAACGTGGACCCGATCGAAAAGAAGCCGCTTTTCCATTTTGCCCCGGGGAGCAAATCCTTCTCCATCGCAACGGTGGGTTGCAACTTTTTCTGCTCCTTCTGTCAGAATTTTTCAATCTCCCAGATGCCGCGAGACAGAGGGCGTATAATTGGGGAAGCCTATTCTCCAGCCGAGATTGTCTCCATGGCGACCGCGAACGACTGCCGGAGCATCGCTTATACCTATACTGAGCCGACCATATACTATGAACTGGCTCACGACACGATGGTTGAAGCAAAAAGCGCTGGAATTCTCAATGTATTTGTCACCAACGGCTACATGACGCGGGACATGCTCGACCATGCAAAAGGTCTTATTGACGCTGCCAACGTCGATTTAAAGGCTTTCAACGACCGATTTTATCTACATTATTGCAAAGCCAAGCGAGAAGGCGTAATGGATACGCTGCGGTACATGAAAGAGCTTGGAATATGGCTAGAGGTGACAACTCTTCTCATCCCAACACTAAACGATGATCCCACCGAGGTGCGGGAGTTGGCTCGGTTCATCCGGACCGATCTCGGCGCGGAGACCCCTTGGCACGTCAGCCGATTTTATCCACAATACAAAGAGCAAGTGTTACCGCCTACAGATGTGGAGGTTCTACGTCGCGTGAGGCAGACCGGACTTGATGAGGGGCTCAAATATGTTTATACAGGTAATGTCCCTTGGGATCCCGGCGAAAAAACGTACTGTCCCGACTGCTCTCAGCTTTTGATCGATCGAGCGGGATACAAGGTACAAAAGAAGATGTTGAAAGAAGGGCTTTGTCCCAAGTGTGGGTATCGGCTGGACGGTGTCGAGCTTTGATATAGGCAAGTTCGCGGATCGGACAAACAGGGCTCTGCGCAGACACGATCAGCGGACAGCGTTTGAAGAGCCATGACATGAAAAGAGAGGTTCCGTGGGAACAACCAAAGGTATTCTAGTTTCTCCTTCCATACTTTCCGCGGACTTTTCACGGCTTGGAGATGAGATTCGAGCAGTGCAGGAAGCCGGAGCGGACTGGATACACCTGGATGTAATGGACGGTCATTTCGTGCCTAATATCACCATAGGCCCGCTGATCGTGAAGGCCGCTAAGAGAGTTGCAGAGCTTCCTCTCGATGTTCACCTTATGATCTCAGACCCTGATCGCTACTTGGAAGATTTTCACGCCGCAGGTGCAGACATAATTACTGTCCACCCGGAAGCGGCACGGCATCTACATCGCACCCTCAGAAGAATTCGGGAATTGGGCGTGAAGGCCGGCGCTGCGCTTAACCCTTCAACGGGTCCGGGTGCTGTGGAGTATGTCATGGAGGAATTGGACGTTATAATGGTCATGACAGTAAACCCGGGATTCGGAGGCCAATCGTTCATTCCCGCCATGCTTCCCAAGGTAATGGCGATCAGAGAGATGATTGATCGTTCGGGACAAGAAATCCTTCTCGAGGTTGACGGAGGCGTAAGCCCCGAGACTGCACCCGATTTGGCTCGGCATGGGGCCGACGTATTTGTGGCGGGGAGCGCTGTTTTCGGTCATCCCCCGTACGCTGAGGTTATCAACAAACTGAAATCTTCAAAGCCGGCAAATGGGTGACACTCGCAGACCCGGCACGAGGCAAGACATATCATGAAAAAGATTGCACCGACACGCGCCTTTTTAGCAACGCTCGTCGCAATATTGGTTCTGGTTGCGGGCCAGTCATTTTCAGCCACAAGACAACTCCATGAAGGCGATAGGAAGGCCTTACCGTTGCCCGACCTTGAGAAGGATCCCGGTCTGTATTTCCTCATGGGTGAGCAGGCGGAAGCCCAAGGTCAAACCGAAGCTGTTATTGAATACTTCCGTAAGGCTCTAAAGCTTGACCCTACGTCGGCATATCTCAACACACGCGTTGCCAACTTGCTGGCCCGAAACAGAAAAGTAGCCGAAGCGTTGCTGATGGCTCGAAACGCCACGCTGTTGGATCCGAAATACGTCGAGGCGTACACGTTATTGGGCAAGATCTACACGGTCACCGGCGACCGAACTAGAGCCATCGAAGCGTACAATAGGGCGCTGGAGCTCAAGCCGGACGAACGGGATCTGTATGTCTTTATAGGGTCTCTCCAAGCCTCACAGAAGCTGTTCCCGGACGCCGAGAAGACCTTCTCGAAGATGATCAAACAGTTTCCGGATGAAAAGGAAGGATATTTTTATCTAGGCAAGGTCTACGCAGAAGACAAGCGGTATGACAAAGCAGAGGAAATTTTCAAGCAGTTGGTCGAGAAGGGAACGGATACCTCTGCCCAGGCGCATGTGGAGTTGGGGGGTATCTACTACCTTCAGAAGAAGTATCCCGAAGCTGAAAAGCAATTCAAAGAAGCGGTGAAGCTGGATTCTTTCAACATCAATGCTCGGCTGAGCTTGGGGCAGGTCCTGGCCAGTCAGAAGAAGTTCTCGGAATCGTACCAAGTGTTTGAAGATCTTTCCAAACTAGCGCCTTCCAATCTTGGGATCCAAATTAAGATGGCCTTGATCCTTGCAGAGCAAAAACGCTTTGACAAAGCGAAAGAATTGCTTGATCAAGTCCTTCAAACCCAGCCCGGCTGGGACCAGGCTCGATTCCATCTGGGAAGAATCCTTAAAGAAGAAGGAAAATTAAACGAGGCTGAGAAGGAATTCGTTCAGATTCGTAGAGGGCAGCCGACATTTCTAAATTCCAGGATTATGCTGTCGCTCATGTTTCTGAAAGTCAAGGATCTTGGCAAGGCCCTCAAATATATAGATGAGGCGATCGACCCGGATACGAAGGAGACCGACTTCTTTCACATCAAGGGGTCGATTCTCGAGGAGCTGAACAGGTACGATGAGGCTACCAAAGTCTATGAAAAGGCATTGGCGATAGAGCCGAAGAACGTCAAGATCCGTTACTCTCTTGGGAATGTTCTGGAAAAGAGTGGTCGACGCAGCCAAGCTATGGCCGAGATGGAAAAGATACTTGCCGAAAACCCTGATGATGCCAGCGCTCTCAATTTTATCGGCTACACCTTGGCTGCAGGCGGCAAAGATCTGGAACGGGCAGAGAAGCTTGTCCGCAAGGCATCGAAATTGAAGCCGGACGATGGCTATATCATGGATTCTATGGGATGGGTCTTGTTCAAAACCGGCAAGACGGACGAGGCGCTTCAGCGACTGGAGAAGGCTACAGAGAAAGTCAAATCAGATCCTATTGTTGCTGAACACATGGGGGACATTCTGCTCGCCAAGGACAGAAAACAAGACGCCTTGGAAGCCTATCAAAGGTCGCTCCGGGCCAATCCGGATAACCTAGTGGTGAAGGAGAAGCTTCAAAAGTTGGAGCAAGAAATTCAGGTTGAAAAGAAATAACTTTCAACTGGTTCTGGATCCATTTGCGGTGGTGAAGCCGTTCCTGGTGAAAGCGGTCCTTCTCGCCGGTTTCATCCTGCTCTTCGGACTGTTCCCTGCATCCACGAAAGCGGCCGGGCCGACCAAGGAGGCAAGGCCTAACTGCTCCAGGTACTCACTTCCTGCATCGCTTTGGAACAAACCCTTTCACTTTGCCGGCGAACTGATTCCGATTCAACGGCCAGACGTAAAATCCCGCATTTTGCATCAGATTAATTTCTTGCTGCTCGATGCCAGAAGTGTTCTCACCGACTGGCTCACGGAAAAAAGCCGATATGCATGGATCTTTGACGAACTGCTCCGAAAAGAGGGTGTCCCTAACGAATTTGTATTGTTTGCCCCTGTTCTGTCGGCGCTGACAATGAAGCCGCCATCCAGAGGGCCTGTTGCGGGCTGGTGGGCCTTGGACAAGCCTTGTACAGTTTCTGATGGCATCGAGATGTCGGAAGACGCGTGGCATGACGATCGGTTGGACCTTGAACTTTCCACACGGTGTTTTGCCTTGCGTCTCAAGGATGCTCGGCAACAGCTAGGGGGCTCGAGCTGGCTTATGGCGGCAGCGGCCTATGTTACCTCCACAAAAACGATTCGCGATCTGGAGCAACACTGGAATACCAATCAGTACTGGGACCTGCCGCTGCCCAACAATGCCGAAGATTTGATCGTCAGATGGATTGCGTTGTGGATTATTAATACACATCGAGAGACCTATGGTCTGAAGTTCAGGGATTCACCCCCCTTTACATTCGATCAGGTTACCGGTTTGCTCCTAAATAAAGATCTTTCAATAGCCGAAATTGCCCGCATGACGGGAGTTCCCCCCAGAGAAATCCTGGAGTTGAATCCGAAAATCAAGGCGGCAACCCCGGTATTGCCGGCAACCTCAAAAGGCCAGAGCCTAACGCATACAATTGCTGCCCCAAAGGGCAAAGGTTGGGTGCTGGTCGACAAGCTAAGAAGACAAGGTTATTTGGCCGCGTCACCTAAGCCGTAGTCTTTCCGGCACTGATGCTTTTGTGTTTGGCCTTGACTAGGAGAGCAAAAAGTCTTAATGTCAGCACGAGGAATATTAATATCAGAGCAGAAAACATGCCTTTTTTCATCCGGAGTTGACAGCATGACACTGAACCGTTGGGATCCTCTCAGAGATCTGCTGAATTTTCAGGAGAAGATGAGTCGGCTGTTTGTTGGATTCGGGGAAGAAGGAACATGCAAACGGACGGCTTGCTGGTGTCCGACAGTGGACATTCTTGAAACGCCGGACGGTTACTTGTTTAGGGCGGAGCTTCCTGGGGTGGGACGCGAGAACATTAGCATTGAAGTTCGAGGAAATCGCTTGATATTATCCGGCGAACGTCCGCTTGAATCGGAGCCGCAAATCGCTGCATATCGAAGTATAGAGCGAGTACACGGCTCATTCGAGCGCAGCTTCGCTCTGCCTGGCAGGGTAGACGTGGATAAGGCCGAAGCCAGATATGTAGACGGTGTCCTTGAAATTTTTCTGCCGAGATCCGAGGACGACCGGCAGCGAAGCGTCGAAGTTGTCTACCTTCGCTGATGCGGCTCGGGGATTCGCCTCCTATAATTGAATCCTTTCTTTAATAAACCGTACCGGCCATGAGAAAGGCCCATGGGCTTCATGTTTTGACCGAATCCTCCGAAGCCCAATGATCCGGTGCCCAGAGGAGGTGCCTGCGAAATCCTCAAGAAAAGATGTGCTGGTAAGTTTTCTGAGGACCGCAGCGAATGCCGCTGAACAGGGTTGGGATGTTGAAACGAGACCCATACAAGGTACTTGGTGTTAGCCGGTCGGCTTCCGATCAAGAAATCAAGCGAGCTTATCGGAAACTGGCAAGGCGCCATCATCCGGATTTGAATAATAACAGCAAAGCGTCTGAAGTCCAATTCAAGGAGTTGGCTGAGGCATACGAGATCCTCGCCGATGGTGAAAAGCGCCGAAACTACGACATGTTCGGCCATGAGGGCCTGGAGGCGACAGCTAGAGGGTTCAGTTCGTCCGGCGGCCGCGGCCCGTTTGGCCAAGCGGGATTCGGACGTCAGGGATTCGGTTTTGACTTTCGCAGCTTCGGTGGAAGTTCAAAACGCGGGATGTTTGATGATGTTTTTTCGGAATTTTTTAGGGCGGATTCCGAGTCGTCGTTTCGGAGCCGCCGACCGACGCGAGGGGACGACCTGGAGTCTGAACTCACCATTGACTTCAACCAGGCCTATCACGGGACATCAGCAGTAGTCCGGGTCCTAGAGCGTAGAATTAATGTTCATATCCCCGGCGGAGTAGATACAGGGTCTAGAATTCGAGTACCCGGTCAAGGCGCCCCTGGCAGGTACGGCGGCCCTCCGGGCGACCTATTCTTGGACATAATCGTGAGCCCACATCGGTTTTTCCGTAGGGAGGGCGACCACATTTTTCTCGTGATTCCGATAACGATCGGCGAAGCGATCCTCGGGACGAAGGTGGAAATTCCAGGGCCTGAAGGGCGGTTGATTCTGAAAATCCCTGCGGGGACTCAGTCCGGCACCAATTTTCGTTTTAAGGGGAAAGGATTCCCATCCCTGAAAGGCGATGCTCCGGGTGATTTGTACGTGACGACCCAGGTGGCAGTACCTCATCGCGTAGATTCCGTTTCTCGAGACCTTTTGGCCGAATTCGAGCGACGTAATCCCATAAATCCCAGGCACGGCCTGTGACCTTGGACACGCCGTGGGGCATGGAGGAGCAGTATGGAAGAGTCTGATCGACCTGACGAATTCAAAGTGACCGATAAACGGCGGTTTACCACCGAAGGGCTGGCAAAAGAAGAATCTGCAAGCACTGAACAGGAGCCCCCGCAGCACGAGACGCGTCAGGAACCTCCCCTGGAGAAACCACGAGCCGGCGGGGAGAAGCCTGAAGCTCCAAGGCCGCTCGACTTTTCAACTTTTGTTCTAAGCCTTGCCAACACGGCCCTGTTTCAACTTGGATTCATCAAAGCTTCTGAAACTGAGGAACCGCAGAAAGATCTGCCCGGCGCACGGCAGACAATCGATATCATTGCGATGCTCGAAGAAAAGACTCGCGGCAACCTCACGGATCAGGAAAAAAAAATCCTTACCGAGAGTTTGTTTCAATTAAGGATGGCTTTTGTGGAAGCTTCGAAGTAGAATAAAAGATTACTGACTTCACATCCGAGGGGTGTGACAAGGAGAATGGTTCATGTCAAGAGTTTGTGAAATATGCGGCAAGCGGCCGTTAAGAGGATACAACGTCAGCCACGCCCATAACCGTACCAAGAAGATATCTTTTCCAAACCTTCAGAAGATCAGGGTTATAGAATCGTCCGGCCAAGTCAAAAGGCTCAAGGTGTGCACCCGTTGCATTCGGTCGAACAAAGTGTCCAAGGCTCCGTAGACTGGGGTGCAATCGGCTTTCCTCCGATTTCAAGTCCATCTGAAAAATCAAAGTCGGGGTCACGAGCGAAGGGAACAGCGCGCCGGGTCTTAAGGAGACCAATAAGCGGGGCTGCGCCTCATACCGTTTGGCACATCCCTATGAGCATGCCGTTGTCATTGGGATCAAGCGCGAATCTAATCTTCCTGTGTCGTCGCCCGTCAACTAATTGGCAGGTCACACAATTCCCAAGCGTTCGACCTTTTCCACCCCCTTGACCGTTCGCAGAGCGTTCATGATACGTGTTAGGTGCTCCAGATTCCGGACGGAGACCATGAAGATCCCCTGAGCATGATGGTCGCTCAGCACCTTTACGTTGGCCTGGACAATATCCGAATCGTTCGACGAAAAGACACCACTTATGGTTGCGAGCATGCCGGTCCTGTTTTCAGTTTCGATGCCCAGCCTCACAATCCGGCTGAAGGATTGGTTTTCATCCCAGCTCACATCGACGATTCTCTTCGAATCGGTAGTCTGAATATTTATGCAGTCTTCTTTATGAATGGTGACTCCTCGGCCTCGGGTAATGAATCCCAGGATAGAGTCGCCAGGGAGCGGATTGCAGCACTTCGCGAAGTTGACCATGACGTCGGCTAATCCCTGGACTCTCACGCCGCTTTTTGTCGCGCCGCGTTCCCTTTTGACCTGTTTTTCTTCACTCAGGGCAGCTTTGGCCTTTTCTCGCTCCTGGGGCGGCACTAACTTAGTAATGATCACTTTGGGAGAGAGTCGGCCGTACCCAATGGCAGCGTAGAGGTCCTCATCGGCCTTGAAGCTGAACTCATGGGCGACCTCAAGGATTTGGCCTTCTTTTTCGGCCCGACTCAGGTCGATGCGCCACTTGCGGAGTTCGCGATCCACGCTGTCTTTCCCCATGTCTATCGCGCGCTCCCGTTCCTCCGCGAGAACAAAATGTCGGATTTTGGTTCTGGCCCGCCCTGTCTTCACATACTTGAGCCAGTCTTTGCTGGGCTTCTGGTGTACTGACGTGACAATCTCGACGCTGTCTCCGGTATTCAATTGATATTTCAGCGAGACCATCTTCCCATTGACACGAGCCCCCACACACCTGTGTCCCACCTCCGTGTGGATGGAGTAAGCAAAATCCAAGGGGGTGGCTCCCTTGGGGAATTCCTTTACTTCTCCTTTGGGGGTAAATACGTAGACTTCATCCGGATATAGATCCACCCGCACGTTCTCGAAGAATTCTCTGGGATCGTCGAGGTCCTGCTGCCACTCCATCATCTGACGTAGCCAATTGACAACCTTGGCATCTTCGGCATCGACAACTTTTCCCTCTTGTACGACCAATGAGCCGCAATCCCTTCTTCAGCGATAAGATCCATCTCGTAAGTCCGTATCTGTATTTCTATGCGTGCCCCTTGTGGTCCAATGACAGTGGTGTGGAGAGATTGGTAGCCATTGCTCTTGGGCATGGCTATGTAGTCTTTGAATCGGCCGGCCACAGGGCGCCACAAGGAATGAATAAGGCCCAGAACGGCGTAGCACTCGCTGACATTGTTCAAAATTATGCGGAACGCTGTAAGATCGTGAACCTGATCGAATTCGAGATTCTGAGACTGCATCTTGTGGTGAATGCTGAAAATTTCCTTGTTGCGACCTTTCGTTTCGGCCTTTATGTTATATTGCGTCAACTTCTCACGAATGATCCTCAGAACATTGTTAACGTATTCCTCTGTTTGCTTTATTGTTTCATCAAGGTGAGTCTTTATATAGTTGTATCGTTCAGGTTCGAGGTATCTGAATGCAAGGTCCTCAAGTTCCGTCCGCATCCAATATATACCTAGCCGCGCGGCCAGAGGAGCGTAGATCTCCATTGTTTCCCGAGCGATTCTCTTCCGAGCCTCGATTGGCATAGGATCTAGCGTACGCATGTTATGGAGCCGGTCAGCCAGTTTGACTAGAAGCACTCTGATGTCTCGGCTCATAGCAAGAATCATTTTGCGGAAATTTTCTGCCTGTCTCTCTTCCTTGGACTGAAATTCGATCTTGCTTATTTTTGTCACGCCATCGACCAGAGTAGCGATCTCCTTGCCAAAGAAACGCTCCAGGTCCTCAATGGAGGTAAGGGTGTCCTCAACCGTATCGTGCAAAAGGCCGGTCGCAACCGAGGCTTCGTCGAGCTTCATTTGAGCAAGGATGCTTGCCACGGCCACAGGGTGCACAAGGTAGGGCTCGCCGGATATTCGCTTTTGGCCGACGTGAACTTGCGCGGAATAGACGTAGGCCGCTCGAATCAGGTCCAGATCGGCATCCGGGTAATAAGATTTGACGAGGTCCTGAATCTCGCCGAATCGCACTATCGGCTTGCCGCTCGGACCCACAAGCGGCTGTGACACGTTTTTTACTTTCTGTTCGTGTTGCACGGTTATTTGTCCCAGAATGTTCCGGCCTGCGAATCGATGACGTAGCTGGTGGTAATCGTATCCTGAATGCTCACATCAAATATTTCGGCATTCTCTCCAGAATTCGCAAGTCAGCCAGCTTAAACTGTATTCCGTTCCAAGCGGGTTACCCCGAGGCCCTCTTATGGGCTCGGGCTTGATCCAACGATTTTCCCAGTCGTTTCTTGAACACCAGACGAAGTGGCGAGCCGTCAAAGTCGAAAGTCTCTCGCAAACGGTTTTCCAGGAATCGCTTATAAGAAAAATGAATGGACTCGGGATAATTACAAAAAAGAGTAAACGTCGGAGGCGCGGCCCGCACCTGCGTCATATAGTAGATTTTGATCCGTTTGCCTTTGCGGTGCATTCCGGGAGGGTGAGAGCGCAATGTTTCTTCCAGAAATTTGTTCAACTCCGCGGTGTTTATCCTCTTGCGGAACTTTGTCTCAATATCGTCAATCAAGTTAAAGAGTTTGACCGCCCTGGTCCCCTCCAATGCCGAGATGGTAATTATGGGCGCATACTGGAGATATTTCAGAGAATCCCTAACGTGAGCAACATATTTGTCGATGGTAGTACTGTCTTTGGGGATCAGATCCCATTTGTTCAGCACCAGTATTACTCCTCTCCCCTTTTCGAAGGCATATCCGGCGATTCGGGCATCCTGTTCAGTTACTCCTTCTCTCGAATCCATTATGACGAGAACAATTTCAGCCCGGTCTATGCTTCTGAATGCCTTGATGACGCTGTACTTTTCGACACGATCCACTATACGCGAACGTCTCCGTATGCCGGCAGTGTCAATGAAAAGATATTCCTTGCCGTAATGACGCACTGTCGTGTCGATTGAATCTCTCGTGGTGCCCGGCTCCGGATTTGCTACCAGCCTTTCTTCTCCCAGGAAGAGATTTATCAAGGTGGACTTGCCAACGTTGGGCCTACCTACCACCGCCACTTTGACGGTAGGTTCCGATGTTGATTCAGCTTCGGCCGGGGGAGCCTCTGCCGCCGGGATCTCTTCAAGGAGAGTGTCAATGAAATCGCCCATACCATATCCCGTCATAGCACTGACAGGAAAGATGTCTTTTACCCCGAGTGAATAGAAGTCTACGGCGAAATCTTCCTGCTTCTCCGAATCAATCTTGTTGACCGCGTATAAAACCTTTTTATCCGTCCGCTGAAGCGTGCGGACTATTTCGTGATCGGAGGGCGTGACCCCGACCTTTCCATCTCCCAGATAAACTATCACGTCCGCCTGTTCGATGGCTACGGTAGTCTGGGTCCTCATCTGTGACAGCATAATATCGCTGCTTGTCGGTTCGAACCCGCCGGTATCCACAATGATAAATGGTTTGTCTCCGAGTGTCACTTCGGCATAGTTGCGGTCCCGGGTTAGTCCGGGCAAGGCTTCTACCAGAGCCTTACGACTCTTCAAGAGCATATTGAACATCGTGGATTTCCCAACGTTGGGCCGACCCACCAAGGCCACGACTTTTCTTGGATTACCTTTTGCCATAGTTGGATTTTATAACATATCCTAGTCGGATTCTTCAGAGAGAATCTACCTGGTCGGAATCTTTGTGAAGCAAGGGCTCTGAGGCAGACTTCACCTTCCCCAGGCTTTTGGATGATTTCGACAACATGTTGTCTGTATGACCTTGTAATATCGCCGGGTTGATGATATTGTGCGTATTGTTGGCTTACTAGGAGGCTGTTGCGTAATCCCGCGTCCCGCGGGACTTTCCCGAATTCGTAGCACGATAGCGACTATTGTATCGGGATCTCTCAGATGCTGCCACGGAAAAAACTTAGTATGTCAGACTCCTAGGAGCCGGGGTGAGGTTACGGAACAATGAGGGGAACCTCCGCGTAGCACAATAGTGCCGACGATTGAGGTTGCGTGACAGGCTCCTAGGTGTCTAGAAACGGAACGAATTCATGAAAGCCGCTCTAAGCCTTTTGGCCGCAACCCTCATTTTAGCCGCACTAGTTTTACTAGGATGCGTGCCCGGTCTGGAATCAGTTAAAGGCCCCACTGAAGCGCAAAACCCGCCTCCTCCTAATCATACGACGGGACAAGCTGGAAATGCGCCGGCAACAAAGCCCACCTGCAAAGAGGCGGGCCAGACTCCATCATCTTCTCCTCCCGCCTATACCCCTCCTCCTCCCCCGGATCGAGAAAAGATTTCGGAGGCCGGGGCAGACTTACGTTTGAAGGACGAGGTGAATGAATCGGCCCTCAAGTTCGCTAAAGAGATCCCTAATGTCAAACACTTCAACACGTGCTACTCCAAATTGGATCGAAGCTGGTGGCTCAACGTTTATAGTCAACGAAAGAAAAAGATCTTTGTGCAACAGTATTTGTGGAATGACAAGTCGAAAGAATGGGAGACTCGAGGGTCCGCCCCTTGAAGTGCCCGCCAAAGAGCTTGAGTTCCGCCTTAAGGGCGAAGTTCCAGGTGAGAAATGCTTTCGCCTGAAATGAACTTAGGAACCCGGTTGATCCAAGTACAATGATGTCTGAATTCGGTCTCGCATTCTTGCACTATCGCCGTAATTCCCCCGTACGCCGGAATCCATTGTAGAGGCACCTCTCGTGAGTCCCCGCTGAGGGCATACACGAGATCTGTCCGTACGGACCGCGGATTGGAGTCCGGGATGACCGCTTGAGACAAAATTGCGAGCGCTTGCAACATTTCCTGAAAATGAGGCACCGTAATTGGGAAATTGAGTATTAATCCCTGTCACCATGTCCCGAATAGATCGCTATGACCAAGCTTACCCGCTTTACGTAGGATGGCTATAATCCTGCGCTTCATGAAATCGTTCAGGTCTTTTCGGAACCTCACGGGACGCTCTTTCCCACTTAGGTCCCAGGGATAGGTCAGAGCAAAAGAGGTTCCTACGGGCCAGACGCAGTAAGTCGCCCCGACAAGGATAATTTCTTCCGCCTTCTCCGCGCTGTCCGAACTGAGGAAGCTCCTTACTGCTCCCAGAAAGATTTGGTCTTTCTTTGTCCTGCGTTCAACAGCTACTTCCGGGTATTTCTCTTCGAATTCGCGAAGAGCCCGCTGTAGCGCCCGTTCTGAGTCCTTTCCCTGCAAGTAGTGAGGAGAGAAAGCAAAATGACCGATTTCCAGTATTAGGATCCGGACTTAGCAGGCCCCGTGCCACAGCCAAATCTACTACTCTACTGTAATAGATTCGACATCTCTCCTCCCTGGAGAGGACGTCTGCGGGATGGACCGGACCGTAAGGGTCATCTTTTTCGGGGGGTACGAGCATAACTTCTGTTTTCCACAGGGTCAATTCTATCAAGCAACGGAGACACGACCGGGCAAGTGATGGGGCTCAATATCGCAAGAGGAATGTCCAGTGTGTAAGCTAATGCATTTTCGACTCTTTCCAGGAAAGGTGTTGGAGCCTTGCAAATTACCTGGCACTTTTCTCTGGAATTGTACGTCGTCACTACTGTGGCCTCTTCTTGTTATGCTGGCAACTCCATCTGCTAAGGCCAAGGATGTTGTGAAAAATATAAGCGCCACGACCATGACAGTTGCCGTGATGGCTTTCATTGAAAATACCTCCACCAAATTTTATTAGATATTAATATTATAGCATTAATCGTCCTCAGAGGCAACTCCGGCCAAAGAAGTCAATCCAGATCCGCCCATTCTAGGAATGGACGAGGATCGGGCGCCAGGAAGAAGCCCTTGTATACCAGCTATAGAGGCAGCGATTGGAAGTGTTCCATGATTTCGGATTTCCCGGGAGTTTTGCAGTCTCAACTCTTGGCCGTGGGGACACGGAGGCTCAACAAATTCAATTTGACTCTTAACCGCCTTTTAATAGAAACTGAGAAGGGGGAGCTTTGCTTCCCCTGTAAAGAATAACACCGTACGAAGGGAACCATCCATGAGGAGAACCGGGTCAAACATCATCCTTTTGGTTGCGATGGCGTCACTTCTCTGGCTGGCCTCCGTTTCTGCTGCGACAGCTCAGGCCAAAAGGGCGGTTAGAGTTTGTGGGGCGGGCGCGCTTGCCAACATAGCGCAAAGCTATTCCGAGTTGTTCGCCAATGAAGGGACAAACTGCTCCATTACCGTAACCGGGACTACCACTGGCCAAGGCTTTAAAAAGCTGTTTAACGGGGAGGCGGATTTAGTCGTGGCCTCAAGAAAGATAACAGCAGATGAAACGAAGGAAGCCGAGCAGAAAGGATTGCTCATTGGCTCCAAGTACATAGGACAGGTCGAACTAGCCGTCATTACGAATAACAAGAACAGCGTCAAAGAGCTGACGCTCCAACAACTGGCAAAGATATTCAAAGGAGAATACACGAACTGGAAGCAGGTGGGCGGACCAAATGAACCCATAAAAGTTACTCGGAGGGCAGTTCCCGAATCAGGAGTGGGAGTGGCTTTCCAGCACACAATCCTGAAAGGGGCCCCCTACGCAACAAACAGTGTGGTGATGAGTACCTACAATATGACCCTCACGGTCTGCGGCAAATCCATGGCAATAGGCTATATACCGACGTCAACTACTTTCTTCGATAAGATCGGTGAGGGCGGGGTAAAAATACTGAGCTTGAAGAAAGATGAACATTCCGCGCCGTATCCATTATCGGGCGGGGTTACCAAAGAGACGCTGTACCCGATCTCCACCAGTTTTCACTACTACTGGAATCGAAATGCCAACAATCCATGCGTCCAGCAGTTTGTAGACTTTTCTGAAAAACAGACTCAGTAGCATGTTTCGGGTAGTGTCCCAATTTGGGGCACCACCCGCTAATGTCATGTTCTTACGCTTTCTTCAGGGCCTCTAAAACATTCGCCGGACTAAGGGGAAGACGCCTTATGCGAACACCTGTGGCCTTGAAGAAGGCATTGGCCACGGCAGGCGCCGTTGCGGGAACGCCCAGCTCCCCTATACCTCCAATCTTCTCACTGCTCTTGACAATGTGGACCTCTATGTCGGGCACTTCACTCATCCGAATGACATCATAGTCATCGAAGTTGGCCGATTTCACTCCGCCGTTTGCAAACTGGACCTCCTCTTTCAGCACTGTGCTCAGTGCCATAATAATGCCGCCTGCCATTTGTTCGACGATAGGGCCCGGATTCACCGTGGGACCGCAATCAATAGCATTTACAATCCTATGTACCTTGATCTTGCCATCCTTCTTGTCAACCGAAATGTCCGCCACCGAGGCCGTGTAACTCCCGAAACACGCATGTTGAGCAATGCCGCGGGCTTCCCCTTTTGGAATAGGTTTGCCCCAACCTGCCTTTTCAGCCGCTATCTGCAACACCCTGCTGGCTCGCATATTGTTCTTCAGGCTTCGGAGGCGAAACTCCAGAGGGTCCTTCCCTGCCGCATGCGCCAGTTCGTCAATAAAGGATTCAATGACAAAGGCATTGGGACCATTCTGGACTGAACGCCAAGGAGCAACTGGCATGGGCAAATTAGAGATAAGAAACTCTACGTCTAAATTTGGTATTTCATACTGTATTCTGTTGTTCCACATGGGAGAGTCTGGGGCATCGGCAAGTCCCCACAGGCAAAAGAAATCGATCCCGTCTTTTATCAACTTGGGTTCGATATCTTTCAAAAGGGAAGGACTGACAACCTTATGGGACCATCCAACCAATTGGCCTTGACCATCGAGACCGGCCTCCACCCGGTGAGATGCAGGGGCACGAAAAGCATCGTATTTGATATCTTCTTCTCGTGTCCATAGGACCTTGACCGGTTTGTTGAGCGCTTTTGAAAGGATCACAGCTTCAGCTACGAAATCCGGCTTAGCCCGTCGCCCTAAACCGCATCCCAAAAAGGTGGTGTTCACCTGGATCTTCTGCATCGGAAGTCCGGTAACTTGTGATCCAACAGCCAATGCGGCGACCTGAGCTTGAATAGGAACCCATATCTCGCACAGGTCGGCAGTCACGGAAGCTGTGCAGTTCATCGGCTCCATGGTGGTATGAGCGACACACGGGACGTAATAGGTGGCCTGAATCTTCTTATCGGCTCCGCCGATCGCCTTCTTCGCGTCGCCTGTTTTCACGGCTGAAGACCCTGGTTTGTTCAGGTCCTCCAAAAGCGATTTTTCAACATAATTGTTGTCCATCTGCGGAAGAGCGCCTTTGTCCCATTTCACATTAAGGGCATCCCGTCCTTTGAGGGCCGCGCCGATCGAATCTGCGCAGACAGCAATCCCCATAGGGATCGGAATGACTTTAATCACCCCTTTGATCTTCTCTGCCGCTTTCTCGTCATAGGAAATCGGTTTTGCACCATAGGCAGGAGGCCGTGCAATGACCGCATAGTGCAAATCCTTGACCATCACATCAAGACCATAGACTGCTTTCCCGTTGACCTTGTCCGGCACATCCACCCTGGGCATGGGTTTGCCAATATACGCAAACTCACTTTCACTCTTGAGCCGCGGATCCTGGGGAACCTGGAGTTTAGCCGCTTCCAGACAGAGTTGACCGTACGTGAGAGTATGACCGCTCTTCTGGTGCTTAACCGTACCCGACACTGCCTGGCATTCGTTTTCGGGAACTTTCCAGGTCGAGGCTGCAGCTTTAATCAACATGGCCCGGCCAGCTGCGCCCGCTTTCCTCAAAGGTTCATAAAACCCCCTGACGCTGGCGCTTCCTACGGTGATCTGGGCACCCAGAATGGGGCTTTTGTATTCGTCTTTGGCTGGAGCCTGATGCACCTGAACCTGTTTCCAGTCAGCCCCAAGCTCATCCGCAACCAGCATGGGAAGAGCAGTCAGCACTCCCTGCCCCATCTCGGCGTTGCCGACGAAGATGGCGATTTTATTGTCCGGGGTGATGGTGAACCAAGCATTGGGACTGAACCCAGGGATCTCTCCTGGCTGTTTTTCCGAGGCATTGAGGAGCTTATACCCGAAGGGGCTGACGGAAACAGCGACCGTCAAGCCGGCCACGGCCAGAGAGCCCTTTAAGAAGCCGCGTCTCGAAATGGAGGTATTTGTCATGTCTTGACCTCCTTTTTCATGATTTGAATGGCTGTTTTGATACCTTGTTTAATATAGGGATAAGTTCCGCAACGGCAGATGACATCATCCATCTTGCCGATGACTTGATCTGCATCAGGGGTGGGTTTTTCGGATAGATGAGCCGCAACCTGCATGATCATCCCGGGTTGGCAGTAACCGCATTGGGGAACTTGCTCCTTAATCCACGCCTGTTTCACAGGATGATTTTCGGGAAGCCCTTCGATCGTCGTGATCTTCTTTCGTTGGACCTCGTCAACGGTGACCCCGCAAGATCGCACTGCTTCGCCGTCGACATGGACCGTACAATTGCCGCATTCTCCAATGCCGCAACCATACTTTGTGCCCTTGAGATTCAGGTGATCCCGCAGTGCCCAAAGCAAAGGCATGTCACCTGGAACATCCAGTTCATGAACCTTACCGTTCACATTGAGAGAGATCATAGGCCCCTCCTTTCTTTTGATCGTAAGTTGTTGAAATCTTCTCGTGTTGAATCATGGTCCCTCCTTTTGTGGTAGGTTGAGGTTTGAAGCCCAGTTTTCATGAAGCGCGTTCCAACAGCGCACCTGAAACACCTAATGATTCATCCAGGATCGACAACTCGTTCATCGTGGTCGGGGTCAGGTTTCCACACCCCTTGGGTCAGAATGTAGCCAGGAGGCCGGAGACAATCTCTGCCTCCACAACGGACTCTCCTACTTGAATGTAGGTCCGGCAGCAGAATGCTTTGAGGACGGCGGAAGACACTGCCGGCTCTCATGCCCTTCTATAATAAACCTGCTCGGTCAAGAAGTGTTAAATATTTTTTACAAATTGTTCGACATAGTCTGCCGGCCTTGTTTTCTGATCCTGCATTGTTTCATGGGATCACCCGGCCGGGCATTTTCTCGAGGATGGGCAAAGACGCGTGGCGATTGAGTTGAGTTAGGACGCTACGTTAGACACTACGGCTCCTGCCAGTCTTCAAGTATCCGTTCCACGCATGTTTTGAGCACAGGAAGGTCATTGATTACTGTCATTCACACACGTTTCAAACTTATGCCAAAGTATTCGTGTATCAGCAAATTCCTCATACCAACGACGTCTTGCCACGGGATGTCTGGGCATTTGCAGCGAACCATGTCGGAAAGGCGAGCGGTAGCCTCTCCGATTCTTTGCAGATGGAGGATCATCCATCCTTGGATGAGCTTGTTCTGAACGTACGCATCGTGCCCCAAGGCTGCATATTCCTCAATTTCTTCTATTGCCTGCAATATGTCGAGTAATCTCCCGCGCTGGCCTCTCATAAGGGAGCCGCCTCGTTCAACACTCGGTCACGCATGCCCGGGCGAAGTCCATCGTCATCAACAACATCCACGGAACAACCGAGGAAGTCGCGTAGCTCTCGAATCAAGGCAGCGTGCTGCAGCAGGCTAGCTTCAGGATCGAAACTGACAAGCAGGTCGATATCACTGGCCTCATCGGCGTCTCCGCGGATTACCGACCCGAAGACGCGGACATTTCGAGCGCCGTGACGTACTGCTATTCTAAGAATCTCTTCCTTCTTTTCTCGTAACAGACCAATAGCATCCATTTCACCACCTCTCAGCGGCGAATCACCAGCGCCTAGAGGCCTACTGGAATTCGTGCGGCACACTCCAACGAAGCTGAGGGAATCGGGCGTAATCGCGATCCAGTGTTATCCATTGACAGCCAAATTCAATAGCCAATGCCGCAAACCATGCGTCGGGCACCAAATTGCCCCGAGCGTCGGCTTGGGTGCAAAGCCGTTTGAAAATCTCCCAGTGCCTCTGCCCCGGTTGAACAACTACACAGTGGGGTTGATCAAGTATGACGTTACAGAACCGCAGGACCTCATCCAGAGTGCTCGGTTCAATGAATACCTTCGGATGGGTGGTGACCCGCACTACACCGCTCAGTACCTGCGGAGCCATGCCGTATCGAGCTTCTCCATTGACTACACTGTCGAGCCATGCGCGGCATATTTTATGGTCGGAAGAATCAGAACGGAAGGCATGCACGAGAACGTTGACGTCCGGGAGGATCATAATTTGTTCATGGCCTCCTCCAACTCGCACGACCGGTTTAGGTCAACTCCCGCCATTACTCCTCCGGATGCCTTGGATACCGGCAATTGCAGCGGCTTCTTCGGGCGCTCTTTGGTTTTAGCCAGAATGAGTGCCAAGCCATCTTCAACCAGAGAGGTCAAGGTTCGTCCTTCATCGGCAGCGCGTTTCTTCGCCTGCTTGAGAAGCTCATCGTTTATTCTTAAGGTTGTTCTCATACATCAAGACATATCCATTATGCATCAATATGTCAAGCCAAGAATCCTAACTACACCACCCAAGATTATGCTACCGAGAACTTCGAATAGCGGGTTCCGCAGGCGGGGCGCAAGAATATCGTCGCACAGCCTTGACGAAACTTTTCTCCTCACCTACGGTGCAAGGGAGAATGCCAAATAAGGAGTGGAGCGCCAGGCAGCACCTGCCTTGGCCTAGTTTCGATTTTGCAACTACACGATTGGGGGAAAAATTATGGACGCACCCACCATCAGCGAAATTTACCAAGCAGCCGACCGGATCCGGCCACATTCTCACCGTACACCAGTGCTGACCTGCGGCAGTCTCGACCGGCAGGTGGGGTGTCAAGTCTTTCTAAAATGTGAAAATTTGCAAAAAATGGGCGCGTTTAAGTTTCGCGGCGCATGCAATGCCGTTCTTTCACTTAGCGAAACCGAAGCTGCTCGGGGAGTGGTCACGCACTCGTCAGGAAACCATGCCCAGGCTCTGGCACTCGCTGCGCGACTGCGCGGGATTGCGGCCTACATTGTGATGCCTAGTAATGCAGCGGCAGTGAAAAAGGCAGCGGTCGCAGGGTACGGCGGCAAAATCATTCTCTGTGAACCGACGCTCCAAGCTCGAGAATCCACTTTGGCCCAAGTGGCCGACGAAACTGGTGCGTCAATTGTGCATCCATACAACAATCATGAGGTAATTGCAGGTCAGGGCACCGCGGCGCTGGAGCTGTTGCAGGATGTTCAGAAGTTGGACGTCATCATTGCCCCGGTGGGCGGCGGTGGGCTTATTAGCGGCACCGTCATTGCGGCGAAGGAATTTTCCCAGAGGATCCGGGTCATCGGGGCTGAACCCGAACGCGCCGACGATGCATTCCGCTCGCTAGCGGCCGGGAAAATCATCCCTTCGATAAATCCACAGACAATCGCGGACGGTCTGCTGGCTTCACTTGGGGATTTGACTTTTCCCATTATTAGGAAGCTCGTGGAGCAGATTGTGACCGTGAGCGAAGAAGCCATAATCGCTGCCATGAGATTCGTGTGGGAACGGATGAAAATCATCATAGAGCCTTCGGCGGCAGTGGCCGTAGGCGTTTTGTGGGAGCACAAAATAGACCTCGCCGGACTGCGCGTGGGCTTGATCCTTTCAGGCGGGAATGTG
This sequence comes from uncultured delta proteobacterium, assembly GCA_963729795.1. Taxonomy (GTDB): domain Bacteria; phylum Desulfobacterota; class Desulfomonilia; order Desulfomonilales; family Desulfomonilaceae; genus CAWBBA01. Next base: position 350,124 of record CAVSPC010000016.1, on the reverse strand, counting down.
GACTTGGACAGGCTGCCGTGGCAGAGTAGGTAGAAGGATCTATGGGAGGGCTTTGCCTGCGTCCTTGCGCCCGCAGTCGCGTGGGCCGATCCCGCTCATGAGCTGCGCGTTGCTTCATCATCCTCCATCTCCACACCTCAACTAATTTTCAGCATGACGAACACAAGGGGATGGCGGCGGGAATTTCACTGCCCAGGGAAACCTCAAATGAGCCTGTCCAGGGAACTCTATTTAGCCTTGGAGGATATTTGATTTATGGACTACATTACGGTATCATGAATTTGGTTCGTTCAGCAGTGAGGTATTTCCAGTCTTAAACCCATCGCAGACGTTTAGAATGCCTTTTAACGCCACTAACCAGGATTACGGATTCTGTCCCAGGAGGACACAGACATGGGGTTTATCGAGAACCTGAGCGCCATAGTGGGGGCAAACAATGTGACTGCTTCGCCAGTCGATTGTTTGGCCTACTCCAGAGACATGTCCATCCATTCAGGCGTGCCTCAAGCTGTCGTGTTCGCGCGCGAAACCGAACAGGTGAGCCGTATTCTGGCTTTGGCAAACTCGGAGGGAATCCCCGTCGTGGCTAGGGGTACAGGCTCCTCGGTTACCGGAGCTGTACTCGCAGTGAAAGGTGGGGTTGTACTGGATCTTACTCGCATGAACGCGGTAAGGGAGATCAACAAGGCCGACGGTTACGTGATAGTTGGACCGGGTGTAATTTGTAATGCCCTAAATGCAAAGTTGGCGCCTACCCATTTCTTCCCTCCTGATCCGGGGAGCGCTCCTGTGGCTACGATTGGCGGGATGATATCAACCAACGCCAGTGGAGTCCGGGCGGCCAAGTACGGAACAACTAAAGATTACGTGAAGCGCCTCACCGTCGTGCTGGCAGACGGAAGAGTCATCCAAACCGGAGATATTGCTCCGAAAAGTTCCGCAGGCTATGACCTCACTCACCTTTTTGCCAGTTCGGAAGGAACCCTTGGAATCATAACTCAGGCCGTCTTGAAGATTCTTCCCATGCCTGACTACGAGGCATTTGCAAAAGCCTCCTTCCCGGACGTGGACACTGCGGGCAGAGCGGTTGAAAAAATCTTTACGTCGGGTTTGGAGTTGGCCACTTGTGAGGTGCTGGACAACATTTGTCTCGATGTGGCACGCGACGCTCTCAAAATGGATATACCCAAGGAAGTCAACTGCCAGTTGTTTATGGGTATCGATGGTCCCAAGAGCGCTGTCTTGGAACAGATCAGAAAGATCGACGAGATGTGTAAATCAGTGGGGGGCTTGGGAAATACCTGGTCCGATGATCCGGTTGAGAAGGCGAAACTCTTCGCGGCAAGAGGAGGTCTGGTTCCGGCTATGAGCCGACTTCAGCCGGGTTACCGCCTTGTTCCTCTGGTGGAGGATTTCGGAGTCCCCATCAGCAGAATCCCTGAAACAATCGCAGAAATTCAACGTATCGGCCAAAAGCATGGCTTTCCGGTGGCCACATTCGGTCACATTGGCGACGGAAACCTGCACGCCACGTTCATCATGAACCCGACAGAGCCGGCACAGTGGGCAAAGGTGAAGGGAATCGCCCTGGAATTAATCGAAATGACGCTTCGTTACGGGGGCACGGTATCGGCGGAGCACGGCGTGGGAATGGCCAAGTCCCCGTACATCAAGTACCAACTGGGCGAAGCTCTCAATGTGATGCAAGACATCAAGAAAGCCCTCGACCCGAACAACATCCTGAACCCGGGTAAAATGGGTTTCGACGGCTCGATTGAGGATATTCTGGATGAAAATGCCTTCACACGGTTTCTGAGCGAGCCCGAAAAGATCGAGCACTTTCCTGAAGACGTTGATAACGAGATCATAGCGTGCATCCAATGCGGCTTTTGCAGGGCCGGCTGCCCCACTTTCGGGGAGACCACCCTTGAGTCGCTGAACGCGAAAGGTCGTGTCACACTTGCGTACAACATGCTGGTCGGTAACATTCAACCGTCCGAGGATCTGGCCAAACGTCTATACCAGTGCATGCTCTGCCTCAATTGCAAAGCAGTGTGTCCCGCGCAGATAAAGGTCTCCAGTATAATTCGCGCGGCCCGCGAAAGACTGGTTGAGCGAGGATATCTACCTGATGCGTTCAAGCCTGCTCTCGCGGCCATGATCGATGCTGCGAATCCTCTGCTTGCCCCCAAAGAGAAGCGAGCTGACAGCTACCCGGCTCAGTACAAGAAAGCGGTTCCGGGAAAAACCGATACGCTCCTCCACCTGGGATGCGTCACAAGTTTTCAGGACGTGAAGATCATCCCTGCGTTTATGCAGATACTGGACAAGGCCGGTGTCGACTATGGCGCGTTAGGAGAAGAAGAAACGTGCTGTGGTTACCTTGCCTATCTCGTGGGCGACACGCAGACTTTCAAGAGAGCTATGCAGATTCACGACGAGCAGACCAATACGTACAAGCCGAAGCAGTTGGTCACTTCTTGCGCGGGGTGTCTCAAGACGTTCCGTGATCTCTATCCTCATTATGGAGGCGGGAACGGCTATACGGTCTTGCACGCGGTGGAGTTCATCGAACAACTCATCAATGAAGGTAAGTTGAAATTCAAAGGCGAGGCAAAGCCTCTCAGAGCGGTCTATCACGATCCGTGCGACATGGGACGCCACATGGGCGTGTACGAACCGCCACGTAACGTGATTAAAGCGCTGCCCGGGGTCGAGCTTGTCGAATTTCCTCTAAACAGAGAAAAGGCCAAGTGCTGCGGGGGAGGAGGCGGCATGAAGGGCTTTGATAACGTTATGGCCGGAGAAATCGGTTACAAGCGGCTCTTGTCCGCCATTGACCTGGGTGCGGACGTGATTGTATCCGCTTGCCCCTCATGCAAAGGCTCGTTCAATCAGGCCGCGGCTAGGGCAAGGAAAGAGAAGAAAGCCAAGATCAAAGTGATGGACATAACAGAACTGGTGGCAAGCCGGCTGGAATGATTTTCGATGAGGACAAACCGGGGGGCCTTCTTGTAAGAAGGCCCCCCGGCCCCCCCAAGAACTTCTAACATTCGCCGGCATCCTTCATTATAGTTCTTGAAGATAAGTTGACGGACAATCTTTACGAAGAAGATTCCCCCACCTTACCGCTTTAACCATGAATTCGCATTACAACTCGACCAGACCAGTGATGGCTTTGGGTGCCACCCGCGGGAGGCTTTGTCAGATCCGTGCTGGAACTCTTACTCTAGTCCCAGCAAGCCCAATCGCTGCATCATCACTCGCCATATAAACAAGGGATTACCCACAATATATCGTCGCCACATGCGCTTTGGATCAACCCAGAATCTGTGCAGCCATTCCAGGCCGTGATTTAACATCCAGCGCGGCGCTCGGCGTTGCACACCTGCAACAAAGTCAAATAGAGCCCCCACAGCCCAGACGACCGGCACTTCCAGTTCATGGCGGTGCTCGAATATCCACCGCTCCTGAATCGGCGTCCCCATGCCGACGAATAAAATGTGAGGCCGCGCTGCATTAATCGCGGTTATCGCAGCCGCGCTGACTGCCGGATCTTGCAGGTACCCGTGGTGACTGCCGACAACGTTCAGACCGCGACATCTGGTCTGCAACACTTCTGCGGCTTGCTCGGCAACTCCCGGTCGACTTCCCAGGAGATATAGGCCGGCCTTTCGATCAGCACAAGCGGCGCACAACTGCCCAATCCAGTCTGCCCCTGTCATGCGAGGCGGGATCCTGTGGCCCAAAAGCCGTGCCCCAAGCCTTACGCCTGATCCGTCGCAATAAACTATGTCCGCACTATTGAGGATTGGCCGGAGATCATGGACCTTTCGACTGGTATTTAGGACATGAACGTTGGCGTACATCACGGTGACGGCCCTATGCGCTGGATTCGTTGCGAGCACTTGCTGAATGAGAGCTACCGGCGTAAGGCGATCAACAGTGACGCCAAGGACGTTAACCGGGGGCATCATTGTCCTGGAGTGCACGGCTTGATGGAGGATCTCATTCATCGCGGTTGTCACGGATTCTCACTAGTAAGGGCATCAAGCTTCCAATATATGCTTTCTCGTTCATCGGAGGCTTCGCCTCAAATTCTACCAGGCAGAGCTTCGTAACCAGGACAAAAATGGCACGAAATCGCGGATGCCACAACCTAATAGTCATTTGTCATGCGGTCAGACCGATCTCCTTCTCTCTGAAATGAGCTCGGATTCGCTCCACATCCGCTTTGCCAATGCCCGAAACAGCCGAAATATCTTCGTCAGTGGCCGAGAGCAACTGTTTTACGCTGCCGAATGCTATCAAAAGTGCCTGGCGCTTTTTTGGGCCTATGCCGGGAATTTGGTCCAAGGCGGAACTGATCACTGCTTTCTTTCGACTCTTGGTGTGAAATGTGTGTGCGAATCTGTGGGCTTCATCCCGAACTCTCATGAGAAGCAACAGGCCGGGGGCACCCTTGGGGAAAACGACCGGATTCTTTCTATTAGGCAGATAGAAGCGCTCCTCCTCACCTTCAGCTCGAGCTTTGGCGATCGCAGCAAGAGCCGGTATCTCCTCACCTCCCGGATTCTCGCGAAGCGCCTGGGAAGCTGCATTTAGTTGGGACTTCCCTCCATCTATAAGAAGCAGGTCAGGCAACGGTTCCTCTTCCCTGTGTGACACACGTCGAATGATCGTCTGGTGGATCATTCCAGGATCGTCCTGATTCGGAAATCCTCTGATCTTGTACTGGCGGTACTCAGTTTTATCGGGCCTTCCATCCTTAAATGATACTTTTACTCCGACGGGATAGCTGCCTGCTATGTTCGAGATATCGTACCCTTCGATAAATCGCGGGGGGGATGGTAGATGGAGCTTCGCTGCAATTTGCTGCAAAGCATTTTCCACGGAATCCTTTTGGGTTTCGCGCAAAAGCGCGTCCTGTGCGTTTTTAATGGCCAGCAGCATGAGGCGTTCGCCTTGACCGCGCAGCGGTACCCTTACAATCACCTTGTTACCGCGCAACTCGGAAAGCCACGCCTCTACCAGTTGCGGCTGCTCTATGGGATGAGAAATTAGCACCTCTTTGGGAACAAACGCGCCAGCGCCATAATACTGTTTGATGGATGAGGCCAATACCTCTTCTGCATCGAGTGCCGGATTTCGGAAAAGAAAGGATTCGGCCGACAGGAGATTACCCTTGCGAAACGACAGTACCGCCACAGCGAAGCGATGAGTCTCCCCCTCCGCCAACGCTATGACATCCTGATCGTTCAGGTGAAAAAACGAGACGTTCTGGGCTTCGAGAGTTCGCTGCACCGCAGCAAGCCGATCTCTGATCTTGGCGGCTTCTTCGAAACGGAGATCTTTTGCAGCGTTTTCCATTTCGTGCTTGAGCGTCTTGAACAGGTCTTCTGCCCTTCCTTGGAGTAAGAGTGTGACTTCTTGCACCATACGGTGATATTCTGCCCGGTCGACTTTTCCGGAACACGGGCAAAGGCAGCGCTTCATTTGGCAGTTGAGGCAGGGCCTGGTGCAGGTTGCCAGATGCCTCTCAGTACATTGGCGCAATGGAAAAAGCCGACGAATGAAATTCAAGGTGATGCGTGCATCTCGAGCCGACGAGTACGGGCCGAAGTAGCGCTCACCGTCAGGTTTGACCCGTTGGGTGCGTACTAATGTAAGTCTGGGATAAGGATGAGAAACGTTCAGACGGAGGGAGAAGAACGACTTGTCGTCTCGCAGATTGACATTGTACTTTGGCCTATGCTCTTTGATCAGATTGTTTTCAAGGATTAAAGCCTCTTTTTCGGTCTGAGTCAGGATGGTACGAATGTTATCGACCCGTTCCATAAGATATTGAATAGAGGGCCTCTCATCGCCGCCCTTGACAAAGTAGTTGCGGATGCGGTTTCTGAGATTTCCGGCTTTGCCCACATACAATACCTTGCCTCGGCGGTCGGCCATGAGGTAAACGCCGGGGCTGGTGGGAAGCTTTTTCAGGAATTCGTCGTTAACAGGCATGGTATCGGTCACTCGAGCGCGTAGTTAGGTTGCGCTAATATTCTGTTACTCGGGAGAGACTAAAGATCCGCTTCGTTACGTTGATAGCGCTTGATTGTGATGAGCGGAATCTGCTAATAATAAATATTTCTGGTAATGGTCGGTTGTCAACCTCGCGCAACGGCAGCCGGCAGGAGACAATCTGATGAAGAAGAACGAAGACCGTAAGATCGCCGAAGAGACCTTTTTGAACGATCGCGGGCGTATCACCAATAAGGAACTGGCTAAGAGGCTTGGCGTTCACCCCGCGACCGTAGCTCGTTGGAAGAAGATTGACGAGTGGGACATGAAGCTGGTCCAATCTGTAACGTCACCGGGAGACTCGACGGGGCTGGAGGAGGATTTTTTCAAGGTGGACCTGCGTCATATCGCCTTGCTCAACGAGCGCATCGATGGATATTTGCAAAAAAAGGAACTCCTTCCTTCCGAGATCCTTCAATTGGCCGAAGCAAAATACCATCTCGTGAATTGTATGGAGATAATCAGCGATCAAATGAGATACCCGGCTATGGATCAATTCCAAGATGAAGACGAAGAGTTTGATTGACTCTCTCCGAAAGGGGCAGCCATGATTGAAATGAGATTCCACGGCAGAGGCGGCCAGGGAGCAGTGACCTCAGCCGAACTTGTCGCTCGTGCGGCAATTGCTACAGGAAAATATGCCACCGCTTTTCCGAGCTTCGGACCGGAAAGAAGGGGCGCTCCTGTCGTTGCATTTGCAAGGGTTGATGATCAACCCGTACGGATGAGATCGAAGATCTATAACCCCGACGCTGTGATCGTCCTCGATCCTTCCCTATTGGACATTGCCAACCCTACCGAGGGATTGCGCGAGGGAGGAATTCTAATTCTCAATACTTCCAAGGACCCGGAAGCGATCAGAAAACATCTATCGTACGGCGGGAAACTGGCAATTGTGGATGCAGGAAAAATCGCTCGTGAAGTGTTGGGATTGCCAATCACGAACACCACCATGGTAGGTGCGCTCTTAAAAGGAACCGGCCTGCTTAATGTGGAAGCTCTCGAGGAACCGTTTAAAGATCGTTTCGGCAAAATTGCGGCAAGGAATATCCAGGCAATGAAGAGAGCATACGAGGAGACCAGGGTAATTGCGTGAACAGATGGATTATCCTCGGAACCGGAAATCTTGCTGTGCCCGACGCTTTTTTCACAAGGGAGAACTACTGTGACTAAATCAATGGAAGAGATAAAATGGCAAGAAGTGGAGCCTGGGGGCGTGATAACCGAGCCCGGCAATGCCTCCTGCTATCACACCGGAACTTGGCGATCGGAGAAGCCGGTCTATCTTGAAGAAAAGTGCATCCGTTGCTGGAGATGCTACATAATGTGTCCCGATGCGGCCATTTCCCCTGACTATGAGAACAACCGCCTGGTCTGGAATTATGACTACTGCAAAGGTTGCGGCATCTGTGCGTATGAGTGTCCCGTTGATGCGATTGAAATTGTAGAGGAGGGGGAGTGATGGGAGAGAGAGTAGGGATTGAAGTTTCCATTGCTGCGGCCGAAGCTGTAGGACTTTGCGACGCGGATGTCGTTGCTGCCTATCCTATCACGCCACAAACCCATGTTGTCGAGCATCTGTCGGAGATGGTCGCGGACGGGAGTCTGGACGCGGAGTTCATTCCTGTGGAATCGGAGCATTCCGCAATGAGCGTCTGTTGCGGATCTTCGGCCGCAGGAGCAAGGACTTTTACAGCGACCGCGTCTCAAGGATTGGCCCTGATGGCTGAAATTGTGTACATAGCCTCAGCCATGAGGCTGCCCGTCGTCATGTTTCTGGCGAATCGTGCTTTGAGCAGCCCTTTATCCATCTGGAACGATCATTCCGATACCATGATGGTTCGTGATTCAGGCTGGATTCAAACTTTCTGCGAAAATGGGCAGGATGTGTACGACAATATTTTCCACTCCTTCAGGGTTGCTGAAGATCCGAAGGTTTCACTGCCTGTCATGCTTAATGTTGATGGTTTCACCCTTACCCATGTGATCGAACCGATAGAATTCTGGACCAAGGAGATGGTTGCAAAGTATTTGCCGCACTTTCAACCTCTCAACCGGCTTCACCCGGACAAAGTGGTGTCCATGGGCGCATTTGGCATGCCGGAAATTTACGCTGAGCAGAAGATGGCTCACGACCAAGCTTTACTCAATTCCAAAGATGTAATCTTAAAGGCATGGGAAGAGTTGGGACAAATGACCGGGCGGCACTATGCGCCTGTCGAGACCTATAAGGTAGAAGGAGCCGAAACCCTCATTTTCGGGATGGGATCCATCTGCGAAACTGCTTCAATAGCGGTGGATCGCATGAGAGAAAAAGGCAAGAAAGTGGGCCTAGTGAAACTGCGACTATGGCGGCCCCTCCCCGTCGAGGATCTCCGAAGAATCCTGGCGCCGGCCAAAGATGTCGTGGTTTTGGATCGATCCATGTCCCTCGGGGCAGCGAACGCGCCGGTGACATCGGAACTACAGGCAGTCATGTATCACGAACCGCAAAGGCCGAAGATCCACTGTATGATCGCGGGCCTCGGAGGGAGAGATGTCACACCGGACGACGTCTCAAGCATGGTTGACACGGCCCTTTCCGAGCGCTCCTACGAATATCATCTGTACGGCGTTCGAGGTTAACAGATCGACATCAACAGGGAGACTCCCATGGCTGAAGCAAGCACAAAGAAGATTTTAAAACCATTGAAGAATTTTCCTACTGACGAGTATATAAACCCGGGCCATCGTGCGTGCCAGGGTTGCGCGGAAGTCTTGGCGGTCAGGCACGTGCTGAAAGCAATCGGGCCTGACGTGATCATGGCAATGGCCACTGGATGCATGGAGATCATCTCTTCGCCGTATCCTTTGACTTCGTGGAATATTCCCTGGATTCACGTTGCCTTCGAGAACGCTGCGGCGGTAGCCTCCGGAATAGAATCAGGCTTAAAAGTGCTGAGGCGCAAAGGGCGGATTCCCGATCGGGATGTCACGGTTCTGGCAATGGGGGGCGACGGAGGGACTGCCGACATCGGATTCCAGGCCCTTTCGGGAATGATGGAGCGCGGGCACAAGGTAATATATGTGTGCGTCGATAATGAGGCATACATGAACACAGGAGTTCAACGTTCTTCTTCGACCCCGTTCGGAGCCTCTACCACTACCTCCCCTGCCGGCAGGGTCACGCCGTCCGGTCAAACCACCTGGAAGAAAGATATGACCGCGATTGCGGCTGCCCACGGGATTCCGTATGCGGCAACCGCCTGCCCCAGCTACTACACAGACCTGATCAAGAAGGTTCAGAAAGCCAAAGAGGCCAACGGGCCGGCTTACATTCATATCTTGTCCGTCTGTGCAACCGGCTGGAGGATTCCTCCGAAGAAATCAATCGAGTATGGCAAATTGGCTGTGGATTCAGGGGTTTTTCCTCTCTACGAAGTGGAGAATGGCATTTGGAAGCTGAGCAGAAAGCCGAAGCAGCTCGTGCCCGTTGCGGACTACTTTAAGGGTCAGGGTCGGTACCGTCACCTCGACGATAAGCTCATTGCCTATATTCAGGGACGAGTGAATGAAAAGTGGGAGCGGCTCGTGAAACTCAGTGAGGCAACAGGTGATGGGAGTAAATCGGCTGTTGAGGGGACCGGAGAGTAGGGGATCAATAGGGAACCTGAACTGGATTAAACGGTAATAGAACTTACCTCAACATCATTTTGTTCGAGGCTGGGATTGCAGCGCCACCCGGCCAAGTCTAACGAGTGTTGAACGAAACCGCTTCGCGGTGGCCTGTTTCCCGCCTGTGGGTTGAATGACGATTGCTGTTTTTCTGTTTCGTCCCCGCGCTTCAGCTCAGTACGATCTCTTCTCCCTTGACCAAAAAGCGTAGCATTTCCATCAAGTCCAATTCTCGAAGGAGTTGAGTGATGGGAAAACTACGCGATCAAATGGTGTCTGATCTCCGCCTCAGAAACTACAGCCCCTCTACCATTCGGATCTACACGGGGTGCGTCTATCAGTTTGTCAAACATTTCCGGCGATCTGTGAATTTTATAGGAGAGCAGGAGATCCGAGCGTACTTGCTGTACCTGCTCGATGAGCGCAAGGCATCACCTACTCTGCGAAAGATGTTTGTCGCAGCGATAAAATTCTTCTACCGAGTGACTCTCAACAGACCCCAAGAGGTAGAAAGAATTCCCTATCCCAAGGTCCCCAAAGCCTTGCCCGACGTACTGACTCATGAAGAAGTCATGGCCATCATCGATGGGGTGGACTCCATCAAGTACCGGACCATTATCGCTGTTGCCTACGCCGCAGGCTTGAGGATCACCGAAGCCTGCGGTCTGCGTAGCCGAGGCGATATTGACTCCAACCGCATGCTCATCCATGTCCGCGCAGGAAAAGGCGGCAAGGACCGATACGTGATGCTGAGCGAGCGATTGCTCGTGATGTTGAGGGACTACTGGAAACAAGCTTCTCCGAAGGGGCTTTATCTGTTCCCAGGGTCACACTCGCATCAACCCATAACCCCCGCATCGGTCTATACGGTCTTCAAGAAAGCCCTGAAAAAGACAGGGATCACCAAGCACGTAACCCTCCACACCTTGCGCCATTGTTTTGCCACCCACCTGTTGGAAGCACACACCGACACCAGAGTGATCCAGGCACTTCTCGGCCATGCCTCCAGCCGGACCACCTCCCGCTATACCCATGTCAGTGCACACCTTATAGCTCGGATCAAGAGCCCCTTCGATTCGGCCGGCCTTGAGAAAGAATCTCCAGCCGTCTGAGCCATGGAACCTCATCAGACTCTGGGCGAGGCAGCAGCAGCGGTGCGGAACGGCCTTGAAGTCGCTGATGTCATGCGTCTTCACGGCCAGGAATACCGTAACAACCATCCACTGTCCACGCAACAACTCAAGGCAATGAGGGATATTGAGGCTTGCCGTACAGTGGCTCTCGGAGGCCATGTGGACGTCTGTGACAAAGGATGCGGGTTCACTCGGATCTCGTACAACTCCTGCCGGAACCGCAACTGCCCCAAATGCCAAGGGCTTAAGAGCGCACAATGGCTGGAGCAGAGGCTGGAGAGAATCCTCCCCATACACTACGTCCACATGGTTTTCACGGTTCCACACGAGACGCTCCCTATCATGCTTCACAACAAACAGACCTTGTACAATATCTTGTTCCGTACTGCGGCCGAATCCTTGCTTGAGTTTGCAAGAGACTGGGAACGACTGCGGGCCAATGTGGGATTCAGTGCGATCCTTCATACCTGGAACCAGGACATGGATTTCCACCCCCACATTCACATTGTCATAACCAGCGGTGGACTCGATGAATCAGAAACCCGATGGATACCCTCACGCAACAGCTTTCTCGTGCCGGTGCGTGCCTTGTCGAAGAAATTCCGGGGCAAATTCATCGACTCGCTCCGGAAGGCCTTTGAAGAAGGACGCCTTGTCATGCCCCGGAACATTCACCATCCAAAAGCTCAGGATGCTTTCCGGCGCCTCACCAAGAAGCTCTATCGCAAGAAATGGGTCGTGTATGCAAAACAACCCTTTGGCGGACCCGAACAGGTCTTCAGGTATCTCGGACTCTATACCCATAAGGTGGCCATCTCGAACCACCGCCTCGTGGAAATGACCGATGGGAAGGTCACCTTCCTCGCCCGGGACAACTCAAACCCCGGTAGGAAAAGGCTCGTTACGCTCACAACACAGGAGTTTATTAGGAGGTTTCTCCTCCATGTTCTCCCCAGGGGGTTCGTCAAAATCCGACATTACGGATTGATGGCACCCCGCAATGCAAAGACTAAGCTCGAAGCGGCCCGCAGACTCATCGAGCAGGCTCAACCACTCAAGAGCGACCCAGATGGCCACACAGAAGCACATCAACTCCCGAAGCGCTCCACCTGGCAAGAGATTTTTCTCCGTATCACCGGGATCGACATCACGAAATGCCCCTCATGTGGAGGAAGTCTCATTCGACGGCCTCTGACCTCACTGGACCAGACGTGCTCCATAACGAACTATGCCGCGGTGTTCCTGGATTCCTCATGATCCTTTCCGGTCCGAGACTACCAACGACCTACCATAACCGACCTCACAAAGACGGTTTTCTCTACAGGTGCGCCCGGACTGTGCAACTTTTGCCTATCGTTTCCCCTTCCGAACCCCATTTCTCTCAATCCGTGATCCAAAGGACCTCCTCTCTCCCACAACCCCACGCAAGAAGAGATTCTGATCCTCAGATCCAGTCTCCTTCTTGAAGCCTCCTAGTTATAGAATCCCCATAAGACAAAATCACCCCTACCCAGCGGCTTCGTCCAACACGCCGTTTATGAGAATGGGCTCCGCCACTCTCACAAACGCCTACATGTTAACTTAGCCCCGCGGGACGTGGGGTTCCCCCCCCCTTTGTAAAGGGGGGCCAGGGGGGATTTCGGGTTAACCTATTGCAAATCCTCTTAAATTCTCCTTTGAGGGGGGCTTTGAGAATACGTCAACATTCAGAAGTTCCTACGACCAATGAGGAGCTACTGCTAAGACAGCAAGAAAATCTCTTTCATCAACATTACCGGCTCATCCGGTAATTGCGTACTTGTGGTTGCAAAGTAAAGTTGGACATGCTTGGTCCTTCTTGGTTTTGAAAAAGGCTGGGAAGGAGAGACAAGCATGTCCACGAGCCTATTGTACCACGCTCTCAACATCGTGGGTTACCGGTATCGGAGCACGGAGTACGTTGGAAAGGAGATCATTTTCACCATCGAACAGGACCCGAGCACGCTGCGATGTTCCCGTTGCGGCTCCCGGAAGATCTCCAAGCGAGGCGCGACCTGGAGGCGATTCTTGGCCCCTGGTTGGGCCTTCAAGCGGGTCGTCATACGGATGGCGGTCCAGCGAGTCCAGTGCCATGGCTGCAACGTGGTCCGCCAGGTCAAGGTAGGGTTCGCAGACGAAAACAGGCGCTTCATCAGGCAGTTTGAACGATGTGTCTTGGATTTGTCCTCTCACATGACGATTCAGGATGTGGCTGACCATTACGGGGTGAGCTGGGACGTAGTCAAAGACATCCAGAAGCGGTTCCTGACGCTCAAGTTTTCTCGTCCTCGGCTCAAAAGCCTCAGGCAGATTGCTATCGACGAGATTTACGTGGGCAAGAAACGGAAGTTCCTGACTGTTGTGCTGGATCTGGAGACCGGGGCCGTGGTCTTCGTCGGAGAGGGCAAGGGTGCTGATGCCCTGGAACCCTTCTGGAAACGACTCAAGAGTGCCAGAAAAAGGATAGAAGCGGTGGCGATCGACATGTCGAGAGCATACATCCAAGCGGTTACGACCAACCTTCCCCGAGCCATGCTGGTTTTCGATCACTTTCATGTCGTCAAACTCTTCAACGAAAAACTCACGGACTTGCGCCGGGAGTTGTACCGGGAAATCACCGATCTGCTGCACAAAGAGGTGTTGAAAGGCATCCGGTGGCTTCTTCTGAAGAACCCGGAGAACCTCGATGACAAGCGAAATGAGCGCCAACGCCTGGAGGAAGCCCTCCGTCTGAATCAGCCGCTCGCATGCGCCTACTACCTCAAGGAGGACCTTCGGCAGATCTGGAACCAACCCGACAAGGCTACCGCCGAGGCCGTGCTGGAGGACTGGATTCGTCGAGCAGACACCTCGGGTGTCGGAATGCTCAAGAAGTTTGCCAAAACCTTGGCCTCATACCGACCCGGGATTCTGGCCTACTACGATCACCGGATCTCCACTGGCCCCCTGGAAGCTACGAACAACAAGATCAAGACTCTCCAGCGACAGGCCTATGGCTTTCGGGACCCAGTATTCTTTACACTCAAGATTTACGCCATACATCTGACCACGTACGCACTTGTCGGATGAGCCACATTACCACGGTTAATACGAGGGGATCGCATGTACTTGTGGAATGCGTCCAAACTGGCGGGGGACCTCCGCGAAGGCCGAGTTGATGAAAAGGAGCGGTTCAAGTACTACCTAGCCACGTTGGCCGTACTGAGTATTGTCGTTCCGGTATTCTTCTATTCAGTTGAGCCACTCAGCATTGACGATCTGATTTATCTTATCGTAAGTGCAATAATAGGGGTTATAGGCACAATTCTTTGCTATAGAGCCAATAGAAGTGGAGACAACATCGATTTCATTCCCCGGATGATCTGCCTATACTGGATGGGGATATGCGGCTTCCTGACTTTGTGCATTATTTTTTTCGTTATCCATTCCCTGGTCGAAGCACCGTATGAACTCTCATCATTCCTGTTCTACGCATCTGATATACGACAGCGGGTCAGAGAATTTTGGATTGGATGGGGATCTTTTTCTTCCGTGCCTCTATTTGTCGTGGGCTGTTATATAATCCTTTATTCTAATCTCGTCTGTGTCTCTCGAGCGAAAGAAGGCCGAATCCTGGTTGAAATGATGACCACCGATTTATCCCTTGGGAAAGCTGCGCTTGGGGTGCTCATGTTCCCTGGATCTATTTTCATATTCGGGGCCACAGAGAGCTATATCACGAAGCATGGGGGAATGGAGATAATAGCGCGGCTTGTCGGCTTGTCGGTTGCGGGGCTCTGGTTGATATTCATCGGTTGGATTTTTGCCGTGTTGCACAAACGATCCATGAAACGTGGCTGACAGTGGAATTATTTTCCGAGTCAATCTATCGAAACCGGCAGATGACTTGCAAGATGGTCGAACCCCGGCGGCTCGTTACGTTGCACCACACGGCTCACATTCCGCGCTTTTCCCGAGGTGTTTAAGATAGTTTTTCATTTTGTCGCTCTTCCGTGGGCTCGAATGTGTTCAGCCCCAGATTCTTGCCTCTGCGCTTGGAGGAATAAGGCGCTTGACGCGGTTTTTCCAGTCCCTGCGGACATAGGTATTTCTTGGTGCCCGAAGTCCACCTGATAAACCAGGTAATTGGCTGCGGCAAGTGTGGATAGATAGTCTCATCCCGCGCCTCTTTGCCGTTGGGTCGTGCTTGGCACCTGCGGCACGATTGCGGCAGCGGGATTGGTGAATACCGCCTCGGTTAGCCCGAGGATCTGGAGGTATCTTTCTTGGACCGGATCGAGCGGCTCGGCCAGGAATCGTCGCTCATCCGTTCGTATCACGATCACCGAGACAAACTTGGTGGTCATCATGAAGGAGGTGGGCCGGGAGGTCTGCCTGTTGTTCCATCCGACCACCTTGGAGCTGCTCCCTTTGAGAGACACCCTCATGGTCCTCTCCATGAGGCGCCAGATCATGAGCGCCAACACGAGGATCAGCCCCAGCGCTTCGATGCGGCGAGGAGATTTCAGGAACAGGGCGTTGACGATCACAGGGTCCTTGAGGAATCCAAAATTCTGCTCCACCGAGTGTTGATCCTGATACGCTCTCAAGAGGTCCTTTGAGCCGAGGCCTCCCGCAGCCTCCTCGGGCTCGTTGGTGATGAGCACGAAGCATCCGGCCTCGACCCTGGCGCGTGCTATGGCCTCTTCTCTGGGTTTGAGGCTGAGTTTGAGCCGGTAGGCGGTGCGTTGAATCTTTCGCGTTCCGTTGGCCTTGGGTCTACCCGTGGTGTAGATGGGTCTTTCTTCAACTTGGCCGACCAGTTCATGGAAACGCCCCTTGGACAGACGATGGACGGCAGCTTGTGCATCGGGAAGACAAGCGTACTCGATCTTCTCCTGTTCACCTGCAATCCGCTCCATCTCGGCCCTGTCTTGCTCAAGGGTCCGTTCCAGCTTCTTTATGCGGCGCTCGTCGTATGCATCGGAATGAACAACCAACGCCCGATACCATACCCCATACAGATCCACCACGGTCTCGAAGCCATGGTAGTGAGCAGGCTTGCGCTTGGGGGTGGAGGGCTCTGAAGATAGCGTGCCCAGGTCGTGCCAGCTATCCTGGCTCAGACCCTTGGCAATGGCTTTGCCACACTCTTTGTACGATGCAGGAAGCCGAGAGACAAAACGAAAGCCGCTCTTCCAATCATCCATCAAGGCAAGATTATCCCGAGTGATCAACGCCGAATCCGCCACATAAAGGAAATTGTCCTGCCCCAGCTCGGCCATCCGCTCCACCATCGTCGGAATGAGGTTGCGGTTGACCACCTTGTCCGAGAGATTGCCGTTTTCACACTTGGAGTAAATCGGAATACCCGCGTCCACACACAACAGAGAATGTACCAACTGCTTCAGATCAGGCCGATGCTTCTTGCTGAATCCGAAGGTGATCACAAAGGGCTGATCATGAGACTCTTCTCCATACAGGTCATAATCTCCATACACGCTGTGAGAGGTGGTATCGTGGTGAACATGGCCGGTGTTCAGATCAAAGGGCTTCACTGCCCGAAGAGCCACGGCAGATAACACCTTGCCCGTCCCTACCTCAAAGATGCGATCCAGCGCCCGGCCGACTGCATCGTCGTTGAGTTTCTCCGCAGCAATCGCCTCTCCCAGGAGCAGCTCCGTGTCCAGCTTTGCAAATGCCTGGGGAAGCCGGAACAGAGGGCTCCTTCCCGAGAGGGCATCGAGTACCAGGGCCAGCACGATTTGGCCGTCACTCACCCCCCGTTTGGGACCGCACAACCTGTCAACCTCTTCTACCAGACCCAATGTACGAGCATACGCCGAGATGATCGGAAGAAATTTCACATCACACGCACGTAACCGCTCTCCTTGTTTCATGGCCGGACACCTCCCTGTGCAGGTGCCCACCCTCTATCACAAAGCCCGATACTGTACCAGACCCTTTTTGCCCAAAACCGGAAAATTAACCCCAGCGACTATCATAAAAGTGCGAAACGCGAGACACGGGGCGTAGATGGACTGAAATTATGCCGTTCGACGCCTGTCCGGCAGGGTTCCGACACCTATTAGAGTTGTTTCATTTCGGAATTAATGTGTACTTCTCCACCAGATGGTCCGGATAGTAGGATTTCTTGGCCTTCCGAAGGTTGTCCAGGCCAAGGTCCTGCTCTCGATTTATATATTTCATTTCAGACCATTCCCGGGCACAGAAAAGCTGGTTGATGGCGGCATAAAGACCGGGGATCTCTGGGTTGGCCTTCTCAACATGAATCACGGCCGTGTCCCCGCTGAGTGGCTCGCCAAGGGCAAACGCCTCGACCTTCGATTCAATCGAAATCGCACCCCCGCGAAAACCAAGCTCTTTGTAATTTGAAAGCGCTTCGTAAATTGCACGGTCTTCCTGAAGGAGCGCAGGATCTTCCACGCATTTTTTTAACTCGCACCAGTTTTCTTGGAGCCCAAGGAATGATTCGGCCAAGTTCTCGTCGAGAGTCTGATATTCGAATTCATGATTCTTGCTGAATCTGTTCACGTGGTTCTTTTTTCTATGGTATTTGTTACCAGGCAAATTTATCAAGTTTTCGGCAAGGTATATGTAATCGCTGTTGTCTCGATCACGGACTATCTTATATAATTTTGATTCTACATGCTTTTCCACGAAATCTTTCGGGTACTCGACAGATCCTCGGTTCCTGGGAAACCTTTTCGAGCTGTCGTAACAAATGAGATAGCGCCTCGCCCTTATTACCGGTTCCAACCGGAGGCAGCCCGAAGGATTTTTCGTCAGCCGGTTGCAAGATTATCAATAGGCAATCTTTCCGCACCCGCCACAGCGGTTCGTAGCGCCGACGCCACATAAAGAGGTTCGTGAATGTCAATTCGGATATCAGCGGTGGGTCCGCAGCGAAAAAGTCAGTAAATACTTTCT
Organism: uncultured delta proteobacterium; assembly: GCA_963729795.1. Lineage (GTDB taxonomy): Bacteria > Desulfobacterota > Desulfomonilia > Desulfomonilales > Desulfomonilaceae > CAWBBA01. The sequence continues at coordinate 332,320 of CAVSPC010000016.1, read as the reverse complement.
TATCTGTTAATTCGATGGGCTTAAAATCATCCATTCGGAGACTCCGTTTTTAGAAAATGGGCCTTCTCGGCCTCTTGCCATGATCTCTCAACTTGGCGGCGAATTTACCCCAGATCTTTCGTAAAAGCCAAACTGCGTCCTCTCGAGTCCTCGGAAGATGAAAAATGAGAAAGTTCCAGGAGTCAACCAAGAAATCGGGAGGGGCCACGTTAATGGAATTCGTATGACGAAGAGCTTCTAAAGTAGATAACGCCGCCTGTTGCCGTCTCAATATCGGATCGGAGAAGATAGTCCGTGCGTTGTCGGCGGTCTTTTCGGGAAATATTCGAACTTTGCCGATCCGCGAAGTTTCTGCGGAAAGGACTGCCGGGCATCCTCGACTGTTGAGAGCATCAACCAGGTTTTCAGTACGCCTTGAATGATAGACCACTGGGGCCCACCAAGATCGGGAGAGACGTGACGGCGTGTCTTCAGTCGGGCGTGGCGGCTCATGCCCGTGCCAGCGATATCCTACTTGAAGGGCATTTCCACCGGGTGGATCAGGTTGAGGCAAATTGCTTAAGGTGGTGGCTTTCAATTGCAGATCCCGGGTGAGGTATTTCAAGACCTGCCTGGTTAGTGGCAGCCGGTCGAGACACCCGTCCTTGAAAGGGTGCATCAATACGCTGATATGGTTAATCTTTTCCCTGACGGCAGTTTTCCACGCACTATCGACCATGCCCTTTATGATCCGATAATCACCGGCATACGTCTCTGCTGAAATGGGAACCATGGTTAGATCCCCGACTGAAGTTCTAAGCGTCCGAGGCAAACATGAAGCCTCCATGAATCTTGACCGGTACAATACGTGTTGTCTGAAGAGTACAAAATACTTGAGGCCGGCCGCGACCATGGCACGAGGAGAGACTTCATCCATCCTGTAGATAAAGTTTGCACCGGCTACGGGGCCAAATGCCGTCAAGGACCGGACGTTGTCGGTAATTCGTGCGAGCTGATCTTCAAATGGTCGTCCCTGGAGGAACTCATGCATGGATCCGTGGCTTGCTATCTCATGTCCACCTGACACGATTCGCTTCAAGAGTTCAGGGTACAGCCACACCATAAAGCCGGTGATGAAAAAAGTTGCCGGAATTCCAACCGATTCTAGAAAAGGCAGCAACCGCGAAAGGCCGAACCTCGCACCCCCTAACTGCTCAAAATCCAAGATTAAAGAGAAAGTACCTTTTACTTCACTTCGGCCTGGGACCAACGGAGATTCTGCCGGCGGTGCAAATTCGACGCGGCCTCCTCCAACGAGAAAATCGCGGATGCACTCCCTGGTCTGCTCCTTCGCCAGGTGCCGGTCAATTCCCGATACGCATGTGTATCCCATCCGGAGTTGTGCCAGCAGACTTCCAATGGCCGGACTGCCTGCCATCTCATCATTTCGAGTAAATATGACTGCCTGCGCACCTGTTCTAGTGATTTGCCTGGCCACCTCAGAGTTTCGGCCTATTTGTGAGTATGGAACCTCCAACGTCTGGACTCCCATCGCACGAAACGCGGACGGATCCAAATCGAAATCATAGGGATCCCGAGGGTCCCACAATAAGACTACTTGGTTCAAGTCAGGCATCATAGTCGACCAGTCCCTGGCCGCCGAACGGGGTTCCGAGGACGAGCGTTTTTTGGGCCGATCGCGCCGTTCAACACTAATTCCCTACAACCGTATGACGGCGTTAATAATAGCTTTGGACAGGTGTCCGGAAGGCAGCCATGCTGTTATGTTCGGAGAATGGGGGGCATCCATCTAAAATGGCACGACCGCCTCCTGATGAAATCAGCTTCGCTTGCAAGCGTATTGGGAGGACAAACCTGTCGTCTTCCCCGAAGCCTATCATAAGGAGGCGATTATTCCCATTTTGAATTTTCTCAGAAGCTTTGCAGAGATTCTCAAAAGTTCGTGCGAAATTGAGCCTTAGCGCTGGACAAGCCAGTCCTACCTTGGCCGGACACCTAGAAATCAATCCGTCACTCCTTTCGAGTACCGCCATATACGAGGTGTCCGTATAATCAAGACCTTGAGTTGAAAGGACTCATCAGAAGAAAGCAGGAAGACCCCCGTGTTCCATCTAAGACCGCATGTGACATAGCAGACAGCCCAGAGTGCCAAGAAGGATAATCGGCGAATTACACAATAGACTGGGAATGAAGATATAGTCGTGTTAACAGGGCACTTTAAGTGATTTGGTCGTAACTTCTCAATAAGTCCGGGCGGAGTTAGTGGTCAAGCGCAGAATTTGAGTAACGGCTGTTGGCCCGGAGGGGGATGTGGAACCGGAGTGTTTGGTTCAAGTGATTCGAGTTCCCGGATAATAAGCTCAGCCAGTGGCCGGATGGAGTTGGCTCCGGACAACCTGTCGTTGAGGTAGGCCCAGAACCCCACCGCAAGCTTGCGGCATGTCTTTTTCAGGCTTGCGAAGGTGTCACGACAGCGCCGTCCAAGATCGCTACGAGTCGAACCGCTGATGTGGCGCTTTTTCACATATTCGCGTATGTCCGTCTCGCTGGTATTGTTGTGCAAGGGTATGTCGGGCCTTTCCAGTACCAACAAGAGTTCGGACTTATTCTTGCGTATTCTGCCAAGCGTCTGGTTCAGTCTTGCATAAGAGGTGCGGGTGCTGAAGATCTCATCGAAACGCTTGTCAAGCTTTCCTTTAGTGAGTTGGTCGGGACTCTGTTTATAACTTTTCAGTTGGCCGTAAAAGTCCCATATTTGTTTGCGTATCCGCTCAAGGGCTCTGCGCTGTTCTCCGTTGAATCCCACGAGCTTATTGATAGAGCGCTCCGAATGTATCCAACACAAGCCGTGAAGTAAGAAATCAAACTGACCGGCATCGTCGCTGACCACGACCAGGTCCGGATTGGTTGAACCGTGTTCCAATATACTTCCCAAAAGGGTGCCTCCCGTAGCGATACGGACATGCCGCTTGTCTGTGAAACCCGAAGATTGAAGAAACGCCTTCCATTCGGCGGCATTTTCAAATATGGCTCTCCCGGTCGCGATTAATTTCTCAAGGCATGCTTGGGGAAGTTTTTGTGCATGCATATACACAAGAGCCGCAGCGTTCAGCACATAATCAGTGTTGCCGGCCCGGAGAATCTCGAAGAAGTTGATCCTGCTTTTGGAGGCCGTACTTTCAAACCAGGCGAACATCTCATTGCCGATATGGGTGCAATACCCGTTCTTGCCCTTATGACGTGCGCCGGTGTCGTCTACGTTTACATGTCCCGATACTTTCAGGCCGACCCGGAGAATCTCTTCTTTTTCCGCATGGAATCGTCCCTTGCCCTCAGTAATAATCCTGTTGACCTGTCCGGCTGAGATATCGCCCCCCATTTCACGAAGTTGCTCCAAAATCAGGGGTTGAGTGACGTGACAATGGTGGTATTGGTAAAGAATGAAGCTGTGCAATGAAGGAGCAAAATGCCCGAGTGTCCCGATCTCATCCGGAAGTGGGGCCATAATCTGCCTGCCCGAAGGGGTTATCCAACGCTCTCGTAGGTAGAGAGTATTGTGTGGTTCCACCAGCAGGCCTTGAACGGTGAATTGCTCATAACCTTTGAATCTGCTGCCGGCAGGAACATTATCGGCCCTGACGATACGCCTCTCATGGATCTCAAGCTTGTCGTTTTTCTTTCTCTTGGCAGAGCCCGGACGTTTTGCCCCGACTCCCGTCTTCCCTCTGTCACCAGGACCTTTTTCAAGGACAGACGGTTTGATCTTGGGTCTAGGTTTGTCACCTTTCAATCTGGCTATCTCGTCTCTCAGTTCCTGAATCAGCTCCTGCTGAATCCGGACAATCTCCAAAAGAGCCGTTACCAGAGGAGTGCGCTCCTCTTCAGGAATGTGAGGGATTTTCAGTTTCGTGCTCATGCCCCCTTAAAACATATCTTCACCCCATTGTCGCGTTCTTTTTCGGGGTCAACAGAAAATAACCAATCCCCTTGCCCGGACTTATTGAGAAGTTACATTTGGTCACCCTCAAAACTCTGAGGCCTTTCTTGCTTCTTTGAAAAGGGGCATCAAGACATCCTGATGGGTGCGATGTAGGTGGAGCGTGATCCCTTTGTTATTGACCTGAGTGACTGTGGCTGAGCCGATCTGCATTCCTGTAGTGACAAAATAACCTCGACCATCAGGATCTTCGACCATTCCTTTGAATTCACCTTCGCTCACCTGAATGACACCCACGAGCTTGAGTTGTGAGCGGTCAAATCTGCATAACGGCATTGAAGGAGGACATTCGCTGGGAAGGACCTCTGTAGGTGGTTTGAAGGGATTTCGCTCGACCCGGAAGAGCTCTGTAGGCTTCTTTGCTTCGAGCGGGGCCGCCTGTTGCATTGCGGGCGATGGGTGGCCGGGAGCCCGTCTCTTTCCCTGCTGAGTGGCATACTGTGAGGGCTTGGTCTTTGCCGGATTAGCAGCGGGTTTCTGATCGGCAGACCCAGCCGGTTCGATCCCTGTCGAAGCCTTTTCGCCGGCTTCCCGCCTTTTTGCGAAAACAAATGACTGCGGGGATAATTGCGTAGATGCCGACAGAACCGGCGACTGCTTTCCAAGAATGATGTCAATGGCCATGTTGGCCTCTTCGCAACCAGCTAACGGCATGAGCATGACGGTAACCATGCTCAAGTAAAACGCCATTTTCATCGTGTCGGAATGTCGACCATATTTCATGCTGAAGCCTCTGGAATCCCTTCCCCTCTGTCAGTGCCTAGTTCTGGGTCTGGGAGGCGGACCACCCTTGTGTTGCTTTGCTTTGCGCTCCGCGATTGCCTTGATTTCCTCGGGTGACAGACGCCGGTAGGTTTCACCACCGATGTCGGCGTCCAGTGCAATTACGTCGAGTTTCTTTGCGAGATCGCTTTCTCTTCCGCTGAGAGCTCCGGCCTTGTTGAGTTTAAGGGTCGGAACGTTAACTATTCGGGGAAGATCGTTAAGACTTGCCAAGAAAGCCCCGATCTGTTGATAGTCCCCTCGGACGTTAAGGTTCAGAGGAATTGTCGCATAATATAATTCCTCGTTAATCTTCTCCTTGCCAGGGACAAATCGCTTTGCTACGAGGTTTGTCTGAGCAAGCAGATCGGTGATCTTCTTCAAGAGCACCTCAATCTCTTGTTTTTCAGGAAGAGAAGCGACCATAGTCGCCAATTTTTTGTCGAGCTCCTGCAATCGGGCCTTGAGTTTGGGTCCTTCGGCAAGGATCTTTTCCTGGTTACCAATCTCCAGCTTTATCCTACCGATCTGCGTTTCGAGTCTGCTTACTTCATCCTGCATGTCAGAGACGATCAGAAAATAGAAGGCCACCAGGAGCAGAATGCATATCGCCCCGACAATCAGGCTTCGCTGAAGCTTGGTGATTTTAAAGAAGATCTCTCGAGGTTCAATAGCCACTGTTTTGCCCTTAGCGAAGGTTTCCCACGATTTTGAAATTCATCGAGCCCAGACCGGTGGTTCCAGTTGCCGCAACGATTTGCAACAGTTTCACATTAGCGAAAAAGCTCTTTTCAGTGGGTACGGCTGGATTCAGCCAAAGGTGTTTCGGCGTGAATCCTTGCCTGATGCTCTGAAGCCTTTGAACAAAATTAACTACCACCGTATTGTCGACGCCGATCCCATCTAATGCGAAACTCTTGCGACTCTTGCTGATCGACATCACCCACACTTCGTCCGGAATCGCTAGCGAAAGAGCTGCCATGAACGGCGCAGGTGTGTCCCTAATCTTGGTTAGCCTCTCTATGGTGTCAACCTGTCTTTGGCGCTGCGCTATCCTATTTTTGAGGCTCTCAATCTCTTTATTTTTTTCCTTGAGCTGATTGAGCTTTGTCTGCTGCACTCTCTGTTCCGTTTGCAGAGACGATATCTTCCAAGTATAGCCCACGTAAATGCATATCATGAGACCAACGGCAGAGGCCACAATGACGGCTGTCAGGAACAGGAATTGCTTAAGCTCCCGCTTGCGAAGAATCTCCCGTATAGGTAGAAGATTAATTCTTACCATCTTATACTTGCTTATCCCCTTCATCCCTGAGAGCGAGGCCCACGGCTACAGCCATCTGAGGTCCCACGCTGTTGAGATACCCCAAATCAAATGTCTTTTCGTTAACCTTGAGATGTCTAAAAGGATCTACCATCTCTACAGGAATATTCAGCTCAGACTCCATAGTCGAGGCCAACCCATAAGTGGTCGCGGCCCCTCCAGAGAGAAATATTTTCTGAATCGGATCGTACGACACGTTGGCTGAAAAAAAATCCAGGATTTTTTGCAGTTCCGAGACAAAGTAGTCAATGGAGCGCTGGAAGATTTTCCTCAGATTTCGAGGGTTCACTTTGTCGAGGTCGGCTCCGCGCTTGATATTCTCGGCACGCTCGAAATCTACGTCGAAAAATCTCATAATTTCACGGGTTATTGCGTCTCCTCCCAACGGCAAATCCCTCGTGTACTGAGAAGCACCCGATTTGAGAATGTTGATATTGATCGTGCTTGCGCCCACGTTGACCAGCGCTACTATCTCTTCCTGCACGTTAGGGTAGCAAAACTCGTACATTACCTCGAGGGCGAACGGATCCACGTCCACCACAATGGGATTCAGGTTCAAGGACTTTATCAAATCCAGATACTCGGCCATGTAATCTTTCTTTGCCGCCACCAACACCACTTCCATAGATCCTTCTTTTTCCGGCCGATCCCCCATTATGAAGAAATCCAGGTTTACATCCTTGATGTCGAAAGGTATATATGGCTCGGCCTCCATCTGGATCTGTTTTTCCAACTGACTATCCGTCATGGAAGTCATGGTCACTTGCTTGATAATTACTGCTTTGCCGGCAAACGAGGTGGCTACATGCTTATTTCGACTCGACACGCTATGAAGAGCCCTGATGGCGCTTCCGACCAAATCAGCCTTCTTGATTGACTTGTCCACGATGGCACCATCGGGTAAAGGGGCAAGTCCTACATACTCCAGTTCGAACCCCTTCTTAGAACGGTTAATTTCAACCATCTTCACTGCATTCGAACCGATGTCCAAGCCGATTATCTTCGGGAGTGGCATTTCGCTACCTTAGTCGGGTCCGATCAAGTTCTTTTTCGGGCCGCAGATTGAGGATATAACAAAAAGACAATTTTGTCAATAAAAAACTGATATTATGGGATGTTAGCTTTGTTTTTTAAAGTAGATACGATGTTATTGGCTCTGAGAGCAGTCGGACTTTCCTGGCCAAATATGTACACCATCTCGTTCGGCCGAACCATGCCCAGTTTCCGCTTGACCACCTTTTCAATCGTGTGCGGATCCGAACGCATGAGTGTCACTTGGCGTTCCAGGTCCTTGATTTCAAGAGCCAGCTTGCAGTTTTCTTTTCGAATAGATGACTTTTTTTGTTCGAGTCCGGCCTTTTGAGTGAGGCTTTTCCCTCCAACCAACACGCCGACCGCCACCAAGGCCACCAGAAGCATAACGATTCTTAGATATCTGACCGCGTGCCACACAATCAGTTTCCTCGGGACTCTGACATTTCACGTTTTGATCGCGGACTTGACGAATCTTGAATCCGATGCCGCATGTTCTTTATACTCCAGTTAGCGTTCATTCTCAACTGTTTTCTAAAGAAATCCCGGTCACTTCCCTATATTGGTCAGTATGTAAGAAGAGAGTTCTGAATTATCACCACAATATGCGGAGACAAGTCTTTTGCCGACTAGAGCGGTCCTAAGACCGGCAATTCCTCCGGCCAGTGATGTCCAGCGGCTTCCCTCCGGGCTCTGGCAAAAATCCGATGCCGTTCCGTCAAAGATTATCTTTCCTTGCGAGAGGAACAGCATTCTGTCCGCTGCGAGCGCATCTTGGAAGTCGTGGGTAACCTCTATCACCGTGAGTCCGAGGCTATTTCGCAGAGAACCAAGCAGAGACCTAATTGACAGTCGTATTGGCCGATCCATCATATTAAGCCCCTCATCGACTACAACTACTTTACAGCCCATTGCCAAAGTTGCAGCCAAAGCCACCTTCTGCTGCTCACCGCCTGAAAGTGTGTGAATCAGGCGTCTCTCCATTCCAACCAACCCTGTCCACTCAAGCACTTGTTTGAGTCTCGTCTCGATTTCGGATGGCGAGAGCTGCATATTCTCAAGGCCAAACACTATATCCTCTTCGACGGAGATGCCTATCAGGGAATCATACGGATCACCGCCGAGATAGCACGCGATCACGGACCTGGTGTTCTGGGACGAATTGAATTCAATGCAACCGGAATCAGGCTTCAGCAGGCCACTAATGATTTTTGCGAGGGTAGTCTTTCCTGAGCCGTCCGGGCCGGTTACGACTACCCATGAAGGATTCTCAATGGTTAAGGTGAGCCCCTTGAGAACAAGCGGAGCTTGGGGCGAATAGGAAAAGGCCAAATTTTTGAGAGAAATCATGCGTCCGCAACGCCGGTATCAAGCTAGGACGCCACCGGCCGGCGGATTTCGTAAAGAGTTGATTGTCGCTGGGCGGCATGGCCCAAAAAGAAGCGGGAACACGCCCTCACTTGGATTTCAAGCTGTCCACGATCTTATCCTTGAGGCCCTTGGGTTTTCCAGAAGTCTTTTTTTCTCGGGCCTTTTCAGGGTTTTTTTCGACGAGTTCTACGAGGGAGACAGCGGCGCGGTCCCCTACTCTGAGACCCTTCTTCACAACTCGTACGTATCCACCCTCCCGATTTGAAAAGCGAGGGGCGATCTCATCGAACAAGAGGCGCGCAACGCGCTTCGATCTTATCGTTTGCATAGCCTGCCGCCGGGCGTGGAGATCACCTCGCTTGCCCAGGGTTATCATATTGTCGGCTAGACCTCTGACTGCTTTGGCCCGGGCATCGGTGGTAGTGATGCTCTCATGCTCCAGCAGAGAGGTAACCATATTTCTGAGCATGGCTTCTCGCTGCGCGGTCCTCATGCCCAATTTGTATCTTGCTTTTCTGTGTCGCATGTATGTCTCCCGGGCTTATTCGGTAATGAAACTCTCGCGTTCCTGTCGCATACGTTCCAGCTCTTCTCGACTGGGGAAGCTCGGTATCGCCATTCCTAGCTGTAGGTCCATATCCGCCAAAATTTCTTTGATTTCATTCAGCGATTTCCTGCCGAAATTCTTCGTCTTGAGCATTTCCGCCTCAGTGCGTTGGACCAGTTCGCCAATGAATTTTATATCCGCATTCTTTAGACAATTAGCCGAGCGGACGCTTAGTTCCAACTCCCCCACGCTCCTGTAGAGGTTTTCGTTGATTTCCGGCTCGCGCTGTGGCTTTTCCACGTGAATAGCTTTCTCTTCCTCTTCAAAATTCAGAAAAACCAGGAATTGTTCTCTGAGGATCTTCGCGGCCTGCGCAAGGGCATCTTCAGGGTACACCGCACCGGTCGTCCAAATCTCGACGGTGAGCTTGTCGTAGTCAGTCCTGCGCCCCACCCGGGCGTTAGTAATCTTATAGCTCACTTTGCGTACCGGTGAGAACACGGCATCCAGAGCCAGAGTTCCGATGGGATCCTCTTCTGTCTTGTGAGCCTCCGCTGGCACGTATCCCTTTCCCCATTCCGCAGTCATGGTCATGGAAAGGCGCCCTTCCTTGGACAACGTCGCCACAATATGCTCGGGGTTGATGACCTCTACTGTTTCATCCGTAATGATGTCACCTGCGCGGACTTCTCCCTCCCCTACTGCTTCGAGTTTGAGAGTTTTGGGATAACTGGTGTGAAGTTTCAACTGAACTTGTTTCAAATTTAGGATTATGTCGGTAACATCTTCTTTCACGCCGGGTAAGGCAGAGAACTCATGCAGCACCCCATCGATTTTGACCGATGTTATGGCTGCGCCCTGCAGCGAAGAAAGGAGCACACGCCGAAGAGAATTCCCCAACGTGATGCCGTATCCCCTTTCCAACGGCTCGCACACAAATTTTCCGTAGAAAGGGGTATGCGTCTCCTCTTCCACCTCCATGCGGCGAGGTCGGATGAGCTCGGTCCAATTTCGACTCATCAGCGTCTGCCCCGTTTCACTCATGGCTTCCCTCTTGTTAACTGTGAATTCTGCAATGCGGAATTCTGATGCGGTTGTAAGGAATCGATTTCCCTTGTGGGTTCTCAAAGGCCACCATGGCCCATTGCGTCGGTTCTTTCCTGAATCTTGGGAAGTTCGTTCCTTCCCTCACGTCCTCCGGGCACTACTTAGAATAGAACTCAACGATCAACTGCTCTTTAATGGTGGGAGGCAGTTCCTCTCTTGTCGGCAATGCCTTGACAACGCCTCTGAAGGCTGCCACATCGACATCCAGCCACGATGGGATCCCGCGCCTTGTAACGGTTTTCAAAGAATCGTCAATCGCATGAATTGTCCGGCTTTTTTCGCGGATCTCCACGATCATGCCAGGTTTGGTCCTGAACGAGGGTATGTCCACTTTCCGTCCATTCACTATAATGTGCCCGTGGTTTATCAATTGTCTGGCTTCAGCCCTGGACGGAGCAAACCCCATTCTGAAAACCATATTATCCAGCCGCGATTCCAACAAAAGAAGTAGATTCTCGCCAGTCACGCCCTTCTTTTGCTCCGCAAGATGAACGTACGTACGGAACTGCTTTTCCAGCACGCCGTAAATATGCCTCACCTTTTGCTTTTCTCTAAGCTGCACACCGTAATCTGTGTGTTTTGGACGGCTCTGACCGTGCTGACCGGGGGGATAAGTTCTCCTCTCCACAGAACACTTATCTGAGTAACAGCGATCCCCTTTAAGGAACAGCTTTGACCCTTCCCGGCGACAGAACCTGCACACTGCTTCATGATAGCGAGCCAATACTATCTCCTTTGGTTCGGAAAACTAATGTATCCGTAAATGGTTAGACCCTTCTTCTCTTCGGAGGCCGACACCCGTTGTGCGGGATCGGTGTAACATCCTTGATCATGGTGATCTGAAAACCCGTGGCCTGTAAAGACCGGAGCGCGGCTTCCCGGCCGGCTCCCGGTCCCTTTATCAAGACTTCGACACTCCTCATACCTTGTTCCATGGCTTTACGGGCGGCATCTTCCGCGGCTAACTGGGCAGCGAAGGGGGTAGACTTTCTTGATCCCTTGAAGCCTTGAGTACCCGCTGACGACCATGCCACGACGTTACCTTCTATGTCAGTAATTGTAACGATCGTGTTATTGAACGTGGATTGGATGTGTGCTACTCCTCTGGGAATAATACGTTTTTCTTTCTTTTTGCGAACGACTCGCTTTTTTGGCATTGGGCTCTCCGTTAGGCCCCGTAAAGGGGGGGACCTGGTTTCTCTCGCTTGCCGGCCCTACCAGGGGCCGCCCAGATCTGCACGCGGTGAATGCTCTCCCTGAAGATATCGAATTCTTTTCCGAGCAGACTCGCCCGCGGTCCTCAAAAGCTACTTGCGCTTACCGATCTGCATCTTTCTCGGACCTTTACGGGTCCGGGCGTTGGTATGCGTGCGTTGTCCACGGGCAGGTAGACCACGGCGGTGACGCAAGCCCCGATAGCACCCGAGGTCCATGAGCCGCTTTATATTCATGCCTATGTCACGGCGAAGATCTCCCTCCACCTTGTACGAACGATCAATGGCCTCACGGATCTTGGCGACATCGACCTCGCTGAGCTGATCCGTTTTCATGCTCAGATCCAGTCCGGCCTCTTCGAGAATCTTCCGGGCCGTGGTCGTTCCTATCCCGTAGATATAGGTTAGCGCAACTTCCATGCGCTTGTTTTTGGGAAGGTCAATCCCTGCGATACGTGCCACGGTCTTCCTCCTGGCGATGAGACAAATGCGTACCGGGTCTAACCCTGACGCTGTTTATGTTTTGGGTTCTCGCAAATCACCCGAACGGTTCCTTTGCGTTTGATAATCTTGCACTTATCACAAATCTTTTTAACTGAAGCCCTTACTTTCATGGGCCCTCCTCATCCATCTTTGGGACAGCTACCTATTCAAGAACCTTTTGTATAGAGGCAAATATCTCGTCGATCGGACCTACGCCCTTCACACGGCGAAGCAACCGCTTCTTTTCGTAATAGTCAATGAGAGGGGCTGTTTGATTGTTGTAAACCGCGAGTCTCTCTCTGATAGTAGCCTCGGTGTCGTCATCCCTTTGGTAAAGTTCCGATCCGCACGTATCGCAGAGCATATCGCGTTTGGGAGGATTGAACATCACATGATACATCTTGCCGCAATCGGAATTTCGGCATGTGCGTCGGCCGGAGAGTCTGGCGACGAGTTCTTCATCCGGGACATCCACCAAGATGGCATGGTTGATTGATTGATTCTGCGCTGCAAGTATCTTATCCAGAGCTTCCGCCTGGGCCAGTGTCCTGGGAAATCCGTCCAACATGTAACCCTTGTCCAAGTCCGGCTTGGCCAACCGTTCCTCGACGACTCCTATGACAACGTCGTCCGGTACTAGTTCTCCCTTATCCATGTACGTCTTGGCCTTCAGGCCCATCGGGGTGCCCTCTTTGAGCGCGGCCCGGAAGATGTCCCCGGTGGAAATCTGTGGTATGCCCAGCTTGTCCACGAGCTTTTTAGCCTGAGTCCCTTTGCCCGATCCCGGTCCTCCCAATAATACGATTCTCATAATCCCTTCCTGTTTTAGAGAAGTCGCGGTCTTCTACCGCCTCCCCTTGATCCGGCCCGTTCGGATAAATCCCTCATAATGCCTCTGGATCATGTGAGACTCAATTTGAGTTAACGTGTCCAGAGCGACGCCTACTACAATGAGTAATGAGGTCCCACCGAAATAAAAAGGCGCATTAAAGCGTGCAATGAGGATCGACGGGAGGACGCACACTGCCGAAATGTAGATGGCCCCCCCAAAAGTAATTCTTGTCAGCACCTTGTCTATGTACTGGGAGGTTTTTTTACCGGGCCTAATTCCCGGGATGTAACCTCCATACTTTTTCATGTTGTCCGCCACGTCTACCGGGTTGAAAGTAACCGCGGTGTAAAAGTAGCAGAAGAAGACAATCAACCCAATGTAAATAAGCTCGTAAATTCCGGTTCCCGGTCTAAGCCAGCCTGTTATATAGGTTATGGCCGGAACATTCAGGAACTGAGCGATAGTCGCCGGGAAAATTATGAGCGAGGAGGCAAAGATAGGAGGAATAACCCCCGCAGTATTCACCTTCAGGGGTAAGTGAGTACTTTGGCCTCCGTAAATTCGTCTCCCGACAACACGTTTCGCGTACTGTACGGGGATCCGGCGCTGTCCTCTTTCCACGAACACAATTACAGCGATCACGACGATCATGATGGCTATGAGGAGGAGGAGCACGAGAAAACCCATGTCCCCCGTCCTCACAAGCTGAATCGTGTGGCCGAGTGCAGCAGGCATTCGAGCAACAATGCCGGCGAATATGATCAGTGAGATGCCGTTGCCTATGCCCCTTTCTGTAATCTGCTCACCGAGCCACATTATAAAAGCGGTGCCTGCCGTCAAGGTGATCATCGAGAGTATGACGAACGCCGGCCCGGGCATGTAAACCAAGTTCTGAGTTTTGGACAAGCCAATGCTTATCCCCATTCCTTGAATAAGAGAAAGGAGTACGGTCCCGTATCTAGTATACTGAGTGATCTTCTTGCGACCGGCTTCACCTTCCTTGGAAAGCCTTTCCAGGTGCGGAATAACGACGGTAAGCAGTTGGAGTATGATGGAAGCACTGATGTAAGGCATGATCCCAAGGGAAAACACAGAGAAACGCTCCATCGCTCCTCCGGTAAACATATCAATTACACCGAACAAGGTCTGCTGGTACCGGGCAAAGAAATCCTTGAGAGCAACTTCATTGATGCCGGGCGTAGGAATGTGCACCCCGATCCTATAGACAAGGAGCATCAGAAGGGTGAAGATGACCCTACGCTTGAGTTCCGGAATCTTGGCAATGTTGGTTATGGAGCCTATCACGACGCCAGTCTCCCACTTGAAAAACCTGATCTCACTTTAAGAGCTGCTTGAGCGGAGCAGTTTCTCACTGCTCCTCCACTGTGCCACCCGCGGCCTCGATCTTTGCACGGGCCGCCGAGCTTACTCTATCCAGCTTAATGTTGTATGCCCCGCCTACGTCGCCATCGGCCAGAAGCTTTATCGGCCCATGCCGTTTCGTCATGCCGTTTTCTCGCAGCAACGCCGGCGTTATCTCGGTACCCGCCTCAAATCTGGACAGGTCCTTGATATGAACAATATTGTAATGGATCTTGAAGGTATTGGTAAAACCCTTCTTGGGGAGGCGCCTCTGCAGAGGCATCTGCCCGCCCTCAAAGCCCGGCGACACCCCTCCTCCCGAGCGGGACTTCTGTCCTTTGTGCCCTTTTCCGCATGTCTTGCCAAGCCCTGACGATTCGCCCCGGCCGACTCGCTTGGCCTTCTTGTTACCAGGGGTCTGTAGGTTCGAAAGTTTCATCTATATCTCCACCAGGCACCTAGTCATTCGGCGACTTCTTCGAGTTCCACCAGATGGTTCACCTTGAGGACCATCCCCCGCACCTCGGGAGTATCGCGCAGAAGGCGACTCTGATGGAGTTTCCTCAGCCCCAGCCCACGCACCGTCTCTCGCTGCGGCTTGGTGGCCTTAATGGTGCTTCTCTTCAAGGTCACCTTAAGCATTGGGGCCATTTTCCTCTCCCTTGTCTTGCTCTTCTTCGGGCAGGTCGGTCCTTCCGAGCTTCTTAGCGATCTGCTGCTGCGTCCGGAGACCTCTTAACCCTGCGAAGGTTGCTTTGACCACGTTATGAGGATTATTCGTACCGATACACTTGGTTAGAATGTCCCGGATTCCTACTGCTTCCATCACGGCACGAACAGCGCCTCCAGCGATAACCCCTGTTCCGGAGCCGGCCGGTTTAAGAAACACTTTAGCCGCCCCATATTCGCCGGTGATTTCATGGGGGACCGTGCCATTAACAATCGGTACCTCGACTAACGAGGATTTAGCGCGATCCACCCCTTTGCGTATAGCCTCAGGAACTTCATTGGCTTTACCAAGGCCAAATCCCACGCGGCCTTGCCCGTCGCCAACAACTACAACGGCGCTGAAGGAAAATCTCCTGCCGCCTTTGACCACTTTTGCGACGCGATTCAGGTGGACCACTCGGTCCTTCAATTCGGCTTCCGAAGACATATCGGATCTGATGAGCAAGCGCTTCCTCCTTAGCTCCTAAAAGTCCAGTCCCCCATCACGGGCCCCGTCAGCCAGGGCTTTAACCTTGCCGTGATATAGGTACGAACCCCTGTCGAAAACTATTTTGACTATGTTTTGTTCCTTGGCCCTGGCTGCGATCCGTTTACCTACCTGACGGGCCGTATCCGCATTGAAAGGATCTCCAGGTTTCCTGCGAAATTCCTTATCGAGTGTAGACGCTTGAACCAGAGTAACACCTTTGCGGTCATCAATTATCTGGGCAAAGATGTTCTTGTTGGATCGAAACACCGTCAAGCGTGGACGCTCTCGGTTACAACCGATTTTATAACGTACGCGGCTGGTCCGTTTCTTTCTGGATGACGATTTTTCCGTTTCACTGGCCATACTATATTTCCTCTCCAACGCCGGTGCTTGTTCCTCACGGCCCTCCGAGACTTTCAAAAGCCGACGCCGAAACTATTTCGCTCCAGCTTTTCCGACCTTACGCCGAACCTGCTCGCCTAGATACCGTATCCCTTTGCCTCTGTAGGGTTCGGGTTTGCGCACTCTTCGGATTATCGCAGCCATCTCACCGACCTGTTGTTTATCAATGCCGCGCACATGAATAATAGTGTTCTTCTCTACTTCGACGGACAAGCCGTCGGGAACCGCGACCACGACGGGGTTGGAATATCCAACGTTTAAAGTGAGGGATTGCTTGCCCGCTTCAGCTCGGTATCCGACTCCCTGTATCTCAAGTGATTTAGTGAAGCCGGAAGTCACTCCCGTCACCATATTCTGAATGAGCGTTCTAGTCAGGCCATGCATTGCACGGCATTTTCTGTGGTCCTGTACCGCCGATACCCGGACGTGCGTCTCGTCTTTTTCAACCTTGACCAGGTCTGAAATTGACATGCTCAGCACACCCTTCGGCCCTTCAACTGTCACGTTTGGGGGTGCAAGGGTGACTTTGACTTTTTCAGGTATCGCTATAGGGGCCTTGCCTATTCTAGACATCAGTAAAGCTCCTGAAGTATTCCGCTACCAGATGCTGCAAAGCACCTCGCCTCCGATTCGGCGCCGTTTGGCTTCTTTGTCGGTCATGACTCCCTGAGAGGTCGAAAGGACAAGCATGCCCACGCCGCCGTGGCTCTTCAAATTGTGCTCATGACCAACGTAAACTCTCCGACCAGGCCGGGAGACCCTGGCCAGTCCTTCAATTACACATACAGTCTCATCATCGAACCGGAGAGTGAGTTTCAGGACACCCTGTTTGTTCTTCGCAGACCGAATGACCTTGTATTTCTTGACGTATCCCTCTTCCTTCAAGATCTGGGCGATACCGATCTTAAGATTCGAGGCAGGAATTGTTACCTGTTCCTTGCGCGCTTGCCTGGCATTGCGGATTCGAGTCAACATGTCCGCTATGGGGTCAGTCATGCTCATTTCAGCAGTCTCCTACCAGCTCGATTTGACCATGCCCGGGACGTGGCCCTTTAGGGCCTCGTTCCTCAAGCATATCCGGCACAACTTGAACTTGCGATAATAGCCCCTCGGCCGCCCGCAGATCCGGCATCGATTGTACTGCCTAACTTCGAACTTCTGAGGCCTTCCAGCCTTAACTATCATCGAAATCTTGGCCACGCTCCCTCCTTGGAGGAGAAATAATCTATTTCCTGAACGGCATCCCCAGATTCGCCAGCAATTCTCGGGCTTCCTCGTCCGTTGTTGCGGAAGTTACGATGGTAACATTCATCCCTCGGATCTTTTCAATCCTATCGTAGTTGATCTCGGGAAAAATGATCTGCTCCTTGATTCCCATTGAAAAGTTGCCTCGGCCGTCGAACCCTCGCGGATTCACTCCTCGGAAATCTCGGACTCTCGGAAGGGCAATGCTGATCAGCTTGTCCAAGAAATGGTACATATTCTCTCGTCGCAAAGTGACTTTGCAGCCGATGGTCATCCCTTCCCGGAGCTTGAACGTAGCTATGGACTTCCTTGCCTTTCGGAGCACCGGCCACTGGCCTGTTATGACAGCCATTTCCTGTTGGGCGCTTTCCAGGATTTTTGCATTCTGAATAGCCTCACCCAACCCCATGTTTAGTACGATCTTTTTAAGACCCGGCACTTGCATAGGATTCTTGTACTTGAACCGATCCATCAGAGTCGGCACGACAGATTTGAAGTAGTATTCTTTCAGCCTCGACGCCATGAGATTGTTCCTTCTAACCGTCTAATTGCTCCTCACACTTCTTGCAGTAACGAACTCTGTGGCCGTCATCGAGAATTCTGACACCCGTCCTCGTGGACTTGGAGCATTTGGGGCAAACCAGCATCAGCTTTGAAAGTTTAATCGGGGCTTCCTTTTCGACGATGCCGCCTTGTCCGCCGGCAGTTCCTCCGGGCCTTGTGTGGCGCTTGACAAAGTTAAGGCGCTCTACCAAGGCAGCGTCCTTATCTTTGAGTATCTTGAGAACCTTGCCCTGCCTACCTTTTTCTTTCCCCGTGAGGACCTTCACTCTGTCGTTTTTCTTGATGTTAGACATATTCAAAGAACCTCCGGAGCCAGAGACACAATCTTCATAAACTTCTTGGCTCTCAACTCCCGAGCCACCGGACCAAAAATACGAGTGCCGATGGGTTCCATCTGATTGTTGATCAGGACTGCCGAATTGTCGTCAAAGCGGATGTACGACCCGTCCGCACGTCGAACCGCACGCCGCGTCCGCACAACTACCGCCTTGTGAACCTCGCCCTTCTTGACCTTGGAATTTGGGATAGCCTCCTTCACGGAAACGACCACCACATCGCCGACACTTGCGTATTTGCGCTTGGTACCGCCGAGAACTTTAATGCAATAAAGCTCTTTCGCTCCCGAATTGTCCGCGACGTCCATGCGCGTCTGCTGCTGAATCATGAAGCACCTCCGGGTAGCGGTGCCTCTTTGACGACCTTGCTGACACGCCAATTCTTGTGCCGGCTCAGCGGACGGGTTTCCACGATCATCACCTTATCGCCTATATGGCAGCGGTTTCCTTCATCGTGGGCCATGAATCGTTTTCTGCGGCGGACAAACTTCTTGTAGACCGGATGGATAACTGTGCGGCTGACTTCGACAACAACAGTCTTGTCCATTTTGTTACTGATTACCACACCGGTCCTTACCTTACGCTGCTTTCTGATTTCAGAGGAGTTCGTCATGCAGACGCCTCCTTTTCTCTAATGATGGTCTTCACCCGGGCTATATCCCTTCGGAGCTTCTTGAGACGTGCAGTTTTATCAAGCTGGCCGGTGGCATGCTTGAAACGAAGCTTAAACTCCTCTTCGCGAAACTCTTTCTCCTTGCCCGCTAGCTCATCCGGGGAAAGATCCCTTAGTTCTCGCGGCTTCATGTCAACTCCTCACGAATCACGAATCGGGACTTAATAGGCAGCTTCCTCGCCGCAAGACGAAAGGCCTCTCTGGCTACTTCGGCAGGGACGCCCTCCATCTCGTACATGATCTTCCCGGGTTTGACCACCGCTACCCATTCTTCGGGGGCTCCCTTACCTTTGCCCATGCGAGTCTCGGCAGGCTTCTTCGTTATGGGCTTATCCGGAAACAGGCGAATCCAGATCTTGCCGCCCCTCTTAACATGGCGCGTCATGGCCACTCGGCCTGCTTCGATCTGCCGTGCTGTTATCCACCCAGGGGCCATCGCCATGAGGCCGAATTCGCCGAAGGAGACATGGGTCCCCCTGAGCGGCCGGCCGGTCGTTCGGCCTTTCTGCCGTTTCCTGTATTTAACTTTCTTCGGGGCAAGCATATTACTTCTCCGCTGCGGTGCTCTTGATCATCTCACCCTTAAAGATCCAAACTTTCACGCCGATCACGCCGTAAGTGGTGGAAGCCTGAGCGAATCCATAATCAATATCGGCTCTAAGCGTGTGTAAAGGCACTCTGCCTTCCCGATACCACTCGCGTCTCGCCATTTCCGCTCCGCCCAGACGTCCCGCAGTTGCTATTCGGACGCCTTTCGCGCCGGACTTCAAAGCGCTCGTAACGGACTTCTTCATAGCTCGCCGGAAAGCTATGCGTCTTTCAAGTTGTTGAGCGACGTTTTCTGCAACAAGCTGAGCGTCGATCTCCGGTTTGCGGATCTCTTTGATGTCTACTATGACATCCTTCTGGGTCATTCGCAGGACCTCGCGACGAAGCTTTTCAATTTCGCTTCCCTTAGGGCCTATGACAATTCCCGGACGAGCGGTGTGAATGATCAGACGGATCTTGCCCGCAGCTCGCTCGATTTCTATCTTTGAAATGCTGGCCTGGGAGAGCCGTTTCTTTACGAAATCCCGAAGCCTGAGATCCTCGATCAAAAAATCGCCGTAATCCTTTTGAGAATACCAGCGGGAATCCCACGTCCGAGTGACGCCGAGCCGAAATCCGTGTGGATGTACCTTCTGTCCCAAAATGCCCTCCTGCGGGTCGGTGGAGGATCCTATCCAAGCCGAATGGTCTGCCTGGATCCTCCATGTTGGAAAAATCATTCCTCCGTCAAAGCCACGCAGATATGACTAGTTCGTTTGCGTATGCGTGTGGCTCGCCCCATCGCCCGCGGGCTCCATCGTTTCGCCGTAGGGCCTTCGTCCACCGTAATGCGGCTTATGTAAAGCCGATCTTCGTCAACCCCGCTGGACTGCGACGCGTTGCCGATCGCGGACTGGAGCACTTTTCTAATCATTCCGGCGGCTTTTTGCGGCGTGAACTGAAGTGTGGCCAGCGCCGCGTCCGCTTTCATTCCTCGGACCAGGTCAGCCACCAGCCTTGCCTTGCGGGCCGAGATGTGTGCATGTCTCAGGGTTGACTCCCACTCCATTACTTTCTCCCCTTCTTGGCTTTCCTATCCCCGGCATGGCCGTGAAATGTACGAGTCGGAGAGAATTCACCAAGCTTGTGGCCGACCATGTTTTCACTAACGAACACGGGGATGAATTTCTTGCCGTTGTGAACAGCGAAAGTCAGGCCGACCATATCGGGAATAATCGTCGACCGTCGAGACCATGTCTGGATGACCTTTCGCGAACCCGTATCCCGGGCCTGCATGACCTTCCTCAGTACGTTGTCGTCTACGAAAGGACCCTTGTGTACCGAACGGGGCATTGCAATCACTTCCTTCGTTTAAGGATGAATCTGTCGGAGGTCTTGCCTCGCTTACGGGTCTTGTACCCTTTGGTCGGGACTCCCCATGGAGTGACCGGATGGCGCCCGCCGGAGGTCCGACCCTCGCCGCCGCCGTGGGGATGATCAACCGGATTCATCACGACGCCACGGACTTTGGGGCGACGGCCTAAAAGCCGAGTCCGGCCCGCTTTCCCCAACGAAACGTTTTCATGATCCAGGTTGCCCACCTGACCTACGGTCGCACGGCAACGGTCCAGGACCATGCGGACCTCACCCGATGGGAGCTTTAGCTGGACATACCCTTTTTCTTTGGCCATCAACTGGCCGTAAGTCCCCGCGGAACGTATGACCTGGCCGCCTTTGCCGATTTTCATCTCGACATTGTGAACCATAGTCCCCAAGGGGATATTTTTCAGCGGCAGACAGTTGCCGGGTTTAATGTCCACCCGATCGCCGGCAACCACGGAGTCTCCAACCTTCACTCCTTGAGGCCACAGAATGTAACGTTTATCCCCGTCCGCGTAGCTGATTAGGGCCAGACGAGCACTTCGATTGGGGTCGTACTGCACGTCGACTACTTTGCCGGGTACGTCACTCTTGTCTCTCTTGAAATCAATGACGCGGAACAGCCGTTTGTGTCCCCCGCCGCGATGTCTGACAGTTATTCTGCCGTTATTGTTTCGGCCGCCTGTCTTGTGAGTTCCTTGCACCAGAGTCTTGAGGGGTTTGCGAGCAGTTACCTCCTCGAAAGTCAACCCTGTTTGGAACCTGATGCCGGGAGATGTCGGCTTGTATTTCTTTATGCCCATGAATCAGTCCTTGACGCTATTTATGTCCGGATCGGTCCATGCTGAGTTTGGAGCTTACTCCAAAAGCCGACCAGACAGTGCAATCCAAATCTAAACTCCTTCAAAATAGTCCACACGATCACCCTCTTTAAGCGTCACAAGCGCCTTTTTCCAATGCTTGCGGCGGCCAACCGAGCGACCGAGCCGTTTACGTTTTCCGAGGCGGTTCTGAGTTCGGACAGACAAGACTGTTACTTTGAAAAGTTTCTCAACGGCCTTCTTGATCTCGGACTTATTGGCCCCGAGCGCCACCTCGAAGACAAGCTGATTGTTCTCTTCTTTGAGGGTGGTTCCCTTTTCAGTAACTATGGGTCGTCGGACTATTTGGTACTCTTCCAGCATTAGCCCAACCTCTCATGTATTCTTGGAACCGCAGCTTCGAGGACCACCAGACGGTCGAAACGAAGCAGGTCGTAGACGTTGAGCCCCTCTGTGGGGAGCACCAACACCCGATAGAGATTTTGCGATGACCGTTGCAATGACTCGTCTTTCCCAGCAGTTACAACCAGAGTCTTTTCAGTTTCGAAACCCATCGCCTTCATAGTCTCGATGAAGAGCCTGGTCTTGGGGGCTTCAAGTTCGATTTTGTCCACGATAGTGAGCTGGTCGTCTTTGAGCTTGGAACTAAGGGCCGATCTGAGGGCAGCCTTTCGGACCTTCTTGGGGAGAGAAAAAGCGTAGGAGCGAGGCTTAGGGCCAAAGATCGTTCCGCCTCCAGTCCAGATTGGGGACCGGTTGGTGCCTGCTCTTGCCCGGCCGGTACCCTTTTGCCGCCAAGGCTTTTTGCCGCCTCCCGAGATCTCTCCTCGAGTCTTTGTGGAGGCGGTGCCACTTCGGCGTTTCGCCAATTGCCACACCACCACCTTCTGGACCAGGGAGTCCCGGATGTCCGCGTTGAACACGGTCTCATCCAGCTCGATGGAGTTGACTTTTTCCCCTTTTTGGTTGATCACATCTACCAAGGGCATCAGCTTTTCCTTATCACAATGATGGCCCCTCTAGCTCCAGGGATGGGACCTTTAAGAAAGATCAGATTTTCATCAGGCCGAACTTCCACAACTTTGACCGAAGGTGCAGTCACTTGGCCACCGCCCAGTCTGCCAGGCATTTTTTTTCCTTTGAAAATCCGCGAGGGCCAAGCGCATTGTCCAACCGACCCGGGGATTCGGTGTGACCGAGAACCGTGAGTTTCTCGTCCTCCTCCGAAATTCCACTTTTTGAGCACGCCGGCGAATCCTTTGCCTTTTCCGGTACCCGTTACCTTTACGGTATCCCCGGTGTTGAAGATGTCCGCCCTGAATTCCTGCCCGATTTCTATGGAATCCGCATCATCCGCAGGGAATTCCTTCAATATTCTGAACGGGGTGGTGCCCGCCTTTCGGAATTGGCCGAGAAGAGGTTTGGAGACTTTATGTTCCTTTGCAGGGGAGTACCCCACTTGAAACTTGGAATCACCTCTCTTCTGGATCACCGTGCACGGACCTGCCTCCACCACAGTGACCCCCATGGCGTGGCCCTCTTCATCGAAGAGCTGGACCATTCCCAGTTTTTTCCCGATCATTCCCTGAATCATGTTCAGCTCCTTGCCTATCCGGTGTTCCTCAGGCCTTTATCTCGACGTCTACCCCTGGCGACAGGTCCAATTTCATTAAGGCGTCCAGCGTTTGCTGAGTCGGTTCCAAAATATCAAGCAATCGCTTGTGAACTCTTATTTCGAACTGCTCCCGGGACTTCTTGTCGACATGAGGAGATCGCAACACTGTGTACTTGTGAATCCTCGTCGGGAGAGGTATCGGGCCGGCAACCTTTGCCCCTGTACGCCAGGCTGTGTCTACAATCTCCGCTGCCGATTGGTCCAGGAGCTTGTGGTCGTAGGCTTTCAATCTGATTCTAATTTTGAGAGTTTGCATATCCATGCTCAAGTCCCCACACTGTGCTGCGACGACACGGTTAAAGTTATTCGATGATCTGGGAGACAACCCCTGCGCCAACTGTCCTTCCGCCTTCTCTGATCGCAAAGCGCAGGCCATCTTCCATGGCGATTGGGGTAATCAGGTGGCCCTCCAGGGATACATTGTCCCCGGGCATCACCATCTCCACTCCTTCGGGGAGCGTTATCACTCCGGTCACGTCCGTAGTCCGGAAGTAGAACTGGGGCCGGTAACCGTTGAAAAACGGCGTGTGACGCCCGCCTTCCTCCTTGGCCAGGATGTACGTCTCCGCCTTGAACTTCGTGTGAGGGGTGATCGTACCAGGATGCGCTACCACCTGACCGCGCTCCACCTCGTCCCGCTTTATGCCGCGAAGGAGAAGTCCAACATTGTCCCCGGCCTCTCCTGAATCCAGCACCTTGCGAAACATCTCCACTCCGGTACAGACAGTCTTGCGCGTCTCGCGTATCCCCACTATCTCAACCTCTTCGTTCACCTTGATCCGACCGCGCTCCACTCTACCGGTAACAACCGTACCACGACCCGATATGCTGAACACGTCCTCCACAGGCATCAAGAAGGGCTTGTCCGTCTCCCGTACAGGGACTGGTACGTACGAATCCACCGCATCCATAAGCTCAAGTATGCACTTCGCATCCGGATGAGCAGGATCCCCGGCCTCCAGGGCCTTGAGCGCACTACCCTTTATTATCGGTATGTCATCACCCGGAAACTCGTACGAACTCAATAACTCGCGAAGCTCAAGCTCCACCAACTCGATCAACTCCGGATCGTCCACCATGTCCGTCTTGTTCAAAAAAACCACTATATACGGAACTCCCACCTGACGAGCCAGAAGTATATGCTCTCTCGTCTGCGGCATGGGACCGTCATTGGCTCCCACCACAAGGATCGCACCGTCCATCTGGGCCGCACCGGTTATCATGTTCTTGATGTAGTCCGCATGTCCCGGACAGTCCACGTGCGCATAGTGCCGCTTGTCTGTCTGATATTCCACATGCGCCGTCGCTATGGTGATTCCTCGCTCCTTCTCCTCCGGAGCCTTGTCTATCTCCTCAAACGGCACATACTCTGCCATCCCCTTCTTCGACAATATCCGCGTGATCGCCGCTGTCAGGGTTGTCTTTCCGTGATCTATGTGACCTATCGTCCCAACATTCACGTGAGGCTTGGTTCGCTCAAATTTCGCCTTGCCCATGGGCTCCTCCAGATTGCTTGAATCCGGCAACGATCTTTTCGGTGACAGATTGCGGTGCCGGCTCATAATGGGAAAATCGCATAGTAAAGGTAGCGCGGCCTTGTGTTAAGCTCCTCAAATCCGTTGCATATCCGAACATTCTCGCCAGAGGCACCCTGACTCCTACGGTTTGGGTCCCCAAATGGCTTTCCATGCCGAGGATCTTTCCTCGCCTTGCCGTCAAGTCGCCCAGTACATCACCCAAGAATTCACCGGGCGTCACGACCTCGACGTCCATGATAGGCTCGAGAAGAACGCTCCGCCCTTTGCCGCACGCCTCTCTGAAAGCCATGAATCCGGCCATTTTGAAGGCCATTTCTGATGAGTCAACTTCATGATACTTGCCGTCGGCCAGGGTTACCTTAATGTCAACGACAGGGTATCCCGACAACACGCCGGCCTCCATTGCATGCCGTACGCCAGCCTCTACAGGCTTTATGAATTCTTTCGGTATGACTCCCCCGGTTATTTTGTCAATGAACTCCAGACCGCTGCCACGTTCTGCCGGCTGCACTTCGAGGACCACTTCGGCAAACTGACCTTTTCCTCCGGTCTGTTTCACGTGGCGATAGTGTATTTTAGTAGGCCGGGTGAGAGTTTCACGGAAGGCAACCTGAGGTTCTCCGACCGACGCTTCCACCTGAAATTCTCTGAGGAGCCGGTCCACCACTATTTCCAGGTGGAGCTCACCCATTCCGGACAGTATTGTCTGGCCTGTTTCGCGATCCACTTTGACCTTCAGCGACGGATCTTCCCGCAATAATCGGCCGAGAGATCTGGACAGCTTTTCGACTTCGTCACGGGATTTGGGCTCAAGGGCCACAGAAATCACCGGTTCAGGGAATTCCATCGATTCCAGCAACACAGGGTGATCTTCGTCTGACAGCGTGTCGCCGGTTCGCGTATATTTGAGTCCCACTGCGGCAATTATGTCTCCGGCGCGGGCTTCTTTTACCTCTTCCCGCTGATTGGCATGCATCTTCAGCAGGCGGCCGATTCGTTCTTTCTTGTCGTTATTGACGTTGTATACACCCGATCCGGATGTAAGACTGCCCGAATAGACCCTGAAGAAGGTGAGATTGCCTGTATACGGGTCGTTCATCACTTTAAAAGCCAGGGCAGAGAAGGGCCCGTCGACCGGTCGGGTGACAGTTTTCCCCTTCGTGTCTTTTCCTTGGATAGGCGGGACATCGAGAGGTGAAGGGAGAAAATCGACCACGGCATCGAGAAGTTGCTGAATACCTTTGTTCTTGAATGCAGTACCCATGAGGACCGGAGTGGTCTTCAGATCCAGGGTTCCTTGGCGAAGCGTCTGGTAAATCAAGTCGGCAGGAATGTCAGTGTCCCCTTCCAGATAACGTTCCAGAAGTTCATCGTCGAGTTCGCAGACGCTCTCGAGCATTTGTTGCCTTGCTTCAACAGCCTTCTCGTAATACTCCGGGGGCACGTCCAGGACCTCGAACTTCGTGCCCGCAGACTCATCGTCAAAGAGAATGCGTTTCATGGCAATGAGGTCGATAACCCCGCTAAAGGCGTCTTCGGATCCGACCGGGATCTGAAGCAAAACGGGGTTGGTCCTTAGTCTGGTTTTCATCATTTCGACGACTCTCAAGTAATCCGCGCCCACGCGGTCCATTTTATTGATAAAGGCGATTCTAGGGATGCCATAACGTTCAGCCTGCTTCCACACCGCTTCAGATTGGGGTTCCACTCCGCCCACTGCACAGAAGAGAGCAACCGCTCCATCCAGCACCCGTAAGGATCGCTCCACTTCGATAGTGAAGTCCACGTGTCCGGGTGTGTCGATTATGTTGATTCTGTGCTTTTTCCACTGACACGCGGTGGCAGCGGAAGTAATCGTAATTCCCCGTTCCTGCTCCTGTTCCATCCAGTCCATGACTGCATTGCCGTCATGGACCTCACCCATTCGATGGGAAACACCTGTGTAATATAAGACACGCTCGGTCGTGGTGGTCTTTCCCGCGTCAATATGGGCCATTATCCCGATGTTTCGGGTTTTTGTTAGAGAGTCTCCTTTCATGGGGTTCGGTCTTCCCTGGATCACTACCACCTGTAATGGGCGAAAGCTTTATTGGCTTCGGCCATCTTGTGGGTGTCCTCCTTCTTTTTGACCGCGCTACCCTTGTTGGAGGCTGCGTCGAGAAGCTCTGCAGCGAGTTTCTCCTTCATGCTATGTTCACCACGTCCGCGGGAGTATTGTATGAGCCAGCGGATTGCTAGGGCTTGCCTTCTCTCCGGACGAATTTCCACAGGCACCTGATATGTGCTTCCGCCCACGCGCCTGGAACGGACCTCCAGCACAGGTTTGACATTCTCCACGGCCTTTTCGAACAATTTGAGGGGATCTTCGTTCGTCTTTTTTACCATGATTTCGAAACAATCGTAGAGAATACCTTCGGCAATAGACTTCTTGCCCTCCCACATGATTCCATGTATGAACTTGGCAACAAGTTTGCTGTGGTATTTCGGATCGGGCAAAACGTCCCTCTTGGGGACTTTCCCTTTTCTCGGCATTGCACTTCGCTCCAGTTTGGGGCTTGCGCCGTCCAGTTTATGGCAGTCTTCAGAACGTGCTGCACCGGGCAGCTTCCAGGTTGGAAAGGTCCAGAAGGCCACAGCGAGCTATCCTCCGCTGTTGCACCTTTGAGTATCCCCTTCTAAACCTACCCCGTCGCATTTGACGGTTTACCCGGACCCGTAAAGATTAGGCTCCTGATCGTTTAGCGATTCACCAGTTGGTGCGTTTCCTGCGGCTTATTCACTCCATATTTTCGGAACGCCCCGAACCGCCGAATCAGGCAGAATTATTTGGGCCTTTTTGTTCCGTATTTTGATCTCCCCTGCTTTCGGTCCTGTACACCGAACGCGTCCTGAGCACCCCTGATAATATGGTAACGTACGCCGGGCAAGTCTTTGACGCGCCCGCCTCGGATAAGGACAACTGAGTGCTCCTGCAGATTGTGACCGATACCGGGGATATAGGAGGTGACTTCGTACCCATTGGTGAGACGGACTCTGGCGACCTTCCTCAACGCGGAGTTCGGCTTCTTGGGCGTCGTAGTATAGACTCTCACACAGACTCCCCGGCGTTGGGGGCAGTTGGTCAGTGCCGGGGCCGAGGTTTTTTTCCTGGGCCGTGTTCGTCCTTTTCTGACCAGCTGGTTAATCGTCGGCATGCGCCATGACCTCCAAATATGTATCCCGGTAGTATGCTCAGATCGTCACGGGGTTGTCAACCCTTTTTTCATAAAAAGCAAAGGCCGGAAAGAAGATTTCCGGCCCCGGACGGCAACAAATCTCTTTCTAAACGTTTAAAGCATTTATGTCACTCAACCTAAAACTCGATCAATCCTTCTCGCCTCCAGGCCCCGGGTGCACCCGCAACCGGTGTGGCGCTAAATCGCGCCACGCGCGTTTTAAATCGAATCACCTGCTCGTATTCAAGCAATGTCCTGAATAGTCTCTCCCACCTGCCGCCTTTCCTGACGGCCGGGACGGACTGCCTCCTCCGTCCCTTCGTGCTCCAGCCTGAGGTTTTTGTACCTGGCCAGACCAGTACCCGCGGGGATGAGTCTTCCCATGATCACGTTCTCTTTCAAGCCCCGTAGGTGGTCTATTTTTCCGCAAATCGAGGCTTCGGTAAGAACCTTGGTCGTCTCCTGGAAACTCGCCGCGCTGATAAAGGAATCCGTAGACAGGGATGCCTTGGTGATCCCGAGGAGCAGGGGTTCACCAACCGCCGGGGTACCACCGGCGTCCATTACGCGGTTGTTTTCTTCCTGGAATACGGATCGCTCGATCTGCTCGCCTACAAGGAAGTCGGTGTCGCCAACCTCCTTTACACGAACTCGTCGCAGCATCTGTCTGACTATTACTTCTATGTGCTTGTCATTGATCTTGACTCCCTGGAGCCGATAGACTTCCTGCACTTCGTCCACGAGGTACTTCGCCAGATCTTTCTCACCCTTGATTCCGAGCAGATCGTGCGGATTGGTGGAGCCCTCCATGAGAGCTTCCCCGGCTTGAACCCAGTCACCCGAGTGCACTGAAATATGCTTGCCTTTGGGAATAAGATATTCTTTGGGTTCGCCCACTTCAGGGGTCACGATCACTTTGCGTTTGCCTTTTGTGTCCTTGCCGAAGCTCACCAGACCGTCGATCTCCGAAATGATGGCAAACTCTTTGGGTTTGCGCGCCTCGAATAATTCGGCAACACGGGGGAGACCTCCAGTAATATCCTTGGTCTTGGTGGTCTCTCGAGGGATCTTGGCAATGACATCGCCGGCGTGAACGTCTTCGCCCTCCTTGACCATGATGTTCGCGCCTACGGGGAGGAGATATCGAGCTTCGGAGTCACCCACTTTGATGGTCTTACCATGCTCGTCTTTAATCGAGACCCTGGGCCTGATCTCAGTGTCTTTGTCTTTGTATTCGACAATAACCTTTCGGGACAGACCGGTGACTTCGTCCACCTGTTCATTCATGGTGAGGCTTTCGATCACGTCCCCGAACTTCACCTTTCCGGAAACATCCGTGATAATCGGGATGGTGTAGGGGTCCCATTCTGCAAGCAGTGTCTCCCGGTTCACGGTTTCTTTGTCCGACACTCTCAGACGGGCTCCATAAATGACCTTGTTTCGCTCTCTTTCCCGTCCTTTCTCATCGGTGATGGCAATGGAGCCGTTTCGGTTCATCACCACTAGTTCGCCGTCTCTGTTGGTAACGGTTTTAAGATCAATGAATTTAACGCGCCCTTCGTTGCGTGAGAAAAGCTCCGAAGAGCCCGAACCCAACCATTCCAACAGGACCTGTCCTTCGGACTCGATCCTATCACCGTCCTGAACTTTCACATTCATGTAGTCCATTACGGGATATCGCTCGTACAGCCGGAAGCGCGCAGTCTTACCCTTGACGCCTCTGAGCTGAAAGATGCCGCCGCGCTTTTCTGCTTCAGTCATGCGGGGCGTACCCTGAGATGTTTCATAGATGAAAGTGTACGGCGACATCCTCTCCCCATGCCTGACAACGAAACGGCTGTCCCCGGGGATTACGAACTGGTGCTTGATCCCATCTTCGTCCTGTATAATGAACGATTTCCTGTCCAGAGAGATCTCGATCTTACCGCCCAGTCGCTCGGCTTCGTGCAGTTTATGGTTCGGCCCTTCGTGGAGGAACGAGTTTTCACGTAGGGTCTGGCCATTTTCAATCAGCCATTTTTCCACTTCGGACTCATCGATGGAAAATTCCTCTGAGACCATGATGGCCTTAACTTTGTCCTTCTCTTTCTCGAAGGATACCTTGCCGCGCTTGCGTGCCGAGATAATGTTGCGTTTCAGAGAGGCTGTCCCACCGATATGGAATGTTCGCATGGTGAGCTGAGTTCCAGGTTCTCCGATGGATTGAGCGGCAATGATGCCTACAGCTTCGCCTATGTTGACCATCCTGCCGTGAGCGAGGTCGCGGCCGTAGCAAAGGCCGCAGACTCCTCGACGAGACTGGCACGTGAGCACCGATCGGATCTTGACGCGGTCTATACCGGCGTCCTGTATTTTTTCTCTGTGCTCTTCCGTGATCTCTTCGTTGGCGCCAACGATTATCTCACCCGTGAAGGGATGTTCGATATCCTCCAGAGCCACTCGGCCTAGGATTCGATCTGCAACATGCTCGATAATTTCGCCACCTTCTTCTAGGGACGCCATTTCTATGCCGTCCAAAGTGCCACAGTCAACCTCCGAGATAATGGCGTCCTGAGCGACATCCACCAATCGTCGGGTAAGGTAACCGGAGTTCGCTGTCTTCAGAGCGGTATCCGCGAGACCTTTTCGAGCCCCGTGCGTCGAGATGAAGTACTGCAGCACTGTAAGGCCCTCACGGAAATTGGCCTCGATAGGCGTTTCGATTATTTCTCCGGTGGGCTTGGCCATGAGACCGCGCATGCCCGCCAATTGTCGGATCTGTTGGGTACTTCCTCGAGCGCCGGAGTCGGCCATCATATAGATCGGGTTGAAGCTTTCGACCTTTTTCTCAGCGCCGTCTTGCAGGGTTATGGTCATGGTCCTCAGGCCGCTCATCATCCTTTCGGAGATGTCCTCGTTGGCCCGGGCCCAGATGTCGATCACCTTATTGTAACGTTCCCCGTCCGTGATGAGGCCTTCCTTATATTGATTCTGAATTTCCAAGACCTCTTCTCGAGCCTTATTGATTATGTCTTTCTTGGACTCGGGCACTACCATGTCGTCCACGCAGATGGAGAGTCCGGCCTTGGTGGCAAAGGTGTACCCGAGATCTTTGAGTTGGTCGGCGAGAATGACGGTCTTCTTATCGCCGCACCTGCGGTAAGCTTCGTCGATAAGATTAGCCAACTCCTTCTTTTTCATCACCCTATTGATGACGCTGAACGGAATTTCCTCCGGAACAATCTCTCGAAGAAGAATTCGACCTACGGTAGTTGAGATCCTCTCGCCGTTATCGCGAAGAAGAATTTTTTCATGAAGGTCAACTACTCCTGCATCGTATGCGACGCGCACTTCCGACGTGTCCGCGAATATGCGGATCTTCCCTTCGAGTTCCGGATCGACAGACTCTCTCGTCAGATAATAGAGACCCAGCACGATATCCTGGGTAGGAACGATAATCGGCTTGCCGTGGGCCGGTGATAAAATATTGTTGGTACTCATCATGAGCACTCGGGCTTCCACCTGGGCCTCGATGGAGAGAGGGATATGCACAGCCATTTGGTCTCCATCGAAGTCAGCGTTGAAAGCGGTGCAGACAAGAGGATGCAGTTGGATGGCTTTCCCTTCTATGAGAACCGGCTCGAAGGCCTGAATGCCCAGCCTG
This sequence comes from uncultured delta proteobacterium, assembly GCA_963729795.1. Taxonomy (GTDB): domain Bacteria; phylum Desulfobacterota; class Desulfomonilia; order Desulfomonilales; family Desulfomonilaceae; genus CAWBBA01. Next base: position 301,072 of record CAVSPC010000016.1, on the reverse strand, counting down.
TGAAGAGTAGGAGCCCGGTTGAGAAGCACCGGATACTCTTTCACTACATCTTCCAAGATATCCCAGACTTCGGGGGTTTCTTTTTCTACGAGTTTCTTGGCACTCTTGATGGTAGTTACATAGCCTCGCTCTTCCAGCTTGCTGTAAATGAAGGGCTTGAACAGTTCAAGAGCCATTCTTTTCGGCAGACCGCATTGGTGGAGGCGTAGGTCAGGTCCAACGACGATCACCGAACGTCCGGAATAATCTACCCTTTTCCCGAGCAGGTTCTGACGGAACCGTCCTTGCTTGCCTTTTAGCATGTCGGACAGCGATTTGAGAGGGCGTTTGTTCGGGCCAGTGATGACGCGACCCCTTCTTCCGTTGTCGAAAAGAACATCCACCGCCTCCTGAAGCATTCTCTTCTCATTACGAAGGATGATCTCGGGTGCATTGAGTTCCTTGAGCCGCTTCAGCCTGTTATTCCTGTTTATCACTCGCCGGTACAAGTCATTCAGGTCCGATGTCGCGAACCGGCCGCCGTCAAGCGGGACCAACGGTCGTAAGTCAGGCGGGATAACAGGCACGGTAGTGAGAATCATCCACGCGGGGTTCTGCCACTGCCGGAATTTGCCCAGATCCGCCGGTCGAATTACTCGGGACCTGGTCAGGCGATCGACTATGTTGTTGATATCCACGTACGCAAGCACTTTGCGTACTTCCCATGCATCAGTCTCTTCCCATTTCACCTGAATTGCACGGGCACTCTGGATAACTTCATCCAGGAAGCGACCCATTTCATCATCAGGATCAACATCTTGATAAAGGGCTGTAAGCTCGTTCACCAAAGATTCCGGATCGATTCCCTTTAGCGATTCCAGAACCCTGAGTCGCTTTGCCAACTTTTTACGCTTGGCCTCGGAGGTGGAATCCTTCATGTCCTCTCTGAGCTTGATGCTTTCCGAAACGAGGTCCAGTTTTTCGAGCATGTCACGGACAGCTTCGCCACCCATGCGCGCCTCGAAAGACCCGGGTCCGAACTCTTCCATCGTCTGGCGGTACTTTTCCTCGTTGATAAGGGTCCCGGGTTCCAAATTGGTCTTCCCAGGAGCTATGACCAGAAAGGATTCAAAATATAAGACCCTTTCCACTTCCTTGAGGGTTAGATCAAGCAGAGTGCCTATCCGGCTGGGCAGGCTCTTCAAGAACCAGATATGGGCGACCGGTGTGGCCAGTTCTATATGACCCATGCGTTCCCGGCGGACTTTTGATTGGATTACTTCCACGCCACACTTTTCGCAGATGGTCCCGCGGTGCTTCATGCGTTTGTATTTCCCGCAGTTGCACTCGTAATCCTTGACAGGGCCAAATATCTTCGCACAAAAAAGCCCATCCCTTTCGGGCTTAAACGTTCGGTAATTTATTGTTTCCGGTTTCTTTACCTCTCCGTGCGACCATGACCGGATCTTCTCCGGTGACGCTAGGGATATTCTTACGGCATTGAAGTTTAACGGATCCTTAGGTTTCTCGAAAAAGCTATAGTAGATTTCTTCCAAGGTTTTCCCCTCCTTAACAGGATAAGCCGGGTGCGCCCCGTGCTTTGAGGGATCGTCCCGATCTCACTCGAAGAGAGACTCGGGACTGTTTTATGATCTACCGACCGCCGGTTCGCTCTCCAACAGTTCCATGTCAAGACCTAGAGATTTGATCTCCTTGACCAGGACGTTGAAAGATTCCGGGAGGCCGGGTTCTAGCGTGTTAGTTCCTTTTACGATGCTTTCGTACATCCGAGTACGACCTGTGACATCGTCTGATTTCACAGTAAGAAACTCCTGTAGTGAGTACGCCGCTCCATAAGATTCCATGGCCCATACTTCCATCTCACCCAGTCTCTGGCCCCCGAATTGGGCTTTGCCGCCCAGCGGTTGCTGAGTCACCAGCGAGTAAGGTCCAATAGCCCGGGCATGAATCTTATCGTCCACCAGGTGATGGAGCTTCATCATGTAGATCACTCCGACCGTGACCTTCGTGTCGAAAGGGTCTCCGGATCGGCCATCGTAGAGTTGGGTCTGGCCCTTTGAGGGAAGATCGGCGCTTTCCAACATGGCCTTGATTTCCGTTTCCCGAGCGCCGTCAAAGACAGGAGTGGATATGGGGACTCCATCTGATAACGAAGCCACAAATCGTTTCACCTGATCGTCGTCCATTTCCTTGATGATTGCCCGGATTTTGGCTCTCCTTTCGGGTTCTTCCGGGTCGAATATCTCGATGAGCTTGCCTCTGAGCTTATCCACGGAGAAGTTTTCCTCCATCATCTTATTGATGGCTTCTCCCAATCCGCGAGCCGCCCAACCGAGATGCGTTTCCAGGATCTGACCAACGTTCATTCGGGAAGGCACGCCAAGCGGGTTGAGAACTATCTCGACAGCGGTACCGTCCTCGAAGTAAGGCATGTCCTCTTCAGGTAAGACTCGGGAAAGAACGCCTTTGTTGCCGTGACGACCAGCCATCTTGTCGCCAACTGAGAGCTTGCGCTTTATGGCGATGTAGACTTTAACCAGTTTAATGACACCGGGAGGCAGTTCGTCTCCCTTCTTGAGACGGCTGATCCTCTCGTCATAGTGCATTTTCCAGAAATGCTTCTGGTCACTCAAACGCTCAAGTATGCGCACCACCTCGTCCTCTGTGGTGGTGTCACCCTTCAAGGATATCTCGCGAAGCAGCTCCAACGGGACAGTGTCCATGACCGCGTCACTCACTGTCTCGCCCTTTTTCAGGTACGTGCGGCTCTTGGCGGGATCGGTCAGAGCGGACGATACGACTTTGCCGCGCAGCATGCCGCGAATTCGCTCTCTAGCTCCCTCTTCTACGATTCGCATTTCATCGTCCCGGTCTTTGGATAATTTGGCGATCTCCTCATTCTCAATAGAGATTGTCCTGCTGTCCTTATCGGTTCCTTTCCGGGAAAAAATCCTAGCTCCGATGATTGTTCCTTCGACTCCAGGGGGAACCCTGAGAGAGGAATCTCTAACGTCTCCGGCTTTCTCACCGAAAATCGCACGAAGAAGCTTCTCTTCCGGAGAGAGTTGATTCTCTCCTTTAGGAGTGATCTTACCAACCAGGATATCGCCCGGTTTCACTTCAGCTCCGATGCGAATCACACCGGACTCATCAAGGTTGCGCAGTGCCTCTTCACCGACGTTGGGTATATCTCTTGTAATCTCTTCCTTGCCTAGTTTAGTGTCGCGGGCCATCACCTCGAATTCCTCAATGTGAATGGAGGTGAAAATGTCTTCCCGCACTACTTTCTCGCTCACGAGAATGGAATCCTCGTAGTTGTAGCCACCCCAGGCCATGAATGCGACAAGAATATTCCGGCCCAAAGCAAGCTCCCCTTTTTCGGTAGCCGGCCCGTCTGCGATCACCTGGCCTTTAACGACGCGATCTCCTTTCTTGACGATGGGGCGCTGGTTGATGCAGGTGTTCTGGTTGGACCGCTGGTATTTGATCAGATTGTAAATGTCGACTCCGGGGTCCAGATCGCCTTCAGTGAAATCAGTGGCCTTTATCACCAGGCGCGAAGCATCAACTGAATCCACGATTCCATCACGCTTGGCCACCACAGTTACACCGGAGTCTGTCGCTACCACCTCTTCCATGCCCGTACCAATTAGAGGGGCTTGGGTAGTAAGAAGCGGAACGGCTTGACGCTGCATGTTGGATCCCATCAGGGCACGGTTGGCGTCGTCATTCTCGAGAAACGGGATAAGTGATGCGGCCACCGAAACGAGTTGGTTGGGCGAAACGTCCATCAGATCCGCTTCGGCACCGGTCACCATGGCGAACTCGCCTTCCTTGTGCCGGACGGAAACCAGATCGGATGAAAGGTATCCGCCCTCATCCAATTGAGCGTTGGCTTGAACGATAACGTGATCTTCTTCGTCGAGCGCCGTCAGGAATCGGATTTCTTTACCCACCCTTCGTTCGGAGACCGGGCGGTAAGGAGTTTCGATAAATCCGAACTCGTTGACCCGAGCGTACGTTGATAGCGATACTATGAGGCCGATATTCGGGCCCTCAGGTGTCTCAATGGGGCAAATCCGCCCGTAGTGAGTGGGATGAACATCTCGGACCTCAAATCCGGCTCTTTCACGGGTCAGGCCGCCCGGACCGAGAGCCGAAAGCCGCCTCTTGTGCGTGATTTCGCTAAGAGGATTGGTCTGATCCATGAACTGGGAAAGTTGCGATGAGCCGAAGAACTCCTTGACCACGGCCGTAACCGGTTTGGCATTGATCAGATCGTGAGGCATGAGCGTTTCCACATCTTGGAGGCTCATCCTCTCTTTTATGGCTCGCTCCATGCGTACCAGACCGATTCTGTATTGATTTTCGAGCAACTCACCGACCGATCGGACGCGTCGGTTTCCCATGTGGTCAATATCGTCTATGTCGCGGCCGGGTCTACCTTCTTTCAGTTCAAGGAGATATTTGACTGCGAGCATGATGTCTTCGCGGCGCAATGTCCTAAGTGACAACGGCGCTTCATCTGTTGAAATACTGAGTTTTCGGTTGATCTTCAGCCGCCCTACTCTGGACAGGTCATAATATTCGGTTCTGAAAAACAGGTTGTTGAAAAATGTATTGCTAATCTCAACTGTGGCCGGATTGGATGGCCTGAGCCTGCGGTAGATCTCTATCTCCGCGTTGAGGGTCTCATTGCTGGTAGGGTCGTCCGGATGCTGCTTGCGGTAATCTTCGATAACCCGGTTTGGTCTGTCATCAATTTTGTCTTCCAGCAGAGTGTCCCGCAATGACGAAGAAACAATTCTCTCTTCGATAAAAAGGGCATCGAATGCCTCGATCTTACGATTGGAGAGATCTTCGATAAACTGGTCAACCTCGTCCAACGCAATTTCTTTGTTGCACGAAGCCACCACTTCACCAGTTGCCTCATCTATGATATCTCGGGCTACTACTTTACCGGCAAGCTCCTCCTTCTTCATCACCAGCGGTGCAATGTTTCTGTCGCCCAGACGCTTGAGGGCAGCCCGGGTGATCTTCTTATTCTTCCGGACGAGAATGTCGTCCGTGCCTTCTACGAAGATGTCTGCCGGGGCCGCGGTACCTACCAGGAGTTTGAGGTTCAGCTTTCGGCGCAAGCCTTCGGGGGAAATAATAATGGTCTGCCTGTCGTAGAAGTAATTGAGTATCTCCTCGCTGGAGTGCCCCAGCGCCTTAAGGAACACTGTAACAGGAAGCTTTCTCCTCCGGTCGATGCGTACGTACAGGCGATCCTTGGGATCGAACTCAAAATCGATCCATGAGCCGCGCAGGGGAATAATACGTGCGGAATAGAGAAGCTTGCCACTCGCATGCGTCTTGCCCTTGTCATGATCAAAGAAGATCCCGGGTGACCGGTGAAGCTGGGAAACAATTACTCGCTCGGTACCATTTATGATGAATGTCCCGTTTTCTGTCATGATCGGGATTTCGCCGAAATATACTTCCTGCTCTTTGACATCCCGTATAGTGCGTGAATTAGTTTCGGGGTCCACATCCCACACAATGAGCTGGACTGTAATCTTCAATGGAACGGCATAGGTGACCCCTTTTTGGAGGCATTCTTCGACGTTGTACTTTTCTTCTCCCAGGGAATACTTGATGAATTCCAGGGAGGCGGTGTCGGAGAAATCCCTGATGGGAAAAACCGACCGAAAAACCCCTTGCAAGCCGATATCTTCGCGCGCCTCAGGTGGGACGTCGGCTTGCAAGAACCGGTCGTACGACTGTTTCTGAATCTCGATCAGGTTCGGGATCCCTGCAATTTGCGGTATGCGTGCAAAATTCTTCCTGAGCCTCTGAGAGTGCACGGAAAAAGGACTCATTTTCTCCCTCTGGTCTTTGGTGATCTTAAAAGGCGAGATTGATGGGAGGTATTCCATAGAGCATCGGCCCGGGGACGGTCTAAACGAACAACCGGTCCCCGGGCTCAGGCCCATTGATCCAAGGCTGGGTGCTTATACTATCTCCACCGTTGCGCCTACCTCTTCAAGAGCGGCTTTGGCTTTCTCAGCGTCTTCCTTGGAGATTGCTTCTTTCACCGGCTTGGGAACACCTTCCACCAAGTCTTTGGCTTCCTTCAAACCCAGATCGGTCAACGAACGAACAACCTTAATGACCTGGATTTTCTTGTCACCGAAATCTTTCAAGATCACGTCGAATTCGGTTTTTTCCTCAGCCGGGGCTGCTTCTCCACCAGCCGCCGCCGCGCCAACCGCGGCAACGGCAACGGGCGCCGCTGCAGATACCCCGAACTCTTCTTCCAATTCTTTGACGAATTGGCTCAGCTCCAGTACCGACATGTTACGAATAAAGTCTTTGACATTCTCTTTGGTAACTTCTGCCATGATATCCTCCTCGATTCGCTATTTTTGGAAATACGACAGGGATGCCTCAGCAGCAAATCAACCTGCGGGAGATTCGCCTGACGCACTTTTCTGTTCCTCAATGGCTTTAAGCACGTTGAGAAAAGACCTAGGCACCGCTGCAAGAGTGTTGACAAAGGCGCTGACAGGAGCCATCATCGTCCCGAGGACGCGTCCCAACAACTCCTCCCTTGAAGGAAGCCTGGACAGTGTCTCCATCTCAGACGGATCCACCAGTTTGCCATCAAGGACCCCTCGGATCAGGTTCAGCTTCGGATGGGTCTTGGCGAAATCGACCAAGACTTTTGCCATCGCTGGAACGTTGTCGTCGGTTTCGGTCCATGCCGCAGCACGCGGACCCGCAAGGTCCGGCCCGATAACCGCCACGTTTGTGTCCTCATAAGCCAGCCGCACCAGGGTGTTTTTCAAAACCCTGAACGCGACCCCCCGATTTCTTAACTCTGCCCTTAGAGCGTTGGTTTCTGCCACGCTCAAGCCCTGGAAATCGGTGAGGAACAACGCCTTGACACTCTTGAAGTGTTCACGGAGCCAAGCAACCTGCCTCTCTTTTTCTTCTCTTTTCAACCTAAGGTTTCCCCCTTTCAGTCGGAGGAAAGCAGCGAATCGAGGGTATTCGGGTAGAAGTCGTCTCGTCACCCCTTTCCGGCCCGTCTAAGCCGGCTTCAATTAAGTGCCCACGGCACGCCTGCTGTCTCCGACTCGGCCTTCAAATGAAAAAATGTTTTGTTTTAACTGTTCCGACGTTTCCTTATCTAAAGTTGCAAAACAAACTATTTGAGCAGGTTTCGCATCTCCTGTGCATCCAATTTCAGTCCCGGTCCCATGGTAGTGGAAATCGAGACACCTTTTAAATAGACTCCTTTGGACGCAGAGGGTTTCAAACGGATGATACTTTCCATAAGACTCTTGAAGTTTTCAGCCAGCTTCTCGGGGCCAAAGGAAACTCTTCCCACCGGCACATGCACTATTCCGGCCTTTTCCACTCTGAATTCGACCTTGCCCCCTTTCAGCTCGGACACGGCTTTTCCCACGTCAAACGTTACCGTGCCCACTTTGGGGTTGGGCATCATGCCGCGGGGACCGAGGATCTTACCCAACTTGCCTACTACGCCCATCATGTCCGGAGTCGCAACCGCTTTATCGAATTCGAGCCAACCTTCCTGGATCTTCTTGGCCAGATCCTCCCCTCCGGCATAGTCGGCTCCTGCATCAAGGGCTTCCTTTTCTTTCTCCCCTTTGGCAAAGACGAGAACTCGCACGGTTTTTCCCGTCCCATGCGGCAGGATGCACGTTCCACGCACCATTTGATCCGCGTGGCGGGGGTCCACCCCAAGCTTAACGGCCACGTCCACAGATTCGTCAAATGTTGCGTAGGATGCCGACAATACTGCCTTTAATCCTTCTTCGAGGGTATACTTCTGGGACCGGTCAATAGCTGATCTTGCACCTATCTTTTTCTTGCTTACGGCAGGCATGTAACCCCCTAAACGATCTCTATCCCGAGGCTCCGCGCGGAACCCATAATGATTTGGACGGCTCCGGGCAGATCCTTGGCATTGAGATCGGGCATCTTCGTTTTGGCAATCTCTTCGATTTGGCTCATGGTTAATTGGCCCACCTTATTACGATTCGGCTCCGGTGAACCTTTCTCGAGTCCTGCCGCTTTCTTAAGCAGATATGACGCTGGTGGAGTTTTCAGCACGAAGCCGAACGAGCGATCTGCATACACAGTGATCAGCACAGGGATAATCACCCCGGGCTGGCTCTGTGTCTGTGCGTTGAACGCCTTGCAAAATTCCATTATGTTCACGCCATGCTGCCCTAGTGCAGGACCTACCGGCGGAGATGGCTTTGCTTCGCCTCCAGGGATTTGAAGCTTCACGTAAGCCATGACTTTCTTCGCCATCTAAATTCTCCTCAGAGGAGACAAACACTCTCTGGCCGCGAAAGCGGCTGGAAAGGCTTGCTCACTTTCTGCTTGATCGCTTCCTAGCTAGTTCTTGGTAACTTGGATGAAATCCAGTTCAACGGGGGTCGGCCGTCCGAATATGCTGACCAGGACTCTGAGCTTGCCCTTATCAGGCCTTACTTCTTCCACAGTCCCGTTGAAATTTATGAAAGGACCATCAACCACTCGAACGGAGTCTCCTTTTTCGAAAGAGTACTTCGGCTTGGGTTTCTCCTGGCCTTCGGCCATCTGGGATTTGATCTGTTCAACATCCTCATCCGGGATCACCGCGGGTTCGGTCCGGGACCCAATGAACCCTGTTACTTTCGGGGTGCTTTTCACCACGTGCCATGTCTGATCGTCAAGCTCCATGTGAACCAGAATATAACCAGGGTAAAATTTTCGGTTGGAGGTCTTTCGTTCCCCTTTGACCAATTCAACCACTGATTCCGACGGGATGAGAACATCCGTGATTCTGTCCTGCAACCCCATCCCGCGAACTTTTTCTTCTAGCGCGGCTTTAACTTTCCCTTCATATCCGGAATATGTATGAACCACGTACCATCTTAAAGCCACCGGGTGCCTCCTTACGAACCTCCACGCCAAGCAAACTAACCGACTTGCAGGAGCATTTTGACAATTTTGGCAAGGGCCCAATCGCTAAAACCAAGATAGAGGGCCACAAGCACAGTGAGTATCAAGACTATAATAGTAGAGCCCACAGTCTCCTGCCTGGTGGGAAACGTTACCTTCTGGAGTTCAATCTTGACTTCCCGAAAGAACTGGGCTGAATCTTTTAAAAAAGCTTTTATTTTCTCCATTAGTCTCTAATCTTCCGGTCTGATCCGCGGAGAGCCGGTTACATAAGTGAAGGTTGTGGCAGGCCAGAAGGGATTCGAACCCCCAACCCCCGGTTTTGGAGACCGGTGCTCTAGCCGTTGAGCTACTGGCCTACACCCGATATTTCCCATACCTTTCCTTACTTAGTCTCCTTGTGAACTGTATGGGAACGGCAGAACTTACAATACTTTTTGAACTGAAGCTTGTCAGGGGTGGTCTTCTTGTTCTTGGTCGTCGAATAATTCTTTCTCTTACACTCTGTACAAGCCAATGTAATAATATCTCTCATTTATTCGCCTCCACCGCCGATTCCGTCCCCGGCTGCGACGACACGGTTAAAGTTATTCGATGATCTGGGAGACAACCCCTGCGCCAACTGTCCTTCCGCCTTCTCTGATCGCAAAGCGCAGGCCATCTTCCATGGCGATTGGGGTAATCAGGTGGCCCTCCAGGGATACATTGTCCCCGGGCATCACCATCTCCACTCCTTCGGGGAGCGTTATCACTCCGGTCACGTCCGTGGTCCGGAAGTAGAACTGGGGCCGGTAACCGTTGAAAAACGGCGTGTGACGCCCGCCTTCCTCCTTGGCCAGGATGTACGTCTCCGCCTTGAACTTCGTGTGAGGGGTGATCGTACCAGGATGCGCTACCACCTGACCGCGCTCCACCTCGTCCCGCTTTATGCCGCGAAGGAGAAGTCCAACATTGTCCCCGGCCTCTCCTGAATCCAGCACCTTGCGAAACATCTCCACTCCGGTACAGACAGTCTTGCGCGTCTCGCGTATCCCCACTATCTCAACCTCTTCGTTCACCTTGATCCGACCGCGCTCCACTCTACCGGTAACAACCGTACCACGACCCGATATGCTGAACACGTCCTCCACAGGCATCAAGAAGGGCTTGTCCGTCTCCCGTACAGGGACTGGTACGTACGAATCCACCGCATCCATAAGCTCAAGTATGCACTTCGCATCCGGATGAGCAGGATCCCCGGCCTCCAGGGCCTTGAGCGCACTACCCTTTATTATCGGTATGTCATCACCCGGAAACTCGTACGAACTCAATAACTCGCGAAGCTCAAGCTCCACCAACTCGATCAACTCCGGATCGTCCACCATGTCCGTCTTGTTCAAAAAAACCACTATATACGGAACTCCCACCTGACGAGCCAGAAGTATATGCTCTCTCGTCTGCGGCATGGGACCGTCATTGGCTCCCACCACAAGGATCGCACCGTCCATCTGGGCCGCACCGGTTATCATGTTCTTGATGTAGTCCGCATGTCCCGGACAGTCCACGTGCGCATAGTGCCGCTTGTCTGTCTGATATTCCACATGCGCCGTCGCTATGGTGATTCCTCGCTCCTTCTCCTCCGGAGCCTTGTCTATCTCCTCAAACGGCACATACTCTGCCATCCCCTTCTTCGACAATATCCGCGTGATCGCCGCTGTCAGGGTTGTCTTTCCGTGATCTATGTGACCTATCGTCCCAACATTCACGTGAGGCTTGGTTCGCTCAAATTTCGCCTTGCCCATGGGCTCCTCCTTAATTAGAATGCCGGCAAAATATTCGCAGGGACTGGATTGAGAACAAGCTTAACGTCGTGTCTCCCTGCCTTTTACTCCATGGCCTGGAAGTGAACTGTTTATTGGAGCCCACGACCGGGATCGAACCGGTGAACCTCTTCCTTACCAAGGAAGTGCTCTACCTACTGAGCTACGTGGGCAAGGTGTCGCAGCGACTTTCCACAAAGTATGCGCCGGGCATCTGGGAATCCTGTAGGGCTCAGACGCCGGTTCGCACGTCGCGTTTGAGATCTTGGAGCGGGAAACGGGACTCGAACCCGCGACGTTCAGCTTGGAAGGCTGACGCTCTACCAACTGAGCTATTCCCGCGTATTTTACCTCGGCCACCATTTCGGAACTATATGATGGTGGAGGGGGGAGGATTCGAACCTCCGAAGGCTGAGCCAACAGATTTACAGTCTGCCCCCTTTGGCCGCTCGGGAACCCCTCCTTCTTGGAGCTGGCGATGGGACTCGAACCCGCAACCTGCTGATTACAAATCAGCTGCTCTACCGGTTGAGCTACGCCAGCAAAAGGCTCCTCTATAAAACTATTTTTTTTAACACAACGGTATTTTTTTGTCAAGGAAATTTCACCTTCGCCTCACCAGCTTCCATAGACTATCGAAATAATTCCCGCAAGCAGAAAATTTCCGTCCACGATCCCTTCAAAAAAAAGGCGGTCTACAAGATGGCGTTGCCGGAAAACTGCGAAGAAACATCCAAATACCAATGTGTTGAGGACCAACCACATGCCTAGAGGAGGTATTATGCCCGAGACTGACGACCCAGCGAGTAACAACCCCAATAAGACAAGCAACGCCTGTAATAGTTTCCTTGTATTCTTGACACCTATAAGTATCGGAATGGTTTCGCGCCCCACCATGCGATCCCCTTGAATATCTAACAAATCGGAGAGAGCTGTCCGCCAGAAGACCATCCCCGCGGCAAATACAAAGGCAACTGCAGTAACGGGCAAAGGTGGACTTTTGCCCGAGCCTATTACCGGCAGTACCACAGCAGATGCTGCCCATCCCAGGGCAACGAGAGGGGTCTTGGAGCCTGGTAAATCTTTAAGGCTACGCCATCTTAGCCACGGGACTCGAGGTGCGGCAATCAGCGGTACGGTGTACAGGCGACCCGTCACGAGCATCGCTGTGACCAGTAGGCCCGCATATAACCCCATCCAAAAGCCGAGAGCAACCGCAGCAACCGAGGAAAGCACGCCAAGCAAAGTCAGAAGGCCGCGGTGACGAGCATAAAACGAGGCTATTTCGGGCGTGTTGAACCGCACCGCGCCGGTCCGCTCCTGGATTCTGTTTAGCAAATGCATGGAAAACACAAAGAGCATAGTTACCGCTAAAGGGAGCCATGTTACACGCCGGCTCTGCAGAACGAGACAGGTTGCGGTAAGACCTCCACCGGCCACTGCTGCCCAAACGTAGGTCATGACCGCTACGTCGCTTATTCTTCGAATTTGCTTTACAAAGCTCGGGGTTCGAATCATTTCGATTTCTTTGAGTCGGTCAGTAACGCGCCGAATCTGCCAATTCGGTGTGCTTGCCCCAGCGGTCACACCAACCGATCCCACGCCCACAAATGCCTGCGAGGGAATATCTTCATCCGTTTCTACGTGCAGAGCCGAGATTCCCTGAGCCTGGGCGACTTTCACCAATCTTTGAGTGTTACCCGATCCTTTCCCGCCTACGACCACGACTAAGTCTACATGCCGCGACATCTGGCTTACTTCTGCCTGCCGGTTTTTGGTTGAGTCGCAGATGGTGTTGCAAACGTGAAGGTTCCGGCAACGGCCTTTGATGAGGTTGACAACTCCATCAAAGGTATCAATGTCTTGAGTTGTTTGCGCCACAACACATATATCCCGGTCGGTGGGCAGGCTGTCGAGAAAGCCATTTCCTTGGCATGACGGGACAGCTATGCTCCCCGCCGTGGCAAATCCCATGAGGCCCCTGACTTCCGGGTGATCTTCGTCACCGACGATCACGCAGAAATAGCCTTTTTCCGAGTGCTTGTGTATGACCGCTTGTACTCGGGACACTCGCGGACAGGTTGCGTCAATTATGCCGACCCCTTTGTCCTTGAGAGCGCGCCGTTCTACCGGGGAAATGCCGTGCGCCCTGATGACCACGGTCCCGCCTGTAATCTGGTCGAGAGATTCTACCTCCAGAATACCTCTCGATCTTAGGAGTTCCAAGGTTTGAGGATTGTGAATCAGAGGGCCATACGTAACTATGGGAAGGGCAGGCGAATCTCGTTGCAGATCGAGAACCATGTCCACAGCACGGCGGACACCCATGCAGAAACCCGCAGTTTTTGCCAAGCGGATTTTCATTGCGTGATTTCCCTGTTACTTGCCCGTCGGCTGCTCGTTTTGGCCAAGATCCTGTAAGGCGACCCGTGGCAGCCATCTTGGGTCGGACACGGCCCGACCTGCCTGTTATTGCGCCCGATTTTACGCTTGCATTTTAGTTCTAATCTTATCTAGATCTTCCGGGGTGTCCAAGTCCGTTGGGTCGTAATCCTGGCCCACTTCCAGTTCTACAACTTTGTCAGGATGTCGTTTCAATACATTTCTTCCACCAATGTCTCCGCTCTCTAGCATTAATTCAGAAAAAAGAGCCGCCGGAAAAGTCACCGGAGTGGTCTTGCGGCCCAAGACCACTGGCACGACTATCTTCGTCTGCTCTCTTAAAAATGAAGCAAGCAATCTATTTATAGTATTTCCTGTTATACCCGGCTGATCTCCAAGAAGAATCATGACACCTGCGTCTTTGTGGTCCAGCGAACCCATCCCCTTCCGCATCGAGGAAGCCATGCCTGCCTGTGGAATGGGATTTACTACATGGTGCAAGCGACCATTTTCCGCCAGGGGGCCCAATGCTTCGGCCACGCTCGAATCGGGCGGGCCTGTAACCAGAATAACACGATGAAGTTGAGACTCCAATGCTGCGCGTACCACCCGCCGGATTACGGGAATACCCTCGATTTCAAGTGTCAGCTTTGGCATGCCCATTCTGGTCGAGAGACCCGCTGCCAGGACGATGCCTGCGATTTTGTCAGAGGTGGTTATTGTTTGCATGTCCAGATCTAAGGAATCCGGAACAATGAGGAATACTAATCTACAGTGATGGATCTTTATGCCTCTTGGGCAACCGGCTGTTGGGCCGATCTTTTTTCAACAAGCTCCATGAATTCCTCTCGTTCCAGAGTCTCCTTTTCGAGAAGCTTACCGGCCACGAGGTGGAGTAGGTCCTCATGCTCACGGAGCGTCTTTATGGCGCCTTCCAAGCGAGATTCTATAATAGTCCTTACTTCTTGGTCTATCAAGCGGGCCGTTTCCTCGCTGAGCTCTCTCTGCTGGGGAATGCCTTGCTGTTGGAGAAAAGGATTCGGGGTTTGTTGATATGCCACAGCGCCGAGATGATCGGTCATGCCATAAAGTGTAACCATGCTGCGGGCCACGTCCGTCGCCTTTTGAAGGTCATTTTGAGCCCCTGTGGTGATGTCGCCGAAAATAATTGTCTCAGCCGCACGTCCGCCGAGAAGGACATCGATCTTCTCCAAAAGCTCATTGCGGGACATGAGATAGCGGTCTTCCGTGGGCAACTGCAATGTGAACCCCAGAGCCCCTATGCCTCTTGGTACGATGGTGATTTTATGCACCTTTTCAGCGGTAGAACGGAACACGGCCACAAGAGCATGTCCGGTTTCGTGGTAGGCCACTGTCTTCTTTTCCTTTTCGTTTAGTACCCTATTTTTCTTTTCGAGTCCTGCAATGATTCGATCTGCGCCCTCCTCGAACTCCTGGGGGCCGACCTCATTTTTTCCTTTTCGAGCCGCAAGCAAGGCCGCTTCGTTAACGAGATTCGCCAGATCCGCGCCCGTGAATCCGGGGGTCCGGCGAGCAATGACGTCAAGATCGACGCTCGGCGAGAGTATTACGCCACGGGTATGGACTTTGAGGATCTCCACTCTATCCGCCAGGTCCGGGCGGTCCACCAAGATATGGCGATCGAATCTGCCGGGCCGAAGAAGTGCCGGGTCGAGTATTTCGGGCCTGTTGGTTGCAGCGATAATGATGACCCCCTGGTTGGGAGCGAATCCATCCATCTCGACCAGAAGTTGGTTGAGAGTCTGCTCGCGTTCGTCGTGGCTGCCCATGTAACCAGTTCCGCGGGCTTTCCCCAGGGCATCGAGTTCGTCTATGAAAACCAGGCACGGAGCCAATTTACCGGCCTGCTCGAAGAGATCCCTAACTCTGGCGGCGCCCAGCCCCACAAACATCTCGATGAAATCGGAACCACTAATCGAGAAGAACGGCACGCCGGCCTCGCCGGCCACCGCTTTAGCCAGGAGGGTTTTGCCCGTCCCAGGTGGTCCTACCAGTAAAACCCCTTTGGGTATCTTGGCCCCAAGCCGGGTAAATTTCGTCGGGGTTTCAAGAAACTCGAGAATCTCTTGTAGCTCCTGTTTGGCCTCATCCTGCCCAGCCACGTCATTAAAAGTAATGCCTACGTCGGTCTGGGCGACAATTTTGGCCTTGCTTTTGCCGAGAGTCATAATTCCTGTGCCTTGACCCATTCTTTTCATGGCCCAAAGCCAGATGCCCACAAAGATAAGAGCGGGAAGTACCCAGGAAAGGACAGTCATGAGAAATGTGTTCTCATTTTCACCAATGATGTCCACCTTGTGTTTTTCAAGGAAGTCCAAAAGATTTCGGTCTGGTACGCGTGGGGTCGTGTACATCAAATGCGGAAACAGGGGCTCCTTTTTCTCGTGTTGAATCTTTTCGTACCCTTTGAGATAGTTCTTCGAGATCACGACGGAGTTGATCTTTCCTTTTGCTATCAGCTTCATGAACTGAGTGTAAGAGACATTTTTAACAGTCGGCGCGATCCATGTCTGAAGCAGCAAAAAAACAAGCAAAGCAAGCAAAATATAAATTATCGAAAAAGATGTTCTTTTCTTCAAGTCCTTAGGCGTTTTCATAGATTGCCCCCTCCGTTAGGCCGCTGTCTTCCGATTTGGGCACGGTACAATACCCTGTCAAGCAAGGAGTTCTTACAAAGCGCATGAGCATGCTATTCGCGGCCAGCGAACAGGGAACAATGCCGATTCGCTCGAACATAAAATCATGAAATAGGACCATTACTATTAGAAACCGGCATAAATCTAACGATAAAAAGCCGCGTGCTCCTCGACTGCAACCTCCCTTTCGTTCTCGAAGGCAGTCTCCAACACGACGCCTCCTTTTCCAGGCCAATATCTTCGCCCGTGCCAGTCGATATAGTTTCGGACAACTGAGCGCAGAAAAACGTACGCACTTAGAAAAATGCAGGGGAAAACTGAGATCAACCAGCGTTTAATCGAAATTGAAGAAGGATTAATCCTCCAGAGCAGTAGTGCACCTGTTACCACGACAATAAGCAAGCCATACGACAACCATCCGCAAATGGCGTGGACCTGTCCGGCCGCGAAGAGAACGCCTGTCAACACGGCCGCGGGAATTGCAACGGTCAAATTCACATGGAATAAGAGCGTCCCTGCCCAAATCCCGGGATTGGTAAACTTGGGAAACAGAATCTGACGATCCAAATATCTCAAGAACCCTGCGATGGACTGATTTTGCAGAGGCGATTCCAATAGGTCGTAGGAATCCATTCGCACCTTCACCCCAGCGCAATCCAGCACATTGCCCAAAACTAAATCGTCTACGATTGTCCGCGACCACACTTCGGCTATGTTTAACTCTTCGAAAGTCTCACGCTTGATTGCGGTTGCCCCTCCCCACGGCTTCGGTTTGATGGCTGCAATTAGTCTGATAAATGACGCATAAATGGCCTGGCACACTCCACCTATCGTCTCGGGCACGAGATGGAAGGCCCTGAAGGTGGTGACTACTGCGCAATCGCCATTACACAAGGGTCTCGTAAAGCGCTGCAACCAACCGGGGTCGGCGAGGTTGGTGCTATCGCAAAACACGAGGATTTCAGTATCCGGTCTGAGGCTTCTCAATCCGGCCAGCAGGCTGTGATTTTTCTGGGCACAGGAAACGGCCAGTCCTCCAATAACCTTGTGCGCGAACGGATATTGGTTAAGGAGCTTGTCTACTACCGAGTTGGCAGGGTCGCATTCACTCTCCAGAACGAAAATCATTCGATATCCCGGATAATCTTGTTCCAACAGGGACCTCAGCGCATGCTCTTGGCCTGCGAAAATTCCTTTTAACGGAACAATGACTTCCAGGGGCTGGAGACAAGAAGCTGGCGCATCGTCGGATGCTTTGGAAGACGTGCGTTGTATCTTCACCAGACCGATCGCTATCACGAGACAAAACGCCACGATTGTTGCAGAAAGCCAAATGGCTAGGATAAGGGCGAGCAAGGTCATGACTTCGAAACCATTCAAATTGCTTAAATGCGAACCCATAAAACAAGGTCGCAGGAAACACTTTTGTCGCTCGGCGTGAGATTGGTGAGCTCGAGCAAAGGGAATGCCGATACGTTTTCAGTCGAGCGATGCTGCCTCGCAGCGCTTCCCGCCGTTTCAGGCAAACTTTATACACTATCGACGGCACAGCCGGACTACACTTACGAGAACGACGCGATATTGCGATCGGTCCCGTCTGCCGCAATATCACATGCTACACAGCTCACCGGGATAAGTCCACAATGCAAGACGAACATCCCACACGGAATTAAACGGCGTATGGTAGACCCCAAGACAAGGCTGGTGAATTGCCCGAAACCTGCAGCAGTCACGCTATGAATCATTAAGGGGCCAAAAAATTGTAAATCCTACGTGTCTCGAGCATCGAGCCGAAACTCCGACTTCTGCGATCATTCTGCAACACTAATCTTCACATTGCCGGTCAGGCCGTCCTTGATTTTCCCGTCGGTATTCTCGAGGATACACTCTATGTCGTAATCGGCAGGGACTTCCAAGGCTGGATTTATACTAGTCCAGGGAATCCTGCTCACCGTGCAAGGATACTTCCTGTCCGGCATAGCGTCAAAGACAATTGTTCCTCGGTCTCCGGTTTTCAACTTTACCAGGTCGAGCTCGTGGACCTTGCAGCGAACAATCATAGGATTCATCGGCGCCAAAGTCATCGCATGAAAACCTTTTTGGGTTTCTGCCTTCGCACTGAGTTCGGGGGCTATCCAGACAACGTGCCCAGAGATGGGCGCCTTCAGAAACGCCACGTCTAGAGGAAGTTTCGGGTCAGGGTAAGAACGGTTAGTTTGCCATTCCAGCAAGTCGAGGTCTCTCTTCTGCTTGTCTTCGTAGTAGTGAAGGTCTTCCTTTGTCTTGGCAAGCCCCGCTTTGGACTGTTTGATGGATTCCTCGATGTCCAGGATATCTTTCTTCGCTTGCTCAAGTTCTCGGTTCTTATTCCGTACAGCCTCTGCTTCGGCCATTCCTTTGGATTGTAGTTCACGTAAATTCGAGAGTTCCTTTTGAACTCTTTCCAAATCGAGTTTTTTTGTCGCGAGGCTCACTGTCTTCAGTTTTTCCAAGTTAATCTGCTCATCGTACAGCGATTTATTCAAGGAAATCACTTGCTCCGGATAAAGCACTTTGTGGACGTGGATCATCGCCTCACGGTCAAGTTTGTAAGTGGCCAGAGTGTCCCCTTTCGTGACCTCTTGCCCTTCTTTGGCAGGAATGTCGACTACCTCGCCGGCGAAGTAAAAAATCAAGTTTCGCTTAACAATGGCGAAACTCTTTCCGCGAAAAATGATCTCTGTCTCGGATTTGGCATTCGCTATTTGCGGGGCAATGGTGCCTTTTGCCGGACCAGGGCTGGAAACAGCGCTCTTTGGCTCGTGCGTAATCGCCACCAGGACCAGTGAGGCAATCGCCACAAAAGTCGCCAGAAGGACACCGAACGCTTTTACCAGCCGTCGGGGTTTTTCAGTATCGAATTCCGGCATTGTACTTATTTAAACCTCCTGCAATAGTGGCGAGATCAATCAGGGACGTCACCCTTCCTTCAAGGCTGTTGATCGAACCAATATATGCCTCCACTTTTTCAAGACGCCTTTCCATGTATTGGTCGTAAGTGATCTCTCCAGACTTGTATTGGAGAAAGGCCTTTTCCTCGGTCAATTCGGCAAGCCTAGCCTGTTCGCGATAGAATCCTTCCCTCTCTCCAGCGAGATCAAGCTCTCCTCGTAAGTTTCTGAACTTGTTATAGAGCTTCCGTGAAAATTGGCTGCGGTCTATTTTAAACTGCTCCGCTTTCATTTTCTGTCTCTTGATGTCTCGGACCCGCTTGAATCCGTCCCAGACAGTGTAGTCGATCCCCAAGGCCATGTTGAACCCGGAGGTCCGGTCTACCGTATCTGATATATCTTCAAGGACCAGAATGGGCCTTGGTACAAGAGAAACGTACGCCCCGGTCACTAAGTTCGACTGAAGCTGTTCCTTTTTGGCCAAAATTTTCAAGCGGAGATTTGAACCCTGTATTTCGGGGAAAGTAACCACTTGGCCATTAAACCCTGCTAGAATCTGATCGGCCGCGTCGCGAGTATCGAGGGGAAGGTAATAGTCAGGATGATAGCCCATGAGCAACTTGAGCTGGTCTATTTTATCCTGCAGTTCCGTCTCTAAACTTCTGAGTTTAATACGTTGGCCTTTCAAGTTGTTCGTCCAGACCCTGAGCTCCAATTGATCCATGGACCCCTGCTGGTTTCTACTTTTGGCGTAATTTATTTTGTCCTGCTGAAGCGCCAGCATCTGCTTGCGTGCGCGGATCGTCTTTTCCAGGATATGGATGCGATAAAAAATCTTGGCCATCTGGGAAATATTGTCTGCAATTTTATTGTAGTGGGTAATTTTCCCAATATCTACCAAGATGCCGCTAGATTTTATCTTTAGCAGAGCTAGCACAGGGTTCCAGTCTTGCACGAAAAGCTGGACGCTCAGGGGATTTTCAAGCTGGTAAGCAGTAGCGAAGTAATATTGCGTTACAATTTCGAGCGTGGGGAGGAGTTGAGCATGAGCGTCTTTAAGGTCGGCGGACGCAATCTGTATCTCGAGACGATTTTTCAAAAAAATTTCCGAGTGTTCAAGCGCATACCGAACGCAGGTGGGGAAATCAAAATAGCCATACCCTTCTGTTTTGGCTTTGGCCCCCGAGGCCGCCGACAAGGCTTGAGGACACAGGAAGAAAAAGGCTGCAAGTATAACAAGGAGACGACCGCCCCGGCAGAGGTTTAGCCCTAGCTTCAGGACAGGCCTGTTCTCGAAACGCGGCGAATTCTTGACAACCCATGGGATAAAAATTGACACGTATTTCCCACACCTTAACGTCCACTCTAAGATTGATTAGAGGGACCCATTGCAACATGCAGCAAATAAACACCAAAAAAGAACGCACTTCAGGCCTAAAATGGTGAAACCAAGTATATCTAATCATCATATAAAAGTCAACGACGTTCGGGCCCACCATTCGAAGAGCTAATGGCGAGACCCAAACCGTTGTGCTTTCGGAACGGAGGCAAAATGTTGCGAATGCAAAATTAGTCAGTTTCTATCGAGAATCGCACACTATTTTCAATTTGCTCTCGCGAGTACGTGAATTCACATAATCTTGGTATGTTGAAGCAAACCCAGCGCAATATCCCTCATGCTAAGACGGGTACCAATCCGTGTCGACGCGGAAATTCACATCCTGTTGCACGGCGTCATCTATTTATTAGAATGATAGCCGTTGAGACCCGAGCATTTTGCTTAATCTTCAGTCCTTCCAGCCCTAGGTGAATCTGCACGCAAGTTTTTTGATTGAGGTTTTCGAGGATCAATGGGGAGTGCGAGGCTCCGGCCGCGAGCAGCCTCTGATGGGGCAAAATCATAATAAGTCCGCCGGGCTGAATCCTTATTTTTTCATTGTAGAATATCAAGTAGTCTCCCGCGTCCAAATCCCACCACCCGTAAGGCTCGTCATGGGTTTTCTTTTCAGGTTCCAGGAGTGAGATCGATGCTTCCTGGTATTCGCTTCCCCCGAAATCCAGCGATCCGCCCCGCTTCACTATGCTGATTGCTTGCACCGTAAGATCAAGCGAGAACTCGCCTTGCTGTTTTTTGCCCGAAATAAGGCCCTCGGCCAAGCCGACGACCTCAGCGCCTTTCAAGAGATTTGCCATGACAAAATACCTCCGGGCCGACAATTGATCTGAGTACAAGTTCTCTAAGTTCTTGAAATCATCAAAAGCAAAGAAATTAGTTACGCAATTTTGGTTTCGAACAACCCCAAACGCTTGGTGAGGCTTCATGTCGTAGATTCGTCGCGAATTGCCACGATCTGTCTCGCCGCTTCCGCAGGATCCTCGGCATTGAATATGGCTGATCCAACTATAGCAGCGGAAACGGGTCCAACAATCCCAGCCCATTGCCTGAACTGTTGGCTGAGGCTTCTACCCTCCCTATCTTGCCGGCCGAATCCGGGACACCATATACGGCGCCGAGTTATGGTTCGAAAGCGTTGCAGATCCAGCGGAAGCGTCGCAGGGCCTATGTAACCGTCCGCATTCAACGCCTCACCCATCAGCAATATCCCTTCAGTAATGTCTCGGCACGGAAGGTCATCGGGAATATGAGCTTCCAGTCCGGCCCTTGAGACAGCGGCTATTAGAGAAGAACGGTCGATAGGCCGGGAAAAGAACAAACCGGCGCCTGCATGGCTCATCAGGGGCAAAAGTAGCGCCTTTATTCCGTATTCTTTAGCCGAAGCCACTGCCTCGGCTACCGAAACCGGACCAGGAAATCCTTGAACCGTCACGTGCGTGGCTCCTGAATTCTCGAGCCCCCTGATGATTTTCGAATTGGTCCCCTGCCACACCCCGTGCCCCAGAAAGCCTATGTCCGCTATTTTCAGGTCAACCAGTAATGGACTATCCTGGACCACATCACGGATTCTGCTGAGAATGCTCTTACCAGCCTCGAGAAGCGTTGCCACTCCCACCTTCACTCCGTCCACGATCGGTCCCACTTTTTTCACCGTACAAAGAACTTCGTCAGCAGTGGGAAGATCGGCGGCCAAAATGATTGCGTAATCCCGCATACCACCTTCCTTTTCGGGGTTAGGAGAGGTTGTCACTCGGCGCTTTCCTCATTGTCCATACCGAGCTTCAGGAGTCGGTAGCGCAGGGACCGAAATGAAATGCTCAGCAGTTTAGCAGCCTTGGACCTGTTACCGCCTGTGATATAGAGAGCCCGGTTAATTAACTTTCTTTCCATGTTTTCAACGGCGCTGTTAAGATCTATTCCCCCGGGCGGTATATCCAGTTCGGTCGACACACCCACGGAAGCGGCCGACTCGAAAAGCTTCGGCGGAAGATTCTCCGCCGTGAGCTGGTCTGACTGCTCGAGGGTGACGCAGCGCTCAACGATATTTTCCAACTCCCTTACATTTCCCGGAAAACTGTAATTGCAAAGAACCCGCATAGCGAGGGAAGATACTTTTTCAATCTTCTTACCCTGTTCTTTGGCAAATTTCTTGAGAAAGTGTTCTATCAGCAACGGAACGTCTTCTTCACGCTCCCGCAACGGAGGGAGTCGTATGCGAATGACATTGAGACGGTAATAGAGGTCTTCTCGAAATTTACCCGCTTCCATCTCTTTTTCCAATTCTTTGTTGGTTGCCGCGATCACCCTGACGTCTATTTTCTTGTCGTCGGTGCCGCCGACTCGCCGGAATTCCCTCTCTTGAAGGAAGCGCAGAAGTTTCACTTGAATCGACTGGGGCATTTCGCCGACTTCATCAAGGAACAGCGACCCGGTGTGGGCTGCTTCCACCAGACCGACTTTGTTGGATATAGCTCCGGTGAAAGAGCCTTTCTGATGGCCGAACATTTCCGATTCTAAGAGGTTCTCCACGATGGCGGTACAATTTACGGTCACAAAGGGTTTACCGGCCCTGGGCGAATTGTAGTGGATGGCTTTGGCAATCAGTTCCTTTCCCGTTCCCGATTCTCCCATTATTAGAACGCCCGCCCTTGAAGGAGCCACTCGTGATATGAGATCGAAAATTTCGACCATCTGATGCGATTTTCCGACAATGTCGCCGAACCGATATCGTCCTTCTATTGATCGCCTCAGCTCGAAATTCTCGCGGCGGAGCCGTCGCGCTTCCAATGCATTGCGAATGATGATGCGCAAATCTTCAATCTTGAAAGGCTTGGACAGGTAGTCATAAGCCCCTTCCCTCACCGCACGTACCGCATCGTCCGCGGATGCATAGGCCGTTATGGCGATGATTGGTGCCTCGGGATCTAAGGAGTGT
Source organism: uncultured delta proteobacterium (assembly GCA_963729795.1). Taxonomy (GTDB): domain Bacteria; phylum Desulfobacterota; class Desulfomonilia; order Desulfomonilales; family Desulfomonilaceae; genus CAWBBA01. The sequence goes on along the minus strand of CAVSPC010000016.1, from coordinate 277,985 downwards.
ATTTCTCTAATCAAATCCAGACCGCTCATGCCGGGCATCTTAACGTCAGTAAGCACCAGGTCGGGCTCTACCGCGCGATATGTTTCAAATCCTTCCTCTCCGGTGGACGCGCTCCGGACCTGGTAGCCTTCTTGCGAGAGCATGATCTCGAGAAACTCCCTCATGCTCGGTTCGTCATCCACTATCAGGAGTCGTTCAGCCATTGACGGGTCCTCCGTCTCCAGCAACGGCGTTTGGCGAGGCAAGCGGGAGCCTTACAATGAAGCGGCTTCCCTTCCCCAAGGCGCTTTCGACTTCGACTGTACCGTTATGGGCTTCCACAATGCTCAGAACAAGTGACAAACCTAATCCTGTCCCTTTCCCCTTCGTAGTAGTGAAGGGTTCGAAAATTAGATCTCTAGCCTCGGGGGGTATCCCCTGACCCGAGTCTTCGACCTTGAGAATTGCCTGCCCTGATTCCGGTTCTGCCTCCAGGTACTACTCTGATCACTCCGTCATCCGGCGTAGCATCCAGTGCATTTTCAAAGAGATTCCATACCGCTTGCTTGAGTTTGGTGGAATCACCTTCCACTTCAACTCCCTTATGGATCAGAGTTTCCAAAGACAGATTCAGTCTTACCCTAGACTGGGTCGAGAAAAGATCCACGGTTTCCTCAATCAGGTCGGTAAGCATCACTCTTGCCTTCTGAGGTTGTTTAATACTCACGCTCAGAAGAAAGTCCCCCAGCAAGGAATTCAAACGGTCGGCTTCACGAAGGACGATGCCGAGGAGCTTCTTTTGGTTATCAAGGCCCGAAGAGGTTTCGGAGAGAAGTTCCGTGGCTCCTCGTAATGACGCAAGTGGGTTCCGTATTTCGTGGGCCATACCGGCGGCTATTCTGACGAATGCCGCCTGTTTTTCGCTAAGTTTTACTCGCTCCTCCATCTTGCGGATCTGGGTCACGTCCTGGAATACTACCAGTCTGCCGCTCGGAATATTGTCCTCGCGCCTGAGGTCGGAAACCATCAGTTCCATCTGCCTCTTGCCACCGTTAATCTCCTTGACCGTTAAATAAGTCTCACGCCTTACTGAGCTTGTTCTCAGTCCTGTGTCAACAACGGGAAAAATCTGCTTCAGGCGTACGCCCACCAGATCTGCCAAGGATGCGGCCAGTAACACAGTTCCCGCCGAATTCACGAAAGTAATTCGGTCCATCTCATTAGTAGTTATGATACCGGTGGGGATCGATCGTACAATACTTGTGTACAAATCCGAGAGCTTTTGATAATCGCTCTCTCGCCTGGTCAAAGAAATCTTTATGTTCTTGAGCTGCTCTGCACTGGTACTCGCAAGGATGGCCACCAGAAAAAAAAATGTGAAGTGTACCACCAGGATCCAAAGCAGGTACCCGGGAGTTTCTCTACCCCACGGGCTCACCCAAGGCCAGTCACTTTGCGGGATTAGACGATAGTATTCAAAATTGATCAGAAGCCCGAACGGTCACTGACGTCGCCGCAGCGGTAAGCAACGCTCCACGGCGCATGTGCAAAATGCCTGACGTGATAATGGGGAAAATATACAACAGAGTAAAAATGCTGGAAGCGCCGCCGGTAAAATGGATTAGGACCGTGGCGTAAACCACATCCACCATCACCTGGAAATAGGAAAACATCCAGAGGTCAGGGATTAAAGGAAGGGAAAAGGCATATATAAGACTGAGTAGAAAGGTCGTGCCAATTAGAATGTAGAGCGGAGTGGCGGGGTTAACTAGATAGTCGCCGCTTGTTCGAAGCTGAAAAACAATGGTGATTCCCAGTAGCAGGGTGGTCACCATCAGCCTGAGCAGCATCAGCCATTCGACTCGCCTCCGGAATTCCGGGCCATCCCACTGAGCGTCGGGTCGAACAAGCTCAACCATGCGGCGGCCGAGATTCACTCGAAAGCCCTCCTCCCGGGAGCACTCCCGTTGGATACATCATGATTTGAACAGACCACGATGGGACAATTGCGGCCCACGCGGCAAGATCCCTCGCGGACTCCGGCAACCTATGCCTCAGAGGAAGCCGAGCAAATGTGCCGATGCAAGAATAAACTATTTTACCGGGCGTTATAGCAATTGCCAAGATCTTTGAATAAGTTGCGAGAATAGCTTCGCGTTCGGCCGGGACACGCCGGACCCGGATCGCGGTTCGGGTCAGTCCCGCTTTCCGCAGTACGGGTTCCAGGTTTAGCGGGAATGACACAAGTGATCTCACGGTAAGCCTTTTGGATATTCCGCTTTGGATGGGAGACGGACATGATTCTTGCTGACTACTTAAACTGATTCTGCAAGGGGGCGCCGTGAGATTTCTCCATACTTCATCGAAAATTTCTAACTCCAGCGTACCGCCTTTCCGTTGGCGTCTCTAACGATTTCTTTGACAAGCAGGACCTTTCTGGGACATTTGTACCTCGAAAGGTACTCCCTGCAGAACCTGATAATGTCTCTCTCTTCCGGTCTTACGCCTCGCTCAGGAACAACAAGAGCTTCTATCACCTGTCCCCGCATCAGATCGTCGATGCCTCTCAGAGCGACATCAGCCACGTGGGGATGGCGGATGAGGATCTCTTCCACCTCCTGGCAATACACGTTGAAGCCGGAAGTAATAATAAGGTCCTTCTTAAGCCCTGTAAGCGTGAGATAGCCATCGGCATCCAGGTACCCGATGTCCCCAGTATGCAGCCATCCATTCCGGATCACCGTCGCAGTCTCAGTAGGTTTGCCCAAGTAACCCAGCATCACGTTGGGGCCTTTGACTATCACCTCCCCTTGTGTGCCCGGGGGTAGTGGCTTGCCGTCATCGTCATGCACCTCGATTGTGACATTGGGAAGAGGCTTCCCGACCGTTGGCGGTTTGTTGGGAATCTTGATGTTGTTCCATGAGACCACTGGCGAGGCTTCAGTGAGGCCGTATCCCTGATAGATGTCTATTTTGTATCGTGCACAGAATTTTTCGTAGATTTCCATGGAGAGAGGCGCCCCTCCGCTTATTCCTATCTCCAGACTGGAAAGATCCAGGTCCTTACAGGAGGGATGGTAGAGAAGGCCGTAATAGACCATGGGGACCATGCCTGTGTATGTAATGCGAGCCTTCTGAAGCCATGGTATCAGCTTCGGAAAATCTACACGTTCTACGAGATATACAGTGCCGCCCACCTTCATCGTCCCCAGAAGGTTCACAGCGGCCCCGAATGCGTGAAAAAGAGGGATCAGCGCCAGGCCGTGACTCTCGGGGCCGCGGCCGCAATCGTCTCTCAGCATATTGGAGTTCGTATCCAAATTGCGGTGAGTCAGAGTGGCGCCGAGTGCCCGGCCTAAGAGCCCGGCCGTGAATATCACCACCGCAGGATCATCAGGATCCAATGATAATGGCTTGAAAGTGTCCGGAAAGTCTTTTTGAATCTCGTCGAAAAGCACCGCGCCTTCTGCCGGCTCGGTACTTATGACTATTTTCAAGTAATCCGCGCGATCTCTGATGGTTTCAATTTTGGCGATCTGATCTCCTTTACAGAAGATCGCGGCAGGCTTGCTCTCAGCGAGATAGTGACTGAGTTCATAGGACGTGGACATAGGATTGAGCGTAACAGCAACAGCCCCTATCCTCATTGAGGCATAGTAACCTACAACAAATTCGGGCCTGTTTCCGATCATGATTGCGACGCGATCGCCCTTTTTAATTCCGGCTTTTACAAGAGCATTGGACAACTTGTTTATAGATCGAAGCAGTTCTGCATAAGAGACGGTCTGGTCTTCGAAAACCAAAGCTGGTTGGTCAGGCATATCCCCTGCGAAGCGATCCACGATCTCGCTAAGATTCATAAAAATCTCCAAGCTGATAGAGTTTGTCTTTAACCTATCATGCCTTTGGGCTTAATTCAACAGCGCGAATTGGTATTGGCAGGAATCTCAGCCACTAATAGTTTTGTCGAACCTTTGAGACCTTGCGAATATATCTTGGTGTTTCGGTGACCGCAAACCACTGAGGAAGCATTACGGGGCGCGTCACACATTTGGGGGTCAGTTCTATTCCCGGGACGCCGACTGGGACAACCGTTGGAGTCACCACGGCTTTGGAGGCAGGCCTAGAGGATGGCATTGGGCGGCATCGAACACACGGGCCCGAGCCTTGGGCGCAACCAACAGGAATTTCAGTGATAGTTATTGGCTGCTGACGTATAACAGGAATGGGAAAGGGGTAAGTCTGAACCACTCTGTGTGGAACAGGGACAGTTTCTCGTGCTACACAGGGAACCATTCTCTGATAGTACGTGACGCCCCAGCCTGGGACCGGCCTTATGAAAAAGGTATACTGTCCGGTCAGGCCGAGAATATCCTCACCGAATGCAAAGACCTGCGATACGAGGGTAAGTGAACAAAACACCATCACCAAGATTCTAATCAAAAAATTCTTTGACATGATAAGCCTCCGATATGATAATTTATTATAACATGTTGCGAACAATTCATCAAGCAATTTATAGAAAGATTGACGCGTGTGCTCTGAGCTTCATTGCATTGCGTCTGGAAGCTGTGATAAACTTCGATTTCACTATGAAGAGCGGTGAACCGATGGCTCGTTCAAAGATTGGAATCATCCTTGTGTTGGCCACCCTTTTGGCACTGTGCACGCTTTCGACGGTATGGGGAGGTCAAGTTGGAATAAAGTGTCATATAACCTGCCGCTGTCTGCAGGATAACACAGTAGGAAACTTCGCGTTTATCATACCCGTGGATCAGACTCCCGATACCGGCTATGACGCCGACCTTGCGTGCTTTGTTTACGGCAATCGAGTATGTTCGGACGGCTGCAACGGGCTCAAGTTTTCTTATACCTACCAAACCACCAGTCCCTGAGTCCGGCGCGAAACCCATGCGCGTGTAGAAGCGGACCCTGATTTCCGCGAAGAACCGGCGTGTCGGGGCGGATAAACAAGAGGATCGCCGTTATCCATTGCTGCGAGAAAGTGGTTTATGGGGTTTTAGGTTCACCCGGCAGGCAGGGACCCTGCACTTTGAGATCCCGAGGGGACCGGTCTTCGCGCAGCTTACAGACTCACCAATCCCCAGCTATCAATTGCTTATCTGTCGCCGTCGCCTTTTTTCACGCCCATTAGAATGAGCACAAGGGCCAGAAAGAGTAATCCGGCCCCCAAAACTGCTTCCGTGGTTCTTCCGCTTGTATAAAGCATGATCAAGGAGCCGGCTGCTATGATAAGGATCAGAGCGGCAAACCAGTTGCTGGTGAGGAATCTGGCAATCATGAAAACCGGTACCGCTACTTGACAGTTGAGGCTTCGCAGTTCTTCTTGATCTTCAAATCCTGTCACAGCAGGTTGAAGCTCGCTTGTATCCCGGCCCGCTAGGAGCCTGTCGCGCAACCTCACTCATCGTCGCTATCGTGCTAAGAATTCGGGAAAGTCCCGCGGGACGCGGGATTGCGCATCAGCATCCTAGTCACGAGATAGTCTCTTTGGGGCGCGCATTTTTTGTAAAAGGTTGAGGTAGCGCGAATAGTCCAGTTTCTTAAAACGTTCCAATGCCTCATTATATGATTGTTCCGCCATACTCGTCTTTCCAATCTTTTCGTAGAGCCGGGCCTTATCAGCCAACATGGAAGTAGACGATCGCTCGTAATACTGAAGAGCCTCAGATGGCTTGTCCGCCTCCTCGTAAAGCTTGCCTATCAAGTACAGCGCCTCAGTTTCTCCGTGGCTATCTTCTGCTAGCCGCGCTTTCCACAGGAGCCGAAATGCCCGAAGAGCAGCTTCCGAATCCAATCCAATCGAAGCGGCCAGTTTCTTCGCTCTGGTGGCCAGCGCTTTATCGGCCTTCGATGCTCCGTTTACAGCGGCCTGGGCTGCCGCACGGGTAAGATCTTCCAAAGCCCCTGCCTTGTCGCCGAGTTTTTCCCTCAGAAGGCCGCTTTGTCGCAGGGCGTTTTCCATCCCTTTTTGCATCCCCATTTTTTGCCGAAATGCGAGCGAAGCAGTCAGAGCGGCAAGGGCCTTCTTGTAGTCCTTTTGCCCGGAATACCTGTGGGCTAGTCGCTCGAGTACGACGATCATGTTCGCTTCATCGTCCGTTTCCTTAAACTTCTTAAGTTCAACCAAATTTTGACGGATGCTCTTATCCCCCCGTGTTTTCCTTTCAGGCAACGGCGGTTTTACCGCAGGAACGCGGCTCACCGCGGCAAGGGCTTTTGGCGCAGGAACCCCCGGGACGCTCTGTTGGCGAGGCAAAACTTTGTCCGGACGGGCTTTGCTTTCCGTCAGTTTGTGCTGCTCAGGGGCCGCGGCAATCTTCCTGGAAACAATGGGGCCCTGAGGTGAAGGTTTAGCTTCGAGGGATCGGCTTGACTTCGAGGCTTTGGCCTCCTTTTCCACCGTAATCACGGCGGTCGGCACCGGTTTAGGTTTGCTGCCGGATTCACCCCGGATCACGGGAGCGCGGACATTCTTGGCCGGACGTCCCATTTTGGGCACATTGAGGACTTGGCTCGATTTTGCTTTTTCCGGAAAAGCTTTTTCCTTACGGGCAAGAGTTGGCTGTTGGCTGGTTTGGGGAACTTTGGCCTGATTGGAAGGCGACACCTTTTGCTCAACGCCGGCAACCATTTTCTGCAGAACCGGCTTCTCATCTTTGGAAGACGCCGCGGCCTGGACAACGCGCTGAGGCTCGCGTCCTTCGGCGAGGTCCGATACCGCCTTCGCGAGCTTATAAAGCCCCTTGGAAGCAGCCTCTTCCATGGCCTTTGAATATAAAGCCGCGGCTCCTTCTTTATTGCCCGCGATTCTTTGGTTGGAGCCCAGCTCTAAGAAGGACAAAATTGTTTCGTCGGTGGCCCTCAGACGCTTGAAAAGTTTCAGAGCCCCTTCCATAAAGCCTGCTGCTGTAGGGTAGTCCCCCATCTTTGAGTATAATCGACCTGTTTCGAGATTGCTCCAGGCGATAGCGTAAGTGTTCTTGTTTCTCGTTTCAAGTTGCAGCACGTCTTCAAATCTGATCAAAGCCTTCCTGATTTCAGACCGCTCCAAGAACTGGATCCCCTGGCGATAAATTCCTACCGAAGCAGGAGAAAACTTTCCCAGGGCTTTGTCGCGGCAATGACTATCCAGAGCATGGAGACTGTCTATGCCGGAGTCCTGCGCTGCAGCAGGCTTGATCATTGGTTTGTTTTCAGCCTGGTGGATAGGTCGTGCCAGGAGTATTTGTCTCGTTCGGTCAGGCTGTTTGGCACCGGCCTGATTAGAGACAGGCTTCGTCCGGGGAGAACTAACAGCGACCCGTCGGCCCCTGACAGCAGCAGAAGCAATTACGGTTTTGCCGACGGACAAGCCTTTCTCAAGTGAGGCCATCCTCTTTTCTACCATGCCCTTTATGGCAGAATTCGTGGCAAGGCCCTGGGCCAATTCATACATTTTCAAGGCCTTATCTTTCTCGCCGACTTTTTCCAGAGATTCCGCCATGAAAAGGAATGATCTGTCATCCACGGGCCGAAACGAAACCGCCGATTCAAACTCCTTAATCGCGCTTTGGTAGTCTCCTTTGCGCGCAAGGGCTATGCCCAGATTAGTGTGTAATTTGCCCTTCAATCCTTCCTGCTTCAAAGCTGACCGAAAATCTTGTATCGCCTTGTCACAATTTCCTTGTTGAAGGTACAGTACGCCTCTGTTATTCAAGGCATGGGTGTAGTTAGGCTGAATCTCAAGGGCCTTTGTATAATCCGATAGAGCTTTCTCGTATTCTCCTAACCTCTTATAGGCCACACCTCGGTCATTGTAATAACGGTAATTGTCAGGTTCCGCCTTTATTGCTTGCGAAAGCAAGCTAACCGCGGTCTGAACATCGCCTACTTGAAGCGCCTGAAGAGCCGAGTTATGAATATCCGGGCCTCCATGGACCGGGACCGCTACAGAGGAGACCGGGCCGGAGAACAGCAGCAATAAGACGAAAATCAGCGGCGTGAGTTTCATCGCGGCTTCCTTCACGATTGTGGGATGTGTTGCATGGCCAAGCTCTATTAATTCACTTGATGCCGCAGCTTCATTCTCGAAATCAATGAATCGGACAGAAATCCGTCATCAAACGTCACTGGGCCTTGTTTTCGGCAAGACCGAATTGTCCAAGGACGTCCTTGATGAAAGCCGCTGCGTCATCGAGCAGTCCGGGCACCTTTTCCACAAAGGTGGCTTTTTTCAAGGCAGCACAGAAGTCCGTCCGGGTGTTGCTGTAAGCCTTGGCATGTGAGGCCGCCGGCCCTCCGATATAGTAATGTTCATAACCGACAGCCAGCGCTCCCCCTGTGGTAGCAAACACAGTCAATATGACGATCGCGATGACCTTCGTACCATACCTCATAACTAATCCTCCGGTTGTTGGCCCGAAAATATTCAGTTTAACGTTATTATTATATCATAACGTGCTGAAAAAGAGAAGTCTTGCTGTTCAGCGAGAGCGCGTTAGGCTGTAATCCAGTGGATTTTGAAAGGAGTCAGGCGATCGCCCATAGAGTGTGCTTGTAAAGCCATGATGGCTTGAATGGTTCGGTGTCAGTATCCACATATTCGTTTGATTATGATTTTGGCAAGCCAATCGGGCATCCTCCTTGCCACGATCCAATTGAACTTGAAATAGGGTGTCACCAGCCAATGGACCTTCCTGCCATGCGCGGCCTGCCATACAACTTGAGCCAGGTCTTCCGACGACAACTTAACACCAAGGGACTTTATCGCCCCCGAATTGTCGCCCTCTAGTAGAGGAGTGTCAACAAAAGGCGTCAAAATGTCACACACGTGGATGCCATGACGTTCCCATTCGATGTTGAGGGCTTCAGTGAAGCCCCTCACCCAGAACTTTGTCGATGAATAGGTCGCATAATCAGGGGTTCCGTAAAGCGCTGAAGCGGAAGCCATATTGATGACCACGGCTGGTGCAGTGTCCTCAAGGTGTGAGAACGCGTGGTACGTGCAATTGAGCACGCCTTCTGCATTCACTCTGGTCATAGCTCTATGAGCCTCGAAAGGTATCGATTCAAAGGCTCCGGTCTTCATGACGCCTGCGCAGTTGAAGAGCACGTTCATCTTCCCTGCGGTAAATCGGGAAAAATGCTCCAATGCGGCCTTCACCTTTTCCCCGTCTGTCACATCAAGCTTCTGAAAACACATCCGGTCTGTTTCCAGAGCGCTGGCAGCCTTTTCCAGCTCAGGTTCGTTGATGTCGTACAATCCCACGAACCAGCCCCTCCGTGAGAAATGGAGGGCTGTTGCCCTACCTATCCCCGATCCTGCTCCAGTAATGAAAATGGACTTGGTGTCCGGCATGGTACTTCTCCCATCTGCGGGGCTTTAGGATTTGCTATCCTGGTATTCTAGGATTTCACGTTCGTGCGATCCCGAATCGTGGTTCCTTGCGGCTATCCCAGCAGAGACTCTATCGTTTCCACGACCCTCTCAGGCGCCGGCAACATGGAGACCTCCAGGTTCTTGGCATACGGGATAGGGCAATCGATCGCGGAGATTTTCACCGGCGCCTTTTTGAGCAAACCAAAGCCTCCCAGAGCTACCCTGGAAATTACCTCGGAGCCCACGCTGCCGCTGAAGAGGGCCTCTTCCAACAGAACCAGATGTCCTGTCTTCCGCACGGACTCCAGGATGGTCTCAGTGTCCATGGGGTATAGAGTGGCGAGGTCGATGATCTCGGCGCGAATCCCTTTTTGCGCAAGTAGCTCCGACGCCTTGCTCGCGATACTGACTCCAAGGGAATAGGTCACGATCGTAACGTCGTCCCCTTCGCGGGCTATTCGAGCCTTGCCGATGGGCAAAGTGTATTCTTCGATGGGAACATTTCCTGACTCAGCGTAAAGGAGTTTGTGCTCAAACACGAGCACCGGATTCTCGGACCGGATTGCCGACTTCATCAGCCCCCTGGCAGTAAAAGCATCTGAAACGGCCAACACAATGAGTCCGGGAATGCCGAAAAAGAACCGCTCCATGGATTGCGAATGTTGAGCTGCCATACCGATCCCACTCCCAACGGGGGTACGTATGGTAAGCGGCACCGAGACCTGTCCGCCCGTCATGAAACGCATCTTGGCCGCCTGGTTCAATATCGGGTCCATGCAACAGGTCAGGAAGTCTGCGAATAAGATCTCGCAGATCGGTCTACTCCCCGTCATGGCCGCGCCCACTGCGCCTCCCACGATGCCGTTCTCGCTTATGGGCGTATCAACAACCCTGGAATGGCCGAATCTGTCGACAAGCCCGCTGGTGACGTTGAAGTACCCACCGAGGGAAACATCTTCGCCCCACAGAAACACCTTCTGATCTCTTTCCATCTCTTCTGCAATAGCCTGATTGATAGCCTGGGAAACCGACATTTCATGTACTTCCCGGTTACCCGGATCAAAGGAGCCTGAAAAGAGACTCCTATCCTCCGGCGCGTAGATGTGCTCCGTCAAGGTGGATTGTTCCGGAGATGGCGAGTCGATCGCGTATTGTTCGGCGTCCTTGATTTGCCTGGTAGCGGCCGTTCTAATGCTATCCAAATCCTGCTGCCGGACCACGCCTTCAGCGAGGAGTGACTTCTCGAGACTCACAATAGGATCCAATTCCTTATGCCTGGAGACCTCATCTTTGGTTCGGTATGCCTCCGGGTCACCTTCCATGTGCCCATGCCAACGGTACGTCATTATCTCCAGGAGCCTCGGCTTGCGATCTTTGCGCATGTTGTGAACTATTTCTCGAACCTTTGCCGAAACGCGCCTCACATCGTTCCCGTCCACCCGATGGCTCTCAATCCGGTAGGCGTGCGCCCTTTTGAACAGCTCCGGTTCGCCCGAGTGCCTTTCAACTGACGTGAATTCGCCGTACAGGTTGTTCTCCACCACGACTAACACGGGCAGCTCAAAGACCGAAATCATGTTCATGGCTTCATGGAACATTCCCTGATTGACAGACCCATCCCCGGCAATGACTACGGATATGGCGTCCGACGACCGAGCATTCTTGATTGAAAAACCGGCCCCCATAGCCAACAGATAACCCGCGGCCACAATGCCGTTTGCGCCTAAAACGCCCTTTTTGCCGTCGGTTACGTGCATTGAACCGCCCAACCCTCGGCAAAGACCGTTTGCCTTGCCGTAAAGTTCGGCCATCATCCCTTTGACGTCTGCTCCCTTTGCAATGATGTGCCCGTGTCCCCTGTGAGTTGTGTTGAGGTAGTCAGTATCTCTGAGATTCAGACATACTCCGGCAGCAACAGTCTCCTGTCCTATCGAGAGGTGAATCGCTTCGGATGGGATCTCCCCCGCTTTAAAGGCTTGGGAGAGGTGATTTTCAAACTCCCTGATTCTGACCATGTTCGTGAGCAAATCGACGTCAGTCGGCTGAGAATCTGCTTTTCGCGCTATTTCCAGTTCGATTGCATCCGGTTTGCCGTTGCCCAGCGGAATGGCAGGGGTTGGTATCAGGCTCAGATCATAAGCTTTGGATTTTCGCCTCGACGAAAACAAACGGGCAAGCCTGCTCCGTCTTCTGGTTCCTGCGGCAGCCTTCTTCAGAAGATCGTCCCTGCCGAATTCTTTGAGAATTATAGGGTAGAGCGAAAAAGCAGGCTTCAGGGCAGGTATGAGCTTCAGAGCCTTCTGAACCGAACCCTTGGCAACGATTTTCCGTGTGCCGATGGCCAATGGAATATTGAGTTCCTGCATCCAAAATTTGTGGCTGGTGTCTGACGCGAGGATCATCTCAACGTCGAAAGGCGCATGCTCGCCAGGGTTCCATCGCAGCCCGGGCGTGTCACCAGTGGAATCAATGAACAGCTCTTGGTGAAAGTCACTGAACCGAAACTTGACGATCAGTTTCTCCCCTTCCAAGCCCCGCATGATTTCAGGGGATGCGAATATCCTCGTCCAGAGGGCGGTGAGGATGTCTGCAAACTCCTGGGCGTTCTTATAAGTCGGCATGGTCTTCTCCTTTTGGATCGGACGACCCTATGCAGCCCCTGTTGGTTTTGATCTAAGTCGGGATTATGTCGCGGTTTTGCATCTTGGGGGGTCCTGAGACAGGTTGCGGGTCCTGACCTCGTTCCGCGAACCCCGAAAAGGTCACGCGACAACCTCCCACAACGTCTGACAACGACTAAACCGTTGTCCCATTTTCGAAGAAACCCATTTTACCCTGTTTCCAAGCGTACATAATCCCTGGCCAGTCCGTCAACCATTTTTAGCATTCGTGCAGTTTGCAGGAAGACAGCTCGGTGGTATCGGGCCAAGGAAAACCCCGAATCCATGCGGACAACCTACCTTTGATCGCGATGCCTCATACGAGACCCTGGAAATCCGGAGAGTAATGCGGCATTATGCGAAACCTTTTGGCGACCTCTGCATCAAAAGAAGAAGGAATGGCGCATTGTAGTTCGTTCACATGACAAGCCGAAAGGAATATATTCGTGAAAACCATAAGAGAAATCCTGCAAAACAGGGACATTGCACGACTCATTGACTGGGATCTTCATCCTTTTGATGCTGTGACGAGATACTTGGAATGGGGAACGAACTGGTCTCGGGGCCTCGATCACGCGAAGTCGTGTAACGAGGAAAGCGCCTATTTTAAAATAAATGCTCTGAAGAAGCCCCCTCGGTTGTTCCTCGTGCGGCAGAGTCACAAGGATTACGAGGTAATCTCGGAGGTAGAAGCGCCACAGGACCTTATTGACGAATCAGTAGAGATTCTTTGCGTGCAAGAATGCTGCTTGCGGCATAACAGAAGAATTGAAATCCTGGCTGAAGTCCGAAGCAGACAAACGGACATGAAAGACCTGTGCCGGTTTCGTGCCGCAGTATGTCGGTGAATTCACATGATCGACACCGATCCGTGGTCGAAAAGTGGCTGAAGCGATTACGCCGCTCAGCATCTTGGCCCATCGAATGGATTCGCCACAGTAAGCGAAATCTTTTTTTTGAGCGGCGTCTGTAGTAGGATATTATGGTTCTCGCGTGAAAGTTAATGCGCAATTTCTCGAAAGGAGCACGATTATGAAAGAAGAGGTTCAGGCAGCCCTCGACACTGTTCGTCCCCAGCTTCAGGCTGACGGAGGAGACGCAGAGATCGTCGAGGTTACTGACGACGGCGTGGTAAAGCTTCGCCTTAAGGGTGCCTGCGGAGGATGTCCCATGAGTCAGATGACTCTGAAGATGGGAATTGAGAGGATTCTGAAGGAAAGAGTCCCCGCGGTGAAAAGCGTCGAATCAGTAGCTTAAAAGCTGCTTCATGACACGACATGTTCGCCCGACGGTTAGGCGCGGCGCAAGAATCTGACATCGAGCACCGAGGGATCTTTCGGTGGAGAAAGTTGGCGTTTTGCGCGTCCTGATCGGAGGCCGCACAATATAATGATTTCCTAATCAACAACCCCAGCAGTTCCATCTGGTACCATCGCCTGTCGGACGGGGCATGAGGCTGAGCCTCATGCCCCTTTTCACATGGAAGAACTTTCGGTGACCCCGCCGGCCAAGACTTATCCCAACAACAAATGTGGCGCAGATCTGACAAGGTCTCCCACGTCCCGCGAGATGGCACCCAGGACTTTGTGAACGAATGTTGGGTGCCACTGACCTGAACACCGTCACGGTGCCAGTTCAGTGCTGTTTGCTATTTACGGATTCTCACTTATTTGATAGGGAACTAGTACTAGACCCGTTGTACTGCCTTCCCGGTGAACAGTTACCAACTGGTTAACCTTCCCGCGATACAGCGGCTGCCTCGTATGTTCGTTGACAACTCGCAAAAGAAGGATGTATTCTATAGACTATCACACCCGGTAATCCATGAATCTCAATTCTAGGATCGTGTAATAGAGCGAAGGAGTGATCTAGATGCCTTACCGAATCGTTGCGGAAGAATGTAAAGGCTGCCAAACGTGCGCCAGAGCCTGTCCTACCCGCGCCGCCGGTGGCGAAAAGAAACAGCCACACAGCATTGATGTTACTCGATGTATCGAGTGCGGAGTCTGCGGCAGAGGTTGCCCTTATGGAGCAATCAGAGATCCACAGGGGAACAAGCCCGATAGAATCAAGCGAGCAGATTGGCCCAAACCCTACATTTGGACTGAAGATTGCGTCGGATGCGAAATCTGCGCCGCCGTCTGCCCTTTCCAGGCGCTTGGCATGGGAGAAATGGACAACGAAACCGTTGCAGGTCTGTACGAACCAAAAGCATGTGTGGGATGCGGCCTGTGCGAACAGGCGTGTCCGGTTCACGCTATCCAGCTCGTATGGCCTCAGGCTGCCAGGAAATCTGCCTGAGTCAATCTCTGTGGGGAGGAGGCTTCTTTTCCATCGAAGGGTTTCCTCCCACCCCCTCCCAAAACACCTCCGCGTTGACAAGCATACAAAGGCCCGTTATCATACACAACATATTGCTGTGTCGAAGTGTGTGCCCTGATTGTACGTCCTTTTTGTTGCTATCGACGAAGGGCTCGAGAATAGATGAATCCTTCCAAAAATTATGTAACGGCCTGACATGGCCGTAGGTCGAATACAGTGAGAACGGGGCCGGAATAATCAATCAGTTTGCCTTAAAATGAACAACAAGCTTAAGGGGAGGAATAGTCATGTTTTGCGGCACAGTTCTGGTAGCTCTGTACGTATTAATTGTTATAAGCCCCTTGCTCCTGGTAACAATTCTCCGTATTCATAGTCCTAATCTGCTGGTTTACGAAATAGCCCGAAGTTTCGGCCTGGCCGGCTTTGTCATTCTGATGATGCAGCCTGTGCTAACCGCCAGGATTAAATGGATCGAAAGCTACTTTGGGAGAGCCGCGCTTACCCGCTTTCATAAATCCATCGGTATCTTCGTCACGGTCATGATGGTATCCCACCCGATATTGATGGAATTTGGCGGTGGGCAGGTCCTAGCTTTTACGCAGCCCTGGTACATCTGGGTCGGTAGAACTGGCCTTGTGCTGCTAATTATTCTCACGCTACTAAGCCTGTATTGGAAGGAACTCGGGCTCACGTTCAGTCAATGGCACCAAACACATTACTTGCTGGCCCCTGTCATTATAGTGCTTGTATTCGTTCACAGCCTGGAGACGGGAGACGATCTAAAGTTGTACCCCATGCAGGTCCTATGGGTGATTCTCTTGGCTGCTGCGTGCGCGGCATACTTATATCGTAGAATTATTGTTGCAGGACGCGTCCGCGGCTCCACGGCGCAAGCAGAAACGTGACACTCGGGAAAGCATGCCTGAGGTGAGTACCCTTGAGCTCAATGATGTGAGACGAAAATGTTTTTCGTCCATCGCTGGGACAACATGCTGCTAAATATCAATTGCTTATACTAAAACCTCGTACCGGAACAGTAGGAGATGCTCATGCGACCGAGATTGCAAAAAATTGTTACCACGTTGATCATAGTGATAGTCGTGTGCGTAGCCATAGCTGTCGCGCTTCTGAGAGTGTTCGTTTTCCCCCCTGGCAAGAAGGGCCACAGCTCAGCGTTTATCGGCACGGCTATTGCGAGATTGCAGGTCCAGCCCGGTGTCAACGCTGATAGTCAACAAGCAAGATAGACACGGAAACTTCGAGACTCTTGGTAAAGATTGCAGTGGCCAATGTTGCAGTAATGAAATCGTGGGACAAACGCACACACATTGAATCCCAGGTTCCACCATGAGCGAAACGCCGAACTATTTTTACTTGCGCCCCGATAACGCACCTTTCATTTCTTTGACCCATTTCCCGATATCATCAACCGAATCTCCCCTCTGGACACGGGAAATTATCTCGCTGCCCACCACAACACCGTCCACGTGGGACCGCAATTCAGAAGCCTGTTCAGGGCTCGAAATGCCGAATCCCACGGCCACCGGCAAACGGCACAATTGCCTCACGTGATCGCATTTCTGCGCAAGACCCTCCGGCAGCGACCCTCTAGCCCCTGTCACCCCTGCAATGGACACGTAGTAGAGGAATCCGGCACCGTCTTGATCCATTTTCTTGATTCGGAAATCAGGAGTCGTGGGTGTCGCCAAGTAAATCCAGGCGAGGCCAGATTTGTCCGTGACCGGCTTCAGCCAGCGGACTTCATCCAGAGGGAGATCGACCACGAGCACGCCGTTGATGCCACACTCCTTTGCCCGGTCCACAAACCTCTGAGGCCCATAATTATGAATAGGATTGAAGTAGCTGAAGAAGATTATTGGGATGTCGCTTCGCCTACGAATCTCTCCTACCATATCCAACGCCTTATCCATGGTTATTCCGCTTCGGATTGCCTGGGTTGCCGCATTTTGTATGACAGGGCCATCTGCTACAGGATCTGAGAACGGGAAGCCGAATTCCAGCACGTCACCTTTGGCAAGCTCCAAGAAAATCTCCAAGGACTTCTCTATGTTGGGGTATCCGGCCACTGAAAAAGGGATAAAGGCCGTGTCACCATTTTCCCGTAATGATTTAAATTTCTGCGAAATCCGTTCCATATTTCAGCTCTCCATAAGTGCGTTTTCGATTATGGGCATGTCCTTGTCGCCTCGCCCCGAAAGGTTGACAATACAAATGTCGTCTTTACCGAGCTGGGGAAGTTCTTTCATTGCCCATGCCAGAGCATGTGAGGACTCAAGCGCCGGAATTATTCCTTCTGTGCGGCAAAGCCTGGAAAACGCCTCGAGAGCCTCGTCATCCGTTATGGAAGCATACCTGACTCGCTCGGTAATATGCAGTAGCGCGTGCTCCGGGCCCACACCCGGGTAGTCCAATCCTGCTGAGATTGAGTGGGCCTCTCTCACCTGGCCTTCGTCATCCTGAAGCACAAAGGAGCGGGACCCGTGAAATACACCCTCCCGGCCCGCGCATATAGTGGCGCCATGTTTTCCTGAATCAATCCCGAGCCCACCGGCTTCAACGCCTATCAACTCAACCTGCTCATCTTTGAGAAATCCGTGAAAAATGCCCGCGGCATTGCTGCCACCCCCTACGCAGGCTAATACCTTCTTCGGGAGTTTCCCCTCGACTTCGAGAATTTGTCGCCGAGTTTCACGACCTATTACGGACTGGAATTCTCTGACCATAAGAGGGTACGGATGCGGCCCGGCCACGGAACCGATCACGTAAAAGGTGTCATGCACGTGCGCGGCCCAGTATCTCATGGCTTCACTCATTGCATCCTTGAGTGTAGCTGTGCCCGCTTTGACCGGGACTACTTCGGTGCCCATAAGCTTCATGCGGAATACATTCGGAGCTTGCCGGCGCATGTCCTCTTCACCCATGAAAACCCGGCATTCAAGCCCTAAAAGGGCAGCGACTGCGGCAGTGGCCACCCCATGCTGCCCTGCACCTGTCTCTGCGATGACTTTGGGCTTGCCCATGTATTTAGCCAGTAGCGCTTGTCCCAGCGTATTGTTTATCTTGTGTGCTCCGGTATGCAGTAGGTCCTCTCTCTTCAAGTAGAGCTTCGCGCCGCCAGCACTCTCGGAAAATTGCGAGGCATAGAAGAGGGGGGTCTCCCTGCCGGCATAGTCCCGCAACAGACTGTCCAGTTTCCGTGCAAAGTCATCGGATTGTCTGCTGGCCAAAAACGCTTCTTCCAGTTCCAACAAGGGGGTAACAAGGGTTTCGGGCACGAACCGCCCACCGAATTCCCCGAAGTATCCGTACTTATCAGGCCACGTGGTCTGAATTTCGTCTGTTGCACACTGCATTCATGAACTCCTTGATTTTCTGGTGGTCTTTAATTCCGGGCTCGACTTCCACTCCCGTGGACACATCGACGGCATACGGTTCGACCAGGTTCACGGCCCTTTGTACATTGTGAGGCGCCAGGCCGCCAGCCAGCACGATTCTCCGGCGCACAGCTTCAGGTTCGCTTGCCAACCTCTGCTTGAGTAGCTCCCAATCCAGGGGCACTCCTGTGCCTCCCCATTCGCCCGCTGCGCCCGCATCCATGAGAACCGCAGAGACCTTGTATCGCGATAACGCCGGATGTTGCTCAAGAGGATCAAGTCGAAATGCCTTTATGACTGGTCGGTCATACGCGTAGCATTCCTCCGGGGATTCATTCCCGTGAAGCTGGATCGCGTGCAGACCGCATAAACCCGCTATTGCTCGGACTTCCGGAACAGGTAGATTTACGAAGACACCCACTGCCGACACGAACGGTGGCAAGGCGCTGATTATGGCCTTGGCCTTCTCGGGAATTATGAAACGCCGGCTCGGTGGATGAAATACAAAGCCCAGCGCATGGGCCCCAGCGTTTATTGCCGCGTGAGCATCCGCGAGACGCGTGATACCGCATATTTTAACCCGAATTATGTGATCAGGGTGTGTCATACAAGAACTCTCTCAGTTTCGCGACCGGGTCGGCTGACGTTACAAGGCTCTCGCCTATGAGAAAACCTCGAAAGCCTGCCTCTGCAAGACGAACGACCTCGTCACGCGTCTTGATGCCGCTTTCGGAAATAGCAACGCATTCTTCAGGAATTTGCGCAATCAATTTGATGGAGGTATTCACATCGACCTTGAATGTGTTCAGATCGCGATTGTTCACCCCGATCATTCTGGCACCAGCTTTGAGGGCGATTTTCAGCTCACTGGCATCATGAACTTCAACTAATGGCTCCATGCCCCACTTGCGCCCCTCTTTAACCAGAGATGTAAGGGAACTTGCATCCAGAAGCGCGGCGATGAGCAGAAAAGAGTCGGCACCTGCGGCCCGCGTCTCCACCACCTGATAAGGATCGAGTATGAAATCCTTGCGGAGGACCGGCAACGGCGTGGCGTTCTTGACCACCGTCAACGCGGATAAGCTTCCCAAAAAATGGTCAGCCTCAGTAAGGACCGAGATGGCCGAAGCGCCACCTTGCGCGTATGCTCCGGCAAGCTGTTCGGAATCCAGATCTTCTCTGAGTACGCCGCGGGATGGGGAAGCTTTCTTAATTTCCGCAATGACATGTATGCCCGGCTCGGCGAAGACCCCAGCGAAGTTCCGCGCGGGCCGTCTCTCGTAAGCCCTTTGTTCAAGCGTTTCCTGGCTCACTGTCCGCATTTCCTCGGCCAAGCGAGTGAGGCGCAGCTCAGCAATTTTGCTTAGTATGGCTGTCATTGCGTTACCCGGAATTGCAGAAACTCATCCAGTTTCTGCCGTGCCTTGCCGGAATCTACAGATTCGGCGGCAACATGGAGACCTTCCTTCAGATCGTCTGCGACTTCTGCCACGACCAGAGCCGCCGCAGCGTTTATAAGAGCCACGTCCCGTCGGGGGCCGGATTTCCCTTCAAGCACATCCAGCAGGTGCCGAGCATTCTCCGACGGAGCTGCCGCCCTTGATCTCGTCAAGGCTGCATGCAGACAACCCTACTTCACTTGGCTCGAATTGGGTTGTGACCACGTTTTCAGCCTTGAGCCGGGAGATCTTCGTCGGGCCCGAAAGAGATATTTCGTCAAGCCCTTCCAAACCGTGAACCACCATGGCCGAACGCGTCCCTAGGCCGTGAAGCGCCCACGCGATGGGCTCGGTAAGATCGGGATCGTACACGCCCAACAGTTGATAAGCAGCACGCGCAGGATTTGTGAGAGGCCCCAAGATATTGAACAAAGTCCGAATCCCCAGTTCCTGACGTGGGCCTGCGGCATGTTTCATGGCTCGGTGGAACACGGGCGCGAAAAGGAAACCGAAGCCGGTGCTGTTGATGCATTTGCCCACGCTCTCCGGAGCCTGGTCCAAGTCCGCGCCGAGTTCCCTCAGAACATCCGCGCTCCCGCAGGAACTGGAAACCGAACGATTACCGTGTTTAGCCACCCTCAGCCCCGCTCCCGCAAGAATGAATGCGATGGTGGTGGATATGTTGAAGGTCCCGGCTCCGTCTCCGCCGGTTCCACACGTGTCGATCAGCGGTGTTCCGTCATTCTCTACCGGCACCGGGACCGCCTTTCGTCTCATTACGGTTGCCGCCCCGGTGATTTCGGCAACGGTTTCCCCTTTCATTTTCAGAGCAGTCAACAAAGAGCCTATCTGAGCTGGAGTGGCATTTCCGGTCATGATCTCATCCATCGCCGCTTCCATTTCTAGTTGGCTCAAATCTTTCCCTTCCGTTGTCTTCCTAATGGCCTGTTTGAGCATTTTGTGCCTCCTCTTGGAGACCGCTTATAGGCGGTCATTTCAACCGTTCATGACTGTTCGACCGGAACAGAGAATCTTTTTGGTCGAGTTTTGACAGGTAGGGTCCGCCCTGTTTGCCTTACTCCGGTAAAATTTCTCCGTCAGATTGATAAAATTTTGGAGGATATGTTTTCCTTCCAGCGTCAGAATCGATTCAGGATGGAATTGGACGCCTTCAATTGGATGGTATTTGTGGCGGATTCCCATAATCTCGTGCCGGTCGGTCCAGGCGGTAATTTGTAAACAGTCAGGCAACGTTTCTTTGTCCACGATCAAACTGTGGTAACGGCAGGCCTCAAAGGGGTTGCTCATCCCTGAAAAAAGCGGGCTGCCATTGGAAAATATCCGGGAGGTCTTGCCATGCATCAGCCGATCGGCCGAAACCACTCGTGCTCCAAAAGCCGCTCCAATGGCCTGATGACCCAAGCAAACGCCGAGAATAGGGACCCTGTGTCCCAGATCGGTGATCACTCGCATGGATATGCCCGCGTCCTGTGGGCCTCCTGGACCGGGAGAAATGACCACTGCCCGCGGTTTGAGATCCACAACCTCATCAAGCGTGATTTGATCGTTCCGCCGAACGAGCACTCTTTGGCCAAGCTCCTGAAAATACTGGACCAGGTTGTAGGTAAACGAATCGTAATTGTCGATAACGAGTAGCATCAGAGTCCCCTTTCCAAGTTATGAGCCATAGCCAGAGCCGTTCTCATGGCCTGTGCTTTGTTCATGGTTTCTTCGTATTCTCGCTCCGGGATAGAATCCGCGACGATTCCCGCCCCCGCTTGAAAAAATGTCTGAGATCCTTTCATCATGACGGTGCGAATTGTTATCGCCATGTCCATTGCCCCTGTGTAAGAGAAATACCCGACGCAGCCTCCGTAGGGCCCTCGCCGTTCAGGTTCCAGATCCTCGACGATCTCCATAGCTCGGATTTTCGGGGCGCCCGAGAGCGTCCCGGCCGGGAAAGTGGCTCTAAGCAAGTCGAAGGAATCGCGGCCGTTTGCCGGTTTGGCTCGAACGTTGCTCACCAGATGCATGACGTGAGAATATCGCTCCACAGTCTTGAACGCGTCCACATTCACGCTTCCAGGCTCGGCAATACGCCCGAGGTCGTTGCGAGCGAGGTCAACCAGCATCACATGCTCTGCTGATTCTTTGGGATCCGCGAGGAGATCCTTCTCCAGCTCTGCATCTTCAGCGAAAGTGGCCCCTCGCGGGCGGGTTCCTGCGATGGGTCTCAGGACGGCTTCTCCGTTTCTCAGCCGCACCATCACCTCCGGGGATGCGCCCGCCAGAACTTCATCCCCTATGCGAAGGAAAAACATGTATGGGGAAGGGTTGATCATCCTGAGACCGCGGTAGACACTCAGCGGGTCAGCGAGGCCGTCTGCCTGGAATCGCTGAGAGAGCACCACCTGAATGATATCGCCGGCCTTGATGTGTTTCTTGGCCTGGCGAACCATCTGTTCAAAGGCGCTCTGAGACATGTTTGATGAGAAGGCAGGATAATCAGACTGCGGCTTGGCGGCTGTGGCGTAGGTGCATGGGGTACGAAGCAACCCTCGAAGCCTTTCCAGCCGGGCGCAGCCTTCGCTGTAAGCGCTTTTCACTGACGGGGTTTCGTCGAGCGATACAGTGGTTATCAAAAGGATCTTGTGCAACAGATTGTCGAAAACGACGAGATCACGACTTACCATAAAACATGCATCATGGAATCCCGGGCTGGGCCTGCCGAGATCGGGGAGCCGCTCGAAACCTCGCACGACGTCATAAGAGAGGAACCCTACCGCGCCGCCGAAAAATTCCGGAAGACCGGGGAGACGCACCGCATGGAATTTTTCCATGACTTGTTTCACCAGACAGGTAGGGTCTGACACGTCGCTCACGGATTGAACGCTGTCGCCGAATCGTATCTCGCCGGCTCCGGCTCTCGCTCTGATGATGGCTCTGGGATTTGATCCTAAAAAAGAATACCTGGCCCACCGCTCGCCCCCTTCAACGCTCTCCAGGAGAAAGGAGTTTTGAAAATCATCAATCTTTAGTAAGGCGGAAAGCGGAGTGTCGAGATCTCCCGGAATCTCGGTGGCCATAGGGATCAGGTTCCCTTGCCGACAAAGGCTTTCAAAGTCTTCGTAGTTAGGTTTGATCATGGTGCGCAGCCTTTCAGGTCACATATAAGAGGGCGGACCAACATGTCGTTGCCGGCCCCCGCCAAATTTCTAAGTCCAGAACGCGAAAAGGCCATGGGATGTCTGCCCATGGCCTTTATTTCCGTTTCAGATGCTTGTTTCAGTCTTTATGACTTTAAGTCGTGGATCAGGCAGACCTCCCGTGTTTGATTTTCCAGCACCACCACCAGTTTCGGTTGCTTATGGATATCATGGGATACTACCTTCTGTGAGCGAGCATAGAGGACTACGCGGCAGTTGTCAACGTTCTTTTTTTCGCACATGCGGACAGCAGCACCAGGAGAGGATTTGCATGAGTTCTTGACGATGGTGGGATCAAGCCTTTTCCCGGTCTCGTTTTGCGTCTCTCAGGCCGGAGGGCGAGATAGCACCCGAAACTTCACGGATCTGACGATACCCAGATCCGTGGCACCCAAGATCTCGCGAATGGAAATTGGGTGCCATCCCGTGTCCCGCGGGAAGCGCCGTCATGACGCCAGGTCAGTGCTGTTTGCTAGTTACCGATTCTTACCTATTGAAAGCGACTAGTGTAAGGCCTTAGTTGTTTGACGTCGAGCTCCTACTAACGCTTCCAGCCCCAAATAGTAAGAATTAGCTCCAAAGCCCGAAATCTGACCTAAGCAGACCGCGGCGATTACCGACTTGTGACGAAACTCCTCCCGTGCGTAAATGTTGGATAAGTGAGCCTCCACAGTAGGGATTCCAGTTGCAGCAATGGCGTCGCGCAGGGCCAGACTGGTATGAGTAAACGCCCCGGGATTAATGAGGATTCCGTCTGCCCATCCTACGGCTTCGTGTACCGCGTCGACCAACACACCCTCATGATTGGATTGCAAAGTGCGTAGTTCCGCCCCAAGATGCTCTGCACGGATGGCCAGTTCTTTATCTATCTCCCTCAGGCTGAGATGCCCGTATACGTCGGGTTCTCTAATGCCGAGAAGGTTGAGATTCGGACCGTGCAACACGAGAATTTTCATTGGACAATCCTTATGGAAATCTGAAGCTAACTGATACAATTTGCCTTACAGACGGTTGTCTGAAGGCTGTCAAAACGAGAAGCACCAGGCCGAATCTAGCCGGGCCGGTCCAGGCAAGTCAACAGGAATCACGTGAAAAAAGTATTACTTCACATACGCGGAGAATCTTCAAGTTCCTGTCATTGCGAGGAGTAAACCAATAAAGCAATCCAAGCGCCATTCAGAAGGAAAAGATTGCTTTCCCGCGAGACGCGGACTCGCAATGACAAGCTTTTGCAGCCGGTGAGTAAATGGTCATTACAAAAAAAAGCCCGGCAAAACCGGGCAACATAGGGTATGGTGTTTTATTTGCTGAAGGTGGTTATCTCATAAAAATAATATGTTGTCAAGATATTTAATAAATTAGATTATATATATGATATTTTATGTTGTTATTATTGCATTAATTTGACTCCACACAAAGAAACGTCCACAACCCCCCTCGCTCCCTGAAGACGACATCCCTTCACTCACCAGCGGGCAAGGAGCGGCTGGGAAACGATCCTAGTACCTTGACCATGGTTCTCTTGCCGGTGATTTCCTTAAGACACGCGGCCACTTCCGGATCGTCTCGATGACCCTCCAGATCCACGAAGAATGCATACTTCCAGGCAACGGCTCCACGGTCCGGGCGAGATTCAATCCTTGAAAGATTTATTCCGTGCTGAGCGAATTTCTTGAGTATCTTGTGCAATGCCCCCGGCTTGTCTTCAGTCCAGAATACTATTGATGTCTTGTCATCTCCGGTCGGCGCCGATTTAAGGCGTCCAAGGGCGAAGAATCGCGTAATATTCTCGGGGCTGTCTTGAATACCACGTCGTATTATTTGCAAACCCAATCTCGTACCAATTCTTTCACTCGCGATTGCCGCTGTTCCCACGCTCTCCATTGCGAGTTCCGCCGCTCTGGCCGTGCTGGAGGTATCTCGCAGTGGAATGCCGGGAAGTTTGTCCGCCAACCACCGACGACACTGGGCCAGTGCCTGCGGGTGTGAGATGACTTGTCGGATATCCTCGATTTTTCCCGTGAGATTCATGAGCGCGTGGCTCACACGCAGCGAGACTTCTCTGCAAACGCCGATCGAAGAGGTCATCAACAGATCCAAGGTTTCCCGAACAGACCCCTCAATGCTATTCTCTATGGGGGCTACTGCATAGGTCACGCCTCCATGAACGACTTCTTCAAAGACATCCCGCACGGTCAGGCAAGGGATAAATGTGGCTGAATGCCCGAACATTTCAATAGCAGCCTCATGGGTGTATGTGCCGGCGGGCCCGAGGAAGGCTATGGTCACGGGCGCTTGCAAGGCCCTGGACCCCGAGAAAATTTCTCGAAATACAGCAGATAGAGCCTGCTCGGAAAGGGGACCGGGATTCTCGGAGGCAAGTCTCCGAAGGATTTCAGCCTCGCGTTCCCTGTCGACAACGTTTCTAGCAGCCGCGGATTTGAAGTGTCCAATCTCCTGACACAGGGACATTCTGCGGTTCAGGAGGTCGATGAGATCACTATCAAGTTGGTCTATCCGGGCACGCAACTCTTCGAGGGTCTTCTTGGTCATGGTCCGCCTTATTGAATCAAGTTGTATTGATGTAGGTGTCTGGATTATTCACGGAAAGAGCGATGAATTCAAGATCTGGCGTAAACTAATAGGCACCTTAGGCAAAAAAAAGTCTTGACATAATTTTCGTTGGATCGTATTTCTGTAAGGTAAGAGGCATGTTGAAAAACTATGATTCATTTGCAGCACATTAGCGCGTCTTCTCTGTATTTTTGGTGGTACTATTTTGGGCCCCCCGGAGGTTGACGCGCGCTCCTGCTGCTAGGTAATCCATACAACGGTAAAAAGATGCGGAGCAAGCGCTCCGCATCTTTTTTTTGGAGGAAAAAAAGATGGTGGTAGTCATGAAAAAGGAAGCAAGTGAGGGCCAGGTGGCGCGGGTTTTGACCAAGGTGGAAGCCGTGGGAATGAAGGCCCATGTTTCCAGAGGAAAGATTCGCACCATCGTCGGGGTTGTCGGCGACAACAGTGGAGTAGAAGCGGGCGCCTTCGAGTGCCTGGAGGGGGTCGAGCGTGTGGTGCCCGCTTTTGGGGCCGTTCAAGCTTGCCAGTCGGGACTTCAAGAAAGAAGACACGAGCTTCTCCATCGACGGGTCCCATATTGGGAGCAAGAAAATCATTATCATGGCCGGTCCCTGCGCGGTCGAAAGCAAAGACCAACTGATCCAGACCGCGCTCGCCGTGAAAAAGGCAGGAGCAACAGCCCTCAGAGGCGGCGCATTCAAACCGCGGACCTCGCCGTACAGTTTTCAAGGCCTGGGAGAGGAAGGTCTCAAGCTCCTGGCGCAGGCAAGGGACGTGGCCGGCCTCGCGGTCGTAACTGAGGTCACAACTGCGGAACAGGTACCTCTGGTGGCTCAGTACGCGGATGTGCTGCAAGTGGGGTCGCGCAACATGCAGAATTTTGCACTGCTCAACGCGGTGGGTGAATCCCATAAACCGGTGCTTCTTAAACGCGGACTCATGAGCACTATAGAAGAGTTTCTCAACGCCGCGGAATACATACTGAGCCACAACAACCCGCGCGTGATTCTTTGTGAGCGTGGAATCCGAACTTTCGAGACTTCCACCCGGAACACCGTGGACATTAATGCGATTCCCGTTCTTAAGTCCCTGAGCCACCTTCCCGTTATATTGGATCCGAGCCACGGCACCGGCAAGCGGGAATATGTTCCCGCGGTGAGCCGTGCAGCCATAGCGGCGGGGGCCGACGGACTCATTATTGAAGTCCATCCTGATCCTGAGAATGCCATGTCCGATGGTGCGCAAAGCCTCCGCCCCAGTGAGTTTGAAGCGCTTATGAAGGAATTGCGTCCAGTAGCGGAGGCAGTGGGGAGAACCATCTGAGATCCGGGCTTCGTCGAGCTACATCCGGCACTCAAATGGTGGAATAGGAATTCTATGGCGGGCTGTATCAGGATTCGCTGTCTTACTCAATGCTGGAGTGGGCGCAGCATGCTTTGCTCCATCACTCCGATGCGGGCTGCTGTAGAGGCACAGCATGCCGTGCAAGCTACTGTGGGGGCACGTTATGCCGTTCAGGTTATTGTAGACGCACG
Source organism: uncultured delta proteobacterium (assembly GCA_963729795.1). Lineage (GTDB taxonomy): Bacteria > Desulfobacterota > Desulfomonilia > Desulfomonilales > Desulfomonilaceae > CAWBBA01. The sequence continues at coordinate 251,490 of CAVSPC010000016.1, read as the reverse complement.
GCATGCCGTACAAGCTGTTAAGTGAAGCTTTCGATGCAGTTCATCTTGATCATAAAAATGAGGAAGGACTTCGAGACGCAATGTTTATCAATGCTTCTTTTGCGAGAGGATAATCGGTGAGGCTTTCTGATACGACAATTACGATTGTGGGCTTGGGGCTCATGGGAGGCAGCCTCGGCAAAGCGCTGGTACGAGGCGAATTTTGCCGGGAGGTTAGGGGACTGGCAAGGCGTCAAGCTATCGCGGACGTGGCTGTAGCACACGGGGCAGCTCATTTCGCGGGCACAGACCCGGAACTGCTTCTCAGTGGTGCCGATGTAGTGGTCTTTGCGACCCCGGTCTGCACTATTGAACAGCAAATCCTGACGCTCCATCCTTTCATGAAAACCTGCGCAATCGTAACAGATATGGGCAGCGTTAAACGAAACATATTGAAGGCTATGGATCGGTTGCCGCCGCAGATCAGAGCGGTGGCCGGCCACCCGATGTGTGGAAAAGAGACACCCGGCCTTCATGCGTCAGACGCGGACTTGTTCCTGGACAAGACGTGGGTGCTCATACGTGCGGAGCAGACCGATCCCGAAGCGTTGAGTCTCATTGAAGAGATGGTTACCGCCGTGGGTGCACGTCCTATGCCCATGAACGCTGACGACCATGACTTGATTGCAGCATGTGTCAGCCATCTCCCTTATCTCCTTGCCTCAACCCTTGTGGCAACGGCCGAGGAAACCGCCCTGGAAAAACCCGATGTGTGGAACTTGGCTTCAAGCGGGTTCAGGGACACCTCAAGAGTTGCAGGTGGTGATTTGACCATGATGATGGACATTCTTGCAGCCAACCGGGACAACGTGCTTCAAATGCTCGAGCTAGCCCAACGAATGATGAAAAGATTTGCAAGCGCAATCATGGATGAGGATGACGGAGCCTTGCGCAAAATCCTGGGCCAAATACGAGAACGCAGAACAACAATGTTTCACACGAGTGTACCCTCCGAGGAAGGAACCCGTAAGTATGGCTGATCCCAAAACCCTTCGAATCCGGCCCACCCGACGCCTGAGCGGGGTCGTGTCGCTGCCGGGTGACAAATCTTTATCGCACCGAGCCCTTTTGTTCGCTTCTCTTGGGACCGGAGTCTCACGAATCCGGAATTGCGCGAAGGCCGGCGTCAGTCTGGCTATGATTGAATGCCTTCAGGCGCTTGGAGTGCAGGTAGTTGAGGAAAGCGGGCCGACTCTCCAGGCCGGAGTTGCCGATTTGAGGGTAACAGGTAAGGATTTGGTCGGATTCGAGCCACCTTCCGCGCCTCTCCACTGTCGAGGTTCGGCCACCACTATGCGTTTAATGGCCGGGGTGCTGGCGGGCCAGTCATTTCAGTCCACCCTTGACGGTAACGAACGACTACGTACACGGCCTATGGGGCGGGTCGTGGAACCACTTCGCACAAAAGGGGCCAAAATCGAGACAGACACCGGAAACGCACCTCTGACATTTCTTCCTTCTCGATTGCAGCCATCGGAGCATGTCCTTCCCGTAGCCAGCGCGCAAGTAAAATCCGCGCTTCTGTTGGCCGGTCTTTTCACTGACGGCCTCACAACGGTAATCGAGCCCTTCACAAGTAGAGATCACACAGAACGTATGCTTAAGAGCCTGGGTGTGCACGTTACAGAATATGAAGACCAAGAGGGCCGCCACCATGTGACGGTTTCCGGCGCCATCGCCCCTATCCCATCACTGGACGTACACCTTCCTTCCGACCCGTCCTCTGCCGCATTCCTTGTTACAGCGGGCCTGCTGGTTCCCGATTCGAGCCTTGAGGTCACTAATCTCTGTCTTAATCCCGGACGGACAGGATTGTTCGACGTCCTGCGCTCGATGGGGGCAGACTTGCGCGTGAATGGAGCAGCCGAATCCGACGGCGAACCGACGGGGACCATCACAGTGGAGTCGGGAGCGCTCCGGGGGGCTACCATACAAGGAGCATTGGTTATCAGGATGATTGATGAGTTTCCAATACTTGCGGTCGCTGCCACTCAGGCAAGCGGCACAACCGTCGTGCGAGATGCCGCGGAACTTCGGGTCAAAGAAAGCGACAGGATTGAGACACTGGCTGAGGAATTGAATAAAATGGGGGCCGAAATCCAAACCGCGCCCGACGGTTTTACTATCATCGGTCCTCGCAAACTTACCGGCACTGTTGTAAACGCACGCGGAGATCACAGATTGGGCATGAGTTTGGCGGTTGCCGGTCTCATCGCAGAAGGGGAAACCTTGATTCAAGGATGGGAAATCATCAATGATTCATTCCCGGAATTCCCCCGCATTCTTAAAGAGCTTGGAGCTGACATTCAATGGTGACAGGCGCTACACAGTTAGTCGGCATCATCGGAAATCCTGTCGCTCATAGTCTAAGCCCTGCAATGCACAATGCCGCATTTCAATCACTGGGCATGGATTGGCTTTATGTGCCGCTGCCCGTGGCGCCGCACAACCTGGCGGAGGCCATAAGAGGGTTGCCTGCGCTAGGATTCCGAGCTGCCAATGTGACAGTGCCGTACAAGGAGAGGGTCGTTCCCTTTTTGGATAAAGTCTCCGCGGATGCCTCAGAAATCGGAGCTGTCAATACCATCACAGTGCGGTCCGACGGAAGCCTAACAGGAGAGAACACTGATTGGGCTGGTTTCTTGTGCCATCTCAAGGAAATCGGCTTTGATCCGTCTGGGTGTACCGCTGTAATCCTGGGCTCAGGCGGTTCGGCTCGGGCAGTGGCTTATGCCCTGGTTTCTAATGGAGCAAAGGTGGCCGTGTGCAGTCGGAATGCCGAAACAGCCGGAGCCATTGTTGAGCGTCTGACAAAACCTGGTTTGAAAGGCTTTATCGAGACCTGGACGCTTCAAAGGCTTCAGGAACTGGACCACGACGTCGATCTGATCGTTAATACCACGCCGCTGGGCATGGCTCCCCGGATAGACTATTCTCCGTGGCCGGAGGGGACAAGTTTTCCCAAGTGCCGGATGGTCTACGATCTCGTATACAATCCCTCTCGCACGCGTTTTATGGAACAGGCGCATGATGCGGGGGTTGAGGCTACAAACGGACTTGGAATGTTGGTCCATCAGGCCGCAATTGCATTTTCACTCTGGACAGACAAACCGGCGCCATTGGCCGTAATGAAGCAGGCGGTAGCACTATGCTGAGATTTCTGACCGCGGGTGAATCCCACGGACCTGAACTCACAGTCATTCTCGAAGGACTCCCTGCTGCGATCCCCATTTCTAGAACGGACATAGATTCCGAACTGGCCCGACGCCAGCGAAGCGAAGGTTCAGGCGGCAGAATGTCTATAGAAAATGATCGCGCAAGAATCACGGGAGGCATCATGGCGGGGCAGACCACTGGCGCTCCGGTCTCGCTCGTTGTTGCCAACAAAGACTTTAGTTCCTGGCGCGACCGGGATATTCCCCCCATGACAATTCCCAGACCAGGCCACGCGGACCTGACTTCAGCAGTCAAATATGGTTACAGAGAACTTAGGCTCGGACTGGAACGGGCTTCGGCGAGAGAAACGGCGGCCCGTGTCGCCATGGGAGCGATCTGCAAGAAGTTTCTCGGATGCTTTGACATCACCATAGGCTCTTATGTGCTTTCCATAGGCGCTGTTGAAGCCCAAGTCCCTGAAGGGGCTGATTATGTGCTTTTGTTCCGCCAAGCGGAGACCTCACCTGTCCGTTGTCCTAACATCGAGGCCAGTAGCTCGATGGTCGCACAGATCGGAAAAGCAAGAGAAGAAGGTGATACGCTCGGAGGGATCTTTCAGTGCGTTGCGCTTAATGTTCCGCCGGGACTCGGAAGCCACGTGGAATGGGATCGAAGGCTCACCGGCCGGCTCATGGCCGCGGTAGGGTCTATTCCGGCTATAAAGGGTGTTCAGTTCGGCAACGCGTTTGTGGATGCTTGTGAGCGAGGCTCTAACGTTCACGACGAAATCGTTCGAGATCAAGATGAGTTGGAAACCGCTTTAAAGCGAGGGACTAATCGGGCAGCCGGCCTCGAGGGAGGCATAACTACGGGTGCCCCGCTACTGATCCGAGCGGCCATGAAGCCTATCAGCACCACACTCAAGGGGATTCACTCAGTTGATCTGGCCACAGGGAAACGCGTCAAGACGACGTACGAACGCAGCGATATATGTGCTGTCCCTCGGGCGTCTGTTGTGGCTGAAGCAATGGTTGCGTTCGTGCTTGCCGATGCCCTGATAGAAAAGCTCGGCGGAGACAACCTGGACGAGATGATGTCAAGATTCCGGAGCCTGAGAACTTCGCGAATCGCAGATCTACCCATGGACAACATTCCCTGGAGATTCGGGTACGATTGAAAGGACCAAGGGAACAGAGATTGTCTCAAAATGGGGTTGCGCTGGATAGACGCCGGCGCTGAAGCACCGGCCTACTTTCAATCGCCCCAATGGGGCTTAAATGAAAGCGTCCCTAAGGGACGTTCGAAAGTAGCCAGGTAATTTATTGCCTGGAATGAATACTCAGACAGGTTTTTGAACAACTATGACGGCGTACGCAAATGTAATCCTTACCGGTTTCATGGCCACAGGAAAGACTACTATAGGTCGCACCCTCGCTTCTCGGCTGGGATGGAGATTTTTGGACACCGACGAGGAAATAGAGCGTCGTGCAGGAGCATCCGTCTCTGAAATCTTTGCCAGGCATGGTGAGGGGCACTTCCGCGACCTGGAAAGACAATTGTGTCGGGAACTCGTGTCTCAACGGGGCGCGGTGGTAGCCACCGGCGGGGGGATGCCATTGGATCCGGAAAATCGGAAGCTCCTGAATTCCGCGGGTATCGTAGTCTGCCTGCGGTGCTCCGCGGATGAGATTCTGACTCGGGTCTGCAGGAATGACAAGCGCCCCATGATAGAGGGTGAAGACCGCGTCCAGCGTGTAAAGGCGCTTCTTCGTGAACGTGAAGCTGCGTATGCCTCGTTTGCATACCACGTGGACACCACGGATTCAGTTGTGGAAAGGGCGGTCAATCACTTGCATCAAATCGTTAGCAACGGAAAAGACCCATCAATATTTATCGCGGTGAATCTTCCAGGTGGTGGCGGTTACACAATTGGCATAGGGCCTGGAATCCTCGATCAGCTCGGGGAGCAGCTTGGAGAAAGAGGGCTTACTTCGAGAATTGCCGTGGTCACGGACCTGAACGTCGCGAAACTGTACGCGCATCAGGTCGTCACAGCACTCGAGAACGCAGGCTTCAAACCCATCGTATGCAAAGTTCCGCCAGGCGAGGCAAGCAAAAACCTTGAGCAGCTCAGCTTGCTCTATAACTCCTTTTTGGAGGGAGGACTGGATCGTCGCAGCGGCGTGATCGCGCTGGGTGGCGGTGTGATCGGAGACTTGGCCGGGTATGCAGCGGCAACCTATATGCGTGGCGTAGCTCTGGTTCAATGCCCGACTACGCTGTTGGCCATGGTCGATTCCAGTGTGGGCGGTAAGACGGGGGTTGACCTACCGCAAGGGAAAAATCTCGTGGGGGCCTTCAAACAGCCGGTGCTGGTTGCTGCAGACACGCAAACGCTCGCCTCACTTCCGGAAAGAGAAATTCGGATGGGCATGGCAGAGCTTATCAAGCATGCCGTGATCGATGACCCTGAACTCTTTGAAGCTCTGGAGAGCGCTGATCGGCCATCCAGCTTGAGTCCCGCCCTAGTTGCACGTTCAGCCAACGTCAAGGTTCGGGTTGTGGAAGCAGATCCTTTTGAATCCGGCCTGCGTGAAGTCTTGAATCTCGGGCATACGGTTGGCCACGCGTTGGAAAAGTGCAGCGGATACGCCTTGGGCCACGGCGAGGCAGTTGCGATCGGTCTTGTTGCCGCAGCGAGAATTTCAGAGAAAATGGGTATGTGCTCCTCTGACGAACCGGACAGGCTGGAGTCTCTGCTGAGCCGAACCGGACTGCCGATTCGCCACGGTGAGGACCCTGCCGAGGCTTGTCAAGGCAATGGCCGCTGACAAGAAGAACATCGGCGGCCGCGTACGCTTTGTCTTGATAAGGAAAATTGGTGCAGTGGAACCAGGCATGGAGGTAAAGCCGGACATACTCAGGCAGGTTCTGGAGGATCTTAAGAAGGAATGAATAGCCTTCTGCTCAAGGAGGTTCTCGAGGAGCTCAAGGAAAGTGAATAGACTGTTTCGATGGCTGGAAGTCTTAAAACAGCCGCCGGTGAAAGAAGCTCCGGCTGAATCTCTTCCAAGCTGCACCGCAGTTGCCGCAGTAGTTCACCGCGAAGAACGCAGAGATTGAGGAGATTGTGTGTTCTCGACACATTCATGCGAATAAGTGCAGCAAACACCGATCGATGACAGTGATGGCAATTCCGGCCTGACTGAAGGCGCCTAAGATTCACGTAGCCCTGAATAAGCTGGCTTTTTCTCTGCGTTCTCTGCGAAATCTGCGGTGCATCTTGATTGCCTGGCGAACGGTTAGCAATTACGAATCGGTGAGCGTTTCGTCCGCTTCTATTTCCTCCAGGCTGCGGCCGCTCAGGACCGAGTCCGGTTCGGCGGCCAGCAGGCCGTCTCTCGGATCGGCATGCTCATCTTTCATTTTGACGAGCAGCCACTGGTTCTGTGATTCCCTCCTAAATCGGATAAGCGAGTAACCGCCTTTTAGCTTTTTGCCTTCCAACCATACGCTGAGACCACCGTGCTCAATGGCCGCCTCAACAGAAACTTTTCGCCCCTTGTCTTCGGTGATGTTCCGATAAGTTCCACAATCCCAGACGAGCACTGCACCACCCCCGTACTCTCCTTTCCGGATAACGCCTTCGAATTCCGCGTATTCCAATGGATGGTCTTCGGTGGCTACCGCAAGCCGCTTTATCTTCGGGTCTGTAGACGGACCTTTAGGAATTGCCCACGATTTTAGAACGCCTTCGGCCTCAAGACGGAAATCGTAATGTAGATTTCTGGCCTTATGTTTGTGAACCACGAATATAGGTTGCTCGGTATCAGCCGGCGTTGCGCCGCCTTTAGGTTCCAACGTGCGACTGAAGTCTCTCTTTTCACGGTACGTTTTCAAAAGATCTTTTTTTGCCATAATTTCAATTTAAGAGCAGTGAACGGGCTGTGTATTCTTGACTGCGCTCAACAATTCGGGGGCTGCACTTGAAGTTGAAATCTCAACACCTTCATGAGCAACCAGAGCCGCTCGATGGGGTTGAGGTCGGGGGAATAGGGAGGAAGAAAAACTCGTTCAAACCTGCCCAAATCGAGGGATTTGCTCTTGTGCCAAGAGGCGTTGTCCAAGATCAGCAGGTTTCGCTTCCGCTCAAAGGCGATATCCGCATTGGCGTTTTCCAGAAAGATCTGAAATACCGTGGTATTAGAATGTGGGATCATCAGAGCATAAAACTCGCCGGTTCTGGGACACACCAGTCCTGTGGCGCTCATGCGAATGTGAGTCCCTTGATACGGCTGGCGGATTTTCTGGCCCCTTTTTGCCCAGCGACGACGTGGCCGCGGATCTCCTTCTATCCCGGTTTCATCCGAGATACCAAAGGTCGATCTCCGGGTCTGCCAAATATGCCTTGATCAGTTCCACAAAAGCCTTTCTCTTTTCTTCATCCTGGCCGTTGGGCCAAGGTCGAGGCACTTTCAAGCGAAAGTCTTGCTGGTGGAGCCAACGTGCGAATATATATTCTGCGAAATTGTCTGTCATAGGGCAAGCCAAATGATTTTCCCATAGAAGAGACTTCAAATGCAAAATAAGACGCACGGAATCGACGATTCTCATCGAATCATGGCCCCGCAACTCGACATGCCCCCGAGACTGCTACTGGGCCCGGGACCCGCAAATATTCATCCGAGAGTGCGGCAAGCTCTGAGCATGAATGAAGTGGGACACTTAGACCCAAAATTCATCGAATTGATGAATGAGTCTCAAGAGCTTCTGCGATACGTCTGGCAAACCGACAACCCCTTCACAATTCCGGTCAGCGGTACCGGAAGCGCGGCTATGGAGGCTGCCCTGGCCAATTGCATCGAACCGGAGGATGTGGTTCTGATCGGGGTTAACGGCTACTTTGGCGAGAGGCTTTGCGACATGGCCTCCCGTTATGGTGCCGATGTACGCCGAATAGAAAAGCCGTGGGGGGAAGTATTCACCCTCGACGAAATCGGCTCAGCCCTGGAGACCCACAGGCCGGCACTTCTGGGCCTGGTTCATGGGGAAACATCTACCGGCGCGATTCACCCCATGCAAGGGATCGGGAAGCTATGTCGTGAATTCGACTCCTTATTACTCCTGGATACGGTAACAAGTCTCGGTGGCGCCCCCGTCTTCCTCGACCGATGGCATGTGGACATCGCCTACAGCGGTGCCCAAAAATGCTTGGGCTGTCCGCCCGGTATCTCTTCGCTCACGCTTGGTGAGCGAGCAATGGAGAAGCTTAACAGCCGAAAAACAAAGGTGGCCAATTGGTACCTCGATATGAAGCTCGTGGGCAAATACTGGGGGAGCGAACGTACTTACCATCACACCGCACCTGTAAACATGAATTACGCTTTTCGAGAGGCACTTCGCCTGATCGCGGAGGAGGGTCTTGAAGACCGATGGGAACGTCACCGGTCCAATGCAGAAATGCTCTGGGAAGGGCTTAAAGAGCTGGACATCGACTGCCACGTTTACAAGGAGTTTCGTCTGCCGAGCCTCACCACAGCGCTGGTCCCCCCTGGCGTAGACGCGAAGGCTGTGAGCGGCTACCTCCTTCAGAATTATAACATTGAGATCGCGGCAGGCCTGGGCCAATTGGCAGGAAAGGTATGGCGTATAGGGCTTATGGGGTTCAATAGTCGGGCTGAAAACGTGATACTCTTGCTGGAAGCCCTGAAAAAAGCCCTGGAAGTGATGAGCTAAAGCGGTAAGACACGATGAAAGTGGTCCTTGTACGCCCGCCATTTTACTCGCTCTTTGGTATGACCGTGCCAAAAATGAAGACCTACCCCTTGAATCTCCTCTATTTGGCCACGTTTGTTAGAGATCGAGGCGGACACCACGCGGCGGTTGTGGACGGAGAAAACGTGTCGATGCCGTCTGTGGAAGACATCCAGGAGTCGATGCAAGACCCTGAGGTTGTGATGCACCAGGGAATTCCGCGCATGATCAAGATGCTGGAGGACCCTGAGCACGCGATCTGGGAGGAGATGGAAAAAATAATTCTGGCAGAAAACCCGGACCTCGTGGGCATCACCTGTAACTCGGGAAACATGGATACGGCCCGCATTCTGACGGGGCGGCTGAAACGCGGAGGCGTGCCGGTGATTCTCGGGGGAAGCCATTCCACGGTTCTGCCTGAACAAAGCCTTAACTATACAGGCGCTGATATGGCGGCAATCGGAGAAGGCGAACTGACTCTCGTGAAAGTGATGGATGCGCTGAGTGGGAAAGGGATCTCTGGCGGCCATCCCTTCGCTCGCATGGGAGGATAACGGCCGAATCACGGTGAATCCACGGGCTGAACTCATCCCGGAGATCGACGATATACCGATCCCGGACCGTGCCTTCATCGACCGATCCGAATACTTCGGAGAGGTTATTCTGACCGGCCGCGGCTGCCCGTTCAATTGTGCTTACTGCGCTTCGCGAAACATCTGGGGCCGTAAAGTTCGACTCCGTTCGGTCGGCTCTATTATCGAAGAGCTTGAAATTCTGAGGCGTTCTGCCGAAGCTCAGGTGCCATCCGAGGGTGAGCCAAAGTCAAACCGACATGATGAAAAACTCTCCGATCCCAGCCCGGGCCGATGGGTTGTGAAAGTGGTGGACGATACTTTTACTGTTAATCGGAAACGCACGCTGGAACTCCTTGATGAAATCATCGCGGCCGGCCTGAATTGTTTCGAGTTTACCGGCGGAGTACGGGCCGACACTCTGGATGAAGCTCTGGTGACGAAAATGCGTGAGGCCAATTTCAAGCGGGTCACTCTGGGTGTCGAAAGCGGCAGCCCGCGTATCTTGAAGATGATACGCAAGGGTGAGACCAACGAAGATGTAAAAACGGCGATCGGCTTACTCCGCGAGGCCGGGATACGCTCGCACGCGTTTTTCATGATCGGTCTGCCCGATGAAACACCGGAAGACGTGGAGCTGTCAAAGAAGCTGATCCTGGACGTTCAACCCGATCACGTGGAAATAAACATGGTAACGCCGTACCCGGGCACGGACATCTTCGCCAGGCTTATTCCGGAAGATCCAGCAAAGATCGACCGCTGGTACAGGTGGTTCCACCAGGGTATGGCCACCCATTCGGATCGCCTCGGCTATGATCTGGACCGCGCGTACGAGGATTTTCTCGCGTTTGCGAGGGAGTATCACGTGTCCAGGGAAGCCTGACAGCAAGGGAAGCGCCAAGTATTGGACCCGTCTTATAAAGACTGTCTGAATTTCAGGTGCTTGAGACGGGAACAGGAGATATGGTAAGGAATCTGAAAGGGATAAACTTCAGCATCGTGAACCGTCAAAAGGCTCGTAGGGCGAACACACCCGGCCGTTACCAATTCCAAGTAGAAGCCCATGCATCTCGTGGGGGGTTGGCCCCTTGATTTCACTGTGCAAGCGATGGAGGCCTCGATGAAGGACAAAATGATCGGGTTTTACAGACCATCCGATGAGGAATTCAGAGAAATTTGGAAGACTGCGACGTTTGTTCTCGATGCAAATATCCTTCTCGATTTGTACAGGTTTCCTTCAAAAGCTAGCGAGGAATTATTAGGTGCCTTGGAGAAACTGTCTGAAAGACTGTGGATACCGCACCAAGCTGCGTTGGAATACCAGCGAAACAGATTAACTGTGATTGCTGAGCAAAAAAGAACATTTTACAAGGTGCGTAAAGCGATAGACAAAACTAAAGCGGACTTGAAATCACAAATACAGGACCTTCAACTCAAAAAGAGGCACTCATCCATAGATATGGATGAATTCATGTCAGATCTCGATAAACTCACTACCGGTTTTCTGGAGTCTCTTAACAAGCTAGAAGAAAATCAGCCAAATGTCTCGGTGGAAGATCATATGAGGGTTAAGATTGACACCCTCCTTTCGGGGAAAGTAGGTGATAATCCTTTCGATCAGAAAGCTGTAGATGATATCTATAAGGAAGGTGAAAAAAGATTCGCTGGTGAAATACCACCCGGTTTCAAGGATTCAAAAAAAGAAAATTCCGGCGAGCCAAATGCGTTTCTCTATGGAGGAGTCATTTACAAAAGGAAGTTCGGCGACCTGATGTTATGGAAGCAACTAATCAATCATGTCAAAAATGCGGGACTCAAGTGCGTAGTATTGCTAACGGATGACGGCAAAGAGGACTGGTGGTGGAAAGTTGATTCGGAAGGCAAAAAGAAGATAGGCCCTAGACCAGAACTCGTAGAGGAAATCAAAAGAGAAGGCGGCGTGGAAAATTTTTATATGTATAACCCTACAACGCGACTTACCATTTTTTGTTTGCAACCCCGTCCGATGCCTGCCATACTACGCAATATAATATGAAAGAAGGAGGCAGGTCATGCTCCCGTGTCCGCGATGTGACGAACACCTCTACCCGGTCCCGAAATTCGATTTGGACAGAGACGATGTTGCAGATTTCATCAACGAACTCATGGGGTTCCACGAGCAGTTCGCCGACTGCTTTCAACGGAGCGAATCCAGGGGGCATTTCTTCAACTTCATGGCTGGACAATTTAGCGCTCTGGAGCGCAAATCCATTGAACCCATAGCACTGGCTCTGGAGAACGGCAATGTTAGGGCATTGCAGCGTTTCGTCAGCGATGCTCCGTGGGACGATGACAAGATTATGTTCAAGTATCGTAGTTTGGCAAGTGATGATCTGGGCAGCCCAGATGGAGCCCTGATCTTCGACGAAAGCGGTTTCGTCAAGAAAGGACAGGACTCGGTTGGTGTCGCTCGCCAATACTGTGGGACAATCGGAAAAGTCGACAATTGCCAGGTGGGGGTCTTTGCCGGATATGTGTCCGAACACGGATACGCCCTGGTCGACAAGCGACTGTTCATCCCTGAGAAATGGTTCGGTGACGACTATCTTGAACGACGGGAAAAGTGCATGCTGCCTGCTGAAACTGTCTTCCAGTCCAAACCCAGACTGGCGGCAGAAATGCTCACCGCCCTCAGTGAGGAAGATGTCCTGCCTTTCAAGTATGTGCTTGCCGACTCGTTGTATGGGGTCAGCCCGGAGTTTATCGCAGCAGTTGAGGCGCTGCCCGGCAAGACCTACTTCGTATCCGTCCCAAAAGATACCCAATGCTGGCTGAAGCGACCCATGACCATTACCAAAGAATACCGCTGGGGAGGAGAGAAACGCAGAAAGAGAGTTCTGGTTACTCCTGAAGCCAAGCCGCTGACAGTAGAGGATCTTGCCAAAAACACCAACGAGTACTTCTGGTATCGCCGGAAGGTGTCGGAAGGGACCAAGGGGCCAATCGTCTATGAGTTCACCCGGCGCCGAGTCATCCTGTCGGCTGCCGGGCTTCCAAAGAAGACCGTTTGGTTGCTGATCCGTCGAACCTTGGGCGAAGATCCGCAATACAGCTATTTCATCAGCAACGCCATGAGCAGTACAAGGCTGAACACGCTTGTATGGCTTAGTGGTCTGAGATGGGCAATCGAGCAGTGTTTCCAGGAGACCAAGACAGAACTGGGTATGGACCACTACGAGGTTCGTAAGTTTCAAGGGTGGCACCACCACATCATAACCTGCATGCTGGCCCATTTCTTCCTCTGGCACCTGAAAATCAGGATGGGGAAAAAAAGCTCCGTCCATTACTCTGTCGCAGCTTAGAGTATTGCTTAAGGTCATCTTACCAATGAAGCCGCAAACGCTGGAAACGCTAATCGAACAGGTAAGCTGGATACAGAACCGAAACCATCGAGCCCGCTTGTCACATAGAAAGAGATGCTTGCTTGAGGCCCTTCATGTAACATAAGTAACGTTGTAGGGATAATTCCGAGAAGTTTATGGAATTTTCGAATCAGTATTTAAGTGCAGAAATTAGCAAGGAGTCTATAGAGCAAGTACGCGATGTTACCCTGACAAAGGGCATACATACTGATTCGGAACTTTTGCACCAATTCACTTTCCATGCAAAGCTGGCGGTGTATAATTGGCTGGTCTCGTTATTTCCGTCATCTTTAATCTTTAAGAGCCGGTGGGCTTGGCCGGACTTTACGGTTGATGACTTAAAGAGCGGTCACAGCTTGGGATTCGAGGTCCAGACCATTAGTGATTCTATGGCCTCGTTAACTCGGCTCCGGGATACGGTTTTCCATGCTTACCACGAAACAAACGAGGGAAGACTTGACGAAATTACAATTATTTGTGTGATGGAAAGTGATCAGGATTTGGACGAAGCGATGCGCCGGACTCAGAACAATTTGGACTTGCCTCCAAGCGTCAGGATTCTTTTTGGATTAATAGAAAGTCATGATGACCCCTCGCAAGTCGTTTTCAAACCGGTGTCAGAATTGGTTTGATATGGGCGAGCTGTCTATTGACCAAGTTCATTTGATGATTCTTATTCATAGGTTCCAGGATTTTTCGGTCTGTTCGTTGCCAGTAAAGATAATCTTCCCACGCGTGTTCCGAGAAGATCAGCTTCACTTGGCCAACTCTCGAGCTTTACCGACGCCACCCTCTAATTCAGCGATGGATTCCAGGAGTCTACGTGCATTCTTTGGGCTCCGGAGAAGGTAAGCGGTCTCTTCAAGACCCTCGTAGTCTTCAAGTGACATCATCACCACAGAGCGATGATTCTTTCGGGTGATGATGACCGGGGAGTGGTCATCACAAACCTTATCCATGGTCTTGGCAAGATTATCCCGAGCTTGCGAGTAACTTACCGTGTTCATTTCCGGTCCTCTCCAAAATCGTAATCATGTACAGTGTATTGTGCAAGGCGATTACGCTCATGACAAATTCCGATTAGTTGCCTATGGGGATATGTTGCGATTAGAGATCAGACATCAACTGAAGCAGGGGGACGCTGATGTCCATCAATAATCTCGTACTTCACCCGATCGATCCGGAAAGCAGCATCGTGCCAAGCCCGAAGCTTGTCACCCTTTTCACCGATATCGGTCTGATCGGGCGGTCCGTAGAAAAACCCGGCGAAACTAGTTTCCGGCCGGGTCCGCGCTTCTACCGGTTGGCAATCTTTCACCGATCGCATAGGATCGTAACACTTATGCGCAGACCCGAAGGTGTCGTTCCGGCCGCGATAGGCGATTCTCGATTGCAATGCACCGTGGCAATCCCCGAGCCCAGTCAGGATATTGCGTTCCTTGGCATGGGAAACGTGGAGTGTCCATCCTGTAAGTCCTGCAATTATGTACTCGAAAAATGGCCTGACATGGTTACGGCCTGGTATACGAACAAACATGACTACTTCTGGCACTGTCCCGAATGCGGCGCGGCGCAAAGACCCTGGGAGCTTGATTGGAGCCACACCAATGCGTTTGCCAAGTACTCGGTTGAAATCACGGGTGTCCATTACGGCGAGGCAGTTCCTTCCCCGGAGCTTCTCGAAGCTCTACACCAATGTGCAGGCACGCCGTGGAGCTATTTCTATTTCAACCTATAGCGCTCATCCGTAGCAATAACTTGCGATTCGGTTCACAGTCGCTCTGTCGGCTTTGAACGGATTTTTAACAGAGGGCGGCAGTTCCAATTGGTGGGAATCGGCAAAAGGAGTGTCCTTAATCTTCAGGTTGTAGGCAATTACCATCAAGGCTTCCAGGTTGACCGCGTCGAGAACGTTATACGCGAGCAGCGTTTCCAGGGCCTTTTGATTGTTGTTCCCTTTGTAATCATCCCAAAGAACAACAGCGAAGTAACCGTTGACTCCGTTCAAGTCTTCTCTGTCCAATCCTAGCGCCTTCTCGCACCCTTTTAAGCCGCCTCGATAACCGAGGCTGTGCAGCACATATCTCAGGTCAATTTGCGCATGGTTCATCTTGATTCTGAAATAGTCTTCAATGAACGGGACATCAAAGCACCGTCCATTGTATGTGACCACCACCTTGAATCTGGAAATATCTTCCACAAATTGTCCCAGATTTTGACCATGTACGTACCAGCGGACTGAGTCGCCGTCATAGAGCGCGATGGTCGTAATGTGATTTCCGGAGCCGGCAAAACCTGTAGTTTCAATGTCGAGGTAGGCCACTGAATCTCGAAACTCGGGGAAAAGCCGCCAGAGATAGTTAGATGGCAGCGAGTTCGCAAAGTAATAAGGATCGTGCTCTTCCAGGTGTGCCACAGATTCGTGTACGCGGCTTCTCAGGAAATAGTGTCTCTCTTTCGATGACTCAATTGACGAGCGAGCCACAAGATCATCCCAACATAGAATGCCGCGAGACCAGAGGCTTTGTTCCAACTTGGGACCTATCCCCGGTATATGGCAAAATGTATTCCTTAGCATTTAGTCTCCTTCACACTATCACGAGATTTCACGTCCCAAGTATTGATCTATCATATCGTACGCGGTTGGCGTTAGGGTACCATCCGGGGCCCGAAGGCCCACAAACAAAGCCGTGCTCAGAAGCTCCCCGATGGCCCATCCGGTCGCAAGCTTGTCATGATGCCAGCGCCTGAGTTGGGGGCCGTAAGTGCTTAGTAGATGGTCTACCACAGTTTCCGCCGCTTCAGCCCCTTTATTGCCCTTTGTCTCTATTTCTACCTCATGGTGGCGGATTTCGCCTTGAGAAAAATAGTAAGTCACCAAGTCAGCGTCCAGCTCAGCTTGCACGCAGTCATCCGCTCGGGAGATCACCGCGTTGGCGCATCTTCTTGTGTCGCGGCGTTGGACGACAATGAGTCCAGCGGACCTCATCGCCTTGAACGGCTCTGACGAATCCGGCCGGCCAAATGAAAAATTCAACCGTACGCCATTACGGGATAGCTCTGCGGCAATTCCATCCAGCGCGTTCTCCGACCACAAAGCTTCTATCTCCCGTCTTTCTCGACCGCCCCAAAGGGTAGTTTGCGACGGTCCCTTAATGGCTATCCAGATTTCTGTCCCGATCTGCCGCAAACGTAGGCCCCATTTCCGCTCCTTCAACGCCCCGTCGGGTGTGTCAAAGTAATAGTCCTCCAGGATCTGCGGCTCCTCGGGAAGGAGCTCGTACGCACCGACCGCAGTGAGACTCGCAATTTCCCGATAAACAACTTCGGGCACGTCAGAAACGATTACGAGTGTGGCCTCGCGCTCTACCGCGATTTGGTTTGCAGCCTTCATGGCAGAAACTTTCTGCCGCTAAAAAACACCTTTGTCAATGATTCGCATTTCATGGCTGAAAAAATAGGTTTGTTCTTGATATTCTACAAGCTTACAGATAAGATTCCGATACACTATTTCATCAGCCGGAGACATTGCCATGGCCAGATTCGAAGAGCTGATGACACCTTCCGAGCTTGTGGCCACAATCAGAGAAGGAGCCGTCAAAGACGAACTCGTCAAAAAGTACAAGGTTTCCGAACAAGAATTGGCAATGATGCTGCTGCCATTGTATCGGAGGGGCGAGTTCAGTAAAGAAGAATTCAACAATTTCTTCCGAGGGATTACTCTCAAACGCGACACCGAGACTTCGCCGACAAACTTTTCGGAGGACGGCTCCACGCGGGCGAACGTGTACGAACCTCCATCAGAGATAGTCCGGTCGCTTTCAAACGAGACCCCATCCTCGGAGGATGGTGAACCCGCTGCTTCAGACGTGGAAGCTCCCGACGAAACAAGTGTCCCAAAAGCCGCTCCTGAATCTGTGGAGAGTTTCGTGGAGAGTGAGGAAATTCTCCAGGTGATCTTGGCCGGGGTCACCTCCATTGATGCTAGGCTCGCGGAAATCGAAAAGAAAATCAACTCCCGGTAGCCTGAGTCTCCGGAAGCGAACCGTCTGGCAGCGTACCTCAACATTATCACCTATGGCAACACAGGGAACCCTCTGGATAAGCTGAAGCTCCGGCATACTTTCGGCCCCCCGATGGGGCTTAAATAACAGACATCCTTGCCAGCCGTATTACTTGTATGAAGGCGAAATGGATCTGCGGCTACAGGTTTCACCCCGATCTCTCCGATTGTCTTGCCGCAAGATCGTCGCGAGCGTTGGCCGTTGCCGTGCCATTTTATCCATAGACACGGACGCAAGTTTCCTCTATCTTCCCTGTAATTTCTTCGCAGAAAGGAGCTAATCCGTGAGAGTTCGTGGGCCCGTGAAAACATTTGTCATACTTTCGACCTGTTTTCTCATGCTAATCACCATTTCTGCATTGTCTTTCGGCGCGGAAATGAAGTTCGGCAAGGTTAGTCTCACTGAGGTTCGAAGAAACTCAGCCAAGGCCAAGGCAGCTCTTGAACAGCTCAGGAAGGCGCAGACCGCCGCAGTCATGAAGATAAACTCCATCAAAAAGGATATAGAACAGCTCCAGGAAAAGCTAAAATCGGAGAAAGACGCACTGAGTCAAGAAGAAAAGGCAAAGCTGAAAGCAGACCTCGAAGACAAGAAACAGGGCTTACAGGTTGAAGAACAAGCGGCTAAGATTAAGTTAACCTTCCAACAGAAGTCGATTCAGAATGCGGTCAAAACGCAAATTGATCAGGCAATAGAAAAAATTGCAAAGCAGGAAGGCATTTCGGCTGTATTCATGACTGAAATGCTTCTGTACTCCCAAGGGATAGTCGATCTCACCGACAAAGTCACCAAGGCGTTGGACTCCTTGCCGCCTCTTGAGACTGGAACAGAATGAGCGGCATAGACAGTAAATCCTGACGTTACCATAGCCTCAATTATTCGCATTTCGGGCGTTGTTCCGATCTCCGGCGTCCGGACTGCCCAAACATCTCCAATTTATGAGTGTTTCACATGGCCAAAATTTACGACATGGCCGTCATCGGTGGGGGGCCCGGTGGCTACGTAACGGCCTTACGGGCACGGCAGTTGGGTCTCAGCGTTGTCCTTGCCGAAAAAGAGAAGATAGGCGGGGTCTGCCTCAATAGAGGTTGCATCCCCACAAAGACGCTTTTGGCCGATGCAGATGGCCTCCACTGGGCTCGACGCGCAGCTAAAGAAGGAATCCTCGGCCAACAGCTCGAGCTTAGCTTCGCGGGTATGATGGAACGCAAGAACCGCGTGGTGGGCAAACTAGTAGCAAACCTCGAAGAGTTGCTTGCAGCTAAAGGGATCGAAGTAATCTATGACAAAGCGAAAATTGCCGAACCTGGAGCCATAATCACGCAATCCGGGCAACTGCTAAAGTGCCGAAATATTGTCGTCGCAACAGGTTCACGATCCTGGGCTCCACCCATTCCAGGTGTCGATCTCCCCGGAGTATTGAGTACACGGCAGATCCTGGAGCTGGAGCAGGTCCCGAAAAAACTGATAATCATAGGCGGCGGTGTGATAGGCCAAGAATTTGCCGCGATATTCTCCGCCCTTGGTAGCAAGGTGACTGTTCTGGAAGTGTTGAACAGAATCCTTTGCGAAGTCGATACCGAAATTGCTCGTAGATACGCCAGTCTCTTGCCGGGGTACGGCGTCCACACCGAGCTTTCAGCCCGCGTAAGATCCATCGAAAAAGCAGGCGATCTTCTGCGAGTGGTGTACGAGAAAAAAGACAAGGAAAAGGCATGTGAGGCTGACACCGTCCTGATGGCCACAGGCCGAAAACCTTGTGTAGAAGATTTCGGTCTATCAAAAACCGGTGTAGCTATGGAAAATGGCGCTATAGATGTCGACCGACGTTTGCGGACTTCCGTGGACGGCATCTATGCTATCGGAGACGTAACGGGCCGCAAGATGCTGGCTCATGTCGCTTCCTACCACGGAGAAATAACCGCCGAGAATATAGCGGGCCGCGAAAGAGATGTTGAAGATGACCTAGCGCCGGCCTGTGTCTTTACCATCCCTCAAATCGCGTGTGTAGGTCTGACCGAGGATCAGGCGAAAGAGTCGGGCCGACCTTTCCGGACCTCCATGGTCTCTCTTGCATCCAGCGGCAAGGCTCAAGCTATGGGCGAGGCAAGGGGCTGGCTCAAGCTCATCGAGGATTCGGCTACTGGCCGGCTGATAGGCGCCCATTTCTTGGGACCTCAGGTATCCGAACTCATCGGTGGGATCACCCTGGTAATCAGAAAAGGGCTGTCAGCATCCGACATAATAGACACTATTTATCCGCATCCCACGCTCTCCGAATCCCTGAGAGAAGCCGCCCTGGGGTTTTCTGACGGGCCAATACACGCCGGAGCCAGAACGCGATCATCTGGTGACTAATGACAGAGACAGGCAACCATAGGCGCCCGAGACAGGTGAACAATTGCAAACCCTTCGTCTTCTTGACACCGGTAAACTTTCCGCGGCAGCCAATATGGCTCTGGATAAGATCATCGTCGAAGAGGTCGCTCGTCTGAACAGCCCCCCGACTTTGCGTTTCTTACAGTTTCAACCTGCGACTGCGCTTGTAGGCTATCATCAGGACGTTAATCTTGAGATTAGGCAAGACTATTGCCGCGACCACGGCATCGACATAAATCGAAGGCACACTGGAGGAGGCAGCATCCTGTTTCAGGAATCGGCCCTCGGCTGGGAACTCTGCGGCATTCCTGGTGAGAAGCCTTTCAAGGGCGACTACACAGCATTGCTCGAAAGAATTTGTAGCATAGCAGCGTCCGCGATTTCTCGATTAGGAATCCCTGCGCGTTTCAGGCCCCGGAACGATATCGAAGTGCACGGAAGAAAGATTTCCGGTACTGGCGGTATGACGGTTTCCGGCGGTTTTATGTTCCAAGGGACTCTCCTTGTGGAGAATCAGGTGGAGCTGTTCCTCAAGGCATTGCGAGTTCCGGTTGAAAAATTGAAGAAACGCGAGATCGAATCACTTATGGAACGAATATGCTTCCTGTCCGACTTGGTGCAGCCTACCCCGCCTATGAAGCGCATCAAAGAGATTATGGCAGCCGAATTTTCCGATAAACTCGAGGCTGGCATGGTTCCGGGGACGTTGACGGAACGCGAGAGCCGGCGCCTGCGAGAGGAAATCGCCTATTTCGAGAGTCCCGCGTGGATCATGTCCCGTTCACGTCCGCCATACGAGGGAGAGGCGCTCCGCTCGATATGTCAGACCGAAGCGGGAACCCTGAGGGTGCATTTATGGTTGGCTCCGGGTGGGAAGAGAGTACGGCAAGCTCTTATTTCGGGTGACTTCTTTGCCGTACCGGGTAGGGTTATCCATGATCTGGAAGCCGCACTTGTCGGGGTATCCGTGGAAGGAAATGCGTTAAGGGACTGTGTAATTGCCTTTTTTCATCGAAATAGCGGCGAAATATGTGGAATCGGAGCGGAAGTCGTTGCCGGTGCAGTGGCCTCGGCCGGAGACCGACGTCTGCTGGTTGATGAGAATTTCTCGGGTTCGGAAGTGAATGAGCTGTTTTTGCTCAATATTATTCCTCAGGAACTTCACAACCATAGGCCCAAATGGTTGCTCCTTCCCTACTGCTCCAAGGATCTGGCCTGCCACCTGCGTCAGTTACCGGGGTGCGAAGAATGCGGCCGGTGCGAAATTGGAGAATGCTTTGAATTGGCGCGTTCTCTAAATGTCGAACCCATCACCATCCAGAGCTTCGAGCACCTCATGCAAACCTTGCGCAGCAAGTGCGCGGACAAAGACGGCGTATACGTTGGCTCCTGCTGCGAGGCTTTTTATGCCAAACATCAGCGCGAGATGGAAGAAGTCAACGCACGTGGCGTTTTGGTGAATCTGGATTCCACAACGTGCTACGATCTAGGTAAGGGAAGCAGCGCCTACCGAGGTTTTTTCGACAACAAGACTTCACTCAATTTGGGATTGATCTCAAAAACCCTCAGGCGGCTTTATGCTCGGCACTCTCCCGTGTGACATACTGGTGGTCGGGGCAGGACCAGCGGGCTCTTCGGCAGCCACCGCAGCGGCCCGGGCAGGGGCCAAGACGGTGATGATCGAGGCCAAAGTCAGGATAGGCGAACAACCTCATTGCGGCGAGTATGTTCCTGAGCGCATGTTTGGCGATATGGCCCTCCCGAGAAGCGCTGTCATGCAGCGGGTTGAGTACCTCGAGACGCGTGTAAGGAGTCGCAGTAAGGCTACAGACAGCGTCTTGAGCCGATCTCGGAGTGGCGCCGATGAGCAAAACCCGAGTCGAGAAAGTCCCCGTGTTGCGGGCGGAAGCCAATACAAGAGAAGCGAGATACTCGCCCCGGGTTATCTTATAGACCGCGTCCGGTTCGATCGCGATTTAGCCCGCGAAGCCGCAACCCACGGGGCTGCGGCCTTTTGTGGTGCCAGGTTGCTTCATGCGCGAGACGGGGCATGGATAATACAGCATGGCGAAGAAAAGAAGGTCTGCCGGCCGAAATTCACCATCGCGGCTGACGGAGCATGTTCTACGGTTGCCTCTTCAATGCAAATGGGATTGCCGGCAGTCCTGAAAGGTCTCCAAGCGGAAGTGCCTCTCGTTGAGCCTCTGAACAAGACTCTTGTTTTTCTGAACCAGGATTTTGTGGGTGGCTATGGGTGGCTGTTTCCAAAGAGGAACGTGGCAAATGTTGGAATCGGAGTAGTTCCCGGAAAGCACGTTCTTTTGAGTAAGATGCTGGATGAGTTCCTGGAGAGGCTGTGCAAAGAAGGACTGATCAAACGCGGTGTATTGGCACGTTCCGGTGGTCTGATTCCCGTATCGGGTATCAGAGATCAGTTAGTTAGCGGAACGGTTGTGTTCTGTGGTGATGCCGCAGGATTGACCCATCCGATCACTGGCGCCGGGATACCGCAGGCTATATTCTCGGGAAAATTGGCAGGGCATGCAGCCGCTGCTGCCTTGACGAAGGGCGACATGGGTTGTCTCAACAAATACGAAGCGGAAATCAGGAGCCGCTATCAGGGGATTATCAATCACGCTTTGAGCAAACGAACCAGTATGATGGTTCGCTGGAACGATCAGGACTTCGAAACACTGTGTGAGGATACGTGGATCGGATTCAAGGGCTATAGGAAAAGGATCAGAAGCAAATGAGAAAGACTGCCGCCTAAATGCCGATTGTTCCCATCAAAACAATACAGTGGCATAGGGTCTATCCAGATACCTAAAACTCGGTCTAAATTGTTTTGTCCAGTGTGAGAATAAGCAAAGGCCGCGCGCTCCATTATTCACAGATGCCGAACACGGTTAGGGTTTACTCATGAGAGACGCTGTTATGGCAAAGAGTTATGATGCGGAGTTGTCAAGCCTTCTTGACAGAGCGTGGAATGAGTCCCGTTCCCGCCACGGCAACAATCTCACTGTGCATGTTCCAGGTATGTTCGTAGTTGACGGCAGGCGAGGAAAGTACAGAGCCGTTTCTATAACTGGAGACAAGTGCGATCTAAGCTGCGAGCACTGCAAAGGATCACTCATAAAGACAATGACAGCCGCGTGTAGTCCCGAGACATTGCTGCGCTTCGGAAGAGAAGCCGCGGAACGAGGAGACCTCGGAATCCTGGTGACAGGCGGGTGTGATTCAAACGGCAGGCTGCCGTGGAAGAAATTTGTGGCAGCAATCGGTACGTTGAAGGCGGAAACCGACCTGACAATCAGCGTCCACACAGGCCAAGTCAACCGAGAAATCGCCCGCGCTTTGAAGGACTCAGGAGTGGACCAGGCTTTGGTGGATATAATCGCGGATGACGAGACCGCGAGAAGAGTTTATCACCTTGCCGAAGGGGCCTCCACGGTACGTCACACCATGGAATCTCTGGTGTGGGCCAAGCTTGACATTGTCCCTCACATTCTATTCGGTATCTACTATGGCAGAGAAAGGGGCGAGACCGCAGCGCTGGATATGCTCAGGGATTTTCCCGTAAGCAAATATGTCGTAGTAGTGATCATGCCCGCCAAGGGCACACCAATGGCAGATGTGTCCCCGCCCCCGGCCCGAAGCGTCGCTAGGTTTCTGGCTCGGGCTCGTCTTGAGTTTCCGGAGTTGGAAGCCTCTTTAGGATGCGCACGACCTACAGGGCTTTATCGCCGCGAGCTGGATATCTTGGCGATACGAGCCGGCATAAATGCCTTGGCTCTTCCTTCGGAACCCGCGCTGGAAGAAGCCCGACGGAGAGGGCTGAACATAATTTCCCGGGAGACTTGTTGCTCGCTTTCATAGCGCCAAGACTAACGAACGTTATTTCCAGTGTATATTCAACACACTGATCCCCCATTTTCACTCTTTCCGGAGGCCAATTTCATGCCGTTGCCAGGTGCCGATTCAAGTGCAATCAAAGAAGCTGAGAGCCCTCAATACGTAAGGCTCTCTCTTGCTGCTGCAATGACACTGGGATTTGCTCCCGGCTGGTTCTACAGAAATGCACGGCTTGGCTGCATCAATCTCCTGCTGACATACGGAGGAGGATGTAAGGCCAACTGCGCTTTCTGCGGTCTCGCCAGCGAGAAGAAGGTGATTCCCTCGAAAAGCCATTTCATTCGTGTACCTTGGAAGACCTGGCCGACCCAAGAGGTAATTGACGCGTGCAAACGCGCACCTGCCTACGTGAGTAGAGTCTGCATTTCTATGATCACCCATCCGCGCTGCAGAAACGACGTTCTGACTATTTGTCGTCGAGTTGCAGATGAAACTGGGAAGGCAGTATCGATTTTGATCGCGCCCACCTTGGTTGATCGTGATGACCTGAAATCAATGAAAGATGTCGGCGCGGACCGAATCGGAGTAGCTGTGGACGCGGCCACGCCGGAACTCTTTGATGCACTCCGCGGCAAGCCAGTCGGTGGCCCGCATCGCTGGGAGAGGTATTGGAAAATTTACGAACAGAGTCTTGAAATTTTCGGCGACGGGATGGCCGGAGTTCACCTGATCTGCGGACTTGGAGAGACTGAGCAGGAGCTAGTGGCCGCAATATCCAGGGCGAGGGCAATGGGCGGCTTCACGCACTTGTTCTCTTTCTTTCCCGAGAGAGGTTCGCTTATGGAGAACCATCATATACCGCCGATTGGAACGTATCGCCGTATTCAATTAGCCCGCTGGTTGATCGACAACGGGCGGAGTCGATTGGATCTCATGGAATTCGATCATGCGGGTAGGATCGTGGAATTCGGGTTATCCGAGGGCGAATTGGTCGAGGTAGTTCGCTCGGGCATGCCTTTCGAAACCTCCGGCTGTCCCGGTCCGGATGGCAAAGTAGCGTGCAACCGGCCGTACGGCAACGAGAAGCCAGGTCCGGCAATTAGAAATTTCCCTTTTCCCCCGGACGAAGAAGACTTAAACAGGATAGCGGAAGAACTGAAGGAGCGACCGCGAGAAATTTAGCAGATAATCTGTCAAGGCAGTTGCGTGGGAAGGGAGCATCCATCTCCCTCCCCGGCAGTTGGAGGAAAACCAAATTTTGACACGCTGCGAGGGTCAGTGCTCGAAAAGCTTGATGCTGATTCCGTTTGGATCGGTCAAAGACGCATAGTTAACGCCGTCTCTCTTGCCATTGGTCTTCAAAAAGGTCAGGCCCTTTGTCTTAAGGAATTGAACAGAGGCCGCCAAATCTTTGACTTTGAAGCTCATGCCGGAAACTCCTCCGGATACAGGTCCGGTTTCGGCAAACTTGTTGTGGCAAATTTCCAGCTTGTACGGCGTCCCTTCTTTTTCCATACAAACCACGTCGAGGCCCTTGGATAGACCTTCACTGGTATTGAAACCCAGCTTCTTGTAAAAGTTGATGGTCCCTTCGGGGTTTGAAGTAGGAATACCGATGGTAAGAGGGTAATCTTCGACCGCCGACCGAGTAAGAGCCGAGGACTCGGCCTCGGTGTTATGCGCAATCAGCAGAGCGAAAACTACGAGAAACATTATCGAGCAAGTAAACCCGAGGAAAAGCCTCCTGGCATGGCCGGCGGGCAATTTCATGCTCGTCCAACCTCCTTCACCTCTCAAAAATACAACCAAAATAATCCTTCCTTGCGAAAGGCACGCTAACTATACACAAATGTTGGAATAAAAGCAAGGCCCAAAGTCACTTTTCTTGAGGACCATAGAAAAAAAGTAGCGCAACTGCGCGCGAAGCAGACCTTTTGCGGGTGTTTTTCACCCCGGCCTCGAAGAAAACAAGTCTTTGTAGCCCGGCAATCGGATCTATCCAGTTGCCATAATTGAAGCTCGTCAGTCAAGCACAAAATAAGGCTATGTTAGCATTCACTTACGCGGGGCGGGCTTTTGAGCCTGCCGTCAGCCAAGTTAAGAAAAAGGCAGGCTGGAAAGCCTGCCCACGGGCCCAATCTCATTTTTCCGCTTACAACCTAGTGTTTACGTGGCCATCCGTATAAAGCTAATGATGCGACTCTGAGTCGCATAAAGTGACCGTGCGGCAGTCATTTAGAGACTGTCTCAAAATCGAGGTATAAACAAAATTCGTAGCACGATGCCCCCGTTCCCGGCAATGAATTACCGGGCTACTATCACAGGTCCCTCCGGGACGCTTGCGTTTGAGCCCCATTGGGGCGACTGAAAGTAGACCGGTGCTTTAGCGCCGGGTTGCCAACGTGCCACTATCCTGGGCATCCAAATACTTTTGAGACAGTTTCTTTAGGTCGCCCCCCTGCCTCCCTCACCTTCATCTCCTCGCGTCAGCTTAGGGATTGTCACAAGATAGATATCGCATCTCGGCTGTGTTAAAGCCAATTGTAGGGGCGCAGCACGCTGCGCCCAGGGCACCGCATGCGGTGCCCCTACGGCCGAGGGATCCTCAAGATTGATATCTTTATTTTACGGCGGATCCTTACTATGTCATTCGGAATCGTCACCAGGCTTGGTTTGAGCCTGAGTGCAGGAATCGGAGGTATCCCATTCGCCCGAGACTTCCACATCGATTCCTTCTTGAGCCATTCGAGCCATCTCTCTGATGTTGATCGTCTGAGTATCGGCAACCGACGGCGCGCAGGAATTGCCGCAGGTCGACCCGATGACGACTCCACACCGGGGGCATATTTCCAGACCCGATTTGACTCGCTCCGCAGATACCGATAGTCGGTTTCCACAGGTGCATTCCCACATATATTCGTCTCGTTTCATGTCGCACCCACGAAAAGCACCCGCATCAACATATATGATCTTGTTGGCGCGGGCAAAGATTCATTCTGCCGAATGAGACAGTCTTCCTCGCAATGAGCCGCTGAATAAGTCACTTTCTTTTGATCTGTGGCCAATATGTCATAACCTCTGTCTACACTGTAATCATCGACATCGGTCGACGGGCCTCAGTACCAAGAAGAAAACGGGGAGTGTACCGACCTTTCCCCGGAGCGTAAATACGCCAGCGCTGCTTTGACGCCGGCATCATTTTTTAACTGTTCGCCATCCAAAAGTTCGATTTTCCCTCGAGTCGAACTATCATCCGAATCATGGATCAGGATATCCGGCTCAAGCCCTTTTCCGTCGATATCGCGGCCCGCAGCGGTGTAGTAGTGCGCAGTCGTAAGACGTATGGCCATTCCCTGGCCTAGGGGAAAAACTGCTTGGACGGACGCCTTCCCAAAACTGCGTTCTCCCATCACGGAAACTTCCGGTAAACCCTGAAGTGCGCCTGCCAGGATCTCGGACGCACTGGCGGTACCTTTATTTATAAGGATAACGATAGGTAATTGCGGCACGCGGGTACGGCCGTTTGCCTTGAAGTCACGGTTCAGGTTGCTATGACGCCCCCTGACGGAAGTCAAGATTCCAGAGGGTTTAAAGAGATTGGCCACCTGAATTGACTCCCCGAAAAGCCCACCCGGATTGTCACGAAGATCAAGAATTAGCCCTGCCAATCCTCTAGAACCATGAGCTAAAAACTGACCTAAAGCCTTCCGGACTTCACTCGCGGTCCCTTCCTGGAAGTTGATGATTCTCAAGTAGCCTATCCTGCGCTCAAGCAACAGATGACGTACGGGCGGGATTTTGATCATCCGGCGTCGGAGCTGTACTTGTCGGACACTACCCGATTTTGAGTCAATCACCTTAACAGACATGCTTGACCCTGCCGGGCCTCGGACCCTGTGTAAAACTTGCAACAAAGATAAACCGTGAAGCGGTTGGCCGTCAATTTGCAAGATTGTGTCGCCGGCCCTGATGCCAGCTTTATAAGCCGGCGAACCCCCAAACGGTGAAACTACAACATAGTCCCCCTTCTTGGCGCTCACGACCATGCCTACTCCGCCAAACTTGCCTGTGGTCCCGATTTCAAGCTCCTTGAGCATGCCGGCATCCATCATACAGGAATTCGGATCCAGATCCTGTAAAACCATATTCAGAACCGTAAAAAGCAACCGATTGACGTCCAGGTTGCAGTGCGCAGATAAGCTATTAATATCCCTTACGAAGCAGTTATCGACATCCTCCGAACATTTCCCGATGTCTTCGACACAAGGGGGGAGCACGACCAGCACCAATTTGTCCAAAACCATCTTGAGGAGGTCCCTGTCCGATATCTTCTCCACGTAGTTTTCTACAATCAAGTGCATGGAATTTCTAAACACGTCCAATCCGTGTCCGGCGCCGGTAAGCGAACCGGCACCGCGAATCCGATCGGTCCCGACCTCCGGCAAGGCTTCGTGCCTGGCTATCAGATCTGGCATTGGGGCAGCCGACCGCTTGGACAATGTCCCGGCATCGACGAGAAGAACCGGCTGGCATACGATTACTATGATGAAAATCAGGTACTTGAACACATTCATTCTCTGAACGTCATGTTTATCACACCCGTGACGGGTCTTTCCGCCCGGCATTAGAAAGTTGTATCTGTTGGCAGAGGGTCTGGCTTTACCCGAAAACGTTAACTTAAACCCGGCTTGTCCGCATCCTATGTTACATCATGACACGCCAAGCGTGCCGTATCAACCCCGCAACAAAATGAGCGCCTCTTGTGGGATTCCTAACCCGCTACTCCGTTTGCCGCGGCTGGTCTCGACAACAAAACTTAGTTCTTGACCTTAGACTGATAAGACATGAGAATATAAGTTTGTGACGAAAAGCCATTTTCCATCGCTTTGTTATCGCTACAAACTTTAGCTGCACAGGACGAAAGGCCATTGCGATGCCTAAATTTGTCTCAGAATTCTCTGGAGAATCGGATCGGCGTCTGAAAGAAAGCGAGATGACTTACAGGATCCTCTTCGATGCCGCGCCCTTAGGTATCTTAATATATTCAAAAGACGGGGAAGTCCTGGGCGCAAATCGCTATCTCCTCGATGTGCTCGGCTCCCCTTCTCTTCAGGACACGAAACAGATCAACCTTTTTACTTTCAAAAACCTCAAAAATTCGGGAATATCCGAGTTCCTTGCAAGCGCCCTGGAAGGGACACAGCCCCAGCAACTGGAAAGCCTTTATACGTCAAAATGGGGTAAAACAGCTTACGTGGAGGTCATTGCGGTTCCTTTACTCGAAGACGGCTCTGCTTGCGAGAAGGCTATAGCCATCGTGCACGACCTTACTGCTCAGAAAAAAACTCAAGATCATTTACTTAAGAGTGAGATAAGATTCCAGTTATTGGCCGAAAAGATTCCTCTGGGAATAGCGATTGTCGATTACAAAGACCATTTTGAGTACACGAACCCCATGTTCACGAAAATATTCGGATATCCTTCAAAGGAAACCCAAACCTTGCAACTATGTCTGGACAAGGCGATACCGGATGTCGCGTCACGGAACGTAGCGGCGCGGATCAGCAGATGTCAGGGGGAGATTGAAGCAGGAGACGCGGATCAAGATCAGATTGTTGTATTGTGCCGCGATGGTTCATCAAGAAGTGTTCGTTTAAGAGCATTTTCTCTTGATGAAGAAAAGCGGGTCCTCATTTGCGAGGACAATTCTGAACTTGCTAGGGCATTCGTACAGCGCCGGGCTTCGGAAGAAAAATATGCCGGGCTCCTCGAAAACCTATCTGACTTGGTTTACTGCCTAGACGTTCAAGGAACCTTGTTAAGTGTCAACAGGTCCGCTGCACAACTCTTAGGTTATGAGCCTGGAGAACTCATTGGGCACAATATTGAAGAGATCATTCCGAAGGCCGTCCGAAAATACATTCCTGACAATTTCGAAAGGGTTTTGAAAGAGGGCTTCGCCCAAGGTTTATCACAGTACACGGCAAAAGACGGCTCCATATATTACCTCGAGTACCCGCAGCTCTTTGATCCAGCCCCACGATCAGCCCAGCTATGTCGTAGGTGTCGCACGCGACGTTACGGATCGCGTACTGACGAAGAAGGCCCTGAAGGAATCTGAAGCGAAGTTCAAACTCCTCATAGAAAGCGCTCATGATGGGATCGTCTATGTTGACGCAACCGACACCATACAGTTCTGTAATCCGAGGATGAAGGCAATACTGGGGGATGCCGCGCCGGAAGGCAAAAATCTAAGGGAATACTATGACGATGAAAACAGGAAAGTACTAGAGGACAATTTGGCAGAGAGGCCGAAAGGAAATAGCACCACCTACTCAATTTCTCTCACGGACCTTGAAGGGAATCAGCACAGCTTGGTGATAAGTGAAACCCCCTACTTTGACAGCAAGGGCAATTACCTGGGAGCAGTCGGAGTGTACACTGATGTCAGCGAGCTTAAGAAGCTCGAGGCGCAGCTCCAGCAGTCCCAAAAGATGGAGGCCATTGGGACTCTGGCTGGAGGAATAGCTCACGATTTCAACAACATATTGAGTGGGGTTCTTGGATACTCGTCTCTTCTGAAGAAACATACCCTTCCCGATTCTCAGCTAGCTCACTACGTTGAAATGATAGAAAAGAGCGCGGAGCGCGGAGCGACCCTTGCGGGTCAACTCCTTGCTTTTTCCCGAAAAGGCAAACGTTTTCTTCAGCCTGTCGACGTGCATCAACTGATCGACGACGTGATCGAAATTCTGAAGCGCACCCTCGACCGAAAGATTGCGGTGCAGTGCCTCAAGAATGCGTACCCAAGCACTGTGGTTGGCGATCCAGGCCAGATCCAGCAGGTGCTGATGAACCTGTGCATCAATGCAAAGGATGCCATGCCTGAAGGCGGACGTTTACTGCTGTCCACAAAAACAGTTGAGCTGAGCGACAGTTTTTGCCGAGGTCATGACGGGCTGCATCCAGGATTTTTTCTAGAAATCAACGTTGAGGACACAGGGGAGGGGATGAGTGACCAAATCAAAACCAGGCTTTTCGAGCCCTTCTTTACCACCAAGGAGGAGGGCAAGGGCACAGGATTAGGCTTGGCAATGGTTTATGGGGCCGTTAAGGGTCACGGTGGCGTTGTCAAAGTGTATTCTGAAGTGGGCCGAGGGTCGGTCTTTAAGGTGCTATTGCCCTTAAGGGAAGAGAGTCCACCGATTAAGGCGAATTCCCTTGCGAAAAGGACCGCGCTGGGAACCGGCACAGTACTTGTCGTAGACGACGAGGACATTATCCGGAGGCTGCTCGGTGAAATGCTGGAAGAGTTGGGATTTACCGTAATTTCAGCTCGAGACGGAGAAGAAGGCCTGGGAATATACCGTGAACGGTGGAAAGAGATTGATGTGGTCATTGTAGATATGATCATGCCCAAGCTGAGTGGTAGGGAAGCATTTCTGGAAATGAAGAAAATCAATCCGTCCGTCCAGGTCATATTGTCGACAGGCTTTACAAAGGAAGGGGCAGTTCAGGAGACACTTGACGAGGGGATCACGTGGTTTATTCAGAAGCCTTACCGACTTGAGGAATTGTCCGAGGCAATGTTTCAGGCACTTTCCTGCAAGAAAGACTAATTTTTTCGATCACTCCGTTCCACGACCGGATATGCCTCTCCCTCCGGTCACTTGTTTGAAGGCCCACAAGTCGCCTGATCAGCGCCTTTCTCAATGCGAGCTACCAGAATGCGACGTGTTTGGCTGACGATCGGGGCCGCGTCACCTCTGCGGGCCCCTGGAATCCAGAGTATAGTGTCATTTTTCAGGAGCAGGGGTAATCTTGCCCTGAGGCGCCTGGGTATTTTCAGGTCTATCAGTACCTTCTTCAACTTTTGTGTTCCTTGCAGGCCCCAGGGTTTGAACCGGTCACCCTGCTTGGGGTGACGGACAGTAAGTGGAAAGGGGACTTCATCCGCATCGAACGCAACTGCGGTAATTCCATCAAATTCATTTGATCGCGCCGCTTCTCTTTCGACAACTTGTAATCTCAAAGTGAGCCCGGACTCGGGAACTTGCACGATCCCCGGCTCCGTTACGAGGATGGGAGGCGGTGGCGGCGAGACAGATGCTTCATTCCTAAAGAGCACGAGTTTGTCGTACTCTCTCGCCGCTATCAGGCCGCAGGCTAGATGGGCTTGCGCAGAAGGTGTAGATGAAAGGAGCAGCTTCCAAACTGCGTCGACATGAGACCGCGACCACCGCGCATCCGGACCTGACATCTCGTAAAGAGCGAGAAGTATCACCCTGGAGACCAGCACCTTATGAGCTGAACTCAGACCCGGCACGCTCATTATCAAACCTGTATCTTCCGCGATAACACTTCGCGAATAGAGTTCCCGCGCCAAGTCGTTGAGAAATCCATCTTCCTCTTTCAGTAGGTCGATAGTGCGTTGGAGAGGCTTGCCGAAATTTGGAAAACGCTTTTCAATCGTTGGAATAAGGCGGTTTCTGACAAAATTGCGATCGGAACAGATTTCAAGGTTGGTTGAGTCAATTCTGTAGGGAATCCTCGCTTCCTCCAAGAAACGGAGGATAGCGACCCGCGACGTCTCTATAAGAGGCCGCACTACTCGCCCGCGAGCCGGCAGAATGCCGGTGAGTCCTTTGAGCGAGGACCCTCGGAAGATCCTCAGGAAAAAGGTCTCACATACGTCGTCCAGGTGGTGAGCTGTGGCAATCACCTTTGCCCGGCAAGACGCCCTGACCTCCTCGAAGAACGCATATCGCGAATGCCGCCCGGCTTCTTCCACACTCATCCTTCGTCTGGATGCGATGGCGCGGACATTGATCCTTCTTATCTGAGCTTCCATGCCCAGTTTTAAGCACATTTCCCTCACAAATTCGGCATCTGCTGAGGATTCCGGCCGAAGCCCGTGATCCAAATGCGCGGGCATAATCCAGAAGCCGATATCGGTACGCAGCATATTCAAAATGTGCAGCAATGCCGTTGAGTCAGGCCCCCCCGAAACCGCTGCCACGACGCCATCACCGGCTTTAAACATCCCGTGAAGCGTGATTACCCTTCTTGCGGAATGCAGAGGAGGCTCTTCCGATCCATATCGCTCAGTATGCAAGACGTTCCTCACTACAGTAAACTCGACTCATTGGAGTCCGAGCCTTTTGCGAAGCGTTGGCACAGAAAATCATCTGAAGCATTTATCTCTTCTTGATCTATAGAATAAAAGACTCTACCTTCAGAGGCGAGGGGATTCCATCAAGCCAACCGTCACTACTGAAAAGAGGCCAAAGGTGATGCTCCCTCGAAAAATACTCTTCTGCACCGACTTCTCCGATAACTCCAAGCCTGCCCGTAAGTACGCGGTAGATTACGCCAAGACGTTTAACGCCGAATTGATAATCTTCCACGTGATCAACTCGTCTCGCATAGGGTATCCGTCGCTTGAGGAGGGGATTCCCGTGGATATACGGACGGCCCTGTCCGATATTCAGCAGTCGGTCGAAAGGGCCCTGGATTTTGTTGCATCTGAGTGCCGAAAAGAACTGGCCCAGGTGCAAACTTCCGTTCGCATAGGGACCCCCGCCCGGGAAATCGTCCGATTCGCGGAAGAGGAGTCAGTTGATTTGATTGTGACAGGGACCCATGGCTGGACCGGATTCAAACATCTGATAATGGGAAGCACCGCGGAAAATGTCGTAAGGACAGCACGCTGCCCCGTGCTCACCGTAAAGTCGCCCTGGGAATAGCTCAGAGATTACTGTTATTCCGTAGCCACGGGTGGCAAGCCAAAAATTCGCATGGCATTCATGGCTGTCGTTCGGCAGATCTCGTCGAAAGGGACCCCTCGCACTTCCGATATCTTCCGGGCAGTATACACAATGTACGCAGGCTCGTTGTCCTTTCCGCGAAGAGGCTCCGGAGCAAGGAAAGGACAATCGGTTTCCACGAGGAGCCTGTCTGGAGGCAGGGATGCCACTATGGATCGAAGGGTTTCATTCTTTTTGTACGTAACTGTACCAGGTATCGAAATGTGAAATCCGAGATCCAAGGCGCGCCTCGCGTCCGCTTCGCTTCCGGAAAAGCAATGGATGATGCCCCCTGCAGGGTAAGGTCCCGCATGTTCCAGCATGTCGAGCCCTTGCTCGTACGCGTCGCGCAGATGGATAACAACCGGTTTTCCCAGTTTCTTGGCGAGAGATAGCTGATCTGAAAATATGTTGATCTGACGGTCCCGGGGGGAAAGATTTCGGAAAAAATCCAGTCCGATTTCACCATATCCGACCACGCGCGAGTGGTGCGCCAGTGTCTCCATGCTCAGAAGAGCCTCTTCATCAACATCCTTGGCATTGTGCGGATGGAAACCAACGCAAGCAAAAACAGTTTCAAAACGGTCAGCCAAAGCGACTGCGCTCTTCGCGTCTTCAAGGTCGATCCCCACTGTGACGACGTAGCCAACGCCCGCGGCGGATGCTCTTCGCACCACCGAGTCCACATCGGACACAAGCGGCTCCAGTTCCAGATGAGCATGGGAATCCACAAGGAAAGGACGGACCAGTTCTCGTTGCTTGACATGCTCATCCATGGGATGCCTCGAATGATTAGGAGAAATAAGAAGACAGTGCCCCAAGATATACCATCCCGGAGCTCAACTGCAACATAGCGGCAGGGAAGCGATCACGCCGAAGGGGAAAGGAACGCGTTCCACCATCGGACTGTCCTTCCTGAATGTTTGGACAACCTCACGCACGTGCTGATACATTGTGGCAAAATCCAGTGAATTTGCTTTGTTGGGATCGAGGGCATCGAAGATGATCTGCCGGAAAAGTTCGACTTCTTCCGATGCTGCCTCCTGAAAGCCCTCGCCAGGCTTAGTTTCTCCTTGCAGGATCGAACTCAATGCTTTGTCATTTTGAAGGGAGACAAACAGATCACTGAGAAACCTTTCCGATCTCGCTTCATGTGGTTGCGCTCCCCACATCTCAACAACAGTCCTTGCCACATGCGTGAAACAGAATGTGGTTTCAGACTCCGGCGCCATAACCACCAAAGGCAGCCGTTGTTGCAAAGCCGAAAACATGAGCGACTCGTCGGGCACATATCCGAGGCAAGTCGAGGGCACCCCCAATATTTTGCCGAGATCGTGCTCCAGCCGATTGGACATCGCTTCCGCAATCTCCGGCAAAGGGACCTTGTTAAGGATCAAGAAGATATGTTTTCCGAGTGCAATTCGGTGCAAAGTCGTTATGAATGCGGTGGCCTCAGCGCTTGCCACATCTTCGGGCGTGACCACTGCCAAAACGTGAGGGACGCCGGCCAGGAAGGGTCCGAGACTAGCCGTTTCTCCAGCAGGAGTGTCGATAAGAATAAAGTGATGTTGGTCCAAGAGTCGAGCCATAGACAGCAATTGGGACATCTTATCTTTGCCGCTCCATCCAACGGGCTCTCCGAGAGCCATGAGGCTCACATTGTGCCCCCACGGAACAATGACTTCTTCGGGTGAACAATAGCCCCACACTAGGTCGTTCAAAGTGTGCAGAGGTTGCAATCCTAGGGCGGTACCAACGTTTGCTACTGAAACGTTCATGTCCAGCAGCAAAACTTTGGCACCCATTTTCCCTAACGTAACGGCAGTATTCAATGCCAGACAAGTTTTCCCGGGCGATTCTTTTCCACCGGTAAAAGCGAGGATTTCACACATGATCAGATACAACTCCTATTTGCGCACGGCATGCCGGTAAATTGCTCGTAATTAATATTATCTTATATTATTAATTGTTGCAATAATTAATTAATGTTTAATATCGTTTAATTAGTATAAGCATCCAACACTTATGAAGTAATTTCTCAGCAATTACAACCGTGAAAGGTTGTCGTTACGAGCGAGGCGAAGCAATCTTTTCCTCTAACGGCTTAGATTGCTTCGTCGTTTCACTCCTCGCAATGACAGGAACCGAGAACTCCACAGCGTAACTGAATGATTATATTATGGATCTTATTGCTGGGAGGCTCTGGCGCTGTAACATCTCATGCTCGCTCATCTTTAACCAGGGAAGCGGGTCCACGAAAACCGTGACGAGCCTTTTCGACCAGGAAAGGATCGATTTGACTTTGCTTGGGATGGGAACGAAACGGAGGGGTGAAACTTGTGGCATTCTTTGGGACAACCCGCGGCACCCAAGTCAGGGCAGGCCAGACATGTGCCGGATAAGGTTCCCCCGAACAATGATTTGCAACCGCGACTCCTGCTCCACTTTGGAAGGCAATTCGCGACCGGAAGCAGGTTTTGGACTCCTGCCCGTTGTTTTGCAAGTCCTGAATAAAGCCTGGTTATTCGAAAGCCCTGCGAGGGCCGCGCTTAGTGTAGGTAGCCGTGGGGCTGAGAGGAACCGTCCTTGCACGCGACTGCCCTGATCAGTTCGGGTTCGATAACGCTCATCTGGGTCTGGTCGTCAACCTTGGCTTGAATGAACGAAACAAGATTCTCAAAGTCTTGTTTGGTAATCACAGGGAACTTGTCGGTCAGGTCGGAACCCGCGTAGTCCAGAGCGGTAAAATTTCCCGTATGCGGATCAACTTCTCCGGATATCTGTATGACCTCCACATTATCGTCGGAGGCATATCGGCCCACAATGGCCAGTCCTCGGGACCGAGAGAAGTACAGCATAGCGACTTTGTAAACGCCCGACGATTCAAACAACTCAAAGGGATTCATCTCTTCTTTCCCATATCTGAGAAGGACGTTCAATTGACGGTTTGAAGCGGATTTGACTTAACATCAATCTAACAGTGGCAACTAGGAATGTCAAGGCAGCTATCGCAATCCTGGAGAGTGCTCTTAGACGCATCTGAGGGGGGCTTTTTCGTGTTTTCCAGATCCGCCGGATGACCGCGTCACTGAAGACGGCCCGAACCAGCCGCGCTGACAAGCTTCGACGCTCTCAATCAGACAAGAATGGGAAGCATTTTGTGAGGTTGGCGTCTTCAGGCGCAATTATCCTAGAACTTCAGTCTGTCATCTAAAAACTTAGTTGCAGGGTAGTTCTTCTCTTCCATTGTAAAGAATGTTAGGCTATAACAGTATCTGGGGGATTGCTCGAACCGGAGGACCAGATGAAGCAGATCATTTTTGGACGCTGGGGTCACGTCCTTAGGGATCATCGGCAAGAAGGCCAACCATCCGAAGATCTACCTGCCGGGTTTCCGAGCGCAGGAGTATTCCCGGAGAACATTGTCGCTCTCATGAGTGGCAAAGGCTTTCTGCAGTTTGAAGAAGATTTCAACTTCGTTCCCATGATCAGGGAGTACATCAGTCAGATTCAGGCTAAGTACTGCTGCGGGAAGTGCATTACGGGTATCAAAGGTTCCAAGATGCTGCTTCTCACCCTCGACAAGATCTTGCGGGGAGAGGGCAGTGAATCCGATCTCGAAATACTGTCCCGCATGGCAGACATCCTCAATGACGCTGCCAAATGCTCGGTCTGCCAGAGCGCCGGCGAACTGCTGAGAGAGGGCCTCACTCATTATCGAGAGGATTTTCTCGCGGGCTGTTCGTGACGGCGTGCCTGGAGATTCGGTCCGTTATCGGGGAAGCATTTCCGCGCCCTGCATGAACACCTGCCCCTGCCACATCAATATACCGGGTTATGTGGAGATGCTCCTGGAACTCCGTTACGGGGAAGCCCTCAGGATAATAAGAGAAGAGATGCCTTTACCGGGCATAACCGGACGTATTTGCCCTGCCCCATGTGAAAAAGCTTGCAGTGTCGCAAATATGGGAGATGTCGCCATTCCCATCAAGACGCTCAAACGCGTTGCTGCCGATTACGAAATGTTCCACCATCTTGGGGCTCCGATTGAGAAAATTGATTTGTCCGGTCCACCCGTAGCTGTGGTCGGTGCCGGCCCGGCGGGCATTGCCGCGGCGTATTATTTGAACCGCCTGGGACATCCAGTTACCGTTTTGGAAGCCCTTCCGGTTACCGGGGGCATGATAGGGGTCGGAATACCGCCGTATCGTCAACCGCGAGACGTGCTTCAGCGGGAAATCGACATAATAAAGGACCTTGGCGTCGAGATTAAGTTCGGGGCACGCCTGGGGAAGGATTTTACGATTCAGGATCTCTTCCGTCAGGGATACAAGGCCGTCTTTCTCGGCGTCGGTTCTCATCGTTCCTTGCCACTTGGGCTCAAGGGAGAAAACGATGGGATCGAGGGTGTGTTCTCCGGCGGCATAGATTTCCTGAGAGATATTAATCTGGGCCGTGACGTAACTGTTGGCGAAAACGTCGCCATTGTGGGCGGAGGCAACACGGCAATTGATTGTGCCAGGACGTGCCTGAGAATGGGCGCTTCTCGGGTAGGGATTGTGTACCGGCGAACCGAGGCTGAAATGCCAGCGGATCCGGAAGAAGTCGAGGACGCACGCGAAGAAGGGATCAACTTTTATTTTCTTACCCAGCCTGTCGACATTCTTTCCAATGATGGGAAAATGGCAGGACTCAAATGCATCCGCATGCAACTCGGGGAACCGGACTGGACCGGCCGCAGACGCCCGGTTCCGGTAGAGGGATCGGAGTTCGACCTGGCTGCGGATACGCTGATCCCTGCTATAGGGCAAGCTTCCAACCTTGACTTCATTTCGCCGGACGATGGCATCGAGATAGCCCGGCGGGGTACCATCAAGGTTGACAAGCAAACCATGATGACCACGCGGCCCGGGGTCTTCGCGGCCGGCGATGCGGTAAGCGGTCCTCTCACGGTCGTCCACGGTTTGGCTGGAGGCAAACGGGCAGCAAAAATGATTCATGAGTATGTGACACGCGGAAAGTGCGCCCTTTCGGAAGAACACTGGATGGAAGATCTTATCGCGGGCATAGAAAAGGACCATGGAGTGCTCGTAACGGCCCGGACTCCGAGCCGAGAGGGAGGCGCCCCTCCAAAGAGAAAACTTGATGCCAGGGAGAGAGTAAACAGTTTTCGTGAAGTGGACTCCGGGTTCACTCAGCGAAGTTCCTTTATCGAGGCAAGCCGGTGTCTTCGATGCTTCCACCTCATTCTCACAGCGGTGAGAGAAGCGGGGGCATAAGAAAGCACTGAACCGCTTCATATGAAAAAGACTGTCGTCAAGGCTGGTCTATGCAAGGAAGGTTTCCTGGCAATTTCTTTCGAGAAACCCCGGAATCCTAAAGAAATGGTCGGGATTTCCGTAAATCCCAAAGAGCCGGCTCAAGCCGCGACGATGCCGGCGCCTGACGCTTCCCTTGAGAAGACAAGGAACTCACAATGCCTCTGCTGACCATCGATGACACTGAAGTAGCCGCCGCGGAAGGGATGACCATTCTGGAAGCAGCCAAGACTGTCGGGATTTGGAT
The DNA here is from genome assembly GCA_963729795.1 of uncultured delta proteobacterium. Taxonomy (GTDB): domain Bacteria; phylum Desulfobacterota; class Desulfomonilia; order Desulfomonilales; family Desulfomonilaceae; genus CAWBBA01. The sequence goes on along the minus strand of CAVSPC010000016.1, from coordinate 212,902 downwards.
CCCCACACTCTGTTACTACCAGAAGACAAGCCCGTCCGATTCCTGTCGCATGTGCGTGGTAGAAGTCGAAGGGGTCGCCCGCCCCATAACTTCCTGTAGCACGCTTGTCGCGGATGGAATGAAGGTACGAACGGACACTCCCCGGGTGAGGGATATCAGGGAAGAGGTCATGAAGTTGGTCTTGATGGACCACCCCTTGGAATGTCCTACCTGTCCGGCCGCGGGAGAATGTGAAATTCAGAACTTGACATATAGGCTCGGCATTCAAGGATCGGAATACCCCGTGGCGAAGCGCAACATTCCTCCGGTTAGGAATTGGCCTCTAATCGAGTACAATCCGAACCTGTGTATCACCTGCTTGCGCTGTGTGAAGGTTTGTCACGAGGTCATTGGAGCAAGCGCACTTGCGCTCACCGACGTCGGGTACAATGCCAGGATAGACACACGAGATGGAAACGTGCTCGATTGCGACTTCTGCGGCGAATGTGTAGAGGCGTGTCCGTCGGGGGCCATGTCGAACAAGGTGTCCAAACGATGGGCCCGTTCATGGGAACTTAGAAAGACCCCCACCATTTGTCCTCTCTGTTCCGCGGGCTGCCGATTGGAGATGAATGTCAAAGACAACCAGATCTTCCGGGTAACTACTGACATCGAAAGCCATAACAAAGGCACATTGTGCGCGGGCGGCCGCTTCGGATACGATCTTGTTCATAACGAGGACAGGTTGCTCTCCCCTCTCCTGCGGCGTAATGGGGAACTCGAGCCCGCATCATGGCAAGATGCACTTGCTTTTGTTGCGGATCGGCTGAAACGAATCATACGCGACTCGGGTCCGGAGAGCGTTGCGGGATTGGCATCGCCTCGTCTGACCAACGAAGATTGCTACGCATTCCAGAAGCTGTTCCGAGCAGTCATAGGAACAAACAATGTCGACAGCGAGGCCAGGTTCAGCTTTCTGAGAGTTCAAAGAGCTTTCGAGTTGACCGGTCTTGTCGGCGCCACAGGAAACCTCGAAGAACTACTCGAAACTGAGGCCATGCTCGTAATAGGGGTGGACCCGCTGGAAGAAACCCCTGCTTTGGGTTGGAAGGTCAAGGCCGCTGCGCGGCGATATGACAGCAATGTAATTGTCGCCAACTCGCGAAAGACGAGCCTGGACAAGTTTGCTCGAGTGCGGCTAAAAATCCGCCCCTATTCGGAAAGCGATCTAATCCTCGGGATGATGAAAATCATTCTGGATTTAGACCTGTGGGACAGAAAATTTCTCCGAGACCGGACTGTCAATTTTCTTCCCATGAAGAACCTGCTTGACAAGATTTCTCTTAAAGGCATTCTGAAGAGAACAGGTGTTTCGAGCGAAGCACTCGAGGAAGCAGCCCGCGTTCTGGGTGAGTCTCCAAAGGCGTGCATAATCTTCGGTGGCGACGTAATCTTGCAGGAGAACGGTCTGCAGTGCGCCATGAATTTGGTGAATCTCGCCCTTATGACCGGGAACGTCGGAGCAGAGGGGGCCGGACTTTTCCCAATTTTCGAAAAGGGAAACATGCTGGGAATGTGCGACATGGGTGTGCTTCCGGAATACCTCCCGGGTTTCCAGGACGCAGCATACGCCCGGGACCTCTTTGAGCGCGTCTGGAAAACGAGCCTTCCCTACAGCAAAGGGAGAACGGTTCCGGAAGTTGTCCGAGGGTTGGAAACTGGCGAGGTCAAGGCTGCGTATATTGCCGGTGCTGACCCGCTCACTGATTACCCCAATGCAGGCCGTTTCGCGTCGGCATTGAAGCAGGCGGAACTAGTAATCGTGCAAGATCTTTTCCTGAGCCCGACAGCGAAGATGGCTCACTGTGTTTTTCCAGCAGCCTCGTTTGCCGAAAGGGAAGGGACCATGACCAATATTGAGCACCGCATTCAGAAGCTCAATGCGGTAATTCCACCTCTGGGGCAAGCCATGCCGGACTGGAGTATTTTCGAAGAGGTCGCCAAAGCCCTTGGGCGTCCTATGGGATTTTTCAAAGCCGCTGACGTGTTCAGGGATATGACTCTTACCATGCCCTCCTATAAGGGCCTTAGACTACAAGACCTTGAAGGTGACGGCAGAATCGTAGCCCCTATTGCTGCCGTCAATTCGCGTCCTCGGGGACGAAATTCCTACTCTTTTGCACCGGTACGAACATGGGAGGCCCCCGAAAAAGAAGACGTGGCAGTATATCCGTTCGAGCTAATAGCAGGCCGTGCGATGTTTCATTTTGGGTCGACATCGACCCGGTCCAGGAACCTGCTAAACCTTTGTCCCGAAGGACATTTGGAAGTCAATTCGACAGACGCCGCCGCACTCGGCATCAAAGAAGGAGAGCGAGTGAAAGTGAGTTCCCGCATCAGTTCCTTTGAGGCGCTCGCCAAGGTGTCCGACAAAGTCGATCGGGGCATGGTTTTTATACCTACGAACTTTCCGGGCCAGTCGGTATACCGATTGTTTGAGGAGAACACTACCGTATGCAGAGTCAATTTGACCCCTATCACAGAGGTTTCTGCTCGGTAACCCTCCTGTGCGGATCTGATGGATAACTCACCCATGGCAAGGGTGATCGATTAGAGTGTAATACCTCGGAAGAGGAGCACCTGTTCCTCTTCTCGGACGGGAGCAGGGCCTTTGGTCGTTTATACGACATGCGCTGCCTCGTGGACAGGAAAACTGCCGGCATTGTGCTCCATCAAATTGCTGTGGAGCTCACACAAGAACCAAGGTCGCAAAATATGAGGAGGTAAGCATGAACGCCCGGGGGAAACCAAAGGCGACGATACTGGTAATTGACGATGAACAGATCGTTCACGAAAGTGTCCAGCGCATCCTAGAAGAAGAAGGATACCAAGTGGAAGGGGCCTTTCGGGTGGACCAAGCTCTGGATATGCTGGGAGAAGGATCGTACGATCTGGTGCTCACAGACCTGATGATGCCGGACCGCAGCGGGATGGACGCGGTAGAGGCCGTTGCCAGAGATCATCCCCACGCCGGTGTGGTCATGTTTACCGGCTATGCCACAGTGGACTCGGCAGTGGCGTCTATGAAACTGGGGGCACTGGATTATCTCCCCAAACCGTTCACTCCTGAGGAGCTACTCGAGGTGACCGAAAAGGCCCTCGCGAAGACCCGGAAAGCCAGACGTGACAGAGAGATCGAACAGACGTACGCGGAAGCGGAAAAGGCCCTTACCTCCAGCCTGGACTTGAAAGAGCTTTTGAACCTGATATGCGCGAGCGTGGTCAGGCTTTTTAAGGTGAAGGGCAGTTCGCTACTCATGTACCGCAAGAAAGATCAAACCCTGGAAATAGCCTCCTCTTTCGGCCTCAGCGATCAGTACTTGCAAAAGGGCCTTATGAACAGCTCAAAGAGTATCGCTGAAGTTCTTGAATCCGGACAACCCCTATTAATAGACGAGTCGGATTTTGATGCAAAACTTCAATACCCTGCTGAAGCCAAGAAAGAGGGCATCGTTTCCGTACTCTCGGTTCCGCTGAAACTAGGCGACACTATACTGGGCTTCCTCAGGATCTACAGCTCCGAAAAGCGCTCTTTCGACTCCGAAGAGATGAATTTGTTGGTCAAATTCGCGGAACAAGGAGCGCGAGCAATTGAAAATGCCATGAGTTATGAAAGGGTTCGCACCGACATTGAGGGCATGAAGAAGTCCATTCCCGGGCCTCTCGCCAAGAAAATAGCGGAACAGGGCTAGGAGGCGGTTGCGTAATCCCGCGTCCGCGGGACTTTCTCGAATTCGTGGCACGATGGCGAACAATGTATCGGCATCTCTCAGGGGCTGCCATGGAAAAAACTTAGTATGTCAGACTCCTAGGAGCCAGGTGAAGTAATGGAACGATGGGTGGAACCTCCGCGTAGCACGATGGCGGCGACGAGTGAGGTTGCGCGAAAGGCTCCTAGCTGCTGTTACAGATGCATTCTTTGTCAGGAGTAGGAGAAGATGGACAAAAAAACTGGAAAAGTGCTGGTATTGGATGACGAGCAGATCGTGCTAGATAGTGTCACGCGTATCCTTGATGATGAGAACTATGAAGTGAAAACTTGCCGCAAGGGCCAAGAAGCTGTGGAACTTCTTAAAGAAGGCGGCTTCGACATACTGATCACTGATTTGAAAATGCCGGGGATGGACGGGCTTCAAGCTATGGAGGCCCTAGCGGACGTGGATCCTGATCTGTCCATGATAATGGTCACCGCGTATTCGACCATCGATTCAGCGGTAAAAGCTATGAAGCTTGGGGCCGTGGACTATATTCGGAAACCGTTTACTCCCGATCAACTCACAGAGCTTGTGACCAAGGTGATGAATGAGCGGAAGGTCCGTTTTGACAAACGTTATCGAGAAGACACCTTTGCAGAAATCAAGACAGCCATATCTTCTACATTAAATTTGAAAGAAGTCCTGGACCTCATTGTTCAGGGTGTAGTCAAAGTGATGAAGGTCAAGGGGAGTACCCTGAGCTTGCTGGATAAGAAGCGGGAAAAGCTCCGAGTATTCGCGTATCACGGTTTAAGCCGCGAGTATGTCGAAAAAGGCCCACTGGACTCTTCCAGGAGCCTTGGAGAGACAGTGATGAACGGCAAGCACTCCTGGGTCGAAGACGCGGCCTCAGATCCAAGGGTTCAGTATCCTACCGAGGCTATGCGCGAAGGTGTCAAATCGATCCTCAGCGTGCCGTTGTTGGTTAGAAACAAAGTGATAGGCGCTTTACGCGTTTACACTTCTGACACTCGAAAGTTTACTGACGAAGAAGTCCGCTTCCTTTACGGCTTCGCCGAACAGGTTGCCATGGCAATCGAAAACGCCCGTTCTTACGAAGATGTCAAAGATGAGTATCAGGCCCTGCGTGACGATCTTTGGGACTATCTGGATAGAGACGGCTGGTTATGAAAGCGGAATTTGGCCCCTGAACGCTACGGTTTTTAAGAGGATAGAGCCATGACTGCCACCTCGGAGTCTAAGTACGTTGAAGGGTTTGGCGGTGGTAGAGCGGATTCGCAGGAACCTTCAAATGCAGCGGAGAAAATATCCCCCTACATTTCCCGGCAACCGGACCGGCTGGAGACAATACTTCGGAAAATAGAAAAGATACTCCCTACATGGCTTAAACCGCGGAGTGGATACCTCTTTTCATTTAAGAATCGGATACTCGTCAGCACGTTAGTCGTTGTGATTGGCGGGGTCATCATCGTAGGCGTCATTCTTCAGCTCACGGTGTTCCCAAGGCTGGCAGCCGACGATCCCTCTGCAATTCTCAACTTGATAAAAATAATTCATTTTGTGGTCAGTATTGTAGTGATCGCTGTTAGCTGTCTCTTTATCCAGCTAATTTCAAAGAGTATAACCTCGCCTCTTTTGGAGCTTACCAAGTGCGCAGACCAGATTAGTCGTGAAGCCGGTGAAAATCTTGCTTCAGGAGCAAATAGCTCTGACGGCGAAGCGGAAGAAGATGCTGATTATCAGGCAAACGACTGCTTGCCGGCCGATGAAGTTTGCCAGCTTACCACGTCATTTAATCGGATGCTAATTCATCTGAAGGCTTCAGAGTTATCTCTCCGCGAGTCCGAAGAGAAATATCGGTTTCTGTTCGACAACGCACCCTCACCCATATTCGTGATCGATGCAAACGACCTGACAATCCTCGACGTCAATGCCAGGGCCGAAGAGGAGTATCAATACAGCAGGGAAGAGCTGCTCAAGATGACCTTCGCGGACCTTGGGCGCCACCGGGACCGGGAACAAACCCGCAAGCTTCTGACACAAATTGCCCCCACTGAAACCACGCTACTCCCGGTTCTCCAGCATAGGCGAAGAGATGGGTCTCTGGTGGTAGTTAACTTCCAAGGCAGTTTCAGTCGCTACCGGAATCGCCCCGCAATCATCGCCGCGGTTTGGGATGTAACCGAAAAACTCGAAAAACACGCCATGCTGATTCAAGCCGGCAAAATGGCGACTCTGGGCGAAATGGCCACCGGGATCGCCCACGAGTTGAATCAGCCACTTAATGTCATCAGGCTCGGCTGCGACTACGTTGTTAAGAAAGCCAAGGCGGGTCAGATCTTGACTCAGGAGGATCTAGTCAGCCTGACCAGGGAACTCACCTTCAGCGTCGATCGGGCATCCCGGATCATCAATCACCTGCGTCAGTTCGGGCGCAAGAGTGATGATAGTATGGGGCCGGTCGATCTGAACATGCCGATTCGCAATGTCTTTACTCTGTTGGGAACCCAACTGGAAGCGAGAGGTATTGTGTGGGAACTTGCTCTAGATTACCATCTCCCGCAGATACTCGGTGATGCAAACAGGCTGGAACAAGTATTTATCAATCTGCTCCTCAACGCGAGGGACGCAATGTTGGCAGAAGAAAAACCTGCGGGAGCCGGACAAGAAAAGGAAGACAAAAAAGTTAAAATCGCGTCGTTTTTGGAAGGAAATCGTGTAGTGGCAACGGTTTCCGACACAGGACCCGGCATCCCGGAGGCGATTAGGAACAAGGTTTTCGAGCCATTTTTTACAACCAAGAAGACAGGAGAAGGAACCGGTCTCGGTCTTTCTATAAGTTATGGTATCATCCGAGAGCACCACGGCACAATAGAGATTGATTCAGAAGGAACACGTGGAGCCACTTTTCGACTGACATTCCCCGTTCTGACGACGGAGAGCCATGATGGCAACAATCCTGGTTGTTGATGACGAAGAAAGCATCAGAAATCTGATGCGCATGACCCTTGAGCTTGACGACTACAAGGTCTTTACAGCCGCTGACGGCCCGTCCGCGCTGGAGATCTTTGAAAAAAAGAACCCTGATGTTGTTTTGCTGGATGTGAGAATGCCGGGCATGAGCGGCATCGAGATTTTGGACCGGATAAAGGCCATTAACCCGGACGCGGAGGTCATCATCATCACAGGTCACGGGGACATGGACATGGCAGTGGAATGTCTCCGGAAACAAGCCTCCAATTTCCTGACAAAACCGGTGGGAGACGAGTTGCTTTCCCTCTCGTTGAAACGTTCTCTGGAGAGAGTTGCTCTGAAAAAAAAGATCAGGCAGTACACTCGCAATCTGGAGATCCTGGTTCGGGAAGCCAATGTCGAGTTGGAACGGGCATATCAGTTCAGGGAAAACATCATCGAAAATTCCCCGGACGCTATAGTTTGTGTCCGCAAAGGGGGCGAGATCATCATTTTCAATTCCGCCGCGGAGAAGCTTCTCGGTTACAAGAAATCAGAAGTGATCGGCAAGATGAACATCGTCAAGGTCTACCCTCCCGGGGGCGCGAAACAGGTGATGAGGTATTTGAGATCCGACGACTTCGGAGGCCGAGGCTTGCTGCAAAAAACCGAAGTTGCAGTGCTCGACAAGAGTGGAAACGAAATCCCGACCTATTTGTCTGCCGCCATTCTTTACGAAGACGGACAAGAAGCAGGTTCAGTTGGGATTTTTACCGACTTGAGGGAACACAGGAAGCTGGAAAAGCAGCTCCTTCGTTCTGAAAAACTTTCTTCCCTGGGAAAGCTTTCTGCAGGTATCGCTCATGAAATTAATCAGCCTCTGACCGGAGTGTTGACGTTTGCGCATCTCCTCTTGAGGAAGTTCAAAGACGATGAGAAGACCCGAAAAGACCTCGAGACCATAGTGCGAGAGACCACGCGCATACGTGGGATCGTCCAGGGAATCCTGGATTTCGCCCGCGAAACTCCCATGCAAAAGAAGCCTCGGAAGATAGATGAAGTTCTCGATCAGACCCTTGAGATTGTGGTGCATCAGCAGCGATTTTTCGGCATCACCCTGGAAAAGGAATACGATGCGTCGCTTCCCGAAGTGGTTGTTGATTCTAACTTGATGGAACAGGTGTTCATGAACGTTATTCTCAATGCCCTGGATGCCATGCACGGATCAGGTCAATTGACCGTCAGGACTCGACGCCAAAATGGCTGGGCAGAGGTAGAATTCTCGGACACCGGAGCTGGAATGCCTGAAGAAATTCTCGACAAAATATTTGATCCTTTCTTCACCACCAAAGACTCTACCGAAGGCATGGGCATGGGGTTAGGACTGGCGGTCAGCTATGGCATAGTGAAGAACCACAACGGCGACATCTCGGTGTCCAGCAAACCGGGTCAGGGAACCACCTTCTCCATCCGATTGCCTTTGGACAATGCGTGAAATGCGCGCACATTGTCGTACTTGACTTACGGTCCTCAACACTACAGAATTGTACGAGTCGCTCCCTGGAGCGTGTCTGGATGTATTGGCCACATCATCGCACGTCCCAAATTGAACCCGAAAAGGGGGAACGAATGATGCGCTACAAAATTATGCTGATTGCCGTTGCATTCTTACTTCTAGGGTCCGTTGGACCTTCACTTTCGGCAGAAGTTGGAGGCAAGGACGCCAAGAAAGAACTGCAAAAGTTCCAAGGCACTTGGATCATGGAGTCTGGGGAGTTAGGTGGCAAAAAGGCCGCTGATGAGCATGTGCGTCGGAGCAAAATAATTTATGAAGGGAACAAAATACAGATTGTCGTTCCCAATCAAACCCCGGAAACAATCATCGCAGAGATCGTAAAAATCGACACGACGAAAAACCCCAAGGAAATGCATTTCATCCGCAAGAGCGGCCCCAATGCGGGCAAGACTCTCATCGGGATCTACGAGTTTGAGGGAAAAGACCGGTACAAGTTCGCTTTTGACCCCTCCGGCAGCACGGTTCTAAAAGAGTTTTCAACTAAGCCGGGAACCGGCCACGTTCGGAATACTTGGAAGCGTGTGAAGCCGTAAGCTTCGTGCTAGAGCTGCGAACCCTGCTTTCTACTGCGTGAATCGGTAATCCGGAGTAACAAAACACGGTGGTGCTAATCAAAATGTGCCATCGTGCCCTTTTCGGTGGGCGTTTGCAGCATCCGGACGCTCGGTTGGACATATATCCCCGCGCAGTGCCGGTCAGGATTTGAACCGTTATTCTTAGTCTCTGTTTCTCGGTGGGTGTCAGGCCGTGCCGCGGCCGCACTGCGGACCGTGCTCGCTCTCCTATTTGCTTGCTTGCCCTAAAGCGCGTTCGTGCATACAATGGGCTCATGAAATATGAATGGGATCGGGAGAAGGCAGAGAAAAACCGCCAAAAGCACGGAATAGACTTCGCTGACGCCGTAACTGCCTTGGAAGATGATGCCGGTCTCACACTGGAAGATCAATATTCCGACGAGGAACGTTTTGTCACAGTCGGGATGGATGCCCTTGGACGTCATCTTGTCGTGATTTACACTTGGCGCGGCGAGCGTATTCGCCTCATTTCCGCACGAAGAGCAACGCGAAGTGAGCGAAAACAATTTCAAGGAAAAGACTTATGAAGAATGAATACGATTTCACCAGCGGTAAGCGGGGGGCAGTGGCCCCGGTTCCGCCCGGAAAGACACGTGTGACGATTCCACTCGATGACGATGTCTTGGATTGGTTTCGCTCACGGGTTCACGAGATGGGCGGAGGCAACTATCAGGGTCTTATCAACGATGCCCTGCGCGAGTATGCTGTCGGCAGCACAAGGAACCGTTGGAGGAAAATGCTACGTACGTGGTGATCCGCGAAGAAATTGGCACACTGCATGATTTGACTTTGCGCAAAAGATCTTCGGTGCATCTGTCACTCCTGAGAGCATGGCGTGGTTGAGTTGCGCCGCGTCGTCGCATGCGTCTTTTTGACCTTTTTGCCGATCGTCTGCAGCAATTCCGGGCAAAATCGCCTCCATTGGGCCATTCAAATGTGTTGGTATCGGGATTCACGTAGACTGGCTTGAATAGATCGAGGACTTTCGCGAGTTTTTCCTCTACGTAGAGATCTTTTCGTACAAAGGCAAAAAAATTCTTTTGCCTCACTGTACGTTTCGCGGAGCGAACTGACTGGTTGGTTGCCCAAGGGCGCAATGACAGACAAGAAGCGCCTTGCTGGCATTGCTTCGGGGGGACCGAAGCTAGAAGTGTTCAAAATCTGGCCCCAGTCAAGCGCGGCAATAGTGGTTGAAGAATTCGAGGCAGCCGCACCGTTTTTCGCCGACGCAGCCAATTACGACGAGCGCTTATTGTCGTCCTACTTGGCACTGCTTGGCCAGGGTCAGATATCCCCTTGGGCACTGCCATCAATTGCAGAAAGACAGTTGTGGTCTTGAATTCAAAAATCCGCGGGGTCTCGAATAATCATGATGCATGTGAAGACCATCGCAGGAATTCCAAAATAAAAATAATTCTTCATAATCTGAAAAGCTAAGGGGTTCAATGTGCATTGCTTGTTTCAGCTTTTTTTGGTGCGCCCGAAACGATTCGAACGTTCGACCTCAACATCCGGAGTGTTGCGCTCTATCCTACTGAGCTACGGGCGCACAAGACAAATCTAGCCCAGTCACGATCGGGTGTCAACGTGTTTTGACCGCTCGCTTAAAAGCACACCGGCATTAAAAGTTGCCAAAGACTTGGAACTCTCGTATGCTAAGTTTTTGCTAGATCCAAGAATCAGTTCAATGAAATGTGGGCAAATTAAGAGGCGATGATCCCAGGATGATCTCACGCTGGGATAGGCTCACCTAAAACTTGACTGCCGGCGGTGCATGGGCCGAAAGGAGATGGATGCGGATGGTTGATCGACCGAATCTAGAGGGAAAAGTAGCTATTGTCACTGGTGGTGGAAAAGGGATAGGGAAAGCTATTTCTCTTGGCTTGGCCGAGGCGGGTGCAAAGGTCGTGATCGCGGCAAGGACCGCCGCGGAGATTGAAGCCACGGCCGAAGAAATTCGCTCCCGCGATGGAGAGGCGGTGGCCAAGGTGACGGACGTCACACAGAGCGACCAGATCGATGCGCTTGTCCAGACCGCGGTCAGTTCGTTCGGCGGAGTGAACATCTTGGTCAACAACGCGGCCCGTAGCTTTTTCAGACCCCTTATGGATCTCCGCGAAGACGGATTTGACAAGATCTTCAACACTAATGTCAAAGGAACATTTCTGCTCAGTCGAGCAGCAGCAAAAGTGATGGCCGCACACGGAGGAGGACGCATCGTCAACATCACGACGGTCGGCGCGGTGCGGGGTGGCCCGATGATGGGAGTCTATCACTCCAGCAAGGCCGCGGTTAAGATGTTGACCATGTGCATGGCAACCGAATGGGCGCCCATGAACATATTGGTGAACGCGGTAGGCCCTGGCTTGACCAGAACCCATTTCAGCCAACCAATTTGGGCGAATCCAGAGATAGAACGACAACTCGTGACTCGCGTCCCGCAGGGAAGGCTGGCTGAACCTGAAGATATCGTCGGCGCGGTCCTTTTCCTTTGCTCTGATGCGGCAAGTTTCATTACAGGCCAGACCATTTATGTGGACGGCGGAACATTGGCAAATACGTGATTGCATCTTGCAGGCCACCGGGGAGTTGGTGGACCGCCTCTCAGACTGGAAGGCAAGACTGTGGCGAGGCTTCCTCTCGCGGAGTATTCCCTGATTCGTCACAAAGATTGCACTGCCTCTCATAGCATACTCTGAACGCTGACCACCACGAAAGCCCCGGAGCGTCGGCAAATGGAGGAATTTATGAACGCGGAAGATCCGTGGAGGCCATTTAAGGAAGTTTTGGCATCTCCATGGGAACAAGCCCTTGCCTGGAAAAGCCAAACAGGCGGCAAGGTTGTCGGTCACCTGCTCCCGGATGTTCCGGAAGAGATCCTCCATGCCGCGGGTGCCCTCCCGGTGGCGATAGAAGGAGCCGGAGTTCAGATCTCCCATGCTCAGGCTCACATTCCCGGATATACGTGCAGCCACGCAATGGGCGCTCTGGATATGGGCCTCCGAGGCAATCTCTCGGTCTTGGACGGAATGGTTATCCCGTATGTTTGCGACACCACGCGTAATCTGTTTCACATTTGGAATCATTGCTTCCCGGACCTGCCCAATGAGTTTCTTCGTATACCCAAAAGATTGGATTATCCCGAAGCCAGAAGATATTTGAAGAGCGAATTCCTGCGGCTCATGGACGCGATGGGCAAGATTACCGGCCGAAATATCGGATCTGAAGACTTGGCCGCAAGTATAACACTCTATAACAAGAGCCGGGCCGCGCTAAGGGAAGCCTATCACAGGCAACATGTATTGCCGTCGGTTTGGACTTCCGAGCGAGTGGGAATTCTCCTCGCGTCGGCTTTACGTGCGCCACGGCAGGAGCACCTCGCCTGGATGGAAAGCCTGCCCTGGGATGAACAGCAGACAGACTCCTGCGAACGGATTCCCATATACGTGAGGGGAAAAGTTTGGGACCCACCCGGAATCTTCGGCATCTTAGACCAACTTGGTCTGCTGGTTGTGGAAGACGAAATGGTGACAGGATTCCGTGCCATCGCTAAAGACGCCGAAGTTAACGGAGACCCTGTCGACGCCCTGGTCAACCGGCACTTTGCCACTGTCCCCTACGCCGGCTATCATCTCTCTCCCTCGCAAGCAGTGCAAGGTTTTCAGGACAGGGTGCACTCAAGCGGGGCCCGGGGCGTTCTTTTCCTAAATCCCAAATTCTGCGAAGCAGCGGGCTTCGACACCCCGGATTTTCAAAAGGCCCTCGAACAAGCAGGTACCCCGAGTTTGGTGCTAGAAACGTCTTCGCGTGGAGTTTCCCTCGAACAGATACGCTTGCGCCTGGAGGCATTTCGGGAAATGATGGCGGATGAGGTATTTTAATCGCTTAACGGCCTCTCACGGAGGATCTAAAGATGGAGCCTATCGAGGCCCTTCGGGCCCTCAAGCAAATAAACATAGACTATTATGGCGCGGCCCATACAGCTAGACAGAACGGGAAGTTCATAGCGTACGTGAACGCGTTCACGCCTGTGGAACTCCTCTATGCTATGGATGTTATCCCGATATACCCTGAAAATCATGCTGTAATAATCGGTGCCAGAAAAATGGCTCCAGAATTGGCCGCTGCGGCAGAGGGCATGGGCTATTCCATGGATCTCTGCTCATACGCTCGATGCGACCTGGGCTCAATAAAAACCGGTCTGAGTCCGACGTGGGGCCTGCCGAAACCGGATCTACTCCTGATCTCAAACAGCCAGTGCGGGACCCTGACCAAGTGGTTTGAAGTCCTGAGCAGGATGTACGCAGCTCCGATGGTCCTGATAGACGTGCCACATTCAGGTAATGGAGAGCGCGATCTGGCCGGCGAGGCGTATGTACGGTCCCAACTTAAGGATTTGATCGGCGTGCTCGAAGCAATAACAGGCCGAAGTTTGGATCAGGATCGTTTGAAAGAATCCATACATCTTTCACGCAAAGCATCCGAGCTCTGGACTCGTGTGCTGGAGTACGGAGCAAGCAAGCCTGCACCCATGACCGTATTCGATCAGTTCATATCCATGGCCCCCATTGTCGCTCAGAGAGGGACGCAGGTTGCAGTGGACTTTTATCTGTCCTTGACGCGGGAACTCGAGGAACGAGTTCAGAAGGGGACCGGAGCTTGTGCGAACGAAAAGTTTAGGCTGTTCTGGGACAATCTTCCGATTTGGCCGGAACTCCGGCGTCTCTCTCATTTTCTGGATGAGCGCGGCGCAGTACTGGTGACCTCTCTATATACGTGGGCGTGGGCCAGGCTGGCCGTCGGGGAAGATGATCCTATTAGAGATTGGACCGAACAGTACCTCTATACAGCAAACCTATACTTGGAGCGCAGGGTAGATCAATACGTGGAGATTGCAGAAAAATACGGTCTCGATGGATTCTTGTATCATTCCAATAGAAGCTGCAAGTTCGTCTCGCAGGACATACCTGAGATCCGACAGTCCGTAACCGCTCGAACCGGGATACCCGGAGTAATCCTGGAGGCTGACCACAACGACCCTCGCCTTTATTCCATCGAATCTCTGGAAAGACAGATCGAGACCTTTCTCGACCTGCTGGCCTCCCGCAAAAAGGCTTCCAAATGAATGCATCCGGCATTGGACTGTGGGGGAGACCATCAACTTCCGCGGGGCATCCTGAACAAGGTGTCATTGCGAGGAGTGAAGCGACGAAGCAATCTGAGTACGGCTTGAAGGAAAAGATTGCTTAGCTTCGCTAGCAATGACGAACTTTCCTAGCGCGTAAGCGAATGAGTACCCTTCCAAGGGACTGGTGGCTTTAGCTCACACCAGTTCGCTCTCAAATAAGTGAAAATCAGCAAAAATCAAACGGCACTGACCTGGCGCGGTAACGGTGCTTATGGAAAAATCTGCCTGTGCCCCGTCCCCGATCCCGCCGGTCTGGAAACATCTGCCTATCCGCGTCACGCAGAGGGCGGGTTTCAGATCCGCGCCTACGGAAACCTATCGGTCAGTGGCACCCAACATCCATTCATTGGGTCGTGGGTGCCACGGATCTGGTTTTTGTCAGACCCGTGCAGTATTTGTCGTTTGATGGTGAACTAATATCACATGCTTGAAAGCGAACCGGAATCAGAGTCACGCCTCATTCTTTCAGTGGCAATCGCACACATCTCCGCGCAGAGTTTCGATGCCCTCGCGAGCGATGATCGGAACCATGATCAGCCCCGCTACAGGGTCGGCCCACCACCAAGCAAGAAGTGCATTGAGAGCAAGTCCACCGAGTAGGATAGCTGAGAGGTAGGCGCACAGGTCGGTCTGCCGGGAGTCAGCGTTTAGAGAGCGGCTGTCTAAACGCCGTGCGACTTTGCGCTTGGCGCGGGCCAATAGGGGCATCACGAGAAGCGAGGCACAAGAAAGCACTATACCGACGATGCTTGCGTGGGGCTCCTCGCGCCAAACGAGCGCCTTCAAGGCGTCGAAAGCAACGTACGTAGCCAGGAGGATAAAGCTTATGCCGACCAACCTGGTCGCAATGCTTTCCCGACGCTCATCGGCCTGGTGCAGTTGCAGCCGCCAGAGCAATATCCCGCCGGACAAGCATTCGATGAGAGAGTCCACACCAAATCCAATAAGGGCAATGCTGCCTGCAGCGATGCCGGCGGCAACGGCAACCCCTGCTTCGATCAGGTTCCAGCCGAGCGTGAAATACTCGAGGCGGCGACCTTCTCGAGTGTCGTGCGCACGGGCTTCGCTGCATTGAGGTGAGCAACACGAGTTAGTGTCATACATGCTATTATCTCTCCAGCCCGGCGAAGGGTTCATTTGAAATAATAACGGGATCATATTGTTCCCGGAATCGGTTCTGACCCTACCCCGTACCATATACATCCATAAGCTCCAATCCGGCATTCGGCGCAACCAGTCTTACGTTAGCCTCAATTCCTTCCAAGTGCTGTCGGACTGTTTGCTCTTTGATGCCGGGAACAGCGTAAACAGTGAACAAGACGTTTCTAGTAGCCGGTGTGATCATTGTCCGCCGGTCGGGGCCGTAGATCACGCTGGAGATCACCGCTACGGAGTCGGCTATCATCATATCACCGGCTTTCAGCACCTGCTCCTGACCGTTCATTCGGATATATTTTTCATCACCTTTTGACGTGTCCAATTTCAGAGGAGGCTTGACCGCGTCCAGGTCGTGACCGGCCGTTAACAGCATGTTCCTGAGTTCTTCCATGAACATGGCTTCAACCAGGGCCGCTACCTGTGGTATGGACTTTTTCTTGAAAATCGACGGATTCCAGTTGTTGAAAGACGTGATAGGTCTTCTTGAAACGCTTGAAATAAGCCTGATATGCCTCTATAGGGGCCAACGATTTCAATGAGTCACGCTCTTTGAAGAGCGCACGGAGATCAGCTTCCAGTTCTGCTTTTTGGCGATCCAATTTGGGGTGGCGAAGCGGGTTGCTGACATCGCGCATGGTCAGGATTCCTACGTAAGCGCCTGGATAGGTCCTCTTCCAATCCTCAGAGACTCTGAACATTGGACCCTCCGTAGCCCATGGAGTTATGAAATGCGCGCAATTAGACACCTTATGCCAAGATTTCATTCGTTTGACATCAGAGGATTCAGGAGGAGGGCTGCGCCGGCTTGAAGAATGAAACTGTGTCGGAAGACCGACAGAATGGTTTTGGGCACAAAAAAGGCCGGAACCTGAGGGGTGGGTGTGGTCCCGGCCCAAAAAAGCTTATTCCGGGGAGAGGAGGCGAATGATCTAAATCCTCGCCTCCTGTCCACCGACCTTTTCCTCCATGACGGAGTCCCGCTTTACAAGGTTGGGTGAGATTGATTGGTGAAATGCCCAGTTGTCCGACTTTGCCTATATTGCTTTACGGGAACTTTCACCTCGGTGGGTCTAGGCTTGACCCACGACGTTGGTGTTGGGGCGAGGACCGGAATTCTCCAGCTTTATCTCTTCGATGATCGAGGCAATTTCCGCGTGAAGAATTTCCAGTTGCCAATTGAAGTAGATGTCCTCACCAAAGTCCCGGAGTAGTCGTTTTTGAGCGTTTATATAGTCCCTCGGCGAAACCGCGCCTGAAAAAACATGAATGGGATTAATAAGGGTTGAGATGACCTCTTCTTGGCGCTCTGTGCTCTGCTCTAATTTGTCGCTATTTTGGCCCATGCTGCCTTCCTTTGTGTTTTTCATGCCCTCTCATGATGCAACTCAAATGCCAAAGCACGGCAAAGCAACAAACAACCCTTATATAGGAGATTTACTGTAATGCCCCTTTGACGGTCACGCTTTCAAGCGTTCGGAATCGGACACTGCCTTTTTGTATCTTCGAGCCGACGACCCAATAAAGTCAAAGCGTTATCCGATTGTCCACAATCCGACATGCCTGTCGCATTTCGCGCGATCAAGCACCCCAGTAGAACATTTGACCGATCTTGCCACTTTGAATATAATGACTCCATAAAGAAATGAAAGTTCAAAAAAAACAAAGAACTCCTTGCGAAAGGAAGGAAATCCCATGATACCGGGTCCATGGGAATTAATACTCATTCTTATTGTTGTCGTTGTCCTCTTTGGCGGCAAGAAGATTCCAGAAATCATGGGCGACGTAGGCAAGGGGATCAACACCTTCAAAAAGGCTATGGGGTCCAACGAGCCGACGCGCCCTCCGACAGCACAGTCCGATAGTGCCTCGAATGGGACGATCGAGCCAAAGTAGGCCTTTCAATACCTATACTCAGTCTCTATGAAGATCCGTCGCACACTCCGGGGAACATGCGGATCCTGCACTCGTTCGGGATCTCTGGTGCACTACGCAACGAGTTGAATTAGACCCTGCCAGCCTACTCCTGGTAGACTCATGAAGAATGCCGCTGACGGTTTTTTGTCGAAAAAACGCGATCGTCTATCCTACTGATTGGCTACTTAGTTGTCCACGAAAAAGCAACCTCGCAGTGCAGCCGGGACTAACATGGGGGTTCACCTGTTCTATGGCGATGAATTCCTCGTCAAAGAGCAAGTGAACAAGCTTGTGGATGATTTTCTTGATCCAAGGCTCCGCGCCACGAACCTCATAATCTTTGACGGAGTCAATCTCGACGCGTCCGGCCTTACCTCTCAAGTGCGCACCCCCTCTCTCTTTGGAGGGTCCCGTGTCATCGTAATCGATCAAACCGCTCTTTTCATGGGGCGTACTGATGAACGTAAACTTGCCGTCAAAGCAATGGATTCCTGGAAAGCCGGCGAACGCAAGGCGGCACTCAGGGCTATGGGGCAGTTGTTAAACCTAGCGGGCCTCAGGTCTCAGGATCTTCAACACGATTCCGATTGGGTAAATCAGGTACTGGGGGATTCAGCCGGGCCCGATGAAAGGGCCTCCTTGATCCAGTTGGCCGAAGAATTTCTAGAAGGAGGCAGCTCGGCCAAAGGTACGGGAGATGAAGAGTTGGTGGAAGATCTGATCCGTTCTCCGCTTCCCGAAGGGACTGCGCTGGTATTCACCGCGCCCGCGGTCGACAAGCGCAAAAAGATTTTCAAAGCAGTGGAACAGGCAGGCCATGTCGTTGAGTGTTCCGTGCGGCAAGAAAAATACGGCTCGGGCATGGAAAAGTCCTTTTTCGAGGGACGAGTACGCGAAACCTTACGGCGAGCCGGAAAAGAGATCGCCGCCGATGCCCTTGAAAAGATGTACGCTCGTTCCGGCATGGATATCAGGCAACTCGAGAGCGAAATCGAAAAACTTGTCGGGTACGTCGGGGAACGCCGAAAAATCACAAGGCTCGACGTGGAGACCATGTTTTCAGATTTCCACGAAGCAGCATTCTTCGAGCTAACCAACATTTTACGAACCGCAGATATCAAGAAATGCCTTCCTGCGCTTCATGAGCACCTGAAGCTGGTCTCGCACCCGTTGCAAACCCTTGCCTTGATAGCCGGTGACTTCCGGAAACTCATGGTTGCACGAGAGATGCTCTTTACAGTATTCCGATCTTCTTGGAAACCGGGCATGAACTATCAGAACTTTGTGCTGGTTCTTAAGAAAGTCCGTCAGGAAAATGCCGGCGCCGGGCAAAAAGAAAAATTTAACCTGCTGGCAATGAAGGATTATCCGCTGTATCTATGCTTAAGGGATGCTCAAAGGTTCCCCATGGAAAAGCTTATGCGAATCATGGAGGCAATTCTCGAGGCGGACATTCTGATGAAGTCTTCCAAACTGGGCGCACAGGCACCAGAGGCAATTTTGGAGAATCTGATACTGACAATCTGCAGTCCGGCCGATAGCAGAGCTGATAGAATAAGAAAGGCTGTGTAGTCTTCGAAAAGAGTCACAAAGGAAGACAAGAAAACCTCTCTCCTTGGATGCTCGGCTCGCAATGTCATTTTTTTGCCGCCTATAAATGTTTGCACATCGCGAGCGACTGTAACATTGACAACAACAAGGCCACATTCTAATATTTTTGCTCCTGAAGACGTCTCGTCGTTTAAGCGGAACTACTCCTTCCAATCTAAGAGGCCAATATGAACTACAAGATCGGAATCGACGTAGGCGGCACTTTCACCGACTTTCTGCTCACCCGCTCTGATGGACAATCCCGGACTTACAAGGTGCTCACGACCCCTAAAGATCCATCCGTCGCGACCATGCAAGGGATTCATGAGATGGCGCAGGACGAGGGGGCGGCCTTGAAAGACTTTTTAGCTGCGGTGGACGTGATCGTGCATGGGACAACTGTTACGACGAATGCCGTTCTCACCTATCGTGGAGCAAAGACAGGTCTGCTGACGACCAAAGGCGTAAGGGACGCGCTGGAAATGAGGCGGGGTATCCGTGAAGAACAGTATAACAACCGTTATACAAATGTGGTCCCGCTTGTTCCGCGTTATCTCAGGCTTCCTGTGTCCGGCCGCTTGGATTACGCAGGCAACGAGATTACCCCACTCGACGAAGAAGAACTGCGGTTTCGGACGGAGTTCCTGAAGAAAAACGGAGTCGAGGCGGTGGCAATATGTTTCATGAATTCCTTCGCCAACCGAGAGCACGAACAACAGGCGGCCAGGATAGTCCGTGAACTGATGCCGGACGCGTATTTATCGGCTTCTACCGACGTGCTGCCCTCAATACGATTCTACGACCGCGTCTCCACTACGGTTCTCAATGCGTATGTGGGCCCGATTCTTCGACGATACCTTCAGAGTCTTCTCAAGAAACTCGATGACGCCGGATTTCCCAACATCCTGTTGATAATGCAGTCGAACGGCGGGGTAATCTCCCCCGATTTTGCACTCGATCACGCCGCCACAACGCTATTGTCCGGTCCTGCAGGCGGCCCGGTTGCGGGAATCGTGTACGCGGGCATACAGAATTACCGGGACTGCATAACCATGGATATGGGAGGAACCTCTTTTGATTGTGCCCTCATTAAGGATGCAACTCCATTCAGCACCAACGTTGGAGAGATCAACCGACTGCGTCTGGCCCTCCCTATGCTCAATGTGGTAACTATCGGCGCCGGGGGCGGCTCCATCGGCTGGATAGACGATGGTGGCCTCTTGAGAATGGGTCCGCAAAGCGCTTCATCCGACCCTGGTCCGGCGTCGTATGGGCTTGGCGGCGAAGAGCCCACCTGTACCGACGCAGACCTGGTGCTGGGATACCTGGATTCGGACTTTTTCGCAGGCGGACGTATGCCTCTGCATGCGGATCGCGCCAAGAGAGCGATAGAGGCCAAGATTGCCAAACCTATGGGCTATGACCTTTATGAAGCGGCGGCCGGAATGTACCAGGTTATCAACGTCAACATGGCCTCGGCCGTTAGAGAAGTTGCAGTAAAACACGGCCAGGATCCGCGGGACTTTCCTCTGGTGGTAGCCGGCGGCGCGGGACCGAACCATGCCTGCATGATCGCTTTGGAATTAGAAAATCCTGTGCTTATCGTTCCAAGGGAGTCCTCGATCTTCTGTGCAGCGGGTATGCTGATGTCCGACCTCAGGCACAATTTCGTGAGAACTTATGCCGTTAACTTGCAGGACGCAGATCCGCTGGTTTTTGGGCGGCTTTTTGACGAAATGAAAACAGAAGGAAAGCAGCTTTTGATATCCGAAGGAATCGGAGAGTCTTCCATCGAATACCGGTATTCCTTGGACCTCAGGTACGTCAAGCAGTATCACGAAGTGGGAGTAACGGTCACAGCGCAGGAAGTGGACAAATTTGATATCCTTTCCATGGCCCGTCGATTCCACCCCGCACACAATGCACTATACGGTTATTCACTCGAGGATCAAGGAACGCCCATAGAGCTCATCAACATGCGTCTTGTGTGCATCGGCAAAACAGACAAACCGCAATTTCAAGGGCAAGAATATGCAGGCGAAGATCCGTCTCATGCATACAAGAAGACACGCAACGTTTACCTCCCGCTCCAAAAAGTGTTTCGAGAAGTGAGCGTATTCGATGGGCTGGCCCTTGAATTCGGCAATCATATAGAAGGACCTGCGATCATCGAACAGGTCAACACTACCACCTTTGTGGCACCCGAATTCAACGTCCTTACGGATCGCTTTGGCAGTTTCACCATGTACCTCAAAGAGTGCGAGGAAGACGTAAAAAGGAGGATCGTCTCGTGAGCGTTGAAATCGACAAAGTGCTGGTTTCCATCCTGCAGCGTCGTCTGAAATCAATCACTGAGGAGATGAGCATTGCCTTGACCATGACGACGAGGTCTCCCATCCTGTGCGAGGCAAGAGACTTTGTTACGGGCCTTTACGACACGCGAGGGAAAATGCTGGAGCAAACCGAAAACCTTCCCATTCTCTCTTTTTCCCTGGGCCCGGTCTGCGAGTACATAGTCAATTACTTCGGCGGTGAGATCTATCCGGGTGATGTGATTTTCCATAACGACGTATTTTCCATGGGAAATCAAAACAATGACGTCGCTGCGTACAAGCCGATTTTTTTTGAAGAAACCCTTGTGGGATGGGC
The DNA here is from genome assembly GCA_963729795.1 of uncultured delta proteobacterium. GTDB lineage: Bacteria > Desulfobacterota > Desulfomonilia > Desulfomonilales > Desulfomonilaceae > CAWBBA01. The sequence goes on along the minus strand of CAVSPC010000016.1, from coordinate 191,545 downwards.
CGCTTGTAAGGGACACCAGGCAGATATCGGCGGCGCTGTCCAGGGCGGATACAACCCCAATGCCGTTGAGGTCTGGCAAGAAGCGTTGCGCATACCTCCGGTCAAGGTTTATGAAAGAGGCAAGCTGCGCAAGGACGTATGGGATCTGATCTTTGCCAATATCCGTCTCGACATTGTGGCTGAGGACATGCGAGCTGAGATCGGTTCTTGCGTGGTCGGGGAGCGCGGTCTCTTGAAGATAATAGAGCGGTACGGGCTCGAAATTTTCGAAGCTCACAAAGAATACCTCTTTGACTCTACAGATAAGATGATGCGCTCGGAAATCCGCACTATTCCGGATGGAGTATATTACGGTGAATCTACGTGCTACTTTGACGGGAAGAATCCTGGTTCCAAGTATCAGATCAGGGTCAAAATCACGGTGCATAATGGCGAAATCACCTTCGACTACTCCGACACCGACCCCCAAACGACAGGTTTTGTAAACGGGACTTACACTTCAAGTGCATCAGCCACAATTCTGACATTCCTTCAAATGGTCAACCCGGATATGCCCCACAACGACGGCATGGTCCGGCCGGTCAAAATTATCATCCCGCAAGGGACAATACTCAACGCTGCATATCCCGCTGCTACCACATACGGCAACCACTTATGCCCGAACAATGCGGACGCGATCATGAGGGCGCTGGGACCCGTGATTCCGGACCGAGTGACCGCGGAATGGAATGAGCTGTTGTGCTCGCTTACTACGGGGATAGACCCCCGCAAGAATACACCATACGTGGATATAGGCTTTATGGGATTGAAGGGGGGCTCCGGGGCCATCGAAGGAACCGATGGTTACGATCACATCGGGATGATTGACGCGTCCGGAGGAGTGTTGGATCAGGATTACGAAATGTTTGAACAACAGACTCCTCATCTTCTGGTCAAACATGAGTACTGGCAGGACTCTGCGGGGCCGGGTCGGTGGCGAGGAGGACTTGGCGTGGAGACCGAGTTCGTCATAGGTTCAGACCAAACAAAACTTGTAACCTTTGGCGATGGGGATGTGGAGCCCGCGCGAGGGTCCATGGGAGGAATGGTCGGCACGCTAAACAAGATCGAACTGACTTATCCTGACGGGCGGCGATATCTTTGCACCACGAAAGACCTGGTGGAGGGCGTTCCCAAAGGGACAATCTATTTTCAACAGGCAGGTGGCGGAGGCGGATACGGCGACCCATTTCTGAGGCCCGAGGAAAAGGTAGCTGTCGAAGTGCGAAATGGAATAATTTCTTTGGAGGCCGCGGGCAGGGACTACGGAGTTACGGTGGAGCCGGAGAGCCTTTCCGTCAATAAAGCTGAGACCCAACGGCGACGATCGTCACGAAACATCAGGCAGGCATGATTGTGATCGTGCAGTGGAATCGTATCTCCAGGGATCGCCGCCTGTCGGAAAATATAAGAGATTGTCATTGCGAGCAATGTGAGGCAGCCGTCCCACCTGTAGTCATTCCTGATTGTTGGAGAGGGAGCATTTCTGTATGAGAACGTTCATGCCGGCATACTCATCCTATGAAGAACTGGCTGAGATGCAACTCAAGGGACTTCAGTGGACGGTCAGGCACGCGTACAACGGCTCGCCCGCATACCGCCGGAAACTCGATGATTCGGGTATTAGTGCTGAAGACATTAGAACCATCGAAGACTTGAAGAGGCTACCATTCACTACATCCGAGGACCTTGCCAAAGGCTACCCGTTTCCGCTTCTATCGGTTCCTATAAGCGACGTGGTCAGGGTGCACGCTTCCTCCGGTACGACAGGCAAGAGGAAGGTGCTCTGTTATACTCAGAACGACATAGACGATTGGGCGCATTTCTTCGCCCGATGCTATGAGATGGCCGACCTGACCACCGAAGATCGGGTACAGATCTGTGTCGGATATGGCGTGTGGACCGCGGGTGTTGGTTTTCAGTTAGGTTGCGAAAAATTCGGCGCGTTGGCGGTGCCTGCCGGTCCCGGCAATCTCGATATGCAGATAGAATTCCTTATCGATTTTCAAAGCACAGTGTTGTGCTGCACCGCGTCAATGGGCCTGCTGCTCGCCGAAGAAGTGGAACGGCGAGGTCTACGAAACAAGCTGAACCTCAAGAAAATGATCTACGGTTCCGAACGCTCTTCCGATGCCATGAGGAACAGGATAAAGGATCTGCTCGCCCTCTCCGACATGTACGACATCCCCGGGTTGACCGAACTTTACGGACCGGGAACAGGGCTTGAGTGCTCGGCGCACGATGGCATGCATTATTGGGCGGACTACTACATTTTGGAGATACTGGATCCCGATACCTTGGAACCGGTGCCGGAAGGCGAAGTAGGAGAGATGGTGGTGACTACTCTTCGGAAGGAAGCTGTACCATTGATTCGCTACCGCACGCGGGACCTTTCAGCGCTCAAACCCGGTCCGTGTCCTTGCGGCCGATTACTACCCAGGCACGACCGAATCCTGGGCAGATCTGATGATATGTTCATCGTCAAAGCCGTTAATATCTATCCTGGTCAGATAGACAGCGTTTTGAGCAACATTGAGGGTATAGGAAGCGAGTACCAGGTGATATTAGAGCGCAGTGAAGGAAGGGACACCTTAATGCTAAAGGTGGAGCGCGCTAGGGATGCGGGTGCCGTTTCTGACGGCCAAATGACATCGGTGGTCAAAGAAGCGCTCAGGGCCAAGATTCTTGTCACCCCGGAAGTTGAGATCGTAGACTACGGTTCCTTGCCGCGCAGCGAGCGCAAGACCAGAAGAGTGTTCGATAATCGGGAGGTATGAGGACATTCACAATTATTCCTTATAATGCAATGCCTGTTGGTGCCTGGCACAGACACTGGTCCAGTTCCGTTAGGCGCGGGACTTACTGTCCTGACTGCAATGTGCTTATCGTCACCAAATCTTTTTCGCTTACTACTCTTAAGATTCGCTACATACAATTGGTCTCCTGGAGTACAAATTATGGCCACTGATTTTACGTTTGCCTATGGCTCAAATATGAACCGTTCGGACCTCCGTTCATGGCTGGAGGCGAACGGGTACGATTCTTCTTTGGTTGTTGATGCCAGTCCGGCTACGCTCGAAGGGTATGATTTCGTCTGGGATTACTACTCTCAGTTCAGAAGCGGAGGAGTTGCCAATCTGGAACGCAAGGATAATTCCACTGTTTGGGGAGTGTTAATCGAGTTTGAGCTTTCTCTGCTGAAGGCTTTCGACCGGAAGGAAGGACATCCTTACTTCTATTCACGTGGCGAGAACCGAGTTCCTGTTCGCCGCGTTAGAGATGAGAAAATCATTTCCGCGTGGCTCTATCTGTCAAAGCCGAATAGAGGCGGTAGAAGAGACGTGTGGCCGACGCGGCAGTATAAGAAGATAGTCCTTGATGCTGCCCTGTTTTGGAAATTCCCGGAGGACTATATTTCCAAGATCGACCGCTGGGAAACGCTGTAACAACTAACAATCCTCATCAGACAACGCCTGTCAATTATGTACGAAGCGAGATTGCCATTGCGAGCGAAGGGGGTAGGTCGGGTCATGCCCGACGTAATATGGCGGCCACGGGCCGCCCTACGCACGACCACGGGCAATCATCCGGCTTGGGCAGGACCGTTCCACCGGAGACATAGTGTCACTTGCTTGAAAACGACGCGGTATAGGCTATTTTTTCTCCACGTTCTCGACGCAGTCCCCGGTAAATCTTCATCGCCAGTTGCACCTATGAATCTTAACCTCGGGAATCCCCAACCCGGGAATACATAGCCGTTTCCTCACTCCAACTTGCTTTTCCCATAACAGTTCCGGCAGGAGCCGAAAATATCTTGGAAGCTTCCGGATCAAGGCTCGTCGGCTCGTAACGATTTGTATGGTAGGTGGTTCCCCTCCACTGCAGGGCGTCTTTCCACAGGATCTTCTTCAAAATAATCATATAAACCCAGATGAGCATCAGGTTTCCTACGATCAACAGAACAGAATATTTCCTGGGGACGCCCATCTGCGCACAGAACCAGGACGAGACTAGACACATCTCGATTGAACAGATCGCTGGAAGAAGAAACCAAGTGGCCGGCCATATCTCCCGGGCCGTACAAAAATAGATGTAGAAAGATGCGGCCATGACCGGAAAACTCATGAGGATGTGGACGGCCAAATATTTAAGCACCACCGGCATCTCGTAATTCATCGAGGCGCTGAGAATGCGAGTCCACCCTCTGACGATCGCTCCAAAAGTAGTGTACATGCGAGTTTGCAAAACGTTCTTACCGTTTGCAAAGACAAGCCCTAGTCCAGCGGCTTTAATCCTTTTGCCGATCCCTATGTCTTCGACGGCCAAGTCCCTCACTTCACTATGGCCGCCGATTTTCTTATAGGCAGATCTGCTGATCATGTAGAACATGCCATTGGCACTGGCAACGGGACTGGCCGGATCATTTACGCTTCCCAAGGGATAAAGGATGCAAGTCATGGCGGCGAAGACAGGCTGGAGGGCCTTTTCCCAGAAGGTTTTGACAACGAACCTCGGGCTGAAAGTCACCATGTTTGCGCGACGCCTGACGGCTTCCTGATAGCACAGACGCATTGCAGATTCGTGAAGGCAGCTATCCGCGTCGAGAAAGGCCAGCCATTCGCCGGATGCATAACCAACCCCAACGTCCAGCGCGTGGCACTTTCCGGTCCAGCCCGCGGGCAAAGTCTCGACTGAAATTACGCGAAAATTCTTCTGTTCGCTTGACAGGGATCGAGCGATGGACGCGGTAAGGTCGTCAGACCTGTCATCCACCAAAATCAGTTCAAATTGAGGATAGTTTTGGTTCAGCACCGATTCGAGACATTCGCGTATGGTCGACTGTTCGTTGTGTGCGGGCACAATAACCGAGATAAGTGGGGGATCGGCAAGGATCGGCAAACTCTTGTTCGGATTCGGAGTCGGAACCCTGTGGAGCACATTTATGGCGTCTCGAATTCTCATTGTCCAGAAATATCCCTCAAAAAGCAAAACCGCTGTGGCTATCGCAAAGGCTAGATACGTCAAATTTTCCCCTTGATAGATCGAATGAATTTGTTCGAAATGCGGCAACGATTTAAAGCGGCCCACCCGGCAAGCTGGTCGCATCGCAAGAGCACAATCCCCTGTTGGCGAAATACCCTTACAATTCGGAGCCGAAATTACTGTACCACACTATTGCGGCAATTGCCAAAAGTAATGTTCGAAAGCCGGGATGAGTCGGCGCGGGTTGGCAAGGAGCGATTGCTCGAAATTGGTAGCACCGGCCTCCGTGCCGGTGAACAATTCCCTCAGTAATCAACTATTTCTACCTGGCAGGGACGCCGGGCCTACCAATTCCTTGTGATACGGCCAATAGATAACGTCAAAATTTTTGAGCACTCCTATATGCCTGCTGGTAGTCAGTGAACAAAAAGCGGAGGGCTGAAAACCCTCCGCCATGTTAAGGCGTGCCTTGTCTATAATCTCCTAGAACGATCCGACCACCCTCAACTCGATACCAAAGATCGGATCGATCTGCCTGTTGGGATTGACACCCCAGGCCGCCGGATTCATGTTTCCAAATCCAGCGGTGACGATAGAGGCTTGAGCCCAATTGGCCACCGCCTTGTCAACGCAGGCCCAGCTAAACCATTGCCCGGGCTGCCAGTAAGCGGATGAGAAATTTACGGTAAATCCCTCCAGAAGCTTCCAGTCGAACCCTGCGTCGATTTCCCAACCCAGGTTGGTGTCAGGTATGGAAGGGGCCCCTTCCCTGGCTACATCATGATAAAGAGTCACCACACCGGACGGCAACCCGCTTGTTGTGGCCGTGCCGGCAGCGAAGCCAGTAAAATTTATAGCCGGTGCCGTATAGCTTGGGTTTATCGTCCCGTTGGGTACGACAGGCTTAATAAAACCCCATCCGTACCCGCTCTTGGATACTCTGTCCGCCCAGAAAAAGCTCAAATACGTATTCAGGTTGGATGCCACCGCGTAGTCGAATCTGGCCCCGTAAACCGATGCATCTTCCACGTACCCGTTCCCCGTGTCTCCGTTGATGTGGGTTCCAAGACCGTACGAGTAGACCATGAGCAAGCTGTAGGGCCGGAACAAACCGGTGTTCGAGTTAGAGCAAGACGGTCTCACGTTGGTGAAAGAACCGATGGTGGAAGTGCTGGTCCTGCCGGCCTGAAATAAAACTCCATTTCTGTCTATCTGCGCGCCGCCTCTTCGATCAGGTCCCGATGACCAGGCATAGATTGCGGACAGCATCGCCGGGCCGCAAAGAAAGCCTCCTTCCGCAACCGCCCGCCAATTCTCGATATACGTGTCGCGAGCACCAGGGAAGTGACCAAAGTCCGGGGCTCCCGACGCCAACTTCCTTCTGTTTCTGTTGATCTGATGATCCCAGTCCAATTCCGTATTCAAGAAGAATCGGCCATTGTTGTACTTTAGGTACCATACACCATACTGCTCATAATGGTCCACGAACGGCCTGATTGCCCTCGTACCCGGACTGGCTATGATGCCTTCGCCACCAACAAGCCATCGGACCGGGTTCCACAGGATACCCGTCTCAAGCGGTCCGTTGTGATACCTCACGACAGGAAACGAGAAATCAAACTGGCGTTTGTTATTCTTGTCGAAATCCTGATTAAAATAACCTGAAGGGCTGCTGTTACCAACGACTTGGATATTCGGGTTGGGAGGGGTTCCGCCAAAGTTCACAGTCGTGGTGGACCTTCTGGATGTATCGACACGCAACCCAAACAGAAACGGGCCGTAAGGAACCTCTAGGGAGATCTTATGGGTGGATCGGGATTCCAATCCATTGTAAAACATGCCGATGCCGAATATAGAAGGCCTTTTGCCTATGCGGACAAGACCCCACGGAAGTTGGACGTCAGCCCAGAGGGTATTCCAGTACCCTGGCGAAAAGGATCGTTGAACTCCTTGAAACTTGCTGTTCGCATTTTCTGCCGCAACCAGATTGCCCTGGCCAAAATCAACGTTTGGGGTGGTATTCGGATTGAGTGTTTCCGCCCAAGCACCTATGTAATAATTGCCGTCGATTCGGATCGCGGGGTTGATCCTCAGCTCCATATCGGTACTCATGTACTCGGTTTGCCATGACGAATCAGAGCCGGATACGAAGTTCCCTGCCTGCTCTCCCAGCCATCCATTGATCGGGGCATAAAAGCCCGCAACCGTGCCTGGGATTCCGCTGCCAGCGTCCTGATCGTAAGGACCGAAAAAGCCCTGACGCCCCCCTGAGACCTGTAGTCAAACTCCCACGTGAACGCGCCGTCCATAACAAATTCCCAGGCTCCAGCCGGAGCCTTGAACATGATGACGCTCAGGCAAAGAACCATTGCCAACAACCATACCTTATGGCGATGCACTGGATATTCCTCCTTAACGTACAAGGACGGAGAGGTTTCCGTCCACAAACAAAAGAACCATGTGATCCCTTCAGAACCTTGTAAAATAGCGGTCCCGAAGCGATTCAAAGATCATTTTCAAACATAGATTGAGAATTTTACGGTATATTAGGAAATGCATAGCCTTAGTGTCAAACCAAAAGATGCAAGAGGAGCTGGCATCTGGGAACCTTCATCTTCCTCTGAGCTAGTACGACTGTTCTTTCAGCAGATGTCACAGTGTTCTCTTGAACAACACGAGAGGAGCTTTCGCCAACTTTTGTTGAGATTTTTTCGCGAGCAATTAACATGCCACCACGGATTCTTTGTTCAGATGGGAAAACGGTAAACAGTTTACACTGGCAGGTGTCAGTTTTTTTGTCAGTTCGTAAAATACTTCGCTCAGTATGAAAGGCATCAGCACGACTTTGTAGTTCAAAATCCCGACGCGAGAAAATTTCTTGGAACCGAAAGGCAACTGGGGGAACTTAAAATCTGGACAGGCACGCGGTAAGAGAAATCTGGACAACGCGGTATTCTGAGTGCAACTACGGTGAAGCGCCGGCGCGAGTTCTTAACCTCAGAGAGGATCTGAACTTCGTGCTAACAAAGATGATCGTAAGTGCTTATGGGTCTGCTTCGTGAAGTCGGTCGGTCCAAAACAACAAGGACAAAGAAATCTCTAGCAAAAGAGGGAAGTCGCTGATAAGCTTAAAGACGATTGATGACACGAACCCATTCGTCTTGTCAGCCTGGAGTTCGGTGGCTTGAACAAGTTTTCTGATCCGGGATTCGCTCAGTTATCAGTGTGCGGTCACACATCGGCAGATGACATTCGCCGATACAAGGACGTTGAGGAATGCCCTAAAAGCCTGTTCAAGCGGTCGTGTCTTGAAAATGGTCTCTTTTCCTTTTTTCCTCTTCCTTAACCTGCAAGGACACACCATCGTTTAACATGAAGAGACATAGAGGAGGTTGACATGACAAACGTCATTATCGCATTAACGCTCGTGGCATCTCTGGCCTTGGTTCCGATCTGCTTTTGCCAGGGATGCAAACAGAGATTCGGAACACGAGGTTTGGCATGAGCAGAGGATCGTCCAAGAAAGACTGGCAAATATAATGTACAAACACCGGAGCCGCGAAAAGGAACGCTCTCAAGAAGTACATGGAGGATTCGCGGAGGCTCTGGGATCCTAGTGCGCGCTGAGCACTGAGCCGTCAGAATGTCTTGAGGAAGTATGAAGACCGCAGCTAGAAGCCGGTCACGTCTGCAATCGGCTTCTGCTGGTGGCTCATATATATGTTGCCGGAAAGCCGGATAAAACGGATTTCAAGTTTTGACCGAATCGTTTGAACGGTCGCTTGAATTCAGTTCGATTCTTGCCACGTCTACACCTCGCAAGCCAAGGTGAAGCCGTCATCAAGAGCGCTTCCAATACGCCCAACTTCTTTTGCATCGCCTATGACGTGTACCTTCGCGCCGGACTGCTCAAGTTTTCGGCTTAGAGAATTCTCCGGTCGCGATCCCATTGCAAGCACTACGGAATCCGCGGGTATAGTGACATCATTCCCTGTTGAATCAGTGTAGACTACCTTTTCTGTGGTGATATCTTTCATTTTCGCCTCGGTCACTATGGTCACGCCTCTCATCTCGAGTTCCTTGAGAAGCACCCATCTCGTGGAAAGCCCTATGTCCTGGCCGATCCGTGTGAGCATTTCAATGACCGTCACTTTCTTTACACCTTTGAGCATCAGTTCCCGAAGCACCTCGGGGGACTCTGCCTGGTGCATCGTGAGAAAATAGACCTGGCTCGGGGAAATCGTTCCTTTTTCAGCCAAAAAAGCCGCTGTTTCAAGACCGACCGACCCTCCACCAACCACCACTACATTCGATCCTGTCTGAACCTTTCCCTTCAAAACGTCCCAGGCCTGGAACACGTTAGGGGCTTCCACCGCTTCTATAGGCGGTTTAAACGGAGCAGCGCCAGTCGCTACGACCACCAGATCCGGTTTTTCTGCTGCCACAAGCTCAGGCGTGACGCACGTGCTGGTGCGCACATCTACTTCGTACTTGGGCAAAACAGCACGGTAGTAGTCGAACAGATAGTGAAAATCATGCTTGTTGGTCGCCTTCGCTGACCAGTTTACCTGCCCGCCGATTTGCTGTTCCTTCTCGCAGAGAATGACTTTGTGTCCCCGCTGTGCCGCTGTAACCGCGAATTCACATCCGGCAGGTCCTGCGCCGGCCACGAGGATTTTCTTTGGGGAAGCGGCTTGTCCGATGACAGTCTCCTTTTCACGACCGCACCTGGGATTGACCATGCAACCAACGGGCTTCAATTGAAAAACGTGATCAAAGCACCTCTGATTGCAGGCCACGCATCGACGTATTTCGTCGGCCCGCCCCTCGCGAGCCTTGTTCACAAATTCGGGATCAGCCAACATTCCTCGGGCAACCCCGACCAGATCGGCTGCTCTCTCCCTGAGCACTTCTTCGGCAATGAAAGGATCGTTGATACGGTTGCAACCTATAACGGGGATACCGACGTTTTCTTTGATACCCCTTGCAAGGTAAACATAACCCGCTTGGGGTAGATCCATTGTTATCTGTGGAACTCGGCTCTCGTGCCATCCTCCAGTAACATTGATACAGTCAGCCCCTGCTTTTTCTACCGCCGCGGCAAAGACCCGGGCTTCTCGGTTGGTGTGGCTGTCGGGCACGAAGTCATTCCCCGCGACTCGAACAATGACGGCCATGTCTGAACCCACTTCTTGTCGAACGCGCCTGACAACTTCGAGCCCGAAGCGCATGCGGTTTTCCAGCGGACCGCCGTAGTCGTCATCTCGCTTATTGGTTTTGGGGGAGAGAAACTGACAAATCAGATAGCCCGCGGAGGCCAGCACTTCAACTGCATCGAATCCGGCCTTCTTAGCTCTTAGCGCTCCCTTGACGAAATCTTCCTGGACGCGTTCGATGTCGTCCAGCGTCATAGGAGTTGTCTTCTGTCGCGTGAAAAAGGTTGTGTACTCGGAAGGGGCAAGGGTCGGGAGTCCTCTAAGACCGCAGAAGGAGTAGGCACCCGCCATGTACAACTGCACCGCGGCCTTTGATCCGTTCTGATGAATAGCCTCTGTGAACCTTTGCAGCCCGGGGACGTAGCGATCATCTTTTATGGAGAGCATCAAGCCAACACCCGATGCTTGATCGTTGATCTCCGCACCGCCGATAATGATCAAACCGGCGCCTCCGCGGGCACGGGCCGCATAGAAATCAATGAAACGATCCGTAACTTCTCCGTCGGGGGTGTAATTGAGGTGCATGGCCGTCATGACAACTCTGTTTGACAGAGACATGGGACCTACGGATATCGGCTCGAACAGTTTAGTAATCAATGAAACCTCCAGGTTGAATCAGATTTCGACCGCAATGAAGTGTGTGGCATTGTGTTCGATATAATAATTCACCGCGGAGACCGCAGAGATCGCGGAGAACAGTCTCTTCTCCCCATTTCTTCGAGATGGGTACGGCGCATCAAGGACAATGCCATCCTATCCGTGAGTCGGAGAAGTCACGTCGTCCTGTATAAGCCATTTTTCGCCTCTGCGTTCTCTGCGCACTCAGCGGTGAATCCTTTTGGCCGCTCTTTCAAGGCCCCACATCACGCGCCTTTGAAATTCCCTTTTCGTTTTTCGAGATACGCGGAAATGGCCTCAAAAAGATCCTCCGAGGGCATGATCATGCTCGATCTCGCTGCATTGTAATCCAGAGCTTGGTCCATCGGCACCTCATCATTTACGAGGAAAACATCCTTGGCACCCTGGACCGCGAAAGGAGGATTGCCCGCTATTTCCAGGGCCATCTCCAGAACTTTGGTGTCGAGCGTGTCCTTATCGGGATAGACGTTGTTCACCAGGTTGATGGCCCGGGCATGCTGGGCATTGAAGCGATGACCTCGAAAAGCTATTTCGCGCGCATGCCCTTGCCCCACCACTTTGGGGAGTCGCTGGAGCCCTCCGACATCCGTGATAATGGCAAGAGTAGCCTCAGGAAGAGCAAACACAGTTTCTTCAGAACAGATACGTATGTCGCAACACAGGACCAGTTCCAGTCCGGCTCCAAGGCAATGGCCGTGTATTGCCGCTATCGTAGGCTGTGAGAGGCGCTCCAGCCGCGTATGGATCGCTTGAACGTGCTTGACCTCTTTGAAGAGAGCCACCTTTTGGGCCGCATTCGCCGGGCCGGTGACCGTTGCTATTATCTTATTTTCGGGGCTCAGATCCAGACCCGCGCAAAAAGATTTGCCTGCGCCTGCCAGGATTACGACCCTGGCCTCGGAGTCCTCTTCTGCCATACCGATGGCCTGATCCAAGGCATTCCACAGACTAAGACTCATCGCGTTCCGCTTTTCGGGCCTGTTAAGCGTAATAAAACCTACCTGCCCATCCCTGTGGTAGGTGACGAGAGTCCCGGTTGCCGATACCTCCATGTTCATGGTCGAATTTCTCCTCACTTTCAGACATAAGTCTCGACGCCTTCTAGAGAGGCGTCCGGCCTTGCTGAAATCGAGGGCTGACGCTCGGTTCACAAGTCCTCTGATTTACCCTCGTATGTCCCGTGTACAAGCTGTCTCCCGGTGTGCCCACCCCCCTTCTGGATGGTTTCCCTGCCGAGTGCGGCATTTACTCTCAGGTCCAGTACATGACGGTCGAGAGAAGGAATCCGGGCTGAATCGGGTTGAACCGCCTTGATACATTCCAACAATGTATCCTGGAACTCCATGTCGGAAAGCTCCGGAACGGTCTCCAGCAATCTCATGGCTTCTTCAGATTGTTCCATGCTGAGAAGGCAGCGGACTCTTTTCAGCACAGAGGACGGGACTTCCTCTGAAATTGCCTTGTAATATTCTAGAGCCCATGAGTACTTTCCTGCGTTGACCAGAGTGTCCGCCAATGCGTTCAGCGGAGTGGGCTTACCTTGCACCAAATCCGCCAAACTTCGAATGTTGTCACGTTTGCCTAATTTTGCCAGCATGTGTACCAGCATAAGAAAATGACCCGGAGTTTTCAGCAGACCACCGGGTTCCGCAGCACGAAGAGCCAGGTAGTAAAGAACCTCGTTTTGTTCCCGTAGCAAATCGAGATCGGGAAAGGAATATGTGTTGGATATTCGGAGTTGCCTTACTTCTTCCACGGTACTAGCATTCACCGATATTAGTACCTTATGAATCTTTGCATGCACCTGGACTTCTTTTCCCCGCAACTCCTCTTCAACGTAGTCATCTGGGAAAACAAAGTCGAAGTCAATCTCATTCCCTTCTCTGGCCCCGATAAATCCCGCTTCAAAGGTTGCGAGCAAAAGCCCTCGCCCAAGCAATACATCCCAGTACTTTCCTGATATTCCTGTAAAGGGTACGCCTTGGATCCAGCTCCTGGAGTCGAATATAATTCGGTCCGTTGGGCCCGCTGGGGCTGCTGTTTCTTTAAAGAATCCCAAAGAAGAAATCAGCTCTGCCACGGCCGACTCATCTTCGTTCAGCGTTGAACGGTATCCCTCCAAGAATTGTTCGAGCAGCGCAAACTCTTCTATGGCGCTGGCGGCAAGGGCCCCGTACGCATGAAACGCCGGCTCATCCGATAGATCCTCCCGGCTTGTCAGCAAGAAATCGAGAATCTCAAATACGCGCTGTTTATAATAGACGTCTCGTTCCATCTGTTCATTGGCGATGGCCCAAAGGTTGCGCACCTTCTTGATGTCCGCCTTTGACATTTGTTCAGTTTCATACCGATCCCCAACAGAGATATAAGGTGGTCTGTATCCGGGCAAAGGCTTAATGCCGAAACGTTTCGGGCTGTTTTCGTACACCGATCCAAAATATAGCTGCATTTGTTGTGAGCCTGAGTTGGATTGAATGGGAATTTCCAACGAGCGTAGGAACTCCATAGTCTCACGCGCGTCTTCGACCGTTTCACCTGGAAGCCCGAAAATTGAGAAAAGTTCCGCCTCCATGCCCAGTGAATGAACGACCTTAATATTTTCCTCAAGCTGTCTCAACATTATTCCTTTGTTGGTATTCTTCAGCACGCCGGGGCTACCGGATTCCAGGCCGAACGCCACTGTGTCGGCTCCCGCTTGCGCCAGCTTCTTGAGCAGGGAAGCATCTACTAGATCTGCTCTGGTTTGGAGCCAGAAGGGGGTAGTAATACCCCTCTTGATCTTTTCTTCGAGTAATGTCTCTGTTCTGTCGCGGTTTTCGGTGAAATTGGGATCGGCAAACCAAAACCGTTTTATTCCCTTCTCTGAGAGAAACTCCATTTCGGCTATGGTTCGTTCTACAGAATGGTAGCGTACTTTGCCTCCGCAAATGCGCGGGGTTATGCAGAACCAGCAAACATGTCTGCAGCCTCTTGACGAAAGGAGAATTGCCGTATTCTTCCCGTCCAGATTAAGCAGATCCGTCAAGTAAGGGGAAGGATAGAAATCTAAATCTTCGGGCGCTTCCGGCACCGAACCGCTGTCCATGATGCGTTCGTCGTGCCTGCATGTGATTCCCGGGACCTCTTCAAGGCTCCCGCCCGCCTGAAGGGCCCGACCCATCGCGGGGATTATCACTTCGCCCTCCCCTCTCACGAGGGCATCCACGTCGCTGAGAGCTTCCAGAGCATGTGAAGGCATGGCCGACACCTGCGGCCCACCCAGAACTACCTTTATTTTCGGGTGCCTTGACTTGATGTACCGGCACAGAAAGCGAATCCGGCCCATCGTGCTTTGGTACGCCGTGAATCCGATAACCCACGGGTCGACACGCCGAATCCATTTCTCGAGATTCCTGAGGCTTAGCGGCCTGTCTCGAAGGTCATCGAGGATTATGCCGTCGAATCCGCCCGCCTTGAGCGCGGCGAGGATGTAGCCTGTGGAGATAGGGATACTCTCTGACGATTCATAGCCAACATCATGGTTAACATTGATAAAGAGAAAAGCCACGGATCACCGTTCCATTGCTGCGTAGTCGAAGAGAAGCCTAAGGATAACACCAAATGAATTTGACAAACAACATGCGCGGTTGACCTCTGGTCCTGCCCCTGCTAAATCATCATCTCATGAAGAAGATCAAGAGTCCGTGGCATGGAGCATTATGGGCACTGGTTTGGACGGCAGCCCTCATCTGGTTTCTTGTCTCCGGCATGTTCAATACAAGGGAATGCGTCGGGTTGGTTCTTGTATGGTTGGTTCTTGTAGGTTTTACCGGCTATTTGATTCTTTGCCACCTGAAATATAGAACGGGACACGCAACAGAGCCGTCCCCACGTATCGTTGCTCCCCCTGCGCTGAACGCGCCCTGCCCATGTGGCTCCGGCAAGAAATACAAGCGTTGTTGCGGAGCCTGAGCCAACAAAAGAGACTAAGATTGCTATCTCGTGAATCTGTATGTGCTTTCTATCGTGCTAATTACTTGTTGCCGCGCCTGATCCATCTGCCAACCATTCTTCAGCAGGCAGGTAAGATATTGCCTGGCAGTATTTCGCATCTCCGGTTCGTTCCGAGCCTGAGCAATCATCATGGGATAACGTGAGCAGTCAGGCCGCTCTTGCACTTGAGGCGGTGGTGGTGCCTGATAAGACGGTTGAGATGCCATCGCTGGGGGCCCCGGTCGCCGGTAATAGCCATGAGAACGCGACGACCGTCTGCGCGTGGGAGCCGGAGGAGCGTTTTCCGGCACATAAGGTCTCGCCGACTCATAACGAAGGTTGTTCCCGTTCTGCTGCGGGTAACGACGCGAGTGCCGATGATGCCCGGAATCAGGGGCTTCAGTCGAGCCGGTTCCAGGTTGGTTGCCACGGTTGTCGAATTCAGGGGCTTTGGGTACGCTATACGGAAAATCCTGGGCTATGACAACTTGAGCGACCAGAGTTCCTGCCAGGAACAGAGTTACCGAAAGTAAGATAACCATACCGAATCTTATCATAACAACGATCTCCATCTGAATCGGCGGAGCACTATATCACAAGCCAGTACATAACGCCATTTCGCCTCGGGGCGCCTTTACAATGGGGGTGCAAGGCTAATTTTATCCCCTGCAGGGGCACAGGCGTCAAAATTGCGTGGCAGAACACGGGGATTACCACTTTCTTAACTGCACTTAACCTATATCTGCTCTTGTGTCCCCTATTGACCCGAGGCACACCTCTATTTTCGGAAAAAAAGGAAGGATTCCGGCTGCCGAGTTGGAGCGAATGGGGGCTTTTGTCCTGAAAGGGCACACCTTGAATAGTCATGGGTTTCAACCCATGGTAAAGGGGAACAAGATACATAGAAACAGACCCTGAGGAGGCCCGCCCACGCGACAGCGAGCCCAAATCCACGGGGTTGCGACCGTGGCTACTCACGGAACGCCCCTGTAGGGCGATGACGGTTCGGCACCTCAAATCGGTTGACCCACTGTTGTTCTATTCTCACAGTGTCCACCGAGGCACTTATGTGACATGCTCAGCTTTCTCGGAGGAGAGCCTTGACCGTTGCGATTCGGGAATCTATCGGCCATCCAAACCAAACTTGTGAATCTTGTTTAGCAGACCCTGTCTGGACAGCCCCAACTGCTTCGCCGCGACACTTCTGTTACCGTCGCACCGTTCCAGCGCTTCCTCAAGCATGGATTTCTCCATCCTGTCAGTAGCCTCTTTCAGAGTGAGAGGATTGGAGACTGCCTCCTCTTCAATCATCTTTTCAATTGAGTCGCGTATACGAGGCGAAAGACACCGAACCGACAAGTTTCCTCCCTCGCCCGCAAGTATATGGGCTCGTTCGATCTCATTTTCCAATTCTCTCACGTTCCCCGGCCAGGGATATCGAACCAACAGTTCAAGGGCTGTCGGATCAAGACCGCGTACGGATTTGCCGGTCAGTACTGTCAATCTGTCCAGAAAATGAAGGGCTAGCAAGGGGACATCATCGATACGTTCGCGCAAGGGTGGAATCGTAATGGGAAATACATTGACTCTGTAAAACAGGTCTTCACGAAACATACCTTGCCGGATTCGTTCCGTCAGGTCTCGGTTAGTCGCGGCCACAAGGCGTACGTCAACACACTGCGACGTGTTATCGCCTACAGGCTTTATTTCCCCGGATTGAATGGCGCGAAGCAGCTTAACTTGCATGGAGGGCGAGGTTGCTTCGATTTCATCCAGGAAAAGTGTCCCACGGTGGGCAGCCTTAAACACCCCTATATGATCGGCCACCGCGCCGGTGAAAGACCCTTTCCTGTGCCCGAACAGCTCACTCTCAATCAGTTCCGAAGGGATCGCGGCGCAGTTCAAGCTGATGAGTGATTCATTTGCCCTCGGGCTAAGCCGGTGGATCGCTCTGGCAACCAGCTCTTTTCCGGTTCCGGATTCACCCTGTATCAAGACCGTAGTTTCAGTGGGCGCGACCTTACGTATTAGAGATCGAACTTCCTGCATTCCCGAGGCGCTTCCGATTATCTCTTCCAGCAAGTCACTGTGTTGAAGCGCCTGCTTCAGACCGACGTTTTCCTGCCTCAGTAACGAAGCGCTTTGTCTGAGGTGATCCCATTCCAGGGCATGCTCCATTGATCTAGCGGCCTGGGATGCGAGAATTTCAAGTATTTCCAAATCAATAGAGGTGAATACACCTGCGCGTTTATTGAGCACCTGGAACACCCCTATTACGGGTCCTCCAGGCACGCGCAACGGCACACAGAGGAGGTTCTTTGTTCTGAATCCGGTCTGAGGATCAACGGCTTTATTAAAGCGAGGGTCTTTGTACGTGTCGACGATGTTCAGCGATTCGCCGTGTGTGAACACCCAACCCGCAATGCCGGAGCGCCAAGGTATTCGGATCTGATCGTGCTTTAGCCCTACCCCGAGGTGGGAATACAGTTCCTTTGTTTGGTGGTCAGCCAGAAATATCGTTGCACGTTCCGCATTCATAACCGAAGGAGCTTCTCGTATGAGAAGCTCAATCAATGAACTCATATTGGTTTCGCTGCTTATCAAAATTCCCATCTTGAACAGCAACGATATGCGTTCCAGATACGAGCCAAGAGGTCTGGCGGGTCTCGTAAGGCGCTTCGAACCCTCTTCCATTCCCAGGGCTTCCTTAAGCAAGGTTATGTCAACGTGAATGGTGATCGCTTGGACGAGTTCCTCCACCGAGATCTTGCCTTTCGACAGGAGGATCTCATGGGGCGACCTTCCTGTTTCCTTGGCCTCATTAATGGCCTTCGCATAATCGTCTTTGCTTATTCTTCCCGTTTCCAGGAGAAGGCGGCCGATTGAATGGAGGTCAATCACGAATATTCTCCTCGGTTTTGCCATACAGAGCTACTTCGCCGGTTTGACCATGAATAATCATCTTGCTCCCTACCACCACGTCACGATCATTGAATTGCACTATCTCGGGCTTCCCTGAAAATTTGGCTATCTGCCGGACCTGTCCCACATAGACTTTGTCCAATGATTTGGAAATATCCGCCGCATGCGCTCCTCGGCCACCGAGACGGCTTACGAGCGCTGTAGCCACCGGAAGCGAAAAGATCTCTTCCATTATCTCCTCGGGAATAGGATCGTTGACCACAAAAATGAATCCGTCCAGCTTATCATGCTCGGGGAGCCGTTCGTTCATGGCATCTATAATGGACTGAGCCTTACTGATGTGCTTGAAAGGGGCAATTTGGTTCCGGTCGGTGACCATGATCCCTCTGAAAATCTTGCCGGAAACCCCCGTACCCTGGGCAATCACATCATAGCCCGACGAATTGAGAGGCGGCACTCTCTCTTTGCGTTCCCTATCCTTGCGAATCTGTAGAATGAAGACCTTCCCTTTTTCTATAGTGTATTCGAGGCGGGTGTCAAAATGCAGTCGCTCCGCGGTACGGAAAAGGACAGAATAGAGTTGCTTCCAAGCATCAGGCATTTGAGAGGCGAGGGATTCCTGGGCCTTCCAGCGATCGTACACGGGGATCGTGGCCACCTTGCCGTCAACAACGTCGGTCCCTTGATCGCCTTGTGCGAAATCGCCCCGCAGATCCATGGTGAATGGGTTGTAAGACACAACCCCCGTTCCCGAGGAATTGAGTTCCATGTTCCCGTACACCATACCCTGTATGATGACAGGAGTGCGCCAGTTCCCATGGATACCCGCCGCTTCTCTGTATTTCCGCGCTGCCCTTCCGTCATAGGAATGGAGCACAACGATTGCGCAATGGATGAGAATGTCGAGGAATTGTCCTTTGTCTAGTAGCTCCACCACTTTAGGGGCCAATTCCGCGACTCGCGCCTTGTAATCGAATGCAAGACTCTTCATCTGTTCCGCGCTCATGTGCGCTTTGCGCATCACTTTGAACCGTTCTTTGCGCTCATCGATAATCTCTTGAAACTCGTCCCGTTCCAAACCGAATACCGATTGGCTGAATTCCTGCAAAAAACGCCGGTAACAATCGTATGCGAACCAAGGCCCTACCTTGGCAGCCAAAACCTCGGCTATTTCATCGTTGATCCCTACATTGGTGATGGTTGTCATCATGCCGGGCATGCTGACACGTGCCCCGGACCTCACCGAAAAGAGCGCTGGATTGGATGGATCACCCAAAGATCGACCCCAGAGCTTTCCCAACTTAACGACTGAGCGGGCCAAGCCTTGTCTGAAAATGGAGTTTGTAAGCATTTCTTCCGGCTCCAGCAAGGGTTGATCTGTCGTGATCACGAAGTAATGGGGTGTGTTTTCTGCGAATCGCAGCAAAGATGCTTTCAATCCTATCCTACATGGTGAAATGTCTTGTGGGTCCGGAAAGTAAAAAGGTACCGAACGAGTAGGCCCTTGCCCTTTTCGAACAACCCTCTTGCCGGACTCAGCAAGGCGCTGATTGAGAAAAAGCTCTACCTTATCTATGAAAGTTTCCAAGACCCTTAGATTTCCATCCCGTGCCTGAAGATCGGATACATAAAGTGTTTTCAGATAGTTCTTGAAGAAATCGGTGTCAGGGACCTCTTTCAGGGTAGTGAGGTTCTTTAGCTTGCGGGGCAATTTCTCCATCGGCCAGAAGGAGAGGAAATTGTCAAAAGGCTCCTCGAACGAGCTTCGATAGCTAACATATACGTCATCGACCTCTTTCTTAATGATGCTCACCAAATCCCGCACTTTGTCCAGAGTCAGGTCGAGATCGCCGGCGCGGCGCAAGTCGCGACCGGCTTGTTCCAAATAGAAGCTCGAATGCCCGTTTACGGAGACTCCGCTCACAAGGCAATCGAGAAAGGTGAGAGCATCCGCAAGATTTTCCAAAGTAATTCTGTCGAAATGAGTATTGTTTATGCTCGTGGCCAGAGTCTCCTGGAGTCCTTCAAGCCGAAGATCCTTATTGAACGCCTCGAAACGCTCTTCGATGTATGTGGCTTTTTGAGCGTAAGCATGTCCGGCCTTTTTCGCACGCAAGATGATAGGCGTGCCGGGCTGCTCCCTGTTAATCCGCTCCATTTCCCGAACGGCGTCTTCAGTCCCCTCGGTCAGAGTCACCGGCTTTGAGAGAGGCTCCGAAATATCGGGAGTGAGGGACTTTTGCTTGGTCTCTGCCCGCTCCACAATAATTTGATCGAGACGGTTCAGATCTTCTTCGGCGGTTGCGCCGGCGGTGGATTGGCGGACTATAAAATACTTCGCATACAGACCCTTCGTCAGCTCAATGACGTCCAAGACCATTCGCCGGGAGAATTCCGGCCATGTCGGGTCGGTCCGGTAGGGGGCCGTATCTAGGAATGCGAGCTGCATCATGCCGTCTTTTTCGGAAGGGTCTATATTGAGGTCATCGAAGATGCGGCGACACAGATTTCGTATTCCTTGCTCTTCCAGTGTCGAGCACCATTTGTTCATCGGCAGGTACGGCATTGACTCGGAGGGCATCCATTCTGCGATGGCTTCCGGTCGTCCCTCGGAAAAATATTTGACTATTCCTTGGCAAAAATAAAAATTTTCGATGCTTCCGCGCCAATGTATATCCCCGCGAAGCTTTCCCAGAAAGTTGCCGATGGGCTTTACACCACGATCCGCCAACTCTTTTGCGAGCCCCGCTGCCGTGAGCCTTAGAGTGTCGAGTGGCCCTATATCTTTGAAAGAGTATGGAATCGCCTTGATAAGGGTTCGGATAAGGAAGTGCATTACGGACGAGTTAGCCCGTAATAGCCTGGAAATCCAATATTGTATAAGGTCCTCATCGCACAGGCGCGTTTGACCGATCTCGATCTGAATGACGAGATAGGGTATGAGGCGATGCATGATCCGCGGATTCGAGGCAATTATGGAGATTAAGCACTTTATGTGTTGTGCGTGAGCCTTGTTTGCCCCCGCTTCCTCGGCCAGGACGAGCGGCTCGCCCGTATCGTCATCCTCGATGGTATATTTCTTGTCCAAAGGCTGAATTAGCGGCCGGCTCACAAAATGGTCGATAAGCTCTTGGGCCATAAGGAAATACCCGGATTTACCGAGCGTGACACCCAGTGATTCCAGCGCGTTCAACGAGGATATCACTTCGCCGGTGTCTTTCGACGAATAGGCGCGCTCCAGAAAGACATTGGCAAATTGATCAACCAGCTTTCTGGATGCTTGCTTTCTGGTCTTCTCCAGTCTGACTACTATGCGGCAAAGCCCGTCGATGAACAGCTCTTTGACTTCCGGCTTGTCCACTGTAATGATCTGAGCAGCCAAAATTTCCGCAAAGGCTTCTTGTAGATCCATTGGAAGCTCATCAATCATTTCCTGGAAGACCGAAAGAATTACTCTCCATTCTTCCGCCAGATTCTTAATGAATGAAATGCCTTTGGCAATCTCGCCTTCGTCTATTTGATCCGGTCCATCCAGTGCCGTCTGATAAGCTTGTCGGCGTTTCTCGATTTCTTCAGCGGAGTGGAGGTTGATTCTTTCCAGGATCTCTTTACGGAAGCGTTCCTTTGATGCAAAATCTTCAACCTCCAAAGCGGTTTCGAGCCGTTTCACCAGACTCACGGGACAGGCGCGTATCTCTCCCAGAGCAGTGATTAACGCCTGAACCGCCATCCGGTCAACTCGCGAAGTCAGAGCGAATTTGATATCGTCCGACCGCTTCTTCAGAGCTGACCTGATCTCGGAAACTTCCAAGACGCGTCGTTCAAAAGAGTTCAAAGAGGTGCGAAACGGCTCTTGAGCCATAAAATCGAGGGTGGATTCCACAAAAGGCTGGTACCGCAGGAATGTCTTATCATTGGCAAAGTTCAGAATGCTGGCCACCAGACGTGACAAGACGTATTCCCCCTCAGACCGGGCAGCCGCATCAAACGGCTGGCGCACCGCTGCAAACAAATAGCTGAACAGGATCTCCATTACAGAAGGTAGGTGGTCACCCAGCGATTCGTCATCTCTGTCCAGCGAGTATCGCGAGATCAATCGGACCACTTCCACCCAGTTGGGGATTTCGTACAGTGCTGATACGAGGTTTTCTTGGATGGCAAGCCGGCGACCCTCAAAGGAAGTCAGATAGACAAGCTCTTCCAAAGATTCACGCGGAAACCGGCTGAATAGTGTGAGTTGCGAATCATTTTGCCGGAGGGCTACTAGATAAGTGGAAGCCTCCTTACCCGTACGATCGAGGATCATGAGGACTGTAGGTAGAGCCTCAACCGCAAGCGTCGTTTGATCCCCGAACTTGATGCCGGAAAGATTGATGACCGCGGCCATTCCGGCGATCTGGTACGGATTGAGCGGTTCGTGATCGCTGATCTGCCGTATGATGTCCCTGACTTCCAACTTGGCACCCAGCCGATTGAATTTTCGAACAAAAGCTTAAATCATTGCGGTCTCTACCGCAAGAAGTACAGATGGACAGTATGTTGAAGGCTTCACAAAGAAACTTCTATTGCGGGGGTACTACTCCTGGTTCGGATCGTGTCCCTTGACATAAGAACGCAGCTCTTCGCCCACAGGCGAGGTTAGTTTGATTCTGTCGTAATCTATAGCTACATTGTTAAAATACTGCAGGATCAGCGGATCTCCCACGGAAGAGGAAGGTTTGATCCCGATGAAGAAAAATCCAAGTTGTTCGAACTCACGGGTCATGAGATAAGTCAAAGGATCTTCCATGCTGCAATAGAGGTGTATGACCTCAATATGCTTGAGGCAAAGCTCTTTTAGCCTTGCTTTGACCTCCGTCAGAACGTCGGAACCATAATGCTCAATGTCAATCCGGGCGAATGCGGCAGGGCTGTAGTGCACTGTTTTCAACTTTGAATGAGGCTCGAGAAATCGCGGTCCAGGGTCTGCCGGGACTTCAAAGTCAGGCTCCACACCGATGTTGCCATACAGCATTCGGATGATTTCTTTGTGATGTTCGGGGGCATATATAGGAAATGCTTCAGGTTTTGTTACATATTTAAAGCAGACCAGGTAAGTTTCACGCTGAGAAAGCGTTTCCGTAAGGCCCTTGAACGACAACGTTGCCGGGCCGAAGCCAACAAGCAATCCGCAATCGTTGAAACCAAACCGGTGAATGACCCGCTGGGAATAGGTGTGATTGGTTGCAGCGAGAACGAAGAGCGCTTGCGTCTTTTCGGATTTTGCTTTTGCTATAAGGTATTCCGTGAGCCGAGTGAGGCATCCCTGCCCCCGAAACTCAGGTTTCACAACGGCAAAGCCAAGTTCGGCTACGTCCGGGCGGGAATCCCACCTGAGCAGTGCACAATGGCCCATTATTTCACCATGTCGGGTGACTGCCACCACTGATGAAATTTCGCGCTTTTCGTTCAGTTCGACAATTCTGTCCGGGTAGTAAATCTGACGATAAACGAAAGAGTATCCATAAGCCTTGTAGAAACATTTGGAAACTTCTATCGCCTCGTGGGGCTGCATAGGCCGAACCTCGAACTCCACCATCTTCGATGCCGATGATGGCTCTTTGTAGGGTTCGAGTTCACAAACCCTGTAATAGTCTTCGATGGTGCCTGTTTGCAGGTATTTGATCAGGTGTGTTTCTTTTCCTTCTAAACCTAAGTTATGAAAATAAACTTCGTCCACAGTTTGTTTCATCACGGCAAGGGCGCGTTTAGGCCCGGACAACGGTTTGTCATCGGATTCACTTTTGGTGGGCGAGAGCAACCCGGTGGGGTTGAACGGCAGTCCCTTGTCTTTGATCACGATTTTGAGCCCCATGGATACTCTTTCACAACTTACGTCGAGTGTGGCCCAGTCATCGGGGGCGAAAGCTTCCTTGATAATGTTTGCGACTGCTTCTTCGACTCCGACAACGACGGCCAGGCAGGCTCTTTCGTCGAAACCGAAATTTTGAGCAACTTTGCGCACGTAAGTGCCAACGACACCAAGATAGGAAACATCGGTGGGTATAGTCAGCTTTGAGTATTGGCATGGTTCCGTGATGCTCATAACGGCTTTACTCTAAGAGTTGGGGAAGTTCGGGTCAAGTAAAGGTTATGAGAGATTCCACGGGGGCGCTCCGCGGGCAATCAGGATTAACCGCAGAGTTCGCAGAGAACGCAGAGAAAGAGCATCGCTCATTCAGTTCCACGGGAGTCGGTATGAAGCACTGCAGGGCACGCCGGCAGTGGCACCCAAAACACAACCCCCATTAGTTGAACTCCATCCCAAAAGACAAAATTTTGGAGAACCCATGTAGGCGTTCAGAGAAAGGATGACTCTCAGCGTTCTCAGCGGTGAACTCTTACTTCATCTCTTTTGACTAATTTCTGTGGTGCTGCTACCTTACTGCAAATTCACTGGTGCTTTCTCCGGCTGTGCCCGACGGGGTCAGACCGCAGATTGATCGACAACTGAAGCCACATAATATAAGTCGATTTGGGGATGATTATGGTTATCGGAATTCCTAAAGAAATCAAAGAAGACGAGTATCGGGTGGGCATCATTCCCCACGGGGTACGCGACCTTGCCGAACATGGTCATACCGTGCTGATTGAACAGGGTGCCGGCGAAGGTTGCCGGATTTCAGATCAGGAATTCGTGACCGCGGGTGCTCGGATTATCTCCGAAAAGGCCGAGGTCTACGGCCAAGCCGACATGATTATTAAGGTGAAGGAGCCGCTGAAGCAAGAGTACGACTTGCTTCACGAAGGCCAGATTCTGTACGCCTATCTTCATCTCGCGCCTGCTCCGGAGCTTACCGCGGCCCTCCTTGACCGAAGAGTCATCGCGGTTGCGTATGAGACGATCCAACTGGATGACGGAACCTTGCCTTTGTTAGTGCCTATGAGCGAGGTAGCCGGCCGCATGGCCGTGCAGATCGGAGCGCATTTTCTGGAAAAGACCCAGGGCGGTAGAGGCGTGCTGTTGGGTGGTGTGCCTGGGGTCGGTCGCGGTCGAGTAACCATAATAGGCGGGGGAACCGTAGGCCGGGCTGCGACAAAAATTGCTGTCGGATTTGGCGCGGATGTCCATGTTTTGGATGTAGACCAGCAGCGTTTGATTTATTTGGACGATATCTACGGGAATCGAGTGACACTTCTGATCTCGAACTACGAAAACATCCTGCGAGCCGTGATCAAATCCCACGTTGTGATCGGGTCGGTTCTCATTCCGGGAGCCAGGGCGCCCCGACTTATAACCCGCGAAATGGTTGGAGCTATGAAAGCGGGGAGTGTAATCGTGGATGTATCCATCGATCAAGGCGGATCCTGTGAGACCTCCAGACCGACAACTCACCAGCACCCCACGTTTTTAGTCGATGAGGTGCTGCATTACTGCGTCCCCAATATGCCCGGCGTAGTGTCTCGAACTTCCACTTTTGCTCTGACAAATATTACCCTGCCTTATGCATTGAAGTTGGCGGACCAAGGGATTGACAGAGCAGTCGCGGATGATCATGTTTTGGCCAAGGGAGTTAACCTTTACCGGGGCGTGGTGACCTACGCTAATGTAGCAGATGCGTTGGGGTACTCGTATACTCCGTTACAAGACCTCATTTAGCAAAAACAACCAATTGATTTTGCTTGGTTGAAATTATCGAATTGTTCTGCTCGGCTATTGTTTTGAAACAATAACATCTCCCCATTTGTCGTCGCGAGCCAAGCGAAGCAAATTTTACAGTTTCGAGGGAACGATGAATTCTTTAAGAAATAGAACCCTCATTATAACGGGAGCTTCTCGTGGAATTGGGCAAGCCCTCGCTCGAGAATTGGCCTCGGCCGGTGCAGACCTCGTGCTGAACGCACGAGGTGCTGCCGATCTCAGCAGGGTGGCCGGGGAATGCGCGGACATGGGAGTCAAGACGGAATATGTCGCGGGAGACGCCTCCACAGCGGAGGCTGCCGGTAAAGTGGTTGAAGCAGCGCTGAAACTGGGCGGCTTCTACGGATTTGTACATGTGGCCGGCGTCGCCAGACCTGGCCCCTTTCTCTGGGAGTTGCCGGAGGTTCATTTTAGTGAAGTCTTCGGCGCTAGTGTAATCGCAGCCTACCAACTTGTTCGTTTTGCATTCCCTCCGTTGCTCGATCAAGGAGACGGGATAGCAGTCTTCTTTGGATCGCCCGCGGCCGAGATATCTATGGCCGGACTTGCCGCATACTGCGTGGCCAAGGCGGCAGAAGAGCATCTTGTCAGACAGCTTGCCGAAGAGGCCCCCAAAATTACCAGCTTCGTGTACAGACCGGGCGTCGTGGATACCGGGATGCAGCGGGAAGCCCGTGAGGCCGAAGGCGGTGCGGCGGAGACTCTGCGCAGGGAATTTAGGGGCTACAAGGAGAAGGGTTTACTGATCTCGCCGGAACAAGCGGCAAAGGGACTGGTTAAGGTTTTAACCGAAAACCCGAGACGCTTTCATGGCCGGATCGCAAACGCCTAAGTACTCCTTTTCGCAAATACAGTGACGTTAAGAACTCTGTACAGAAGAAGATTGCTTCGCTGCGCTCGCAATGACAGGCAATGGGCATGTCATTGCGAGGAGTGAAACGACGAAGCAATCTGCACCCTGAAGTTACGTAACGAATTTATGAAACAGAGTACTAAGCTAAGCCTTGACGCCGGGACAGAAGGCCGCACGGTTACTACGCTATACACCGAGGAGCCGGTTCTTCTCTCCGACCCTTGGAAGGCCGCTTGAAATCAACTTTTCAGTTTAAGGGGCTTGTCACAGCAGGTCAAACATTCATTTGGTTTGCAAGCCCCCGTTCCTTCCGTTAAACAGTTACATTCCTTTACCACTTTGATTTCGAGTCCGCAGGTCTCGCAGGTCCACACTTGATTCAATTTCAGGTCAGCGCAACATGATGACATAAGTGGTCCCTCCTTTATTGTTCAATTATGCCTCTAAATTAAGGTCCCGAAATAAGGATGGCACGTGTTAGCCGGCGTGTCAATCTGCCGAATATCTCATAATGCAAAGTAGGCAACATCGCGGGACCTATGAGTCATTCGAAATGAAAAGTTGTGACTTGTCCTGGAAGGACCTGGATGCTATGTAACTTTTCGCCATGCAGCAGCAATTCCTAACTTAGTCTCCTACTCGCCCTCAATCTTCTCCGCTACCTTGATCGCGTTTGCGAACTGCGCAAATTCCTCGGGAGAGAGCGTTTCTCCTCGTCTGCGGAGGTCAATACCCGCGTTGCGCGCCGCCGATATCAGCATTTGGGGGCTCGCTCCAAGTGTGGAAGCATTGCGCAGGTCGTTCTTCAACGTTTTGCGACGCCCGGCAAACGATGCCTTGACGAGACGCGCCAGTAAACGGCGGTCTTTAACATGAAACGGCGGCACGTCGGGAAACAGCACCTTTATGAGTGTTGAGGTCACCTCCGGCACAGGAAAAAACGCATGTGACGGTATGTCGAAAACCAGTTCGACCTTGGCACTTGTCCCTAGCAGGACGGTAAGTACTCCATAATCCTTGGTGCCCGGCTCCGCAATCAGGCGCTCAGCGACTTCCTTTTGAAGCAAAATGTGAAGAGACGTGAAAATGTCACGATTCTCCTGAAACATGAAAAGAAGCCGACTGGAAATGTTGTAGGGTAAATTTGCGACCACTCGAAGCTTTCCGATTCTTTCGGCAAGAGCACGAAAATCATACTTTAGGGCGTCCGCGTGTATGAGTTCCACGTCAGGAGAATGGGCAAATTTTTCCTCCAGCACCCGAAAGAACCCTGAATCAACCTCAAGAGCGCAAACCTTGGCCCCTCGCTTGATAAGAGCTTCGGTCAATATGCCCAGTCCCGCACCCACCTCCACCACCACTTCACCAGACTCGATTTTGGCCGCTTGCACGATTTTGTTCAGATAGTGCGAATCTACAAGGAGGTTCTGTCCTAGCCATTTTTTTGGCGCTAAGCCGTATCCTTTGAAAATTTTTTTTATTTCAGATGCATTGGACATGCATAAACGACCTTGATTTCCCCGAGAAAGCCGTGTCGATTTTCGACGAACTCATGAAGAGAGCGCGATCACGTCCATAGTAACCTTATGGACCAGCCGGGACTTTTCCTCACCAGCGATCCCGAAACGTCTGCAAAAACCTTCCAGCAGCTCCGGAAGCGCTTCAACCGCATGGGCAGAGAAGCTGTCACTGCCGGTCTTCCAGTAGAGAGCCCGCACCTCCCGGCAATCCTTTTCGCTGAGTCGAGGATTGCAAGCGCTCAGGTTCCGGTCGCTCACACGCAAGGCGTTGGTTAGCTGGAGGTCGGAGTTTTTGACTGAGGCTTGCGGGCCGTTCGGCACCATTCGGTAAAGATACAAAACCTCGGGTATAATTCTGGTATTGTTCTTGGTTGAAATACGTGACCAGAGTTCGTAATCCTGAGCGTACGACAAATTTTCATCGTACGAGCCTGCATCCAGTACCGACTTTCTCCGCAGCATGACTGTTCCGTGGCCGTAATTATTGTGGAACTGTAGCCGCCAAAGCCTGTAGATTGGATCGGTGATAAGCTGTTTTCTTTCGACAAGTAGGCCCTGAGCGTCGACCATGTCGAAAAAACAACCCACCAGGTCCAGTCGGCTGTCCGCGTCAAGTTCGTGCACCTGCGCTTCGAGCCTGCTCGGCAAGCTCACGTCGTCGGCGTCCATTCTGGCAATGTATTCGCCACGTGCCAGGATCAGGCCTTTGTTCAAAGAACGAGTCAGTCCCGCGTTATCTTGACGCACAATTGCAATTCGTTCGTCTTCGAAGCGGCGGAGTATAGGATCAAGCGGTTCGGTGGAACCGTCGTCGATAATGAGGAACTCAAAATCACGGTAACTCTGATTTAGAATGCTTCGGATTGCTTCCGGAAGAAAATCCTGCCCGTTGAACACGGACATCAGCACTGTGACCTTTGGATTTGCCATCCGGATGAGTACCGCCTTGGTTCACCTACGAATTCAGTCTTGCTGCGTATGGATTACGCTGCAATGTCATTTGCTTGATGGCGCATTGGCTTGAGTCCTCACATCCTCAAGCAGAGCCAATTCCGACTCCAGGATTCTATCCAGAGAATAATTCGCCAACACATACTGCCTGGCATTGTGCCCCATCCGAGCACGTAACGCGGGGCGAGCGATAAGTTCCTCGATCGCGTGCCGAATGGCCGCGGGCTCGGTAGCACACAAATACCCCGTCTCGCCGTGGCGAATCAATTCTCTGATACCTGGAGAGTCGGCACCGATCACAGGCAATCCGCAGGCCATGGCCTCAATCAAAGCCTTGGGGTGCCCCTCATAAAACGACAGGAGCACGAATAATCCGGCACCATTCAGGTACTCTGGAAGGGCCGAATTCGGCACGTTGCCCTCCCAGATAACCCTGCCGTCGAGTGAGGCAAAACGTCGTTGTAGTTCTGGGCGGATCTTCCCTTCACCTATTATTCTGAGTCTGACTTGAAGAGACTCGATAGCTTCCAGCAGAGCCGGCAGATTCTTTTCGGGCGCGATTCGTCCGACAAATATCACTTCGCTGTCGTCACGAAGGCCGGAGCGTGGCTGAAAAACGCTCGTATCCACATAGTTGGGGATGACTGTTATTTTCCGGGCCGCTTCTGGAATTCTTTGAACGACGTCAGACTGCATTGCAGACGTGGTCACGACCACCCGATTTGCCGCCCTGAAGACCTGTTTCTCAATTTCACGGGCATGTATGGCAGCTTCGGAGTTGAAACCACGCTCCCGTGCCGCGTTCTGCGACCACATATATCCGCAACGCGCTACTAAAGGCTTTTGGAATACCTGACACGCCCGGAGCGCCAAATCTGCGCCATAGATTTGGTTCGTCTTTATGACGTGGCACTGGCTGAGAGTATCTCCATGAAGCGAGCACAACGAATTCTCGTATGCTGCCGGGGGTAGATTAGTTTCGTTGCACAGGATGCCGATACCTTGCATTCTGTCTGAGTAGGCCAGATCAGCCGGTCCGCCGTAGGTTACAAAGCTGACTTGGAAATCTCGCTGAAGTAATCTCTTGTATATGGCTATCTCCCGCTCGAGCATCCCCATCATGCTCCAGGTCCGTAATGAGACGCCGCGGGTGAAATAGAGAACCAGGTGAGTGTTCATTGAACCAATTCGCGGGCCAGCGTCAGATATTTTTCGGCCACTTCTTCCATTTTGGAAACGGCTATTAGTCTCTGGAAGGTCTCGTAATACTCAACGAGCCTTTCCAATTGAGGCAAAATCTCTTCTTTGTCTTCAAATGGCAAACCGCCGTACCCCACCAACTCCGGATGTCCGCCATCATTGACGTAAAGTGCCGGCAGGCCGCAGGCCATGGCCTCGATCAACGCGTTGGAGCACGGGTCGTTTCTACTAGCGGCAATGTAAATGTCATGGTTACGCAATATGGCCGCCAACTCTTCGGAGGAAACTGGAGGTATATGCCGGATGCGCCGGAAGCTTTCCGAAACATTACCGACAAAAGTGTAGTCGAAACGATCCCAGTCGAGGCGCTCTTCGAGCCATCTGTACGTGGGTCCGCCCTTGCGGGGATTGTTGGACCAACTGGTTGAGATGAGACGTATTTTCCGGTTTCGTTCGAACGGTATCCGGCCGCCTGCATGAAAGATATCGGAATCTACGGCATTATGAATGATCACCGGACTTACCGGGTTGTATCCCATTTCCACGATTCTTTGATATGTCCAGGCAGATTGCAAAACTGTGGCCGAGGCGAATTGTTCATTTAACCGGAAGCAGAGCTCGTCCTTTTCCCGATCATAACCACGGATGAGATGAATCGGTCCGTCGATACGATGAATCACTTTCAGCCTGTGATAAAGGCTGAATTCCATGAAGCGGTCCACATCGAAATGAATCGAGTTGAGAAACGTACGCGTCTATCCCGTCGTGAAGCTCATTTTCCCTGACATCCGGGCCAAGTTTCGTGAGAGCCTTGCGCAGAGCCAGCATGAATTGGTTTCCGCCGCCGTACGGGGGCTTGAAGAAAGTGTGCCACAACCCTATGGTGAGATCGCCATTTTGGGCTTGCGAGCCCTTACCCTGGGGATGAAGGGACGTATTTTGTCCAGGGGGGCTTGTTTCGGGACCTTTCGCTTTACCTGGATGGAATTTCGGGACCTTTTCCAGCCCCTCGTAAAGCTTCCGAAACAAAGGCATAACCGATTCCGGTCGATGATTCGAGAGGACGCATTCACGATGAGCTTTCACCGAGGAAGCGAGTGCGTTTCCGGTCATGTCTTTTTCTATGATTTGGACTGCCTGGTCGACATGCCCAAAAATACAGGAAGGATCGAGAATGTCCGGTGCGGCCCCTACAGGGGGACTTATTATTTTGCAGCCGCACGCTGCCGCTTCAAAGATCGAATGAGGTCCGCCTTCCGAACGACTCGCAACAATATGTAAATCGAGCATATTGTACAGCACATTCAGCGTTGGCCTCGGAAGCGCGTTGATATTGATGTCGTCGGCCTCAGTCAAGCGTCCCACATAGGTAAATGGAATATTATGTTCCCGAAGCCTTCCCGTGAGCCAATGCCTGCGCGGCCCTGCGAGCAATACATGGAACTTGAGACCTTGCTTTTTTAAACCTGCCAAGATTTCCAGGAAGACGTCGGGCCCTTTCATCAACTTTGGGGTTCGTAAATCCGATCCTTCAGTGTCTCGTTGAAAACTCCCGATCAAGTAAGAATTTTCCGGCACGTGCCACTCGCTTCTAAGCACCCGAATAGCTTCGTCATCAGGCGCCAGCGGCCTGAAAGTATTCAGATCGACGAGGTACGGGATCAGATCGCTGCTGACCCCTGCTCCTTCGAGCTGCCTAGCAGCCTGTTTCGAGCGAGTTACCCACCTGCCAACCATGGACATGGCAATACGGTGCCCCGGCATGGTGATATACCGGAACGGCTCGCCAGGGACGTGGCAAATAATACGTTTGCCTATAAACTCGTCCTGGGCCCGCATGGTCAGCCCTTGCCACCACACCGTATGGACTACGTCGCTTTCCTGGAAATCGACCAGTTCAACCATATTTTCAATGGATTGTTTGACAAGCCTCAGATCCTCATCCAAGGCCCAGCCGCTTTCATCGCCACCGGTCAGGAAAACTCTGGGTCTATTCATTCGTCTCACTGATCCCGATTTCCATCACCATCTCGACCTGGCTTTTGCCCTACCGCCATAATGCTGTCGCACCAATCCACCCGGAACTCCTTGCAGACTGTCTTGACGACCCAGCGCTTGAAAGGGTTTGCGGTCAGAGGAAACTTGTTGAACCGGCTCATGCTTGTCACCATAAAGCCAGCACTGCGCAGGAGGCTGTACAAGTCATTCATAGGCCAAGGGGTCACGTGGGTACAATCCCACTGGCGCACAGGATGCGCGGCATTGGGAACAGTGGCGATGAACCAGCCATTATCCGACAAATGTCCAAAAATATCTTCCACGATTCCGAACGCGTCTCCCACAGGTAAATGCTCCAGCACTTGATCGGCCACCACAACATCGAAGGATGCTTCCGACGGAACGGCGTCAAAGGATCGAAAGTCAAAAACCCCCTGTGGGTCCGTGTCCATAGAAAAGTAGGTGGCTGATGAGCGTTCGATGGTTGCTTGTAAAGGTTTGTGTGCTCCGGCTCCTACATCCAAAACCCTGATCCCGGATTTCAACAGCCCGGCCAACTCATCTATCGGAAATCGAATCGGCAGCTTTAGAACTGACCCGAAGCGCGTGTAGCACTCGCTTCGCCACTTCATGAGACAGTTCCAGGAGCCTTGATATGTTGTATTCATTGCCTATCCCGAACTGTTAACAGCTTGTCGCTAGCATCACGATTGCCGGACTTCATCTCGGATTCGAACGGAAAAAGCTCCCAAAGGCAAGGCCCTGCCACTATCCCCCTTGCACGGCGAGAGCCGATAACAGCAAAGCTCGCTATGCCTGAAAGTCGTTCGGAAGCATCCGAGGCTGATGCATCTCGTGCTGTAAAATGTGCCTCGTATGCCCCATTCATCAAATGGTTTTCCGGATACCACACCCGCAGAATGTACGCGCCGTCCGTTCCCGCTGAGGCCAGATCTTCCCGTTCCGAGGCGTCCCATTTGCATAATATTCCCGCTGCATTCAGAATCCCTAGAGAAAACTTGAGCCGTGCAAATGGGCGACCGATTCTCAAATTCACCTCGATTCCGAATGGGTCGCCCGAACGAATTTCGTTTAGAGTTCGATCGTCTTCTCCGTAAACTCGGCAGCTCCCGATGTTTATATCTTCCTTGGCGGCAGGATTCCGCGCCTGCTGTTCAAGCCGCTTTTGTTCGGATCTAAACACGAGTCTCTCGTACTCGGTGATCACTTCCACAGAGGAGCCGATAGTCAGGAGTTGTCCTTGTTCCAGCAGGATGCCGCGTCGGGCGACAAATTGCAGTGTTTCAAGGCTATGACTGACAAGTAGCACAGTAGCGCCGCTCTCTCGCATTTTCTTGATGCGCGCAAGGCTCTTATTTTGAAATTTGAGGTCTCCCACCGAGAATGTTTCGTCAATCAAAACTACGTCGCTCTTTATATTCACGGCAACTCCGAACCCGAGACGCCCGAGCATACCGGTTGAATACATCCTGACCGGCTTGTCGAACCAGCCACCCAGTTCGGTGAAGTCCTCAATGTCGCCTAATTTGGATTCGATTTCCCCTCGAGACAACCCCATGACTGCGCCCAATAAACGCACATTTTCGCGGCCGGTCAATTCCATGTGCAATCCCGCGTTCAGCTCTATCATTGGGAAGATCCTGCCGAGGATCTCGACTCTGCCCCTGGTGGGGGCCGTCACGCCGGCTAATACCTTGAGCAGAGTGCTTTTGCCTGCACCATTGCGGCCCACTATTCCGACTGTCTCGCCTCTGCGGATCTCCAGGTTCACATCTCTGAGCGCCCAGGGCTCGTCGTGCCCGTTGCCGGATTCGAAATGCCCGTGTCTAACCAGATTCCATCCCTTGCGGAGAACGGCCGGCACCGGTAGCCCGTAACGTTTCCAGAGACCATCAATTCTAATTGCTATCTCGCCGGACATCCGTGCCTCACAATACATCCGCAAAATATCCGGAGAGCCTACGAAAAAGCGGCCAGGAAATTGCCAGCAGGACTGCTGTGACTACAGATGAGATTGCCAAAGCTTCGGTGGGTGGGGCCGCTGCTTTCAGTAGGACATTCCGAAAGCCCTCGATCACGCCAACCATAGGATTAAGCATGTACAAGGATCGCCATTTTTCGGGTACGCTGCTGAGCGGGTAGATTACCGGCGTCACAAACAGCCATGCCTGTGTAAGAAACGGGGTCGCAAAAATAAAATCCTTTCTGAATGTACCCAGGCCGGCAAGGAGTATTCCCACACCGAATGAAACTGCAACCATCAAAACTGTTAGAAACGGCAGCCACAGTAGCGCCCAGCCCACATGAACTCTGAACCAAATCATCATTCCTGCCAGCACTATTCCCGCCATGCAGAAATCAAAGAGCGTGGCTGCAACAGCCGCCAGAGGGAAGACTTCTCGGGGAAGAGCGATTTTCTTTATAACTTCACCGTTGGTGATTATGCTCGGGCCGCAAGCGGTCACGGAATTGGTAAAAAAGGTCCAGGGGACCAAGGCGGAGTAGCTGAAGAGCACATACGGAATGCCGTCGCTTGGGATGTTAACGAAACCCCGCAACATGTTGAACAGCAGCATCAATATCATCGGCTGCAGGAACGCCCACCACATTCCCAAAGCGGAACGCCTGTACCGACTGGTTACATCTCGAACCACCAGCGCTCGCAAAAGGGTTGCGAAACGGGAGATCCTTTGTCCCTTAGGGGCCGCATTGATATAAACCCCAACGCTCATAGACCCAGCCTTGCCTAATTCTAAATTTTAATAGCGAATGTTGGTCATCGGAGTACCTGAACGCGACAAGTTCCGCCCCTCACACGCGGCTCCAATAGAGCAACTCCAACAGTAACGATTCAGTTGCGCAGGGCCCGCCATCAATGCTCCGAAGGGGTAACCCAACGGTAGTACAACGAGACGCGGAATGTGAACTCGCTCGAAAGGGCACAGCATTCGCTCCACAGCCCATTGGACGAGGGTAAAGCTAACTTAACGATTTTTCCCCCTTTTCGTAAAGGGGGGTTAGGGGGGATTTTTGTTTAAGGCCTTGCAAATCCCCCTAAATCCCCCTTTAGAAAAGGGGGACTTTGATGGCACTGCTCGTGGATTCTCGGGAATAGTCTTGTGTTTGTCAAGGGCCGGACGGCCGGCCGTCAGCGAAGTCGGTCCGCGGCGTCCCCTGCAAGTCTGTGCAAAAGACTATTGCCATGAGGCAGCATCGTGGTAATCTTCACTCGGCAATTTGTAGGCGAGCTAAAGGCAATTTTCGGACCGTGTTGAAAGGAACATATCATGGCCGCCCAGCGATCTGCGTTGCTCATTTCTCTAATTAACACTACGGATAATCTTGGCCTTAAATACGTCCATTCGGCCCTCATTCAACAGGGGTTCAGATCCCGGATCCTATTTCACACCGCCGAAGATACATCTTATTTCAATGCTGTCGCCGATTTCGTAAAGGAAAGCAAAGTCGATGCTGTTGGTATCAGCCTCATGAGCCGTTTCTTTTACACCGCGGTCGGGTTGACCGATGCCATCAGGAAGAAATGTGGCGACAGCGTCTCCATTGCGTGGGGAGGGATTCACCCGACAATCGATCCCAAGGGGTGCGAAGGTCACGCTGATTATGTTTGCGTTGGGGAAGGTGAGGAGTTGTTTGGGGAATTCCTGAGGGGGCTGGACGGCAAAGACTTACGCCAACGAGCCTCCGGAGCAAGCGCGAGTGCCAGCAGCCAGTCTTCAGCGAGCCCCGTGGTCGAAGATTTGGATGTCTTGCCTTTCCCGGAATTCCTACCTGCTGATGCGTGGGTGACCGACAGGGGTCGAATAGCCGAACTGACCCGCGCGCTTGTGAAGAAGCACAACCGCCACAACGCGGCGTACTTGTCCGTGATGACTTCTCGAGGCTGCCCTTTTAGCTGCAGTTACTGCTGTAACAACCTGCTTCACGCCATATATGGCAAAAAAATACGGAAAAGGAGCCCTGAGAGCGTAATCGAAGAGATTGAAATGAATCTGAGTCGCTCGGGCATACGTTTTCGCTACCTCAACGTCTACGACGACTGCTTTACCGCTCATTCCCCCGAGTGGTTGGAAACATTTGTCAGGAGTTACAAGCAGATAGGAATCCCATTAATTTTTAGAGCTATTCCTCAATTCATCACCAGGGAGAAGATCGCGATATTGAAAGATGCCCCTTGCGGATTCGCACTGATCGGTCTTCAGAGCGGCAGCGAGCGAACGCTCAGAGACGTGTACCAAAGGAAGCATTCCCGAAAGGCTTTTCTGCAATGCGCGCAACTACTTGACGAGCAGGACATTCCGGCTATCTACGATGTCATCGTGGACAATCCTTACGAAACGACAGCCGACATAAAGGAAACGGCCAAGGTGATCGCAGAGTTGCCCAGCACCGCGTATTTGTCTCTGGCATCGCTCACCTTTTATAAGTACACGGCCATGTACGACAAAGCGAAAGCAGACGGCTTTTGTGTTGACGATCATCTGATCAAGAACCAGGACTCCTGGAACAAATCCAGCCAGGAGGTTCAGGCAATAAAATTCGCAGTTTTCCTTGGTGAAGAGAAAGCCATGAAGGTGCTCAACGAAGCAACCTCATTCGAGAGAATTGAGTTTAAGTTTCTCAGTGTGCTTGTCGCAAAGTTCTTGGAACCTCTGCGATATTTGAAACTTATGTACTTATCGTATGGCAGAAACAAGATCGCGTTCCTGGGGCTCTTGTTAGTCCATGCAAGAGACTTCGGGAAAAGGTACTTCTCGCTTGCTCGGACTAATAGGCACGCGCACTGATCCGGCATGGCGCTGGGACTTGCGGCTCTAGTGCCTTAAAATCCTGAGGAAAGCAGGGTAATTGACTGAGGCATCAAGGGTAAGAAGCGCTCGTTATCCCAAACCTATGACGAGGGTGAGCATAATGTCACCTAAGACACCGGAAGAGAACGTCGGCAGGCTGGATCGAATCATTGCCGAGGCCCGGCGGAATCGAGATCGGAGAGAGGCCGATTATCGAGGCCGAGCCCTCAAAATTTTCCCCCACATCTGCGCTCGATGCGGCCGTGAATTTATGGGGAAAAGACTCAGCGAACTGACAGTACATCACAAAGATCACAACCACGAGAACAATCCCCCTGACGGCAGCAACTGGGAGCTCCTCTGTCTCCAATGTCACGACAAAGAGCACGCACGGTACCTGGAGGACGATTGGGACGAGGAGTGGGATGCGGACGAGACGCCCGGAAGCGAGAAAGACTCATCTTCCGCTTACAGGCCGTTCGCAAGTCTGGGGGACCTATTGAAGGACAAGAAATGATCCGATTTCACCATGCGGACACGTCCGCGGCAGATGAACTCCCCTTCAACACTATTCCCTTACGCTCTCAAACACAGTGGCCTTGTCAGCGCGTCGGTATCAGCCCGCCAATTTCTTGCAGAGTTCAGCGACTCTAGCGCCGAGTTTGCGAGCCGTGTCGGCTGCTTTGTCGTCGGGTGCGGCAAGACATGCGGCACCGTAGTGCCCGGTGGCCGACATGGGATCACCGACCGCGATCATGCCATATATGAGAAAACATTGAAGAATAGAGATGAGCGCTGTTTCGTTGCCACCCGCCCAGAAACCGGAACTGACAAAAGCGGCCGCGACTTTATTCTCCATTTGTTTTCGCACGCCGACGAATTCTTCAAAGACCCGTTTCAAATCTGCGGCCATAACTCCGAAGTAAACTGGTGAGCCTGCTATTATTCCGGCGGCGTTAACAAAGTCTTCTTTTGTGACTTCCTGGGTAGTTTTCATGACAACATCCACTCCTGACACGGACTGAACGCCTTCGGCCACGTACTGGGCAAGCTTCCGGGTATTACCGGTTTTGGAATAATACAGAACCAAGACCTGCATGCTCAATCACCTCCAGGTAGGATCGAGACACTATTAACCAAGAACAATCTCTTGGCAACCCGGGCATGAAAATATTCTCAAAGTGGAAGCCCAATGCAGACAGACGCGCCGTGATAGATTTAAACCTTTGGCCCCTTAGTGCTTCCCGGACATGCCTCGCTGCACAAAGTGCCCCACTCGGAATCCCAGCGAAAGCTGCTCATACAATCGTAATAGCACTGCGCAGCAGTTGCGGCCGGTGGGTCCGAACCTGGCAGAGAGAAGGCGCTGGCGGCTTTAAGTCCGTTCAACGGCTGATCTACGCGCTCGTTGGTCGTACGAATCGCGGCCAGGAGAATTGCCGCAAAAAAGCCGCCCATGGCCAACGCCAGGCCAAAGATTGTCCATTCCAATATTATATTGACATCCATTTCTCACCTCATCAATCGACTTACCACGTCGAGAGCCAACTCGAGTCCTTTGACTGGGTAGATGCGCAGAAGGCAAAAGAGATTCAGCGATGGGAATCGTTAGACATTGATAAGTCCTAAAGCCAGTTGATAAGAATTGCGGAATTATGCACTTGACAAAGATTCCGCGGAATAATTCGGCTGGAATCATAGGCCGATCTGTCTTTTTTTATCGGATTTGCTCCAGGTTTCGCGAGGCCACCGCGTTTCGTGGGAACGCGTATCCGGGAACAACGGGTCAAAGCTGATCACGATAGCCATTCTGGCCTCGATTTTAATTCCCATTGCTCAATTAAAGGTCGGTCTGCCGGCAATTGTAGAACTTGACGGGGGGCGGCCTATTTCATTAGGATCTCAGAATTGACGCATCGCCGGGAATTACCGCCCGGTCAAAATAGGCGAGTCATGCGCCCGATTTGAAAAGGGATAATTTCGACGAGGGTTGCAGAAACCCTCAGTACAACTATTTCCTACTCTGGTGAGGATTCAGGCTTAGCGAGGCATCCATGGTTCGGAAACAAAAAAGAAGATTGGTATTGTTGACCTGGCTGCTGCTGACCATCCCTTTGGCCGCACTTGGACAGGCCCAGTATAGCGGCCAACCCGCTCAGCCCCAGCCCACGGTCCCTCCACGCCAGGTCCCGGGTCCTCAGCAACAGCCCACGGAATACGCTTTCCGACCTGATCTAACTAATCCTGAGTTTGGTCAGTGTCTAAACCTGGAGAAGACTTGGCGGGACTTGTGGCAAAGATATGCCCAAGGGTATCAACAGGCCCGCATGATGAATCCCAGCGACCCGCGATACGCTCAGATGACCTATTACCTTGGGAACCTGAAGCAGCAATTGGACGCCGCCTGGCAGAACTTCAGCGGAAGATGTGTCTATTTTCCTCACCATCGATGAGCCGGATCGTGGAACGTCCGGGCAAAGGAGATTATGTCAAATCTGGAAACCGCAACTAAATCAAGAGTTGCAGAACCGAGTAACGAAACGGAAGCTGGCGGTGGAATGAGTGGGATAGTTTCTGCTCGACTTATTCGATCCGTACTGCTCTTTACCGTGGCCGGTGTAATTCTCTATGCTGCTGCCACGTTGGCAACGGGCTACCAAGGTATTGCCGCATCTCTCCGGCAGTTTCCGGTCCAGACGTTGCTTCTCGTCCTTGCGTTGGTGGTCATCGGCTGGCTGCTGCGGGGTTGGCGATTCTATTATTATCTTAGACGGATCGGGAAAAGTGTCCCCCTTACGTACTCGCTTAAGGCTTTTCTTGCCGGATTCGCCTTGACTGGAACGCCGGCTAAAGTCGGCGAAGCGGTAAAGGGCGTTTTTCTCAAGGAGGATTATGGTATCTCGGTCACTCGCGTTGTTGGTATCGTCATGGTGGAGCGCCTCATGGATTTGTGGGGGGTGCTGCTTCTCGGTTCATTGTCTCTGCTGCTCTTCAGCCGCTGGCGGTCTCTTTTCCTAGTGTTCGCCGGGATCGTTATAGCAGGTGGCATTTTCATCTGTATGGAGCGCGTGTATCGGCCGGTCTTGGAATGGATAGGCAAGATCTCGTTTCTATCCTGGATTTCAGCCAAAATCCTCAAGATCCTCCTTACCGGCCGCGACTTAATGACTCCTAGGATCTTTCTCGTAGGTCTAGTGGTTTCAACACTTGCATGGGGCATGGAATCCTTGTCTTTGTATTTGATACTCAAGGGCTTACACCTTTCCTCTTCTCTTTTGGAGGCAAATTTTGTCTATTGTTTTTCGACCATCGTAGGCGCACTGTCCATGCTACCCGGTGGAATCGGCGGCACCGAGGCCGGCATGATGGGATTACTCGGTTTCATGGGCATCTCCTACACCAAGAGTCTGCCCGCTGTTATTCTTATTCGACT
Source organism: uncultured delta proteobacterium (assembly GCA_963729795.1). GTDB lineage: Bacteria > Desulfobacterota > Desulfomonilia > Desulfomonilales > Desulfomonilaceae > CAWBBA01. The sequence goes on along the minus strand of CAVSPC010000016.1, from coordinate 151,309 downwards.
GTGTACCCTTTGGCTGGCCGTTTTAGTAGGTATCGGGTTTATGATCTTCATGTTGGCTCGATCCCGAAACAAGTTGCGGCATACAACGGGACACGGCCTTCCCTTACCCGATCCGGAGCTCTGTAGTTCCGAAGAATCCTTTCACAAGGAGTTAAGTGCATGAGTGATGAGTATGATGTGGAGTTGACCGAGGAGCATATAATGCTCCGAGACATGGTTCGCAAATTCGCCGACAAGGAAATAGCGCCTGTTGCCGATCAGGACGAGAACGACCACCGCTTCCAGAGAGAGCTTGTAAATCAGATGGCCGAACTCGGTCTATTCGGCTGCCCTGTCCCAGAGGAATATGGCGGTAACCACATGGGATACTTGGCCCATGCTATAGTTACCGAAGAAATCGGCAGAGCTTCCGGATCCCTCAGAGTCGCTTTTAACATGCAGACTATGGGGACGGCTATGTCCATCCTCAAATGGGGGAGTGAGGAGCTGAAGAAGAAATATATACCGGAACTTATGTCCGCTAAGATTCTGGGCTGTTTCGGGATCACGGAGCCTGACGCAGGTTCGGACACCGCTGCCATGTCTACCACCGCAGTGCGAGACGGCGACCACTACGTTTTAAATGGTCGCAAAATGTGGATTACCTGGTCACCAGTGGCGGACATGTCGGTAATATTCGCTATGACCGACAAGGCATCCAAACACAGAGGCATGAGCGCGTTTGTGATGGACATGCACTCACCGGGCGTATCGTCTCTTGCCATCAAAGAGAAACTCGGACTCTGGGCCTGCCCTACCGGCGAAATAATCATGGAGGACGTCAAGGTTCCGGCGGGAAATCGACTCGGTGAGGAAGGAAAAGGCTTCCAGTATCTCATGCAGGAGCTTATCAGCACGAGACTTTCCGCTGCCGCAGGTGCGGTCGGGACTTGTCAGGCCGCCCTGGATGAGGCAATAAAGTATGCCTGCGAACGGAATCAGTTCGGCCGTCCCATCGCGGAGTACCAGATGGTCCAGGAAGTTATCGCACGGATGGTTGCGGAGACCGAAGCAGCGAGGGCACTCGTTTGGAGATGCGCTATTCAGAAGGATCGCGGTCTGGTTAACAATATGAGAGAGACTGTCCTGGCGAAGTTCTATGCGTGTCGAGCGGCCGATGAAGTTCCCAACTTGGCTTTGGAAGTTTTAAGCGCTTACGGATACTCAAATGAGTACCCCATAGCGCGAATCCTTCGTGATGGAAAAGTGTACAAGATCCTCGAGGGCGCGACGAACATTATGAAGATGATTCTCGCGACAGATGCTCTGGGGCTTAAGAAGGCAAACAGATAACTGGTTGCGATGCCGGGCGCGAAGGTATGGGATTTTCATTCAAGGTGATTCACAAGGATTCGAGCAGTAGCGCCAGGCTGGGAATATTGATCGCGGGCGGCACTGAGGTTGCTACTCCTGCATTCATGCCGGTGGGCACTCGCGGCGCGGTGAAGACCGTTTCCCCGGAAGAAGTGTGGGACCTGGGGTACAGAATGATACTCGCCAACGCTTATCATCTGTACCTGCGGCCGGGTCATGAATTGGTCGAACGTCACGGGGGGCTTCATCGTTTCATGGACTGGCCCGGTTCGATTTTGACCGATAGTGGAGGCTTTCAAGTCTTCAGTCTGGCTCGTCTCCGAAAAATCAGCGACGAAGGTGTGTTATTTCAGTCTCATATAGACGGCACTTCGCATTTGTTCACGCCGGAGCTGAGCGTAAGAGTCCAGGAAGCACTGGGTTCAAATATAATCATGTGTCTCGACGATGTCCGAGGTTATCCTGTCGCTAAGGATGAAGCAATGGAAGCCGTCGTCAGGACGGCAGATTGGGCTAAGAGGTGCCTGAAATCCAAAAAAAAAGTTGACCCTGGTTTGTTCGGCATAGTACAAGGATCGGTGTACTCGGATTTGAGGAAATTGAGCACGGACAGCCTGATTTCCCTCGATTTGGATGGATATGCCGTCGGCGGTCTCAGCGTCGGGGAGCCCCATGAGGTCATGGTCGAGATGTTTGGGGTCACGCTGCCCCTGCTTCCTGAGGCAGCCCCTAGGTACGTAATGGGGGTGGGAAAGCCGAAAGACATTCTTGACGGAGTGTTGGCGGGGGCGGACATGTTTGATTGCGTCCTACCTACACGCAACGCACGCAATGGAACGCTTTTCACGTCTCAAGGGTCTGTGAACATAAGAAACGCCCGGTATACGGATGACCCCGGGCCCGTGGATTCTAGCTGTTCATGTTCGCTGTGCACAAAGTACTCCAGGGCTTATCTGAGACATTTGTTTCAGGAAAAGGAAATCTATGGTCTGCGTCTGGCTACCATTCATAATTTGAATTTTTATGGACGGCTAATGGATGACATTCGAGACGCCATAAGAGGCGACAAGCTACAATCCTTTGCCGCCGCGTTTGCGGCAAAGACGGAGGAAAGAGATGATTGATGAGGCTTATGCCATGGGCCTTCCAGGTGCGCAGGGCGCGGGAAGCACGACTCAGCTCATAGGGTTTTTGCCCATTGTGCTGATTTTCATAGTTTTCTACCTTTTGCTCATACGGCCACAGCAGAAAAAGCAAAAAGAACACCAAGTAATGCTGGATAACCTTAAAAAAGGAGATGCGGTAATCACTCAGGGTGGCATATATGGTAAGATTACGTCATTGTCTGACCAAATGCTGACCTTGGAGATCGCCGACAAAGTCCAGGTCCGTGTATCGCGCGGAGCGATTGCAGGGTTGGCGTCTTCGGGCAAAGAGCAGAGTTAGTGAGGAGTTTCAATAAATGACCCAGAGCCTACAGTGGCGAATAATTGCAATCGGAGTAGTCCTGGCGGTATCCGCGTTCTTGGTCTATCCATCGCTGGGGCCAGTACCTCCCTTCTGGGCAAAGTACCTTCCTGACAACCCCGTGCGCTTGGGACTTGACCTTCAGGGAGGCCTTTATCTGGTCCTAGAGGTCGAGGCTGACAAGGCCGTTGAGGCGGTTGTAGATCAGAGCATCTCCGAGGCATCTGCCCTGATGAAGGATGAGAAGATACGTTACAAGGACGTGAAGCGAACATCCCCCACCTCAATGGCTGTTTATCTCAAGGATGCAGATCAGGAAGGGCTTTTTGACGAGAAGGTCCTGGACAAACTCCAGAACTTCAAAAAAGGCGCTGCGGAGCAGACTGATAAAGGGTTTAAGGTTCAGCTTCAATTGGACCAGAAAGCCGCGGCAAGTATCAAGCAAAGGGCAGTCCGACAAGCCGTAGATACCATTCGAAACCGCGTGGACCAGTTCGGAGTCGCGGAACCGGACGTTGTTGTTGAAGGTACGGACAGGATCGTCGTGCAGTTGCCGGGGCTCAAGGAAGATATAAACCGCGCAATCGACATCATCAAGAAGACGGCGCGTCTGGAATTCAAGCTAATAGATGAACAGGGGGATCTGAATGCCGCCCTGAAGGGCGATGTTCCGGATGGCGATGAAGTTCTTTATCAAGTGGAACGCAATCCACGCACCGGATCCACCAGCCGGAAGCCGTATCTCGTAAAGAAACAGATTCTTATGACCGGGGACTCGATCACTGATGCCAAAGTTCAGCCCGGGCGGATGGGCGAAATGATAGTCCACATGGATTTCAATTCAACGGGGGCCACTCAGTTCGAGAGGATAACCGGAGAGCATATCCATGAACGGCTAGCCATAATCCTAGATAACCGGGTCTATTCAGCGCCGGTGATCAAGGATCGGATATCAGGCGGATCGGCAATAATCGAAGGCACCTTTAGCCCGCAAGAGGCCAGTGACCTGGCCTTGGTATTACGGGCAGGTTCCTTGCCCGCTCCGGTGAAAATCTTGGAAAACCGCACGGTGGGGCCGTCGCTTGGTGAGGATTCCATTCGTCTTGGACGAAACGCAATATTGCTCGGCATAATCCTGATCGCGATCGGCATGGCTCTTTATTACAAGTGGTCAGGATTGGTGGCCGATGTCGCCCTTATTTCCAACCTTCTGCTCATCATGGCAGTCATGGTTTCTCCGGGCTTACGTGCGACTTTGACCTTACCGGGGCTTGCCGGAGTAGCGCTGACCATTGGTATGGCAATCGATGCAAACGTCCTCATATTCGAGAGGATACGAGAAGAACTGCGCTCCGGGAAGTCGCCCAAGGCAGCTCTGGACAGTGGTTACACCAAGGCGTTCATGACGATTCTAGATACGCACGTCACGAACATCCTGGCCGCGCTTCCTTTGATACAATTCGGCACGGGGCCTATCAAAGGTTTTGCCGTAACCTTGTGCATAGGGCTTGTGATTTCCTTGTTTACGGCCTTCTTTATAACGCGTACGATTTTTGATTACGCGTTTCAGGTCAAGCGGATAAAGAGCATAAGCATCTAATCGCCGAAGGACCTCAGAAATCCCACCCGACGTTGGAATGAAGAGTTCTTTCTTAACGTCCCTGCAACTTTCGGAAGGATTGAACCGTTGGAGCTTATAAAACCGAATACCAACATCAATTTTTTGGGCAACAGGCACTATGCCTACGCGTTTACCACGATCATGATCATCCTGTCCTTGGCCTCCATTCCTGTCGTTGGATATGTGAAGCTCGGGATCGACTTCACTGGCGGAGCCGTGGTTCAGGTGAAGTTTAACAAGCCGGTGCATACCGACCAGGTGAGGGAAGCACTCAAACCGCTGGGAGCGAATCTGGTGGTTCAGAAATTTTCAATGGCTTCGGGTGAGGAATTTGCGATTCGTATGGAGCAGCGTCATGAGGCTTCGGAAAAGCTGGCTCAACAAGTAAAAGATCTTTTGGACGCTAAGATCGGCAAGGGCAGTACTGAGATACGGAGTATGGAAGTCGTAGGCCCCAAAGTGGGGAAAGACCTTCAACAGTCCGCCATCTGGGCCACTGTCATAGCTCTCATTCTACTTCTCATTTACATGGCTTTCCGCTTCACATTCACAATGGGATTGGGGGCTATTGTTTGTTTGATACACGATTTGTGCATAGTGTACGGATTTTTTGCTTGGACAGGAAAAGAGTTCAATCTGACGATTCTCGCAGCCATGCTCACTATCATCGGATATGATATCAACGACACGATAGTCGTCTGCGACAGAATAAGAGACAACCTGAAAGTGATGAAGAAGCAACCGCTCATCGACGTTTTCAACGCGTCCATCAATCAGACGCTTTCAAGGACCGTGCTTACCAGTGGTTTCACCCTTCTGTCGGTCGTCGCCTTCTTGGTTTTCGAGACCGCTGCGCTAAAAGATTTCGCGTGGGCGCTAATTGTGGGCATCATATTTGGAACGTATTCCTCAATCTTCGTCGCCTCCCCGTTAGTTTTGGAGCTAGACAGATGGTTGCCTGTTAAACGTGGGTGACGGTATTACGCCTTGCGACCCTTCATAATGACCTTCCTTGTGGGACACGAAAACAATCTGGCCTTACTAAAGCAGACCGTCAGAGAAGGACGGCCTGCTCATGCCTATTTGTTCACCGGGCCGGAAGGCATTGGGAAACAGCGGGTAGGACTTAAATTTGCCTGCCTGCTGAATTGTCCCGGCGCGCACGACGATCTGGAAGTTTCTTGCCCCGTATGCCGCAGGATAATAGCCGAAAAGCATCCTGATGTGACGATTGAAAGGCCTGAAAAGGGCATAATCCGTATCGATCGCATACGGAATCTTCAGGCTTTCTTCAAGTACGCGCCTGTTGAGGGTCGGTACAGGGTCACGATTATCGACGATGCTCATCTGATGAACAGGTCGGCCCAAAATGCTCTTCTGAAAACTCTGGAAGAGCCTCCGGCAGGCCGTATTCTTATACTGGTTACCGCCAGACCTTCCCTGCTGCTTCCTACAGTGCGGTCAAGAAGCCGGCGCATGCGATTCAACCCCATCCCTGTCTCCTCGGTAGCTGAGGTGTTGGAACAAAAGGGGATCCCCTTGGAAAAGGCTCGCGCACTGGCGGCTATGTCGTCGGGAAGTGTCTCCAGGGCCATGGAGATGGATGCCTCAAGCTTCCTAGATCTTAGGGAACGGGTCGTCTCAGCCCTAGCCGATCCCATGGGGAAAACAATCGGCGGATTGTTGGAGCTTTCAGCTAAAATTTCTACTGATAAACATACCGCGGTCCAAGCAATAGAAATAGCATCCACATGGATTCGAGACTTGGTCCTTGAGCGGGCCGGCTTCAACCTCACGGGGCGTGTCCACGGAGATATCCTTGACAGAATCGCCTCGGCGGCTCAACATCACAACAGTAGACAACTGCTTTCGGTCTACGATGAACTGGTGAAAGCCTCTTCCCTCATTGAAGCTGACATCAACGTAAACCGGAATCTGGTTACTGACGTAATGCTTTTGCGGATAGCCCGCATATTGGCCGGGCCCTCGCTCGGCGTGGTAATGGCCGGCTGATGAAAGATTGATGCGATGAGTGATGAGAAATCAAGAAAAGACGCAGCTTATCTGCCGAGGGCGTGGGGATCTGGTCCTCGAGGAAAAGCTCCCAAGGAACCCGTGACCCAACCTGCTCGCGGTGTAAACGCGGCGGAGAACTCGCGTCGCGAGGAACAAGCTGCGGCTCAGTCTGAAGATGAGCTAACTTTGGAGCAAGCTCCCGCCGAGCTCTCTGATGACTCTGATGACGATCTTTGCGGCGGCTGTGACAAATTCGAAGACGGACTCGCAGACCCAACAATTGAAAAAGAACCTTCTTTTGCACTCAAAACCGATCCTCACTTTATAACCAGTCAAAAAGCCGATACCCAGGCGGGCCCGATCGTCTCTGAAGCTCCCTCCGAAGAGCACCTTTCATTGATAAAAGTGAAGGTTGTAGGAATTCGCTTCGGATATGCCTGCAAAATCTACCACTTCGACGCTGGAGACATGGACTTGACGGCCGGAGACTGGGTGATCGTAAAGACTGAAAAGGGGACAGGACTTGGACATGTAGTTTTGGCTCCCTTTGAGCGTTTTATGGATGCGTCTCAACTTGAAGGTTTGAGGAACGTTCTCAGAAAGGCCGGCAAGGTCGATTTCGATCAGAAGGAGCGCTGCACTGAAAGAGAGTCCGAAGCTTACGCCTATTGTCTGGAAAGGATCGAATCTCTGGGACTTGATATGAAGCTGGTCGCAGTCGAATGCTTTTTCGATGGGTCCAAGTATGTCTTCTATTTTACCGCGGACGGTCGGGTTGATTTCCGAGAGTTGGTGAAGCAGCTAGTGGCACGCTTCCCGGTGAGAATTGAAATGCGGCAAATAGGGGTTAGGCATGAGGCAAAAATGACTGGTGGCCTGGCCTGCTGCGGACAGGAGCTGTGTTGCTCCCGTTTTTTGACGGATTTCCGCCCGGTATCAGTGAAAATGGCAAAGAACCAGAATCTTTCCCTAAACCCAACGAAAATTTCCGGTGTATGTGGCCGTCTCATGTGCTGCTTGGGGTATGAACACGACATTTACGAAGAATTTAGGAAACAATTACCGAAGGTCGGAAAGGCAGTCAGAACCCAAAAGGGAGAAGGGGTGGTTGTCAAACATAATCCTCTAGCCGAAACCATTTTCGTTCGCGTGGACGAAGAAAACATAGTAGAAGTTGGCAAGGACGAACTCATTCAAGAGCCTGCGAGTTCGGGGCAAAAGAGATGCTCGGCACGAAATAAGGTTGGAGAGCTGCAGGCCAAGGACTGTGACGAGCCGTCGCGCAACCGCGCATGACGAGCGGTACCCAAATAGGGGGACGAGGATATCGGGCTCCTTCCGAAAGAACTGAGGCTTGGGTTTTTCCTATGTGCTCTGCTCGACCTTGGTCGCTAAATCTCACGAGTCTTTCTGAAAGCGGGAAGCATGAAATCCGGTACAAGAAATCGTAACAAGACTGGCGGCAAAACCCTGGGCAACTTGATAGTGTTCCGTTGCTGCTTGGTTGTCGCCTGTGCAGCCGCTATCTTTTTTGTTTCCTGGACTAATGGTGAGTGCGGCGTTGTCTACGACCGGGTGATGAAAAGAGGAAGCGTGCGTATAGGGGTCCCCTATAACTGTATCCCCCAGGGATTTCTCAAACCATCTGGCGAATGGGTGGGCTTTGAGCTGGATCTCGCGTCAGAAATGGCCAAACACATGAGTCTCAAACTGGAGACAGTCAAAGTCAACGAACAAACTTGGGGCCCTATGCTGACACATGGCCGGGTAGATGCCGCCCTTTGCCGAATAACACACAGACGTTCCCTGGAAAGCGCTTTCGATTTTTCTGTCCCCTATTTTTTTGACTCTCGGAGCATTCTCGTTATTAAAGGCAGCTTCAAATCGGCCGAGGACCTCAAGGGCAGCAAGATTGCCGTGGTACAAGGTTCCCCTGCCGAAAAGGCTGCTATGCGTCTCCTCAAAGAAGCCGGTGACCCGAATGCCGAGAAGAACGTGGTATCCTTTCCGGATCGGCCCACATGCTTCATGGCTTTGGGGCAAGGTAAAGTTGCGGGGTGGTTGGATTCCGGAATGACCTTGATCGAATACTCTTCTCGCAGCGCTGGCCGTTTCGAGCTTCTCAGTGCCTCCGATGCGATCGAAGAGGTTGCCGCGGCTCTCCCTCAGAATGATTCAGCGTGGCGGGACGTGATCAACTTTACCATACAGGACATGGAGGCAGACGGCTCTTTCAAGAAAATATATGACCGATGGTTCGGGCCCAAGACTCCCTATGCATTTCCTGCGAAACGATCCATTGATATCTGGCCGGAATGACAATTCCCCACAGTCCCAAAGCGCTTGCAAAGTCAACGCTGTCGGAGAACAGCCTATGAAACGAGTGATCCTCGGCACTGCCGGGCACATAGATCATGGCAAGACCCAGTTGGTGCGCGCCCTCACAGGTATTGAGACGGATCGTCTCAAAGAGGAAAAACAGCGAGGCATCAGCATAGAGCTTGGGTTTGCTTTCCTGGATCTGGACAAAGACATTCGCATGGGGATTGTAGACGTGCCGGGGCACGAAAAATTTGTCCGGCACATGGTGGCAGGCGCGGGCGGCATAGATATAGCCGCGCTGGTAATTGCTTTGGACGAGGGCGTAATGCCGCAGACCGTGGAGCACCTCGACATTCTGAGCCTGCTCGCCATTCGACAGGGTTTGGTAGTGCTGACAAAGCTGGATCTGGTGGACGAGGAGCTTGCCCTCTTAGCCGAGGAAGATGCAAAAGAGGCCATCAAGGGAACTTTTTTGGAAGGCGCTCCCATGATTCGCGTGTCTTCCAGAACCGGTGCCGGAATAGACCTGCTGCGCACGACACTTACACAATTGGCTGCGCAAGTCACCGACCGTCCTGTTCACGGTCTGCTACGTCTGCCAGTGGACAGAGTTTTTACCATGAAGGGGCATGGGACGGTTGTTACCGGAACACTCATATCGGGCACTCTGTCAACTGGGGATGATGTGGAGATACTGCCGGGAGGCCTCCGTTCGTCGGTGCGTTCCGTTGAGTCTCACAACCGGCCCGAAGAAAAAGCCTTTCCCGGAGAACGAGTCGCCGTCAATCTGCGTGGGCTGGAACAGGCGCAGATCCACCGGGGAGAAGTATTGACCCATCCGGGAGAATTCCAACCATCATACATGGTGGACGTCAAGCTCAAAGCTCTTGCGCGTTGTCCGACAGCTCTGAAGAATCGTCGGAAAGTCAGGCTGCATCACTATACCTCGGAAGTCGAAGCCCGCGTGGTACTTCCGGGCTTGGAAACCCTGGAGCCCGGCCAGGAAATATTGGCACAGTTGCGAACCTCTTTTCCCATTGTTCCGTCCACTGGAGATCACTTTGTCATTAGGGGACTTTCTCCATCCATTACCCTCGGAGGAGGGGTGGTGCTCAACCCGAGAGGGGTCAAACTAAAGGCCCGCTCAGTCAAGTCGTTCGCGGAACTGGGTCATCAGGATGATGCCGGTATTCTGGCCTCGTTGGTACGGAGCGGCGGATTGGCCGGTATAGCGCGCAACGAGTTGTTGGGGATGTCCGGCTTTTCTGCCAAGCGATTGGACAAGACCTTGGATTCTCTTCGAAATGCCAGGACGGTGATCCGCTTCGATCCTTCTGAAAATAGAATGATACACGGCGACTTTTTCGATGTAGTAAAGAGCAAGATACTCGACAGACTCACTGCCTTCCACAAAGATCAGCCGCTCAAAGCAGGCATATCCAAGCAAGAGTTACGTTCCACCGTCCCCGGCGGGGATAAGCTGTTCAAGTCTGTGATTGAAAATCTGGTTTCAAAGGATGAGGTCGTGAATCAGGGGGAGACGGTTCGCCTTTCTTCTCACGAGATCCGGCTGAGAGACGATGAGAAGGGCCTTAAGGAACGCCTGATGAAAATGATCGTCCAAGGTGGAAATTCACCGCCGATCTTGAAAGAAATTCTTCAAGCCACCGGAACGGATGTCAAGCAGATCAGAAACCTCTTGAGTCTTTTGGAAAAGGAAGGTCAAATTGTCAGAGTCAAAGAAGACATTTACTTCTCGGCAACCTTTGTTAAAGGAGTTAAGCAAAAAGTCGTCGAATTCATACAGCGAGAAGGAGGTTTGACCCCTTCGCAGTTTCACGAGATTACCGGATCGTCCAGGAAGTACAATATTCCTCTACTCGAGTATTTCGACCGAGAGCGTTTCACTATGAGGATAGGCGATCAACGCGTGCTGAGAGGCTCGGGAACTTCCGGAGACGGAGGTAAGGTCGAGTAAAAGTCAGCTATTTTCTTGATGTGGTTAAGACAGTCTGTTCTTTGTGCTTCAAAGCGGCGGGCTGTGTCAGGCGTCTTGTCTTGTATGTATTGGATCAGTGCCCAGGCCTGATGATCCAGGCACCCATAAGCATTGTCCAGCAGCTCCATAAGCTGCTTGTCCGCGGGCGAAATCCGGCTCGCTGAAACGGCTTTGAATTTGGCCCGAATTACTCGGACTCTTTTTTGGACGTTCTTGACGATCTCGAGAGCAGTCCCTTTGGGAATTATGTCTCCCACAAATCCGTCGGCAGTAGTGCCCATCAGGAGAAAAGAGTCGTTGAGATAGGCGGTCGCGGTCTCGCCGAAGGCATTGAGAAAAACCGCTTCATCGGCTCCTCGTGACATTGTCGGACACAGTAGTGAAATGAAAATGAACAGGCAAGCAGTTCGTTTCATGATTAACACGATTTAGAATAATATTCCGGGCTTTGCAAGGCCGATTCACGGCAGAACTCATATCACGACGACTGAAAGGAGACAACCTTTTTCATGAGAATACTTCTTCATGCGTGCTGCGCACCTTGCCTGGTGTACCCCCTCGACGATTTGCGCTCTGAGGGCCACGAGATTGCCGCCGTATTCTTCAACCCAAACATACACCCATATACGGAATACCTCCGCAGGCTTGACGCCTTTACGGTCTACACAAGCGGTAACGACGTCCGGGTGCTCACGGAGAATTTCCACGAGGGCATGGAAGAATGGCTCCGAGAGGTGGTCTTCAGGGAAGCTCAACGATGCCGGCTCTGTTTTAACTTCAGAATTGATAGGATCGCTCGGCTCGCCGAGACCAAGGGATTCGACGCGTTCTCCACTACGCTGCTGTACAGCCGCTTTCAAAAACACGAGCTCTTGAAGTCGGTTTGCGAGGCAGTTTCTGAAAAATACGGAATCCCCTTTATTTACAGAGACTGGCGCACAGGCTGGAATGAAGGTGTCAAGCGCTACCGGAAACTCGGCTTATATCGCCAGAAATATTGTGGCTGTGTATACAGCGAAAAGGAACGCGCTCAAAAAATCATGTGATGTGACCCTCCCGCCATAGGGGCGAAACGGGGGGCCTCTCCGGTGTCCTTCTGTGCCCGTCGAGATTCTCTGAATCCGCTTTTGGATAAGAGGCGAAATCTAGTCACACTCCTCCTTCACCACGGAAACAAAAGGATTGGGAACTATTCACTTGGAAAAGGTCTACGTCCGTCATTCCGGCGAAGGCCGGAATCCAGGTTTTCTGGACCCCGGCCTTCGCCGGGGTGACGGTCTTGTTGAGTCCCTCATGAGCCTCAATAGGCTGCTTACAGCTATCCTATGATTCCACCGAATTATTCCGCGGAATCTTTGTCAAGTGCATAATTCCGAAAGGATTTGTCTCTGCGTGATCAAATGGAGCAGTTGCCAAAAACGATGTCCTTTTATCAGCGGGACGTTGTAGGGGCCAATGGCATTCGCCCAGGGCGACCACCGATCGCCCCAACTATAGTTAAGTGCGCAGCTAACCATTCACTTGCGTGGGGCAGGCTTAATGACAAGTTCCCCCGGAAAACTGAATGATTCCGTTCACGGAAAATTTTTGGTTGTGTCCGAATCAGTGGAGAGTGTATAAGGATTGTCCATCCCAAACTCTGCTGGTGGAATCATTGATGAAGATTTTTCGGCATTGCCGCTTATGGCGGTATGTTGTACTGGTCGGCGTGCTCGCAACGGCGTTTGCCGTGGAAGCATCCGCGAAAGGGCCGTCAGATATCACTCGGCCCTGGATAATGGTGGGCCTTTCACCTGATGGTTGTTCAGGTGGCTGCAGGCACGTTTTTTCAGTCATAAAGGAGCTGAGCGGCAACCCCAACGGTCTTATAGTTCACTTCAGCAAGGTGACCCCTGAATGGCTTGCAGAGATTCAACCCGCTTTTATCATTCTTAGTCCCCAGGGTACTCCCTGGTGTCGCTACACCGGTGAAATGGGCGTTTCACTTCAGAATTTCCTCTGGACGCTTCCTATGGCAGCCGAAGAGATGAATATCCCTATACTGGGAATATGCGGCGGGCATCAAGCCATAGCTCTGGCATTCGGAGGTAAGGTTGGCCCCATCAGGGCTGGTGAAGATGATTGCATGCCGTATACACGCGATCGCCAGGGTGGCGTAGTACCGTTGACCCTCATGGCCGCTGACCCGATCTTCAAAGGTATTGGCAATACACTGCGAATCGTAGAGAGTCACTTCGACGAAGTCAAAGTATTGCCGCCAGGTTTTGTGTTATTGGCTTCGAACAAATTCAGCCCTAACCAGATCATGCGGCACCCTACAAAACCGGTTTACGGCGTCCAGGGGCATCCGGAGTGTTTTTACGGCAGTCATTCCGGAGGCAGAATCTTGATCCGGAATTTTCTTGAGATTGCCATAGCTCACGACCAAGCACTCAAAAGCGCTCACGCGCCGACAATTCCAAGACTTCTCTCCTTTTTGCCGCTGGAACGAGGGCTACTGAAGAGCTACGACGATCCTGAAAAATTTTGATAGGCTTTCTTCGACAGGACTTCGGGAGATCGTTCTTGGTAATGACCAGCCGGCAATTTGCCGTTGCCTATGGTGAAATGGCCTTGGAAAAAACCGCTCATACTCGCCTCTTCCTCCTTTAGATACGCGACTATTTTCGGGTGGCCTTCAAAGTAAGCTTCCATCAGAGCGGTCCAGCCAGATTCCGTTTTAGCGTTCACATCCGCGCCTGCTGCCACAAGCTTTCTGACTACTGCCAGCGACCCCGCGGCTGCGGCCACCATCAAGGCTGTCTTGCCAGTCCTGTCCCGTGCTTGAACGTCCGCGCCACGCGATATAAGCAATTCCACCAATGCAAGCTGGCCCTTGCGTGCAGCCCAGAAGAGGGGAGTATTGCCAAATTTATTTGTCGCATTGACGTTTGCCCCGTGATCGAGAAGCAGCTTTAGAACCTCCTTGCTACCCTTGTAGCAAGCCCAAAACAAAGCGGTGTTGCCATACTTGGCATCCCTCGAATTGACGTCTGCCCCTTGCTCCAAAAGCAGATTGACGATTTTGGCATGGTTCCAATATGATGCATCCAGAAGAGCTTTGTCGGACTCGTTTCTGCACTCGGCCCCTTTCGCCAAGAGAGCTTCGGCAGTCTCGGCGTGTCCCAATCTGAGCGCATAGCCCAAGGCGGTGGTGCCCCCGTTGCTCACCGCGTTCGCGTTCGCACCATGCTGCAGAAGTAGTTCCACCATACTACGGTATCCCCCGATCGCTGCGACCATGAGCGGAGTTTTGCCGGATCTGTTCCGAGCATTAACATCAGCACCTTTGGATAGGAGCAGCTCGACCGGGAGTAGGTGCCCTTTCACCGCAGCCCAGAAGAGGCTCGTGTTCCCATATTTGCTATCCCTCGCATGAACATCCGCCCCGCGCGCAAGGAGAAGATCAACGGCTGCAAAATCCCCCTTGTAGGAAGCCCAGGTCAGGGCAGTAATCCCGTGTTTCTTGTGGCGGGCATTTACATCAGCTCCTTCGGACAAAAGGAGATCGAGCACTGAAATGTGTCCTTGCCAGATAGCCCAAAGCACCGGATGCGCTCCGTGCTTTTCTTGCCCGACAAGGGTAGCGCCCCGCTTCAGGAGAATCCGGGCCACATCGGTGTCGCCTCTATCACAAGCCCAGAACAGAGCCGTGCAGCCCGCTCTGCTGTGCGCGTTAGGGTATGCTCCCCGGTCCAAGAGAAGTTCCACGACTCGGGCTTGACCAGCTCTAGCTGCCCACAGCAGCGGCGTATTTCCTGCGCGATCTCGCGTATGGACATCCGATCGTTGGGTCAAGAGAAGCTTCACCGCCTCAATGTGTCCCCTGTATGCCGCCCAGAACAAAGCGGTACTCTGATATTTGATGTCCCTCACGCTGGGATCTGCCCCGCTATGCACCAGATGAGCCACCACTTCCTCGTTCCCGCTGAAGGCGGCCCAGAACAATGGAGTGTGATTATTATTATTTTTAGCATTTGGATCGGCGCCTCGTGCCAACAAGAGCCTGACCATTGTCGTGTGCCCTTTGTAGGCGGCCCAGAACAACGATGAGTTGCCATACTTGCTCCGACCGTTCGCCTCGGCTCCTCTAGCTAGCAGCATGCTTGCCACAGCGACAGCACCCGCGCCGGCAGCGCAGATTAGAGCGGTCTTCTTATCTTTATCGTACGAATGGACGTCAGCCCCCCATGCCAGAAGTACCTGCACAACTTTCGGACGATTCGCACGAGCAGCCAGAATTAAGGGAGTAACTCCAAACAGGTTTCGGACATCGACAGGGGCTCCCCAAGTGAGCAGAAGCTTCACCACTTCAGTCCGACCCTTGAATGCAGCCCAATGCAAAGGTGTGCTGCCATATTTGTTCCGAACCCGAGTATTCGCCCTTCGAGACAAGAGGCGTTCCACCACGGCCAAATGCCCTTTGGAGCACGCCCAAAAAAGGGCGGTACACCCGTAGCGCGCCTCCCTCATATTGACGTCGGCCCCTCTTTCGAGGAGCAGCTCGACCAGCTCGACATCTCCGATTCTTGCCGCGGCAATTATCGGTGTATTCCCTTGTCCGTCTTCTCCGTCAATATCCGCGCCCCGATCGAGAAGTAGCTCAACTAATTCGGGATGGCCGGATGTCGAAGCTAGAAGCAGTGCAGCTTTGTAAGTTGTTGCTTTGGCGTCGGGATCTGTCCTCATGTCGAGAAGTAATTCGACCGCTTGCAGGTGCCCCTGCCTGAGCGCCCAGGCTAGTGGGGTATTGCCGTCTCGGTCTGCCGAATTGACTTCCGCTCCATGCCTGCACAACAACGCTACTGCCTCCGCGTGCCCCCAGAGAGCTGCTTTATGTAGCGCCGTGTCCCCATCTTTATTGGCAACGTTTACCCGGCTTCCTCGATCAAGCAGGAGTTGGATTATATGGGCGTGACCTGCAAGAGAAGCCTCCATCAGAGCAGAGTTTCCCGAAGCGTCCGTGGCATTCACGTCCGCGCCGGCGTCCAGGAGTAATTTCACGACAGCCCGATGGCCTCCCAATGAAGCTGCCATCAAAGCCGTTCCATCAGTGCTGTCTGCATTTACATCGACACCTGCGGCAAGGAAATCTTCAACTGTGGCCAAGTTGCCGACGCGAGCAGAGTGTATGAGTTGTTCCTGCATGCTGCCAATGCCTTCTATATGCCGCGGTATGGTAAGATTCCGAAGAAACGCCTGAGAGGAGACCCGGTGCCGGTGATCTGGAATTGCCAAGCTCCCCTTCCAAAGCCAGCCATTGAAAATCCTGCGGTCCCGGAGTTGGGAAGCTCAACTACTCCAACAATTTCTGTTGATTGCACCAGGCCTTTTGTCTTTACTTGTATTATACCATAATTATTCCCATTTTTGTAGACATAACGTATTCCTCACGGTCCGATGTGACTTGTTGACAAACCACACAATATGGTAGAATGTTAATTGGTTACCCTCCTGACACCGTATCGTCAAGCATCGCTGCTTACGAACTTAAAAAAGGGCCGCCATTAATCATCCCGGATGGCCTCTTTCCGTCCGCCGGGTGATTCGGCTCATTTAAGTATGGCTGCGGGAATCAATATTCGCGGCACAGCTTGCCGCGAAGCGCTCGAAAGGCAACAGACTGAGGATCGACCAGAATCACACCTGACATATCACACGGAGGTAGTTCATGGGTGATGAAGAGCGAAAAATCCTGGTAGTCGGAGGCGGAATAAGCGGAATGACCGCTGCCATTGAAGCCGCCGAAGCAGGAGCGGAAGTAGTTCTGGTGGAGAAGAACCCTTACTTGGGCGGACGCGTGGCCCTTCTCAATCAGTACTTTCCCAAGCTGTGTCCCACCAATTGCGGCCTTGAAATTAACTTTAGGCGCATCAAACAAAATCCCAAGATAACTTATCACACGCTTGCGGAAGTGGAGTCCATCTCGGGGGGCCCGGGTGCCTACGAGGTTACGCTGCTGCTGAAACCTCGCTACGTGAACGACAATTGCACGGCTTGCGGAAAGTGTTCCGAAGTCTGCGAGACCCAAGTTCCGAATCCTGTTAATTACAATATGGATACGGTGCCGGCAGCACACTTGCCCCACTCGATGGCCTTCCCGTTCAAGTACGTGCTGGCCCCTGAAATCATAGGGACGCCGGAAGCCGGGAAGTGCGCGGAGGCATGCGCTTACGGCGCCATAGATCTCGACATGCAACCTGCGAAGGTCACTTACAATGTCGGCGCGGTCGTGTGGGCCACAGGCTGGGATCCGTACGAGGCATCAAAGGTGGACTATCTCGGCTTTGGAAGAATTCCGAATGTTGTCACGAGCGTTATGTTTGAACGCCTTGCGGCACACAACGGCCCCACCGGCGGGAAAATCCTGAGACCATCCGATGGGAAAGAGGTCAAAAGCGTAGCATTTGTCCAGTGTGCGGGGTCCAGGGATGAAAATCACCTGGCATACTGCTCGGGGATCTGCTGCCTGGCTTCCCTGAAGCAAGCAACGTACATAAGGGAGCAAGTGCCCGAAAGCAAAGCCTTTATCTACTATATCGACGTTCGAGCTATGGGGAAATACGAAGATTTCTACACCCGGGTCGACCAGGACGAGAACATAACACTCACCAAGAGCAAGATCGCTCGGATTTCGGAAGATCCTGAATCCGGCGGGGTCTTGGTTGAGGGCGAGGACATAGTCCAGGGAGCCCAGGTTAAGGAAGTAGTAGATCTAGCGGTCCTTGCGGTGGGTATGGTTCCCGGCACAGCCACCGTGAAACCGGCTCTTGAGATGGAATACGACGACTTCGGTTTTGTGACCTCTTCCGGAAACTCGGGAATTGTTCCGGCAGGATGTGTCAAAGCGCCCATGGAGGTCGCGGCTTCCCTGCAAGATGCAACGGCTGCGGCCCTCAAAGCAATTCAGCGGACGATGGGGAGGTAAGTGTTTATGGATCAGAAAATCGGAGTCTATATATGCTCGGGATGCGGTATCGGAGAATCCATAGACTTGGAAGCCCTCTCCGCAGTTGCCAACGAGTTCAGCATAGCCAAGACTGAGAGTCATCCGGCCCTTTGCAGCCAAGAAGGGGTCGGCATCATCACAAAGGATGTAGAATCCGGAGCCGTCAACTGCGTGGTGGCCGCGGCATGTTCCGGAAGGGTCAAGACCGACGTCTTAGCATTCGATCCCATGACCACCATACTGGAAAGACTGAATATCAGGGAGCACGTCGCATGGTGCCAGCCCGCAGGGGCCGAAGATACGCAGATGATGGCTGAAGATTACATGCGTATGGCCATAACCAGGGTCGAGAAGACGACACTGCCTAAACCGTACCTGGAAGCAACAGACAAAACCTTGCTGGTAGTTGGCGGCGGCGTTTCCGGTCTCCACGCATCACTGGATGCCGCTCGTGCCGGCTACAGCGTAATTCTGGTGGAAAAAGAGTCGGAACTCGGCGGGCACATGGCCAAATGGCACAAAACCACACCCACAAGGCCACCCTACCAGGAGATCGAAGACATCGCCGTCCAAGAGATCGTCGATCAGGTTAAGGCTGAGGGCAACATCACGATCAATGCGGGCACAACGATTGAAAAGATTGCCGGCGCGCCTGGTATGTTTGATGTCACACTCACCAACGGTGGCGGAACGCATCGCGTCGGCTCTATCGTGTTGGCTGCGGGAATGAAGCCTTACGACGCTGCCAAACTTGAGCACCTTTCCTACGGCAAATTCCCTGACATCATCACCAGCGTACAGATGGAAGAAATGGCCAAGGCCGGGAAGATTACCTGTCCGTCTGACGGTTCCGAGCCCTCGGTAGTAGCGTTTATTCAGTGCGCGGGCTCTCGCGATCAGAATCACCTGCCGTATTGCAGCGCGGTTTGCTGCCGGGTCTCCTTGAAACAGGCAGAGTACGTAAAGGAGCAGAACGAGGAAAACAAAGTTGTCGTTTTCTACAAAGACATCCGGTCTCCCGAACAGCATGAGGAATTTTACAGGAAGGTGCAGAAGGACGGAGTGGTCTTCGTGAAGACGGACACGGCAAAAGTCGCCATAAGCGAGGGGACTGAGCGTAAGCTCTCCATCGAGACTATGGACGAGTTGCTGGGCGAGCCTGTGCAAATGCAGGCCGATCTGGTAGTCCTGGCGATCGGCATGCAGCCTGCGGTCCTGGATGATCCCATCCTCAATCTGCAGTACCGCCAAGGACCCGCGTTGCCTGAGTTGAAGTACGGCTTCCCGGACTCGCACTTTGTTTGCTTTCCGTATGAGACAAGAAGAACGGGCATTTATACCGCGGGATGTGTCCGGCAGCCCATGACCTCAACCAGGGCCACAAATGACGGAACTGGAGCGGCCCTTAAGGCCATTCAGTGCATGGAGCAAACCGCTCTGGGAAAAGCTGTTCATCCTCGCGCAGGTGACACGTCCTACCCGGAGCTGTTCATTCAGCGATGTACACAGTGCAAGCGCTGCACTGAAGAATGCCCGTTCGGCATGTACAACGAGGACGAAAAAGGGACACCATTGCCACACCCCACTAGATGTCGGCGCTGCGGCATCTGCATGGGTTCCTGTCCGGAGCGTATCATCTCCTTCAATAATTATTCGGTGGATATGATCGGTTCAATGATCAAGTCCATCAATGTGCCGGACGAGTACGATGAAAAGCCCCGTATAATTGGATTGATTTGTGAAAACGACGCTTTTCCCGCACTGGACATGGTTGGGCTCCACAGGCTACAGTACCCGCCGTGGGTGCGTTTCATCCCGTTGAGATGTCTGGGCTCCATGAACCTGGTCTGGATAGCAGACGCCCTATCCAAGGGAATAGATGGAATAGTGCTCTTTGGCTGCAAATTTGGGGATGATTATCAGTGCCACTTTATTCAAGGCAGTGAATTGGCGGACACCCGAATGAGCAAGATAAAGGAGACACTGGACCGGTTGGTCCTTGAATCGGACAGGATACGGTTGGAGCAGATCTCCATTGACGATTACTGGAGGATCCCGAAAATCCTGGAGGAGTTCACTGCCAGGCTTGAAGAACTCGGCCCCAATCCGTACAAAGGTTTCTAGAGGGAAGTGTAATGGAAACAAGAACACCAGATTTGGATGTTAGCGATGCCATAGTGTACTCCGGAGCTGAAACGCTTTACTGGTGTATGCAGTGCGGCCTCTGCACAGGGTCTTGTCCCTGGCGCTTGGTGCCGGGCGAAGCTTCTGAGCAGTTCAACGTAAGGATGGTACAACGCCTGGGCCAACTCGGACTCGAAGGATTCGAATCCGAAAATTGCCTTTTTGCCTGCACTACGTGCAAGACTTGCGTGGACCGTTGCCCGCGCGGCGTGGACATTATCGGCAATATTAGAGGAATGCGCAGCATGATGGCTGAGGTCGGGTCGATACCGCCGAGCCTTAAGCCCATAGCCGGCAGCTTGCACGCGCAGGGGAATCCGTGGTCCGGAGACCGGAACAAGCGGACCGAGTGGATCAAGGACGCGGATGTCCCGACGTTTTCGGAAAATACCGAGTATTTCCTCTCCGTGTGCTGCACCTCCTGTTACGATGTCAGGAGCCAAAAGATCGCCCGCTCGGTTGCTAAAGCGCTCCAGGCCGCGGGGGTGAGCTTCGGAATCATCGGAAACGAGGAGAGTTGCTGCGGAGAGTCCATTCGGAAGATCGGCGATGAGGAACTCTTCCAAAAGGTGGCCAAATCCAACATAGATCTTTACAACAGCAAAGGCGTGAAAAAGATCATCGTTACCTCTCCTCACTGCCTTTACACATTCAAGAACGAATATCCGGACCTGGGCGGAAAGTGGGAAGTTTTCCACTATACGGAGATTTTGGCTCAGGCGGTGGCTGAGGGGAAATTGAAGCTCTCAGGTGACGCGGTCGGTCCTGTGGCCTTGCACGATCCATGCTATCTGGGTCGCCACAACGAGATCTACGACCAGCCTCGAGAGCTGATCGCGGCCATTCCGGGCTCCGAGGTGAAGGAACTGTCGAGGAATCGGAAGAACAGTCTATGCTGCGGTGGCGGTGGCGGAAGAGTCTGGATGGAAACCAAAGCCGGCGAGCGATTCGCGGAGCTGCGCATTACCGAGGCGATTGACTCGGGCGCCAAAACTCTGGTTACCGCGTGCCCGTATTGCATCACCATGCTCGAAGATTCCTGCAACGTTATGGGGAAATCCGAGGAGCTGAAAGTGATGGAACTCTCAGAGCTGATCGCGGAGAAGATCGGGTAGAAGTGGTCGCAAGATCTATGAATTTTTGAAGAGTAACCGGGGAGGGACTTTTTGCAACCCCACGCGACGCGGGGCCTCCCCGGACCCCTCCCCAAAAACTCCTATTTCTTGGGAACTTCCCAACTTGTGACAGATTTTCTGCCAAATCCGATTTCGTTTGTAGTAAAGAGGCTCATAA
Source organism: uncultured delta proteobacterium (assembly GCA_963729795.1). GTDB lineage: Bacteria > Desulfobacterota > Desulfomonilia > Desulfomonilales > Desulfomonilaceae > CAWBBA01. The sequence continues at coordinate 130,066 of CAVSPC010000016.1, read as the reverse complement.
GGAGAGCATGTTAAATGGATTGGGTTTGGGATAATCCTAATGCCTCAGTGAATCTGCTTGTCGGGGGAGCTTTATCCCTTGTGGCGCTGCTTAATGTCTTAAGACCCAGGAGCATTCTCCGAATGGTCCTGTGGCTGATATGGCTATCGTTCGGCGCCGCATTAATCGCAGTGGGCTTGCTTAATCTGAGGGGACTCATAGCTTCTGAATGGGTCAATGTTTCCCAATTTATAGTTCTTGGTATTGGGCTGACATGGACGAGCATCGCTGCCCTTAAGTTCCCGCCTTCACCGAGTGCTCCCCGGTGGACACAGTGGGCGACATTGGTGATGGGAGTAGGTTGGGTATTTTTTGCTATGGTTCACGTCCTGAACTATTTTTGGCACTGACACTGATCTTGCAATTATTCCATAGGGGAGGCGGTTCCTGTAGCGACCGATGCGCTTCACCCCTCATTCGCGGGGCTCAACGCATCCTACGCGAGCTGCAAGTCAGTCAGCATCCTGATGGCTTCAGCCATATCCGCTGCGAGCGGCGAAAAAAACTCCACATATTTCTGACTTTTTGGATGAGTGAAGCCAAGCACCGACGCATGCAGCGCCTGCCTCTTAAGTATTTCCAGAGGCTTACGCACTTTCGGATCAGAGGCCCCGCCCTTTCCGCGGGACTTGCCGTACACCGGATCTCCCGCCACCGGCAGACCGATAAATGCAAGATGAACCCTGATCTGATGCGTTCTCCCCGTCTCGGGGTAAACCACGAGAAGTGTCAGACCGCCAAACCGCTCTTTCACTCTCCATCTGGTGACTGCGCGGCGGCCCTTTCCTGTAGTAGTGGACATACGTTTTCTCTCTTTCACATGCCGGCCCAGGGCAGCATCCACGACACCACTGTCTTGGCCAGGATTCCCTCTGACCAACGCCACATACACCCTATGAATTGAATGAGCCTTGAATTGAGCCGAGAGTGCAGTATGCGCCGCCGCGGTCTTGGCAAATACCATAACCCCCGATGTGTCTCTATCGAGTCGATGAACCACGCCCCAACGACCCGGCTCTCCTACCCCCTTCATTTCCGGTCTCGTGCTTATAAGGACATCCATGAGAGTATTTGAAGGGCGCCCCGCGCCGGGATGCACGACAACACCGGGAGGCTTGTCCACCACTATCAGATCCTCGTCCTCGAAAATAATTCCAAACGAAGGGACTTCGATCTCAGGACTCGGTAGTTGCAACGACTTTCTCCGGGAGAATTTCGATTTGGTCTCCCGGGCTTAGAACAGTGGAAGGGCTAATTGGACGGCCTTTGACGAGTACTCGGCCGCTCCGAATCATCCGCGCCACCGATGACCGGCTTTGGCCGCTCGCAAGGTAACCGGCAAGGATCTTGTCAGCCCGGTCGGGGAGAGCATCTTCAGGGATCACCAATGAAGACAAAAGATCCATGAATTTACGCTTCTTATAATTTTGAGGAATTCGGCGTCTTTCCGGTTGGCCGCGCACTTGACTGATATACTTCAATGCATCATATCAGTTGACATGAGAGTAACACTGAATATTGACGACGTCCTGTTGAAGAAAGCCTCGAATCTGACCGGTGTCAAGGAGAAAACTTCATTAGTGAGAATAGGCCTGGAAGCACCGACCGCTCGCGAGAGTGCCAGAAGACTTGCCGATCTCGGTGGGACTGAGAAGGACCTGCAATCTACCCCAAGAAGACGGTATGTTAGCGAGTAATCACGATCCTGGTAGTCACGGCTAGCCTGTCGTAAGAGTGCAGGAATAGCTCCATCAGGGCCCACGGAAACTCTGTCGTCATTTTACGCATCGTTGCCGGATGAAGCTCGGTTGAGAGCATCCCGTATAAGTCTCGGGATCAGAGAGGGCTGATCCTCTAAGAGGGTTCGGGGGTCTATAAGAACCGTATCGTCCTTGATCAGCGCTATTACCGGCGGATTGCCCAATCTGAGATTATGTTCCAGGCGCGCGGCTGATATGTCCAGCGGACGAATGGCTACCCGAGGACCTGGAAGGTCCCCCATCGGCAGTGCACCGCCCCCTACTCTGCCAATTCCCCGTTCGATGCTTACTTCGACTCGTTTGCCAACGGTACTGCGTATTACGTCTGCAAGCGTTGCGGCAGATTTCGCGAGCTCCGACTCGGATTTGGTTATCATCATCAGCGTCGGCACGCATGTGGTGGGCCCTTCCGGTCGGGTGTACTCGACGAGCGTGGCTTCCAGACCTGCAAGAGTCAGTTTGTCCATTCTGAGTGCCCGTGCGAGAGGATTTGTCCGCATCTTTTCGATAAGATCTGCGCGGCCGGCCAGAATCCCCGCCTGGGGTCCCCCAAGAAGCTTGTCCCCGCTGAAACTTACAACGTCGACTCCTTTGGCAAGGACCTCCTGGACCGTAATTTCTTCCGGTAGGCCATACGGCGACAGATCCACCAAACAGCCGCTACCCAGGTCCATCATAGTGGGAATTCGGTATTCTTGCCCTATTGCCACCAATTCTCCCAGCTCGACCTCGCGAGTGAAACCCACGATTCGGTAATTGCTTGTGTGCACCTTCAGAATCAATGAGGTGTTTGCACCGATTGCCTGAATGTAGTCCTTGGGATGCGTTCTGTTGGTCGTGCCGACTTCCTTTAGAATTGCACCCGATCGAACCATTACGTCAGGTATCCTGAAAGAGCCCCCGATTTCTATTAGTTCCCCTCTGGAAACTATAACTTCCCGCCCCTCAGCCAGACTGGACAACGCGAGCAAGACCGCAGCAGCATTATTATTGACTGCCAGCGCGGCCTCGGCCCCTGTCAATTCCTGCATAAGTTCTCGGAGATGAGCGTTCCTTTCTCCTCTTCGTCCCTCTTCAAGGTCGTATTCGAGATTGGAATAAGATTGTGCGGCTTCAGATATTTTTTCCGTTACTCTCTTTGACAGAGGAGAACGTCCGAGATTGGTGTGAACGATAACTCCAGTAGCGTTTATGACGGTGACGACCTTCGGCCCGACTTTTTCCAGGGCTAAGCGGGATGTGCGCCGTACCAGTGCGGAAATTGAGCAGTCCTCGTGTGATGCCTCCCCTTGACGGATCTCCTCTCGAAGATCGTCCAAGGCGCGTCTCACCATCCGCTTGATAATTTCTTCGGAGTACCTTTCCCTGAGAGGCTCCAATTCAGGGGCAGACAAAAGGCCGTCCACCGAAGGGATCGAGCGAAACAAGATTGTGGCGTGCTCTTCTCCCATAAGGAAGCTTTCCTGATCAGGACGGGGATTTCAGTTTGAAAGAATTGATTGCACTTTCAAACGCCGGAATGAATGATTTGAAATCCTTAGCCGGGGCCGAAAAGTCAACATCGATCATTTTCTTCTTGGTTATAACCACCAAGTGCCAGACACGAAGCCGTGAGGGGTCGTCCGGGGCCTTTTGCTTATACAGCAAGGCCTTTCCGCCCTTTATTTGAAGAGTACGGACCTCTTCGAGGCTCTTGTCCGCCCCCGCCGCTTTTCGGAGCGCCTTGAAAAGCGTTTCCCCCGGAGGCGCAAAAAGGTTTCCCACCACCAGGTAAATCTCAGCGGAGCCTTTCTTCCATTTTAGTATCCCGGACTCCTCCACAGGCTCGGACGTGAATCCCTCCGGAACTTTCATGTCAAAGAACCTTTCTGCCTGCTCCGCAGGAGCCGGTTCTGGTTTTTTCGAAGCTCCAGACTTTTTCTCGGCCAACGCGGGGGAACAGATTAGAATTGTAACCAGGCAGAGAATCCAGACTCTTATCAAGTCAGCACATCTCACGTGAATTTCCTCCGTAAGAAATTATGCGGCACTCAAGCCCCACACGAGCTGCCGATTCCCGGGAGAATTGACCTTGGATGCGTGGATTGATAGCATGGATAAATGTCTGTGTCAAAAGCATCATGACGAGGAAATCACACCTGCCGAAAAAAGCCTTGGTCAGAGTTCTAGGTTGCAAAGTAAACCAGGCCGAAGCCGAAGCCATGGCTCGCGAACTGGAGAGCTTAGGGTATTGCATTGAACCTTCGGCCGATGCCCCGGACCTTGTCGTCGTGAACACCTGCTGCGTGACCTCGAAGGCAGAAGGAAAATCGAGACGCATGGTCAGTGGTCTTGCGCACAAATTCCCCGGCGCGCGTATGATCGTCACCGGCTGCCTTGCAGAAATAAATCCATCCTCCCTGGAAAGTGCGGCCCCCGGTGCGGTCTTGCTCGGGGCTTTTGCGAAGGACCGCCTCAGAGAGTTCATCGACGAGGCCGCGAATAATGTTGGCACTGTAGCGGATAGCGGGCCCTCTCCTTGCGCGACATACGTCGATCTCGGCCCCCGAACGGCGAGGAACAGAGCAAGGGCTTTCTTGAAGGTCCAGGATGGTTGTTCCCAGTCATGCGCTTACTGCATCGTACCCGCTGCTAGGGGCCCGTCCAGAAGCCTGCCCGTGGATCAACTTTTGCTCGGCGCACGCAATATGGATTCCGATGGATTCGCGGAGATAGTGTTAACGGGAGTCCATCTTGGAAGTTACGGCCGAGACTTCCATCCCCCGACAAGCCTTGAAGATTTACTGGAGCGCCTCCTGGAAGAGTGCCCGTCCACGCGATTCAGATTGAGCTCGGTGGAACCTCAGGAGATCACCCCTCGCCTGATAGAGCTTGTGGCCAGCCATCGCAGAGTCTGCCCGCATTTCCATATTCCGCTGCAAAGCGGCGATGACAACATCCTTAGCCGAATGAGAAGGCCGTATGATACCGCGTTCATCCGGCACCTGATGGATAGGATTTTCGCCCGAGTTCCTCAGACCTGCATCGGCCTGGACATCATGGTGGGCTTCCCCGGTGAAGACGAAGAATCATTTAGAAAAACAGTGACTCTCATTGAAGGCTCTGGGGCTGCTTACCTGCATGTGTTCCCATTTTCTCCCAGACCCGGAACTCCAGCGGCCTCTTTCGAGCCGCGTGTGCCTGAAGGGCATCGCTCGGCAAAGAGTAAAGGAGTTAAGAGCACTATCCCAAACGCTGCGGCACCGTTTCTATAAACGCTTCGTGGGAAGTACGCTTTCAGTTGTACGAGAGTCCGGGCCCGATCCCGATACAGGGCTCATTATCGCAAGAACAGACAATTACATACCCGTGCTAGTTGGCGCAGCGCCCGAAACTACCTCCAAGCACACGTTTCCTGTGACCTTGGAACGAGTTGTGGATGAGAAAGTGTTTGGGACAGTCGTGACGATTGACGGGAACTGAGATTCGCGTAAAACGGCTTAGTCTCGATTCCGTCTGAAGCGGCCAATGGCCGTGTTGGTGGGAGCTGTTGATGTGGCACGGTCCTTGCCCACTGCGTCAGTAGCGATTGCACATCGCTACCATCAATCTTTCCTCTTGGTGGAGCCCCGCCGTTTCTAGCTGAACGTCGGGGCTCTTCAATATCTAGGAATCAATGCGAACCGGTGCGTCCTTCGGCAAATGGGTCAAAGAGCGTCACGTCCTTCATGGCACCGAACGGGCACACGAGACCGCACATGCCGCAGGCAACGCATTTCTCCACGTCAAAGACGGTCTTCTTATCAGGCTCTGCCACGCTGAGGGCTCCGGTTGGGCATAAGCCGGTACACGCGCCGCAGTGAACGCACTGCTCTTCTTCACGCCAGACCTTATCAGCCAGATGTTCAACAAGCACCTGGTGGTCTTCGAGGAAGGCTATTCCCTTTTTTATGAGGTCCTCATCCCCGCGCAATTCTAGCAGGATGCGCCCTTCTCGCCTCGGAAGTATCTTCGCTTCCAGAATATTGAAAACGAGATCGAAGTCTCTGGCAAGTCTGTAAATAACCGGCTTGTACATGATGTCTGATTTGAAAATGAGCAGTACGTTTTGAGAAGGCATGGTTTCGCCCCTTTTTTCTTTAGGTTAGTGAAATCCACTTCAGGAGTGGCACGACTTTATCCACCGTTGTACGATGACTATTTTTCTGTCTTAGAGCCTGGCAACGGGACCAGTTCAATGTCGCCCAGTGCGGCAATCTTGTCGCCCAGTATGACAAGGGCACCGTCCACGCCGGGTACCTTCATGCCCCACTCGACTGCTTTTCTGAGGTCCCCTGCTTTGCGCACCCTGTTTCCCACTCTTGTAGCAACCGCGTCAGCCAGAGGCACATCCCGGGCCACACTGGTAGCAGCGTCCGCGACGCCGAAACTGAGTGACGGCCCTACAGTCCCGGACGATGTGCATATTCCCAACGGGAGTGGTGTAGGTCCGACCTTAATTCCGATGCGCCCGCTGAAGGGCGACTTCCCGGCATATAACCCTACGAGGACCGGTCGATCAACCTTTAGGAAGATGTCTCCTCCGTTTTCTATTATGACTTCTGGAGACAGAGGCAGAAGACCCTTACCGACAAACTCCGCCACTGCTCCCGCTACCGTGGCCATGGGCCCGGTGCCGGCCTTTTGAGCGGCTCTGATCATAGAAAGCACGAGAGGAGAATCAGCCGAGTCTTCTTCCAGAGGAACCAGACTCGTGAGAAACTCCGGCCTGCGGGTAATTGCGTCCTTGATCTGGGCTCTGCTTTCCCGAATTAACTCCTTAGTTACTTTCTCCAGCGACGAGTGGGCCTTCACGTACAGGTCCGATGTTTCAATCGCGACCCTGAAGGTTTTGAACCGATCACTGTGGTCCAAGTCCCGGTAGTTTCTCGGTTCATAGACAGTTGGGGCTATCATAGGGGCAACAGTCTCTAACTCTGAAAAGCCTCGAATGGAACCGACGGGAGAGTCTCCTGAGGTTCGCCCAGCAAAAAACGTCCCGAGTTGATCCATTCCTTCAATATCGTGGCTATTTCGCGCGCCGCGGAATAACTGGAGAGCGGAGCGGTAGTAATTTTCCGCCCGTTCAACGTTATCTCACCACTCCTGAGCTGACTGTAAGTGACATAACTTATTGCCGAGCCATCGCCTTCAGGATAGCTGCCACCATAGTCAACTACCGGAACGAATATCTCATCATCTGAGACCGAGGTAAAACGGGCCATTTCTTCGTTCAAAATCGGGATCGGGATGCCTATTCCAACGTTCAGCGAACACCCATAGCCAGTCAACGACGCACCTCTCAGGAATTTTGCCGACATGCCCTTCAGGTCGCCGCGCACCGAAATAGTACCCGCTCCGCCCATCACAACTCCGTTCTGGGATCTTTTTACGGTGGGTGTATGCTGTGTTCCAGCCCCAATGACGTATCCGACGCCCCCGCCGAGGAATATCCGCGTGCCTATCCCTACAGTCTTGTAGAGTGGGTCGTTCAGAAGAGGGCTCAATTGGCCTGATGTAGAATAGTTTGCATTCATACATTCAGGCCTGAGTATGCCCATGTATGTATATATAGTTTTTTTAGATAGATTTATTGCGCAGTTATAGTTTTGATATGCATTTCTTGGATTAAGAAGCACCGCATCGGGGAAGTCTTTGAGAGTCATTTTGGATTCGTAAGCGCGCTTTGGATAACAATCCGTGCCATACGAGGTGGCTTGCAGGAGCACCTCACGACCGGCGACCAGATCTTCGATTACATGGCCTCCGCCATACCGGAAGCGGCCCGGGAAGACTTTGTTAAGCGGATCGTCTTCTCTTGTCTGAGTGGCCCCAATATAGCAATCGACCGCGGCCACTCCGGCATACGCTTCGACGTTATTGAGATAAACTTTAGAAGCCCTGATTCTGGGTTTCGTGTGGCCGAAATTGAGGAAAGCTCCGGATGAGCACATTATTCCGAACGTTCCCGTCGTCACCACGTCCACTCTTTCCGCAGCTTCCACCGGGCCGGACTCTTTCGCAATACCGATCATCTCTTCGGCAGTAACTACTACCGCTTGGCCTTGCCTAATCTTTTCATTAATCTGGGCAAATGTTTTATTCACGCGAAATTCAGACATCTAGAACCTCCCGGTGGATCTATTCCCCATGCGATCCTGAATATTGAGATTACCCTTTCTGAGTCATCCGGTCAAGAATATCCGAAAACAGTCCAGCATCACACCGTAGGCTATTATGCTGGAGAAATGATATCTTACATCAACACTACCGTCGCCGAATAGGTGTTTTTCGCGACATTCCAGTTCTGAATATCCACTTTATGTGGCACAATCGGTCTCCAACCGGTGCCCGAAAGCGTCCCCATCAGACACGCGGCATCACGGCTGCCCGACGAGGCTTGATTGCGATTCGCCTTACAGATACATGGGGACCATACATTTCCCGGTTGCAACCGAGACAAGTCAAGGAGATAGAGATGGATGTCCAAAAGCTCGTTCTTGATTCCATCCACGAGGCAATGGCGGCCATAGACAATCTGGGTGCAGACAACAGCCAGATGATGGCGACTCGGGCGGTTCACATCAACGTCCTGGTCCGACAAGTGCCGGGTCCCTTAGCCCGGTTTCTGAAAACCGTTTATAACGACATCGGGGCCGAGGCGGCAATAAGTCACGATGCATACTTCGACGAACAAGGAGCCGTCACAGATATGATTGTCATGGGTACCCTTTACCAGCACCGCGAAGTAAGGCGAATCCTCACGGACAACTCAAAAATTAAACCCCTGCTCGAGGCCATCGAGACCGTAGTTGAGAATGCTCCGGAAAGCCGAGAATAGCGACCGGGCCAAATACGTATCGTCTATCGGGATGGGTGGTACAGGTATTTCCCGTATTTCTGAAGGACGGGCACCATACCCGCCAACAAATCGTTCCGAGCGCCGGTCATGACATTAGCGAATCGCTTCAAATTTTGGCTCAGGCCAAACGTTTCCAAAGATGGGACTTCTTCGCCGTTTTTGAAATCTTGCGACCTATCGCGTTCCCAAGGGCAATTGGCAAGCTCAGTGCGAAAATGGGAAATGCCTTAAAATCCAGAACGCCGACCCGTATAAGCTTTTTCACCATACGTAATATTTGCATCGGGGAGTAGAATTTTCGGGTTATTCGCTTGCTGATTCGTTTCAGCCCGGGGCGTCCGAGAGACTCCGAATAAACAATGGAATCATCGCCTATGTAGTACCCTGGAGTAGCTTCAACGAGATCCCGCAGAGGCGAGTACTTCTCGATCCGCAGTTTTTGATACGTGATAGAGTCGAGACCCAATTCCTTGGCAAAGACGGGGATCTGCATCATCTCAGCTTCTGTTTCACTCACATTCCCGTAAATGAAGTAACCGTGGTAGTAAAACGGAAACTTGTGGAATGTCCTAAAGGCCTGCCTAAGTTTTGCCGTGTCGAACCCCTTGTTGAGTTGTTCCAGAATACGATCCTGAGGCGATTCGATCCCCAGGAGCAACGCCTTGATCCCCGTGTGAACCGCCATTTCAAGGACATCAGGGTGTTCGAATATTTCAATTCTGGCCTGAACGATAAACTTCTTGCTTATTTTTTCGGCAATGATTCTCTCGCAGATCTTCTTAGCGCGCTGGGGATTCACAAAGAAGTTTTCATCCGCGATTAGTATCGTACCCGCGGACATCTGACGCATTTCTTCCATGACCGAATCGATTGAACGAGCGGAGTAGCTTCGCTTCTGCCCCAAGGGATTCAAATTGAAAGTACAGAATTTGCAATTATAAGGACAGCCTCGGGATGTGAGTATGATGTCGAATTGCTCGCTCTGTAAGGTAAATCCACCGATGTTCATGTGGTAATCTTGGCGTCTCAAGCGGCGATCCGGGTACTGATATTCGTCCACCTCCGGGAGGGGTCGATTTTCGTTGTGCAATATCCTGTCCCCATCCCGATAGGATATTCCTGCTATATCCTTGAAATCCTTTCTCTGGGCGATCTCTACGATGCTTTCCTCCCCTTCTCCTCTCACAATGAGATCCACGTTGGGACAGGATTCGAAAATTTCCTGGACGCAGTCGGTCGCCTGTTTTCCTCCAACGACTGTGGTAATCGAAGATGGGAGTGAACTGACGAATTCACAAACTTCGCGAAAGTTGTACTCCCAGTTGATGCTAATGCAGAGCAGATCAATTTCTTCCGCGATGAATTGCCTCAGTTTTTTAGGGTCCCGGAGAGGATCCGAAAGCCTTAAATCCAGGAAGGTCAGTTTCTCCACATGGGGGCTGAGTGCAGCAGCAACGTATTCGAGACCAACCGGGGGGAACACGGCCAAGCCCAAAGATCCGGAATGGCTGTCGCGAAAATAGGGATGAAGACACAGTGCGTGAAGATATGGGGTAGTCAAACTTTGTTCCATCCTAGACGTCGCGGGAAGTGCATTATGTCGCGAATTCATATTGGCTGACTTTACGATGGTTCCGTGACGTGCTTCATGCCTGCACCAGACAGATCATTGTTCCTGAACGCGGAGGCGATTCAAAGGGGCAAATCTAGAACCAAAGGACGGTTCTGTCAAGCATCGGCACATTTAACAAGCAACTGCTCGTTTATCCGAGGAAGAGGCAATTTCAAGCCCTGAAGGGGCATAAATATGACATGCCCTGCGTAACTGAATGGGTACTTTAGCAAGTTACTCGCAATTCTACGCGGAGAAATACCTAATGTAACCGACTTGACATATTGAGCTTTTGAGGTCCGATTCAGCAATCAGGCGCGAGGATCTACGTTGAAATAAGGTGGTTTGGTTCAGCGGGGAGAGGCATCGCAGGGCGTCCACCGGGGAGCCCCGATTGCCCTCCCATTTATGAAGTGCCGAAAACCTTGCCAAGTATGCCCCCTTAGGTAGCCCCGTGCCACAAGCAGGCTTCCTGCGCTGCGCCGTTGCATCACGTACGGCTTGAAGGTTCTCTGACGTACCGAGTTTTCTTTAATTGGCAACCCTTGAGGTGTGCCGACGCCACTGCTGTCACTATGCCTCTAATTCGAGCAAGTCCATCGGGACTGAGCAGCCGCTTCCTAAGGCCGCTTGGCAGAACGCGTGTCTCTCGGCGGCATCTTCTTCATTATCACGGAGTTGTTAACCACCGATATGCTGGAGTCTGCGTCAACCATGGCCTGCCGAGGAGAAAGTTTTAGGCCGTGCTGGCTGTTGTACAGTTTCAAAACTCGGTCCCTGCCGAGGATTTCCCGCATTTCCAAGCCTATTTCAACCAACACTCCTTCGCTATTAAAGTGGTACATAGCGTAACGAAACAGATCGTCTCCACGGATAATCTCCCCGACCTCGTCCCCCATGTCATCATAGGAAAAATGTAGGGGGCTTTGTTGCAAAAGGCCCAGGACTTGGCTCTTGTTCATTCCCAGCTTGATGTCCCTGTAGCCTTCGGGAATCTTGGCTTCGGCAGAGGTGAATGCCGCCGCTACGACAATCACGCTTAGAGTTACAATTATGCCAAGGCGCGTAGTCGCACTACTCATTTAATCCTCCGGTATTTGTCTGAAGATTGGTTCTATAATACACCATTATAAACCTACATAAAAGTGAAACTTGCCGTCAAGCAAAACTTTGTCGCGATACCATCGAGACTGAGCTTGTACTCAATCCCTGCCAAACGGCGAAAAGACGGCCTTGTCGATGGAGACTAAAGAGACCCGTCAGATGCTCCTGTTCTGTGCAACGCTCCGGGTAGAGTACGATTAAATCGCATTGCGCCCTTCTGTCCGGGCGCGGGTATGTTGCGGTGTAGAAGAGGCCTTTGTGGAATGTTGTTTCGCGCCCCGGCTCCGGGAATGCCTCGCGACAAGGCCGTAGCAATGACTTTCTTGACCACATCGACTGGAATCGCAAAGCCTATTCCCACGGACCCACCATTTTCGGATACAATGGCCGTATTTACCCCAACAACCTCTCCTTCTATGTTTACAAGCGGGCCTCCGGAGTTGCCCTGATTGATTGCCGCATCTGTCTGGATGAAATTTGCATAGTGGAGATGCCCTATCTCCGCGGAGCGCCCTTTGGCGCTTACAATGCCAGCTGTGACTGTTTGCGTCAGCCCGAAGGGATTTCCCACCGCCAGCACCCAGTCTCCTACTTCAAGAGTCCTTGAATCTCCAAGCCTTGCGACAGGCAGATTTCGCGCGTTAATCTTAATTATTGCCAAGTCGTTCTTTGGATCTGAGTACACTACTGCTGCCTTGTACTTTTTGTTGCCCTCGAGGGTCACGTAAATTTCGTTGGCCCCTGCTATAACGTGGCGGTTGGTTACTATATAACCCCTCGGGTCAATTATGAATCCCGACCCCAGCCCCTTTTGGCGGAATCGTCGAGTTCCGCCCGGGCCACCGAAGAATTGTTTGAAGAACTCGTCTCCGAAGAATTCTCGAAACGGGCTGTTCCGGAAGAAAGGGTCCAAATTTGGCGCGGTCTCGCGAGCAGTAATAGTAGAAACCGAGGAAACATTGACCACAGCGGGCTTCACCGCTCGGGCAACAGATCTGAATGCCTGCTGTAAATTCCAGAGCCCCCGATTGGCAGGGGTCTGGCCCAGCCCAGCGGAAGAACCAATTACCGGGAGGACAATTATCAATCCCAGAATCAGAGCTTTCTTTACGCGATTCAAGTTGGTTTGTTTGAAGCAACATCTTATGTTGCAAAGAGGGTTATCTGAAAACATTTTTGCTCCTTCGAATGTATGAATAGTCGCGGTGTTGGAAATACCTCGACATAGTTCTTAGTTATTCATGACTCGCCGCTCCGCCACAGCTTGTCCCAATCGAAATCGGGCAACACTCCCGGGAAAAAGGTCCGCTGTGTGCAGATGACAAGTGAAGAACAGAATTTGTACGCCAGTTTCTTCTGCAAATCTTGCGAGAGCATCGGCAGTTCGACGAGCCCTCTCAGGATCGAAGTTCACCAGCACATCGTCCATCATCATAGGAATATTAAATTTATCCCTATGATGCACGTCCAGGTGAGCCAATCTCATTGAAAGGTAAAGCTGCTCCAGCGTCCCGCGACTCAGCAGTTCCTCGTCGATTCTTGTGCCATCCTTGCGTTCCACCTTGACGCGATTCCCATCCAACGGAAAGAGAACCTTCTCAAACGAACTACCTGTCACGGCGCTGAATATTTCCGAACTTCGTGCAAGAAGTTTGGGCTGCTTTTCCGACTCGTACATTCTTACAGTCTGGCTCAGCAAATCCGATGAAAGCTTGAAGACAATCCATTCCCTGACCCCGTCGCGGAACCTCGCCAGCAATTCTTCTTTTTCCGCGAGCAGGTGGTCCATCTCGTCTTCGGCCTCTAGAGTCTCTATCTCCTTGGCGAGCATGCCGGCCTCTCTTGCGAGACCCTCGGACTCTTCTCTTAGTCTCTGTAAGTCCTTCGTCAGGGACTCTTGGTCGCGTCTATTCTCAGCCCAATCTTGGGTCTGCAGTTCCATGCGCAGTGCCGCTTCACCTTCCTTTTTCAAGGCGGATATCATATTTTCGACGAGCACGCTGCGTTCCTGTTGGATGGACCTGTATCTTTCATGCTGTTGGGCAACCTGTCTGAATGATTCTTCGTCGTCAACTCCCGCGGCTTCCATAAGGGCTTGCAGGTGGTTTTCGGCGTCCACTATCTTCCTTCTCAACGCCTTTAAACCGAGCTCATCCTCCTTGACTCTCTCCGCAAGGACTTTCTTTTCGGAGAGAGCTTCAGATGCCTCCCTTTCGGCATGGCCCCACCGCTCCACTTGATCCACGGGCGAAACATTCGAAGAAAGGGGACGGCCCATTTCCTCCGCCAACGCTGTCACCCGGTCGACAAACGCCTCCCAATCCCGCTTCATGATCGCTAACGTGCGTTCTTGTTCAGCCAACTGTCGGGCCTTGCTTTTCACGTCACGGAGGCGTCTAACCAATTCCAGCGCGGTTTCGGGCTTCAAACCTCTGTTCAGACCCTTATGGTCAACCAAATCGTCCCAATTTCGCTTCAGGGTTTCAAACTCGCTTTGCGAATTGCCCAGAATTCTTAGCATCTCGGCCCTCCGGGCATTCTCGATCTCAAGATCTGCCCTATCGGCTTTTAGGCCGTCTTCGAGGACTCGGCAGCGACGAAATGGTGGCTCGGCAGCGTTGGACTGCTTTTCGGCTTCCAAAACTTCCTTAATGCCCGCATCGGGATTGCCCAACATAGCACCGGCAATCTGTCGAAGATTCTGTCTCAGTTCCTGGGTCTGTTTCAGGAGGAACCTGCGCTCGTTTTCGATTTCCCCGATCTCACGCGTGAATTTATCCCTCTTTACTAAGAGCACTTCCCTCTCACTTCGAATGAACGAACGGCGGCTGCGTACATCAAGAATCTTCCGCCCACCAACCAAAATGCTAAACAGAATTGCACACGAACCCGCGCCAAACAGGAGGGGTGAGATACGGGTTGAACTCAGCGACGCAAAAGCCACCATTCCGATGCCTATTGCACCGAGCATTGCTATGAGAGTCCAGAAGAAGGCAGGAGACATTTTCGGTGTGCGTTCGTCCTCCAATCTCTTCAGGTCTTCATCTAATGCTTGCCGGTTCGACAAGATAAGCCTCGCCTTTTCGTCCTTATCAGAAAGTCGCTCGTCCAGTCTGGCAATGTTGTTTTGAATCTCCTTCCATTCCTGGAGACTGTTGCGAACGTCAGGCTCAAGATAACCCCTGCAAAGCGGCATGATCCTGGCCAATTCCCCGGTCTTACGGGCTATTTTCTCCTCCTGAGATTTGACCCTTTCCGACGATTCAAACAACCGCGCCTCCAGGCCCGCTATCTTCGTTCCAAGGGTTCGCCATGAATCTATGTATGTCCGGATTCCTTCTTCCAAGACCAGCGATGGATCCGATCGGGTCACTCGCTCGCGATTCCAGCTATTGCCAAAACTCGCAATCTCTTCGTCAAGGCTGCGGTTGGATTGGACAATGGCGGATTCCAATTGCTGTATTTCAAAGAGCCTGCGAGCCAGGCTGCCTGCATCACGAGCCAGCGAGCGGATCGAATCGCCATGCTCCAGGAGCACCATGTCCGGCTTCAAGATGCTCAATTGATTCCTCAGGAGATCCAGGTGCTCTTCCAGGGCCGAGGCTTCTTGCAAGGCTTCCTGTTTTCTGCCCAGCGCATGTTCCAATCGGGTGACACCATCCATCGGAAAATCACGTGCATCTGCAAGCTCAAGCGCTTGGTTGTCCAAAGAGACCAGCTTTCTCCATTGATCTTCACAGCGGTTGAGATCTGCCAAGTTCCGCAGACAAGCTCCCCTGCTCTCGATTTCAGCCGCAATGTGGCTGCGCCTATTATCGACCATGGCGAGGTGTGTCTTAAGCTCCGAATACTTTGCCGGTTGTTGGGCCAACTCCTTCAGTCGTTTGTCCAGCGCGCTCATACGAGATTGAATGGTCCAGAGCGAGTCATCATCCTTCTGGGATTGCTTCAGCAGTCTTTTCAGTCGTTCGCCTAACTTTTTAAGGATGTCCAAGGGATTCGCCGCTACCGATCCCAGTGCCGCAGAGACTATTCTTCCTCGAAGAGCTTCCTGGTCCAATTGCCGCAACCCGTCAAGATCGAAAGCAAAAAGCGTCTCGTACGCGCTTCTCTGGACTCCTGAGGCAAACAATGGGATTGCTGCTGCGTCCAACGCGTTCCCCTGTTCGTCCGAAATCGTTAGAATCCCCTCCTTGGAACCAGCCTTTTCAACCCGCTGGATATTGATTTTCGGCCCCTGTCCGATGCGAACGATCACCCGGCCCTTTCGGAGGGTACCGTCGGGGGGCTCGTAGTTATTTGTCCTCCCGCTCTTTTTTCTGAAGCCAAAGAAAACGCAGCGCATAAATTCTAAAATCGTGCTCTTTCCTGCTTCGTTCGGGCCAACA
The DNA here is from genome assembly GCA_963729795.1 of uncultured delta proteobacterium. Lineage (GTDB taxonomy): Bacteria > Desulfobacterota > Desulfomonilia > Desulfomonilales > Desulfomonilaceae > CAWBBA01. Next base: position 114,283 of record CAVSPC010000016.1, on the reverse strand, counting down.
ATCACCGTCAATCCCGGGCGGAGATCACTAATAGTCACTTGCTTGCACGCACCGAAGCTCTCAATAATTATTTGCTCTACCCACATCCCCACTTTTCCTTTTGACCCCTATCCCGTAATTTTGTTTGAGTGCGACAAGTTTAATGCTCATCGCTTTTCACAGGCGTTTTTCTCCAGGTTCCATGAACATCCGAGCCACTAGCTCCGCGGCCTCGTCCACCAACGTTGCGAGGGCTTGAGGGTCATCTTTCATTGCTTCCAGATCAAGCTGCGGGACAATATAGCGTCTAAGCAGCTTTTTCGAGAGCTCGGCCTGAACACCGACGAGAAGAGTGTCTCGCATGGCTAGATCCTCGAGCGATCGTCGGCACAGGTTGAGAAAGTCGCCCAGAAAGCCTTCTTCATTTCTCAGGGCTTCCATGTCCGTGAGAGATCGAGTCGAATCACGGATAGATTCGATAAACACCGGTATTGGGAGCATTGCTAAGCGTTCGCACAACACCTCGAAAAACTCTGCGTCCTTGTAAACCATTCTGAGGTCCTGCGGACCGCCCTCTCCTGTTAAGTTCAGACGCACCACGAGGGCCCTCACACTGTCTCCATCAGAAAAAGAAAAGGTGGTACTGGAGCAGGCCGCTTCGGCAGCTTCCACCAGATCCTCAGAGTTCTGACTATCAGCCACATCCAGGTCTATATTGAGCCAATAAACAGGCGCCAAAGGCACGAATTGTGCCGCAGCCCCGACAGAATCGGCAGTGACAAGATAACAGCCGCAAGGCCCGCTTTCGTTGATATGAGCCCCCTGGCTCGTGCCCGGATACAGAATCAGAGGCTCCTGAGACAGAATTTCACATGAATGAACGTGGCCCAAGCACCAGATGTCCATGCCCGCGATCCTCAGGTCGTCCTGAGTACATGGTGCGTAGTTTTCGTGCCCCGATCTCCCCGCGACATTCGCATGTACAACCCCTATCGCCAAATCTACACCCGGATCACGGCGAAATTTACTTACAAGATTGTCCGTCGTGACAGCCTTCTCAAAGCTCGCTCCGAAAATCATCACACCATCAGTGAGTTCCATTGCCGCAAGCCGCATTCCTTCCGGGCTTGGTCCAAATAGATGCAGGCCCGGCAACGTTCGCAAGGACTCGGGAAAACTTTTGAGCGGGTCGTGGTTACCCACTGCCAGGTATACGGGGACCTTCGCCTCATAAAGGCGCTCCAAACCCTTTTTGAACGCGACCCTGGCGCGAACTGTGGGGTTGGCTCCGTCAAAGACGTCCCCTCCTATGGTCAAAAAATCAACCTTCCGATCGATCGCGGTAGTGACAATCCGGTCCCAGGCGTCGTATCCTGCCTGTAAGAAAAGATTTCCCAATTCCGGACTGGACCGCCTTAGGCCGGAAAAAGGTCGGCCCAAGTGGATGTCCGCGGCGTGGATGAATTTAAGAGGCGTCATATTCGGGAGGCTCCGTTTGAGTCTTGTGTCCGGGTTTGCGCAGAAGATTGCAGGTTCCTATATCATATTTGCTAAGGTTGATCACTTTTGGATTCAGGAGATCCCGTGGCTTTCGCCTGCCAGTGAATTAGGGCCAATGTTTGCGCCGAAGTTACTAAAGGCTCGGCCAAAAACCAAGGACCGGTCGCGCATGCTTACCTCAAATTCATATGTTAACCATTTGACCAAAGAGTCGATAGTGATCTCTATTCTGGTGTTCTTGTTATGCGCGGTGGTCTCTTGTCCCCCGGCACTATTGGCCTCGGACGTTCTCGGTACCGGGGCAGGCCCGCGAAGAGTTTTGAGCTTCCCGAAAGACCACGGAAAACACCCTGAATTTCAAACAGAATGGTGGTATTTCACGGGCAATCTCGATTCCGACAAGGACCATAAATGGGGATTCCAGTTGACGTTTTTCCGTAGAACCTTCGTCAGGACACCTGCGCGCAAGCTGTCGGCCTGGGCTGTCAGAGACCTATTCCCGGCCCATTTTGCCCTTACGGACGAATCGAACCGTAACTTCTTCCATACCGAACTTTTGACACGAAAAGGTCCCGGCCTTGCTCACGCGGCATCTGACGATCTCGACGTGAGCGTCAAAGACTGGTACGCGAAGAGACTGAAAGATGAGATATTCATTGCAGCCCGAGAGCAGAACTATGCCTTGGACCTTCGGCTTGTCCCGGAGAAGCCGATCGTGCTGGAGGGAGACGCGGGGTACAGCCAAAAGGGGGACTCTAAGGATCAGGCTTCTTATTACTACTCTTTCACGAGACTCAAGGCCAATGGAACTCTAACATTCAAAGGTACCAGCCACAAGGTCGCAGGACTGGCCTGGATGGACCACGAATTCGGTTCGAGCATGCTTCGAGGCGATCAGAGCGGATGGGATTGGTTTGCTTTGCAGCTCAATGATGGAACGGAAGTCATGGTGTTCCACCTGCGAAAGAAGGATGACACCTTTGAGCGGCCTTTCGGAACTTTCGTCCCCAAGAAAGGTCCTGCTGTTGACCTGGCGGGCGAACAAATAACGATTTTGCCGACTCGGACTTGGACGAGCCCCGTGACCAAGGCAGTTTATCCTTCCGGTTGGACCGTGGAAATCCCTGATCGCAATATTACGCTGAAGGTCAAACCCGTAATTGAAGCCCAAGAACTAACCTCAGAATCGTCAATCGGGATCATTTACTGGGAGGGAGCGGTAACCGTCACAGGGTTCCGCGACGGAAAGAAAGTTGAAGGCCGAGGTTACGTGGAACTCACTGGATATGCTCATTCGATGAAGGGACGCCTCTGAACCCCTCATCAGACCTTGAAATAATTGCTATTGACAGAATGTTGTCTACTCCTGTAGTGAGAATAGGCGGTGGAGGTGAGGAGCAAATGGAGATACTGTTTGTGGTATCTGTTACAACGGTGGTTCTTTGGCTTGCTTTCGGAAATAAGAAAGACTGGTCGGGAATGTAAAAAGGCCAACTGGCCAACTGCGTTAACAACGGGACCGGAAGACTCTGTGCCAAGGATCTAGGTCAGAGACTTTCGGTCTCTAATTTTCCTGCCACGCTACCCAATCGTTTGGTCGCTTCGCCAAGGAATTATATTCGGAAGGGACCGGCAACCCGGACGCGCGATCCGCTACTAACCGGACGCTTGCTACCGGCAATAACTAGGCCGCGTGTCGCGCAACTCGCACTGAAATGATGGCCTTTGATGTGGAGGGGCGAGAGGATCTCATGTTTGAAAAGATCCTCCCGGGTAGTTCCCCACAACGTATTGATCATCGATTGGCTGGCATGGGCCTGGAAGAGTGGTGCCGCGACCTCATAGGTCTGGGCTGCACTTGACCGTATGCGGCCTGGCTGGGATAACCGTAGTATCCGTTGTATCCATAACCATACCCGTACCCATAGGCTGAATAAGGAGTTGCCCCCGAACTGTAACTGCTGCCCATCCCTAACCCGGGGATGCCACAGTTCCATCAACTGGCCCCGGCGACCAATGGCACGATTGCAATAGCAAAGACAGCCACTACAAGAAATAACTTAACCGGCTTAATCCACTGCATCCTTTCCTCCTTCGCAATGACACATGACTAACGGGAGAGTTATATGTACCCTACCGAGGAATCTTTGTCATCTTTTTTCTGCCGCTGCCCTCAGTTCTCGGAATTCTTACAAGAATTTAAGCGATCGACAGAGTCCAACAGGTTGCGCGCTATCGATTTTAAAGAATCATTCTTCACTAAAAGGTGTAGTAACAGACAGGGGCCATGCCTTCAAGGCTATCAATAAAACGGGCGACCCAGCGGTCGCCCTAGCACCAAATACCATTTGGTAACTTTAGTTTTTCAGCACGCTATTCCAAAGCGTTAATCTACTCTTTCCCGCAGATCTGATCTTTCAAAGCTTCGGAAGACCAGACCGCCATTGGACCGCACGCGCCGCGAGCGTCTATGCGGCAGCGATAACCCGTTTTCGTGACCCCCTGCCTATCAAGAGCGTCCCAACTATTCTTGAAGTAGCAGCATTCATCATTAAAGCAGACATAATGCGTTTCGCCGCCCCACGATGATTCCGTCGGGGTCTTAATCGGGTCCATCTCGCTACCACAATGCGGGCATGTGGGCTCTTTGTCCATTTCTTGGCCTCCTGCTTGCCCGAAAATGGCATCTGAAGTCCTTCCCGGGCAGTATTTTCACCGATTCGTCGTTGGATATTTGCGATGTTTGCTCTGTTCCTTACGCCGAAGGATTTTTGTCCACGCGTTATCCGTCCGGCAGGTGATCTTCTTTTATTAGTAGACCTTTCTGCCCCATAAATCAAGGACCTGCAGTTTTCCTGCTCGAGTGACCGGGTAACAATATCAACGAGTCAATCGAACAACTTATATTTCCTGTAGAAGAAGGGCTTGAGAATCTTCAGTCCCAAAACTGATGCCACGGGCTTGATCCATGAGCCGACACGGCTGCTGCTTCCCAGACATTGACGACAGTATGGGTGGAGCAGTCGGCCTCGCCTGAAACCTTTCACAATTCGTTCAAGTTCTTTGCCCGACAGAATTTGAAGGAGAGACTCGTCATTGAGACTTCCGAACGAAGTCCGGCCATCATAGTCTATACAACACAAGACAACATCCCCTGAGTGGAGAATGGCAAAATGATCCCGCATTCCGAAACAATAACCATATGACGCCTCTATGATGTCTTCCCCGGAGAAGGCATTTCCCCAGTCTGTAAGAACGTATGTCTCTATGATGACGTTTGGGCTGATCTCAATCACATTCCAGCCATGAATGCCGATTTTCTTCAGCTTTCGGAGCAGGCGCTCGTCCACGCCTGCAAGACCGAGGCGCGGATAAACAATTTCAGCCCATTCTCGAACAGTATTTCTAAGAGCCTCTGAACTCCCCATAAAATTGGGGATTCCAAGCTCATCTCGCATTCGTTTTGCGAACGAGGTGGTCATTATACGAATTTTGAAAATAGGAGGCGAAGGTCTGGCTGCACACGCTGCCAACAGATCCAGTACTCGTGCCCGGTATTCGTCAAAATCCATACGTGTCCCGCGGGTGGCAAGGAAACTGTCCTTGTCGGGAGTCTGCAGGGATATATCTATTTGGTGCAGGTCTCGCTCGGCCAGTGCTTTTATGGTTTCAGGATTCAGGAGAGCGCCGTTCGTGGTGAGCCCTACGGGGAGATTTCGGGCGCGAGCATGATCCAGAATGTCGAAAAACCTGGGATGCAACAATGGTTCTCCCATCACGTGAAAGGTCACCTTCTCGGCCAAATTAAGCTCAGAAATCTGATCCAGAGCCGATCGCGCCAATTCCACATCCATGACCCCGCGCTTACGCATCATCTTTGCGTCCGGGCAGAAGAGGCAGGAGAAGTTGCACCTGTTGGTCAACTCTAGATGTATTCGTTTAAACTTCTTCGGAAGATAAGACGGTAATTGCTTATGAGTCACGTACCACCTTTTGTTCACAGACTGTGTGTCTCGCACCCAAAACCGGAAAAGAAAAGGATATCCAGTTTATTTGAAAATGATCCTGAGGTGTGACGAAACAAAAAACCTGTCATGGCTGGATTCCAACAGCCGCCCAAATTTCACAGGTGCAAAGACAAGTTAGGATTACCCTGTCATGATGTCAAGTTGCCCTTCAAAGTAGTTGCCGCCGAACGTGTAGCCGGACCGTGAATTGGCTACTGACGTTTTCCGAGGGTCGCGGAGTCTTGCCTGTCTGATGGCCCACTTTATGATTTGAATTCGGTGATGCGTGGGGGCATGTAATGCCGTCAGACCTCCGTAGCCAAAGTGTCGTCTTCACGGATAGTTGAACGTTTTGCAAGCAGATAAGCCGCTCTTTTTTTGCTTGACCCGCTTAGTGGCATCGTGTAATTAACCTTCGACACTCCATGATGGAGCGTCAGGCACCAAATGATTTTCCAACGAAAAGCCATTTCTTGCCTACGGGGCGGGGAAACAAAAAGAAAAAAGCAACAAGCTGAACACAGGGGCTGGACCTGCTAATGCGGCAATGGGCCGAGGAAGTGTCAATGGACAGAAAGGGCCAACGCACGCTGAAGGGAAGCGACCGAATTCTTGCCGGGCCCGATATGCTCCCAGAATCTGCGATTGCTTCACAAACAATTGATCTGGACGGCATTTTCACCCGCGATGTGACTACGTCAGGAAGCTTTGATTTCCGGAAAATCAAGAACGTCACCTTCGGCAAATTATTGGAAGCGATGCCTGTACCCACCCTCTTGATCGATGCAGGGCATTGCATAGTATTCGCCAACGAAGCTGCAAAAAGGATGGCCAATGACGGTGACAGCCTTATTGGCCGCACTTTTTCATCCCTGTTCCCGGAGGCAGCGGATAGCAAACTGGCTTTGCAGGAGCTGAACCGTATCTTTGCCCACAGAAGGATCGGATTGTTCGAAGCCCTCGTGGAAATAGATCAAAAGTCATTCTGGTGCAGACTGAATCTACGTTCCATTCGATTCAGAGATTCCCGGTTGGCCTTGTCTCTTGTCGAAGACCTGACCGCCGAACGAAAACAACTCGTCATAAGCAAAAAGTATGAGCAATTAGTTGACGTATTTCCGATTGGTATCGGAGAATTCGCACTTCCGCGTGAGATGTCGTGGAATCGACCTGTATCCGAATTGTTGCTCTCTCTATCAGAGGCTAAATTGGTTGGAGGCAACAGTGAATTGGCGAGAACGTGCGGAGCGGAGTGCATAGAAGACATCAGGGGAGTGCGAATGAAAAAGTTCTTCCCCCTGAATGAGGCTTATACTGAGCAATTGTTCTCCTGGCTAACCGATGGCTGCCCTGTTCGTTCCTTCGAGATAAAAGAAACCGGACCTGATGGGGTGACAAGATACTTTGAAACCACGTTCGTGGGCAATGTGAAGAGTCGATACGTCTTAGGATTCTGGGTGATGAGGCAGGATGTAACACATCGAAAGGAAGCGGAAGAAACGCTGCGAAATGCCCGTGATATGCTTGAAGAAAGGGTAAAAGAACGAACAGTTGAACTATCGAAAATGAACCAGGAGCTGAGAGGACAAATTGCAGAACGCGAAAGGGCTGAAAAGAATTTGTCGGAAATGGTTGAGGAACTGCAAGAGGCCCTGGCGAAAGTGAAGGCTCTGAGCGGCCTGCTGCCTATATGCTCGTCCTGTAAGAAGATACGCGATGATAAGGGTTACTGGACCCAGGTAGAAGTATACATCCGCAATCATTCAGAAGCTGATTTCAGCCACAGTATTTGCCCTGATTGCGCGGCAAAGCTTTACCCGGAATTTTATAGTGGTGGAGCCTACAAATAGGATTCTTCATGGTGGCTCCTGGAAATCCACGCCGGCCTGCGCCGACAGCGAAAAGTTGCCTTGTAACATTAGCTACGACCCTTCCTCTCGCGACGGCACCGTAAATGCCTACCTGGTAGGATAGCAACGGCATTCTTCGTTTCATATATCCAGTTCATACGGGGCAATTCACCAGAGACCGGTTGCCTCCCTGTTCTCCGCCAGTTATTTGGCCGCATTCTGCCTGTCAAAGTCCCTCCAGAAGCTGCGTTCGCATTTCTGAAAACACTCCGCGTGGCCCATAGGAAAAAATGGTGACGGCCATTGGTCGTAACCGCCATAGGCCTCGTTGCAATCAGCCTTGCATTGCTGGTACTTCTCGAAAATCCCGGAGCCCTGTGCGGAACTCACTGCCGGAATCGTGCAAAGTATTGCCAATAGCAAGATGCCCGCTGCCACAATCACGAAAGTTCTTGACACCAGCATTGTCATCGCCTCCTGTCTCAATTGTACGGGTAGATTATGACTCGCCGCTTCCATACGCAAGTTAGAGTTTGATGAGATTACTGGATACAACGTTTGATCAGGAGACTCGATACTTGATTCTCAGACTGCAACTCCACTTGGCTGTGGCATCTTGAGAATTTACCTGAAATGCTCGCATACTGTTGCCGAAAATGCCGCACCAGAGTATTATTCGTCTTCCAGAGTGCTCGAGTTCGCATTCTTCAGCCAAAACACCTTCTGAATCTCCCGGCCAATGGGCGAGACCGCCATGCGTAGATAGAGGCAGGAACAACCGATTATTTGGTCGCTCCTCGCCCCTGGTCCGTGATACGGTTGTCCAGTGTACGGCCCTCCGGTGGAAGATTCAACCCAGAGCCGAGCGGCCGTCGTGGGGGGCGTATAGTCGGGTGTGTAAGAAAGCACAGTCTATGAGGATAAATGATGCGGGAACTAATCTATGCGGTGTTAGTGTCGGCCGTTCTTGCTCAGGGAGGAGCGGCCTACTTATCGTTGCGCCTCATTCCGCTTACGGGAAAAAAGCTGGCATGGCTCTGTATCTCAGCAGCTCTTCTTTTCATGTCTCTTCGGAGATCTGTTGCGCTCTTTTGGTTCCCTTCCCACGATCTGTTAAACATCTCTTACGTATCCGAAGCCTTGATTGCTCTTGCCACCTCTATTTTGATGTTTATAGGAATTTACGCGATTCGTCCTCTGTTTCAAGGCATGCGAGACTCGCGTGACGCATTGCAGCAAGAGGTCCGGGAACGCGAACGGGCGGAAGAGGCATTGCGGAAGAGCGAAAAGATGCTCGGAACTATCTTGGCCGCTTCGCCTGCTGCCATCACCCATGTCGAAGAAGGGGTCGTCAGATGGACGAATCCGGCTATGCTGAGGATGTTCGGGTACCGAAACCTGGCAGAATGCTTGGGAAAGAAAGCGAAAGACTTTTACTTATCGGTGGAGGAGTACCAAAGCGTTCTGACGCTATTTAAGAAGGGTTTGCCTTCACCGACATCATTCGAAGTCCAAGCCCGATTTCGGCGGAACGACGGTTCCCCTTTCTATGGCCACTTGAAGGTGAGTCCACTTGACGGCGTGTTCGGCAAGAAAGGCCTGATTTCTACCATTATGGATGTCTCCGAGCAAGTTGAGGCCCAAGAAGCTTTACAGGTAAGTGAACAGAAATACAAAAGCCTTTATGAGGAGTCGAAACGACAGCATGAGCTATACCGTTCCCTTCTCGATTCGTCTCCTGACGCCATCGTGATCTACGACATGGAAGGCAGGGCCCGGTATGTAAATGATGCGTTTGCAAGGGTTTTTGGATGGACCATAGAAGACGTTCAGGATCAAAGAATCCCCTATGTTCTCGATTCTGAGAGAGAAGCCTCCATGGCTCTTGTTGAAGGAGTCATTGATAAAGGTATCCCGTGCAGCGGTTTTGAGACAAAACGGTATACCAAAGACGGGCGCGTCTTGGATGTTAGTTTGAGTGCGTCCCGCTATTACGACCACCAGGGAAACCCGGGCGGGATGCTCGTTATCGTGTCCGATATCACACACCGCAAGCTGCTCGAAGACCAGCTACGCCAATCCGCTAAAATGGAAGCCATCGGCCAGTTGGCGGGGGGTTTGGCACACGATTTCAATAATATCCTCACGGCCGTGATCGGGTATGCCAACCTGATGTTAAATGATCTGCCGAAAGGTCAGTCTGGCCGAGACAGACTGCATTTGATCACCCGTGCCGCTGAACGCGCAGCCGATCTCACCCGCCAACTGCTTGCCTTCAGTCGTAAGCAGGTGCTGGACATGAAGGTAATGCACCTTGACGAGATAATAAGCGACTTGGAAAGGCTCCTAACCAGGTTGATCGGAGAGGATATCGAACTCGTCACCGTGTTGAACGCTGCGGCAGCAAGAGTCCAGGCGGATCCGGTGCAAATCCAGCAGATTTTGATGAATCTTGCTGTAAACGCTCGAGACGCTATGCCGGAAGGAGGGCAGTTAACGATAGAAACGGGCAATGCTTTTCTGGACGAGGACTATTCTCGAATGCATCCCGAAGTGCGGCCGGGCCCATACGTGATGTTTGCAGTCAGCGACAGTGGCCAGGGCATGGACTCCTCAACTCTCGCAAGAATATTCGAGCCCTTCTTCACCACAAAGGAAAAAGGAGTAGGTACCGGATTAGGTCTTGCCACGGTCTACGGTATTGTCAAGCAACATCAAGGCCATATCAATGTCTATAGTGAGCTTGGCCGTGGGACCACGTTCAAAGTCTACTTTCCTCGGGCGGAAGCGTTGCCCGACTCGAAGGTGCAGATTTCGGATCCCGGCCCGAGACCGCATGGAAAGGAGACAATACTGGTGGTTGAGGATGAGGAGATAGTGCGGACACTTGCATGCGAGGCACTTGGAATACTGGGGTATGTAACTCTCCCTGCCGCGGGCCCAAAAGAAGCGATAGAGATCTCCAGCACTCACGAAACATCCATCCACCTCATGCTTACCGACGTCGTTCTACCCCAAATGGACGGGCGACGGCTGTTCGACACACTGTCCTCCGAACGACCCGACCTCAAGGTTCTGTATGTATCAGGATACACGGAGAACTTTATCGTTCATCACGGCGTTCTCGACAACGGACTGAATTTCATGGCCAAACCATTCAACATTGACGACCTGGCAAGGAAGGTCCGCCAGATACTCGATGCTCGTTGAGAATACCGTGTCGTTTTGGTGAAGCGAGTGATTTCAACTTTCGAACGACTCAAGGCTATGCCCGTCTTACGATCTTAGAGAAGTTACAGCTTCCCTTGCCCCTGAAGTCCTGAGCCATTTTCCTTCTCCCATAAGCTTCAGTCTTGAATCATGCCAAGAGCGTAAAGTGCTACGATGTCCGACGCTGATTACTGCAGCATGGCTCAAGCGTGATCTGATAAGTTGGTAGAGCGTCTCCTCTGTTTCTTCATCAAGTGAGGCCGTGGCTTCGTCCAAGAAGACATAATCAGGCCGTTGAAGCAGGATCCTGGCAAAAGCGACGCGTTGCTGTTCGCCTAATGAAAGCGATTGAGCCCAATTGTCGGCGTAGTCCAGATCCTTCGACAGATGTGTGAGACGGCAAAGATCGAGTATTTCGGGGAGCCGTGTCTCGGCACCTTGGGCTTCATACGGATAGTACAGGGCCTCCCGCAGGGTTCCCAGAGGGAGATACGACTTCTGGGGCAAAAATAGTACTTTCGCCGCTTCGGGCAAAACAACCGTTCCACGAGCGAACGGCCAGATGCCGGCTAAGGCCCGCAGTAAGGTGCTTTTCCCGGAGCCGGACGGACCCATAACTAGCAACGAGGCGCCAGGATTTAGACGCAAATTCAAGTCATCGAGTAACAGCTTTCCGTCCGGCAGAAAAACACTGAGAGAAGATATCGAAAAACAGTGATCCGGCGAGTTGCCCCGCGTGCATTCCTCTTGGTCTTTTATCGTATCGACACGCTCAATCGCCATGTTAAATCCGGAGAGACGATCCAGTACAGCAGTCCAATTGGCAATAGTCGTGTAACTGTTGACTAGATAGGAGAGAGCCCCGTGGACGGCAGAGAAGGCTGAGGCGGTTTGCATCAACCCGCCAAGCCCCATCTGCTTGGAAAAGAAACGAGGCGCTGCCATCAAGATTGGAAAAATCACAGCAAGTTGATTATAGCCGCTTGTCAGCCAGTTCACCTTCTTGCGACGCTTCATGATTTCCCAGTAATTGTCCACAACAGAAGTAAATCGGGATAGAAAACTCGCCGCTTCTTTCTTTTCACCACGGTACAAAGCCACGGATTCGCTGTTCTCGCGCAATCGAGCCATGCTGAAACGAAAGTCCGCCTCGAATCGTTGCTGGTCAAAATTCAGTTTGACCAATGGATTTCCGATTCGCATTGTCAGCCATGTTCCGATGGCAGAGTAACCAATTGCTGCCCAGACCATGTAGCCTGGAATGCTTAGCGTTCCAAAAGAACCCAGAGGAAGGCTTAGAGTACCGGAGAGCTGCCACAAAATAGCAACGAAGGAAATCAGCGTTGCGACCGAACTTAGCAGTTCAACACTCAGGGTCAAAGTAAGATCGATGAACGAACTAATGTCTTCACTGATTCGTTGGTCGGGGTTGTCCGTGGCATTCTTCAAGAATTGCATGCGATAGTATGCCTGACGACTGAGCCAACTGGACAAATATTTGTCAGTAAGCCAGCGCCGCCAACGGATTTGCAACATCTGGTTAAGATAAAGCATATATACAGCCTGCACGATATAGGCTGCTGCGAGTTCCGCAAACCGCCAGAGGTCACTCAGGAACGCCGCTTTATTTCCAGCTTGCAGAGCATTATAAAACCCTCTGGTCCACTCGTTGAGCAACACCCGGACATAAACCATTCCCAGGTTCATGCTCATGATGACGACAAGGAGTCCTATGGCTCCCCACTTTGCCTCCGATGTCCAATATGGAGCGGTCAAACTCCAGAACTTGCGCCAAATTGACTTGGTTTGTCGTTCTTGTTTCTTGGTCTCCCGTCTAAATGAAAACATCCTGTGATCCTTTTATCATTCGGGCTTCCTCAGGCCCGCTTACGGCAATGTCCGTCCAGAAACAGATTATCAGTGCCTTAATGCAATTTACCGGGAGCTGAACGAAGTGAAAAAATTTAGGCTTCCGGCTAGCATTCAGGGATGCATCTGAAAGCATTTATTCCTGGCCGGTTCAACTCATAGCGGGGCAGGCAATTCGGCCAGGCTCATGCTTTTCCTCCTGGGCTGGCGTCCATATCTCAGGGATTACAACTGCAATCATGCGGTGGGTGTCACCATTTTGAGGGCTTTGTCCTGGTGAGTTGCTGTTCGGATGGAACCTCAGACCGGAATCGCTTCGAGTTGCTCTCGCATGCCTTTAAAGGCTCATCTGAGGCCAGATTAGCTGAAAAGTGACTTTTTCTCAAGAGACCGACGAAGTCTGTCACATTTCGATTGGCTTTCAAGCAAGTCACACCGTGTTTCTAGTGGGGGCGGGTTTCAAACCCGCCCCCACTTCGGCTGGACTTTCCCACCAGAAACAAAGGGCCATTGCTTGAAAGGGAATCCGTATCAATTGTCATCAACATCAAAGCGGCTGATCTTTACGTTTCTTCGCTTCATTTCCCATCAACAAATTGGTTCTTGTACGTCATTCGCATTTCCCTTTTCAATATCTTGCCGGTTGGGGTCTTCGGAAGTGCACCCAAAAAAATTACGCTTTTCGGACACTTAAATGGGGCAAGTTCTCTCCTGCACAGGTCCATGATCTCCTGTTCTTTGATAATCTCTCCCTGCTTAGGAACTACAACCGCGGTGACCGCCTCCACCCATTTCGGGTGCGGCAGACCGACGACTGCAACCTCTTGAACCCGCCTGTCGAGATAGATTGCTTCCTCTACCTCTCTTGTGGCAACGTTTTCTCCCCCGGTCTTCACCATGTCTTTCTTTCTGTCCGCGACAGTGATGTAACGATCTTCATCCATCACCCCGATATCCCCGGAATGGAACCATCCACCTGCCATAGCCTCTTCGGTCTTGTCAGGATCTTTGTAATACATGATCATAACGTGCGGTCCTTTGCCGCAGATCTCGCCCGGGACATCAGGTTCGTGGATTGGCTTATTTTGCTCATCTTCAAGTCTGGTTTCCATGTTCAGTCCGCCCATTCCAGCGGATCCGAGTTTGGTTGTAGCGTCCTTGGCCTTGAGGATAGTGTGGTATGGCGCTAGTTCAGTTTGACCGTAGTAGTTATAGATTTTGGCCCCAGGCACTCTTTCCAGAATTTCTTTCAGTATCTCGACGGGCATGATAGAGGCACCGTAGTAGCACTTCTTGAGACTCGAAAGATCGTACTTTCCGAAATCAGGGTGTCTGAGAATCCCTATCCACACTGTCGGAGGAGCGAAGAACATCGTCGCTTTGTAATCTTGTATGTTCTTAAGAACTTGTCCAATGTCAGGCCCCATCAACACGTTGGTTCCGCCTACCAGAAAAACGGGATTCATGAAGACATCCCGCTGAGCGCAATGGTATATTGGCAAGGCATTGATGCTGACGTCGTCGCTGTCATATTGACCGTCTATAATACATCCCATGTAATGAGCCAATAGAGCCTGATTACTGATGATGACACCCTTCGGCAATGACTCGGTACCGCTCGTGTAAGTCATCTGGCAAGGATCTTCGATGTGGAGGATGGCGGCAGGCTCATCCGCGGAATGCTCTTTAATCCATTCGTCAAAGTCTTTAAAGCGGTTGTTGACGGGAGGTTTCCCGACCCCTTGATTGGACCAAATCAGAGTCTCCACCGTAGGTATCTCGTCGAGAATGTCTTTCACGAGGTCGTAGAGGGCATCTTCGACGATGAAAACTTTGCTTTCGGAGTGATTGATACAATAAGAAATGTCTTTGCCGCGGAGGAGATAGTTGATAGCCAAATATACAGCCCCGATCTTGCAACACCCGAACCAGGTCAGAACGTGATGAATGGTGTTGTGTGCCAGTATCGCCACGCGGTCGTATTTGTTCACTCCCAGATCTTTCAGCGCATTGGCTACTCGGTTCGCCTCGTCTTCCATCTCGCTGTAAGTGAGGTTCTTGTCACCATAGATAATGGCCTTTTTGTCCGGATAATGATACCGGCTTCGGCGGATCATGTCCGCGATGACCCACCGGTTGCTCCTGTTGTACCTGTTCATGAGGAATTCCAGGTTCTCTTTGTTCAGAGCGTTGAAATGCTCCATTTCTTCAGCGGTCAACGGCCCGGAGAAGTCCGACATGGTTGCGCCTCCTGTGCTGTTCTCCACGATAATAGGGGAATGCCTTTCCCCGTCGTTCCTGAATTCCTGGATAGATCAGCGCGAAAACAAGATTTCCCGCCCGGCGATGAGCCTCATTATCTGATTAGTTCCGGTGTATATTTGTGTGAGTTTTGCGTCCCGCATCATTCTCTCTACGGGATAATCTTTCATGTAACCATAACCACCTAAAATTTGAACTGCATCCGTAGTAACCCGCATTGCGGTATCGGAAGCCGTGTACTTTGCCATCGCTGCAAAAGTCCCGGCCCTTTCTTCTTCGCCATCATCGAATAGCTGAGCGGCCTTATGAGTGAGCAATCGTGAGAACTCCACCCCCGCAGTCATATCGGCCACCATGAACTGAATGGGAGCTAAAGCTGCTATCGGCTTACCGAACTGCACTCGTTCCCGAGCGTAATTGATCGCCTCATCCAAAGCCCCCTGAGCAATTCCCACGGCCTGGGATGCACAGAAAAGCCTACTCATTGCCAACGTTTTCATGAGATTGGCAAAACCTCCACCCTCTTGGCCGATAAGGTTCTCGGCAGGAATTTCCATGTCTTCAAAGAACAGCTCGGAGTTAACAGAGCCTCGCATTCCCATCTTGTTTTCATTTTTGCCATATACGAGACCCGGAAAACCTTTTTCTACTACAAATGCACTGATACCGCTCGTTCCCTTTGAAGGATCGGTGTAGGCGTACAGCACGAAAAAGTCCGCCACCGATCCGTCTGTTATGAAGCACTTCTGGCCGTTGACGACATAAATGTCACCTTTCCGCACGGCTTTGGTTCTCATGGAAGAGAGATCGGAGCCGGCAGACGGTTCCGTTGCTGCAAGTGCTGTCAACTGAGCGGATTCACCGGCAAGACGCTGCAAATACTTCTCTTTGAGCGATTCGCTCCCACCGTGCAGGATAGGCAGCATGCCATCGGCCTGGGCAATCAACAGCAATGCCGACGAAGCACACACTCGCGCGATCTCTTCGAGGATCATCGAAAATAAGATGAAACTTACCTGCACTCCGCCGTACAGCGCGGGTAAGAGAGCATTCAAGATGCCGTTTTTCGCGAAGGCATCAAGTGAGTGCTGAGGAAATCCAGCCGTCTCGTCCAGTTCCGCAGCCTTCGGTGCGATCTCCTTTGATACTATCCTGCGTACGGTTTCGAGAATCATTCGTTGTTCATCATCAAGCTTGAACAAGTGCAACCTCCTGCTGCCTTGATCTGCACGATCTCCACGCAGTCTCGCCGAGAACATTCAGTGCTTTCAAATCGTGAAGCCGGCTTCACTCAGGATATTTCTGGCAATGATAATTCTCTGAATTTGATTGGTTCCCTCAAAGATTTGAGTAAGCTTGGCATCTCTGAACATACGCTCTACCTGAAAGTCCTTCATGTACCCGTACCCGCCCAGGACTTGAACGGCATCGGTTGTAATTTTCATGGCCGCGTCACTTGCAAAGCACTTTGCCATCGAAGCGATTTTCGTATTCTGCTTGCCTTGATCGTAAAGTGCTGCGGCTTTGTAAACCAACCCACGGCTGGCTTCGATAAGCATGCCGCTGTCGGCCAAAACGGATTGCACCATCTGATGTTCCGCGAGAAATTTTCCGAAGGTCCGTCGCTCCGTCGAGTATTTCACCATAATCTCGAAAGCTCCTTCGGCAATACCCAACGCTTGAGCAGCTACCGCAGGTCTGGACATGTCGAAATCCTTCATGGCAAGCCGGAAACCATGACCTTCAGTCCCAAGAAGGTTGGCTGCAGGCACGCGAACATCATCCAGAAACACTTCGGTGGTATTTGATCCTCGCTGACCAAGCTTGTTCTCGTGTCTGCCCACCACAAGACCCGGCCTATCGCGCTCCACAAGAAAAAAGGTGAGGCCGTTGTGGCCTCCTTCGTTGGAGGTTCTCGCCAGGACAGAGTAAATGGAGGCCACGCCGCCGTTGGTAGCGAAGCATTTTGTTCCATTCAGCACCCACTCATTACCGTCCTTAACGGCAGTAGTTCGGATGCTCGCGACATCCGATCCTCCCGAAGGCTCTGTCACCAAATATGCGATCAGTTCACGATTATCCTTGATCCTGGATAGCACTTCTTCCCTGATTTCCGGCGACGCTCCGTGTACAATGGGAAAGGACCCTACAGCTTGTATAATTAGCAGCAAGGCCGATGATGCACAGAATTTAGCAATCTCTTCGACCGCGATACATAAAGCAGTGCAGGCGTTACTTTCCAGTCCCCCGAACTCCGGCAACAAAACCAGACTCAAAAGGCCCAGATCCCAGCATAGCGCTTCCACTTCTCGATTGAATTCCCCACGCTCGTCAATGGATGCGGCAAGCGGGGCAATCTTTTCCTTGGCCGCCCTGTAAACGGTCTCTCTGAAGATAGCTAGTTCCTGCGTAGTTTCTGTAAAGTCATGCATAGTTGGAGACGTCTCTGCTTTTGTTGTCAATGCCATTCTAGGAGCCTGTCGCGCAACCTCACTCGTCGGCGCTATCGGTAACGAGGAGGTTCCACTCATTGTTCCATTACCTCTCCCCGGCTCCTAAGAGTCTGACATACTAAGTTTTTCCCGTAGCAGCCCCTGAGAGATCCCGATACATTGGTCGCCATCGTGCCACGAATTCAGGAAAGTCCCGCGGGACGCGGGATTACGCAACAGCCTCCTAGAGAGAATCTTGCGGGTCTAATCGAATACATTTCCGGCACTACCGGAACACAAACCTCGGTGGTCAGTGCAGCCAATTCATTCACTTGTACTCGCCATATTCCTTGGTGAAATCGAACATAGCCTGAACGTTTTCGGCCTTGGTTTCCGACAGAGGTGCGGCCGCGTCCATGATAAAGCCCCCGTCCACGGCGCATGTGTCTATCAGCTTCTTACAATATGTCCTGATATCTTCCGGAGTTCCTACTGTCAGAAGACTCATTGGAACGTTCCCGCGAATGCAACAGTGATCGCGCATCATTTCTTTTGCTCGGAAGATGTCCGTTGCTTCAAAGTGGTAAATAACCTTACCCGGAGGCACGTCTCGGAAGGCCTCCAGTCGGTTGTTGCAAACCCCTTCGGCGAGCACCCAAGGAGTGATCCCCTCACGGACGAAAGCATGCAATAGTTCCTTCATGTGTGGCCAATAGAATCTATGGAATTGTTGGGGTGACAGAAAGTTGTCCAAGCCTTTGTGAAGCGGGACGAAGACTCTGGGGATGCCCGTGCGTTTGGTCGAGGCTATTGCAGTTTCAATCATGATCGGGAGAAGCTTTTCGCATGCCGCTAGGACTTTGTCCGGACGCCTGTGCAAATCCATCATGATACCCTTGGTGCCTCTGAAGAAATCGCCCAATGTATCAAAAGGCACCTGACTAAATCCTCCGTAAGAAGGCGGAAATCCAAGCCCCGTCATTTTCTTGCCGTACGCCGCGGCCCATTTCATTGTTTCGGCAGATGCCTTGCCTGCTTCAAGTAAAGCTGTGCGAACCGATTCCATTTCGGGGGATAGTAAGAACATCGCGTTATGAATGCCCCAGAAATATGAAATGGTCTGGTTCAACGGCGGCAGTCGTTCCAGCGGCTCAAGGGCTTTATAAACACGCGGCCAAAAACGGCGAACCATAAAATCTGAGGTATCGAACAGGAAATGGTCGTATTCCTCTGCTTTCATGACCTCAAGTTCCACGAACTGGTAGCTCGTGTTGTCGTTAAGGCCGTGTCCGGCCCACCGGAGGTGCTGGAAGTCCAACATATCCAACACTTGGCCGAATCCTCTCAAAGGAAAGGGATTGTCCACCGTATCCGGAGCAAAGTGCTGCATACAATCAACCCATGTATCAAACATGAGTTGGTGGTTGTACATAGTATCCTTGACTAAAACCCCTTTCCACTTGGCTGGAAAGAAATCCCAGAGACACGCGATGGGCACTCGATCCGGTTTATTGAGGGCTATTGCATCCTGAATCCGCTTTTCGCGTTGTTGCAGTAACTGCTGAGAATCGGTCATGTTGAAATCTCCGTTCCGGATCGCATCGGAAAGTTCACCGCATGAAAAAGAATGCTCCCATTCCGAGAATGACTCGAGAAAGTTCTCCCGGAAATGGCCTCAGACTCCGGCGTCCACCTCGCCGCGCTCATCTTTTTCCAAGTAGTTGGTCACATAGTCCTTGACCGCGGCCTCAAGCGTGAAGAACTCGTCCTCAAACTGGGCGTTTCGTAACTTTGCTGATTGAGCACACGTATAATACTGATACCGCTTTTCGAGACCATCCGGCATGTCGATGTATTCGATGCAAGGTTCCACACCCAAAGCATCAAAGACTGCGGAGGCAAGGTCACGAAAATTCCGCGGCGAACCTGTGCCCGCGTTGAATATGCCGTTTATCTCGGGCTTTTCAAGAAAGTGGAGAGTGATTTTCACCGCATCCTTGACGTATATGAAATCACGGCACTGCTCGCCGTCTCCGTATTCCGGTCTGTAAGATTTGAAGAGCTTCACCTTCCCGGTTTTCTTGGCCTGAAAGTAAGCCCTGATAGCCACGCTTCGCATGTCGCCTTTATGATACTCGTTGGGGCCGAACACATTAAAATATTTGAGGCCCACCGCGTTCTGCAAAAAACCTGTCTTGAGAGCCCACAGGTCAAAAACATGTTTCGAGTACCCGTACATGTTCAGCGGACGTAACGACGTGAGCGACTCGTGGGCATCGGAATACCCTTGCTCACCATCCCCGTAAGTGGCCGCACTGGATGCATAAATAAACCGCAGCCCCTTTTTCCCTGCGTAACGTGACGCCAGCCTTCGGGAAAACCAGTAGTTGTTCTCCATAAGGTAATCAGCGTCTTTTTCCGTGGTCGAACTACAGGCTCCCATGTGGAATACGGCCCAAACGCCGTGGTCAAACATTCCTCGCTCGAGCTTTACAAGGAAATCTTCCTTATGCTCGTAATCGAGAAATTTTAGATCGAGGAGATTCTTCCACTTGTCGGCTTTTCCAAGACGATCCACTATGAGAATGTTCTCTTCGCCGGATTCATTAAGGGCCCTAACAATGTTGCTGCCGATGAATCCGGCTCCTCCGGTGACGATGATCAACCCTTTGCTCACTTTCCGAATAACCTTCTCCTCCGAAATTGAGTCTCCAGCTTTCGCTCGAAACGGTATCTTTCTATAACACATATTTCAGCGATCCTTATGCTATGACGGGCAGAAAATGATCATACACGCTGCTTTAATAGAGCCCACACAAAAGATTCCCTAACTGCTATTATAGGATGGGATACGAAAAAGCCCTGGGGCGTCCGAATTATGGGGGCGCGAAAAGTTCCGAAAAGTGGCAGAAATGGTGGAATCTTCCCATGAAAGCACTGGTCTTTGATGGAAAGCTGGCCTTCCAGGATGTTCCGGTACCCAATCCGCTACCGGGCGAAGCTCTTGTGAGGGTCCGAATAGCAGGAATCTGCAAGACAGACATCGAGATTGTCCGAGGCTACATGAATTTTCATGGCATTCCCGGACATGAATTCGTTGGGACTGTCGAGCGATCACCTGATCCGCAGCAGGTGGGTCTCCGAGTGGTAGGTGAAATAAATGCCGGTTGCGGAGATTGCTCCTACTGCCGGATGGGTTTGCAGCGCCACTGCCCGCACAGAACCGTCCTCGGAATTCTCGGACGTGACGGAGCTATGGCCGAATACCTTACACTTCCGACATCGAACCTGGTACCTGTGCCCCACACACTTTCAGATGAACAGGCGATTTTCACGGAACCTCTGGCTGCTGCCCTTGAAATCCTCGAACAGGTAAAGATACGGCCTGAGGACCGTGTTGCAGTAATCGGGGATGGCAGACTGGGACTGCTTGTCTGCATGGTGCTTCGCCTCACCGGGTGCGACTTGCTGTTAGTCGGGAAGCACCCTGAAAAATTGGAATTCTTTGCGCGTATGAACGGATCGACAATTACCTTAGACTCGTTCAATGATCGCGATGACCGATTCGACGCAGTAGTAGAAGCTTCCGGCCATCCCTCGGGCTGGGGACTCGCGGTAAGCCGGGTGAAGCCACGGGGAGCTATCGTTTTGAAGAGCACCTATCATGGGGGCTTCGATTTCAATCCGGCTCCCTTGGTGATTGATGAAATCACGGTCGTGGGTTCGCGATGCGGGCAATTCGGCGCGGCTTTGAGGCTAATGGAATCCGGGCTGGTTGATCCTACCCCGCTGATTTCAGAGACTTTCCCGATAGATCAAGCCGAGGAAGCTTTCCGCGAATCTCAGAAGTCCGATAATCTTAAGGTTCTGCTAAAGATGGAAGAGATATGATCGGTAGGAATGGTCTTTCAAGTAGGTGGCGCTTCATTACGGCAATTCGTTACACTTCGGCCATCAAACAATCATGACCTCAGAATCAGGGATGTGCGCTGCTTTGGTTGCGGTCTCTTTCATCAGGGATCAACGTTGGCACCATGTCACATATATTGGTCGGATTCGTCGCGTCTTTTCGTTTCCAAGCCCTGGTCAGAGTATGAAGGCCGGCGAGTTTGCGGGAACCGTGGGCTCGGTCGTCACGAGATGGTATGGGCTTGCCGGTCACCTCGCCGTAAATGGCATTTAGGATCTCCTGAAGGCTGTTAAAGACCGTTTGAACGATCGCGGGGTCAAGGTTAAAATCACCTATCGGCGTCCGCCCCTTTTCGAGCGTATCCTCGGCAATATTGTAGGCCGCTATGACGCTGCGTATTATGTTATTTTTTCGGTGAATCTCGCGCCAGGCTATCCAGGAAGCGAAAAGTGAAGTCATACCAAAAAGTACGCACATCACGAATACAATCATGTTGAAATACTTGATAGTTATATCGAGTAAGTTCATGTTTTCCATGAAAAAAGCCCTCCGCTGGTTAAACGACGGATCCCTACGCCACCGCTCACAGGTGATGCACAACTATCAGGAATAAAGCACAACGTCAAGAAAAGGCAAAGAAAAGTGTGGCCTTTTCATTTTTTGTTATTGAATTATCACATCTTTTTTTGCGGATTACCAGTGAGTAGAGACTGGAGGGGGCGCAGCGCAGTATCCACGAAGCACCTCATGAGGTGCCCTGTCTAAGAGCTAATTCTAACCTGATGCTTTTATTCCGTGACCATACCTGGGAAGAGGGGATCTCCGGTTAGACCATGGTCATTTTTGCTGGTCTGCGATCTTGTCGATCTCTTGGTCGATAAACTTCTTGAACTCGTCACCAGGGGACATGAGTGCCCCCTTTTCGGCTTCGAGGTTAGATGGGCGAATCTTGCAAATCCACGCACTGCCGTATGGATCTTCGTTGATTTTTTCGGGCTCGTCTTCCAGGTCCGTGTTCACTTCGGCGATTTCACCGGATACCACCGCGTAAATCCTGCCAACCCACTTGCCGGACTCGATGGAACCATAGGGCTTACCTTGAGTCACTTCGTCTCCCTCCTCAGGGAGGTCCACGAATGTGATTTCCCCTGCCTGTTTGGAGATAAACTCCGTAGCGCCCGTGACTACAAGATCTCCTTCCTCTTTCGCCCAGAAGTGATTCTTTTCGTATTGTAAGTCATCAGGGAACACATACCCCTTATGGTCCATAGCATCCTCCTCTGAAGCGATATCGGAATCAAGAAATCAACCGCAGTACGTCCCGCGGGATTATGGCGTCTATGGCATAGCCCCCAGATTTAGCCTGTCTTGCCCGTGGCAACATGTTGGCATCAACCTTCCACGATTTTCAGCAGCTCGGAAGGTTTCACACGGTTCAGCTTGAACCCCAGTTGCTCGGAGGGCAGGCCAAAGGCCAAGCCCAAGATTTGCGGATAGTAAACCACCGGCACTTTGAGGTCAAGACCTGCCGCTTTTACGATCTTCTTTTGTTGACCTTCATACATCACGTTGCAGAAAGGGCAAACAAGAACGAGCGCATGAGCCTCAGTATCAGCCACGTCGATCAATTTTGTGACAGCCATCGCATTGGCAACATCTTCTGATATTCCCAGCAGTCCTCCACCGCAGCAGTCTTTAAGGGAGGGGTAATTTATTACCTGCGCGCCCGTTGCAGAAATTAGGTCCGACAATGTCCTCGGGTCCGAGGCCGAATCAAAGCCGGCTGTCAGCTCAGACGGCTTCAGGTAGTGGCAGCCATAGTGAGGCGCAAGAGTCACGCCGGTGAGGGGTCGCGTGACAGCCTTCTTGATCGCGTCCACACCTACCTCTTCCCACAGCAGCCTCATATAATGACGAACCTTCACTGGACCTTCATATCGCAGACCAACCTCTTTGAGGCCCTTGTTCACTTGTTCCTTTAATTCCGGATTGGTATGCAGCGCGTGGGCCGTTTCCGCTAGGGTTCCCGCGCATGCGTTGCAGAGGGCGCAGATTTCGAGCCCTTCCCTTTCTGCCAGTGCCAGGTTACGTGCAGCAATAAGCGTCGTCTGATGGACATCCAGTGATTTGAGCGGAAACCCACAGCATCCAAAGGCTTCGTGATCCCTGAAGTTAATGCCCAAGGCACGCGCGGTCAATCTCGCGGATAATTCATAGTTCAGGTTTCTGACGGGTACGGTGCAACCAAGATACAAGAGTGCTTCCATGGGAATTGTCTTTCATTCCGCCGCTCTTTTGAGCCGCTGGAATTCCATTATTCCGTCACTATGCTACGGGACGAAATGGCCTGCTATTGGTTACAGCAGGCGGTTGTAGTCCTCAGGGTGTTCAATAAGGGGCGGCAGGCCAAGTTTGTTGCGCTTCTCATTCTCGAACTCACCGACCTCGTAGAGACGGCCATGCTGTTTTAGCAGTGTTTTTTGACCAGTCAACCCTGGTGGCATGCAAGCCTCGGCAGCAGCGAGATTCTTGATAGCGAATATTACTTCGGTGAAGCGCACATTCTGGGGGCACACTTCGTGGCAGCCATAGCAACTGGAACAGAGCCAGATGAAATCACTCTCCAGCACCTCCTTTTTCATGCCGAGCAGTACCATGCGTATGATCTTTCGTGGATCGTACCGTTTGTCAACGACATTGATCGGGCACGCCGCGCTGCAAGCTTTACAGGCAAAACACGCTCTTATGGCCTCACCCCCAGGTGTTCGTGCCACACGATGCTTAAAAGAAGGGTCGAGCGTATTCAATCTGATGCGGCTCATTGTATCGCTTCCTCCATATCCCGTACCGCTTCTACGAGGACGTTAGGAGTGTTGCTCGCAATGGGAACGAATTTCACTCTGTCCGAGTCCACCCCGATTTCTGTGAGGAACTTTCTCGCTTGACCGATCCTGCCCTCGGCAAGAAGGTTGCCGTAAACCGACGCGCAGTTACCTTTGAAGCAGCCGGCAACAATTACCCCTTTGGCACCTGATTCCAATGCCGCCCAAATATGGTTCAAGCCAACGGTCCCTGCGCAGGGAACCGTAATGCAAACGAGGTTATCGCCTATGCTGCCGCCAAATGACTCCATCGCCTGCGCGGCCGAGCGTGAGCAGAGGAAAACCGCTATCTTGCCAATCGCCCCGGCATCGGGCACGTCCGATCTGATTCGCTCGAATATCCCGTCTTGAGGCTGTTCGGGGGTTAGCTTTATCGCTTCCATAGGGCATTCTGCCGCACAAATGCCGCAACGAGTGCATGTGGCAACATCCGCTGCCGCTTGTTTACTAAAACTTATAGCTCCATGCGGGCATAAGCGCACGCAGGTGAGGCACATCGTACATTTACCGGGATCAATCTCCGGGGGGCCCGGAAACTCCGCGAGCGGCGGTTCGGGGATGGGCCTCTTAAGCGCTGCTACCACTGCTTCGATGTCACCGTGTATAAGCTCGGGATCAAAAACTCCACGTGAAGCACCCACAGCAAAGATTCCGGCTTTGGGGGTTTCCACCGCTGCAAACCGTGTTGATTCGGGCTTCAGAAATGGAGCTGCGAATCGCCAAGAAGGCATGGCATTAAAAATCGGCTCCAGAATCTGGGGAGGAAACAATTCCTCGTCCACCGCCAACAGGTCTGGTACGAGTTCCATCTCCAGACCCAGCAGTGGATCCAAGAATCTAATTACCGGTCCATCAGCGCAACTCTCGAAATAAGGTCCTTCGCGATCGAACTTGAAAAACAACGCACCACTCTCTCGGCATTCTCTGTAACGCCTTTCCAGCCCGAAAGCGGCCACCTTGAGGTGGCGCGTGAATACGTACGTCTGCACTTGCCCGAGACTCTGTAGCTTTTCTATGGCGTCCAATACTCTTGAGAAAACAGCCGGGTGTGACGCACCTTCCAGTCCGAGCAGAAATGCTGCATGGAACCAATCGCCTGCCCGCCGCTCAAGTGCACTTTCGGTTTGAAGGTTCGCTTCCAGTTCCGACAGGCTAAGAATCTTGCTGGATCGGGCCAGTCCGTAAGCTTCGTACTTCGGAACCATCGTTGCCGGCTTCGCCGCGACAATAAAACCCGCCTGTTCGGTCAAACGTCCGCTGCCGCTTCGAAGAGCCACTTCGAATCCGCCGACGAAGCCTTGGATTTCTTCGAGGTCCGCATCGGCTATCAAACGAATTCCTTTGCGTAGACCGTGCGTGGAAGCTTCTCCGAGCAGGAGCACATCAAAACCTTCCTCAGCCAATCTCCAAGCGAGGTCTTTGCCCGTTGCATCGCCGCCGCCAAGCACAAGTACCTTCCGCGAGGCTCCGTTTCGCGCCTTGAGTTCCCTCGTCAGGAATACCGATGTGGTTACCGATGCTTTCACTGGTTTTCTCCACGAGAGATCTTGGCAACGTAGGACGCAACTTGACCGGCAGTTCGGATCGCATGGGAAACCGTTTCCTCGATGGATTTGGGCCCCTGGACAGTCCCGGCAACGAATACTCCGGCGCGACTGGTTATAACCGCCTCGCCGTCGAGCCCGACGAAGCCATCAATATTCGAGCCCACCCCGAGCAAATTCCCGAGCGCGGCGCTTGAGTGGCTCGGGGAGATGCCAACACTTAAGACTACAAGATCAAACGATTCTAAGGCCCTCTTGTCATCCGGCCCGTGATAGATCAACTCCGGCTTGCCGTCCACGGCCGTGCGGATTTCTGACGGAATCGATCGGATCAGCTTCACCTCTTGCTCGGCCTCCTTCAGGCGCTCTTCAAAGTCACGCTCAAAGGACTGAATATCCATGTAAAACATTGATAGCTCTGCCTGAGGAAAGCGGTTATGCAAAAGACGCGCAAGTCGCAATGCATAAGCGCAACAAACGCGTGAGCAGTAATTCCTCCCGATTTTGGCGTCCCGACTACCTACGCACTGAATAAAGGCGACTTTTGCGCTGCGACCTGGATCCCAGCGGTTCTGTCTGAGGAGCGACTCAAGTTCAAGACCGGTGACAACTCCCGGCACCCGCCCGTATCCGAATCGGGGAGTTTCGATAGGATCAGAGGGTTTGAAACCGGAGGCCAGAATAGCTGTCGAGGCATGGACGTTGAGTATGTCATGAGCCCGATCAAGTTTGATGGCCTCTTGACTGCAAGCATCCCGGCAGGCTCGGCACGAGGCATCCTGAAACCAAAGGCATTTCTGCTCGTTTATGGCAAGGGCACGATTCCAAGGAGAGCGCACGAGTGCTCCCGGAACGGGGCAGGCAGCCTCGCACGCTCCACAATCGTTGCATCTTTCAGGCGTTATTCGAAAGGGTCTCTGGGAAATCGTTAGCTGAAAATCTCCGGGCTCGCCTTGGAGCTGAAGAAGATCCGACTGAAGGAGAACACTGATCCGGCTCGACGAACGCACTTTATGTAGAATATCTTCCAAGAGACAGGCGCCGCATCGCTCACATTGATCCGTAGCTTTGCAACATAATTGTGCGACATGTCCGCCGGGGAATGCAGCGGTTTCAACGATCGCCGACTTCAACCCCAACCGGGCCAGTTCCCACGCGCACCATAGTCCGGCTATGCCGCCGCCAAGGATCACTGCATCTTTCTTCATGACGTAGGTGCCTTACCAGTCGAGTCAAGCCGGCAGGGAAGCATGGCCGACTCGGCAGCTTCACTATTATCACGGCCGGATTAGCAGCCACGAACCGCAGGGAAGGGAAAGTTCACCGCCCTGAGCGGTTTGCACTGGGAACCCTTACGGACGGAAGTTCATCCTTTCCGAGTGGTGTTATCGCCGGCAGATAAAAGTTGATATTCTCTTCGAACTATTTTCGCGGGGTGGGTATTCCGATCGTTGCATTTAGGCGGCACGATCCCGTTCAATAAGTCGAGGCGCGATTGACGTTCAAGCCGAGAAATGATCTGAACCCACGCACAATCCCTTTGTGGGTCTGTTTCGCATTTACCGTTCTTTGGGCCCCCGCACGGACCGTTTAGAAGGCCTTTCGCGCACATCGTTACGGGGCAGATGCCGCCGGTGATCCCAAGATAGCACTGATTGCAAGATCGACAACGTTCGGACCAGACGCCGGCCCCTTCGGACACTCCTATGAAGCTGGTGTCCACGCCGGGAAAGACCGGAGTGTCGGGATACATCTCGGCAAGGAACTGGATACCGGCCCCGCATGCGAGGGACACTATCGCGTCGACTTGACTCACATGATCGCGAAACAAGTGCAGGAATTCGCGGTCGCATTGGCGTTCCACCGTAGCAGCGACAGCCTGGAAATCTTTATTGTCACGATTCGCGGCAAGTCTCAGACGCGTTGCCAGAATTCCCGCTTCTTTCTCTCCCCCGGTAAGGCAAACCGCGACGCACGTTCCGCACCCAGCCACGAGAATGCGTGAATAGCCGCGTGTCATTTCCTGGATATCGACAAAGGGTTTGGCTTGAGCGACGATCACGGGATCCTCAAGAGGCGGAATTTGGCGAGTTCAAAAGTCTACTAATAAAAATAGCGGAGCCTGCCCAGGGTGTCAAGTGCTGTGCGCTTACCTGTGCGATCGAAAACTAAAGGAACACGGATCCTTCTCAGGAAGCCTTGGCATGTGGTACGGCGGCCATTTCTGCGTTGCACTCAGGGGATAGCGACTTACGGTTGGCTGGTTCATCGTGGCGCTTTCCAGAATTCGGCGCACTCTGATCGGTGGGTATCCAATCCCTGGCATGGAAGAGAAATGCGAATGCCGGTAGTGAAAGGAAAAAGGTGAAGAAGAAATACTGTGCGTAGCCCACGTGGGTTGCTGCCCACCCACTGATCGCTCCCAGAATAATACCCGGTACCCGGAAAAGAGCGGTGAGCAGTGCATACTGAGTAGCCGAGTACTCCTTCTTGCACACGCTCATCAAGAATGCCAAAAATGCGGCCGTTCCCAGTCCCGCGCAAAAGGACTCGGCCACCGATGCGAAGTAGATACCCCAGTTGCCGGTCTCAGGATAAGCCGCGACCCACGCATAGCTGAGATTGGCCCCAGCCTGCCATATTCCAAGGAACCAGAGGCCGTGAAATATACCGAAACGAGCCATGAAGAGCCCTCCGGCCAGTCCCCCTACAATTGTGGCTAGGATTCCTAACGAGCCGGTGATTAGCCCTATTTCAGTTGTGGTCAGGCCTCTGTCCAGCCAGAATGGGCGAACCATTGGCCCCAATGCCATGTCTCCGAGCTTGTACAAAAGGATGAAAAGTGCCACTTGCACCAAACCCGGTCTCCTCAAGAAATCCTTTACTGGGGCCGCCAGGGAGGAAAGCGAGAACTTTGGCCGTTTCACTTCCACCGGGGGGAGTCTCAACGAAACTACGCTGCATACTGCCAAAATTGTGGCTGTCGTCAGGAAAGTGCTCTTCCATCCGATCCAGCCCCCCAACGCTACAAACAAACCGCCTGCTACCACCATCGCAACGCGGTATGTCGCTATCCTGAAACCATTGGCGATTCCCATTTCTGATGGCTTAAGCAGCTCGATAGTGTAAGCATCCACGGCAATGTCCTGGGTGGCTGACATCACTGCAAACGAAAAAATGCAGGTCCAGAGCAAAAACGCGGGATGAGTAGGGTCCAGAGGAATGATCAGCACTATTAGCGAAGCCATAAGGAATTGCGCGGCAGAGATCCAATGGCGCCGTTTTCCTAAGAAATCCACGGCTGGGGCCCACATGAACTTCAGCGCGTACGGAAGACTCAACAAGCTCAGCAGGCCCACATGAATCAGAGAGATCTTATGGATGCGGAAATATACGGGAAGTGTTTGCTCAATAATTCCGAAGGGAAACCCTTCTGCAAAATACAGCAGCGAAACGAGTAGGAGTTTTCGATTTAGTTTCACAGTGGCTCCTCTGCTCCATTGTGGGGTAGTTCCCAACTGTGCGTGGGGATAATACAGGAATTTTCACAAAATAAAAAAGATTTATCATCTCCTAGCTTGAAGGCGTTGCAAACACATAGTAATAACTAGGTTAAATCATAACAACTACGATGGTGATATGCAGGCTTTCAGCGGCAGGTAAGTCCATGAAAGCAAAACTGGGGCTCTCCTTTTGCTTCAAACACCTTTCATCTTCCGTACAGGATGCGCTATAATGCTCACCAAGATGCCAACCCATGACCGCCAACACCACAGCCCATGACTACTAGTGCCACAAGCAGAATTCTTAACGCAAAGGAAGCTGTAGACTCAATCCGCGGAACTTTGTCCAACGCCGAGTTGATGGAGAAGTTTAAGATCAGTCCTCAGGGGCTTGCGGACCTTATCAAGCAGCTTTTCGAGAAAAAACTCATCTCCGAAGACGACTTGAGCCGACGGGGAATCCGTTTCAAGATAGTGAAGAAACAGTCTCCTCCTCAGACCATCCCATCTCCTCCTCAGATCATCAAGCCTTCTCCACGAGAACCTACCGAAGATACAGAAGAATTTCTTGATACAATAACCTTGACGGAACTACTCAGCTTTGTCCCCCCCGGTGAAAAGCCGGATGAAGGTAAAGATGAGCCCACGGAAATCCCACTGCCTGAAGAAGCCGCTGAGGAATTGAACGAAAAGAAAAGCAAATTCAGCATCACGGGTTTTTTCAAGAGAGGCAAGTAAGATCTTTACTATCGGAATATCATAGGATACGCCGAGCTTGTCAGCTCTCTCTCGGAGAGAATGGCATATCTTATACCGATTCGCTTCCCAACAGGTGAGAATGGGCCGATAGCAAACGGCACTGACCTGGGCGCCATGATGGTGCCCAAGTCAGTGGCACCCAACATCCAGTCAAGATCGGGTCCTGGGTGCCACGGATCTGTGCTGTATTTCCTTGATTGTTCACCGTTTGATCGCGCACTGGTATTAATTTGCGCTCAGCTTATCCGGCTAAAGGAAGTCAGGAGAATTCTATCTGCTTTCCGGTCCTGTAGGCCAGTGCTTGGGCCGTGGCGATCAGATTCCCCTCGGCTTTTTCCCTCACCTCGCAAAAATAGGTGGCGGTACGATTTGTCTTGTGAACTTCGGTTGCCCGGGCCTCAAGCATAGTTCCCGCCTTGGCCGGTGCCGCATAGGTGATACTAACATTGAGGGCCACGGAAAGCACGCCATGGGTGTTGCAGGCTATTTGAAACGCCTCGTCGATCAAGGAAAACAGGGCTCCGCCATGCGTTGACCCGAAGATGTTCTCCAGATCAGGCCTGATGGTCATCCTTACCAGGGAACTGCCCGGCCCTATCTCCACAACTTCCATCCCCAGGAGCCGCCCGTACGGCTCCAATCGTGAACGCCTTGTCAGCTCGTCATACAACTTTCCGCTCATCCGCTATCTTTCCTATTTCAAGTGGCGTAGGAGGGCTGCAAAGGATCTGGGAGCCCAGTAGCCCCAGTGACATCAGCAACTTTGCAAGATCTTCCACAGTCATGTCAAGACGCACAAAATCCTCCACCGGGACAAGTGCGTTGAACCCTGTGGCAGGGATTGGAGAGTTAGGAACAAACACGAGCAGATATTCCTTTCCATCTTGGAGGCGGTAGCGCTGAGGTGATGTCAAAAGTCCCAACATCTTCACATTCCCTACGCGAATGTGGCCTACTGCACCGAACCTGCCGGTTTGTTCTTTCTTTTCAAATATATCAACTACCTGCCCTACCCCCGTATAAATCTTGCCAATGAGTGGGATTTTGGCAAAGATGGAATTGATAGCTCGATGTATCCTGGCCACTGTAGCGCGGTTCACCAAAAATCCCAGGAGAATAATCAGGAGCACTACGACAAGGTAGCCCACGATGTACCCCGGATACTTGTGGTTGTCCCCGACAATTGACAGCAAGAACATTCCGAAGGAACTGCTGGGGCCTATATAGGCGTCGGCAAGCCTCACGATCCAACTCACCACGAATACAGTCACTACGAAAGGACTAAGTGTGGCCACACCGGTGAAGAAAAATCGCACTACTGTGCTTGCAAATGTCCGCAACGCCTTTTCTCCGTATTCATCAGCTTTGAGCCTTTGCTAAAGAGAGGAGAACCGCATTCGTCCGGCAAATTTCAACCAACAGCAAGGATCAGAAACGAAAGGACCGGTTGCTAGGCGATGTTCCCCTCAAAATCTACCGCTCGGCAACAAAGCGCGCTATAATACAGTATCATCTTCTAATGCCCCCACAGGTAACGGCATGGCTTTGCCCTGTAAGCCCGTCTGAGGGGTTTTCATCTGCTCAGGGGGTGCTTCTAGATAAAGTGCGCCCGATTGAGCCGCAGTACGATTGCGCCGATGCGTGGCGCTGAACGGTTGGCGCTCACACGCGCGGGATCTTTGACAGGACCTCGGAGCTTCGGGCGGCTGCTTGTCTCGGTCCGGACGCAACTCAGATATCCGATCACGAGAAAAAAGATCACCAGACCAATCCCCAGGACTATCATGACCCAATCTCTTTGCGTTCTAGTGTCACTGAGTCCGGGTGTTATTTTGCTCTTAGCTGTCGCGTTCAATCCTGTCCCCGTCTCCGAACGGTTCCTTGATTATACCGTATGTCACAGAGTCTGTCATTCGTTGAAATTCAAATGAAATGCAGGAAACGATCCCCCTAAACATGGGGTCTCTGTCTCGGGATTCCCCCGGATCATCGCGGCCTCTCGTACCCGCACAGCGTGCCCCGGGAATTTTGCAATTACCAGAATCCCTTCGTACAATTAAGAAAGTCCTTGGGGCACCGATGCGTTCTTGTACAGTGATAATTCAGCGCGGTGGTTCGTTCAATTTCGGACGGATGTCCAATGCGTGGTCAGTGGAACGGTTTACGACCCTGGAGATCCGTTTGAAGCACCGGCCACCCCCTCTCCTACGGCGGAGCTACGCATTTGACACGGTATTGATATAGGCATATTTTTTGTCATATTGAAGTTAAGAGGCATGGGGAAATTTGGACGACCGGGCATGTGACCATTTAATTGCGGAGCACCCGCAACTGCGGTAAATCGGCTTCAGAAAGGTCCAGGCACATAATCGGGTATTTGTGAAGAATGCTCGATTTCAATTCATGAACAAAGGAAGCCCGTAATTTGTATGAGTCAACGGCAAGCCCTGCCATCTCAACTCATTCCGGATCTTTTTTACGGTCCAAAGAAAAGTAAGGAGGACGACATGGATGCCGAATCTTTTGTGAAGGAAAAGGTCAAGTGGCTCGGCCACGCGAGCTTTCGCATCGACGGATCAAAGGCCACTGTGTACATCGACCCGTGGAAACTAAAAAGCTCTGTTCCCGCTGATGTGATATGCATTACGCACAGTCATTACGATCACCTCTCTGAAGAAGATGTGGAAAAAATCCGCAAGCCGTCGACTATTATCATCGGACCTGCCGATTGCAAGGGCGGATTTGGGAATGCTTTCAAAGTCATAGCCCCAGGCGGCAGCTATGAAATAGAAGATGTGAAGATCGAAGCCGTACCCGCATACAATACGGACAAAGAATTCCACCCTAAGAAAAACAACTGGGTCGGTTACGTGGTGACAGTGGATGGGTTTCGTATCTATCACTCGGGGGACACCGACATAATTCCGGAAATGAGTAATATTTGTGCTGACGTTGCTCTTCTTCCGGTAGGAGGAACGTACACGATGACCGTCCAGCAGGCCGCAACGGCCGTTGAAAAGTTAAACCCTCGAGTGGCCGTGCCCATGCATTGTGGAGACATTGTGGGAACTTTGGAGGATCGCGAGACTTTTCGTAAACTGTCCAAAGCCCCAGTCACCATTTTGGAACCGACCAAATAAGCCAGGATAAAAATTTGATGACCAAGAATCCAAGTGAAAGCAAATCTCTAATGCAGGTACGCGTGCGTTTTGCCCCGTCACCCACAGGCTATCTGCATCTTGGCGGGGCGCGCACGGCGCTCTACAACTGGCTGTGGGCAAGAAAAACAGGCGGAGTATTAATACTCCGGATTGAAGACACCGATGTGGAACGCTCCAGCAAAGAGTCTGTCCAGGAAATTCTGGATGGCCTGACCTGGCTTGGACTTAATTGGGACGAGGGGCCGTACTTCCAGAGCGACAACACCCCCAAACACGTGGAAGCTGCCCAGGAACTCCTTGGAGCAGGCCACGCCTACCGCTGCTTCTGTACCCGGGAGGAGCTTGACGCCCAAAGGAAGGCGGCAGAGGCAAACAAAGTTGCCTTCATGTACGACGGGCGTTGCCGTAGACTTTCTCCAGAGCAGATAGCGGATAAGCTCGAACGAGGACTTCCCTATGTGCTCCGGTTCCGAGTGCCTCGGGGCCCTGCCGACACCGTTGCGTTTGATGACGTCGTGTATGGAAGAATTGAAAAGCGAGGGCAGGATATAGAAGACTTCGTGATACTTCGTTCCGACGGCCGACCGTTGTACATCCTGTGCAATGCGATAGACGACTCGCTGGATCGGATCACCCACGTCATCCGCGGAGCCGACGGAATAGCGAACACACCCAAACAGATCTTGATCTACAAAGCACTTGGGATGACCTGCCCGGTGTTTGCACACATGCCGCTCACGCTCGACAACAAAAAGGCCAAACTGTCGAAGCGCACACACGGCGAAGTGGTGACAATTTCCTACTATCGGCGTAAAGGCTTTCTGCCGTGGGCGCTTTGCAATTTCATGGCGCTACTGGGTTGGTCAACGACCGATGGCCGCGAATTCTTTACTCGCGATGAGCTAATAGAAGCCTTTGACTTGTCGAGAATAAACAGGGCCAATTCCATTTTTAATTACATTCCCGGGGATTCTAAGAACTGGACCGACCCTAAAGCGATTCACTTCAATTCTACCTACATTCGCACTATGCCCTTAAACGAGCTCGTCCCCTTCGTGCAGGAAGAGTTGAAGGAGGCGGGATTGTGGAGGGATTCCTTCCAAAAGGAAGAGAGGCAGTGGTTCCTGAAAACCCTTGACCTGACACGCTCGCGGTTTCTGACGCTGAAAGATTTTTCAACCCGTGGGCAGTGCTATTTCTCTGAAGATTTCGAGTTCGATGAGAAGGCGGTGCTAAAGAATCTCAAAGATCCTCGACTGAAGAATCTCTTGCCTGAGTTGGCCGACCGGCTTGCCGGACTGTCGGAATTCACAGCGGACTCAACAGAGCATGCCTTCCGCGAGTACGCCGAGGAAAATGAGATCAAGGCCGGCCTTCTTATAAATGCGGCACGCACTGCTGTGTCCGGAACATCCGTGGGCCCCGGCCTCTTTGAAATTCTGGAGTTGCTCGGCCGAGAGGCTGTAATTAGGCGGCTGAATCGTGCGAAAGATTTGGTGCCGGGAGCAGAAATAAACTAACTGAACGAAGAATTAACTTACCCCGAAAAAAGAAAGCCCGACCGTAGGGGTCGAGCTGGGAGACGCCGTTAGACGGCCGGGCTCATGGAAACATAATGGCCGGTAAACTGGCGAGGGAACGTTTGCCTCGTCTCAAACAGGCTCCGGAGATTCTAGGTGTATCATTTGCGCGCAACCCCGGAGTTGACGATGGTTGTTCTCTGCTAATTGACCGGCCGACAAGATACTGCGATCAGAAGATGAAGCCGAATTCGAAGAATCCTCCATCCAGGGTGTGATCGAAGACGAAGTTGGACTCCGATCTGTTCAGGTTTACCAGACGATACCCACCCTTTACGTAGCCCCAGCGACCAGCGTTTAGCGGTATGGTGTACCGTCCGCCTAGCTCAACATCCCAACCCTGAGCGTCATCCAGAAAAATGGCGGCCCCTTTGCAGTCGGAAGAGAAGGACCCGCAATTCCAGGTACTCATGAGACATTTCTGGAACTCCAACCCGACCATGGCCGAATCGGTACCCTCGCTGAACGTACTCGCTCCGTACCCACAGTTGGTGCATAGTGCGTTGATTTTGTCGTCCACGTGCACCCAGCCCGCTGATATGCTTACCCTGGATACACAGGTTTGTATGGGAGTGTAAACAAGTGCCAGAGTATTATAGTCATGTATCCACTCTGACTGAATCTGCTGGCCCCAGGTGAAAATCTGATTGCCGAAGACGAAATATCCTAGGAAATTATTGGGCACCGTCACTTGTCCGCCTCCGTGCATGTCAAAGGCGAGCAGGGTGAACTGAATTCCCCAGTTGGGCCGGAACTGGTACAAGGCGCTGAACTCAGCCACAGTCTGATTCACCGGCAGTGCCAGTTGATCGGTCAGGCGGGGCCAGAGAGCGCTGTCATCAGTGGCATAGTAACCGCTGTACTGCGAGTATCGCGGCCACGCGATCCTACCCCGCACGTGTGCGAAAAGCGCACCCACCCCTATTTCCCACTGCCCCGGCCTTGGAACCGCTAGATGGCAAGGGGGCCGGCCGCAAGCAAAGGGGGGACAAGGAGCACAAGGGGGTTTTACCTTGGTGATAATCCCCATAGGACGTGGTTGAAAATGGGGAATGGCCGCAGAAGTGGCCATCGTCCTGGATGTGTAGGGGACGGCTTTGGCTTTACGAGCAACTACGGTCGGAGCGCTGCCAGCCTGGTTAGGCTTGAGCAGCATATCCAGCGACTCATCAGGTCCCGCGGCCCATGAAGCGTTCAGGAGAATTAATGAAAGGAGAACTACTAGACATACCAACGGCGTAGAAGGTATTCTTCTCAACATACCCTTCCTCCCAGCTCAAAATGTTGGATATTGCTTTAATAGCAAATTAAATTTCGTGTCAAGAAAAAAGTGAACGGTTTTTCAATAATTTGACATGATTTGCGAGAAAGAGGTAGATGTGATTCTCTATGTTACTTAAATTGCACCATATTTTCCAGACGCGCAAAACTCACGTCTCTCGGGAAATCCGGGCCAATCTCTCATGAACTAGGGCCTTCCCTTGACAGGCTCCCGCGAATCATATATCGCTATCCCGGCAATAAACCTGGGCAAAATGATGGTCCCCCGTTTCGGGAAGCCCTTTTCGACTTCCGGCCCAGTTCAAAGCTTTATAAAGAAAAATGTCTAAGAATATTAGTGGAGAAATGTTATATGCTGAGGCTTAATCTCGAACTCTTTCTCTTTGCGCGCACCACCATGTACCGCTTACTAGGCCGGGATTCTTCTCTTCAGCGAGACCATTTTCTCCACTGCAGGCTCTGGAGCCTGGTTTTCACGCTGGGCGTTCTTTTCGCTGCGACGGCCTGGGCCGCACCGGCACCGGAGGCTCCCCCACTCAATGCGCAACTTGAACCGATAATTAAACGCGACCTCCCGCCCAACTGCGCCCTGACCTTACAGATGGTCGATCTGGAATCAGGACGCATACTCATGGAGAAGAATCCTGATCTCGCTCTTATTCCGGCTTCCACTATGAAGGTGATTACAAGCGCAGCAGCGTTGAAAACACTGAAGCCGAACTTCACCTTTGTGACGGAGGTTCTGGCTGATGGCGTTCGTGGGGGGTCAGTGGGCAATCTTTTTGTAAAGGGTTCGGGAGACCCCTACCTAGTAAGTGAGGAACTTTTTGCACTGACGCGGGGGCTGAAGGACAAAGGGCTTCAAGAAATTCGCGGAAACATAGTTTTAGACGACTCGTATTTTCGGCCTGAGCCGCCCCTGGATGAAAACGAGAAACTCGGAACGAGATCCTACCATGCGCCTTACAGCGCTTTATCTTTGAATTTCAATTCAATTAAATTGTTGGTCCAGCCGGCTGCCCGCTCAGGGGAGGATGCCCAAATCTCTCTGGACCCGGTATCGGAGTATTCGATCGTCAAGGCAAAGGTTAAAACGGTCAAAGGGAGTAAACCGGCCCAGGTAGAGATAACCAAGCGAGCCACCCGAGATGGGCGTGAAATCATTCGCCTTGATGGAGTGATCGGCGCGCAGGCTCCCGTGTGGAGACGTTACGTCAATGTTGCGCTGCCTAGTTTGTAC
Source organism: uncultured delta proteobacterium (assembly GCA_963729795.1). GTDB lineage: Bacteria > Desulfobacterota > Desulfomonilia > Desulfomonilales > Desulfomonilaceae > CAWBBA01. Next base: position 77,314 of record CAVSPC010000016.1, on the reverse strand, counting down.
TTCGGCGAGGTATTTAAAGAATTTTTGCTTCGAGAGGGCATCAGGGTGATTGGCAAGGTTGAGTGCGGCAAGGTTCCGCAGTCAGCCGATTTGTACTATGAATTCAATTCCCTCCCTCTGGGACAGATCGTATATTGGCTGGATAAGTTCAGCAACAATTTCATGGCGGAGCAGATCGGCATGGCAATGGGTGCCAAAGTGCACGGCGCGCCCGGGACCAGAGAAAAGGGCCTGGCAGTGATTCGAAAATATCTGCTTTCATGTGGCGTGCCTGAAGCAAACTTCTCTCTGAGCGAGGCAAGCGGGCTTTCCAGAAACAATCACGTGAGCGCATCAACGCTTGTTCATGTGCTGGTCGCGGCTTCCCGAGATTTTACTTACAACGCGGAGTACACAGCTTCATTCGGTGTGTCGGGAGTCGACGGCACGCTCAAAAAGAAATTTACCGATCCAGGGATGAAAAGACGAATTCGGGCAAAAACCGGGACTCTTAGAGGAGTCAACGCCCTCGCAGGGTACGGGCTCTCGGCGTCAGGCAGAACCTTCGCCTTCGCCGTTATAGTCAACTGCCTTGAAAAAGGAACGGGTCTGATTGATTACGGTGACAGAATAGTTAGTTCAATCATGAGGTTGCCTGCTTTCCGCAAATAAACGAGCTTGAAGGACTAAACACGGAGGAACTACAAAAGCGAAATTATTGATGGGAAGCGCACCCGCCGAAACAGACTTCACTTGACCTTCTTTCCCACGAGCGAATGCTTCAAACCTCGACTTATCCTCACTTTGACGAGATCTCCTTCTCGGATATCGTCCATCGGCTCCAGATTCACAATTTTGTTGGTACGCGTGCGGCCGAAGGGCTGGCCCGTCTTGGGTCTTGAACCCTTCGATGAGAACTTCTTCCACCGTGCCTTCCGCTCTGAGGTGATAATCCTCGGTTATCCTGTCCTGAAGCGCGTGGACCCTTGACAATCGTTCAGCTTTCATTTCTTCGGGAACCTGGTCCGGCAGGTTACGGGCCGCTGTCCCCGGTCTGACCGAAAACTTGAATGAAAAGATTTGATCGAACCGTATTTGCTCCAAGGCAGCTAGGGTCCTGGAAAAATCCTCTTCAGTCTCGCCGGGGAAGCCCACTATCATGTCCGCAGTAACAGCAACCGACGGAATTGCTTCCCGCAGGAGGCTAATCTTATTCAGGTAGTCGGTCAGAGTATAACCCCTCCTCATTGCACGAAGGATTTTATCGGAACCGCTTTGTAGAGGAAGATGAATATGTTCGCAAACCGATTTCAGATTAGCCATGACTGATACCAGATTAGCATCGAAGTCGCGAGGGTGGGATGTCGTAAACCGAATTCTCTGAAGGCCCTGGATGCCGTCCAACTCGGTCAGGAGACGGGCAAATGAGTTGCCACTTGGGAGATCGTTACCGTACGCGTTCACGTTCTGTCCGAGCAGGGTGACCTCGCGGACACCCTTCGCAACCAGAGCACTAGTTTCTTCTATGATCTCCTCGGCAGACCGGCTCTGTTCCGGCCCGCGAGTGAAGGGTACGACGCAGTACGAACAAAAGTTCGAACAACCCTGCATTATCGTCACGTACGAACAAACACGGCTGCGGCCTTTGCAGGGCGCGGGAAAATGGAGAGAATCCATATTCGAGTGGAAATCGGTGAGAGCGATGCGTTCGCGGGCTTTGTTCACGCGGTCTAACACTGAGGGCAATTCCGCTATGCAATGGGTTCCGAGAACCGCATCGAGGTGACAGACCTTTTTGAGCAGCTTATTTTTTTCTTGCTGGGCGACGCAGCCGGCTACCACGGTCACCATTCCGGGATTCTTCACCTTCAGAGGCTTCAATTTTCCGAGAGCGCTATAAAGTTTGTGTTCGGCTTTTTCCCTTATGGAACAGGTGTTGATGACTACCACTTCAGCCCCTTCCGGGGACGATGCTTCCGTTAAGCCGAGCTCTTCCAGCATCGCGGCCATCTTTTCAGAGTCGTGCTCGTTCATCTGGCAGCCGTAGGTTTCAATGTAGTAGGTTCCGTGGGGCACCCTATTCTCCGATCTCAAGAAAAATTTTCCCCGGAATTTGATAGTAGCGTGTCAACGGACCACTCAGCACCTTAGACTTTAGCACAGGGGCCTCAATACGAATAGACTTGGCTTAATTCCTGATTACGCACGAGAGCGGCTGAGCCCTCGTCAAAGTGCCCATGCGAAAATTTTGCACCCAGGTGTGTCGACATTTACCGGGAACGCAATGCCGGCAGCTTCTGTGACGCTCCGCTGATATATGTAAGCCGCTGGAAATCCAATCAAAAAAATAGCCCTCCTTTTGCAGGAGAGCTGAGGGTATGGTTAAAGGAGTCGTTGTTCACTCTTAGTTTAAGCAAGTCTTATGCCATAGTCAAGAGACCACAAGCTAGCTTTGTGTCTGCTAACTTATGCCGGGAATCTTCGAGTTTATGTCATTGCGAGGAGTGAATGGCGGGATAGTCTTCCAGCCTGTCCATTATGGATGACGGGCAGGATGCTCGTCCCACCGGCAATCTACGTCGTTGAAGGAAAAGATTGCTTCGCCCCGCGGGACGCGGGACTCGCAATGACAACTCTTGCCGCCAGTAACTGAGGGATTACCCGGCTTATGAATTTCCATCCGCAGCGGTCGCTTACAAGCGAGTCCTTCCGGATCCTCAATTCGACACACTATAGAAATTGATCCACTTCCTTGACCAGAGTCTTGACTTCTCGAACGGATTGCTCGAAAGCCGATCGCTCCTCCGGGTCGAGTTCCAGTTCCACGACTCTTTCTACTCCAGCCGATCCAAGGATTGCCGGCACCCCGACAAATATCCCCTTTTCGCCGAATTCGCCATCCAGATATGCTGCAACCGGCAAGAGTCTTTTCTTGTCCAGCAGAATGGATCGGGCCATCTCGACTGCCGACGCGCCAGGGGCATAGTACGCGCTTCCCGTTTTTAATAGATTTACGATTTCCGCACCACCTTGCCGAGTTCTCTGGACGATTTCCTCGAGCCTTTCCGCAGTGACAAAGTTGGTTACGGGGATCCCGCCGACGAAGCAATAGCGCGTGAGCGGCACCATGGAGTCACCATGTCCCCCCAGGACCAGCGCGTGGACATCTTCAACCGATACCCCAATTTCCGCGGCCAAGAAGCTCCTAAAACGCGCCGTATCCAGTACTCCTGCCATGCCAACTATACGTCTGGGCTTGAAACGCGATTTTTTCCACGCGGTGTATACCATTGCGTCGAGGGGGTTGGAGACTATGATCAATATTGCGTTTGGGGAATATGTGGCAATCTTCTCCGCAACATCGCCTACGATCTTGACATTCGTTTTGAGCAGGTCGTCCCGGCTCATGCCGGGTTTTCTGGCAATCCCTGCGGTAATTATTGCCAGATCGCTCCCCTTGGTCGCTTCGTAATCATTTGTGCCGGTCACGGTAGTATCGCATCCCAGCACCGGGGTGGCCTCAAACATGTCGAGACCCTTGCCCTGCGGAATGCCTTCGAGGATATCCACCAGCACCACGTCACCCAACTCCTGAGCCGAAGCATAGGCGGCAACCGAGGCACCGACGTTGCCGGCCCCCACGACGGTAATCTTCTTTTTAGACATCAACCTAACCTCCCAAGAAAGTTTTGAATCCAATTGATCTAATGCAGCATATAACGGGCTATTCTTCTCAGACCTGCTGTGGCAGGCAAACTGTTATGGTCTCCGGGCAGGTTATTTTAGGTTCCACTGTCGTCCGGCACAAAATGGTGCGGATGCATTGTAACCAAGATTTTGTTCCTTTGGAAGGCTGGGTGGAACAACGTTGTATGAAATCACCGCCCGCCGCGCAGATTTCTCAGGAAGTCGTCCGTCGGGTCTTCAGCTTCCCGGCTACCTCTCGCTTGTCCTAGAACTTGTCATACATGGATCTATGGATCCGAGGGACAAGGTCCTTGATCATTCGAGAGATCGCTAGACGTCTGTTTGTGAGAGTGCCGCTGATGGAATCGGTGACGTTGTATGAATAGGAGGCCGAGAGATTCTTTTTCCAGAGAATTTTCTGGGGCTCAACCCGTTCCAGAACGCAATTTACCCTTAGAGTACCTATGCGGGTCAGTTCCTTGCCATCTGCCCTGTACATGGATGCCATATCCTCATACGAGGCAATTACCGTTTTGAGAGTCACGTCACCCCCGCTTCTTACCGGCTTAAGCCGAGTACCTAATGCGAATTCATCCCGGAGGTCGTTAGTAAGCTCCGTTTCTATCCCCGTTATGGTGGTCTTATTTAGTGCGCTTTCCACCGTAATGGTTTTCAAGTTCGGAGAGAAGGGCGTTTCTCCTTTTACCCCGCTGAAATGGTACCCACAGCCTGATACCAGCAGGAAGACCGACAACGACAATCCGAGCCGAATGGTGCGAAATCTTTTCCTAATGCAGGCAGATCCCGTCATAAGGTAAATTACTTCAATAGATTTTGTGGGCCTGGTTGTCCGTCGAATTTCTTCCTCGGGCGTGAAAAAAACTTTCCGATGAGAGACAGATCAGACTCTTCCCGGATCAGAAGTTGGGCAATTCCCTTGAGAGGTTCGGCGATCTCATACCGAACCCCCGCTCGCACATTTTGAGAGATGAACTACCGCTGCCGTGATACTGGATTCGCTCAAGTTAGGCTGCGGACACACTGTCACGCAGCCACAGTTTTCAAAACAGGGGGCCGGCTGACCAAAGAACGATCACACCACCAGATTCAAGAGTTTTCCGGGAACGAGAACTGTCTTGCGGACCTGCTTTCCACCAAGAAACTTGGTTACGTTCCCTTCAGCCATGGCCGCCTTTTTGATTTCATCTTCGGACGCGTCTGAAGGAACTGCGATCTCGCCACGCTTCTTGCCGTTAACCTGAACCACGATAACAATCTGGTCTTGCTCGAGGAGCGTGGGATCGAACGAAGGCCACGGTACGCGAACCAGCCCCGGCTCCTCTCCAAGGACTTCCCATAATTCTTCCGCTATGTGAGGAACAAAAGGCGAAAGAAGAACTACCACCACCCGAACAGCCTCATGCATAGCTGTGGCTACGTCCGGATGCCTATCCGTCTCTTCAGAGATGACTCGTCCTAGCTCGTTGGACATTTCCATGACTGCCGCAACCGCGGTATTGAAATGGAAGCGGTTCTGTATGTCCTCGGTTACCTTTTTGATGGTCTTGTGCGTGAGCCTGCGAATGGATCTGGCCCGGTCGCTCTCTGTCAGCCCGTTTTGGGGGAATTTCAAATTCTTGTGCTGGTGGACTAAGTTCCAGACTCTTCCCAAGAAGCGATAAGCGCCTTCCACACCTTCGGAAGTCCATTCCAGATCTCGTTCCGGCGGGGCGGCAAATAGACAGAAGAGCCTTACGGTGTCTGCTCCGTAATGATTTATCAGGTCCTCGGGATCGACCACGTTGCCTTTGGACTTTGACATCTTTGCGCCGTCTTTGATGACCATCCCCTGGGTGAGAAGATTCGTAAAGGGCTCGTCGCTCTTCTTGATTTTCATGTCTCTGAGAACTTTGGTGAAGAAGCGCGAGTAGAGCAAATGGAGAATCGCATGCTCTATCCCACCTATGTACTGGTCCACCGGAAGCCAATATCGATCTGCTTTGGGATCGATTATTCCCTTGTCGTAACGCGGGCATGCATAACGATCGAAGTACCACGACGATTCCACGAAGGTATCCATTGTGTCCGTATCTCGCCGCGCAGGCTTCCCGCATTTAGGGCACTTGACTTCCACCCACCACTTCAGATCCGGCAACGGAGATCTTCCGCTCTCGGGAAAATCAATATCCGTAGGCAGCACAACAGGAAGATCCTCGTCCGGAACCGGAACTACCCCGCACTCGGGGCAGTGAATGATGGGAATCGGCGCGCCCCAATATCGCTGCCGGGAGATTCCCCAATCGCGAATACGGTAATTAATCGTCAGTCCGCCTTTGCCCATAGCCTGGAGCTTGTCGGCGATCGCCTTCTTGGCTTTTTCATTGTCCATGTCGTCAAACTCAGCGGAGTTGACGAGCCTTCCTTGATCTGCGTAAGCCTCCGTCAGCGTCGCGGCATTCAGCTTTTGTCCATCAGGTTGGATCACCACTATGATGTCCAAACCGTAATTTTTCGCGAACTCGAAATCTCTTTGGTCATGCGCAGGGACTGCCATCACCGCGCCGGTTCCGTATTCATAGAGCACGAAGTTTGCGACGTAAATGGGCATTCTGCGGCCTGTAAGTGGATTGACACAAAAGGCCCCGGTAAATACACCCTTCTTTTCGGCCTCCTCACCGACGCGGCTCTGCCAGTCCTGTGTTAGGACCTTGTTGATGAAATCCTTAACCTGCTGCTCTTGTGCCGTCCCCTTCGAGAGTTTCAGACAGAGCGGATGTTCAGGCGCCAAGCTCATAAAAGTGGCCCCATAAAGAGTGTCCGGCCGAGTGGTAAAAACCTCGATCGGTTCTCGCCCGTCTTCCAGGTCAAATAATATGCTGGCGCCTTCACTTCGGCCGATCCAGTTGCGTTGCATGGTCAAGACTCTATCCGGCCAGCCGGTGAGCCTGTCACACCATTCGAGCAGTTCCCCGGCATACTGAGTGATCTTGAAAAACCATCCCTCTTGCTCTTTCTGAACCACGGGCGTTCCGCATCTCCAGCATGCACCTGACTCAACCTGCTCATTGGCGAGGACCGTTCGACATGGCTCGCAGTAGTTGACGATAGACTTTTTCCTGTAGACCAGTCCTTGTTCCAACATTCTTATGAAAAGCCACTGTTCCCACCGGTAATATTCCGGGTGGCAAGTTGCGATTTCCCTGTCCCAATCGTAGGAAAACCCCATTCTCTTCAACTGCTTCCGCATATCGTCAATATTGTTCATCGTCCAGGTCGCAGGATGCGACCCGTGCTGTATTGCAGCATTTTCCGCGGGCATTCCAAATGCGTCCCAGCCCATGGGGTGCAGCACATTGTAACCCTGCATCATTTTGAATCGGGCCATTACGTCGCCGATGGAGTAGTTGCGTGCGTGCCCCATGTGAATGCGGCCCGAGGGGTAGGGAAACATTTCAAGCAAATAATATTTAGGCCGCGACCCATCGATCTCGACTTTAAATAGTTTTTCCTTTGCCCAAAATTCCTGCCATTTTCTTTCGATGACCTCTGGGTTGTATTTTCTATCCATAGTTCCTCAGTGCCTCCGCTGCAGCCACACTGGTGGTCCGATCGACATCTCATAACATACGGACCTGGCATCTTCAACGGCTTTCGATCTTGACGCGCGGACAAGGCCGTTTTATTCTCAGCCGTTACACTGGTTCGAGAAGTGACTCGCCCAATATCGCGGCGGTGCATCACTTGCAATGCCGCTTTCAAGAAGGATTTCAGAAGCTGAATTCAACAGGGGGATACGCATGAGTCAAGAATATTCGACAAGTCCTGATGGGGAGAGGTTCCCTCTTCCTTCTGAAGGGGACTACGAAATTGAGTTACAACGGCTCGAAAAACTTGTCGAAATTAACAGAGCCAGGGGCCGGGAGATCGTGGTCGTCCTGGGAATGGGATTCGTGGGGGCCGTTATGGCGGCAGTGATAGCCGACTCAACGGACGAGGCAGGCAATTCGGGTAAGTTCGTAATCGGTGTCCAAAGGCCGAGCACTCGGAGCTACTGGAAGATTCACCTCCTCAATCGTGGATTGGCCCCTATGAAATCCGAGGACCCAGAAGTTCCTGAAATTATTCACCGATGTGTGAAAGATAAGGAGACACTGACAGTCTCTTATACGTACAAAGCCCTGACTCTTGCCGACATCGTGGTCGTCGATGTCCAGTGCGACTACGTAAAGAAATCACTAAAGGACGTAAGTACCGGCTACGTTCAGATGGAGGATTTGGAAAAAGCTCTCGAGATCACGGGAGAGCTCATCCCGCCCGAGGCGCTGGTTCTGATTGAGACAACTGTCCCGCCGGGCACCACTGAACAGGTGGCTTATCCCCTCATAAAGAAAGCCTTCCACAAACGTGGCCTAGAATCGGAACCGATAATCGCGCATAGCTACGAACGCGTCATGCCGGGTGCCAATTACGTAGCATCTATTAGAAATTTCTGGAGAGTGTGCAGCGGTATAAATACCGAATCGAGGGAACGAGTAGTAAAGTTTCTCAGCCAGGTCATCGATACCAAGAACCACCCGCTTACCGTCCTGGATCGCCCGATTGAATCCGAGACCGCGAAAATCGTGGAGAATAGCTACCGGGCCACGATTCTAGGTTTCCTCAATGAATGGAGCCTGTTCGCCGAGCGCAACGGAGTAGACCTGATAAAGGTAATCGACGCCATCAAGGTCAGGCCCACCCACTCCAACATCATATTCCCCGGGCCCGGAATCGGCGGATACTGCCTCCCCAAGGATGGCGGACTGGCAGTGTGGGCATACAAGCACCTGATGGGCTTCGAGGACGAATTATTCAAAGTCACGCCGCTAGCGATAAACATCAACGACACCAGATCGCTGCACGTGCCGGAACTTTGCAGGGACGCGCTGCGGAACATGGGACGTTACATCGCAGCTTCCCGCGTGACTTTACTCGGGGCCTCCTACAGAGAGGATGTGGGAGACACCAGATACAGCGGGTCCGAAGTCATCGTGCGCCGCCTGGTAGAGATGGGAGCAGACGTGTGCGTTCATGATCCGTACGTCGATCACTGGTGGGAGTTTGAGGTCCAGGACACCTATCCGGCGCCGGGAACGAGTAGGGCTCAGTTTTTCAGAGGACAGAAGAAGCTGACCTCGCTGCGCGTTGAGCCTGATCTGTGGCAAGCCCTGAAAGGTGCGGATGTGATGATACTGGCTGTACGTCACAAACAATTCAAAGATCTCGATCCGGATCGGGTGGTACAAGCTGTTGGGGAGCCCCTGGCCGTCATAGACTGCTTCGGACTCCTCAATGATGCGAAGATAAGGCGTTACTTTGAGCTAGGATGCGAAGTCAAAGGGCTTGGCCGCGGTCACATTAATCGGCTGAAAAAGTTGTATAAGAAATGACGAGGCGGACCATACGCGGAAGTAACTGTCTCAAAATTCCACATGAGGTTCAAATCGCGCCATGATTGAGGCTGGAATGTATTTTATTTCCCTCACCCCAACCCTCTCCCAGAGGTAGAGGGAGCAGGTCCAGAGCAGCTTTGCACTTCCCTCGCCCTCTGGGAGAGGGACACAGGGTGAGGGATTCGTGCTACGATTGCAGTCGCTTTATTGCTTTTGAGACAGTTTCGGAATGCGGGACATCGCCACCAAATAATTTTTTCGACCATTACTTTTGAGAATCGATATATCCCTTTGCAGCTTCAGCTCTCAACCTTAGCACCGGTTCCTGGAAGAGAGCGAACTTTAGCCATTGAAACGCGAATTCCAGTAGTTTGACATCATTCTGGCTGAGATTCTCCACGACTTCTACATCAATGTCGAACTTCTGAAGAAAATGGCTTTTGAAGATGAAATCACGAAATTTCTCGATGTTGTAACATGCCATCGTGAACATCTGAATATGCTGAGGCCCGAAGGCAATTCCGTGACGACCGGCCTTGAGAACATGAAGTTCCATCAAGAGATCATTTACCCTGTTGTATTCTTCCATCCCTTGGTCTGCGAGCCATCCTCGCACCGTCCATTGGCGGTTCTGCTCAAAACCCTTGCAGTGGTCTTCCCGGACGGGAAAATAGAATTCCCTGGGTGTCCCGTCCATCGGGTGCTTGGTTGCGGCCCTGCCTAGAGGATAAATCCTGCACGCGCCTGGACGATCCTCGTAAACAGAGCAACCTTTCGGGGTAACGAACGGGCACCGGTTGCCGTGTTCAGAGTCCATCTGCATCATTATCTCGGGGAACCCTTGGCCTGGGGCCCATCGCATGACTGAATACGAATCCAAAAATTCCGAAGAGGGAATCCCCAGCCTTTTTCTGAGCCGCAAAACATCGTAGGGCGTAAGCACCAAGTCCAGTCTCCGGCAGCATTCGGTGAAGCAAGGAACTTCCGGACCGCAAGCGAATTGAAACCTGTCATCAAGGGATAACCTATTGTTCACATCCACAATCGGTCCGACTCCTTGCGCGGGGTTTCCCATTAATTACGCTCCTGTTTCGTTCATAGAATATGTTGAAAGCTTGAACCTATTCTGCCGTCCAGGGCATTCCGACTTCGGAAAGCGAGCGGTGGGACAGCACTGTTAATCGCGGGATCGGCCGCCGAGGAAACGCGCGAAATCCAACAGACTCGGGAAAACCATGTCCGCGTCGTCATGTCTCTCCGGACCTACACAGACGGTTTGCACTCCGGCCCCCCGTCCCGCGCAAATGTCCGACGGGGAATCTCCCACCATATAAGAAGCGGAGAGATCAATGTTCAGATCTCGACTTGCTGCCAGAATCATACCCGGTTCGGGCTTTCGACAAGCGCAATATTCAAATTCCTCATGGGGGCAATGGTATATCGCATCCAAAGGCTGAACTCTGTTTTCGCAACTCGCCCTGCATGTATTCATGCACCTCTTCCAGATCCCGGTCGGTCATGAACCCTCGTGCTATGCCTCTCTGGTTGGTTATCAAAACAAGTAGAAATCCTAGCCGCTTGAGTGTGGATAAGGCTTCGAGGACCCCTGGAAGAAAGTGGAATTCCGAGATTTTTGTTATGTAGGTCGTTTCCGCCAACTTGCGGTTAATGACACCATCACGGTCAAGGAACACCGCTTTCTGCCGCTTTGGCAGATCAGCCGTCTGCTTCATGGGATTTCCATTCGAATGAACCGATTTGCCGCGGGCATGAGCACTGCCTGCTGTTTCACTGGAGGATCATAGAGGTCACCAGAGCTTAGGTCAAGCGCTGCCTGCGAGTTCCCTCAGTCGGCGAGGGCTTTCACGCGCCGTGTCGAATTGCGTTGAGAACCGATTGGCACCCGAGCGCGGCATGCTGCGCCCGCTCCAAATTTGAGGAAAGGAGTGAATCTCGATTCATCCCACTATTGAATTAGCTCATCATTTCCCTATGACGCCTTTCTCAGGGGCCTGGCGAACCAATGCGGGCACATCCGACGGCCGGATCCAAGATTCTGACATCTATCCTCGTGCTGATTATTAGACATATTCACAAGAAATTAGCGCTGTCTTATTGACAAGTTAAAAAGTATCTCAGGACAGATCTTCAATGGTTTTGAAGAATTTACTTGACATAATTTCGATATTGAATAATGACGTGGTCCCAGGACATTCGATCAAGGAGGGAGGGTATGGTGATAATAAAGCCCTTGAAGGTATTGGTTTGTCTTGCGATTATCTTAACGTTCACCAGCAACCCGGCAGGATGGGGGTACAACAGCCCTGACCTTTCAGGAGCTGTGCAAGGCGATGCTTTGTCTGCTGAACCGGCTCCGCCGTCCAGCCGTCAGTACCGTTCTTCATCCACGCCCACGGTTCATTCAAAAGGCACTCACCGCGCAGTGCGGCGGACGACGCGTACTCGAGTGGTCGAGTCCGCCCCGGCTTATAGGTCTCGGCAGGTGGTTTCTACTGCTCTGCCAAGCTACCCACTGCCGCTGCCAACTTCTCCCCCGACAAACCAGGGATATGGCCTGTTTCAACAGGGCGTGCCATTTGGTCCAACTGCCTGTCGACCCTGCGGGCCTAGCTTGTTTCTGCCAAGGATCGGCTGTAAGCAGTTCCAGCTCGATGCGGCACTCTGGTACGCGCGCCTTGACGGGAGCAGCATCATCTTTGGCACAGACTTCATAGGTCTGCCGGGAACGGAGCTTGATCTTCACAACGACCTCGGTCTGAGCGCTCATCAGTATATACCTGAATATCAAGCAAGATGTCAGCTTCGGCCCAACTGGGGCATTGAATTTTCGTTCATGCCCATTCAGTTCAGGGACAATTCAACCCCGATGAATCCATTCTTCTTCGGCAACGCCCTATATCCTGCATTTGATCCGATTCTGACCCAATGGAATCGCTACATATACCGCTGGGACGTGATTTACAACTGGTTCCAGGCCTGCCACGCGGTTTCCGGCATATTTGCGGGCTACAGCTTATATGATGACAACTTGACAGTGAGTGACGACTTCCAGAGCCGCAGTCGATCAACGGGCTTCGGATTGGCGTACGCGGGCCTGAGTATCGAGAGAGTTATACGCAATTTCTGCGGAGGAACCGCTTCTTGCAACTGTAGGTGGTCTGTGCAGTTTCTCGAGGGATACTTCGGTTGGGACGGCTATGCTGCCGGGCGGCTGGCTGTGCCCATGCGGCAAGGGCGCTTCGGTTACATCGAGGCAGGTTGGAGATGGATCGTCCTTCAGCGCGACTATCCGTCCAACGAGGACAAGACTAGTCTGGACGGACTTATCGGAAAAGTTGGAGTTGTCTTCTAAGACATCTGAGTTATTACAAATCTCAAAGGAAGCCGCATGCTTGGGACTACTACGAGAAGGAAGGGAAGGGGCCGGCTGTCGCTTCGGGTTTCCGGTGGATTCCGGCGGACGCACTCCTTCTAACGGTTGAATGTCCAGCAACCCGCGGTAATAGGTAATCCCTGGAATCCGCACCGAAAACGGCGACACCCTGAAAAAGCCCGGCCTTTTGGCCGGGCTTTTTAATTCGAGGCCACAATGCCAAATGTTAGCGCATGGTACAACTAACTATTCAACTACGCGGACGAACTGGCTCTTCGCTGTTGTAGAATGCAAAGTAGGGCCCGCCGAAAATGACCGGCTTCTTTGTCTCAATAATGGCAAAGGCGCGTTCCAAACACTGTTCGGAGGCCTTGGCATCGTCGTCCATGAACGCGATGTAGTCCCCCGCTGCTTGTTGCCAACCTCGATTCCCCGCAATTGAGCTACCTAATTGGTCTTCGACGCAATAACGCAAGTTGGGGACCGTTTCTTGAAATTCCCGGATCACTATTGACGTATGGTCTCTAGAAAGGTTATCCGCGACAATAATCTCAAACCTACTGCAGTCCACGCTCTGACAGACGAGACTTTCAATCGCCCCTCGTAGAATATCGGCCCTGTTGTAGCTTCGGATCACAACACTAATGTACGAACGGGATCTCATATATCCGCGTTTCGCACTTTTATGATAGTCGCTGGGGTTAATTTTCCGGTTTTGGGCAAAAAGGGTCTGGTACAGTATCGGGCTTTGTGATAGAGGGTGGGCACCTGCACAGGCCCTTGTTTTTGGCCAAGTGTCGCGATTTCTTGTCAGAGCCGGAAATCATCATTCAAATTGGTTAGTCTCACCAGCAGTGGAAGCGCTTTTCAAAAAGTCAATCGCGACGCGGGCTTAGATCACTAGGAAATGCCGAAAAGTAGTTGCATTTCGTTATGTCTAATTCCCCGTCATTTTGCGAAGAGTTCTTCGGAACAGGCCGGGGATAAGGCCGACCGCTGCTAGAACTGCTTCGTAAGGGAACAGTGAAAAAACCTTCAGTGCAGTTCTAGCGCTAGACCGATCTGAGGGTCTCCCATGCTTGAACGAGGCTCGAAAGGCATCGCGTACTACAGCGCTCAGCAAGCGACTGCGTTGATGACCACTCAGCTCAAACCGCCGCGAAAAACCACTAAACGTAGTACCAAGCGCCTCTGCACCACTTGCAGAGAGATAGCCAACGTTTCCGTCCCAGTAAATGGATCGCAACTCCGCGCACTGAATGTCGGTGATAGCAGGATTACACTTGCGTAACTGCGCGTTACTTAAGGCAACGGCTCTCCGGATCTGGCTACTGCGATACTTCTGAGAGACCTGCGCATTGTCGTCGGAAACTCTGTACTGAAAAAGGAAGCGTGGAATTATAATATTGTTGTAAGGATTGCATATTCGCAACCAGAGATCGTAATCTTCCGCGTGGGCAAACTTTTCACTATACCCACCGGCATCAACAATTGCCTCCCTGACAAACATGACGCTGCCGTGCGCGTAGTTGCAATGAAACATGAGCCTCCATAGCCTATATACCGGCTCAGTTTGCAATTCTATTCCATCTATAATTTCTCCGTTTGAATCTATCGTCTCGTAAAAAGTTCCCACAAGAATGAGCCCTTTGGTTGCTTGCATGGCACCCACTTGACATTTCAATCGGTCAGGGTGGCTCACGTCATCCGCATCCATTCGCGCCACGTAAATACCTGAACTGAGCGATAAACCTCGATTGAGAGTTCTTATTAGCCCTTGATTTTCTTGATGATACACTTGTATTCTTCTGTCTTGCTTCGCGTATGCCTCCAAAATGTCAGCAGTGCCGTCGGAGGATCCATCATTTATTATCAGCAGTTCAAAATTACTGAACGTCTGCCTGAGCATGCTTTCTATGGAGCAACTTGCATACCGTTCTCCGTTATAGATGGGCAAGAGAACGCTGACTAACGGTTGATACACCATGAGGTCAATATCTCACATCCTGATCCATCCCCTCGGGACAAGATCCGAAGAATCAAACTCCGACGTGTTGAACCACTTCGTCGGGGCAATAATCACTTTGTCTGGATTCTGAGCCAACCATGCTCCCCACCAGCTAAACGAGCTGTTCGCTATAATGTGGTGTTTGCACATGGTCATGAGGCGGAGGTCTTCGTAATCTCCGTCCACTCCATTGTGATCCACAACGGTCGTGGGATAATCCAGAGCCAAGTTTCCCTTAACCCAAACAGGGTCATCCGAAAAGACAAAGCTGTGGAGCCGACCGACGCGTTGGGCCATGAATGCGATGGCCCGTTGATAGTAATCCGGTGCACAGACCCCGTGGATGCAATTGATGTGAGGATCAGTGGCGTAGTCGCCTCGACGAATGTGGACGCTTACCGAGCCGGTGTTGCGGATGCACTCGGCCATGACCGCGTTTCGTCCGGCCAGAGGGTGTTTCACTTGAAACTCGTCCCGGATCGTGCACGCAATCTCCCTGAAGTACCGTTCGCTCTGCCAGTAACCCTCTAAATACACTTCAGGAGGAGCGTTCCAGATCTCCGGACAGACTTGGAAATGCCGTTCCCTGATGACGGCCTTTGTCTCAAGAAGACCCATGAATCGTGTCAATCGGAGCAGTCGCGGGTACAGCCCTTTCCCCTTTGATCTGCCGAAACTTGCCAGTTCCCCGGCGGACGCAAAATTCTCGACGATGTTGAAATGCTTCAGGCGATATGTCCGCAAAGGTTCGTGAATGAAGCCGCTCACGTCAAGCTTCAAAGGAACGTTGAGCCTGCTGGAAACAGTGCGGGCCGCCGCGTACTGGAACATTTGATTCCCAAGTCCGCCGTTCAGTGCAACGATTACCACCACGCATACCCCGGCCTGGTGCAGGGATTTTCACGCTCTACCACAGCACTTTCCCCAATGATGTATAGCTTCTCCTGGCGCCTATCCGTCTCAAGCCCCGTAAAGCTACACGTGCTCCGGCAGCACGACTCCTATGCTGTCGTCCTCAACAGTGATTTGAGCATTGTAGCCTTTCGACCGATTGAATTCTTCCACTTCTTCGATGGTCGGATAGGCAGAATAGGTTCCGAAGTAACGCGCGTCCTCAATAACCCTCACATGACCCCTCGTTCGTGAGTCCAGAGTATGGTGCAATTCAGGGTACACAGAAACAATCCCTCTCTCTCCGTTACTTGTTTCATCTTCGGGATAGTGCCCGTCGAGCCAAAGCAGCCCCAGCTCTGCCCCACTAAGACAGCATTCTACGGCGGCACCATTTCACACCCCCCAATCTCCTTCTTTCATTCACCCTCGACTATCTCGCGCATGCATCAGCGACACCCTCCAGGAGTGCACAATCCTATTGTGCAAGAGTTTAGTAATCTTTTTAACATGCGTGGAACAGCTTTCAGAAGATCCCGCAGTCTGCGCAATTTGAGAGGATTCGATCCAGAACTCTTGCGCGCACTTCTGAGCTTCCCATCGAAGTCGTTAGCACCCGCTCTAGCTCGCGACAAATCGCGCGCGCCATGCCTTAAGACGGCTCAAGGCACGATCGAGAAAGGATGCAGGGGGAACGAAGGCAATCTCTGGGAGAAGTTCAATCTCCCGGGTGTCCGAAACGACATGGCTCACCGGGCTTGAGGCGGCTCTGCAACCCGTGAGGATGGAAGGAGAGACCATCTTCCCCTCTAAGCCTCCAGCAAGGCGGTTCCTGGCAGTTGAGGCTGTCTTCCTGAACGGTTGCTCTGAAACAGGGTTATACTCCCGCACCAACCTTGCGATCATCGCAAAGAAGTTGTGCGTGTCTAAAACCAGCTCCCGAGCGACACGGATTTGATCCTGCGCACGTTCGTACGTATTGCCGGACACAGCCTCACCAATTATCTTCAGCGCTTTTTTGGGAGTGCTGACATCGAATTCGGTGAAAGAATCCGGCGGGAAGTAGTTTTGGAGATTCGGGCAACCACAGTACAATGGATAGGCTCCGCCCAGATAGGTATCGGTTAGTTTCTCGGTAAAGTAGTCAGGGACGCGGCTGTTCTCTATGGCTATGTGATACTTGTAAGGAAAGATCGCATCCCATTTGTCCGCAATTTCGTCGAAGCCTCTTCCGTACATATCCATTTCAGATCCGAAATGGACTTTTAGGGCCTCCAAGAAACCAAGTCTCCGGCGATGCCCCTCGCTGATGGCTTTTGAGGAGCATACGACGGAAAGCAGCTTGGTCTTTGGAAACTCTGTTATGTTGCGAAGCTCATCGTAGGTCTTGGATATCAATCCGGTTTCTCGGTTGATGCCGAGATGCCACGGTTGCGCCTGTTGATGGTGGAGGACACAGTGATGGTCCACATCTTGATCGCTCGTTATTATAATACCGAACTGTTGAAGGAATTCGTTCCGGTAACGCTTTACGTCCGGCGGTTCACCAGCCATGAAAATAATACGTTCTCCGGCACAGCGTGACGTCTCAGGGGCAAGGAGCCCATCATAGACCACCCAGAAATCGCACTCGTCGACGTGCCGATTTATGATGAAGTCGCAGTCCTGCCATGTGCCGAGAGATCCAGGAGTTTGCCGAATAAACGGCCACTCGGGAAAAGTCGTCGTTACTTTCACTCGTATCATTTTGTGTAACAGTTCCTACAGCGTGATTTCAAGTCGTTACACTTGTCCCCTTGAACGCGTATTATTTAGTGGCCCCCACGTTCAGCGACACGAGCGCTCCGTTAACTTCCGCCCACATACTGCCTCGGAAGGGCACAAAGATGAGGGAGCCGAACTCGAAGCGCCGGATCTGTGTCAAGCCCACCGACTGAAGAAGATGTTTCAAGCTACTGAACGAATAGTCAGCGTTGTGGTAATCATAGCGGTTAACTTGTCCCCCTTGTCCGACATGTATAGCCAAATCCGCACCAGGTATCGTTCGAAGTAATCGATACTCACCTGACTTTTAAATCGCGGTCTACTAGACTCAGTGTTGACATGAATCGAATCTGGAATTCAAGAAAAAAGAATGGAGGCCTCGTTTCTTTTGTGTGCCAGATCTCATATTCCCTTCCACCGGACATATTCGGAATTACGATGGGCCACAGAGTTGTGGTCCGGGAGAAGCTCTTTAGAGGTTGTTTACCTCTGCTCGACGGGAGTTGGCCGCCGATATCGAGTGATGGAATACACAGCACGATCCAAGGAACAGGTCTCTTTGAAAGGTATTCAGCCAAGGCTGCGTATGCCTCATCAAGGTGGGCTGCTAGCTGGTAAAGATAAGATGCATTCTTCGGATCCCATGTACCGGGGAACCCATTCAAGCCGGCTTCACGGCGCACCTGATCAAACTTTACTCCGGAGTGCACGAACTTTTCATGTGTTTTTGCACCAACTGCGAAAGGGCGGAGCCACTCTAGTGCTAGATGAAGTGAGGCGCCGTTAGGGGCCTTGTACCTCACCCAATCTTCGCCATGTGCTTTGGCCGCGAGCGACGCTAAACAATCGGCATGAAATCTGGCACTACACACCGTTTGGATTTCACGGGTAGTTCTTCGTGGCTTGAGGAGGGCTTTGATGCTCACTCCCAAAGGGTTGGCGCAAGAAACCTGAACCCGCGACGGCTCCGTGTCCTGACCTCTTCGGCCGACTAAGCGGGTTGACTCAATTCGACGTATACGCGTCGCCAAGGCTGATCGTCAATCAGCCGCCAGCGATGGCCGCTGCCCGTCGTATCGGCAGCGAACAACACGTCACCGGGATGCAAGACAAAGGTCTCACCGTCGCGCGTCGTAAATTCGAGCGTACCAGATAGCGTAATGACGTATTGGACGCACGGCGCGGTATGCCAGTCGAGCGCTGAACCGGCCGCAGTCTCCTCGAAGTGTACGGCCGTTGCCGTTTGCAAGACATCCATGGGGATCGTTGTCTCTTCGACATGAGACCGCCCGTCGGACCCGGTAAACAAATGGATACAACGAATCATGCCTGCAACCATTTCCTTGTGAGTTTGCCCAGAACCCCGCGCTGACGAAGTCGGCCCTGTGCTTCGTTGATGGCCTGGCGTAAGGCTAGGTTACCCAATCGTACGGCTACGCCCAATTTTTCATCGGTGATTCCTTCCTGCACCACGCGCAAGGAAGGTCGATTTCTGATTAACCAATGCATCACCGGGGCCAGCTTCATCACAGCGCCAATCGTCCCGGCTTCCAGGTCATCCAACATCACGCCGATCTCGTGGTAGGCATACGCGCGAACGTCCGCCACGCGGCCCAGCGCCTTTAGGCGATGTACCACGGGCTCAGAAGTGTTTCCGTGCTGTACACCGATGACCATCCGGCCTAGATCATCGACAGAGTGCACGTTAGGCGATTCCTTGATGTTGCAGACGAGGCTTTGACCGGATTCTATGTACGGGGCGCAGAATGTCGCCACGGTCTGGCGTTCCGGCGTGATCGTCGTTCCCGACGCAACACAATCCCACGACCCGTTCGCCAGCCCGTCGAATATGCCGTTGAAATCCCCGCCGGTGTAGTGAACGAGCCGCCATTCCAGGCCGAGGTCCGCGCAAATTGCCTGCATCAGCTCAACGTCGAAGCCCGTCGGTATCGCGCCATCCATGAATTCGAACGGTGGATCAGGCAAAGCAGATGCGACACGGAGTATACCGGGGCTGTGAGTCTCTAACGCCATGGGTATCGCTCTAGAGGAAAAAGTAATCAGTGTTGGCTGTGACAGTACATCCAGTCCACTCCAACCTAACAATAATCAAATTGATCCGCATGTGATGCGGAGACGCAGTTTCGTGTCCTTATAAGACGCCATTGCACAGCGTCTTCCGGCACCAATGATTCATGAGACATCAGGTGGTGCGTGGAGGTTCCCCTGGGCAGACTCGGCAGGGACAGGCCTTGAATCGTAAGATTCTGGTTCTGATCCGTTCACTGCTTTGAAGATCTGAGATCCCCCCGGACCTTACTTTACGCCGACGCTGTGTGTGAGCTAGTCATACCCCGTGGGCACCCCACATTTCTCCTAGACTGTCTTTGGGGGGCCAGTAATTCTATGAGATTTCATGCAACACAACCCTGGCCAGCGTCCGCCCCATAACATGCCGGATTGGCCTTGATTTTGCTAGATTTCTGAAAAATGTCAATGAGAATTTGGTCGAATCCGGCCTGGGATCGTGCCCACACACAATAGCGAAGAGCCGACGAACTGTCGATTCCATGTCATTGCTAAGGATGAAACGAAGCAATCGTTTCCCACACAGTAGGTGCCCAAATTCTTGGACGATTTCCGAGAATGAAACAGTAACACCTGACTCCGGTCGGGGGGCCAGTCTGTTCCTCTTCCCGCGGGACCGCGTACGCGGGAATGGCCGCAAAACACCCGTCATCCCGATTCTTGCACTGGACTGCCAAAGAGGCATTATTTTGACAGCCGTATTTACGGGGGTTAGATTGCATTCCCGGGCGAAGCGAGATTTCACTCCTCCCCATGACATGAACTGAAAGCTCCCCGACAAACGCAAATGCTTGCTAGTCTTGGCTGCATTTCCCTTGACACCCCCCAGAGTGGGTGCTAAACATAATAGTTTGTATGTATGGAGAGGTGTTCCATGAAAACCTGGACCCCTAAAAAAGGGGAAGTTGAACGAAAATGGTTCGTCATAGACGCCAAGGATAAAGTCCTGGGGCGGGTTGCCGCTGAAACCGCTCGAATCCTGAGGGGAAAGCACAAGCCTCAATTCGCGCCCCATATGGACACCGGAGATTTTGTGATCATTGTTAATGCATCCAAAGTGCGTCTCACCGGAAAGAAGCTCCAGCAGAAGATCTACTACCGCCACAGCGGGTATCCCGGAGGACTGAGGTCCACCAATGCTGAAAAACTGCTCAAGGAAAAACCTGAACGAATGTTTCGACTGGCAGTTAGGGGTATGCTGCCGAAGAACACTCTGGGGCGGGCTCAGTTGACCAAATTGAAGGTTTATCCGGATGAGTCACATCCGCATTCCGCTCAAAAGCCTGCACCCTATCAGCTTTAGTTCTGGAGAAGCAACATGAGTGATGATCGCCACTATGCGACTGGGAAGAGAAAGAACGCTATAGCCAGGGTCTGGCTTACGGCTGGTTCAGGTAAAATCGTAGTAAACGAGCGTCCCTTGGATGATTATTTCGGCCGTCAAACCTCCAGAATGGTCCTTTTGCAGCCGTTCGAACTGACCCAGACACTCGGACGCTTCGATATTATAGCCAGTGTTCATGGCGGTGGGCTCTCGGGTCAAGCTGGAGCGATCAAGCACGGCATCAGCAAAGCTCTGCTCGACGTGGATCCCGCTTACCGTTCGATCCTGAAAAGCGCAGGGTTTCTCACCCGAGATTCCCGAGTTAAGGAGCGCAAGAAATATGGAAGACGCGGTGCGCGTGCAAGCTTCCAGTTTTCCAAGCGCTGATACCCTCCGAAATCCGTTCTATTCATCATGCATATATTGGGACCCCGGTTTCGCCGGGGTCTGTTTCATCGGCGCGGCAGTCGAACTCACCATGCTATTCGCGCCCGAAATCCTCAGTTTTCGTTCGCCGTCACATGGCCCATGGCTGATTATCAATTCATATCCAGTAAAATGCTACGGAACTCTGTCATTATCGCGTCCATAACCGGCCCCGCTTTTCCTCTGATTATGACATTCATGAGTTGATCGTAAGGGGTCTCGGAAAGATTCACCAGCACCAGTTCCGCCCCGCCTCGTTTGGCCTCGATGGGCAATGAAGCTGCCGGCTGGACCACCAAAGAAGAGCCTATAGTAAGAAAAAGATCACAGTCGCGAGCCAAAGAAAACGATTTCTCCAGAATATCCGCGGGTAGCGATTGTCCGAAAGCGATGGTGGCGCACTTTAGCGGCCCGCCGCAGAGTTTACAATAAGCGACTTCAATCCCTTGCCGATCCATTTCGTCAGTGATTAGCTCCCGCGGCCATCGCGCATGGCAATCCAGGCAGGTGATCTCCCGCACGGTTCCGTGAAGCTCATAAACCTTCTCTGCCGAACTACCTGCTTTCTGGTGAAGGCCGTCAATGTTCTGGGTCACAATGGCTGAAAGACGTCCGCTTTTCTCAATTTCCACGATGGCTTTGTGCGCGGAATTTGGAATCGCATCTCTCATGGCGGGATATCTGGCACGGTCGTAACCCCAGTAAATTTTACGATACTTCTCGTTTGCGCGGAATTTTTGGTAAGTCAAATCGTCAGCATTGTATTGCGACCAGATCCCTCCGGGTGATCTGAAATCGGGAACTCCCGACTCCGTCGATATCCCTGCTCCTGTGAAAACAACTATCTTCTTCGCCCCGTATATCAAGCGTGCGGCGGTCTTTATTCCTTCACCGACCATTGTTATCCTCTGCAAGTGTCCGCGGGACCCGCACCTCGCGATGTAATCCTCCTCTGAAGCCCACGAAGCGGTTTATAGATTCAAATCTTAGCGGCGCGGGAACATATATCGCCTTCCCTCTTGCTTCTTCCGCGGCGGAACTTTACAGTTAGCTTTTCTCATTTCGCTTTGAAGCGCTACAATCTTGTCCAAGATCTCCACGAGCCCATCAAACGTGATGCCACCCGACTTGGCCGAAGGGCTGTTTGCATAGGTTTGATATTCGAGCCTGAGTTCGGCCAATTCTCTATTGAATTGAACGCAACTCTTCGCGGCTGCTGCCTGGGAAAGGAAGAGAAAAATAGGTAGCATAGCCACAACAATCTTCATGATCATTTCCTTAGATTATCATGAGTGGAGAAACCGGCTCTTAAAAGCATGATAAATTTTCGGCTTGCACTGCACAATACTCGCGGCAGCATTTGGCGACGCTTCGCCAGGTTCATGATGAACATGCTTCCTGCAGTTTTCGTACTGTAATAATCACATGTGTAGCAGCTTTTTCCACGCGGACGGAGTCCTGATGCCCGGATCCTCTGTGTCACTTTTGCCGGCAGTTAGGCTGTACCTTACTTTCCAGTTTCCCAAGAGGATGAAAGGCCCCCAATAAAATGGATGGCTGGTGCTCGGATTCCTCAGAAGGGTAAGCTTGGCTTGACGCAACGCTTCAGCCTTAGACTCTTTCTTGAGGTTGCGGTACATTTCTATGAATAGTCGTGCCGTGCTTTCGTCGTTTACCTGCCATGTGCTCAGGATTACCGAATCGGTTCCTGCAAAGAGAAACGCTCGGGAAAGGCTGAGTAGGCCGTTGGCCTCACCGGGATTCCACTTTCCCGCAGACAAGCAGGACGAAACCACTACAAGATCGGAATTGAGCTTTAGGCCAAATACCTCGCCGAGTTGGAGAAAGCCGTCATTTTCTCTGTCACCGAAAAGCGAAAACACTATCGCTGGCTGCTGTTGCAGTCTTCCTGCTCCGCTGAGAAGCAAACCGTGGGTGGCGAGATGGATGTATTTGTAGCGGCTCAGGTCGGCCTTCTTGAAGAGCGTTTCGGTGGCTTGGGCTCCGAGGTACGTCTGCGTAGGCCCCCCGACTATCTTCACAATTTCGGAGATCTCCCTGCGAGCCCCCGGCAACGGCTTTAACTCCGACCCTCTTGATCCAGCAAAATCACCGGCCAGTGAACTAATTAGCTTCTCGGCACCTGGGTTGAGCTTTCGCTTCTTTTCTTCATCACGATAAATGGCATCTCCGAAAGCTACCAGGTTCCAGCCGGGAACGCGATCGCTTTTTCTTGCTCGAAGGCTGGCGAGCACGGAGACAGAAGGGGCATAATCGAAAGCGTATTTCTCCACCAAATATGAAGGGCGGTCCGTTGCCGACCAGAATCTTTTGTCCGCATGTTCCTTCGAATCAACAAGGATTTCAAAGGGGAGCGCGGCAAGTGGCCCGTGCGGAATCACAACTACGGTTTTCTTTCCAGCGAGAAAATATTCGACCGGCTTGATCAGGTAGAAATAGAGGCGATACGCAATTGAAGGGTCCCAGTTGCTTTGCGTATTTGCGCGGCGTAAGGATCTCGTTAGAAGATCGACATCCCTTTCGAGGTCTTTGCTGGAATATTCTACGGAATAGGTGTGAAATCGGTGCTTGTCCAGGGCGAATATGTACGTTCTGCTTCGAGTCACCATGAACTCCAAAACCGCTTCGTCAGGATCAATCACCTCTTTCTGGAGTTGGTGAACGGAGAGCGGCCTAGGATAACGCAGGTCAGCATACGCGGGATATTCCTTAGTCAGACGCTCTTTCAGGCTCGCGAATGCTCTTTCTTTGGCTCGACGCTCATCGAGCAGCTTCTGAATCTGTGACTGTTCCTTCTTTCCCTTGGAAAGTACCTCCGCAAGGCGGGCGTTAAGTTTTCTCAGACTAAGCTTCAGGCTTTTCTCTTTCACTAACAAATCTTGGGGCAAGTCTGAAAAGCTGTCCACATTGATACGCGACAAAGTGTTTTCGAATTCCGCGGCTTTCAGCTTTTCTACGATTCTCAACGCCTGACTGTCGTACGCTCCTTCCGGATCCTTTTTGGCAAGGGTCATCAGTACGCGCAACGTAGTCTCAAAAAGAGCTGTTTTGCCCCCAAAGATAAAGTTGTCCTCGTCGGACTCCTCGATTATGTCAGCCTCCATGGCCTCAAGTATGGTGATGGCCTTCTTGTATGCCTCAAGCGCTTCGCCGTAGCTCCGCTTGCCTTCAAGGGCCCGTCCCATGATAAAGTACGCTTTCCACAGCATGCTGCGATCTTCAGATGCGTGGGCTATCTTGAAAGCCTGCTTAAGGTCGCCAACGGCATCTTCGAAGTTCCCGAGAATGGAAGTTACCAGCGCGATCTGCAGCAGATTTTCATCGACCCCTCGTTGATCGCCAAGTTTCGTTCGCATTTCTTGAGCGCTGCTGTAGTTCTCGAGCGCAATGCGCGGCCGGCCAAGAATTTGGTAGGAGGTTCCCATACGAGTCAGTACGCGTGCTTCAGCGCGCTCATCCTTGGTTTCCCGCGCCAGGTTCAATGCTTTTGTCTGGTATTTGAGTGCGCCTTCGACGTCTCCCAATTTCGTCAGGATGTCGCCCAATCGGATCAACTCACGCTTTTGCATTTCGAGATTGTTCGCGTCAGAGTCAACCCTCAGAGCATCTTCAATGAACTCCCTGGCCTTGGCGTATTCGTCCATTTGGCAATAAACATCGCCGATACGCTCATAGATGCGGCCAAGGGCAGCGTCGTTGCCAGGAACCTGAGCCATAGCCAAGGACTTGTAATAATACTCCAGCGCGCGTTCCAGATCCCGAAAGCCCTCGTAGATCTCACCGAGGTAGAATTCGAGGTCTCGGGACTGGGAAGGAGGGACACCTAGCTCCGACCTTAGATCCAGGGCTTCGTGGAGGCTGTGAAGGGCATTTTCATAATCTTCCGTTTTGACCTGGATCACTCCGATGCCGCCCAGCGCCCAGAGTTCCCCCTTTCGATCCCCTTGCTCCTTCATGGCGGCAAATGTTTCTCGAAGCAGGGAAAGGGCTTTACTATACTCCCCGGAATCCTCAAGGACAGATGCCATTTTCAAATGAATAGAAGAAACTAATTTGGCGTCTCCAATTTGGCTGCCCATATCCAGGGCTTGCTTTAGCAGTGACACGGCCTTGGGAGAGTTCCCTTTTGCCCGCTGAAGCATCGCAAGTTCTCCGAGAATCGCCACCTCACCACGCGGGTTTCGGATCCGTTTGTTCACCCTTTCGGCTTCTTCAAGGGTATCCGTGGCATTTTGTAGATCGCCCCTGGCGAGATAGAGTCTACCCATGCTCACCAGATCGGTGGAGGTACCGCGGCTGTCCTGGATTTCACGATGCAATTTCAGCGCACTGGCCAACTTCTCCAAGGCAGCACTTTGAGATCCGCGTGCCGCGTCCACATTTCCCAGATTCGTCAGGACGTCTGCTTCGCCTTTTTTGTCGGACAAGTCCCGATACACCGCGAGAGCCTGTTCCAAGTCTTGCTGAGCCTCGGCAAGTTGATTGCGGTGCCTGAAAAGGTTCCCTATGTTGGCAAGAGTGGCCGCGCAACCCCTTCGGTCGCCCATTCCCTTACGCATGTCCAGAGCTGTCTGGAAGTTCTGCATGGCCTTTTCTTGATCGCCCAAGCTTTTGAAGTGAACCCCAAGGGCTGTCAGATCGCGCCCCTCCCCAAAACGGTCTCCCATGGCTCGGTGCTCAGTCAGCGCCTGTTCGAGCTGGTTGAAAGCCTTCTTCCGTTCTCCCCTCAGTTCGTAAATCAACCCCATGAGGTGGTCACAGTCCGCGACGCCTCGACGATCATTTATCTGTACGAAATCCTTGCGGGCTTGAGTAGCGTCCTGCAAGGCCTTTTCGCAGGCCTCTCTGTCAAAACGGTACTTGGCCACAGCTAGGCCCAACAGGCTCTTGGAACGGCGGTTTATACCGGCCTTGGCATCTTGTACTGCTTCTTTGAGAACCCTCGAAGCGGATTGCGCGTCGCCCGTACTAATGTAGATTTCCGCCATAAGCATCCTCGATAGGACGCTCTGATTTCTGTCATTAATCTTCTTAGCGGCTGCAAGCGCCCCTTGGCCGTATTCCAAGGCCTTCTGAACAAAACCCTGCCGATAGTAGACCTCACCTATCAAATTCATGGCAGCGGCTTCACCGCCAGAGGAAGATAATTGCCGAAATTGCTGTAGGGCTTTTCCCCCCAGTTCCAAGGCTGACTCAAATCGCGATCTGTCCAGTTCGAGCTTCCCCAGCAAGAGCCGCACGCGCTCTGCCATAATGCGGTCCCCTGATTCCTCGTAACTGCTGAGGGCCGACCTGAGGTTCTTCACTGCCTGGATAAGCTTCCCCTGGTTATAGGCATCCATCCCCTTGACCACTAAAGGGAGCGCAGTCGCTGCCGCCTCGCTGTCCTCGTCAATCATGGATCGACCTTCTTCCACAGCCTTTCGTGCGGCCGCGAAGTCTCCGTTGGTCTGATCCAGATAAGCTATTCTAAACAGGGTGTCCCCCAGCTCCTTCTGGCGTTTTAGGTCTCGGTAGATACTTTCTGCCTTTTTGAAATTGACACCGGCGGCCTTATAGTCGGACCGTGAAACTTGAATCTCGCCGATCAAGACGTTTACTCGTGCAACGGATTCGTTGTCCCCGGCTTTTGCATAGATATTCAGGAGGCGGTTGTACGTGCTGATAGCCTCGGGGTCACGGTGGAGTCTCAGGTAAGAGACTGCCATGTCTTCAAGAAGCTTAGGCATTTTACCGGCTTCAGAATTGGGGATGATCTTGAGGGCCGCTTCAAATGATTTCAGGGCCTGTGCATAATCGGATTGTGCCATGAGTATTCGGCCGGCAAGAAGATAGTCGAGACTTCGGGCCTGAGCGTTCTTGGTCGCAAGATTTATGTTGATAGCACGGTTGACATATTCCAGGGCCTTACGGTCGTGGCCGAGTTGGTGAGCCATACGCGCAGCGCCTTCCAGCGCCGCAGCCGCAAGCTTTTGATCCGACACGGCAGAGGCCTTTTTTAGGGCAAGCTGGTAAGTTTCCAAGGCCTTTTCATGCTCCGCCGTCTTTGCCAGTTTGGATGCATTTTTCAGCAGGCCGTGGATACCTTCGACCTTGCTCGAGTCAGCCGGTTTTGGAGCACCAGACCGCTTTGTCCCCTCGGGCTTCTTCCCCTCTCCAGTGCCTTGGCTGACAGTAGCGGTTTTTTCGGCACCATCAGACTCATTAGTATTGACGTTTTGTTTAGGCGGAGAGGTCACTCCCACCGACGAGTCGGGCTGCGAAGATTTCTCCTGAGCGGTCTGCTTCGCGGCCTTAGATGGCTGGCCCACAGGCGGATGAGGCGCATCCTTAGGGGTCTCGGACTTGCTTTCACCAGCCATCATGGCCTCTATGGGGGTTCCTTTGAAAGCCGTGAACCCATTCGCTTGGGCCAACAGGAGAGCGGATCCGGAAGCGTCGCCCGCGTACGAAACTGCAACGAGCGTAATGGCAACCGCTCCGGAAATCAGAAGGCGAGTCTTGAATGATTCGATCATCTTCCCTTCACTTTTGGATCTAAGAGCAGCCCGCTTCTTACGTCGCGTCGGGCGATTTGGGTGGGACCTGAGGGTTTACGCGGCGAATATACGCGAAAAGCCCGATTGAGGCCACGATCATGAATAGGCAGAGAATCTGGCCCATGGTCAACCCGTCAACAATAAATCCAAGTTGGGGGTCAGGTTCACGGAAGAACTCGACGCAAAAGCGGAAAACCCCGTAACCCAGAAGGAACGCGGCCAAAATTTCGCCCGGGCGCTTAGTCCTCAGTCTGAGCCACCATAGAAGACCAAAAAGAACGGGGCCTTCTAGAACTGCTTCGTATAACTGGGAAGGATGACGAGGTAGGTTGCCGCCTCCCGGAAAAACGATCCCCCACGGCACGGTAGTAACCCTGCCGTAGAGTTCACCGTTGATAAAGTTTCCGATTCTGCCGAGCATCAAGCCGATGGGAGCGGCCAGGGCCCCGATATCCGCAAGTTCCATGAAAGGAACCTTACGGCGTCGGGTATAGATGAAACCGGAAATTACCATTCCTATGAGCCCACCGTGAAAGCTCATGCCGCCGTGCCATATAAAAAAAATCTCCCACGGCGCTGCCAGGTAACTTTCCAGATTGTAAAAGAGCACATATCCGAGACGAGCTCCGATCAATAGACCTACGATGAGGTAAAACAGCAGATCGTCCGCGGCTTCAACGGGTATCGGCCCTTTTTTCCGTTTTAATTCGGATTTAATGATGAAATAGGCGCATGCAAACCCGAGCAAATACATAAGCCCGTACCATCGCACTTCCAACGGGCCGATATGTATAAGGACCGGATTAATAAACGGATAAGCAAACAAGTTCATGCGAAATCCTGCACTTCGATTCTGATGGGTCAATCAGCGCAAGTGGTAGCCGTCATGGATCACTCGCCATTCTCGCAAGTCATAACTTGGCCTGGGGGCATTCCGCCTCATCGGCCTTTTCTTCGGCCATACGAATCCTGTTGCTGATCTTTCGAAAAATTCCGCGGATGATCTTGGCGTCGCGATCCTCCATCTGAGCGCTGTTAAAAATGCGTCGGATATCACGCATCATTCGCAGGGGATTGGAACGATCCAGAAACCCAACCTGGAGCAGTACACTTTCGATATGTTCGTACATGTCTTCACGGACCTTTACGGACGCGGGGCGAAGTCTCATCGCCTGGAATCCGACAGGACGGCACGCAATTCTGAATATTTCATACACGGTTATGGCAGCGGCATGGGCGACGTTCATTGAAGCAAATTCTGCATTTGTCGGTACTATCATGTGATCGGTGCACAGCTTCAGCTCTTCGTTTGTGAGTCCCCTCGATTCGCGGCCAAAAACACAGGCAACCGGGCCGGTGCGGGCGCATTCCATAAGGCGTGGAATTACTTGATCCGGCGTCTGTGCCGTGATGCGCTTCCCGCCAAGTCGGCCCGATGTGCCGACAGACATAAGAGTATCTGCCAGGGCTTCGGGCAAATTAGCTGAGAACCGTGCCTCTTCCACAATGTCGTATGCCCCGGAAGCCATTGGATGGGCTTCCGTTTCCGAACCGCACGGAGTTGAAGAAACCAATGTGAGATTCCTCAATCCCATATTTTTCATGACACGAGCAATCGCCCCGATATTCCCGGCGTGGGTGGTTCCGACCAGGACAATCTGCACGTTCCTTAAGGGATTTACCCAATCAGGATGTACCTTGAATCCTCTCTGCACACTTCTCGACGGCTTCATAGCCAAAACGACGGCCCAGGCTGCAACCGGACCGGTTCGTGCACGAATGCAACGGTCCTTGATACATCGCGCAATACGGGGACTTCGACCCACCGCAATGAATTCAGAGTTTTCACTTCCATTTCCGAATTAGCCGTGAAAGTGTAGTCTGCTGCTCGCAAGGCCGGCCTTTTCCGGGCCGCAATGAAACATATAACCGCATAAGAGCATTGTCAATAGATATCAAATTACAAGAAATATTTGCTAATGCTGATGATTATGCAATTGAATCAGTATTGTTCAGTTCATCAGGAATGGTGGCCCGAATCGGATCGGACATCATTCCGGCTGTACACGTCTGTAAGCTCCTGTAAAGTAACTGATTCCTGCCCAATCTCGGTGCAAAGCCAAGAGAAAAAACTGCTCAACTTTTCCAGAAAGCGTTCCACATCTCCAGCGGTCGTATGCTGAGGGCAGCCGCCTGGCATAAGTTCCGACGAATGAAAAAATATTGTGAGCACTTCACCACCTCGCTTGCGGTGCATCAACACAGCAGCCTTTAGTCTTCGCAGCCCCATCCACATGGGCTGGGCCGGCAGTGCTCCAAGGTGCAGAGGTATGCGGGAGATCCACTTTTCGGGGACCGCGGTCTCTTTTCCGAGCCGGTTCAGGAACGAGCCCAAGCCGGGAATGAAAGGGACAATGGTTATTGGGGCTTCCAATATTCGGGAGGCGCCGCATCGAGTTGGATCTTCCGGATCGGGGAAATACGGATCCGATGGCGCATAGCGATGATCGGGTCCACCGTAGTATCTCTGGGTGGGAGCTATACTGCTGTCCACACGGACCCCCGTTCTTTGCAGTAAACCGAACATCTTGGGTCCCAGGTTGAAGCGCCCCATTCGGAACGATGCCGGATTGATACCCATCGGCCGGAAGGCTGCCAGGAGATTCTCCAACTTGGCCTCGAGTATCCGTTCAGGCATCAACTCTGAGGGGACAGGCTCCGGGAACTCCATTGGCACAAGCGGCGGGGTATTCCAATGATGCAGATGGGCTCCGATTTCAGCCGACCACCTTTCTTTGAGACTGAGCAGCAAATCTTGATGAATTTGATGACGGATTATCTGATAGGTCACGAGCAAAGTGGGCCGTATGCCCCATTGGCTGAAAATGGGGTCCAGCCTGCCAAGCTCCGGCACGTTGCGTACCGGCACATCCCCGGACTGGTACTTTCCTTGAAAAAGGCCTTCTTCCTCAACATCAATTGTAACTGCCAGCTTCATCGGAAATTTTTCAAACCTACGCTAATCATCCTCAGATTAAGAGTAATATCATTAACCCAACGAGCTGAGAAGAGCCGTGCCGGCAAGCGCGACCGAGAGATTTCGACGATAGTACCTTCTGGACAAGGCATCGGTGCGCACATCCGGTACTTTTTGCAACGTTCAGCCCATTTCATGTTGAAATCTTCGTCTCATTCCCTTCGATAGTTCTCGATTCTGCCTAATATCTTCGCCTACGGTGTGGGAGACAGTGGTTAGCCTTGCCGGCGCGTGATGCTTGTCGTGCGCCCGCAGGTATAGTACTAAAACGGGAGTACGTGACATGCATCAAGCTCTTGAAGATTTTCTGATAAGAGGTGCGCATTGGGCCTTCCGAGAATGGCATACATACTCCTGTGGTTTCCTAAGCCTTCTGAAACTTTCATCTTCAGGGAAGTTTTAAACCTTTGGAAAATGGGACTGTCCCTTAAGGTTTACACACTTTACGGCGAATTGGAGAAACAGCTTTCCCCCGAGATGTTGGGCGTATCCGATGAAGTGGAACGGCTGGGTATACCCTACTTGAAGCGGGCTCCCGGCGATTTGGTATATTGGTGGAAACGTAAGCCTCAAATCGTGAACCGGCTCTTGCGGACCATCCCGGTGAGAAGGTGGAGATCTTTGGAAGTAGGTGGCGAAAATATTTGGTCTTTTTTTTGCGGGTTCACCCTTGCTCGACGTTTTGAGGAAGAAGGGATCGACCACATACACGCTCCTTGGGCCAACGGCCCGGCGACTGCCGCTTGGGTGGCCTCCAGGCTGACGAATATCCCTTTCAGCTTTACCGGCAGAGCGTCAGATATATATCCGCCTGACGGGGCACTTGAGGAAAAGATTCGAGACAGCCTTTTCGTGACTACGGACAACATGACCAATGTGGGATATTTGCAGAGTTTCACTGACGGTGACTCAAACAAGATCTACGGCATATATAATGGGATTCCGCTAGAACGCCATGAGGAAGCGCCTGTGCCCATGACCCCGCCGTACCGACTCCTGGCCTTAGGCCGATTTGACCGGATCAAAGCCTTTGACGTGCTCCTATATTCTTGCAAAATTCTCAAGGATTCCGGGCTGAGCTTTCATCTCACGCTGGCAGGTGATGGCCCTCGCAGGATCCTTTTCAAGCGCCTCGTAAAGAAATTGGGACTTGGGGAGTTGGTGTCCTTCCCCGGATTCATCCCGTATGATCAAGTATCGGAGCTGTTCTGTTCGGCCGATGTTTTTGTTATGTCCAGCGCCGTGCATTCAACCGGGGAACGGGACGGCCTGCCCACGGTCATTATGGAGGCCCTGATGCATCGCGTGCCGGTGGTAGCTACCGATGTGTGCGGTATTCATGAGGTCATTCAAGACGGTATTACCGGATTTCTGGTACCCGAGAAAAACGCGGCTGAGCTTGCCGATGCTATAATCAAAATGGTCGGTGATAGAAAAGCCGCCCTGGAAATGGCCGAAAGAGGTCGATCATTGGTTGTTCGGGAATTCGACCAGGAACGTAACCACGGCAAAATACTAGATCTTTACCGCAAGCTGGTACGGCCTCCTCGCAGGACAAGTTAGTTTCTTCACCGGCCCGAGGGAAATTGGTGCCCGAATTGCCAAAGCATCCAGGTGAGTCAGTAGTCCTGCGAAGAAGTTTTTAAAAGGGCATATCATAGGGTCAAACCCAATCTTCAAATATTTGGACAAGGTATGGAAAGAAAACTCAACCCCCCTTATCGCACGGTCCTCTTACTCCAGGACTTGGAATTCGGGGGCACCCAGCGCTATGCGGTCCAGTTGCTCAAGCACCTGGATCGTAGTCTTTTTGCTCCCGAATTGTGGGTCTTGAGAGGCGGAAAAGACATGCTGCCCATGGCGGAGGAAGCTAACGTGAAGGTTGTCTTCCTTTCGCTCTCTCCGTGGGTAGGACCACATGCTCTTGCACATCTTTTCTGGCGACTCATGCGTTACAGGCCGGACATTCTTTATACGCTCACCGGGGTTCCCAATATATGGGGGCGACCGTTTGGAACTGTCGCACGCGTGCCGATCATTATCACCAGTTGGCGCGGTCTTGTAGAAAAGCAGTTGGAGTCAGTATTATGGCCTTTGAGCACCCGAATCGTGTGCAATGCTCATGCCCTGAAAGGGGTCATTGTGCGGTTGCACTCCGTGGACCCAAGTCGAATCGCAGTGGTGCCCAACGCTGTTCCGGCGGATTTCTTCATCCCGGACAATGGCCCTAAAGCCGCAGAGCCTACCGTGTTATATGTGGGCAGACTGGCACCGGAAAAAGATCTTCCGACCTTGCTTGAGGGTTTCGGGCTTGCCAGGCAACGAATTCCAAACGCTCGTCTGAATATTGTCGGAAACGGGAAACTTAAGTCGCAGCTCGAACTTTTTATCCACCGCTGCTCACTGAAATCGTCAGTGCAACTGTTGCCGGGACGCCAGGACATAAGGCCACTTTTGAGACAGGCATGGGTATTTGCCATGACCTCAATTCGAGAAGCGTCACCCAATGTAATGCTTGAAGCGATGGCAACCGAGCTTCCGGTCGTAGGAACGCGAGTCGGAGGCATTCCCGAACTGATTCAGGACGGAGAGACGGGCATAGTAGTCGAGCCGGAAAATGTCGCCGATCTCGCCGACGCTCTGACGCGCCTTCTCAATGACGAACGGTTGAGGCAATCAATGGGCCGAAAGGGCAGAGAGCGCGTTCTCGAGTTTCACACCATGGAAAGAATGATTGACGAAACTCAACAGATTCTCATAGAAGCGGTGGAAGAAGTATCTCAAAATGGCAGACGCTAGCCCAATGGATAGCTGTTCAACGGTTGGCAGCCCGGTGCTTAAGAAAGTGTCTCAAAACTATTTTGATGCCCGGAATCGTGCCACGATGGCAGCCCGGAGCTGAAGCACCGGGCTACTTTCAGCCGCCCCAAGGGGGCTCAAATGCAAGCGTCCCGAAGGGACGTGGGATAGTAGCCCGGTAATTCATTGCCGGGGCAACAGTCTATCGCGCCACGCATTTTACTCGTGCCCTGATTTTGAGACAGTTTCTTAAGCACCGGTCTACTTTCAATCGCCCCAAGGGGGCTCAAATGCAAGCGTCCCGAAGGGACGTGGGATAGTAGCCCGGTCCCGCGCGGAACGCGGGATTGCCGGGTAAAGGATTTCGAATGCACGGAAATTTCAGCCGCACCATTCACTTACTCTACGTGTTGCTCGCGGCCTCTGCCGTGTATGCTTGTGCTCACTGGCCCGCGCTGACAAATCCTTATCTTACCAACGACGATGTACGCCAGCAAATCTTCTGGATGCAGCAATGGCGAGACCCGGAGCTTTATCGCAACGACCTCTTGACAGCATACGCCAAAAATTATGTTCCGTGGGGTGTCCAGGGGATTTATAGAGCTGCTGCCCCTTTTATCAATCCTGTCCAATTTACCAAGGTCCTCACCGGTCTTTTGTTCGTCATAACCGCGGGATTACTATACGGAATAGGCCTTCAGTTTCACGATGATCTGACCGCGGTATTCATCGGCTGCACCTTTTGCATCATGGGCCATTTTATGAGCAAAATTTCCGGGGGCTTGTCCCAGAGCTTCGCTTTTCCTTTGCTCGCGGCATACCTTTTCTTCCTGAGCCGGAACAACCTGATCGGAGCAGGTATACTGGTACTCCTCCAGTCGGTTCTCAATCCTTATATCTTCCTCCTTTGTTTCGTCACTTACGGGGTATTTCTTGTCTATAACATTGGAAAGATCGTTCTGCCTTGGCTGACGGATCACGGCTATTTCATTTCCTCTCCCCAGTGGGTTGTCGCTTCGAGTCGAAAAGCGATACCAAACGTTCAAAAGGTCGGTTTTTTCTCAAACCTAATAAGTGGACTTCGTGCGTCATCAATTCCACCTGTGTCCGTCGTCTTGAGCGGCCTTCTGGTGATGGCAGGTTGTATCCTGATCTTATTGAAATATGCCGTTTACAGCCCGCACGAATTTGGTCCGCTTGTTACATGGGGAGAAATGGTGGGCAAGCTCGAATATTCGGCTGCGGGGCGTTACGAGCTTGTGCCGATTCCTTCGCTTTTCTATGAGTTGATTCGTCCCTGGATTTTCAATTTGCCGTTCTTAACCTGGGGACCGCTTGTGGCATGGATTTTGGCAATTCCGGGAATCGCACTTATCATTTTTGGCCTGGCCAGAGGCAAGTGGGATATTGATCTCTCGGGTTTCAGGGTCTTCAGCTATCTCTTTGTCGCCTCCTTGCTTTGCTATGTTGCAGCTTGTGCGCTCATCTTCAAGTTGTTTGTGCCGAGACGGTACGTGGAGTTTTCTCTCAACATATTTTACTGCGTAGCCATAGGCGCGTGCATCAGGGCAGCGCTTAGAGCGCTTGTACCGGATCGAATAGCGTTTCCTCTGGCGAGTACCCTCTTCATTGTTTTGGCGGCATTTTCGCTCTATCGCACAGGGATATACGACTACTCCAAGGACGCTGCCTTGTACAAGTTCGTCCAATCAACTCCCAAGTCAAGTCTCATGGCCGGTAATCCCTCGCTAATGGATAACGTGCTCACTTTTGGTCGCAGGAAGGCCTTCGTCACTTACAAGCTGTCGCACACGTGGTATAAAACGTATTGGAGCATAATAAAGAAAAGAACTTTCGATCTCTTCCGGGCCTATTATGCCCAGGATCCGGAAGTGGTTCGTGAATTCTGCCGGAAGAACGGGATCGATTACCTGATCGTCAGGGATGCGGATTTCAAACCAGACTATCTAAAGAAAGGCGAAATCCATTTTGAACCGTTTGATAGCTACATCAGGGACCTCGTCAAGTTTCGGGCGCATTTTGCGGTCCTGGATGAGAAAACCTTTCCGCCGATTTACAATAAGGGTGGCATCCGCGTGATTGACATGCGCTGAATGCCAAACTATTATTTTTTTAGCCCCCGCTTTATTTTCCAATTCTGATAAGAACTGAACAGAGACGGCCCCAACAGGATGACCGCAAATATGAGGATTCCAGCCAAAACCACAAAAATAATAAGCGCGTTAGCATCTTCCATGTTACATTAATATCCTTTCTGCCGACCGTCCCACACTACAATGAATCGGCGCAATACCACTAACCAATGGGATAGACGAGACTCATGACTAGCATAAACCGAATCCAAGTTCCAATTCCTTATCCTGTCAAATGGGTAAACTGCTATTACATCCCAGGCGCCCTTCCCACTTTGATCGATACCGGCGTGAACTCAGATGAAGGCCTGGAGACGATCCGGTCCGCAATAAGAGCTCAGGGCGGAAAACTCCGGGACATTCGCAGGATAATCGTGACTCACGGCCACATGGATCATGTTGGGCTCGCCGGAAGAATTGCACAGATTAGCGAGGCAGAAGTGTTCTTACACGACTGGGACACTCTTCAGTGGGCTAACGGACGCGAGGAGCAATACAGCAGCAAGCAAGAAGATTTTCGACAATTCTTTGTGGAAGCCGGGATTCCATACGGTCTCATTGATGAATTGATCGAATTGATCCTCTCACGTTACCAGAATAGGTGCAGCCCGATTGCCGCCGAGACAACGATGGAAAACGGCACGGTTTTCGAGTTTGACGACTTCGCGTTGGAGGTCATTCATACGCCCGGCCATAGCCCCGGCTCCGTATGTCTTTACAACAAGGCGGACGGCTCCTTGTTCTCCGGAGATACTCTTTTGCCGGAGATAATCTCTAATCCTACGATAGAAAAAACCGGTTCCAGTGAACATAAGAGCTTGGTCAGCCATCAAGCGACCCTTGAACTGATAGCGGGCCTGGGCGTAAAAACTGTGTTCCCCGGGCACGGGACGCCCTTCGAGAATCTCAAAGTCCGCATCCAGCGAATCCGGGGTCACCACGGCAGGCGCCGTAAACAAATTCGGCGGATTCTTGAGCGGAACGAGGCTTCCCCGGAGAAATACAGGGGAATGACTCAGTTTCTGGTGGCAAAAGAACTTTTGGGCACACTTTCCGGACTAGACATCTTCTTCGGGGTTTCCTCAACCAGGGGATATCTCGATGCTTTGGAAGAGGATGGGCTTGCCTTCCGGTCCAAAGAAGGCGCTGAGCATGTCTATAGGCTGGCCTACGGAGGGCAGCTCATGGATAATCGCAGTTAGACGCCGACCCAGGCGTCTCGTCTTCCAAAGAAGGATGGACATCTCCGCGTTCCGCGCGGCGATGTCACCACAGAATCATCTTCTTCCTCGATTACTTTCGAAAATCCCTATATTCCAGATGAAGAGAAACACGGGCATGTCGACAGGCACCCTGCTTGGGCCGGACTGTCCAATAGAGACGCGGTAGCACTTGGTTGAAAGCGAATAGGTGCGAGATAAGCGCTGTAGCAAATTTGCGCGGGGAGTTTTATTCAAGCCCGCCCGGCTTGACAGCGCGGTGTTACGAAGTAATAATAGCCACGGCTTGAAGACTACCCATGTCTTGAGGGAACTGCCCATGAGCAAAGAAAAGTTAGACATCATCACATTCAAGGTCCCTGAGTCGCTCAGAGAGGCTATGAAAGGGATTCCCAACAGATCTGAATTCATACGCGCGGCTGTGGTGGCCGCTCTCGACAGCGTATGTCCTCTGTGCAAGGGTACAGGGGTCATAATGCCTAATCAGCGGCCGCACTGGAACAAGTTCGTCAACGATCATCATTTCGAGGAATGTGAAACCTGCAGCGCGGTTCACGTCGTGTGCGACCACAGCCCCCGTGAAGCCGTACACGTCCATGAATCTGCATGAGACAGCCTCAATGCCGGGGATACAATAAATTTACGGAGGTAATGTCCGATGCGTAAATGTTTCGCCACGATGATTTTCTTATTATTCGTTGCCATGTGCGTCGGTTCTCCTGCCGGCGCCGCGGTCAAACATCCCGGCAAGGTGAAAGTATTCGTGAGCATATTACCCGCCGCCTATTTCGTGGAGCGCGTAGGAGGTCCCAACGTAGAAGTCAATGTACTGGTAGGCCCGGGGCAAGAACCGCATACATTCGAGCCGACGCCCAAACTTGTAGCTAAGCTTGCTGACGCACAGGTCCTCTTTGGAATGGGTTTTCCCTTTGAGGAAACAGTGATCAAGAAAGCAGGATCAACCTTCAAGAAACTGGAAGTGGTGAATCTCCAGCAGGGAATAAAACTGAGGTCCATGACCAAAGAAGAGGCTGCGGCCGAGGAGGCGGAACACGAGCACGAACACGGCCATGCAAAGGCAGAAGAGCCCGAACATCACAACGGACCGAGCGAGATGGACCCGCACACTTGGCTCAATCCGAAGCTTGCGAAGATTCAGGCTCGAACGATAGCGAACACGCTGGTCCGAATCGATCCCAGCCATAAGGCTCAGTACGAAAAGAATCTAAAGAAATTCCAGACCGATCTGGACGCTGTGGACGAACAGTTGAGAAAGGCCCTGGCTCCAGTGAAAGGCAAGAGCTTCTTCGTATTTCATCCCGCTTTCGGTTATTTCGGAGACGAGTACGGCCTGAAACAGGTCCCTGTGGAATTGGAAGGGAAAGAGCCAACGGGGAAACAGCTTGCACGATTGATAGATTTGGCCGAAAAGGATGGAATCAAGGTTATCTTCGTAGAGCCTCAGTTCTCAAAAAAAAGTGCAGAAGTCTTAGCCAAAAGTATTGGCGGGGCCGTGGTCCCCCTTGACCCTCTGGCCGCGGACTATCTCAAGAATCTCAAGGAAATTGCAGTCAAACTGGAATCGGCCATCCGTGCCCAGAAGAAGTAAACGGGCGGGATAAGTTCGCACCATAAGCTGATCAGGCATTCTCGATTGACCGAGGTAACGTCATTGCAAACGGCAGCGCAGCGAAGGAATCCTGCCCTTGAGTGCTCTGAATCAATCGGATTGTATCGTCCGGCAGGACGCTGGACTCGTAATAAAACCGGTGGGAACGCGGCATTGCTCCTTACGACTGAATAGGTAAATGAACGAAAAGGATTCCCTTGTAATTTCTATTAAGGATTTGTCGTTTTCCTATGACGGCCATCCCGTGCTGGAAGACGTGAATCTTGCCATTACTAAAGGTGATTTTGTCTCCGTCGTAGGTCCTAACGGGGGAGGCAAAACAACTTTGTTGAAGCTAATTTTGGGTTTGCTCCGTCCTTTACGTGGAGAGATCCGCATTTTTGGGTTAACGCCGGACAAAGCTAGACCACGCATTGGATATATGCCCCAGCATTCCCAATTGGATCCGCAGTTTCCAGCGACGGTTATGGATGTAGCTCTGATGGGGCGACTTGGTCATGGCAGCATGCTTGGACGCTATTCGCGGAAAGACAAAGAGATAGTGGCTGCGGCCTTGGACCAGGTGGGATTGTATGACTTGCGTAAGAAGGCTTTTTCATCAATTTCCGGCGGCCAGCGCCAGAGACTGTTCGTAGCCCGGGCTTTGGCTTGTGAACCGGACCTGCTGCTCCTGGACGAACCGACTGCCAATCTGGACATGGTAATGGAAGGGGATCTGTATGAGTTGCTCCGGACCCTGAACCTACGCCTCACTGTGGTAATGGTTTCCCATGACCTCGGATTTGTCTCGGAAGTCGTAAAAAGTGTGGTATGCGTCAAACGTAAGGTAATGATGCACCCCACCAGTGAAATAACCGGCGAAATAATCAACGAGATTTATGGCTCACCTATGAAAATAGTGAGGCATAACGGTGAGGAGAAGTGCGTTTGTTCGGAATTTTTGACAGATCTGCAGCACTACTCCTTTCTCCAAAATGCGCTCTTGACCGGAATTCTTGCAAGTGTGGCCTGTGGAATTATCGGGACCTATATCGTTGTTCGGCGAATTTCGTATATTGCCGACGGTATTGCGCATACCGTATTGGGAGGAATGGGCGCAGCTCTGTACCTTCATAGAGTGTACCATTTGCATGGAGTGATTCCCCTCCACGGCGCTCTGGTGACAGCAATTATCGCGGCTATCATCATCGGTCTGGTGAGCCTCCGGGCCAAGCAAAGGGAAGACACCGTCATCAGTGCACTCTGGGCAGTGGGCATGGCCGCCGGGATAGTCTTCATTTCCCGAACGCCCGGTTACAGCGAAGACCTGATGGGATACTTGTTTGGCAACATTCTCATGGTGTCCAGTACTGACCTGTGGATGCTTGCCGGGCTGGACGCCATAATAGTGGCCCTGGGGCTCCTATTTTATAACCAGTTCCTGGCAGTCTGTTTTGATCAGGAGTTCGCACGCCTGCGGGGTCTCAAGGTTGAGCTATTTTATCTGCTATTGCTTGGGCTGGCCGCCTTGACAGTGGTTGTCCTTGCCACAGTGGTCGGCATTGTGATGGTAATAGCTTTGTTGACCCTGCCCATAGGTATTGCGGCACTATTGTCCAACACCATGTGGCGCATGATGGCCATTTCAGCTATTTTGTGCGCAATCTTTACCACATCCGGACTTGTGGTGAGCTATGGGCCTGATTATCCGGCGGGAGCCACTACCATTATCATTGCCGGCGCAGCCTATCTTGTAGCCACGACGATTAGATGGGCTCTGACCCGGGGCAGGTCATAGAACAAGGCTTAATTCAAGTGGTCATTTAATGGAGGGACGGTTACGCGTGGGGATTATTATTTGTTGCAGCCTGCCTCAGAATATGAGCCTGAGCGTTCATCACGGCGTCGAATCTGGTTTTAAGTGGAGCAGGGACGGCTTTAGGATTGTTGAACATCTTTATTTTCGTCGGATCAATCCGCTTCCCGTTAGCTATAATTTCAAAAAAAAGATGGTGCCCGGTAGATCGACCGGTAGATCCCACGAGGCCAATTGTTTGGCGTTGTTTGACCTTTTGGCCCGCCTTTACCAGTATGGAACTGAGATGGCTGTAACGGCTTTCATAGCCGTTTTCATGACGTATGCACACGTAGAGGCCGTATGCTTTTCCACGGCCTTGAAAAGTGACCGTTCCGTCGGCGATGGCGTATACCGGTGTGCCGGTGGGAGCGCCATAATCCACGCCGGTATGAAATTTCCACACGTGAAGTATGGGATGGATGCGCCAGCCGTAACCTGAGGTGATACGAAGCGTGTTCAGAGGTGCTCTCAGGTAGTCCTTCTTGAGTTCAACTCCGTTTTCATTGTAATACTCACCGTTGAAGAGACACGCGGTCTTCCTGCCGGTGCGCTTGCCGTCGTAAATCGCCAGAAGGATTCTTCCATACCCGGCAGGTCTGTCGTCCGCGTAGCGTCTTTCAAAGACGATTTTGCACTTGTCCCCTCTCCTTATGTCTGATTGAAAATCAATATCCCATCGGAACACATGAGTAAGCTTGAGAGCCAGTTCTCTCCTCTCGTGGGCAGCCAATACGGAGCGGACAATATCGCGTCGGACTTTGAAACAAAGCATTTCCGTCTTGTAGTCCAGGACTACATCTTCCTTCCACGATTTGATGATGTTGTTCTCTTTTTTACAATGAAAGACTCGTGCCGGATCCAGCTCAATAGTAGCTTCCTTGAACTGGCCCTTCTCATCAACGCGGATAACAAACCTCTTCCCGGGGGGGATCTCAGCCGTCGGCAGAAAACGTTTTCCAAGGTCAGCTTGGATCACTGAGGCCAGGCTTTGGGCGACTCGTCTGACTTCGTTGGTGTCGCAGAAGCTGAGCGAAAACAGGGAGAGCAGAGTATCCCCGTTACTCGTCATGTCCGAGATTTCAACTGGATTCCCATTTGGGAGAACATTGCATGCTGACGAGCCGCGAACAGTACGAGACGAATCGGCATCAATTTTTGCTGAAGCGGCTTGGGGTATATAAGAACAGACCGGAGAATTATTTATGAAACCAAGAAGGAAGTCGGCAAATCCGGCAACCAGGGAAATCGCTGTGATAATGACTGCAACAGTCAGTATCTTCGCGTAGGAAATGCGCTTTGCAGGTCTTCTCAACCCTGGATAGTACTTCATCGGACGGCAGCCCTTAGTACCTTTAACAGTCGGGGAAAAATCAAGCAAGAAAGAAAATAGAGTTCACGGGTAATTCTCTTACCCAACTCAGCTATTCGCATACCACATTTTATCCACGGATACAACCCAAAACGGCCTCAGGCCGATCAGGGGGAAAATTCCCGGTAACCAAAGAATTGAAGTTCAGCGGTTGATGACCAATAATTCCGAGAGAATCGTCGGACTTCAAGGATACAGTTTAGAAGTGGTTGAACAGATTCGGCTTGCCGTTGAACCGCGTTGCACTTATCTCGAGCATTTGAAAACAATCGCTGAATCCTAGAGCCACCTTGCGGAGAAAATTCATCAAGCACTTTCGTAGTTTTATAAATTCTTGTGGGGATTGGAATTCCTTAGCTAATTGATTGAAAAGGTTGACTCCCTGCCATGATGCGGATAAGGAATGCAATTAGATCCAGATTGAAAGCAATTGTGAAAATCAAACAACATGTCCAAGACCACAGGGGATCCTGGCGGACTTCAGTGAGCTACGTTTTTTTCTTCATTCTCGGCGGTGATCCCGCGCTGACCGCGGGACTCATTGTCCGATGACGGTTACTAATTCTTCATGCGTGCAATCGTGCCTGATTCTCCTGCACAAACTCGCGTAGAGACATTTTCGATAAGCTTATTGCCGGTGGCTACGCTCCCACACGGCCTGCGACTTCAAGGCAAGCGGCCGGCCCGTGGCGCAAAAACCTGAGTGGCGTAAGCGATTCTGTTCGAACACATTTTCATCCCCACTCCCAGATAAAGCCACTTAGGGTTGAGAATGTTTTTTCTGTGTTCGGGACTGTTCATCCATCCCTTTACGACTTCTTTTGCCCATTTCTCAGGATGCTCGCGCAGTGTCCGATAAGCGATGTTTTCACCGCCCGCCCTAAGCCCCGCGTATTTCAGTCTGCCCAGAAATCTCTTCCATCCTTTGGGAAATCGATCGGACTCGTGCGCCAAGGTTCGAGCCGCGCACATGTTGTCAGTCTGTCTCTTTGCCAGAAAAGTCAGGACGGCGCTAATGCGAAAAACCGGCAGTCCCCTGGCGCTCCGCTCTTGATTGGTAAGGAGCACAATGCTCTTTTCGATGGACAGCAAGTCTGCTTCTGTGGGATATCTCCCCGATGCCTTTCTATGGTGCTCCGGGGTATGAGTTTTCAATTTGGTAGCTAGTGCGGGCTGGGAGAGTACGACTGCCGTCATGGCGAGGCTCAGTAAGCATTTTATGAGCCTGTTGACAGGAATGTGCCGCCGCAATATTAATGTGTCGTGCACGCTTTGATACAGGACCATCCCCGGCGCGGGCGCTGCAAGAGGTGCCTCCCATTGGGCAGGTGTTTGCGAATGAGTTGACACGGACACGCTCATCTGTCTTCTTTTCTGAACATCAGGTGACTGCACGGATCAGTGGAAGTCTATACCCATTTTCTGAACTGTGTGATAATAATCCCGACCGAACGCCGGAACATCCTTTGAAGCCGGTCCACTCCGCATTTGATGCGGTGGCTTCATCCGATTGGCAGGGTCGGCACGGGTAAATGCTCTCGTTCTTACGGCAACGGCTTTCTGCAGTAAAACACGAGATCCCTCGATTTCCAAGGAAAAGTGGCGAGCCTGCGCTTGCCGGATCTGCTCTGCATGGATCCTTAGAAATCATAAAGACTCCTGTGCGGAGAAATACAAGACCTGCCGGATTTTAGCGTTTCGGATTGGTTGTTCGAGCCGACCTGCAAGAATGAGTAAAGACGTGCACCCGATTAATAACCGCAGTTTCCACGTGCCTGCCTGTGGAAGCAGGACTTGCCGGTTGTTTCCGGCCGTCCTCGCTTGCCTGGCTATCGCCGGATTGGCCGCGGTCGCATGGCCTGAGGAAGGCAACCGCGCCCGCATTTCGGTACTAATTGCAACCGGCATGCCTGGCGGAACCTATCACCAAGTTGGCCTAGGTATGGCTTCGCTCTGGACAACGAGGCTACGTCGCATGGGCATCCGAGTTTCTGCGGCGATCTCGGAAGGATCTATGGAGAATATCGAGGCCATTCGGATCGCGGATGCGGACATGATCCTAGCAGAGGATCTCTTCTGCTCCACGGCGTACAAAGGAACTGGAATATACAAAGGCCGGCCTCTGCGGGAACTACGGAGTATCACAACTTTGTGGCCCGATGTCGTACACCTGTTGATCCGTGCTGACAAGATCGATACAGGGACGCTGGAAGATTTAAACGGATTAACAATAGCAACCGGGCTGCCGGATAGCGGCCACAGTTTCACGACTGAGTTGCTCCTGAAAGCTCTCCCATTCGGTTCGGCTAACACTCGATTGCGTCCCATGAGTAACATGGCCGCTGCCGAGGCATTGAGAAAGGGGCAAGTTGACGGTGCGGATTTGACCGACGGCATGCCGGTTCCTCTGGTGACAAGCCTTTTCAGCGAGGGGAAGACACCTTTTGTCCTCCTGAACATTACAGATTCGCAGATGCAGTCGGTTCGGAAGGAAGGTTGGCGACATGTTTTCCGGCAAACTATTCCTGCTGACACTTACCCCGGCCAGGACGAACCCGTGTATTCAGTGGGGCAAATGAATATTCTTGCTGTTACGGCGTCACTTAATGCTCAAGTGGTGTATGCTCTTACCAAGACACTTTACGAGAATCTCGACTACCTCGTGAAGGTCCATCCTGCTTGCCGTAACATAGTCCTGGAAAGGGCCCTGGATGGACTGAACGTGCCTCTACACCCTGGGGCAATTCGTTATTTTAAGGAGAGAAAGATTAAGATCCCGGAGCGTCTGATTCCGTAAGCCAAAATCCGGAGAGGTAAAACCACAGCCACTAAAAGGGCCGTGGCCGATGGTGCGGAAAGGACGGTGATAAAAAAACATTTTGCCGATATACTGCAATCAAGATACAGATGATCAAAGGCCAAAGCGATTTAATAGACCCAGGAGGTTTTGTTCATGAAGGAAGTCGTCATTATTGACGCGGTCCGAACCCCGGTAGGCTCGTTTGGCGGGTCTCTGACCGGGATACCGGCCGTGGAATTGGGTACCATTGTGGTGAAAGAACTCATTAAGAGAACTGGAATCGATCCGTCCCTGGTGGACGAACTGATTTTCGGATGCGTTTTGCAAGCAGGTCAGGGACAAAACGTGGCTCGCCAGGTTTTAATCCGTTCCGGAATACCCCAAGAAGTACCGGCCATGACCATAAACAAGGTTTGCGCA
The DNA here is from genome assembly GCA_963729795.1 of uncultured delta proteobacterium. GTDB lineage: Bacteria > Desulfobacterota > Desulfomonilia > Desulfomonilales > Desulfomonilaceae > CAWBBA01. Next base: position 32,496 of record CAVSPC010000016.1, on the reverse strand, counting down.
TCCGGTTTGCGTTCGGTATCTTTGGCAGCGCAGACAATCAAGGCAGGGGATGCAGAAATCGTGATAGCGGGCGGAACGGAAAACATGTCCGCGGCACCTTATGCAATGAATAAGGCCAGGTGGGGAGCGCGGATGAATGACGATAAACTCGTCGACATAATGATCCATGACGGGCTTTGGGAAATATTCAACAACTATCACATGGGGGTAACGGCGGAAAATGTAGCAGATCAGTATAAGCTCACCCGTGGGGATCAGGACGAACTGGGACTCATGAGCCAACAGAGGGCTGAAAAGGCCATCAAAAGTGGGCGTTTCAAAGACGAGATTGTGCCGGTTCTCATACCTCAACGTAAAGGAGATCCGAAGGTTTTCGATACAGACGAGCATCCTCGACTTGGCACAACCGCAGATGCTCTCGGCAAACTGAAACCAGCCTTCAAGAAAGATGGTACGGTCACAGCTGGCAATGCTTCGGGAATAAATGACGGGGCAGCCGCTATTCTGGTTATGTCAGGGGACAAGGCGAAGGAACTGGGATTGAAGCCCATGGTCAAAGTGATCTCCTACGCGTCCGCGGGAGTCGATCCCAAAGTAATGGGCCTCGGCCCGATTCCCGCGACCAAAAAGGTCCTGAAAAAAGCCGGTCTGACCCTATCGGACATCGATCTAATCGAGGCCAACGAGGCCTTCGCTGCTCAGACCTGCGCAGTGGGCAAGGATCTCGGGTTTGACATGAACAAGGTTAATGTTAACGGCGGTGCAATAGCCTTGGGCCATCCTATAGGGGCTTCCGGCGCGCGAATTCTGACAACTCTGCTGTATGAGATGAAAAAAAGAGAGAACGTGAAGAAAGGCCTCGCCACCCTGTGTGTTGGCGGCGGCATGGGCGCGGCAATAGTGGTGGAAAAGATGTAGCAGAGTCGACAATCGCAAACTACGAGTAGGGGCCACGGCATGGAGGCCGTCTCAAAAGGGAGGCATGAACGAGATTCGTGGCACGATGCCCCTCTTTCCCGGCAATGAATTACCGGGCTACTATCCCTTGTCCCTCCGGGACTCTTGCGTTTAAGCCCCATCGGGGCGATAGAAAGTAGACCGGTGCTTCAGCGCCGGGCTGCATCGTGGCACGATTCTGGTCATCAATATAGTTTTGAGACAGCCTCCATGCCGTGCCCCTACAAATTTAAACCTCGCTGCGGTAACCTCTAGACGATGCTTCTTATCGAACTGGATTTGATCGAATACGCTCGGTGCTTGGAACTCCAGAACAGAATTGTGCAAAGAAAAATCTTTGAGAAGGGTCCCGACGTCTTATTAATCCTGGAACATCCTCCGACAGTAACTCTTGGCATTCGGGGAAAATCTTCAGACCTGCTGATTTCGCAGCAAGAGCTTGCTGAGCGTGGTGTGGCACTTTATCATGTCGACCGTGGCGGTGAGGCGACATTCCACGGGCCGGGACAGATAGTCTGTTATCCCATAGTGGATTTGAAGGCCCTGGGGCTTTCTGCAAGAAAGTATGTTCAGGGCCTTGAAGAAACAATCATGAAGATACTGGAAGCCTTCGACGTACGCGGCTTCTGCAGATTCGGAAAAGTCGGAGTCTGGACAAGCCCCGTGGACAAGATCGCGTCCATAGGAGTGCATATTCAGCGACGGATCACCTCACACGGCTTCAGTCTGAATGTCGATCTGAAGATGAATCCGTCGGAATTGATTGTGTCGTGTGGGATGCCGGATGCACGTATGGTGAGCCTGAATCAGCTTGCACGATGCCCGGTAAGCGTAGAATCTGTGCGCAAGGCGGTCGCGAGCTGCTTTGCCGACGTCTTTGGCGTACATTTTGAACGAGGCTCGTTGGAACTAGTTGTGGCATAATGTTTCCCACTCGGCGGCGTGGGGCGGCCTTGCCCGCTAATGATCGAATCCGCCTGCCGCTACGGGCCGCGCTACTTGAATCAAGCCATCACGGAGACCCCGCTCTACAATCAATCATGGCCATACCTTTTAGTTACAGTTTCCGCAATCTCTGGACAAGGAAGTGGACCAGTATTCTCACCGCAGGGGGTATGGCTCTCGTCACCTTTGTCTTTGCTGCGGTGCTTATGTTAGCTCAGGGATTGCAACAAACTCTGATCGACACAGGTTCCCCCGATAATGCCATAGTTCTGAGGGGCTCAGCGGAAACAGAGGTATCCAGTGTCATCGACCGCGATTCAGCCGCGGTTATAGAAATTCAGCCGGAAATAGCCCAGGACTCGCGGGGCGGGCCTATCGCATCCAAAGAGGCCCTTGTGTTGGTGACCGTGCCGAAAAAGAAAACGAGCAAGCCGACAAATGTAGTCGTGCGTGGAGTCGGGACGCAGGCCATGAATCTTAGGCCACAAGTAAAATTGGTTGCAGGGCGGACTTTTCGGCCGGGTTCCCGGGAAGTAATCGCCGGCAAAAATATTGCGGAAACCGTCACAGGTGGGTCACTTGGCCAAACCTTGCACTTCGCCCTTTCTGATTGGAACGTCGTGGGCGTGTTCGATGCAGGCAAAACAGCCTTTAACTCGGAAGTGTGGGGAGATGTCGATCAGTTGTTATCCGCGTTTCGCAGAACCACTTATTCTGACGTCATACTGAAAGTACCCGGACGAAAGGCTTTCGAAGATTTGAAAAAACGCCTGGGAAAGGATCCGCGGCTATCCGTGCAAGTTAAACGTGAGATTGCATTTTACAAAGAACAGTCGGAAGTGATGGCAAAGTTTATCCGCATACTGGGACTTGCCACGACGATGTTTTTCAGCATAGGCGCTATACTCGGGGCTATGGTGACTATGTACTCCGCGGTAGCCAATCGCACCGGCGAAATCGGCACCCTGAGGGCGCTTGGATTCAGGAGAAGAAACATCCTGGTAGCCTTTTTGGCCGAGTCTGTCCTCCTCGGCCTGATCGGAGGCGCGGTAGGGGTGGCTTGCGGTTCGCTTCTTCAATTCTTGACCATTTCAACAATGAACTGGAGCACTTTTTCGGAGTTGGCCTTCGGATTCGAACTGACACCTTCCATTGCCGGTTCCACAATGGCATTCGCTATTGCAATGGGCTTCATAGGTGGCTTGCTGCCGGCCTGGAGAGCCGCGCGTCTGAAGATTGTCGACGCGCTGAGGGAGAGTTAGAAAGAGCCATATCATTTGAGTGACTCTCGTTTCACGATTTTGTATACGTTGAGCGGCACCCGCAGAGCCATAGCCATGAATAATCCTATAAAAAGCCAAGTCTAATCGCTGGTACTTTTTTTCAACGCTGCTCAAAAATTGTCTTGACGTGGAGCAAAAGTGTATATAGTATTTAAGCAGATACTTAATTAGGAAAAAGACAAATGTGCCGCAAGGAAGCTGAGCTATTCAAAGTCCTTGGAGTTGAATCTCGGATCAGGATCATCGATCTCCTGAAGCAAAGGGGACCTTTGTACGTGAATGAGATGGCACAAACGCTTGGCATAACCCCTTCTGCGGTATCCCAGCATCTCAAGATTCTGAGACACGCCGGACTAGTCCGGAATCAGCGCAAAGGGTTCTGGATACCCTACGAGGTGGACCAGGCAGCGCTTGAGCAATGTGGCGAAGTTATCTCTAACGTTTGCCGTTGCGGTTCTGAAGGGAGTTGTCGGATCGCGGACCGGACTATGGGCGAGGAAGTTAAATCAAGGGAAGAAGAACTGGCGTACCTGCGGCGGTTGGAGCAGGAACTTGAGGAGGAGTTGAAAAAGGTGCGGACCCAAATGGAAAGAGTGTGGGAAGAGGCATAATTTTTCGGAATTATGCACTTGACAAAAGTTACGCGGAATAATGGGGTGAAATCATAAGATAGACGCAGGCAGCCTATTAGGGCTCATGCGGGACTCAATAAGACCGTCACCCCGGCAAAGGCCGGGGTCCAGAAGACCTGGATTCCGGCCTCCGCCGGAATGACGGACATAGACCTTTCCCAAGTGAATAGTTCCCTAATTTTTTTTCGATGTCAATTCAGTATATGCTTAGTTACTGAAACGGCCACTGTCGGAAGAAACGGAGATTGCAATGGAGGCTCAAGAGTATCAGTTACTTATGCAACATATTGCTAAGGCAGCACTGGGATTGTAAGGGGGCGAATCAAGGGCGGGGTCCGCTGCAAACAGGGTCCACAAGACATTCAGCGGCCTGTCCAAATCGGAAGAGAGGTGATAAAGCATGTGTCACCCAGGATCACATCATAGATTTGCAGGGATGAGAGGAGGCACGTGTGGCTGTGGTGGTGGCGGTCATTCGTTCCGGCATTTCTACACTGCTAAAGAGGAAGAAGAGTGGCTGGAAAATTACCGTGACCAATTAAAAAAGGAACTGGCCGGAGTGGAAGAGCGGCTGAAAGAACGTAAAGAAAAGTGAAAATGATCCGGAGAAGGAGGAAGTGATAAAGACGAGCGACAAAGAGCAAGAGAAAAAACAGGAGAAATGTGGCTGCGGTTGCCAATTCTCAACCGACAAGGGAACCCAACCGGTAAAGCCTAAGGACAAAGAATCCAAGTAAAGAACGGCTTCCATACAGTCCCAGTGTTGCCTTAGCGATATCTTGTAGACTGTGTCACGTACCTGTTCGTCGAAGGAGACTTGGTCAGGCTACGGGTCGTTCACAGTTCCTTGCGATTATCAAGGGCACGAGCGAGCGTGAGAGGATCTGCGTATTCCAGGGAACCACCTACAGGTATGCCGTACGCAATGCGAGAGACAATCGCTCCCGAACCTTTCAGTCGGTCGCGAATGTACGAGGCCGTGGATTCTCCTTCGACGGTGGGATTGAGCGCAAGAATTACTTCAGAGATTTCTTCTTTTTGGACCCGCTCCAGGAGTTCGGAAAGACGTATATCATCAGGGCCGATCGCATCCAACGGCGAGAGCAGTCCGTGCAACACGTGATAGAGTCCTCTGAAGTGGCCTGCTTTTTCGATGGCCATGAGGTCAACAGAAGTTTCAACGACACAGAGACGGCTCGCATCCCTTCTTGCGTCCGAGCAGATCGGGCACGGGTCTACATCGGTCAAATGGAAACACTTTGAACAGAGACGCAGTTTCTCTTTCACATCTCTGATGGTCTTGATCAGTTCCTGTATGTCTTCCTTTTTCGCATTGAGTATATAAAAGGCGTACCGAGTGGCAGTCTTCTCCCCGACTCCCGGGAGCCGTTTCAGGGCTTTGACAAGGGCTTCCAGCGGACCAATCACTGAGGGGATCGCCTTTTAGATCAGAAAATTATCTATCATGTCAAACCCGGGATTCGGAGCCCTCCGGTGAGTTTTGACATCTCTTGGGTCATCATTTCCTTGGATTTTTTCAGCGCGTCATTGACCGCGGCGACGATAAGGTCTTCAAGGAATTCCGGGTCATCAGGCGAGAGTAGCTCTTTCTCGATCTTTATGGATACGATCTCCTGAGCTCCGCTTGCCGTGACCTGCACCATGTCCCCTCCGGCGCTGCCTGTGACAGTCCTCTCTGCCAATTCTTCTTGCAAGGCAGTAATCTTAGCTTGCAATCCTTGCGCCTGCTGCAACAGATCTTTGATACCGAACACTAGATATTACCTCCCTGGAGTCGGGTACAGGTACATGGGATTCCGCCTGTGTGACAAATCGTGTAAAGTGCCGCATTAAGGTCCCACCGGTTTGAGCTAAAGACTATCAAAAGAAATGCCCCGAGGCAAACAAACGATGAAAAGACCGGTGATACTCCTTGTCAATCCCTGGATCCATGACTTCGCCGCCTACGATCTCTGGGCGCGGCCGCTGGGCCTTTTGGTGCTTGCGTCAAGCTTGAGGCGACAGGGATGGGAGCCGCGTCTCGTGGATTGCCTCGACCCGGATCATCCGGAAATGCCGCCGACAAAGGTAAAGCGCCTGTCTCACGGCCGTTTTCACAGGACCCCTATTCCCAGACCCCGGCCTCTGGCGGGCATTCCTAGAACATATTCGCGATACGGAGTGCACCCTGAATTGATCAGGAAAGATCTGGAAAGCGAGCCGGAGCCGCGGGCGATTCTTGTGACCAGCCTCATGACGTACTGGTATCCTGGAGTACAGGAGACCATTCAACTGCTCCGGTCCGTGTTTCCCGAGACGCCCATTCTGTTGGGGGGAATATATGCTTCTCTTATGCCGGAGCATGCCGAAGAGAACTGTGGCGCCGATGAGATAGTGGTGGGTCCGGGCGAGGCGGCTCTGAGGCAGATACTTTTCAGGCATACAGGGGTAGTCGGGAAACCTGACTCACGTCAGCCAGAGCTTGAATTCAGCCCGTGTCTGGATCTAATGCGTCGCGTGAGATTCCTGCCGCTGCTCACATCTCGAGGCTGCCCGTTCAACTGTGTATATTGCGCTTCAAAGAAAACGAGCCCACCGTTCGTAAGACGAAATCCTGAGTGCGTTATTCGTGAGATAGAAATTGCTTCGGTGCAGTACGGTGTCCGGGACATAGTGCTCTACGATGATGCTTTTCTTGTGCATGCAGCCAAACATGCACTCCCGATCCTTGAGGCAGCCGCGTCAAGATTCCCGGGCATGCGATGGCATACCCCGAACGGGTTGCATGCCTCCGCCATCGGCGGGCGCGTGGCATCAGCTATGATGAAAGCGGGCTTTGAGACGATCCGATTGGGTTTGGAGAGTTCATCTGATGGGTTTCATGCCCGCACGGGAGGCAAGACTAGCATGCAGGACTTCCTGAAGGCCGTCTCGAATCTGAAAGAAGTAGGATTCTCCAGGCAACAGATTGGCGTATACCTTCTCGTGGGCCTCCCGGGTCAATCAAAGGCCATGATCGAAGAAGACGTGGAAAGTGTTCTGCATGCCGGAGCCCTCCCGAAGCTCGCTGAATACTCTCCTCTACCCTGGACTGAAATGTGGGGTGAGGCGCTGAAGTCCAGCCGTCATCCAATAGATAAAGAGCCGCTTTTCCAGAACTGCTCACTTTTGTCCGCAGCCGAGCCGGAAGTCGATGCACTCTTCCTTCAGGCAACCCGAAAGCGGATAAGGGAATATCTGGATTCATCATCCTGAAACCAGGATGGCTCTTTCTTCAGAAGAATGAGAATTAATACGCAGGTCGGGCCTTGGTCAAACAGAGGTTTACCAGATCATCAACTTGAGCAGTGCCCACGCACATTACCGTGTCAGCACCTCCCCAATAGATTTTCACTGTGCCGTCGTCTTCCGGGATTGCTCCGCAAGTGAATACCACGTTGTGGACATAGCCGGTAACTTCCCACGGATCCTCGGGTTGAAGAATCCACTCGTCCGCTACGCCCAGTATCTTCGACGGATCTTCCAGATCGTGTAAGGCCGCTCCTAACCTGTATATTGCAGCCGTCCATTGTTTGATAAACACCGTGATAAATGTGAAGCCATCCTCTGTCGGTGCGGAAAGGTGTCGCTCCGGGGCCGATCTTCATCTGATCCCAGTGATAAGCCACAGGCTTCATGACAACCTTGGAATCACCCCAGTGTATGAGATCAGGGGAATAGGAAATCCAAATCGACCACGGACTTATTTCCGAATGGGGCCGGTCCAGCCGAACAAAACGATCATGGAATTTTTGAGGAAAGATGACGACATTCCTATAATCCGCCTGGGTGATGAGCGCAATTCGCTCCACCGATTTGAAATCTGCGGTTCTGGCCAGGCCGATCCTTACACCGTGTCTGGAGTAAGCACTGTACGTAATAAGGTATTCGCCGTTTAATGCACAGATTCGAGGATCCTCAACTCCGAACTCTTCATATTCTCCGAAAACTCCATGGATGCTCGGAACCATGAACGGACGAGAATCGACCTCGAAGCGGAATCCATCTTGGCTTCTTGCCAAACCCAGTATCGAGCGGCCGTTTCGAAGGTGCGATCGGAATACCATGATATAATGACCATCGGCTTTGATCATCCCCGCATTGTGTACTGTTTCCACCGGATAAGGGACTTGCACCTTCGTGAGGATGGGATTTCCACTAAATCGGCGGATAAGAGATCGTTCGGCGGACACTTGCATGGACATGGTCAAATTCTTCCAAAGTCGTCTTCTAGGCGCTCTATATCATCCTCACCAAAGTAGTCGCCCATCTGAACTTCAATAAAAACCAGTGATTCCGCACCAGGGTTTAACACACGGTGAATAGCTCCCAGAGGGATATCCACGGACTCTCCTGCTTTTATAACAATTTGCTGGGAGTCGCGCGTCACTTGAGCGGTCCCCTGCACAATGGTCCAGTGCTCGCGACGATGCTGATGTCGCTGGAGGCTCAGCCGCTTTCCCGGATAGACCGTGATGCGCTTGACCTTATGATCCGGGAGGTCGGACAGCACTTGATAGTACCCCCACGGACGATGGTCCTCGCGTTTAGTTTCGTCCAGAATCTGAGCGTACACCTTCAAGTACTCTTCAACCATGCGATTTTTGGAGAATCGCTCTTCGGCCACGTCTCTACACGTTTTGCGAGATAGATCCGCTACGTTGCGGACAGCTTCCACGGCCTGAGACACGTCCGAAACGAGGAATCCGTTGAGACCGTTTTCAATGATTTCCGGCATGGAGCCCCGGTTGAAGGCGATGACCGGCGTTCCGCAGGCATTGCTCTCTACCACCGACAAGCCAAACGGCTCTTCAAATCGTATCGGATGGAGGAGAGCGTACGCACCCCCCAGGAGCGTGTTTCGCATCTGGGGACCAACGCTTCCTATGTATTTCACTCTGTCGCCATCCAGTTGGGGGACGATTTCAGTATCAAAGTATCCTTCGTCCTGGATGATGCCCGCGATTGTCAGGTTCATCTCTGCCAGTCTTGATATTTCTATGGCCTCCCGGACCCCTTTATCGGGATGGATGCGGCCGAAGAACAAGAGGTATTTTCCATTAGCCTCGTTCAGCGTGAAGTTTTCGAGATCGATGCCGTGATACACGGTTGCAATGTAGTCAAGTTCGGGTGACCGATCTGAGTTGCTGATAGACACATAGTAGGCTTTCTTGTTGTATTTCTTGTAAACAGGCAGGATCCGTGGTGAAGAAAACCCGTGAATGGTCGTTAGAACCGGGGTCTCGATAAGGCCGGAGTATGTGAGAGGCAAGAAATCGTAATGATTATGGATCAGATCAAACTCAGCAGCCTTCTCAAAGACTTCGCTCACGTGAAGACACTCCCATACTTTAGGATCGAGCTTTTTGTCTTCCTCGTAAGGCCTTGGGACAATTGAATGTAGCTTGCCTTTTGTTTCTGAATCGGCGGTTGCGAACAGGGTGACGTCAACGCCCCGGGCAACCAGCCCTTCGGTCAAGAGCGAAGTCACTCTCTCCCATGGGCCGTAGTGTCGAGGAGGGGTCCGCCAGGCGATGGGGGACAACATGGCTACACGCATTCCCTGGCCTCCGTACTTAATTAGTCTTGGCTACTTACTTCCGGGCAATTCTTTACAAATTCCAATAAATCGCTCAAATTAGCGGTAGCTAGGGCTATACACGTATCAGCCCCACCGTAGTATAGCCTGATTTCATCGCCCTGGGCAATCCATCCGCATGGAAATACCACTTGGCCCACATCCCCGTCTCGTTCATAGGGAGCATCGGGCGCAAAAACCCACTGGTCTGATCGCCTGAGCACGTGAGTTGGGTCCTCCAAATCCAAGAGAGCCAATCCCAGCCGGTAAATGCCCCCTCTCACTGTTTCGCGTACGCCGTGGTAAAGGATCAACCATCCTTCGGAAGTTTGAAGGGGAGGCGGCGAGAGACCGATCTTGTTGGCGTCCCACCATCCGCCTCGTCTCGCGGGGAGCACTATCTGATGATCTCCCCAGTGCTTTAAATCCGGCGAAAAAGAAATCCACATGTGTGCGCCGGCTCCTGGGAAAGTCGAAACGGGCCTGTGAAGCATCGCGTAGCGACCTTTGAATTTCACGGGGAAAAGCGCAGCATCTTTATCTTCAGGTGGCATGACGGTGCCGCGCCTCTCAAAGTTGACAAAGTCAGGTGTCGTGGCAAGAGAAACCAAAGGACCTGCCGTCGAATAGGCAGTGTAGGTTATGACCCACAGCCCGAGTTCATCTATCCATGTCACGCGCGGGTCTTCTAATCCCCAAATTTCTTCCGGGTACTTCTCAGGCCGCGGCTCGAATGACGGCTGTTGATCGATGGTCCAGTTGGTAATTCCGTCGCTGCTGCGAGCCACGCATAGATGGGAGAATCCGCGCTTGTCTTCCACCCGAGCCAAAAGCAGCGACCGACCGTCGACTGACGCGGCACCGGGATTAAACACCGAATTAACAGGGTAGGGCCAATCTCGACAGGTGAGAATTGGATTTGCTTCATATCTCTTGAACAACTCAAGATGACAGCCCTCAAGTACATATCTCATGTTTGAGATGTCCTCAGCATATTCATTAGAATTCAAGAGGAAGCTCGACCGGCCGCCCAGTGACCACCGATTGCCGAGCCAACTCGTAGGCCTCGTTGTATTGGTTTGCCACTAGTTCCCAGGAAACCACCTCGTCAAGATATTTCTTGAGGTTTTCTCCCAGGCGCAGACGCAACTCTTCGTCACAAGCCATTTCGATAACCTGGTTTCTCAACATACCTTTGGTGGTAAACAGCAAACCGCCTCCACTCTCCAATGTCTGAGCCGTCAATCCCTCCATCGGAGCCGTGGTTATATACGGTTTATTGAGCGCAATAATTCGCGCAAGTGTTCCGGATTGCGTCTCGTCAGTAGAAGGCAAGACTATGAAATCACAGATTGCCATAACTTTGTAATAGATTTCTCCACGCGGAACAAACTCAAAGTAGTGGGCAAGCTCTTTTCCTTCCAGAACCTTCAATTGCTCGCGGTAGTGATTGAAGTCGGACAAGTGATTAGGATCTCTCATGGACCCCGCGGCCAGGAGGTCCCAGTCATGTCCTGACTGAGCAAGGATCTGCGCATGAATGTCTTCCCACATGGAAGTCAGAATGTCCCATCGCTTGTTCGACTGTATCCATCCGACCATGCCAACCAGGTGTTTGCCAAGCCACGGAACTTTGTCCAAGCCCAGCTCTTCCCTGAGGATAGGGACATCCTCGATTCCCCAGCGCTTATCAGGCCTAGCGCCGTGAGGAACCACCATGACGTTCCTCGGCGTTTGCCATCCGCGGCCGACGAAATTCCAATCCAGACGCCATTTCTGGTAATGGCACTTGAACAGAACTACCCGTGCGCGCTCGCACATTTGGTAAATGAAATTCGCCTCAAAATCCCGCAACCTGCCGTGGACCGTATGCGGCTCTACAATCGTGGGAAAATCATTGATTTCCTCCAGCAAGTCCAGAAAGCCTTCGTTTCCATCGCCTTGCCCTCTCGAGTCGTAATACTCATAGAGGCCATACTCATGTTCCAGATGGATAGCGTGTGGGCGCAGTTCATAAACCTTTCTTGCCACAGTCTTCCACCAGTCTCTCTGGGTCATGTCAATGATAGGAAAGACGCCATCCCCTTGACCATCCGTGTGGCTTATTACGAGCACTTCTCTGTCCGGATTGGCCTTCTGAATGAATTCCCTTGCTTCCTCGGCGAAAGTAGCGATTCCACACAGACGGGGGGGATAACTTGAAATGATTACAATTGGGGCTGAATCGCTCATCGAAAGTCCTTTTCTCTATTTCCAGCGCTTCGTTTCCCGCAAGTCACATGAACCAGCGGCCTCGAAACGATAGGAGAGTCCTCGATTTTGTCGGTGTCGCAGCATGCCCGACACGGGACATGCATTATTGCTCTTGGGGCTTTTAGCCGAAAGGCGTTTCCTTTACAAGGAGTAAACACCATGGGCAGCATTCGTTAGGAGGGCAACTTCTTGCAGGACTTTGTGGCCGCTAACTCAGCGAGTAGCCGTTGGAGATGTTCACCGCCATTCTTAAGACAGCTTGCGAACAGGTAGGTTCTCACTTGGAAGGTTGAATCCGCTGAGCTTTCAGTTGAGAAAGGCTCAGAACCGCAAGAAGATAGCACACCACAGATTCCGCGCCTTGATTGGCACTGATTCCATTGGAGTCTATCCCGTCCGCCACAGAGCCGTCCGCAAAATCGTAAAGAGCGGCATTAAGTCTGTTCCGTCCCAGGAACCATTCAAAAGCAAGCCGCGCTTGTTCCAGGTATTTGTATTTGTCGCGCACTCCGGAAGCTGCAACGTAAGCTTCCACAAGGTACCCGGCGTCTATGGGTTGTTGTCCGAAGAAGGCCCGTTCTCCGCCTTTCGGATACCAACCGTCATTGCCGACGAGTTCAAAATACACTCCATTCCACTGTACTTTAGTAAGAAAATCCAGCGATTCCAGGGCAACGTTCCTGTACTCTTCGTTTTTGGTTACCTGGTAAGCTCTCAGCAGCGCCTCACTGATTTTAGCATTACCGTATGTTATTGCATCCTCGAACCAATGCCAGTCGACAGTTCTATTTTCTTTGTATAAATCGACCAACTGGTCGGCCAATTGAACCAGGAGTCGTCTGAACTGGCTGGCTCCCTGAAATTTTTGCAGCAGGTGGTAAATGCCGATTATGCTGTAAGCCATAGCCCTTGGGGCCTGAAGCTCCAAAACCCTGGGTACTGCCGTGTGCATCATGCCTTGAGCCAAGGCTCGTGTCTGCTCCTTGGGACCCCATCTGACCACGGTGCCAAGGCCCCAAAGCACCCTACCGAGCGTGTCCTCGCTACCTTGCCCGTCCTGAAACCGCCGATCGTACGACATGAAATTGTGAAAATGACCAGTTTCCGTCTGTGAATGCTTCAGGAAGCTGACATAAGTCCGAATCCAGGGGAGGACTTGGTCGTCCTTTTCCTGATTATAAAGCGTCATGATTGCTGCAAGTCCTCGACCAACATCATCAGCGCTATAACCGTGATCTCTATGAGGTATACCGTAACAAGCGTGTTGGAGTAAGCCGACGTTATCGGACAGAGAGATCAGGTGGTCGAGCTTCAATTCGGGGAGAGTAGTCTGAGGCAGCCTTTTTCGCGTCCAGATGGACCCGACGTCCAGATTCTCCCGCTCTCGGAGCACTTCCAGAAACATCTTCGCGTACTGGCGGCCCACCTCATCCCATGTCATTGTACGCCCGTACTCATAGGCAGACTTCCGCATTCTGTTGCGGCGTACCGAGTCGCTGATTAAATCGATCAGCGCGTTGGCCATACCTTTTGTATCGCGAAAATCGACCAATACGCCTCGTGAATCTGAGAGCAATTCTTCAGCGTACCAGTACGGAGTAGAAACTACAGCCTTGCCCATTCCCACAGCATAGGCCAGTGTTCCGGATGTTATCTGCTCTTTGGCCAAATAGGGTGTTATGTAAATATCACAGCAAGAAATATATTCCTTTAGCTCCTTCAGATCGACGTATCTGTTTTGGAATACCACATTATTTTCAATTTTCAGGTCCCTGGCTTTTCGTTCCAGAGATAAGCGATATTTTTCACCATAAAGCTTCTTCACTTCAGGATGCGTCGCTCCCAGAATGATGTATACCGTGTCAGGGTACTTCTCTACGACGGCCGGAAGAGCTTCAAGGGCGGTCTCTATCCCTTTGTTGGGGCTTAACAGTCCGAAAGTTAGAAGAACAGTCAAGCCTTCCACATTGAATTGTTCCTTATAAAAATTGGAATCAACAAAGGGAACATCGTGAACACCGTGATGTATTACCGAGATCTTGTTTTCCGGAACGCGATATATATCCTTAAGCATTCTGGAGCCGGTCTCGCTCATGGCAACAAGTCTCTGAGAGCAGTTTATCACATCTTCAAATGCCTCTCTGTTGTCCCTCAGAGGATTCTCCAAAATTGTATGAAGAGTCGTTACCACGGTTTTTTTCAAATGGCACAGCAATACCGAGAGGTACTTGCCCGCTTCCCCTCCGAAGATCCCAAATTCGTGCTGCAGACTGATTATCTGGGCGGACGATCCGTTAAGATACTCCGCGGCCAGTGCGTAATCACGAATCACATTCTTTCGGATCTCAAACGTGACCTGAGAAGGGTAATCGTACGCGCCTGCCCGGTCGGTCAAAGCAACAACTCTGTATGGCCTGCCACCCATCTCTCGGGCAACGGAATCGCCTAGGTCATTGGTGAATGTCGCAATTCCACACTTTTTTGGAACAAATGTTCCTATGTACACCACGTCAAGATCGGGCACCGAGACTGGGTTTTCGAGTTGCCCTCGTTCTCCGTTTATTCCCATAGAATTAGTATCCTCGGCTTAAACTTGATCTAGGAGCCTGTCGCGCAACCTCAATCGTAGGCGCCATCGTGCTACGTGGAGGTTCCGCTCATTGTTCCGTTACCTCTCCCCGGCTCCTAGGAGTCTGACATACTAAGTTTTTTCCGTGGCCGTCTCTGAGAGATCCCGATACAATAGTCACCATCGTGCCACGAATTCGGGAAAGTCCCGCGGGACGCGGGATTACGCAACAGCCTCCTAGGCAATGTGCCTAACATATCATTAATTATAAAGTAATTATGTCAGACAACCCTGCTTCAAACATCATACATTCTTTTCTATTGAGCGATAATTGTCAAGTTGCCCGCTCGCCGAGAGACCGTCAGCAATGTGTCCTAAAAAATACGGCCATAAGCGTTTGTCCGCTAACATGGTGAGGGTTTGTCTGCATGGGTCTTATGGAAAGCACATGGGAACCCTCTGTGCATCAAGGAAACCGTCCACAGAAGGTCTTGGGCCGAAGAACGCAAAAGAAAAGTAGACCGCAGCGTTAGTCCCCTAGGAGCCTGTCGCACAACCTCAATCGTAGGCGCCATCGTGCTACGCGGAGGTTCCGCTCATTGTTCCGTTACCTTTCCCCGGCTCCTAGGAGTCTGACAGACTAAGTTTCTTCCATGGCAGCCTCCGAGAGGTCCCGATACATTAGTCGCCATCGTGCCAGGAATTCTGGAAAGTCCCGCGGGACGCGGGATTACGCAACAGCCTCCTAGAATCAAATTTGGCGCGAGAACATTCTTTACCGCCAAAAGCCTTCAGAAGAGGTCGTGGACAGGCTCATCGACTGTTACAGTTTCTTAGTGAAGTTGTGGGGTCGAATAGTGATCGTCTGCGCGTGAGAACTAAGGGCATGTTCGCATTCTCTTTCCGACAAATCGAAATTAAGAATCACTGTTTACAATTCGTACTGTTTAGTTAAGATGGACAATCCAGGACAGGAGAAAACGAATAGCTACATAGCCTGGCAAATGGAAAGGCCAGGGAACTAAAGAACGTCGAATTTTTTGACTTGGTGTTGGTGAATCAAGACTTGACGCGACGTAACAGATGGCTTGGCGTGGTTTCATTGTTGTAGGAGATCGCAAAGCTTGGTGACCGTGTGTGACCAAAGAAGAATAGAATAAAAGGAGAGTCTGTGTGAAAAAGTCATGCTTTTGCGCTGTGGTCTTGACGTTGCTACCAGTCCTTGCTTTCGGTGATAGTGTGAGGATCGGTCTGGCACATGTATTTTCCGGCCCCATGGCAACATTCGGGCAAGTGGCAGAACAAGGTGTGCGGATTGCCGTTAAGCGAATAAACAAAGAGGGAGGGCTGCTGGGCCGCAACTTGGAAGTATTCAAGGCCGATACACAAGCCAAGCCGGAAGAAGGTTTAAAGGCGGTAGAAAAACTGGTCACAGAAGACCGAGTCGATGCAATAGTGGGAATAGTGTCAAGCGCGGTGGCACTTAAGGTGACCCCTGAGATGGATCGGCTCAAGACGCCACTGATCATTACACACGCCATGGCTGACGCGGTTACCGGCTCTAAATGCAGTCCGTGGGTCTTTCGGATGACATGGTCGACGAAGGAGGCGTTGAATGGAGCAGCCATGCTGGCGAAATCAGAACTTAAGTCCGACACGTGGACAACGCTCGGCCCGGATTACGGATTTGGCCAGGAATGTTGGGGTCTTTTTCAGAAGCACCTAGGTGAACTTGGTCCTTACAAGTTTGTTTCCCCTAACTTTGCTCCTGTGGCTACCAGGGATTGGAAGCCGTATATTCAGAAGATTAACGCCTCTGGGGCCAAGGGGGTCCTGGTCTCCTTGTGGGGAAACAACGTGCGAGATTTTATCAAGCAGGCCAATGCCGAGAAGTTTTTCGAAGGCAAGGATGTTATTTGTGTAGTAGGTGGAGGAGTCGAAATCTTCTGGGCCTTAGGGTTCCTTGACATGCCTGTCGGTGTATGGTTCGGCACACCCTATTGGCCAGGAGCCAATAACACCCCCATCAACGACGAATTCATTGCCGAGTACAAGAAGCTTTCAGCATCGAAAATTCCTCCGTCATATTCGGCTTATACAGCCTACGCCGCAGTGATTATGTACGCCGAGGCAGTTAAGAAGGCTGGTACGCTGGACAAGAGATCAGTGGCCAAGGCGTTGGCGGAATTGCCGGTAGACCTCCCCGGGGGACTTACGAGTTTCAGAGCGGCTGACCATCAAGCTGCATTCCCTGTGGTGTTCGGCAGAACCTCCAAGCAAGCCTCAAGACGTGGAAAGAGATACCGACGTCTGACGCCCTTGAAGATATTCCCTGGGGAAGAACTCCTGCCAAAGCCAAACAACACCGGTTGTGTCATGAGACCGTTAAACTAGTAATTCAACTCTGCCCGACCCGTGTCCGAGTTGGGCAGACCATAAAGAATTGGTGATTTTGGCGTGAGTTTGTTCTCCCGGTACGACCAAAACAAGGGCAAACCCCGGCTCTGCCCGGGGCCATTTAACTTGGCGATATTGGTGACATTTGATTGGCACGCCCGACAGGATTCGAACCTGTGACCTACGGATTAGAAGTCCGTTGCTCTATCCAACTGAGCTACGGGCGCACATAAAATGCTGACAAAGGCTGCCAGCCGGCATTTCTGTTTCTGGTAATTATTCATTACACGTGCCACAGGCGTGTGTCAACAACACAATGGGTATACGAACTCCTTTATTGCAGGCGTTGACAGCGCGTGAGGCCGTTGTTATACGAGTTGTAGAACAACGATTTTGACTCGATCAGGAAACCGCACCCCTCTCATATTCCAAATATTACGGTTGATCGTAGTACGTTAAAGTGCGAGGATGATCGGAACGTTTTTCAAGGTGAAAGTCGGGCACGAGCGCTAGGAGGCTGTTGCGTAATCCCGCGTCCCGCGGGACTTTCCAGACTTCGTGGCACGATGGCGACTATTGTATCGGGATCTCTCAGAGGCGGCCAAGGCAAAAGCTTAGCATGTCAGACTCTTAGGAGCCTGGAAGAAGTAACGGAACAATGAGTGGAATCTCGGCGTAGCACGATGGCACCGATGAGTGAGGTTGCGCGACAGGCTCCTAGAAGTAAGGCTATTGCCGATTCATAAGGATTTTGCGATGAGTGCCTCTGTTCTCATGGGGATTAGTGGTGGGATAGCAGCGTACAAGGCGCCTCTGCTGGTTCGCCTTCTCGCCAAGGCTGGCTTCAACGTTCATGTTGTTATGACCGAGGCGGCCACGCGCTTCGTCACGCCGCTGACCCTCGCCACGCTGACCGGTAATCCTGTGTTTGACGACATGTGGGGAGATCGGCGGCGCCCCTCAGTCGAGCATATCTCTCTCGCGGACGCCGCAGACGTTGCGGTTATTGCTCCGGCCACTGCAAATATTATAGGCAAAATCGCGTCGGGGATAGCCGACGATATGCTATCTACTGTCTTAATGGCCGTAAAGTGCCCGGTGCTCCTTTGCCCGTCTATGAACGTAAACATGTTACACAACCCGATTGTGCAAGGTAATATAGAAAAACTGCTTCAGTTGGGCTACCACGTGATGCAGCCGGTATCGGGATTCCTGGCTTGCGGCTGGGAAGGCGAAGGCAGGATGCCGGAGCCTGAAACGATTGCCGATAGAATCAAGCGTCTTCTGGGTCCAAGAGACCTTGAGGGGGAAAGAATACTTGTGACGGCTGGCCCCACGGAAGAGCCTTTGGACGATGTCCGATTCCTCACCAACAAGTCGTCAGGGAAGATGGGCGTAGCAGTCGCAGCGATGGCTGTTGCTCGCGGAGCATCTGTGACGCTGGTGGCCGGCCCGTTGAAGGTTCCTCCCCCTTCAGGAGTTAGACTGATTGATGTGCGAACCGCCGTTGAGATGCGCGATCGGGTCTTAGAAGTATTCCAGGAAACGGACGTGGTGATAAAGGCCGCGGCAGTGGCGGATTTCCGAGCCGCTCTCCCCGAAAAAGGGAAAGTGAAAAAAAACAAAATGGAATTGTCGATCCGACTAGTGCAGAACCCGGATATTCTGCGGGAACTTGGTCGGATCAAGCGGAATGATCAGATTCTCGTGGGATTTGCGGCCGAGACGGACGATGTGCTACAGAATGGCAGAGCAAAGCTCAAAGAAAAGAACTTGGACATGCTGGTGCTAAACGATGTGAGCGAACCGGGCGCAGGATTCGATTCCGACACCAATATTGTACGCTTCCTCCATCGGTCCGGAGAGGAGGAACAGATGGACATTATGGCCAAGGAGAGCGTAGCCGATCTCATACTGGACCGCGTAAAAAAACTTCGGGCAGGTGTCACCCGCCAAACATAAGTTCCGGTGACACGGGAATCTGCCGAGAGCAGGTTCCGATGGAACGGAGGCCGAGTCCCGATCACTCTTCACTTGAAGCGGTTGAGGGATGGCATGTCGACCATTCTCATAGCTTCTCATCAACCGATATCTGATATCATTTTATGACTACAACCGACGAATCGCCAGACTGGATTGAGAGAGCAAGATGCTACCTGGAATATCAGGTAAATATTGGATTCCGCGAGGTGGTGCTTCTTGCCGAGGAGAGTCCAGTAAGCAGTAATACTTCTCTGGAGGCGGTGCGCTCGGAACTCGGAGAATGCACGCGGTGTCCGCTTCACAAAACGAGGCGCAATATTGTTTTCGGAGAAGGAAATCCGCACGCTCGGCTGATGTTCATCGGCGAAGGACCGGGCGGAGATGAAGATCTCCAGGGGAGACCCTTCGTCGGACGGGCCGGGCAGTTATTGACCAGGATGATTCAAGCGATGCGCCTGGATCGGGCGGATGTGTACATCGCCAATATAGTGAAATGTCGTCCCCCGGAAAATCGGGATCCACAACCTTTGGAAATCCGGACTTGTTTTCCCTTTCTTGAACGGCAGATTGACGCAGTGGCTCCGGAAGTCATAGTAACGCTGGGAAGGGTGGCGGCCTGCACAATCCTCGGCACAAAGGATTCGATTACAAATCTGCGAGGAGAATTCCGAGACAGGAACGGGATACCGGTTATGCCCACTTACCATCCTTCATTTCTTCTGAGGACGGAACCGGACAAGCGCCACAAGGGTGAAGCCTGGGCTGACCTCAAAAAGGTGATCGCCCTCCTGGGTGCCCCGAAGTCGGTCTCTGGAGATGCCCCATGAACTCCGCTAGAATCGCCGCATTTCCGTTCATCCTTTTATGCGGGTTACTGTTTTTATTTTGCGGCCGGCAAGACGTTTTGGGCTCCGAAACGCAAAACGGCCGACCTGTCGCCTACTTGCTCGACGTGGACGGGACCGTAAATCCTGCGCTCGCTGATTACATTGTGAAGGGAATTGAAAAGGCCCGGGAGAATAATGCAGCTTGCGTGATTATACGTGTGGATACGCCCGGAGGGACGGTCAGCACAACCAAAACAATTATCAAAGGTATGATCAATGCCAAACTTCCCATAGTCGTCTATGTTGCCCCCAGCGGCTCTTCAGCAGCTTCGGCCGGGGCGTTGATCACCATGGGCGCGGATGTGGCCGCGATGGCTCCCGGTACCAATATAGGAGCGGCGCACCCTGTGGGAAGCGGAGGCCGGGAGATCGATCCTGTGATGTCGGAAAAGGTGGTAAACGATCTTACCGCTTATATGCGCGGCATCGTGAACAAAAAAGGGCGCAATTCCGCATGGGCGGAGAAGGCCATACGGGAAAGTGTTTCCATAATCTCGAAAGAAGCCTTGAAGCTCAAGGTGATCGACCTCATTGCGGATTCTGTGCCCGATCTTTTAGAAAAACTAGATGGCCGGCAGATTGAAAAAGGCGGGAAGCCCCTGGTTTTCAAGACAAAGGGAGCACGCGTCGAAAGGATTGTCCCGGGACTGCGTTTCAAGATCCTCGACGCCATTGCCAACCCCGATATAGCTTATATCCTCATGATGATAGGCGGACTTGGCATCGTGATAGAGTTGTCACATCCCGGCATGATCTTTCCGGGGGTGGCCGGCGGAATTTGTCTCTTGCTCTCTTTCTTCGCCATGCAGGTGTTGCCTGTGAATTATGTGGGGATACTTCTCATTATCCTGTCAGTCATTCTCTTTATCCTGGAACTGAAAGTGCACTCATTCGGGCTTCTCTCCATAGGAGCCATTGTAAGTTTGACACTGGGTTCCGTCATGCTTTTTGAAACCAAAGAGGCAGTAATGCGAGTGTCGTGGACAGTAATTGCACCTGTGGTGGCCACTGTATCGGCCTTTTTCATGTTGGCGCTCAGCCTTGTGGTTAGGGCGCGGCTCAAACAGCCGAGAACCGGGGAACAAGGCCTCATCGGAAAGGTGGGTGTCGCCTTGACCGACCTGGATAATGTGGGGAAGGTCACAGTTCATGGTGAGTGCTGGAATGCACGTTGCGACAGACTCGTCCCCAAAGGGGAAAAGGTTAGAGTAATCCGTGTGGACCGTCTGTCCTTAGTGGTAACTCGGGATGCCGGAGGATGAGAGACACTTCGCCTCTACCGCTAAAATGGCCGACGTGCAAGCATCCTTTGGCGATACTGCTCTCTCAAGGTTCCGCAGTGCGGAAGATAGTCGCTTCACACCGGCAGCAGGTCTTTTCTAACGACGTACAAATTCGAGCTTTTCCAGGCACAGGGACTGTTACAAGTCGAAATTTATATAAATATTGACGTAAATCGTCTCTTGGTTCATGATAAACTGACTGCGGTTTGCATGTGTTTATCCACGCCCGACGTAACCAGGCTTACAAACGAGGGGTTTTGAACAACAATTCTGCTTAGTTTCATGAAGGAGGATCCCGATGTTCGCTTTAGGAATTGTAATTCTGCTGATACTCATATTCCTTTTCATGGCTATCAAGGTACTCAATGAGTACGAGCGAGGAGTAATCTTTCGCCTCGGGAGAATCATCGATCACAAAGGCCCCGGTATAATAATTTTGATCCCCATCATCGACCGTATGGTCCGCGTCAGTCTCCGCATCGTAGCCATGGATGTGCCCCCACAAGATGTTATTACGCGGGACAACGTTTCCGTGAAGGTAAGTGCAGTCATCTATTTCAGAGTCATGGACCCGACGAAAGCGGTCATCGAAGTTGAGAATTATCTTTATGCCACATCTCAGCTCTCACAAACTACTCTAAGAAGCGTTTGCGGGCAATCGGAACTGGACGAATTGCTGTCCGCACGAGACAAAATCAACATGCAAATCCAGGAAATACTCGACAGCCACACTGAGCCTTGGGGCGTCAAGGTCACCATGGTGGAAGTCAAGCAGATAGACTTGCCCGCCGACATGCAGAGGGCAATAGCTCGCCAGGCAGAAGCTGAAAGGGATCGCCGCGGCAAAGTTATCAACGCGGAAGGTGAGTACCAGGCCTCTGCGCGTCTGACCGAGGCAGCGCAAATTATGGCCAAAGAGCCCATTGCGTTGCAGTTGCGCTTCCTCCAGACTCTGGTCGAGGTTTCGGCTGAAAAGAATTCAACTACCATCTTTCCGGTTCCCATCGACCTACTTACTCCTTTCATGAAGAAGGAGCAGTTGGCTGCGAAAGAGGAAACCGCCTCTGTGCCTGGGCCAGGCAAACAGTAGGGTGCGGGGAAAAGCCACTAGCCAGGGGGAGCAAACGCGATGGCCGGTATACTCATTCGATGGCTTATCACAACGGTGGCCATTCTAATAGTGCCGTATCTGATATCGGGAGTGCGAGTAGACAGTGTATGGACGGCCCTTTGGGCGGCAGCCATCCTGGGTATTCTCAATGCCCTGATAAGGCCCATCCTGTTCATTCTGACTCTCCCTCTGACAATTCTGACGCTTGGGCTGTTTATTCTCGTTATCAATGCACTGATGTTTGAACTGGCAGGAGCGCTGGTATCAGGCTTACACGTCGCCTCCTTCTGGTCTGCATTCTTTGCCTCGATCATAGTAACCATCGTTTCCTGGATCATGAGCTCCCTAGTCGCTGGCGGCGGCGGTGAAACTACTGTTTTTGTAAGAAGGTGGAACAACACTATAGATATGCATAGAGGTAGGGGAGGGAGATGGGAATAGTATGAGCAGGCGCTGCCCATGACAATTACTGGATTGGAACGGGTCTTGAACGAACCGGCGCTGCTCGCGGGGTCAGGAAAGCTCGGACTACTTTACAACCAAGCTTCTGTTGACTCTTGCCTCGAGTCCGCCCCTGCTCTCATAAACAGGGCTTTCCCCCGGAAGTTGGTTGCTCTTTTCGGGCCTCAGCACGGAGTTGGAGGTACCGAACAGGACAATATGCGTGAGACCCCAAGTGGAACTCACCCCCGTCTAGGAATCCCAATTTACAGCCTTTATTCGGAATCGCGAAAGCCCATTCCGGAGATGCTTGCGGAGATAGACACGGTCCTCGTCGATCTCCAGGACGTTGGTACGAGAGTATACACTTTTGCAACCACTGTCGTTTATATGATCGAGGCCTGCGCGCAAGCCGGCAAAAAAGTGCTGATCCTGGATCGTCCGAATCCTGTGAATGGGATGGAGGTCGAGGGAAACCTACTAGATCCGGCATATTCCAGCTTCGTAGGCCCTTTTCCTGTCCCCATGAGGCACGGGATGACTCTGGGCGAACTTATAACGTTGTACAACGAAAAATATAGAATCGGAGCCCAACTGAAAGTAGTCTCCATGATCGGCTGGAAGCGCACGGCATATTTTGATGAAACCGGATTGTCATGGGTGCTCCCTTCGCCGAACATGCCCCTCGTAGAAACTGCGGTTGTCTATCCCGGTCAGGTCATACTTGAAGGGACGAATCTGTCGGAAGGCCGGGGCACTACCCGACCCTTCGAAATCTTCGGGTCTCCTTACCTGGAACCTGGGCGTGTCCGAGACATACTGGAAAATGAAGCGGTGGAAGGAGCGGTTCTGCGCGAAGTTCATTTCAGGCCTACATTTAATAAATGGGAGGGGCAACTTTGTCGCGGTTTCCAAATTCACGTAACTGACCGGAACGTCTTTCGCCCGTACAGAGCCACCCTCGCTATACTCTCCTCGCTCATAAAGCTTTATCCCAAAGATTTCAACTGGTCCGATCCACCTTACGAATATGTTCAGGACAAGCTGCCTGTAGACGTAATCATCGGAGATCCTCGAGTTCGGCACGACCTCGAACAGGGCCGTTCCGTGTTGGATATGGAAAAGGAATGGCAGGCCGACATCGCAAAATTTGTTCGAAAACGATCTCCTTTTCTCCTCTATCCCGCCTGAAAACAAACAATCGTGAAGCTTCCGGTTGCGTTTTTCTACTCCGTGGAGCGAGACATTAAGGCCGGCCGTCATCGACCTTTCGTACACTCGCTGCTAATACCATCTCCCGCAGCCAGAGAGCTACAACGAAACATGAAAGGGTCACTAGGACCGGCATCTCACCGGTCGGTAACAAGGCGCTTTCATGTGAATTCGCTCTCAAGCAAGTGACGCCCTGTCTTCTGGTATGGGCGGGTTTGAAATCCGCCCATACATGTCGTCTTGCCCGCGCACGCGAGCATCCAGTGGGAACCGGCCTCCTTAGCGATCGCTCATGATTCGCTGACACGGAGGTCGACACTGCCGTGCAAGTAGCATTCTACTTCGAAAATTAGAGCTAAGCAGGCAGAAATGCCCTGATCCAGCCCTTCCTTTTTTCTAGCTTGACAGCTATCGCACAGTTCCCGTAACATGCGAGTTTCGTGGTGTATCATCTGTATTTTACTTCTTTGTCCTGCACTGGAGGGAACGTGGGCTTTCCGGATGCCATCCGCAGAATTGACGAACTGACGGACCAGTGTGTCCAATTCCTCGCCCGCATCTGCTCGATCCCGGCCTTGGGACCGGAGAACGAAGGAACAGGCGAGATGGAGAAGTATCTGGCAGTTCGTGAAACGGTTTTGGCCCTACGCCCTGACCGGGTTGAAGAGGTGCATGCCCCGGATGAACGGGTTGCCTCCGGCGTGAGACCCAATCTGCTGGTGGTCTTCAATGGGAAAGATCCATCACGAACGCTATGGATACTGACGCACATTGACGTCGTCCCGCCCGGAGAGATGAAGCTTTGGGATCACGATCCGTTTGAACCTCGCGTGGAAAACGGTTTCCTCTATGGACGAGGGGTGGAAGATAATGGTCAAGCACTTGCCGCCAGTATTTTCGCCGCTCGAGCAGTAAAGGAGACGTGTGGCTTCGGTTTGAACGTCGGCCTGGCGCTGGTATCCGACGAAGAGACGGGCAGCCATTATGGTCTGGATTATGTTCTGCAAAAGCGGCCTGACCTGTTCAAGTCTGACGATCTGATCATCGTCCCTGATGCGGGCAACAAGGATGGAGACAATATCGAGGTCGCTGAGAAGCACTTGCTCCATGTCCGCTTTAATGTGAAAGGGAAACAGGCTCACGGCAGTCGGCCGGATCTGGGTCGCAATACACTCAGGGCGACTGCGCATTTGATCGTGGAGCTCGATCAAGCACTGGGTGCCAGATTCAGTGAGCAGAATCCGTTTTTTAATCCCCCTTTCAGTACCTTCGAGCCGACCAGAAAAGATGCGAACGTCCCAAACATAAACACGATCCCGGGGGAGGACATTTTCTACTTTGATTGCAGGGTGCTGCCGGAAACCGAATTGGATCTGGTCTTACAAGAAATGAAAAAGGCTGCCGATGGGATAGCGGTTCGATTCGATGTTCAGATTCTGGTGGAAGAATTCCTGAGAAGCGAGGCACCTAACGCCACTCCTCCTGATGCTCCTGTCGTGCTGGCACTGGCCCAGGCAATTCAAGAGGTTTACGGCGTGCAGGCTCGACCTCAAGGTATCGGTGGACAGACGGTTGCAACGTTTTTTCGCAAGAGAGGACTCCCGGCTGCCGTATGGGAGAAACTTCTGCACATGGCGCACGCGCCCAACGAAAAGATTTCTATCGAGAATCTGGTTGGAGACGCCAAGGTATTCGCGAGGATGATGGTCTGATTTCAGGCCGTCACTTGTTTTGATATCGCCCCGGCTGCTTGCCGGGCTGAGGTTTTCGCTTTAGTGAGGAGAAGGGGGTATGGATTGGTACAAGCCCTCGGTGGGTTCGTTCTTTGCCTTGGTCATGGGGATAGCCCTGGTTACGGCACCTCCTCTGGCGAACGTGACCCTTGCCGCAGGCGCAAGACACGCGTCGCATAATAGCAATACGCAGTTATCCTTGCCTCAGGTTGTTGCAATAGCTGTTGCGAGAAACCTGCGTATGGCGGACTCCCGGCTCGCGGTTCGCGAAAGAGAGCATCAGCGTCGCGAGGCTTTTTCGGATTTCTTTCCTTCCATCAATCTTCAATACGTCGCGACAGCGGACAAGTATATGAACTCGGGATTCATAGGCGAGTTGTCGGGGCAACAAAACGCTCGATGGACGACAAGGGGGAATCCATTCGGAGGAGCGGGAGCTGGGCTCTTTCCGTTATATCCGTACAGGATAGACCCGTTCCGAAACTTCGCTCTTACTGCGACCATGACCCAGCCCCTCTTCACCGGCGGGAAATTGTTGAGCGATTACAAATACGCTCAGCTTGGCGTAAATTATCAGGCTATTCAGTACGACGTTGACCGCCAGGACCTTATTCTTGACACTACTGAGGCCTACTACCAGCTAATACAAGGTGAAAAAGAGCTCCAAGTTGCGGACTCCGCAATTCGTGCCCTGGAGGCGGTGAGAAATCAGTCTGTGGAATTCTATAAGGCCGGCGTTGTGGCCAAAGTGGACGTCCTCTCCACAGAAGGCCAGTTGGCTCAAGCCCGCGTCCAGAAAACCCAGGCGCTTTCGGACATTGAACAAGCCAAGGCTAGCCTTTGTTTCCTCCTCCGCTACCCTCAAGAGGCCCCAATCAAAGTCGTGGAAGATATCGCTTATCGTCCGAACCCATACCGTATCCCCGAGATTTATGCCACGGCCGCGGGAAACAGGCTCGAAATTCGCCAGGCGAACATCTCTGTGGATCAGGCCCTTGCGTTGATAAGGTCCGCCAAAGGCGACCTACTTCCTCAGGTCTCAGTCCAGGTTCAAGGAACTCGGCTTAACGACGACTGGAACCCTTTCGATCCGGAGGGAGTGAATGACTGGCAACTGCAAGGGCTGTTCACCTGGGCGTTCGACATGTTTCGCTCACGTGAAACCGTCAAGGAACGCCGGGCAACGCAGGCTAGAGCCTTTGTTGCCAGGGAGCAACTTGTTGAACAAGTGATGGAAGAGGTGAAGTTGGCGTACGTGGACATGAAACGCTCGGAAAGCGACATTGCAAACAACCGTGCGTCTGTGGACTACAACCGCGAAAATTTTCGCATCAACCAGGAAAGATATAAAGAGCAGGTGGCTACCTACATTGAGGTACTGGATGCCCAGAGGCAGTTGTCGTTGGCTGAGGGGAATTACTACACATCCCTTATCGGCTACAGAATCAACCAAGCCGTACTCGAGAGGAGAATGGGCATCTTGAAATAGAGCTGCAATAGCATCCTGCAGTTGCTTGGATCTCTGAGAATGCTCCTTGGCCCCTTTCCCGGTTTGACTGCGATGAAGTCGCGAAGACTATTGTCGAGGGAATTATGATTACGCGAATTCTGAGAGCATTATGCATCGTCGGGCTTTTGGCCCTGTGTCTTGTTTTGCCGGCAGCGGGGCAGCAAACGATACCCTCATTAGGTCCAGCGGCAGCACCTAGCGCGTCAGCAAGTCCTGCGGTCCCATCGATAGGAATCCCTAGTGCCGTTCGGATCAGGCGAAACATTGTTACCCAGCAAATTGCGGCAGTAAATAGTCAGATTCGGGTCGCTCAGCAGTGTATCTCCAATGCCAGCAAGCCCGAGGTCCTTCGTGACGTTCAAGGCAATGTCAATATAGTCCCATCTCTTGATATCACTAATTGCACTCGAACTCTGCTAGCGCTGGAGAGACAGCTCACTAGCTTGACCATCAAAGCAAATCGGCTCGCCGCGGATGCCCAAACGGAATTGGCAGCTTTCCAGGCACGCCAGAGGCAGCAACAGGCAGCCAGGAACCTAAAGCGTAAAGCTGGCGCCGCGGGCTTTGCTGCCTTTTTTGCAAGATGAGATCCTGTTATAAGGTCACCGAGAGATAGCCCGGGTTCAATCCTGCAGAGTACTACCTCTGGGAGAAGATCCGTAAGAAGTGGCTTCCGAACGAAGTGTTTAAGAGGGTGGAGGCGGCAACAAGCTTCCTCGAGAGGCTTCGGACAATTTTACTCAGGATTTCAATCGCTTGCCAGAGTGCTCTTCTCTGTGGGGCTCAGTAAAAGTGGGGAGGAGGATGTTACTCTAAATCTAGCGGCTTACGTGACTGTTGGTGGGTGGCAATCACGGTGCGGCATCTCACCCAGCCTGACCTGAGCAAAATATCCGACCCCGAAGCATAAACCTATCCACATCTATTTCGACCTCCCCTCTTCCGATTTGCCTCAAAAGAAGTAGCATAACCTGCCGGTGTTTCGATTAGCTCACCCGAATACACTACTCCCTTGGAGAGGATCGGCGAGTCATATTTCACAGGCTAAGATAAGGTGACCCGCAAACCGGTCCTTATGACGGGTTAGGCCGAAACAAAGATGATATGCACCCCCAGGAGGAAAGGGCCGAAGGCTGAGCAAGGACGGCAAGATCAGGCCGGGCTCCCGGGGATGCGGTAAGAAATTAAACGCAACCTGTAGGCTTTGGTAGCCCCGCCACCTTACAGGCTCCTTTAGCCGGTCCGGAGGGAAACAACTCGTAGATCTTCTTAAGTTTGAAGCCAGTGTCCTTGCAGACCTTCCGGATCATGGGAGCGATGTTGAATTCCAAGTAATAATTTCTGAGGTAATGGACAACCTTCCAGTGCTCGTCCGTCATCTCCTGGATTCCTTCAGTCTTGGCGAAAAGGGCCGCAACTTCTTCGTTCCACAGCTCCGGGTCTTGTAAAAACCCATCTTCATCAACTTCAAAGGTTTTACCTTCGATCTCCAGCGTAGGCATACGAAAGACCTCCTTTATCTCACATTTGCCTGGGTGCAACCGGGCAAATCGTGTAATCTTTTGAATGTTAGCACTAGCGGGAAGCAAAAACAACAAGCAAAAATTTCCCTTTTTTGAAAAGCCTGCCCCTATTCCGATATTCGAGACTCTCCTGCCCCCGCCAACACGCTCCCGCTCGATGCCGACCGACTTTCTACCCCATTCCTAAATCTTCTTAGAATCGCCGTGCCTGATCCGACGTCTGACGCCGCTCATTTCTTCCGCACTTTGGCCTTCACGTCCGCGATATATCCGCGAAGCGTCTTTTGTACCGCGGGTCGTTTCTCACGCGTTAGGGCTTCCTCGTATACGTGCAATGCTGAGGGATAGTCTTTCTTAATTTCATAAACCACCCCCATGAGGCCGTACGCATCCGGATAGTCGGGGTTAAGCTGAATCGCCTTCTTCAGGTCTTCGATACTCTTGTCATATAAGCCTTTCTTCGAATAAGCTACGGCCCGGTTGTGATAGGCAACGAAAAATTTCGGATTATCTTGAATGGATTTCGTGAACAGATCTATGGCTCGATCCCATTTTTCGACGCGCAGCGCGAATTCCCCCTGTTCGTAATAGTCCAGATAGTCCTCGGCCACCGCGAAGCCCTGAAAAAGCCACATCACTAACAGGAAGGCGAAAAGAATTATCTTCTGTGCTGTTTGCCTCGTCATGCTCGTCATCCTGCATACTATGGAAGTCATCTATATACCACAAAATAATTCCAAGAAAACCTTTCTTTTGGGAATAACTCGTTTTCGGTCATCGGAGTGAAAAATACCGGGTTGCCCGCGGGCCTATAGATTTGATAGCCTGATCTCCAATCGAGGACGGCCCGCGAGTGCGTCCCGTTCACCAGGAATCGAGGCCGCTTCCGGGTCACGTAGTGCTCAGATAATCTTAAAGAGGGTGTCGGTCGCCGGGGGGCGTCTCAATACCGGCGCGCAGCATCACCTGTAAATAATAAAGGGAGGTCACGCTATTCCCCATGAGCCGGGTAGTCCCCTTACACCTTCACAACGAACGCTTCCACCATATTGCCGGGGTTCTTGATGAAGAGCCCTCATGGCTGCTGCGGAAACTTATTCCCCTTCTTTCGGCCAACGTTCAGATAGACCGGCTGGATGTGCAGAGACTTCAGGATCTTGCTCGGGACGGCCTTCTCGTCTACGCTCTGAAATATCGAAGCGTTTACGATCTGCAATTCCTCAGACTGCGTTTTGCGGAACTCGGGCTGCCGTTGCCCTCTTTTGTATTCGGGATGTCCGCGCGGGGCGTTGGCTCTCTTGCCAAATTTGTAAGAGTTTGGAAAGCGAGGCTCGCCGGAATCATACACGAACGTAGGCGCCCTGCAACAGTAGACGAGAAGGTGATCAAGGAAATCCTCTCGGCAAATAGCTCAGGCGTGATGTTCTTGGTGGACGAGAAAACCTCGCGTACACGTTACGTCCATCCAGACCTAGACCCACTTCAGATTCTGCTCAATCTTCAAGGGCGCATTGCAGCCTCCATCGTGCTAGTGCCCATGACGATCCTTTATGACAGAACCCCTAGGCCCGCTATTCGGCCGTTCTGGGAAAGTTTTCTCGGAGACCCCGACAGGCCGGGTCCTCTCAGGCGCCTCTTCATCGCATGCCGGAAGTGGACTGTTCCTGAACTCATGATAGGGGAGCCGATCAATCTGGTAGGAGAATTCGAAGAGTTCGGCTCAGACAAGCCCCTGGAACAAATCCCCTTCGATGTTCGCCAAAAGCTCATAGAGAGAATCAATGACAGGATTAGAGTAAGCAGAGGTCCTGAAAGGTTGACTAGGACCGAGATTAAGGAACGTGTGCTTCAGGATCCTCGGCTTCATCGGGTGATCACGGAAAAGACTTCGGGGGAAGGCACGTCAGAACAGAAGATGCGGAAACAGGCAGAATCTTATATTGAAGAGATCGCAGCGGACCAGCATATACAGGCGTTGCATTTCCTTTACTACTTCCTAAGGTGGCTGTTTTCCAAGGTCTTTGACGGGATCGATCTCAAGCCCGCCGCTTTTTCCACGCTCAAAAGGATAAATGCACAAGGATCTCTTATCATTGTCTCTTCGCATAAAAGTCATTTCGATTATCTGCTCATCGGATACCTGGCCTTTATTAATCAGATGGCTGTCCCTTATATGGGCGCCGGCAAGAATCTGTCTTTCTGGCCGGTCGGCACGCTGCTGCGAAAAGCAGGGGCCTTCTTTCTGAGACGCTCTTTCAAAGGACTCGGGCTTTATACCCACGTGTTTGCAGCGTATGTGAAGACCCTGGTAAAGGAAAAAGTAAATATTAACTTCTATATTGAAGGAGGAAGAAGTCGAACAGGTAAACTCATGCCTCCAAGAGTGGGAATGCTCGCTTTTCTCTTGCAAGCTGTTGAAGAGGATGCTGTCGAGGACTTGACCTTTGTCCCGACTTTCATCGGTTACGATCAGGTTCCCGAAGAAAAGGCGTATGTTCGAGAATTGCGCGGCCGGGACAAAGAGAAGGAGAGCTTTCTGTCGGTGATTCGAGCTCGCGAGATCCTCAAGCGGAGGTTTGGCAAAGTTTATGTTCGTTTTCACGAGCCCATCTCGTTCCAAGCGTTTTGCCGTGATCGAGCCGCACGGTCTATCCCTGCCGACACGTCCCTGAAAGAAAACCGCAAGTTGCTGCACGATTTTGCCTATTACCTTATGCATGGGATTGCGCGCGTGGGGGTCGTTACGCCGATAGACCTGGCCGCAGCGGGGCTCGTCTGCATGGGAACTCATAAAGTTACTCGTGGATGGTTGTTCAAGGCAGTCGAATATTTCTGTGAAGTACTCGAAAGAGGCGAGTTTGAATTTGCGGAAAGCCTTGCCGATCGGGAAGGTGCCTTGGAAAAGGCTCTCAAACTGTTCAAAAACCGCGGATTTATTACCATCGAAGCATCCACGGCGCCCGACGGTGAAATCGTCTATCTCATTGATGAGCAAAAAAAAGCCAACTTGGGGTTTTACAGAAATTCCCTGGTCAATTATCTCTGGCCCGCATCCCTCCTTTCAACACTTTTGACTCAGGGTGGCTCCGGTCTCGTGGATATTGACGCTGGCAAACGTGAAGAATTCCAACTTCTGAGACAGATATGCTCAAAGGAGCTGATAATTGATCCTCTTACGTCTGACGATATGTTGTTGGACAAAACTTTAGGTTGGTTCCTCGACCAAGGATGGGTTCGGCGAGAGGCTGAAAACCAAATTTCCGTTGTGAACCGGGAACCGTTGGAGTGCCTGAGGGGAATTGTGTGGGATATGCTTGAGACATACTATCTAGCTCTTCTAGCCGCCGAAACTGGACAGCAAGGCGGTGTATCACAAAAGGAGGTCATGAAGAGAATGATGAAGATTGCTCAGGATCTACGCGGTCCCGATGACCTTCGCCCTCTGCCGTCTCTATCCTCGATCACCGTGGGCAATGCCCTGACTCGTTTTTTTGAGATGGGCATCTTGGAATATCGGGCGTCGAGAAAATACTTGGGGGCAGTCACAGATACCGCCCACAGAGAAAAGCTGCTGGAATTCTTGGGTCGTGCCGTCACGGCAGGATCGGTCAGCGGCCCCGATCGAGCCGTCTAAACCTGGCTCCTTGCCTTGTGAAGACGTCCTCTCCGTTCCCCAGGACCCCATAACAGCCATAGAGATCCAACCATTTGTACGACTCGTAAAGGGTATTTTGAAAGTTGACTCCGTTAGGGGTTTCGATGCCGCTCAGCCATCTTCTGACCCCAAAAGTCAGTTCGTAAATGTCTTCTTGGCGAAGATCCTTTTTAGGAGACCTATAGGGCGCGGGTCTTACCAGAGGCCAATCAACGCTTTCCGGTATGACTTTGACTCCAATAGGCGGGGCTGCCCATGCGCACAGGCATACAGCCAAGAACACAACACAGAGACCCAGAATTAAGCAGCTTTTTCTCATAAGTTTCTTCCTGGAGCTATTCCGAGTCAGCAAAAGGACTTCATTATTTTATTTAATAATATCACATACTGTCTTGATTAAGCAAGGATAATCTAAACATCTATCTCTCGCCTGACAAAAGGAGCTATCGAAGTGTAGTTTCAGAAATTACTGGGCGGGTAGCTCAGGGGGAGAGCACTGCCTTCA
>CAVSPC010000015.1:0-40762 GCA_963729795.1 uncultured delta proteobacterium | reverse complement strand
ATATAATCCACCCCGTGTTGGGATCCAACGAGACATGCGCTCGCCAATCCGTCCCGGTTGAACCAGGTCCGGTGATCACAGTTGCATCCACGATCTTGATCGGATAACCCACCGGCTTGGATTCAATTCCTTGGCTTAAAACATCAACTAAGAGCCTCTCGAACCACGACTCGGCCGTCTTTAAACGATAATGCAAGCCCGGGCCGCTGATGAAGGCTATCTCAAGCGCCCTGGCCCAAGCAGCAACATCCTTTAAAGACAAATCCGATACCGCATAAACCATCCCCATCCGAATCAAAGCCTCGGCATTCGGCACTCTACGGCAGCGCTTTACTGCGCCGCAACGCCGAGCAGATTCCTCCAGATGAGGAAAAAATCGAGAGACATCAGGCCACATGTCGGTGTATAAGTAGTTTCCATTCATGGGCCAGACTCTCTAGCACCATTCCGCACTCAACGCGAGCTTATTTTAACGCCTATGGGCAGGATGCCCGTCCCACCGGCAATCTGAGTGGCGGTTAAAGGAAAAGATTGCTTCGCTTCGCTCGCAATGACAAGCTTTTCCGCAGTGTAAATGGATGCCCACGCATTTTTCCATGCATCTTCACCCGAATTGATGCATTGCTGCTTCCCGAACTCCGGCGCGCTGCGCTATAATGTCAGTCAATTCAAGAATAGAAAGGCCGCGGCAGTGGGAACAGTGATTCTTGCCTGCAATACGATTCGCAGCGAACTCGAAAAGGCCGCCGCCGAAACGAAATGTGCGCACCGTTTCGTATGGGTCGAATCGGGGCTGCACCTCGTTCCGGACTCCCTGCGACGGCGATTGCAGGAGGAATTGGACCGGATAAATGGGGTGGATAGGGTGCTTCTGGCATTCGGCTTCTGCGGCAATGCCGTGGCCGGACTGAAGACCGGAGGCTATCAGTTGGTCATTCCCAGAGTGGATGACTGCATAACCTTGCTCCTCGGGTCCAAAGAAGCCAGGGAGCGCTGCAATCGGCACGGCGGCGTATATTTTCTGACAAAAGGCTGGCTGGAGGGGGAGGTCAACATCTGGAAGGAGTACCAAGCTGTTTTGGCCCGTTTCGGTCCGGAACGAACCAAACGCATCTATCAAAGGATGCTGGCGCATTACAAATTCCTGGCCCTCATAGATACCGGCGCGTACGACCTGCCCAGCCTTATCCCACACGCGCGCGATATCTCAGCAACTCTGAACTTGGAACTGCGTATCCTCCAGGGAACTGACCTTTATCTCAAGAATTTCCTATTAGGTCCTTGGAATGATGATTATTTCGTAATCATCCCGCCATTCACTACCATCGAATTGACCCATCTGGGTTTTGATTCGACATTTCGTCCTTCCTCGATCCAGGCAGCGATTTAAAGGGAAACCTTCTTGCCCACGGTATCATTCAGCGGAAACGAATTGACGATAGAAGCGGCTTACGGAGAAACCCTGCTGTCTTGCATTCGCCGTGGTGGAATGGGAGTGGAGTCCACTTGCGACGGTCGAGGAATTTGTGGCAAATGCCGGGTAGTCGCTCATGGAAAACTGAGCCCGCCTGACGATGTAGAACGTATGCATCTCGCAGGCCAATCAGCAGATATTCGTCTGGCATGCAGAGCAAAAGTGCTTGGAAATGTCTCCGTGACTGTCAGTGACTCTTGGATTCAACTCCAGTCCGTATTCGGTCCGAAATTTCGCGAGGTTGCTGTCAATAGTCCCGTAAAACGCGTTGCCTTACCGGAAAAGGACCGAAGTTCAAGTCCGTACGTGGAAACTCTGCCTTTCCGAGTTTTCGATCCCGGCATTCTCGCTAAAATCGCCACCTGGGACGGAAGCAAAGACCGAGCAACCGGCATTGTGTTCGGAGATGAACTCCTGGATATTCGTTTCGACCAGAAGCCGGTTCTTGGCGCTGCGGTCGACATCGGCACAACAAGCCTTTCGCTTTATTTATTCGATTTGGACAACGGAGAATTGCTGGGCAGGAGTTCGGCGCTGAATCCCCAGACCGCCTATGGCGGTGACGTGATCACTCGCATCAACTATTGCCGACAGAATTCCGACGGCCTGTCAATTCTGCGAACTGCGCTCATCGGACAACTCGGGTTGATGCTCGACGAAGCTCTGGGAGAACGACGAAGTCGGGATCAAGTCGTTCTGATGACAGCGGCAGGCAACACGACGATGCTCCATATCCTGGCAGGAGTCAATCCTTTGTCCCTGGCTCTGGCTCCTTTCCGTCCCACTTTTCTTAAGCCACTTGTGCTCGAGGGAGAACGTTGGGGTCTGCCCATTGCCCCGCAAGGACGACTGATCCTATTGCCGGGTGCAGCAGCCTATGTCGGCGCGGACATTGTCGGCGGTCTCACAGCGATCGATTATCGCTCCTGTCCCGCGGGCACGCTATTTGTCGATATTGGTACAAACGGGGAAATAGTCCTGATCGAAGGACCTGATCGATTGCTCGGAACATCTTGCGCAATGGGGCCGGCACTGGAAGGCATGAACATTTCATGCGGCTGTCGAGCCATACCTGGTGCCATAGATTCCGTCATCCTGGGCAGCGACATGTTGCCTCGCTTCACCACTATAGGAGGTGAGCCGCCCGTTGGTATTTGTGGGAGCGGCCTCGTCGACCTTATAGCAGCACTGGTCACTTCAGGGATCATTGCTCCCAGTGGAGCATTCAATCCCGAAGCCGACAAGCGCAAAACTGATCGGTTGCAAGGCGACCGTTACTATTTGACGGAAAATATTTTTCTGAGCCAGAAGGATATCCGACAGGTGCAGTTGGCCAAGAGCGCTGCCATATCGGGGATTCTCACGTTGTTGAGCGAAGCGGGCCGCTCTGTTAGCGACCTGGAGCAAATAATCGTGGCCGGTTCCTTCGGTTTCCACTTGAATGCTGAAAACCTTAAACGCATCGGATTGCTGCCGGCAGAGTACGCGGGGCAAATCACCTTCGCTGGAAATTCATCACTTTCCGGAGCTTCCCTTGCGCTGCTCAACAAGGATATCTTGAAGGATATGGAAGACCTGGCGTCTCTCATCCAGGTTCTGGACCTGGGTTCCCATCCGGATTTCAGCAAGCAGTTCATTTACCATCTGGATTTTGCGTCTGACAGTGGGGCAACAAGCCGCCGACGAGCAGAAATCAGTTCCGGATCGTAACGAACTGCTTCAGACTAGTTGCGCTCTCAAATCAAGTGAAAATCGACAAATAGCAACACGCATTGACCTGGCGCCAAGACGGTGCTCATGTCAGTGGGACGCGACATCCATTCAGCGGTCCCGGCGTCCCGAAAGTGTCTCGAAGCCTTGTAAATCGGGCAGTATTTATCGTTTCATGCAATGCCCCATCACCATGTCCCGCTCCGAAAGGGCGAGGGGACTCTAATAGCCGCTTTGGTACACGCTGCCCCCTCCCTATGGGAGAGGGTTGGGGTGAGGGCAACAACTATACGAATGAGACCCAATCGTGGCACGATGTTGGGCATCAAGATAGTTTTGAGACAGTTTCTCCCTGCCGGCCAAGGCGTTCTGTAATCATTCTCTTGAACGCGAAATGGTATCAGACGGCCGGTTTGCCGGCATCTTTCATTAGTCTCCGGCAAATTTGAATTCCTGAAAAAGCGTCCTCCCCCCAATTGTCGGCCCCGCACATTCGAAAGACCCGCTCGTCCACCTGGCCCCCTCCAATCAGGATAAAGGGTCGGCGTACCGATCTGCGCCGCGCGGTATCCTCGAATAATTCAACAAGTTCCCGAAGATGAGGAAAGCTGTCAGTGATAAGAGCGGAAGCGGCAATCAGATGAGGCTTGAACTCTGATTCGGCTGCAATGAAATCAATCGGGGGGACGTCAACCCCAAGGTCCATGACGGTAAAGCCGTGGCATTCCAGGAGATCTCTAAACAAGTTCTTTCCGATGTCGTGGATGTCGCCTGCAATGGTTCCCAGGAGCACGCGGCCAAAGGTCTTTCCGCGTCTCTGTCTGACCATGACCGGCTTGACCAGATCCACTGCCTCGCGCATTATCTCGCCGGCCATGATAAGCCCGGCGATGTAATAATGACCCTTCTCGTGCATCGAGCCGACGAGACGCATCCCTTTTTGACAGGCTTGCAGGATTTCAGCGGGTGATACTCCTGCAGCAAGGTACTGTTTGATGGCCAGCAGGACTTCCTCTTCCCTCAGATTGGCTACCAGCGTTGCCAGCTCTCCCATCCCTTGGGCCATACTTCTGACGGTTTTCTTCCGCACGAAGACCTCTCCGCTATCTAAGATTCATCCCACAACCCCAGTTTGGTCTTCAGAGACAAAGTTTCGGGTGCGGCGGTGAACCAACCCCAACCGAATGGAGTGTCGTGGAAGTCATAAACCAGGTACTCCAAGCGAAAAACAGGCGTGCCCTCGGACTGGTTCAAAAGACCCGCTTCTTCGTGATTTAGGACGGTGGGGATTACGGTCAGTTCACCTTTCTTCGCTGTGCTACCGCCGTGCCCGTTGAATAGATCGGAAAGAGGTCCCACGCTCAATTCGGCTTCAACAACCGGGCGAGTGGGATCACAGCGGATCCGCCCTTCGTGGAACATCACGGGCCGATTGTCACGGAGCAAGAGACGGCGGATGAGAATTATTCTCACTCCTACAGGCAGACCTAGCATCTCAGCGGTTTTCGCGTCCGCCCTGGCGAGACTGATTTGCAAAACTTTGATCCGGGTGCGCTCCGGATCCTGGAAAATCTCCTTGATGCTGTCCAGGTCGAATCTCGATCCGGTCAATGTGACCGGTTTGACGAATGACCCTGAGCCTCTAATGCGCTCGATCAGCCCCTGTTCTATCAGTACCCCGATGGCTTGACGAACGGTCATCACCGAAAGTCCATATTGTCTGCTGATGGAAGACTCAGAAGGGATTTTCTCGCCGGGCGGATACATACCTCCAGCTATCTGCCGACGTAGAATGGCAGCTAACTGAGCGTAGGCCGGTTCGAAACGATCCTTGTTGATCCGATCGGGCATGGTTAGTTAATCTCTATTCTGATGCCCCGAGGTTCATCATGACTTTCAGAGTCAGTCATGCTCCATATTCCCTGGTGAAATCGTACATGGCTTGCACGTTTTCAGGCCGGCCCATGTAAGATGTTGAAAATCCAATATTTCCATGAGCGGACCGAACCCGCGAAGAGTATAGGGATTGTCAGCCAGATCCGGCGAAAAGTGATCCATGCAGTCAACCCAGAGGTCGAACATAAGTTGAAAATTGTACATAACCTCTTTTATGCTGACGCCTTTCCGCTTAGCCGGAAAAAAGTCCCACATGCAGGCGATCGGAACCCTGTCCGGTTTCTTGAGAGCTATGGCATCCTGGATGCGCTGTTCCCTTTGTCGACGGCAACTCTTGGGCATCGGTCATCTTAAAAGTCTCCTGGTGTTATCTTGCGCCCACTATAGAGCACACCTCATGCCTGTCACAGCCCTAGGCATGCAGGCGTATGTCGATGCATAATAAAAGGGATTTTCAGTTCGTTCTCGCATAAGCAAGAATCCGTAAATAGCAAACAGCACTGACCTGGCACCATGACGGTGCTCAGGTCAGTGGCACCCAACATCCGTTCATGAGGTTCTGGATGTCATCCGCGTCCTGCGGGAGGCTTTGTCAGATCTGTGCTGTATTTATCGCGAACTCGTATCACTTGCTTCAACTCGAATCGGCATCACTTCTTCCGGCTATCGAACAGGCGAATACCAGGTCATTCCTAATACTTGCCGTACTTCTTCCCGGCCTGAATAAACGCTTTGAGCGTGTCCTCCCTCGCCTGGTCCATGGCACACCCGATGCTGAGGATATATCCCCCGTCACCTGCAGCCACTTCCAACAGCTTCTTGGTCTCTTCTTCTACCTCCTTCGTAGTGCCAGTAATAATAAGAGAAACCGGGAATCCTCCGCCGATGCACGATTTGCCCCCCAATATTTGTCTGGCTCGGGCCATGTCTGTTCTATCAAAGATAAATGAGCACTCCCCTTTGGGTAATTCGGCCAAGTATTCCAGCCTTTGGTTATAGCCTCCCTCCACAAAGCAACATGGCATACACCCCTGTTCAGCCAAACCGATGATCACCTTCTTGAGACTTGGCCAATAGAACTTCTCGAACTGCTCGTTCGACATGAAGCCGTCCGCGCCTTTGTGCAACGGAATGAAAACGAGCGGGTTGTTATTAGCCAAAGCTCCCCCCACCCCCATGCTGATCATGAGAGGTACAAGCCTGTCCACGGCCTCCAGAACTTTGTCCGGTCTTCGATAAAGGTCCATCATCAATTGCGCGGTGCCGCGAAAGGAGTCGCCCAGAACGTCAAAAGGAGCTTTGCAGGCGCTGCCCGCATACATCGGATATCCTGAGCCTAGTATCTGACCAAGATACGGTCCTAATGCTTGGATCCATTCGAAACTGATCCTGGCCGCTTCCAGCAGAGCTTGATACGCCTGTTGGACCGGAGGCGCGCCCAGAGCACAAAGCCACGGTCCGGCCATAGGCAGTTCCATAGTACCGTATAACGGGGGTATTTGGGCCAAGGCCTTCAGGGAGCCGTGAGTCCGAGGAAACCAGACCCGGAACCAGTAGTCGCTGGGGTCTGCAATGAAATGGTCATAGTCCTCGGCAGTCATGTATGCTTTTTCCAGGAACTGATAGCCTTGCTCTTCCTTAAGGCCGTGACCCGGCCATTTGTACAGTTCGTAGTCCAATACCTCCAAAGCCGGACCGTACATGACCATGGGCGCAACAACCGTAGCATCGACATCGTAGTCCCTCGTGTAATCCAGGCAGACCTTCCCAAGTATGTGGGGGTCATACATGGCCTGTTTTCCGGTATAACCGTAAAGCATGACGGGCGCGAAAGTGGCCAGCGGGACAACCGGCACTCTGTCCGGTGCTTTCTTGAGCTTGACCGCGTCAGCAATGAGTCCGGCGCGGTACTGGTAAGCAGCCTTTGCTTCATCGTTGGCGAACGTGATGCCTTCTCCGGAGGCCCATTTCGCCAAAAATGCCTCCTGCTTTTGGCTTGAGGACATGTTCTCCCAACCTGCTATCATGGCTCTTCCTCCTTCCAGATGACCTGGTTCGCAACACACTATCTTAGCTCACCCACCGTGTGCAGATGTTGATTCCAGCTACGGCATCGGTAACAAAGGCATCGGCGCCTATGTACTTGAAAGCTTTTTCATCCATTTGTCCGCCTCCAATGATTACCTTCACCTTGTCGCGCACTCCCTTCTCTTTCAGAACATCCACTACCTGTTTCATGGACTCGAAAGACAGGGTTAGCAATCCGCTCAGACCTATGATAGCGGGCTGAAATTCTTCGTATTCGTCCAAGAACCGCTGAGCCGGAACGTCAACGCCGAGATCCTTCACTTCAAACCCATTGATATCCATGAGCATGTGGACCATGTCCTTGCCGATGTCGTGGATATCACCTTCAACCGTTCCTAAAAGGAACTTACCGATTCTTTTTGTGTCGACGTTCGATTTCCCGCCTGCCATAAGCGGCTTGATGATCTCGTGAGCCGCCTTCGTCATCTCACCGGCCAAAATCAGTTCCGGGACGAAGTAAGTACACTCCTCGAAACGCTTCCCGATGATGCCCAGGGCTTTCTTGTAAGCTTCGACGATTTGAATGACCGGGACGCCCTCTGCCACGTACTTCTTCGTGAGAGTCATGGCTTGGTCTTCCATCATCTCCGCCACTGCGTTAACAAGATCTTCCATAATACTCCCTCCTTATGAAGTGGGTCCTTAATACGCCTTTTCTTAAATTCAGTCACGAATTTCAGCGGGTCCGATGCCCGTACTTGAGTAGGACCGGCCTCCTCCCGGTCGCCGATCGTGGCAAGGGACGCCGGCCCTACTGTTCTGAATCCGCGACCGCAGACACGCAACGATGCGCTTGGTCAGCGACATGTAACAAAGCCTAATCACGAATCATTCTTTGGCCCGATTTTGCCGGCCCTAAAGGCTCGATTGAAATTGAGACAGTGACGATCTTTTCCCAAAAGCGTCTCTGCTGCCATCATTATGCCTCGCAACTCCCGTTCTTCAGGATTGATGATCGCACTGTCCATTCCTGCCTGTATTGCGAGAACCAGAAAGGCATGATTGAGTATCGACCGCAGCGGCATGCCAAAGGAAATGTTGGACAATCCGCAGGTCAGGTGAACCCTGGGGAATTCTTGCTTTATCTTCCGGCAGGTCTCAAGTGTGATGTTACCGTTCTCGGTGCCCGTAGCTATTGCCATTACTAGAGGGTCTACATAGAGCTTTTCGTCAGGTAGTCCTCCGTTCCGAGTCATTTCAACGAGCCGTCTGACGATAGCCAGCCGTCCGTCGCTGGTTCGCGGGATTCCATTATCGTCCAAAGCCAAGACTATCAGGTCTGTCCCGAACTCACAGGCGAGGGGCAACACTCCATCCACACGGAATTGCTCTCCGCTCAGAGAATTGAGCATAGGAGTTTTCACGGCCTTTTGAAGACCGATGCGAAGAGCCTTATGATTGGGGCTATCCAGGCACAGTGTTACATCAGGCACTACTTCCTGGACGGTTTCCACCAACCATGCCATATCCTCCGGTTCGTGCTCAGGCAAACTACCAGCGTTTATATCTATGTAGGCCGCTCCGCTCTGAACCTGACGCAAAGCGAGGTCCCGTATGAAATCAGCATCTCGATTCTGAATCGCGTTGCCCACCCGCTTTCTCGTACCGTTGATCTTTTCACCAATGATGATCATAGGTGTCACCTTGTAAGGCCGTAGCCTGGATGGAGGGAGTCATGACATTGTTATAGTTATCTAGTTCTCTAGATTCATTGTCAAGGAAAATTTCTCCGGGAACGTATCAATTTATTAACCAGTAACCAACTCGTCGTCATTGCGAACGGAGTCAGGCAATCTTTTCTTTTAGACACCGCTCAGTCTGCTTTCTTGCGGGACGCGGGATTTCGCCCCTACCAATGGGAAGAGACAGAACATCCCTCGGCAAATGAACGGCCATTTGGTCGCTTATACAATCAGCTTGCTCTCCCGGTCTCCCCCGCGTAGAGGAATGATAACCCACTACCCATTTTTGTCTTGACAGCCAGGTGCAACTCCTTTCAAGTACAGTGAGGCGCTCTTGCAGCTCGATAGAGGCCGAAATTCAACGTGGCCCAGGAAACATGCACAGTGTGAGCCGTTTATCTTACACACGGTTAACTAAATCTTCAGTCGCGTATCGGCGGTGATCGGCAGCTGAAGGCAGAAAGAAGGCATCGCCTTGTATGAATTGAAATACGACGAGGCTGTTTGCGAGAAATGCGAAACCGTGGATTGTCTGGTGAAGTGCCATTACATGGCTTTGGACCTGGAATCAGCTAAGAAGGAAAGGCTGCGGCTGATTCGAGGCGAGGACAGCACGGTGCTTAGGGATTGTATAACCTGTTACGCGTGCGAGGAATACTGCCCCCATGGCAACCATCCTTTCTACCTGCTCGTGGACCGTCAAGAAGAATCCGGAACTTGGCCGGCTCCCATCCCGCTGACCAAGCAACAGATCAAAATGATGGCACCGAAGGGGAGAATAGTCCCAGAGCAGGTTCACGCGCCGGTTTTGAACATGTGCTATTTCCCTATGCTCAAAGGATGCATTGAGGGGAAGCTTTTCGATGGGGTCTCCACAATCGTCGGGAGCGACATCTTCTGCAACATAATGTGG
Organism: uncultured delta proteobacterium; assembly: GCA_963729795.1. GTDB lineage: Bacteria > Desulfobacterota > Desulfomonilia > Desulfomonilales > Desulfomonilaceae > CAWBBA01. The sequence continues at coordinate 30,999 of CAVSPC010000015.1, read as the reverse complement.
CTACATTTTGCCAAGAACTCAACGATCCGAGAGCGCCTGCCCCTGATGATCGACAATATATGGCAATACTATCTCAAAGATAGCGGAACCGACGAGCTGATCTGCTATCACGACGAGTGCTACGGCGCCTACACTCAGCTCGCGCCTGCATTCGGCATTGAGGTGCCGTTCAAAGCGATCCATCTGTTCGAGTTTCTGACCAAGAGGCTGGACGAATTAAAGGACCAGGTCCACCCTCTAGGCATGAAGGCGGCTTATCAGCGGCCGTGTTCAAACAGGCTTGTCCCAGAAACTCAGCACTGGGTGGACGAGATTTTCAAGCGTATCGGAGTTGAGAGGGTCCATCGCGAATACGATGGAGAAAACGCCCTCTGCTGCGGCGGGATCCTCAGGATCCAACAACGGGAGGAGCTGGCCGACGATCTGGTCAAAAGAAATCTTGACGACATGCTGGCTGCCGGGGCGAATACTTGTGTGTTCAACTGTCCCGCTTGCTTCTTCACAATGGGCCAGGCTGCAGCGGAGCGTGGTCTTATGCCCATACTCATGAGCGATCTGTGCCGGGCGGCCCTTGGTGAAAAGTGGACAGGGGTGTTCTGATGGAAGAGATCTACAAAGAACTGGTGGCAATCGTAGGGGAACGTTACGTTTCAAATCAACCTGAGGAGAAGTTCATCTATTCTCGAGACCCTGGGACAATGGAGCCGTCCGATCCGGATTTTGTGGTCATGCCCAATAGCACGGACGAGGTCCGGCAGATACTTCTCGTTGCGAACCGCAGAAGTATTCCGGTGGTTCCAATGGGCGGAGGCCTTGTGCTTTCAGGTCTTTCCAGAGCTCTGAAAGGTGGGATCGTGGTTGATATGAAGCGGATGAACCGTGTCCTGGAAGTCAACGAGAAGAGTCGCTACGCAATTGTCGAGGCCGGAACGTCTCAAGGCATGCTCCAGGCGTACCTGAAGAAGCATCATCCAGGCCTCAAGCATTCCATGCCGGACGCACCGCCCATTGCCACTATTGGCGGAAACGTCCTCATTCACGGATCGGGGCATCTGTCTCACGCGGCCGGTTTTCACTCGGAAATGCTCAATGGAATAGAGGTCGTGCTTCCGACGGGTGAAATTGCCAGGTTTGGTTCTTGCTCTACCAGCCCTTATTGGTTTTCACGGGCACCTCTCCCGGATTTGGCGGGGCTGTTTTTGGGTTGGGCCGGTACAACCGGGATAGCAACCAAACTTGCGATAAAGCTCTTTCCCAACCGAGCTTTGAATGATGTGGCCATTTTTGTGGTTGAAGACGCTGAACTTGCCCCAGACATAATCCATCGGATTACAGGCGTGGGGCTTGCCGAGGATGTTACCGCTTGGATGGCACCCAAGCCGGATTGGGCGGAAGGCTTCGTTCATATAAATGTCAACTACTCGGCAGATAGCAGAGACGAACTCGCCTGGAAGAAGAGCCTCATTCGCGCTCCACTCAAGAAATATATCGACGCGAAGACCGGAGGCTTCATGATGCTTCCGCCACCGATGAAAAAGAATTTCCTTGAAGCCCCGGCGTCGCAACTGGCTCGTTTTGCGGACACCAATAAGGGAGGCGGATTCGAGTATGTGGGTGCTATCATGCCAGTTGAGCTTTTCCCTAAAGCTCATCGAGTCGGCCTAGATATAGCCGAACGATGCGGAACAACATATTCCACGGGTGCCAGGATTTTAGGCATGGGGCACTGCATGATGTTCTTTTATGCTTATCCTTTCAACCGGGCTGACCCCTCGGATGTAAAGCGAGCCCAGGCGGCCCTGGAAGAAACCAACGTGGCTGCGCTAGATATGGGCGGAATTCCTTGGAAAGCTGAAGCTCCAGCCCAAAAACAGATCATCAAGAGGATGGACAAGAACACCTTTGAACTCATGAACCGCATTCGCGGAATCTTGGACCCCAACGGAATCATGAACCCCGGCAACTGGGAGGCGGACTGATGGAATACTCTGAGATTCTCCACAGGTGCTTTCGATGCGGCTATTGCAAATTACCCGGCAATTACGCCGACCTGAACTGTCCATCCTACTTGAACTCCCGTTTTGAGACCTATTCGCCGGGAGGACGCATGTGGCTCCTACGCGCGTGGCTGGATGGAGACATAGAGACAAGTTCGCGATTTGCCGAAATCCTTTATTCGTGCGCTACCTGCGCAAATTGTGTCGAACATTGCGTCTTTCCCAAATTTAAAGACGACATCTTGAACGCTTTCATCGCGGGTCGCGAAGAACTTGTGGCGACAGGAGTGGTGCCGCCTGCTGTCAGAGACTACTTCAAGAGCATCCACCTGCACGGCAACCCTTACAAGATGCCCGCTGCCGACCGTGGGAAATGGGCCGACGGCCTCGGTCTGGAGCTATATTCAGGGCAGGAGTATCTGTTTTATATCGGCTGCCCAGGTTCTTTTGACGAACGCGGGCAATTGATGGCCCGGTCCGTTGCCGGTCTTTTGCGAAGCATGGGAGTATCGTTCGGGATATTGGGGGCAGAAGAATTGTGCGACGGCAACGATGTCAGGGCCATGGGAGAGAAAGGGTTGTTCGAGCACATCGCACAGATGAACATACGCAACTATCAAGATCTGGGAGTCAAGAAGATCGTTACGCTTTCGCCACATGCCTACCATGCGTTCAAGAACGACTACCCGAAGCTTGGCGGCGATTTTGAGGTGTGGCACTATAGCCAGCTACTGGCACCCTTAATCAGAAAGGCGCCCTTCAAGAGATCGGAAAGCCTTATAAGGGTCACTTTCCACGACCCATGTTATCTGGGAAGGCACAACAAGGAATATAGAGCACCTAGAAAGATCCTTGCCGCAGTGCCCGGCGTTCACTTGAAAGAAATGGATCGGGCGGAGAAAGATTCCCTCTGCTGCGGTGGAGGAGGCGGTAACCTCTTCACTGACATTTTGGGCGGAGGGCCTGACAGTCCGGCACGAGCCCGGGTCCGGGAAGCTGCCGGCACTGGGGCAGAGGTCCTGGTCGTCGCTTGTCCGGGCTGTTCCAGGATGCTTTACGACGCTGTAAAGGCGGAGTCTCTGCACGATGATCTCGAAGTCTTGGACCTCGCCGAGTTTGTGAACAGACGGCTGTCTTTTTGATCGAAGCCCAGGTTTTATGCGGCTTCTCCGATCCAAATACGTCGTGATGTCCATAAGTATTGAAACACGGTCGACTGATTGTTGACAAGCTGGATCTCCCGGACGGACACCTGACAGAAACCCGAAATTTATCGCCCGGAACCGACGAATCGTGCCGCGCTCTTGCTGCAGGATGCGATTCTGAAGTAGTTTCAGATGCACATCCTGCCTGCTACTTGCAGCTTGGCCAAGATGCCTGTCCCGGCAGCAACACACGATAGTACCTCGGGGCGCACCCGAACCGCATTATTAGCCTCTCGTCACGAGCAATCCGGTTCCCTTCATTCACGATATCCCGCATGCCCTGGTTGTCCGCGCTCTTTAATGGTTTCAAAATGTTATAAAAGAGTGATAAACTGCATGGACTTCCATTCCCAACCCTGTCATCCGCAAGGGGAGGAGTTCGCAATGCAAGGAACCCCAATGTTGACCCTTGATCTTCATCCGAAATTGCAAACTGGCATATATATTGAATATTGGAATTGGTGTAAAAATCTTGAGGGAGGTAGGATGTCAAGAGAAGAGCAGATAAAGGCAGCGTGGATGTTGCTGCAGGAAGTTCAACTCGACCCCCGTTCTTATACGGCACGCGGGCGGCAACAAGTGAGGCAAACGGCAAGGATAAGCTGCAGCCTGCCCGCTGATGTGGTAAAGCGTTTGGACAGCTTAGGAAATGCCAGATCCCACCACGTGGAAAAGGCACTTAAGCTCTATTTATTCCTGATAGAACGGAATGGGGCTTTCCCTGAAACAAGCCGTCGCGACCTACAAGAATAATTCACTCCCCCGTCTAGGCCCTACTTTAGGTTACAAATCCTCAACCTCATCCTATAGCATCATACGGTGTCGGATAATTCAGCGAATTTTGGACGCCGATTCTGCACTTTTTCAGTTACTTTCAACGTGCTTTTAGTTTATCCTACACCGTAGGACAGGTGAAAAGCCGGATTCACTAACGAAATCTTAGCCTCTGCCTTTGTTGCAGAGCCCCAGGATTGGGCCTAAGCCATGAAGAATTGCCCGACACATGGGGGGACCGAGACGATTCTGCTTGTAGAAGATGAAGACATGGTCAGCGATCTGACGAAAAGAATTTTGGAGCGATGCGGTTACTCAGTACTTACGGCAACAAACGGGAAAGAGGCTCTGAATGTATACGAGAAAGAGAGAGATAAAATTTCCCTGGTGGTGCTTGATCTCATCATGCCGGAAATGGGAGGCAGGCAGTGTCTTGAGGAATTTCACAAGATTGACCCCGCTCTCAACATTCTGGTAACCAGTGGCTACCCTCTAAATGAACGTACGAAGAAGTCCATTGAATCGGTGGCCAAGGGCTTTGTAGGCAAACCGTATGATATGAAGGAGATACTCAGAGCGGTTCGGGACATCTTGAATTCGGACTGATTAAGAGTGATCCGGCAGAGGCATTGCCGCAGCGCAATGTCATCTGGAGTCTGCTAAACGGATTCTGCACGGCTGAGACCGTTAGGGAACCGCCGCAAGGCTCGGACCGTTCATATTCGGCGAATATGGAGTATGGAAACGGATACGTGGAGCAGCCTCCCCACATTTGTGGATTTGTAACGCGCTCCCTGTTACGGATTCACCTATATACTCTCCACTGCATTCCCTGAAGACAACTGTTTTCCGCGGAGGGCGGAGAATTCTGTTTTCTCTGGACAACTATGCGGCGGGGCTCGGCAAGTTCTGGCCTTTAACGGTGGGGGTAATGCCGATCTCACTGTACGCGCCAGTGACTCGCGTAGAGTTGAATAAGCTATCCCTTTTTCTCTGCATTCTCCGCGCTCTCTGCGGTGAATCTGGATTGCCATCTCAGCGGTTGCCCCACCATTACGGTTTGGCCCATAAAGCGGTTATTCCTAGCCGCGTACCCCTTCGCTGTCTCTTTCGAAAAGCTTTTCGTACTGGCCGTACCCTTCCTTTTCCAGGTCTTCTTTCGGTATAAACCGGAGTGCTGCGGAATTCATGCAATAGCGCTGGCCGGTCGGCTTTGGCCCGTCATTGAAGACATGTCCGAGATGGGAATCAGCATGCTTGCTTCTGACCTCCGTGCGCGTCGTCAGGAAGCTTTTGTCTTGTTTTTCCACGAGATTTCCGGGTTCCAGAGGCTTGGTAAAGCTGGGCCATCCAGTGCCGGAATCGAATTTGTCCAGCGAGCTGAACAGAGGTTCGCCGGAAATGATGTCAACATAGATCCCCGGCTCTTTGTTGTTCCAATATTCATTGTTGAACGCCGGTTCAGTCCCGTTGTCTTGGGTTACCTTGTACTGCAACGGCGTTAGGTTCTTCTTAAGTTCCTTTTTGCTTGTCTCTTTGTTCTCCGAAGCGTTACTGCTTGCCCCTTCTCGATTCCTGTCCACACCCCATGTTTCGGCCAAGTATTGATCACGGCCGGAATTGTACCTGTAGAACTTGTATCGGGTAGGGTTCTCTTCAGAGTAATCCTGATGATAATCTTCGGCCTCGTGGAATGCCGAGGCATTGATGATCTCAGTTACCACGGGTTTATCAAATCTTCCGGATTTTGCCAGTGCCTCCTTCGATTTTTCGGCTAGCTTCTTCTGCTCTTCATCATGGTAAAATATCGCAGACCGATAATGTGGCCCCCTGTCTACGAACTGGCCACCGGAGTCTGTAGGATCTATCTGCCTCCAGAATACATCCAGAAGCTGCGAATAGGATATCTTTGATGGATCGAAGGTAATCTGAACTGCCTCAACGTGGCCTTTTTGGGCATAATCCTCGTAGGTCGGATTCTCGCCGGTGCCGCCGGTATAACCAGCTACGACTTTGAGAACGCCATCGAGGTTTTCAAATGGGGGTTGTATGCACCAGAAACACCCCCCGGCAAAGGTCGCCTTTTGGTTCTCCGTCCGGGCATGGGCGATTAGCGTCAGGAATGCCGGCACAGATACCATAGCAACAGATATCTCTATTAGTAGTGTCATCATATCATAACCTCATTTCGCAATAGTTCACCGCGGAGAACGCAGAGACCGCGGAGAATTCTGTTTTCGCTGCGCATCTATCCGATGGAGCACAGCAAATTATGGTCTGTAACAGCGAAGGCGATTCCGGCTTGACTGTACGCGCCGATGACTCACGTGTAGCTAAATAAGCCATTTCTTTACTCTCCGTTCTCGGCGCACTCTGCGGTGAATCTTGATCGTCTGGTGAACTGTTACGTCATTTCTACACCTTCCAGACACAGGATTTCTCTACCTGCCAAGACGGCCTAGTCTCATCCTGGAGCTGGAATCGACGCATAGAGAAATCCCAGAAGGACATTTGCCCCCCTGAGTCATAATTTCGATAGCACAATGCAGGGAAGCAATAGAGGGATGGTCGATCATTAGCCGTTCGGAAATTATGTGTAAGTCATGGTTACTTTTTTGACTGAATTTGGCTATATGTACGGCTATAATTCGATCCGTGAGCTCAGTGGCTTGGAATTGCTGGAGCCCTTAGATGCATTTCAGTCTGCAGGCGAAGTAAAGAGCTATTAACATCACGGAGTGAAAGAACCCTTCACGGGGATGAACGTCTTGCGAACAGCGGCAGGAGACAATCCACAATGTTTAGCCGATCAATTGACCATCCGGGCCCAATAGTTGCAATTGCTATCATTTGGCTTTCAATAATATCTTGTACCTCTGCATTTGCAGAAACGGCAGATCATTTCACCCAAATCGAGAAAATTTTGGGAGCCAAAGGAGAAGTAAAGCAAGGCACTCTGGTTGTACGGTACCCGCGCAGTGACGTACAGGTCACTGTCAATGGTGAACATGTGCCAACCGGTCTGGGACTTGATTCTTGGATCGCCTGGGCAAACATCGGTGACAATGTTCTAGTAATCGGCAATCTGGTGTTACTCGATAAGGAAGTGAATCCCGTCATTTCCGCACTGGAGGGGGCTAGAATCGACATAACCGCTCTGCACAATGATTTCCTGGGTGAAAAACCCGGCATCGTATCTATGCATTTCAACGGGATTGGCAGGGCACAGGATCTTGCCCGCGGAGTCAAGAACGCGTTGAGCAAAACAGCGACCCCTCAGCCAACTGGAGAAGGCTCGTCAGAACTATCGGGATCGCCGTTAGATACCAAGCGCATAGAGAATATCATGGGCCATTCCGGGAAAAGCAGCGGTGGAGCGTTCAAAATCATAGTCGGTCGATCCGGCGTCAGGAGTCACGGACTCGAGATGAGCGCCGGCCTAGGAATGAATTCCTGGGCAGGATTTGTGGGGACCAGGGAACGAGCCCACGTCTCCGGCGACATCGCAGCGACCGCTTCGGAAGTGAACCGAGTCGTCCGCACCTTGAGGAACGGCGGCCTGGAGGTAGTAGCAGTGAACAATCACATGCTGGACGAAGAACCGCGTATGTTCTTTATCCGCTACTGGGGAACCGGGCGGTCCGAAGACTTGGCGCAAACGGTGCGCGCAGCTTTTGACCAAGTTGAACGAACAGTGCGCTTAAAGTCTCAGACAAGGACCATTTCGATGAGATGAGGTCCCGGCTCGTGAAGCGCGGCCGTGAGTTCTTTGGCTAATTGCTCGACAGTGTCAACGGACACCGCAGGCACTCCCATGCCTTGACTGATCTGCACCCAGTCGATGGACGGATTTCCCAGATCGGTGAGAGCGAGAGCGTTCTTTCCGGGCGATACGTTGCCGGCACGCATGAGTTCCAGCTTGAGGATGTCGTAACTCCGGTTCGAGCAGATGAGCGTAGTTATGTCCAGTCCCTCTCGTGCCTGAGTCCACAATGCCTGCACCGTATACATGGCGCTCCCGTCAGCCTGAAAACCGATTACAGGACGATCCGGGCACGCGAGGGCCGCCCCGATCGTGGCCGGCATTCCCATGCCTAGGGAACCGCCCGGCAAACACAGTAGATCGTGCGGCGCTGCTGTTGCCGCGAGAGGATAATAGTCACCCCCTGTTGTTATCGACTCATCCACTATTATAGCGTTCTCCGGCTGCAAGGTAGCCAAGGTGGCTCCGGCCTTTTCTCTGGTAAGTCTGCCCTGAGGAAGTTCGTGGATCGAACGTTTTGCTTTTGCGGAAGCATCGACCGAAGCTCCGGATGCGCCCAATGCATCGGCAAGGCGTTCGAGAGCGTCCTCCGCCTTTTCGCGAGGCCCGGCGATCGGGCGGGTTTGCTGCTTGTCATTCAGCAGTCGACTGCTCATACCCTTGTACCCGAAAAATGCGACAGGCTCTTTGGCTCCAGCCAGGATTACAGCATCATATTTTGATAACGCCGCTGTCGCGTGCTCGGGGAAATACGGGAGCCGGTCCAGCGCAGGAATACCCGCTCCTCGTTCCATACGTGCGGGGAAATTTTCCGAAAAGAGATCGCATCCTGTTGCGGCTCGTATGCGGGCGGCTGCTTGCAGTCCACGTTTCCGTAATGCTTGGCCGCCGAGTATGATCAACGATTTCGGACTCGTACGAAGGAGCCTCGCTGCTTCTTCTATGGCGTCGTCATCAATGGGATGAGGCGAAACACGGGAGTGCTTATCGTTTCATCCGTGCATTCGGTCCACTGATAGTCATGAGGCACAACGAGTGTCGCAATCTGTCTCTGCATAGCCGCGGCAACCGCTTCTGCCGTATCTCTAGACAAATCCGCGGCTGACTCACAGGACCGTACCCATCCGGAGACTGTTCCGGCCAGCGCTGAGATGTCCATGTTAAGAGGCGGGTCCGCGGGTTGATGCCACGAAGCATGCTGGCCTATCACGTTCAAGACCGGAGTGTGAGCACGCCGGGCATTGTGCAGATTAGAGACTCCGTTGGCCAAGCCCGGCCCCAAATGCAAGAGAGTCATGGCAGGTTTGTCGAGCATGCGGCCATACCCGTCGGCAGCGCCGGTACAAACTCCTTCGAACAGCCCCAGTACGGCTCGAATGCCGGGTACGGTGTCCAGCGCTTGCACCAATGGCATCTCTGTGGTGCCGGGATTCGCAAAGCATATTTCTACCCCTGCTGTGGCAGCGGTACTCATAATTATTTCTGCTCCATTCATGCGCCTAGCGCTCCTCCCCGCAGATGGAGGACGTGCTCCATCCACCTGTTTTATGAGTATCCTCATTCATTTTTATCACTTTCAGTCGAATGCTCTGAGTACAAAATCAAAATGGTGGATGGATAGTCATGAAAGTAAAAATACCCATGCCATTTGCTTCCGCTTTGGTCTTTTCACCATTGATCACGCGAATCAGCAAATCAATCATGTCAGAGCGCAAGTCCTGGAGCGACTCGCCTTCCAGCAACCGACCTGCGTTGATATCCATATCATCCGGCATGGCCGCATAAGTGCGGGAATTGCTGGACACTTTGATTACCGGTATTATGGGAAAACCTGCCGGTGTGCCCCGTCCCGTGGAAAAGAACATGATCTGGCAACCGCTGGCAGCCAATCCGGCCATCGAGTCTCCATCGTACCCGGGCCCATCCTGCAATATGAGACCGCTTTCCGTGGGCACCTCACCATAACCCACAACTTGATTGATGGTGGTCGATCCGCCTTTGAAAATACAACCCATGGATTTCTCAACGATCGTGCTCATGCCTCCATCCATGTTTCCCGGAGAGATCACCAGACCAGCCATCGGCCCCATTATTTCATGTGCCAGGACTTCGGCACGAGCGATCATCTGTTCAATTTGCCCGGCAACTTGCTCATTCTTTGCCCGCCTTTTCAGAACGTGCGCTGTACCAATCATCTCAGTGTTTTCACCGAAAATGGCCGTGGCGCCCTTCTCCACCAACAGGTCAGAGACCGCTCCCAAGGCCGCGTTGGCGGTGACACCCGACATGGCGTCGGAACCGCCGCATTCCATGGCCACCAGGAGTTTCTCCCAGGGCATCGGAACGCGCTGCTGATTCCCGATCTCCTCTTGGATTTGCCGCGCCGCATCAGCCGCTTTTTGCGCGGTTTTCAAAGACCCGCCGTCTTCCTGGACATTAAAAATCTCAACAGGCTTGCCCGCATTTCTTATAAATGAAGCCAGATTTTTTGTGTTCGAAACCTCACAGCCCAAGCCGATGAGGACTACCCCACCGACATTAGGATGGAGCACCATCCTGGAGAGGATTTGAAAAAGGATTTGCACGTCTTTCGGGCCCCCTCGACCGCAACCGTGAGCGTGGGTAATCCAGGCCGCTTCGGGAACCTCCTTCACGATTCGCTGAACAACCCCATTGACGCAAGAAACTGTAGGCAAGATAAGCAGATGATTGCGGACGCCAAATTCTCCCGTTTTTCTCAAATACCCTGTTAGATCGTTCACTTCTTGCACCGCTCGCTTTCCAGGTTATGCGTGTGTACCCACTGCCCCTTTTTGATTTCCCGGGAACTGACTGCTATGGTCTCGCCGTATTTGACAATCTCTTCGCCCGCTGCGATGTCTCTTAAAGCGACCTTATGGCTCTCGGGGATTTTCTCAAGGACAATAAATGATCCCAGCCCCTTCGCCGCAGTTTGTTCTCCTTCGCAGAGCGTTTTCAAAGCAACGGCCACGTTATCGCTGGAATTGATCACGATTATATTGTCCATCAGTACAGTTTCCTCTTAATGGATTTGAGCTGAACGTGAGATAGGAAATGGGTAGTGATCCAAAACATGAGCCATCTCGACACAATGGCTCTGTGCTCGAAGAAAGGTCTTCCGAAAAAGACATTGACTTAGTGCGGATGGCCGTTATGTAAATCGTTCATGGGCCGGGGATGGTAGGAAGACCTTTCCATTATAGGCTGCCTGGCTTCGTGCAATAGATTCACACTTTTGGGAGATGCCCGACGGCGAAGCTTTGTTTTTCTTGCTCCTCAAATCAGGTTTTCGCGGGATTCAAAAATTGTGCAACTCCTCCCCGTAGAGTTGAATCCAATCTCGGGCGAGGGCGTCATGCGCGGCTTCAAGGTTATCGACACCGAGCAGGATTATGGTCCTGTCACCCGGCCTTTGACAGCCAATGCAGGAATAGAGATATTCAATATTGACTCCTGCAAGCTTAAGGGGCTTCAATACGGCATTGAGACCTCCCGGATGATGAGGAGCCTCGGCCGCTATGACCTCCTGGAGTTTTGGATCGTAGCCGGCACTAGCCAGTATGTTCGTAACTCGAGCAGGATCGGTGGCCACGAAATTAAGCCTGCCCATTTCTCCTTCGGCTCTCAAGGTCAGGGCCAAGATGTTGATCCCGTTAGCCCCGAGTAGTTCACTAACATCCGACAGCGCGCCAGGTCTATTCTGAAGTTTTATTTCGATTTCTTTCACAGTTTTCATAAAGAACCTCCGGATTCTACAAAAGCCAAAGCGGCTCCTCGGCCGCTGAATTAACCGTGCGGCATTCAGCGTGAGGATGAAATATATTGCGAGCCCTTTACCAGGGCGTCCTGATTGATCTTCACCATAGATTGCTTCTTGCCTTCCAGAACTGTCCCCACAGCTTCAGCAAGAGATTTGTCGGAAACAATCCCGACCGTCGATGTCACCGCCCCAAGCATGATCATATTCAGCACACGGTCGTTTCCCATTTCATGCGCCAGAGAATTCGCCGGGACTCGTACCACTTTGATGTCCTCCCTGGCAGGAGGGTCCGTTATCAAGTCACTGTTAAGAAACAGTGTTCCGCCCGTCTTAACCATGTTCTGATACTTGATCATGGAAGGATAATTCATGGCAACGACAAACTCCGGCGAGGACGCGATAGGGGAAGCGATTTCCTCATCGGATACCACCACCGTGCAGTTGGCTGTTCCGCCTCGCACTTCCGCCCCATAAGCGGGCAAGAAAGTGACGTGTTTGTCCTCATTCATTCCCGCTACAGCCAGGACATATCCCATCATGAGAACTCCCTGGCCACCAAAGCCCGAAAATATTATCTTAAGCAACATCCTTTATCACCTTCAGCGGGAATATTTTCGTCATAGACTCATCCACCCAGTGCGCCGCCTCCACGGGTGTCATCTTCCAGTTTGTAGGACACGGCGAAAGTATCTCCACCAAGGAGAAACCTTTGTCTTCCATCTGAACGGTGAATGCCTTTTTTATCGCTTTTCTGGTTTTCAGGATATTCTTCGGGCTGGTGACGGAAGTTCTCTCGATATAGACACTTCCGGCAGCCACGGCCAGCATCTCGCTGAGATCCAGAGGATTCCCGTCTCTCAAGGGGATTCTGCCGCCAGGCGTGGTCGTAGTCACCTGTCCCGGGACGGTAGTGGGCGCCATTTGGCCGCCGGTCATCCCGTAAACCGCATTGTTGACGAATATGGAGGTTACTCGTTCGCCACGGTTGGCTGCATGAATTGTCTCCGCTGTCCCTATGGCGGCTATATCGCCATCACCCTGATATGTGAATACTATGCGATCCGGAAGAATTCTCTTGATTCCGGTTGCCACCGCTGCGGCCCTGCCGTGAGGCGCCTCAGCCATGTCCACATCAAAGTAGTTGTAAGCCAGGACCGCACACCCAGCGGGGGGCACGCCTATTGTTCGCTCCCTGATTCCCATTTCATCTATTACCTCGGCCACCAGACGATGTATGATGCTGTGGCCGCATCCAGGACAGTAATGAAACGGGGTCTCTTTCAGAGAAACCGGCCTGGAGAATACCTTTTTCACTTGAATCACTCCCTCTCCGACTTCGCTCCGGACGACCTGCGAGGGTGAAAACCCCGGTGCCCTGCTCCGCACAACTTCAACAATGGGGGCTCATCTGCACCGGCTGCATCTACCCGGACAAGGCCCGAATACGTACCTGAAGAAATATGTTCTACGCAGGAATTTGTTGCCGAGCAGGAAGACAATAGCCCAAAAGCAATGCTTTCTGCCCACTGGTTATGAACGTCTCGGGTCCGCTCTCATACCGAACCTACCCCAGAATCCTGAAACCGCGGCTCTGCCGTGACCGGAGGCTGGTCCCTTCGCTGGACGCCCTTCCTTGATAAGCACCTGATAACACTCTGGCTATTTCCTCCGGAGTTGATACCACCCCGCCCGGTCTGCCGTAAAATGACACTTCACACCGTCCTTCTACAGCCAATCGTACGTCTTCTACCATCTGGCCGGTGCTCATCTCGAACACGACCATCTGATTGACTTGTTGGCTGAGTTCAGCGAGAGGATCCGAAGGAAAGGGCCACAGAGTCTTGGGTCTAAAGAGCCCCACTTTGAGCCCTTTTTCACGAACTCTCTGGACCCCTCCTTTGGCGATACGTGCGGCCGTGCCGTAGGCAACGACGATCAACTCCGCATCGTCGACCAGGTACATTTCCTGATCTGGAATATCCCTGGTGATCATGTCATATTTTCTAACCAGCCGCCAATTCAGCTCCTCCTCCAGTGTGGTGTCCAACCACAAAGAACGAATGATTCGACTGGGCCGGTCTTTGGCTCCGTCAAGGATCCAATCTTTGCTGGGTAGCGAACCGATGGTCAGCGGTTCCGGAAATTCCACCGGTTCCATCATCTGCCCCATCATGCCATCGCCCAGGATCATGACCGGCGTCCGGTAATGGTCTGCCAGATCAAAAGCCTGCCGAGTCATATCCGCAATTTCCTGACCATAAGCGGGAGCGAGCACTATTGTCCGGTAGTCACCGTGCCCACCCCCTTTGGTGGCCTGGAAATAATCTCCCTGAGAGGGCGCGATGTTGCCTAGACCCGGGCCGCCCCGCATCATGTTCACTATTACAGCGGGGAGCTCCATAGCAGCGATGTATGAGATCCCTTCCTGCTTCAGGCTTATGCCGGGACTGGATGATGAGGTCATGACCCGTGCGCCGGCAATGCTGGCACCCATGACCATATTGATGGAAGCCAGCTCGCTTTCGGCCTGGATGAACACAGCGTCATCCATCTTGGCGAAAGCCGCAGACATGTATTCCGGTAGCTCGTTTTGCGGAGTAATAGGATAACCGAAGTATGCTCGGCAGCCTGCACGGATCGCGGCTTCCCCCAAAACATGGGTCCCCCGCATCAGGACTTTGCGGGTCATCTCATTCTTCCTTTTCTTTGTCTTTTTCTTCTTTTGTAACGTGTTTGGCCTCACGATACACTTCTATGGCGACATCCGGACAAGAAACAGCGCACAAAGCGCAGCCGGTACACTCGATTCGGCTCTTATCGTGTACCTTGGCTTCTTGGAAGCAGGCTGGATAGTATCCTTTGGTGTTCAATCTATCCGAGATTTGAATCTTCTTTTTGGGGCAAACGGTTACACACAGTCCGCAACCTTTGCACCGCTCCTCGTCTATTTCAATGCGGCCTTTCACTGCTGTTCTCCATGGTTGTGCTAGGCGAAAAGCAAGGTTAACGCCCAACAATTTTCATGTCAATAGAAAAGCTGAACGCCTGGGGTCAGTTCAGTGTTCTGCTGGAGAATGTATGGAGTTGATCCAGTAGTCGAAATAACTCTTCAAAAGCGGGTTCTTAGTAAGTTCAACAGAGTTTCGATACAGTTCCAACGCCTTATCGGCTCGCCCAACATCCAGGTAAGTGACTGCCGTCATAAGGACGGATGGCACGTGGTCAGGATCAAGTTCTAAGGGCATGGCGTAGTTCAACACTGCCGGGTCACCAGAGGCTTCCGTTATAAAATCACGATAATAGGCGGAATACGCAAAAGCAGGGGAAAGTCCTTGGGCTTTGTGCCAGTCCAGAACGCCTCTCAGCACGTATCCGCTGCGCAAGTATGCACTTCCTCGATCAACGTAGGCCGCGTAACACTTGGGATTTTTCCTGATCGCGGCTGACCATAGACTTACTGCACGATCCAATCGCCCTGACCGGGCCGCGGCCAGACCTCGCTGAAGTTCAGCGGACGCATGGCTGCTCGGAGGCATGCAGAGAGAACCCAAGCCGATGATCACAATAACAGCGGCTATGCTAGTCGTAGCGCGAAACAAGAGAATTTCCTATCGGCCCACGTTGCCGGTCCCCGAGATGCATCATTAGTGGCTTCCTGCAAAATGGGGCACGGGTTATGTTGTGAACTTTTGGACTTAATAATTTATTCTAACACAATAACTCCAAATCGATCAAGAATCCGGCAAAACATTTGAAAAAAGCAGATATTACGTTGACATTTCGATTATCACTGTGTTAGGATAAAGGACCCTGAAAAAACAGGGCTGATGCAAGGTCGAGAGCCCGGCAATTCACCTGGATGCAGATTTGAAAGCCGGGCTTTCGTTTGTACCCTTTTGATGCTGGGAGGAGGCCAAACATGCCGGTATCCGAAAAAATCGCGGAATTCGGGAAAAAATCATCATGGATCAGGAAGATGTTCGAAGAAGGGGCTCGGCTGAAAAAGGAGTATGGCCCGGAGAACGTCTTTGACTTCAGCCTTGGGAATCCCAACCTTGAACCTGCCGAGAAGGTTAAGGACGCAATCATAGAGGCCGCGAAGGACGACACCCGCGGCTTACACGGATACATGCCCAATGCAGGATTCCCCGCCACCAGAGCAGCGGTTGCTCGGAAGATTCGGGAAGACGACGGCATTGATGTTGACGAAAACCACATCGTTATGACCGTGGGTGCCGGGGGAGCTCTGAATGTAATATTCAAGACGATTTTTAATCCTGGGGACGAGGTAATTGTACCCAAACCTTACTTTGTGGAATACACCTTTTATGCGGACAATCATGGCGGTAAAGCTGTCCTGGTACCCACGAGGGAAGATTTTTCTCTGGACCTCTCCGCCATTGAACAAGCTATCACGACCAAGACTGCTGCAGTGTTGATCAATTCACCAAACAACCCGACAGGGAAGGTTTATCCGGATGACCAAATCAGGGACCTAGGCACTTTGCTTGAAAAGAAGAGCAGTGAGATTAGTCGCGATATTCTTCTAGTATCTGATGAACCTTACCGAGGCATAACTTACGATGGAGTTACGGTTCCCAGCATCTTGAGGGCTTATGCAAACAGCATAGTGGCGACATCCTTTTCAAAGGACCTTTCACTACCAGGAGAGCGTTTGGGATATATAGCCATGAACCCCAAATTGTCTGATGCTGCCGCCACCATGAACGGCCTCGTGCTTTCCAACCGCATCTTGGGTTTTGTCAATGCTCCAGCCTTGATGCAGCGAGCAGTGAGGACTGTCCTCAGAGATGTCACGGACGTGTCAGTTTACAAGCGTCGGCGTGACCGGCTATACAACGCGTTGACCGGTTTCGGCTATCAATGCGTGAAGCCCGAAGGAGCGTTCTATCTCTTTCCCAAATCGCCGCTGGCGGATGACGTCGAATTTGTGGCCCGACTCCAAAAGAAGTTGGTGTTAACGGTTCCGGGTACCGGCTTCGGCGGGCCGGGCTATTTCCGAATCGCATATTGCGTATCAGACGAGACGATTGAAGGTTCGCTCAAGGGATTCGAAGAAGCAATCAAAGAGTTGTAGCAATGCTATGGAGGGCTGCGTAGAAATTCGACATCTCTTAGAGTTCCGGTACCCGGACTCTGCCTCATAAGAGCCAATTTAAGGCAATTTTGTCACTTATGAGAACCACGCCCCAGAGTTCCCTTTTGCTGAGCATGTCCCATATCTTTTTGCTGGACACCTTGGCAACGTGCCGCGAATTGGAGGCCAGTTGGCCCCCAAACGGGGCGCACCTTGAATAGCCGTGGGTTTCAACCCACGGAAAGGAGCAGCATACCAAAATCCCTTGCGCGACCCTGGAAGGGGCGACCAATCGGAAACTTCTGTGCAATGGACGTTTTCAACACATAGACCAACTGCCTTGGGGAAGTTGGTGAACCGTTTCAGAGTCCAAGACCAGTTGCGGCATTTGCTTTTCCGTGGGTTGAAACCCACGGCTATTCATAGTGTGTCCTTTCAGGACAAAGACTCGAATCTACGGTGCCCAGTCGCGAAGCACAATTTTCAATGCGGTGCCGTGAAGATTACCGGAAAGCGCTGCTTTCATTTCCTTGAAAGCGCGGGCGGGGTTCCGGCGTCCCCCATCCTTCTTAATTGCAGTTCCAACTCATGGACTTTGGCTCCCATCTCGAGCAAGTAAGATTTCTGGGAAGTCACCACGTCTTCGAGTTCCTTAATTCGAGCTGCAAGACTCTGAACCTGTTTGCCGGTGTCCGGGGGCGGTTGCGTCTTAATAGCAGCTATCGCCTTGCGGTCACCTTCTATTCCGGTCTTCAAATTCGTTAGCGCCTGTTCAAGCGGGGCCATTTGGTCTTTTAGCTCAGCCACCGCGGCGTCTTTCACCCGCGGGAGGGTCTTCTTGACTGCATTGAGTAGCTTCGTGTTGTTGTCAAGGACCTCTCTGCGGACATCGGCCAGATTTTTCGCAAGCTCATTCAGATTCTTGGAAAAAATCGCCACGGCTTTTTTTCCGGCCGCCACTTCCTTGCTCATTCGGGCGACTTCCCTGCTAGTCACTTCGGTTCTTTTTTGCAATTCCGCTGCTGACTGTTCGAGGGCTTTGAGCTTCTTGGTAACCAGGTCTCTATCCTTTTGAGATTCCTGGGCCCAATCGCGAAATTCCTCCAATTTAGCGTTGACCGGATCGACCTTCACTTTCAAGACTTGAGAGATTCGATCCTGTTGATCCTCGATCCGTTGGATATCTGCGCTGAAATCCTTTGGTGGTGAGAACTTTCCGGTGAACTCGTGGAGGTCCTTTTGCTGCTGTTGAACCTTCTTCTCGAGGTCGGCAATTTTCTGCTTCAGCTCAGCAGTATCGTCAGAACAGCCGGCCAACAGCATGGTAAAAGCCATCATGATCAACAAAACCCAGCAAAATTGGCGGCTCATGGGGAAACCTCCCAGTCCGGTTTGTGAATCGTATGATATCAAATCTCAAATTAAACGCAAGGATAAAGCATGGAATGGATGTTGAGTGTGAGCAAGTTGCACGGTTCTGACCCCTGCCCTTCCGTTGACACTCCCGGCTCCCTATGCTAGAGATCTCTCCGTCCGCTGAATCGGTGGGCGGATTTCCTTTCATCCTCTAAGATGATGACCGTCAGGTCCATCTGAGAAGAGGTGTTTTCCGAACAAGTTTCGGCTATGTGGCGAACCTTATCGAATGAATTTTGTCTCTTAAAAAGATGGAGAGCATTCCTTAAACTTATCGTATCAGTGTTTTCTTACAGTGAAATGAAAATCTTTGCAAGTCGATGATGCTGCTCCGCTAAACCTGAGAGGTCCGACATGCTGGGAGCAATTGCGAAAAAACTGTTTGGCAGTAAGAACGAGCGAGATTTGAAAAAGCTCGATCCGCTTGTTCACGCCGTTAACGAACTTGAACCGGATATCAAGACTCTTTCCGACGAAGCCATGAAGGCGAAAACAGAAGAGTTCAAGGACCGTTTCTCAAAAGGAGAAACGCTGGACGAACTCTTGCCCGAGGCATTCGCTCTAGTCCGAGAAGCCTCGATAAGGACGCTCGGAATGAGGCCCTTTGACGTTCAGCTAATCGGCGGGATTGTGCTGCACCAGGGCAAAATTGCAGAAATGAAAACAGGTGAGGGAAAAACCCTCGCTGCCGCTTTGCCCGTGTACCTCAATGCGCTGACCGGCAAGGGCGTGCATGTGATCACCGTTAACGACTACCTTGCCCACCGTGACTCCGACTGGATGGGCGCTATTTATAGATTTCTCGGCCTTTCCGTAGGAGTGATAGTTCACGACCTTGACGACGACGAGCGGAGGCAGGCTTACAATTGCGATGTGACATACGGAACCAACAACGAGTTCGGTTTCGATTACCTCAGGGACAACATGAAGTTTTCTCTCGAGGATTACGTCCAAAGGGAGCTTCATTACGCGATCGTGGACGAGGTGGACAGTATACTCATTGACGAGGCCAGGACTCCGCTAATCATTTCCGGGCCTACACATGAGAATACGGACCGGTACTACAAGATTAACAGGGTCATACCAGGCCTGCAAAAGGAAAAACACTACACCATCGACGAAAAGGCCCGCAGCGTGGTCCTTACCGAAGAAGGGGTTTCACGGGTAGAAAAGGCATTGAACGTATCCAATGTCTATGATCCTTCCCAGATGGAAACTCTTCATCATGTCAACCAGGCCCTCAAAGCCCACACTCTGTTCAAGAAGGATGTAGACTACATAGTCAAGGACGGCCAAGTAATTATCGTGGACGAGTTTACCGGCAGGCTTATGCCGGGGCGACGCTACTCCGACGGATTGCATCAGGCCCTCGAAGCTAAAGAAGGCGTGCGGATTGAGAACGAAAACCAGACTCTGGCTACCATTACTTTTCAGAATTACTTCCGCATGTACGACAAACTGGCAGGAATGACCGGCACAGCGGACACTGAAGCGGCAGAATTCAAGAAGATTTACAACCTCGAAGTGGTAGTCATCCCGACCAACCTACCTATGGTCCGCAATGATAATTCCGATCTGATTTACAAGACCGAGCAAGAAAAGTTCGATGCAGTGGTTGAAGAAATTAAAGACCTTTACCAAAGGGGCCAACCAGTACTGGTGGGCACAATCTCCATCGAGAAATCCGAATATCTCGCTCGAAGGCTAAAAAAACTCGGAATCCCCCATAACATCCTCAATGCAAAGAACCATGCGCTTGAGGCTGAAATCGTGGCCCAAGCCGGCCGTTACAAGGCCGTCACAATCTCGACGAACATGGCCGGACGCGGAACCGACATCATACTAGGAGGCAACCCCGTCTTTCTGGCTCGCTCTAAGTCGAAAAAAGGTGAGGGCTCGGAAGAATTCACCCAGCTCATGGAAGACCTCAAGCGGCAGTGTGAACAGGAAAAGGAAAAAGTCATCCAGGCCAACGGGCTGCACATACTCGGGACTGAACGTCACGAGTCACGCCGGATCGACAACCAATTGCGCGGTCGTTCCGGTCGGCAAGGGGACCCCGGCTCCAGCCGCTTTTATCTCAGCCTGGAAGATGACTTGATGCGGATTTTTGGCGGAGAGAGAGTAAAAATGATAATGGAGCGGGTCGGCATGGAAGATGGGGAGCCGATCGAGCACAAGTACACGACCCGTGCCATAGAAAACGCCCAAAAGAAAGTCGAAGGCCACAACTTCGACATCCGCAAACATCTTATCGAATTCGACGACGTAATGAACAAGCAGCGTGAAGTCATTTACTCCCAGCGTCGTTTCATCCTGGGTGGAGAGGATTTGAAAGGGACGATCCAGGACATGATTGAAGACATGGTGGAGGAGATGGTGGAACGCTTTACCAACCAACAGCCGCATTACGACGACTGGGACATTCCTGGATTCGTGGAGGCGCTGTGGGGCCAGTTCGGTATACGGTTCCAGTTTGATTCGCTCCCTCCCGAGGAACGAACCCGCGACGCGATCACAGAGCACATTCTCAAAGAGGCATCCTCGGCCTATGATCGGAAGGAGCAGGAGTTGACTCCGGACGTGATGAGGGAGCTGGAGAAGTTCGTTATGCTCCAGGCCGTGGACACTCAGTGGAAAGACCATCTGCTAAGTATGGATCACCTGAAGGAGGGCATTGGACTGCGCGGCTACGGTCAGAGAGATCCTCTGCAGGAATACAAGAAGGAGGGTTACGAGATGTTCCTTGATATGAGCAATCGTATCAAGGAAGAGACCGTCAGGAATCTGTTCCTGGTTCGCGTAGCGTCCGCTGACGACATCGAGGAATTGGCTCCGTCCCGTGAACAGGACATGCTCCTGTCCCACGGGGACTCGGGTGATGGTGATTCACGGCCCAAGACCGTTCGACGCCAGACGGAAAAAATCGGCCGCAATGATCCGTGTCCGTGCGGCTCGGGGAAGAAATATAAGAAGTGCTGTGGTAAAGCCGCCTGACGGCGGTGCCGACATCGTATAAGGCCGCAGCTCTCCATTCGTGTCACCGGAGGACAGTAAAATTATCTCGTACCAAAGAGATCGATTTGTAGAAACCTCGGAGTTGGTGTTTCCATTCCTGGACGACATCAGCGGGACTATCCGCGGATACCGGATATTCACTGCTTGCCGGACCGTCAGAGGCAAGATCTTCAGGCTGGAAAATCATTTGGACCGGCTCTATTATTCGGCTTCCGGCATCTATATGAACCCGCCCCTCCCTAAAGAGGATCTCCGAGAACTTCTGTCCGAAGTGGTCAGAAAGAACCGTGAGGCCGGTATCGACAGCGACCTACTTATCGATGTCATCTTTAGTGGGGGGCTCGCCGCTAGCACAATGAAGCAATCCAGTTCAGGCGCCCACCTTTATATAGCGGTACAGGAACTTATTCCCCCCCCTGCGGAATGCTATGAAAAGGGCGTTAGTTTGGCCACATTCCCATATCAAAGAATGTTTCCGGACGTAAAGCTCCTGAACTATGTGGGTGCTATTTTGGCTCACCAGACGGTTGTTCCGTCTCACGACGCATACGAAGTCGTCTTTGTTTCCCCACCCGACCTCCAAACTATTTTGGAAGGCTCGACCTTTACGATCTTCTTTGTTGATTCTCAGGGTGACATTCTTACTCCGCCTCTGGATGGTAGGATCTTGGATAGCGTCACGCGTAGAGTGGTCTTCGAAGTTGTTGGGCAAACTACGGAAATGCGCATTCGCGAAGCCCCCGTGTCCCTGGGCCGACTTGCTTCGTTCCAGGAAGCATTTCTTGCTTCCACCACGCGCAATCTGCTTCCTGTGGTTCGAATAGACGATATGGTCATTGGAAGCGGTAAACCTGGGCCTCGGACACTTAATCTGATGGATCTGTTCCAACAGTATTTGGATGCGTACTGATCCGATTGGGCCTGGGTCGTTCGAGAGTGATGGGCAGTAATTCTGGGTAGTGAACATGATTTGCCTGCATGTCTAATGCCCCGGCAGATGATTTACCTTTGAAACTGAATTGTTAGCTTTAGCCCAGGTGCCGGTTGGCGGGTCCAAGTTTTCCCTTGACAGAAGCGGCCCCTACACAATATTTTGGGGTTGATGCGTTCCGATTGCTGAACTCAACTTATTCTCGGGCAATCGCCTATTCATTGCGTCATCAAGAACGGACCAGTGCGTTCCCAGCCATCAACAGGAGGTGCAACGGTGAGTATTCCCGACAAGATCCAAACGTGGCAAATGGTAAAGGGGCCGACCTACGATAAGGAAGCCCGAAAAGTCACGGCTCCGGGAGAGCTGCAACAAGTTGAAATTCCGGTCCCGGAACTCGGCCGGGGCGAAGTTCTCGTCGAGATAGCGGGTTGTGGAGTGTGTCACACTGACATGTCCTACTTTTACGACGGAGTTCCCACGGTGACCAAGCCGCCGCTTACGCTTGGCCACGAAATTGCGGGTACGGTGGTTGCGGCAGGTGCCGGGGCCGAATCATGGGTGGGGAAGAACGTGATTGTGCCTGCGGTCATGCCGTGTAATAGCTGCGATATATGCGCCAAAGGGAGGAACAACCGCTGCCTCGCACAGAAAATGCCCGGAAACTCTTTGGGGATTTATGGTGGCTTTTCTAGCCACATTCCTGTTCCCGCGGAGGACCTTTGTGAGATCGAAGATCTCAAAGGCCGGCCCCTTGAGAATTATGCCGTCATAGCCGACGCGGTGACGACGCCTTATCAAGCGGCTGTCCGGGCTGAGCTTAAGGCTGGGGACCCTGTCATCATAACGGGCGTGACCGGTGGAGTCGGAGTCTACATGGCCCAGGTGGCAAGTGCCTTCGGTGCAAAGCCCGTTGTGGGGTTGGCCCGACATGAGGAGAAGCTTAAGAGGGCTCTTTCCATGGGCGTGGATTACGCGATCAATATCAAAGACAAAGATTTCAAGGCGGTTCAAGAAGAATTCAAGGGAATGGCCAAACAAGCCGGTGTAAAGCACAATGTGGGCTGGAAAATCTTCGAGTGCACAGGAGCCGGGCCCGCTCAGGACCTCGCACTCGGGCTATTGGGATTCGTTGGAAAACTTATAGTGGTTGGCTTTGGTACTGCAAAGAATACTTACATGCTCTCACGCCTTATGGCCTTTGACGCCGAAATCATCGGCACGTGGGGTTGCCTTCCCAAGTATTATCCGAAGGTTCTCCAGATGGTTCAAGACGGCAAGATCCAGATAGACCCGCTCTTGGAAAAACGACCTATGTCAACTATTCGAGAAGCCTTCGAACAGGCCCACACCGGGGGCTTAATGAAACGAATTGTCCTCACCCCGGATTTTTGAGCTTACTCATCTCACTTCCGACAACAAAGCCTGTAAAACTAACGACCCCCCGGTCCGATCTGGGCTGGGGGGTCGTTTCATTCTTACTGAAACAGGACCGACCTTTCGTGCGGCATTTAGGTCAGAGGCCGGCGGGCAAGAGCAATCCGGTAAATGTCATAAACGTCGTATAGTACAACGTCTTCAAATCCGGCTCGCTTCAAATTCTCTTCAATTTCCTCGCGGGTCTCGTAAACGTCGCACACCTCGCCTCGGGATCCGAATAATCCAACCAGGCCACCAGGGTTCAGGAAGCTATACATGCATGAATAGATAGCCGGGCGAAATCCGGGTTTGACATGGGGGATCATAAAGGAGCTTATCACCTTGTCGAAAGGCTTATCCGGCGAGTAGTCTTCGACCGAAGTTGCAGTCAAGGAGGTGTTTTCCAGGCATTTCTTTTGGACCTTCTCTTCCGCCAACTCAATCATGTCCGGAGAAAGATCGATGCCGACAACCTCCTTCGCCACGACCGCGGCCAACACGGTGGCAGAACCCGTGCCGCAGCCGACATCCAGTACGCGATCGTTATCCTCGATAGTCAATTCCATGAGGCGTTTGAGGCCCTTCCTGTAGCCTGGATCCATGGACCATTGAAGGTCATAACTTTTACGACGATACTTATAGTAGAGTTGGATGGCTCTTTCCGACGGCATCAGCTTCACAACGGTGGTTCCCTGGATATAAGCTGTCCTCAGAGCTCTGATCACCGGGCGAAGGATTCGTCGGAATGGAGCATGATCCTCGCTCACCAGTGTTTCGTTCATTTAAATACCCCCTGACAAAGGTTCTCTTAAAAAAAGACGTGTCACTTTATTATAACTCGGAGCCGTGCGCAAGATAAAAACCAAATTCAGGACAGCGGCGCCCTTGATGCCACTACTAATTTTGCAGAATACAACATATTTTGGGCTCGTTCAACCCCGTGTGTCACGACAAGGCGTACGGCCCGGCATCCTGTCTGAATCAGGTCTCCCAAGATGCCTTCCTCCTCCCGGGAAAACGGGCTGAGAACAAATTCTTCCGCCGAAGTACCTTCCGGTGGCCTACCTATCCCCATTCTGACCCGAATGAAATCCCGAAATCGCAATGAATCGGCAATCGAACGAACGCCCTTGTGCCCTCCATCTCCGCCGCCGACTTTGATACGAACCTTGCCCAGCGGTAAATCCAAGTCGTCGTGGATAACAATCATTCGACCGGGATCGGCATTGACGTTTTTCAAAACAGGTCCCACGGCATGGCCGCTGAGATTCATAAAGGTTTGAGGCTTCACGAGATACACCGTTGTTGCATCAATTTTGGCCTCGCAGACGACGGCTTTCTTCCGATTTTCCTTCCAAGCGCTAACGGCCTCGTTGGCAAGTTCGTCAATCACCATGAAGCCCAGGTTATGGCGGTGGAGAGTGTAACTCCTTCCTGGGTTTCCAAGGCCGACAATGACAACATGTTTTCCCGAGGGAGTACCTCTCACCTTCCCATCGCTCCCATTTTTTGGTACATTTTATGCTCACAGGCATCTGCCGGTGTCAAGGAACCCATCATCCCCGACTGTGGCCGGATTGAGTTTTGAGATTGCATCATGCCAATTCGTTTTCAAGCAGGTCACACGTTGTTTCGGATGGGGCAGTCCCGCCGGCATGGGATTGACTGGCGTCATGCTCGCGAACGCGGGCATCCAGTCTGGAACCCGGATCGGAGTCCAGGGTGACGGATGGCAAGCAAGATGCCTACCCTCGCCCTATCCTGCCTAGTGTTGTCACTTGTTTGAAGGCGAATTGGTGTTCGCACGAGTCCGCATACAAATCGAGAACCGATTTCCGGAATGTTGCTTGACCACCAGGACCGAATAACCGTGAATCCCGAGCTTTTTAACAAGCATGTGGCCCAGGCACTGGAAGAGTTGCCTGCCGAATTTCGCGCCAAGATGGAAAATGTCGAGATAATAGTGGAAGATTTTGCAGATGATGAAATGCTCGAGTCCGTAGGGGTGAACTCTCCATGGTATCTACTTGGCTTGTACGTTGGCGTTCCGATCACGCAGAGAAGTGTCTTTGCTCTGGACGGTCTTCCTGAACGCATATACCTTTTCCGTCGTCCTATCATTCGTGCGGCCGGGCGATTTGAAAACGTGGTTCACACCATTCGCGACGTGTTAATACATGAGGTGGGTCATCATTTCGGATTTGACGACGACAAACTGGCTGAGATGACAGGACAAGACAAGTGAAATCTCCCAGTCCCGTGCAAGAAAAAAAGAAAAGGCGGCGCGAACTTATTGTCGCTCTGGTGGCTTCGATTCTGATAGCCGCGATCTTTTTCGTGGAGTCGGAAATCGCCCGGTCCGCGGAGGACATACCTTTTGCCGGACATCTCCTTATTTTTGCTCTGTTGTCGATAGTAACCCTCCTGCTGATCCTGGTAATTTTTTTCCTTATTCGCAACTTTTTCAAGTTGGTTTTTGAACGGCGCAGACGAGTGCTCGGTTCGCGTCTCAAGACCCGTCTGACGCTGGCCTTTGTGGCTTTGACACTAGTGCCGACGGTGGTGCTCTTTATAACGAGCGCCGGTGTCCTCCACACCACCATCGAAAGCTGGTTCACTGCCCAAGTCGAGGAATCCCTTCAGTCCGCGCTGGTCGTGGCACAGGCCTATTATCAGAGTGCTTCGGAGAAAGTTCTCGTTGCGGCCGACAAACTGGCATCGCGCGTGAATTCCGGCTCGGGCTCTGCTGAATCGCAACGTGAAGCGCTTGGATCGACCATCGAGACCTGGCGAGCCGCAGAGGGCCTTGGCTCGGTCCAGATCCACTATCGTGATGGATCTAAACCTCTCATCAGAAAAGATCCGGCTCTGAAGCATATATCAATCCCGTCCCCCGAGCGCAGTTTTCTCAAGATCGGTTTCCACGGTGACAAGACATCAAAGATAATCCCCCTGGATGGGGGCAGCGATCTTATCCGGGGAATCGCGCCGATAAGAAATGAGCACACTGGTGCAGTTGAAGCCGCGCTGGTGGTGGATTACTACATACCCACCTCGCTGGCGAGCCGGCTATTCTCGATATCAAACGCGTTTGGCGATTACGAGGAAGCCAAAAGGATGAAAGGTCCCGTAAAAACCATCTATGTGCTCATTCTGCTCATGGTGGCATTGCTAGTCATCTTTATCGGCTTCTGGTTCGGGATGACGATAGCGAGGGACATAACCGATCCGATCCTTGGTCTGGCACAAGGGACCGAGAAGATTGCGGCCGGCGACCTCGATGTCTACATCGAACCCACGGCAGATGACGAGCTTGGGGTGCTGGTCCGTTCCTTCAATAAGATGACGGCTGACTTGCGCAAGGGCCGCAGCGAACTCATCAGAGTCAACACAGATCTCGAGAGTCGCCGAAAGTACATGGAGACTGTCCTGAAGAATGTGGCGGCGGGAGTATTGTCTGTCGATGCGGAAGGAAAAGTGACCACCATAAACAATTCCGCAATACGGCTTCTCGGGATCGTAGAAAAGAAACAACTCGGCCGGCCCTTTCTGGAGGTGCTTCCCAGAGTTTCTGCAGTTCCGGTGGTGGAAATTCTGGAACATCTTACGGCCTCGGAACCTGGGACTATCGAGCGCGAAATCACTATTTCTTTCCCTGAAAAGGCAATATCGTTGATGTGTTTCGCAAACAGTTTGAAGGATGAAGATGGCCGGGGACTGGGCGTAGTTCTTGTATTCGAGGATATGACTTATCTGGTCAAAGCGCAGCGCATGGCAGCCTGGAGAGAGGTCGCCAGAAGAATCGCTCACGAGATCAAGAATCCTTTAACCCCGATTCAGTTAAACGCCCAACGAATCAGACGCAAGTACATGGGCTTACTTGAAGGCGACACGACTATCTTGGATCAGTGTACCCGGACCATTATCGATCAAGTCGAACAACTGAAGAGTATGGTGAACGAATTCTCGAAATTCGCACGAATGCCTTCGGCTAATCCGGTCCCCAATGACTTGAACACTCTGATTCAGGAAGTGGTTAACCTATATCGGCCTGCAAACGACAACATAAAGTTCTCTTTCAGCCCCGATCCTTGTATGCCGATTTTCGACTTGGACAAGGAACAGATTAAGAGAGCCATGATGAACCTGCTCGACAATGCAGCGGCGGCAACGAGCGACAATGGCAGTGTATCGGTCAGCACGGCCTACAATGCGGAACTTTCAATAGCTTCCATCGAGGTGGATGACAACGGCAGTGGCATAGACTCCAAGGATCGAGACCGTGTCTTTGAGCCTTACTTCTCGAGAAAGCCCGGAGGGACAGGACTGGGGTTAACTATAGTGAGTACCATTGTATCCGACCACCACGGCTTCATAAGAGTCAAGGGCAATGCTAAAGGTGGTGCGAAGTTTGTCATCGAACTGCCTGTGAAGAAACGCTGAAAGTGTTATCACTCAGCGCTTTGGTGGCGAGAGCCAGTGCTCAGTTCAGCGGTGTGACGGGACAGCGGTGTCGAACCTTCTCTCGTCGCCTTGGGTCAAAGAGTGCGAGATCGAATTTATCAAACACATCACATTGTGAGCTTTCACCCGGAGCGTTAAGTTCAAGAACAAATGCCTCATACAGAATCTCTCTATCGTCGAGCGGCCGACATTATTCTCTCAGGTGGGCTGGTCATTCTTCCCACTGAGACGTTCTACGCCCTGGCAGCGAACCCGTTTCATGACGAGGCATTACGAAGGATTTTTGACGTCAAGCGCAGAATCCAAACAAAGCCGCTGCCACTTATTGCAAGCGACAAGGCCGCGGTAAAAAAAGTGGTTTGCAGGATGTCACCCCTGACCCGGAAGCTCACCGATCGTTTTTGGCCGGGGAGTCTCACGGTCCTTCTGGAGCCCTGCCACCAAGTGTCAGCGCTTTTGACAGGCCCTTCCGGTAAGATCGGAGTGAGGGTCCCTCCCGAATGCGCAGCCCGAATCGTCGCGGCCGCGGCCGGTGGATGGGTGACTGCCACCAGTGCAAACCTCTCGGATGAAATCGCCCCGGATGAAGTTTCGAAGATTGCCGAGGAGGTCCTCGGAGCCGTTGACTTGGTCCTGGATCTCGGCCCCACGCCGGGAGGAAAACCATCCACGGTCGTAGAACCCCTGGACGGCGACTTTCGAGTGCTTCGAGAAGGGGCAGTGCCAGAGCCAACTCTGAGGCGCCACTGCATGCACATATAGCGGCATAGGAACCATTCAGTTGCGCCGGGAGGCTGGCGGCTCATTGTCATGCCTATAAGTGAAACAACTAAGTAATCTAAGCCTTTATAAGATAACATTGCTTCGCTACGCTCACAATGACACTCTTTTGCCGCCAGTGACTGAAAGATTGCGCAGTACAACAAATTATAGTTGCTTTTTAACGGTGTTTTTGATATGATACAGTCGTTTATTGATAGCCTCATTGATGCCAGCCAGCCATTAATGAGTGCAGCCCGTCGGTTTCGCCGCGGGCTTTTTCTTTTTGTTGAAATTACCCCTCGATAGATCGTCGGTGTTTGAAATTCCGCGGGAGTTTCCCGGTGGCCTTGGCCTTTCACGGGAAAGATGTGAATGCCCAATTGAAAATTATGTTCAGGAATTTCCGCAACGATTTATAACATGGCTATATTACTAGATATATTTCGGCTGAAAAATTGCGGATCCTTTTTTGATGTGGTGCATCTATTCATGGGTAGAAGCGGTGACGTCACCGTAAGAATTGTCGTAAAAGGAGAATTTAACAATGACTAAACTCGGGTTAGCCCTTGTGGCAGTAATTGCAGCGATAGGAATGGTTGCCCCGTCGGTCTATGCCGCCCAGTACTGCGTGGTTCGAAATATGACCGGACAAACCGGGATAACCAACGGGATTCCGTCATACGGCTGGTTCAAGGTCGGCGCCGGGAATTGCTTTAGCACCGTGGACCAGGCAGAAAGGGCTGCTGGAACCGGCGTGAATACTCCGGACGTCGCCCAGCTCAATCCTTTCTTCCATCCTATTCCGGTAGCAAGGCCCAAAAGACCGGATCAGCAGGTCTATTCCAAGGCTCTCCCATAATCGTCACCCAAAGCCGCCGCTCTTTGCCTTCAGTAGTCTAGAGGCAGAGCGGCGAACCTGTCTGTCCCGGCATGGCACGTTCATGCAAAAACGCTGTCACGGCTCGCCGGGACGGACAAACCCATCTCGCGCCGGTTCGTCGGCGCGCAGCAGCGTGGATGTCCTCGCTGTCCTTTTGTTCACGAATTTGGAGGGACTATTGGAGTAAAACGGCATCATTCCTGGTTGAACTGCCAACCGGTCTCACGGCAGCCGTCGAAATGGGATCAGTATCTTATGAGAAACGGCATGGCGATGAGTGCAATGCCCGCCGCAGCGAGGAGCAATATATTCGATACAAAATAGGGTACACCGCACAATGCCACGCCGGAAATAAGAGCTATGGGGTTCTTCTGTTTTCTTCCATACACTAAATACCCCAAGCCGACGGAACCAAGAATCACTCCCGCGTAGAGAGTTGTTGCGTCCACCGCTTCTTTCACTCCTTCCGTGTGTTTCACCCACTAAGGATCGGCCACGCAGTTTCGGATCGGATCCCGCTGCCGCACTACAAGCAAATATAGCATATTACGAAAGTACATACATGGATCAGCCCAGGTTGTCTCTAATTTTGAAAACAAAGGGTCCTCGAACGTACGCGGAGCAGGAATTGATCACGAAGACGTCTGTGACGCGCGATATGGCAGGAATCAATATGTGAGGAATAGCGTGATATCCGGATCACGCTAAATGTGAAGTCCTTAGAAATACTGGATTCCTTTGCTCTGATACCCCTCCGGGTTTATAGTCAGGTAGTGAATTTCGCCCCCAATACCGGGAAGCACATTGCTCAGACGATAAATTTCGGCAACCGTTTTAATTTGGAATATTAGGTACCTGGCTCGATCTTCAAGGTCTTGAGAGTGAGGGATTAAGACTCCTATCGGGCGCAAGTGCGCAAAAACACGTTCTAAAGAAGCGAAAATCTCGGCGTAAAAACGAATGTCGCCATTGCGAATTAAGTATCCGGGATTCTGCAAAAAGATATCCGGTGGAACGTCGTGGTTGGCATTGAAACGAGTCGTATCAATTTCGATGCCGCGAGATGCCAGAGTTTGGCAGAAACCATCATGTATGTGGTAAAAAGAGGGAGTAGGCATTCCGTTAAAATCTTCAAAACCTGCCAAGTGAAAGCCTAAGCACCCTTTGCCCCTGGGAGGAGAAGGAATTCTGTCATTCAACTGCCTGGCCAACTCGTTTGCGAAGTCCTGCAAATTACTGATCCCCTCATTGGAAGCAATGAATCCGCATAGCCATTGATCGGTCGAAACATTCTCAATTTTACCTTCTCCCCAGCAAGAAATTCCAGCATTGAGGTACGGCACTTCTTGCAGTTTGTAGGCCGCGCCGGGAACAACTTGAGCCAATCCGGTATGCGGATTGACTACTTTTACAGCGGAATCTGCAGCCATTGCGATTCCGAAACGAGTCAACTCCGTAAGAATTAACGTCATTTTTGTTCCTGACCTTCGT
>CAVSPC010000014.1:0-95101 GCA_963729795.1 uncultured delta proteobacterium | reverse complement strand
GCCAAATTCGCTCGCGCTTTTGAACAGGCCCTCACGATTGCGGTCCAATTCCCGCTTACCGGTTCCCCAGGCCCTGCGGCAACACGAAAGGTCATTCTCAAAGGCTTCCCGTTTTCCGTGTACTACCTGGGAGGAGAGAGAATCGGATCGTATATTTTGGTCTCAAAATAGTTGCTTATGGGCACACACTTGCTCATGAGCATGAACAGGATTTTGTCATGAAGATGAGTTTCTTCCCCGATAGAGTCGAAGTTTCCCACGCCCTTGGACAGTATCAGGTCGGCTTCTTCCGTAAGCTTCTTCATTTTGTCTGAACATCTGGCCGACACCGTACCCGGCAGAGGCCCGTTAATTCCGTTCTCTACAATCTCGGCGACTTTATCCATTTCGACAATGGTGGCTTCCTGCGCTGTGGCATCATTCAGGGTCGGGACGTTTCTCACTGCAAAGATGACTTCCAGGTCGAAGATGCTCTTCACTGTCTCGATAAACAACCGGTCAAAAACTATTTCACCGGAATTGTCCCCGAGAATGAGTACAACACGGCTGCTTTGGAGCCTGCGCTCCAAATCCGCAAGGCTTTCGGAGAGGATCGGTTTGCGGAGTTGCTGCCGTATGAGCGGCTCAACCTCGATGGAACCTCCGGACCACATGACATCGAGAGAATTTCCGATGATGGCAAGATGGGCAGCCGTGTACAGTCTGTCTTTCGATTCCTCGACCAACTCCTTGAGCCACGGATAAAGCTCCATAGCCCTTGCATTTTGCCTATCTTTCATGGCTTGAAAGGGATCGGCGGTACCAAAAAACTGGGAGATCTTCACCAATGCGGTTTCGATGACATGGGGACTAGTCATATCCCACGCAGGGCCTCTTAGGCTCGGCAATTGCATTAACTCTGAAAGCAGTCCCTTGATTTGCGCTTCGTCAGAGGTCAGCTCTCTGATTGCTGACAGAAGTGCCTTGTGGATGCATGAGATACAGTCCGGCTGTAGGAGCACGTTCACCTCTTAAAAGTTCAACGAGACATGGGTGCGAAACGTCTGAAATATCCTCACCAAGCCTAATCGGCGGTTGAAAAGTCCACGATAGCTCCGCATACGGCTGCCACTTTTCTAAAATCGCCTATATGCTTGGAGCCGAAACTCACGTATTTCCTGTGCGGCATCAAGACTTGTGCTCATCTCTCTCACAATTATTTTCACAGTTTCGTCGCTGGCACTACCCGTGTCAAGTCATCGGCTTAACAGAGCAATCTTCTGCAATGTCGTCGGCATGGTGAATGTTGGCACCCGCACTCGCAGCATAGTCGTCTCTGCGGACAATGGACCGTATCATTTTTGTCCCCAAATCTCCGTCTTCCCGTGGTCGAAGGTCAGTTTATCAATCTCCCGCACCAGGTCCGCATCGCTGATCGTAAGATACAGACTCTTCACGTCCTTCTTCCTGTCTCGATGCCCTACAATCGCATCGGCTGTGAGCGGGTGCAGGCCACTTCTCATCGCGTTAGTCTTCCAGCAGTGCCGGAGATCGTGAATTCGGGGCGCAGGCTTCAATTCGAGACTTTATACCGCTTCTCGCCAAGTGTTCTTCCATGAATCCTCGTTAGGCGGATTTCTGAAAGCGTACGAGAGATTCGGCCGGAAAATGAACTCGCCTTGCCCTCAGCTAGGAGCCTGTCGCGCAACCTTACTCGTCGGCGCCATCGTGCTACGCGTAGGTTCCACCCATTGTTGCGTTACCTCTCCCCGGCTCCTAGGAGGCTGACATGCTAAGTTTTTTCCGTGGCAGCCTCTGAGAGATCACATTGCATTAGTCGCCATCGTGCCACGAATTCGGGAAAGCATTGCGTTACGCAACAGCCTCCCAGGACACTTGAATCCAAATCCTTATGGATCGAGAAGCCAGATTTCCCTCGCTAACGGAGTTTGCACAATGCAAACATAGAAACGTTGTTTCAATGGACGCTCTAATCGCGGCGAAGTTCATCAAATCACTGCGGTAGCCTTGCGGAACGGCTTTGACCAAAAAAGCGTCCAAACCGGATATGAAACCGACCCACAGAATCGGAATAATTCTTGAAGTTCGATGTATGCTTAACGGCAGTGGTGGGTCGCCAATGCCTTTCCGCGCGGCTGATGCCTGCCGTTAGGCGCTCGGAAACTTGATGTGGAGAGTCCTAGGGTCACATGTAATACCATTTCGCAATTCAACAAGTAACTTGCAGATACGGAAAGTTCATCATTGACCTGACCTTACTTGCATTGCTGTGAAGATCTCGTAGTCCTTTGCACAGAGCCTGTTCAACACCATCCAGTGACTTGAATGCTTTGTTTGGGAGGACATTTTCCCTCAAATCCTCCCACAAATGCTCTACCGGATTGAGTTCCGGACTGTGTGACGGCTGCTGGATTAACCGTATGTTCTCGGGGAGTTCCAGCCCATGAGATGTGTGCCATCCAGCTCCATCAACCAGCATGATGACAAAGTATTCCTTGAAATCTCGGGAGGCTTCCTTCAAGAACAGGTTCATCATGTCAGTATTGGCGTATGGCAGGATCAAAGAGGTCATCTTGCCCAAGACCATGCACACTGGTATTACCTATGCATCCTCAATTCAGCCGCAGGAACAGAAATGAAGTTAGGCTCGGCTATCAGAAGATCCGCTTGTTTAGTGCAATTGCCAAGGTCTGTCAGTCTTACCTAATCGTTTTCAGGCCTTTTGCATCCCAATTCTGATTGAAGCCGCGGGGCCTGTTGCCCATATAGCCCTACTCCCGCCCTTTGTGATAAACTTCGGACATCCAAGTATGACGCAAGAATCACTAAAATACTCCTTTTTGGCAGGAGGCATCTAATGGGTTCAAACGGTATTGATGTTGTACAACAAGGCGATAGCTCAGGGAACAATATGGTAATTCGGACCAAGCTTTCTTCTGGTCGGCAAATCTACGGATTTGCCACAGAAAACCTATACGGCGGTGATTGGGATGTAGGTCCGACGTGGAATTACCTTGTCACAGGCAAGAGGCCCTTTCTGGTTGATTCAGGGAGAAGAGGCAAGGGCCTTCAACTCCTCCAGATGATAGAATTGGTTGGCTTCAACGCACGAGATATCATTGCCATAATTGTCTCTCATGGTCACGAGGATCATGATGGCGGATTGTTCGAGATGGCCAACCTCATTAAAACCCCTGTCGTGGCTCATGAGGTTTACAGTTATCTTGTGAGGTCCAATGCCGAGGCCGCCCCAACAGATGAGAAAGCGGACTTTCCGGCCTCATGCTGGTGCTGTCCCATGCCAAAGGCTTTTTACCAAAGCAATTGTCTCGAATATCACCGAGAGCGTCAGAAGTTGACGATCGCGACCATCGAAGATTTTAAGGAGAAACTGGGTCAAGGCATCGAAGTGTTCCACACTCCTGGCCATTGCCCGGATTCACTTGTTCTTATGGTGGATGGTGAGGCCATATTGGTGGGAGATACGATTCTTCCTGAGATCACGCCTCATCCCACGCTTGAAAGCAGTTTCACGGTCATGAAGCCTGTTCTGCCCGAGAAATTCGGTGAGGCACAGCAACTTTTCGGCCTAAGGGCATATATCCGCTCTTTTAAAATGTTAGGGGCAGTTACCGGATCGACGCATAAGCCTTTGGTGTTGCCTGCGCATCGATTGTACTATAAGGACCAATTTAATCAACTTGACCTTCATACACGAATCGATGACCTGGTTCAGCATCATCTTACTCGATGCCATGAAATTCTAGAGATTCTCAGCAGCGGTCCTAAAACGCCTACGGAAATTGCGAGACACTATTTTTCTCCTGATCTCTTGAAGGGTTTCGGTATTAATATGGCTGTTAACGAAGTCAAGAGTCACTGTGAACTCATGGAGATCAGCGAGGATGTTGTGCTGCTTGAGAACGAAAAGATATCCTCAACCGGAGCAGAGAATTTTCGATTGTTGGTTAGCAATCTGTAAAGACGAATTTAGCATGATAGCAGTGCCGGAGACCACAACAGCGAAGAGCCGGTTCCCCGGGAACTTGACATCGAGTAACCACTTCCAAGCCTTTGTCGATATGCCGCTTAGGGTGCCTTTTTGAATAAGTGCGTGCCTGAGAAGCCTCACTCTTCTCCTATCATTAATCTTCCGCTGTCCGAGCCGATTTGCAGTCCTGCCACCGATCCGAAACAGGCGGATCTGCCGACGCGTGAGCCGATGGTGAACCGAAAGGGTGTGACGAGCTCGAACACACATCGGTTTTCGCGCAACCGGAACGGCATGGACGCTCTTTCGGACTTTTCGAATACTGCTGCCTCCCCGAAAAGTAGACATCGCGGAGAATCAATTTCAGGCGTTCATACGCGAAATGTTTCGGAGCAGTCAGCAGATAGGTTTTCTCGCAAACGAAGCACGGGTGGTCAACCTCCTCTGATGCCAGCCTTCCCCTTGGTCTGACATTAACGAGCTTTGCTGAGGCAACGTGCGGCCGGAAACGTTCTCATTGACCGGAGGCCGTCTGGTGAGTTACGCTCAATAAGTTGATAAAGCGGGTTTCTTTGGCAAAGATGCGACGGTTTTGTCTCTGCCGGGTCTTGTGGGAGGAGATACAGGAGCCTTTTCGAGGTCAAAGGAACCATCTCTCACCCCTCACTGGCATCAAGACGCTTGAAATGGCAAAAGCTCCGCATAATTCAGGCCACTAAATAAGGAAGGCGCCGCGGCCGGACGACCGAATACGCCCAAACCCATTCCGATTCCTTCAAGCTTTGTATTCTCGGATTAACCCATGACACCTGTCACGCGACAAGACAAGAATCGGTTGGCCATAGCCCTTTGTCTGCTGGCGGCGATTGTCGCTGCCTTGGTTGGACTGGCAGCCAGCGAGTATTGGTGCCACCTGTCAGAAATGCTTGCCAGTGCTTTCAAGAACAGGGGCGAAATGCGCATTTACCTCGAGAGTTGGGGAGCGCTGGCTCCGTTGGCTTTCATAATGATTCAAGCTCTTCAGGTGGTAGTAGCTCCTACCCCCGGAGAGTTGACGGGCGCCGTGGGGGGCTTTCTGTTCGGAACCTGGTGGAACCTACTTTACTCGTCGGTCGGCCTGACGCTGGGTTCGGTGATCGCGTTTTGGGCCGCGAGACTAATCGGCCTTCCATTGGTGAAGCTCATGGTAAGGCATGAAACGTTGGAAAAGTTACGCTTCCTTACGAAGCCCCGGGGGGAAGTCGCGACCCTGATTCTCTTCATGATTCCAGGATTTCCAAAGGATCTTCTCTCGTATTTGCTCGGTTTGAGTCCTATGCGCTTCCTCGCTTTTACCGTGGTATGCGCTCTGGGTCGAATTCCCGGCACCCTAATGCTAAGCCTTGCCGGCGCGGCAATTTACAAAGAGAACTGGGCAGTGATGGGCGCTGTTGTGTCTGTGTGCCTGATTAGCTTTATCGTGGTCTATCTGAGAAAGGAAAGGATTTGGAAATGGATTAAGGAGCACAAGCCACACGCTGAAAGTTAGTGCCCAATCCGTCACCATCGCCCTTACTTACCTATCCGGGACATCGATTATGCTTTTAATGTCCGTAATGCCGTCCAAATTGGCGAACGTGTCCTCCACAAGGCCCGAAACGTCGGAAGAATCCACCGATTTGAAACGTAACATTTCTTTTGCGAGGGACTGTATTCCAGCGGATTTGGGGGTGAAGCGGTCGTAAACTGCTCTGTCAGGCGGTGTTGTCAGCACGTAATCTGCGAAACCAGCGGGCTGATCCCAGTTAAGAAATGGCTAATTAAAATGGCCACGTGGCTGCACCATCGTGCCTACGGATATTCACACGTCATTTTGATCCCATCGTTTCGGCTGCAAACCCAAGACCAAAGGCATTCACGGCAGGACATTCCCATGGATACGAGAATGTATATACATCTACGGAACGGTTATCCCACGCTCGGGTCGGGTCTTCTTTAGAGCAGCGCCTTGATCGCTCTTGTTCCGCACCGGCCTCAACCTTCTGATCTCAAGCCCCATTCCTGTGTCCGCCTCGATTGACCTGCCGATTTCCATTCCTATGTTGTGCACCCGCCCCTACCCGAGGGAAATCGCCTCAGGCGACAGAGCTGATGAAAAAATCCGCACCAGAGGAAGTGTCCCGACGCAAATCATCACGAGACTCATCCGGAAGGAGACATCCATCTGACATTAGATAACTACGCTGCACACAAACAGCCCAAGGTGAAGAATTGGTTTGCCCGTCGGCCACGATACGTGCTCCATTTTACCCCAACCTCTGCCTCTTGGATGAACCAGATAGAGACGTGGTTTTCCATTCTGTCGCGAGGGGTTGTTCGCCGTGGGAGCTTCAAGGGTGCGGCACCTTTGAGGAAGGTCATTCATGCGTTCATTGACCAGTGGAACGAAGAAGCACTGTCTTTCAAATGAGTCAAGACTGCGAATCGGATACTGGCAAAAGCCGTGCGTGCCTAATTGTGGGACAAAACGCTAGGGACTGTCAGATAACTCATCACTGTCACATGAAGTACTATCGGATGACTATCCATCGTCCGGTGAGCTGACTACCTCTTATGGTGCCACCTTTCGTCGAGAAGTCTGGTCGCGCAGTGTGATCATAGCGGATTTGTATTACAAGCATGAGAGCGCTTGCCCGACAAAAAAAACAACAACAGGATGCGACAAAGCAGCATTATTGACTGCGGACCATGGAAAGGAAAAGCGCTGATATCAGAAAGACCGACGTCAAGAGAACAAGATTGCTGAAAGTATGATGTTCCACTGACTTAGGGAGATCACATGGGGAAACGCCCCTCCATTTCCCCTTGTCCATCACGCCTCTAAACCACTGCGACCTCTTTTGATTGCCTTTTCTAATTCCACCGCCAGTAAGACGACCGTTGAAAGCAGAATCGTTATGACAAGTTCCCCGGCAGTGAGTGGTTCGGTCCTGAAAATGGGGTTCAGGAACGGCACATAAATGGTGCCTAGCTGAAGGGCGAGAGTCAGCAAGACGGCCCCGAGGAGCGGCTTGTTAGATAAGACACCCTGTTTGAACAAAGAGTCCTGTTCCGATCGAATGGCCAGCACGTGTCCCATCTGGCTCAAACAAAGAACGGTGAAGACCATGGTTTGCCAGTGGGTCTGACTTCTGCCAATGAACCAGGCCTGGGTCATGATGGAAACGGCGCCCATGAGGAGCCCAACCCAAATGATGTGGGCACCGAGACCTTTAGCGAAAATGCTTTCTTTCGGATCCCTCGGGGGGCGACTCATGATGTTTCTCTCTCCCGGCTCGGCTGCCAGGGCCAGACCAGGGACGCCGTCGGTCACCAGGTTGATCCACAGGATGTGGATCGGCAACAGGGGAATCGGCAGACCAAGGAAGGGCGCCAGAAAAATGGTCCAGATCTCGCCCGAATTGCTGGTCATGGTGTATTTGATGAACTTGCGAATGTTGTCAAAGATGCGCCTACCTTCCCTGACGGTCTTGACAATGGTGGCAAAGTTGTCGTCGAGCAGGATCATGTGGGAGGCTTCCTTGGAGACATCGGTGCCGGTAATGCCCATAGCTACCCCGATATCCGCCCGTTTCAAAGCCGGGGCATCGTTGACCCCATCCCCGGTCATCGCCACAAACTGCCCCTTGTCCTGCAGGGCCTTGATAATCTTCAGTTTCTGCTCAGGGGCGACGCGGGCGTAGACCAGTATCTTTTCTACCTTGTATTCGAATTCCTCCAGAGGAAGCTGTTCGAGTTCCCGGCCGGTCATGACGGCCTTCCTCTCCTCGCGGATGATCCCGACCCGTCTGGCAATAACCTCGGCTGTCAGCGGGTGGTCGCCAGTGATCATCACCGGCCGGATGCCTGCGGACCGACACATGGCAACCGACTCCGCTGCCTCAGGCCGAGGCGGGTCCATCATGCCGACGATCCCGATCAAGACCAGCCCTCTTTCCGCTTGTTCCGCAGTCAGTGGATCAGGAAGAGCCTCCCAGACCCGCAGGCCGAAACCCAACGTCCTCAGACCGTCGCCGGCAATGTGTTCGGCAGTCTCCATGATTTTCGAGCGGTCGATTTCTTCCTGACCCAGATGGGTAAAGGCCTTTTCGGAGCGCTCCAGTATTTCCTCAACCGCCCCCTTGGTGAAAGAAATGATCCGACCGTTTTCCCAGGGATGAAAAGTGGTCATGAGTTTTCGGTCCGAGTCAAAGGGGATTTCGGCCAGCCTGGGGTGTTTTTCGTCAAGTCTCTCCCGAAGGAAGCCTTTATCCCGGGCCAGGTCGAACAAGGCCGTTTCGGTCGGATCACCGATAACGTCGCCTGAGGCATCCAGACGGGCATCATTGCAAAGGGCCAGGGCGCTCAGAAGCAGCTCCAAGGGTTTCCTGCCAAACAGCGAACCTTCCGCTGCTTCCTCTTGGCCCGAGGGCGGCAGTTCTTCCGACCGATGCAGCCGCCCGCCTGCATAGACCTTTTCTACGGTCATGCGGTTCAAAGTCAGGGTCCCGGTCTTGTCGGAGCAGATATAGGTAACCGATCCCAGAGTCTCCACCGCCGGCAGTTTTCGAATCAATGCGTGCTGTTTGACCAGCCTCTTGGCGCCCAGAGCCAGTGAGATGGTAATGACGGCAGGCAGAGCTTCCGGAATGGCCGCCACCGCCAGAGAGATAGCCGTGAGAAGCATCAAAAGCGGAGGCTCTCCCCGAAGGAAACCGGCTATAAAAACGATGACACAAACAGCCAGGACGGCGTAAACAAGCTTCTGCCCGAAAGAGGCCAGTCGTTTCTGAAGCGGAGTCCGTCCTTCGTCCTGGTCCTGGAGCAGAGCGGCGATCCGTCCCAGTTCCGTCCACATCCCGGTTGCCGCCACCAGACCCCGGCCTCGACCGTAGGTGACCAGAGTGCCTTTATAGGCCATGTTTTTCCGGTCGCCGATGGACAGGTCCGCATCCGTGAGCGCAGCGGTATCCTTCTCTGCCTGCACGGACTCACCGGTCAAAGCCGCTTCGTCGATTCGAATCTGGACCGCTTCCGTCAGCCGGATATCGGCCGGCACCACGTTGCCGGCCTCCAGGATCACCAAGTCCCCGGGGACAAGCCGTTCCGCGGCGATCGATTCGGGGCGCCCGTCCCGAATGACTGTCGCTGAAGGGGCTGCCAGTTTTTTCAGCGCGGCCATGGCCTTTTCCGCGCGATATTCCTGAACGAACCCAAGCATGGCATTCAACAGCACAATCACGGTGATGGCGATGGTATCCGAAGGCTCGCCAATAACTCCAGCCACGACGGCGGCAGCGATCAGCACCAGGATCATGAAATCCTTAAACTGATCCAGAAACATCATCCACAACGATTTGTGCCTTTTTTCGATCAACTCGTTGGGACCGTAACGATCCAGGCGCTGATGGGCCTCTTCTGAAGTAAGGCCCTTACCGGACGATTGCAGTTTTTCCAGCACTTCCTTCGGATCAAGTTGGTGCCAGTTGATCGATCTATTGATCCTGTGGGCTCATGGTTTTAATCGCCTTGTCTCCCCCCTCGACCGAGTCTTTGGCGAGGCTGATTTTGGGGAATAGTTTACCGGAGGCTCTTAGGAGCGACGGTGCAGGTAGTCCATGACGATCAGCGTCAATCGAATCCACAAGGAAGCTGCTCAGCTTCTGGTTACCGTCAGGAGTCGTGCAGTGAGCAGCTCACCTTCTTGCGAATGATTGCCAAATCATATTTTACGCCATTGAACGACCGGACGCGGTGCGCCCTCTGCGGGGTTGTTCGTCGGTTCAACTCCTCCCACCTCCAGGAAGGTGAACAGCCCATCCCAGTGTCTCAGGAGGCTTTTGGCTGATTTTCTGACAGAGTAATCGGATCTTTCCTGGTGGCATTGGAGCCACTTGCTCATGCGAGCCCTAACAGGAACCGTTTTCGGACCAAGGAGCTTGCCATAATGATCACAGGTCTCCGGTGTGAGAACGACCAATTCACCCACGCCTTCGGAAGGGACGATGTCTCGGTTCTTCCCGTTGTGACCCGGCTGACCACCCGCTCTCCGTCTGAGCGGTTTCTGTCGCGACCGTGCCCTGGGCTTGGCAGCAGGTCCATCGGGTGAGGGCGCCTTCGAGGGTTCGGAGGAATCCCCGGTGAGCCGAGCTATCTTGCGCTCCAGTTCTTCCATCCGGTCACTCAGTTGGAGCAGTACTTCTACAATGACCTCCGGAGCGCTGTGAGCAATGGCAATGGCTTCTTCCCTCGTTTTGGGCAAGATCCAAAACCTACACGCTCGACCTTGTCAATAGGCTATGGAAAAAGGACGTGATATCGCAAGACTAGAGAGGACCCAAAAAAGGCAGACGTTCAAAATCAACCGACACCGGGGGGATCGCGGTGAAAGACTACTGGAGAAGATGCCGACATCTTTCCGAGGTCCTGGGAATCATCGGCCCGAAGGAACTTCCGAAACGGCAGAGAGCGATGCATGATTGAGATCAACATTCGCTCCTGATGCCTTTTCGTACGGACAGGTGTCCCGGGAGGCGCATCATTACCAATGTACGGGAAGACGGTTAAAGTAAAGACGCTGGCATGGAGGCGTAATAATGGAGGCACGATTCTTCATTGTTTTTTGCTCCCCTGCCGGATCCACCAAGCACGTGGCTGAAGCCATACGACAGGAGCAGACGAAACGTCGGGCGGAGACTCACACGCTGGATTTAGGTAGGGAACATGGTTGAACCGGAGATCACGCTGGCTCACCTGGAACAACGGACAAGAAAGCGGGCGGATGATGAACGAACGTCCTTACACTCAGATTTTCATCTGAGGCAGGAAGTGAGCACTCTGTTTAGTGCGGGAAGCCTGCAAGGATGTCTTAGAACGTCCCTCCTACTATTGTGACCTTGGACTCACCTTTACAGGTACCAGTGTTGGAACGTAGAATACATAAGAAGGAGGCTTTAAGGAGCCAGCCACCAGGATAGATTCATTTCCTGAAAACGGTGGGGGTAAAAAATACACGGGGGGCACCAATTATGTTTAAAACACCAGTCGAGATACTGTTGGTGGAAGACGTAGAAGCCTACGCCGACGCCTTCCTCAATGCCTTCAGGGACGCAAGCAATAGCGCTAATGTGACTGTCGCGAACAACCTCTGCGATGCGATTGCCTCAGTTGTAAAAGGTCCTCCTGACCTCGTAGTTGCCGAGCTGCTTTTGCCCGATGGTAAAGCAACCGATTTATTGACTTGCATGAAGGAGAGCACTCCGCTCCCGTTAGTGGTCCTTGCGAGAAGCGGAAGCGAGCAGGCGGCCGTTAAGGCGATCGAGGCAGGTGCATTGGACTATGTGGTTGTGTCGCCGGAGGCCTTCGCCGATATGCCTCATATTGTCAGTAGAGTACTTCGTGAGTGGGGTCATACGGTGGAAAGCCGAAAAGCCGAGCAAGCAGTCCTTAAGGAAAGCAACAGGGCTCAGCAGGACCTCGATGATGACGAGGCGATCATTGTCTCGCTAGACACGGAGTGTAGAATAAAGTTCGTGAGCAAAAAAGGCGTTGCACTGCTCGGCTGTTCACATGATGAGATCGTGGGACGAGACTGGATCAGCAGTTTCATCCCTGAGAAGCGCCGGAAATCTCTGAGACGCGCAATATCGCGGGTAATGACCGGGGAAATGGCCGTTCCCAGTTACGTTGAGGACTGGATTGTCACCAAAAGCGGGCGAGAGAGGCTCATCGGGTGGCACAATACCCTTGTCACCGACTCGGCCGGCAGCGTTATTGGAACCCTTAGCTCAGGGGAAGATATCACAGCGTGTAAGAGAGTTGAGGAAGCGCTACGAGCGAGCGAGGCGCAATTTCGTGCCGTTTTTGAAGCAGCCCAAGAGTGCATCATAATTAAAGACACATCCCTCAGGTACACCGATGTAAATCCGGCCTTCTGCAGGCTGGTGGGACTACGTGCATCCGAAATCGTTGGACGTCGGGCCGAGGACTTGTTCGGTGCAGAGATCGGAAAGGAAATATCTGAGCGCAGTGCTCGTGTCTTGGAAGGAGAATCGATCGAATCGGAGCAGACCCGCGTTGTTCGCGGGGCTCCCATGACTTTTCATGACACCGTTGTCCCCCTTAGGGATGGCAAAGGAGCAATAGTTGGTCTTTGCTACATTTCTCGTGACGTCACCGAGCTAAGGCAGTTCGCTAAGGAGAATCAAGCACTCACTCATGACTATCCATCACCTGCTATGCAAAGAGCCTTGCAAAAGGCTGTTGTCGCCGCAAGCAGTGACAGCACGGTCCTGCTTCAGGGAGAAAGCGGAAGCGGAAAGGATTTCCTGGCGCGGTGGATACATGAGCGTTCACGGCGCTCAAGTGGGCCGTTCTTTTCAATAAACTGCGCCGCCCTCCCCAGAGACCTCGCCGAATCGGAGCTTTTTGGACATGAGCGAGGAGCTTTTACAGGGGCTGATCGGCGGAAAAAAGGGCTACTGGAACTGGCGGAAGGCGGTACAATTCTACTGAATGAGATTGGTGAGCTCGATCTGTCTCTCCAAGCCAAGCTCCTGGCATTTCTTGATACAAGATCTTTTCTGCGTGTAGGCGGTCAGAAGCACGTTTACGTCAACGCCAGGTTGATCGCCGCCTCTCATCGAGAACTGATGAAAGAAGTCGAGCAGAGACGTTTTCTTGAACCCCTCTATTATCGCCTCAGCGTGTTTCCCATAAATGTTCCCCCCCTCAGGGAGAGACGCCAAGACTTACCGATTCTCGTAGAAGACCTCATAAGGAAGCTTGCTGTTGACATGCAGTTGCCTGAGATCCCCGCTTTCGATTCCACGGTCATAAGGGATCTAACTCATTACGC
Source organism: uncultured delta proteobacterium (assembly GCA_963729795.1). Taxonomy (GTDB): domain Bacteria; phylum Desulfobacterota; class Desulfomonilia; order Desulfomonilales; family Desulfomonilaceae; genus CAWBBA01. Next base: position 82,235 of record CAVSPC010000014.1, on the reverse strand, counting down.
TTGGCCGGGGAACGTGAGGGAGCTGAAGAATGTACTGGAGCGGTCGCTGATACTTTGGAAGGGGGGGCCATTCCACCTCGAACTGCCTAAGACGGAGCAGGTCACTGATGCGTGGTCTTACACCGTGTGCCACCTGCCGAATCAGACGTTTCACGATATTGTGGATGATGTGGCAACAGCCCTGTGCGGCTATGCACTGAGGGTTTGTCAGGGCAATAAGAAAGAGGCTGCCAGAATGCTTCAGATCTCCCGTGAAACTTTTTACCGATATCTTAGGAAGTTGTAGCCGGAGCCCAATAAATGGACACGCTATTGCGCAAGTGCCCAAGAAGTAGACACGTCATCCATTGATAACTTACTGATATTGAATCGCTCTCCTTTTTTTGTGCCCTTTTCTTCTTCCTTTCGATGGCGAGAGAGGAATCCACCATGCGTGTTAGCCTGTTCCCCCTTAGATCGCTAAGCCACCAAAATGGTATGTGTTTTGTTAGCTGCCAAATTCTCTAATGCCATGGCACGAAAAGTGCAGAAGTCACAATGTGAATCCGAATGTGTCAGGATCTCCTTAACAGCGTTCCTGGGAACAAGCTTGGCCTACTTCATTGCGGCCTGATAGATTGAACCCAGGGATGGGGCGACTGTTCGAGTAGTTGTACCAAGGAACGTGGCATCTAGCTGGTCACTTCTCCCTTTTTCGACCATGAGCGAACAACACCCAATCTAAGGTAGTTTCGGGATGAGCACATACGTCAATGAGATAAGGGGAACAGGAGATGAATTGATACACGCCGCCATGTCAGGGGACCTGGTGAAGGTGCGTCAGCTTGTCGCTGACGGAGCAGACGTAAACTTTGCCAATCGACTGGGGGTTACCGCACTGATGGTGGCAGCCCAGTGGAACAGACCTGAAATCGTTCACTTCTTGTTGTCCAAAGGTGCGGATGTGCAGGCTGAGGAGAATTCATCGCGGTGTAATGTGCTTATGTTCGCATGCTTGTCGGGCAATCCGGAGGTTGTTAGCCTCGTTCTGAAACACGGGGCAGCAGTCAATTCAACCACCTTCGATGGGAGGTCCGCCCTAATGACCGCCTCTTTCTGCGGCAAACTAGAGCTGGTGAGAATGCTGTTGAGACACGGTGCGGACATTGACGCTATGGATCGATTTGGGGCGACTGCCCTCACTCAAGCAGCCATGTCCGGACATACGGACGTAGAGACCCTCCTTGCGGCCGAAGGCGCCTCCAAGAGGCTAACGGGACGAATTCAATGAAAAATAGCTCCCACATTTCCGAGTTGGTGAACGGGCCAATGGCAGTCGACTAGGTCGAGGCACTCATCTAGCGCGATGGATGGGAGGCAATGGAACATGCTGGCAAACAAGATAGATGCGTTGATAGTGGCCGGATGGCGTGCTCTGGAAGCTGGTTTCAGCGAAGGAGCGTTTCAGGACTGGAGAAAGCAAGCTTATGATTGTGTTGTCTATCTGTTCGGGCAGGGACATCCCTACTCGGGCTACTTTAGGAGGGACGTTGAAAAGGCACTGAAATCTAGCGTGCTCACAGGCATAGGACTGCTCACAGCAGCGCGATCCAGTGTGAAGCAAAATGGCCGCGGCCGAGATGCGGACGAATCCATGCGAGTCGAGCTCGGTCAGGCCAAGAGCTCATGAGGGCAACGTGAAACAAAATCAAAAAGGACGACCTGACGAATTGGCACGCGACAGTCGTGACACCGTGATTGCAGACCCCCTGACAGCTCGGAAGAACATGGAAGAAGTATTGGCATGTGCAACCTCTTTGATTCGATGTCGCCTGGCGGTGATGAGTGGCAAAGGCGGAGTGGGGAAATCGACCGTGGCGGTGAATTTAGCATCGGCACTGGCTATCTCCGGGCATGATGTCGGGGTGCTTGACGCAGATGTCCACGGCCCTGACGTGCCCATGATGTTCGGACTTCAGGGGCAGTTGCCGGAATCGACCGCCGGCTATCTTCTTCCGTTGGTGGCCCAACGGAAACATCAAAGTCATGTCCATGGGGTTCCTTCTCAGCAAGTAGAGACACACCTGTCGCCTGGAGAGGTCCCCTGAAGCATAGGCTGTTTGAGCAATTTCTGACTGAGGTGGAATGGGGACCATTGGACTACCTCGTGATCGATTTGCCTCCAGGCACCGGTGATGAGCCCCTCAGCATAGCCCATTTGCTGGGAAAGCCTATGGCGGCTGTTATTGTCACCACACCTCAAGATGTGGCCGTCCTCGATTCGCGCAAGGCAGTCATTTTCGCCCGAGAGGTCGGAATGGACGTGATTGGGATTATTGAAAACATGAGCGGGATGGAGTGCCCTTTCTGTAAAAAGCCTATAGATCTCTTCAAGATCGGCGGGGGCGAGAAAGCGGCCAGAGAATTAGGCGTGCCGTTTCTTGGCCGGCTTCCCATAGACCCCGACGTGGTTGCGGCAAGTGACCAAGGATTACCGACAGTGCTGTGGAAGCCCGATTCGAAAGTCGCTCGAGCGTTTAAGGAAGTAGCTCGCGTTATTGAGGTGGCCCTCTCGTAGAGTGCTGAGCTTTTAAAAGGTAGGGCCGGTCTGTGTGAGAAAAAGGGTGTGCGCATCAGCTTGGAGATTGAAGTGCAGGCAGAGAGGGCAAAACATGGGAATGTTCCGGGAGCCATTGAGGACGGTTCTTGGAGAAAAGGCGTCTTTTTGCACGTTCAAGGCAATAGACTTCCTTAAAAGATTTGCAGACAAAGGAGGCGGCCGTGTTTTTGCCAAAGAGCGATATCTTCAAGGATATCAGACAGGAAACTGTAAATGGGATTTCCGAGATAGCTTGCGGGGAGAAACACGAAAAGAGGGGCGTGCTCTTCAGGGAAGGGGACGCGGCGGTACACTTTTGCGTCTTGGTCGAAGGCAAGGTTTCGCTGACTATAGGTGACGCGGCGGAGCTTCACTACGTGGCCACCGAGATGGGGGAGTTGTTGGGTTGGTCCAGTGCGGTGGGCCGCGATTTGTACTCGGCAACAGCGGAATGTCTGGCTCCAACCACGGTGCTCAAGCTCGACAGGGAGGATCTTGAAAGGGTATTTGACGAGCGCCCACGGAGAGGAAAGGTCTTCTATAGACTGCTGGCGGGACCTCTAGGGCAACGGTGGACTGACCTAAATCGCAGGTGGATATTTTAGCTTGTGTGAACGTAGGGCTTCTTAGGGTACGACAGATGATTGGGGTACAGCGCGGGACTAGGAAGTCGGCGGCATGTTTCCGGGCGACGGTAAAGGCCGGAAAGTGGTGCAGGCAAGAGGCAACGATTTTCTTGATCGATCACTCGTCACGTCCCGCTCGAATGGGGCGGGAGTGGGAGAATGTGTCTGAGGGGATCTCGGGCTCGCTGGCCATTCTGATTATTCTGAGCACCGGTTGGTAGTGATTCGGCCTTGGACGTTTCTGCGGTGCAGTTATTTACGGGGCCATTTCGCCTGCGAGCTTAGCCACATGCTTTTCTCTCGTTTAGGCGAGCATGCGTGAGGTTCTAACTTGGCTCAGTCCTAAATTCCGAGGAAAGGATGGCAACTCCCGACCTTAGAAGGAGGAAAATAATGGGCTCACAAGCACAGATCATGCCGCAACTTTCTAGAGTTTCCGATCCTGGACTGGACGAAAACGCAAAGACCCTTACAACAAAAGGAATTTCGGAGGTTGTCAACAGGATCATAGATCAGGAAACAGCCGCACGGTTGCGCGTGTACCTCCAGGCATGCGTTCACTGCGGCCTGTGTTCGGACGCGTGCCACTGGTTCCTGTCGAACAATCGTGATCCTCGATTCTCGCCCGTGGGAAAGGTCAGGCAGACACTCTGGGAAATGGTGAAGAGGAAAGGCAGGGTTGAACCGGACTTTATCAAGGAATGCTCTCGGATTGCACATACCGAATGCAATGTGTGCCGGCGCTGTAGCATGTACTGCCCCTTCGGCATCGATATCGCGTATCTCCTGCTCGTGGTACGCAGGATCTGTAGTGAGTGCGGCTTGGTCCCTCAATTCCTCCAGGACACGGTGAACAGTCATGCAGTGACGTTCAATCAGATGTGGGTCAAGCAGGACGAGTGGATCGACACCCTCCAATGGCAGGAGGAAGATGCAAGGTCCGAGATAGTGAACGCACGTATCCCCTTAGACAGGGAGGGAGCAGAGGTATTTTACTCGGTCATAGCCCCAGAGCCCAAGATCCTCGCCCAGCTCATTGGCAATATAGCCCAAATCATGGCAGTTGCCGGGATCGACTGGACTATGCCCTCTTTCGATGGCTGGGATAACAGCAACATGGCCATGTACTCGGGCGATTTTGAAACCATGGGCCGGGTCGAACGAGTCCACCACGAAGCTGCGTTGCGATTGAAAGTAAGACGAATTGTCATGGGCGAATGCGGTCACGCGTTTCGAGGCGCTGTCTATGACGGGCCAAAATGGTTGGGGTGGAGGGAACCGCCGATTCCGGTGGTACATGCGGTGGACTTTTACCATGAACTCATTTTCGGGGGAAAAATCAAAATAGCCCGAAAGTTCGAGGAACCTGTGACGGTTCAGGAGCCATGCAATATAATTCGAGGCCGAGGACTTGGATCGAAACTCCGGGAAATTATTCAAGCCACGTGCGCGGATTTCAGGCCTCCCGAGCCCGGGTTCGAGCATAACTACTGCTGCGGTGCGGGCGGGGGAGTGATCAACTGTGGCCCGCCCTGGAAGGCATCCCGTGTCGCTGGGAACAGTGTAAAGGCCGAGCAACTAGCCGCAACTAAAGCTCGTGTAGTCATCACCCCCTGTCACAACTGCCACAGCGGGATCGAGGATATTGTCAGTGGTTATAAGCTCGGCATGCACGTGAAGTTTTTTAGCGAGATACTCATGCAAGTGATGGAAATACCCGATAAACTGAAGGCCTCATGACACCGGTTCGTGGTCAAAGAAGTGACCCTGGTGGGGGCTAAACTCTAGGTAAATGGAAAGCTTAGGGGCCGGACCGGCGATGGGGATCTATAAGAGGACGTAGTCATCGTAGGTCCACCGCTAACAATTCATTTCTTGAGGAGACAAAGATGAGATTAGCAATAACAACCACTGGCAAAGATTTGGACGCAGAAATCGACCCACGTTTTGGACGAGCCCAGTATGTCCTCATCGTAGATCCTGAGGGAACAATTATTGAGGTGATCGACAATGAACCGAATCGTGCCGCAATGGCAGGGGCCGGCATCAGAGCCGCAAAGATGTTGGCAGACAGAAATGTCAACGTGCTTTTCACCGGCAGGTGCGGTCCGAATGCCTTGTCAGCTCTCGGTGCTGCTGGCATCAAAATTGGTGAAGTCCAATCGGGCACCGCTAGAAAAGCCCTGGAAAGCTTCAACCGCGGCGAGATCAGCTACGTGGCTGGAGGTCCCGGCTCGGCTACACGCCCTTTGGGGACCCCAGGCCCACCGGGGATTGGTGGCGGTCGAGGTGTGGGCATGGTCCGTGGTATGGGGCGTGGCAGAGGCATGGGCCGGGGACGCGGACGAGGCATAGGATGATAGTAAGCAGGAGGCAAATGCACCTCTAGTAAAGGCGAACACAATTACTCCAGCTATCCCTGTCTATGGGAGCGTTTCTCTGCATGTGGCTCGAAGGAATGAGAGAGTAAGGGGCCACAGGGATGAAAGGAACTAATCATGCTTATTTCGGACATCGTCAAGACAAGAAAAGATGAAGGCAAGGAGGAGCATTTCCCTGTCATCACTATTGATAAGGGGCATAAGGCCCAGCACGATATTGTCCGGGTTGTGGTGGGCCACGAGTCTCCACATCCTAACATTGTAGAACATCACATTGTCTGGATCGAGCTCTTTGGCGTGAAGATCAACGACAATCGTGTAGTTGACCTTGGCCGGGCCGCCTGCGCCCCCGTTTTTTCCAATCCGAATGTGCGTTTCCAAGTCAATGGAATCGATGAATTCAGAGGATTCTATGCCCTGGCTTACTGCAATGTCCATGGGCTTTGGGGCAATTTCGTTGAGCGGTATAGCGGTGCGCTGCCCACCAAGACCGAGACAGCGACAGCAACTCCGAGATGACGGCTGATTGAGGCCATTTGTTAGGCACGAGCGCACTGATCCAACCTCTTTTAGAGTCTATTTCGGCTCTACGGTGACCAGGGGGCTGGCACGATGCTTCCCAAGAAAATACTGTTTTGCACGGATTTCTCTGAGAATTCTGAACCCGCTCGTCGATGCGCTCTTGAGTACGCGAAGGCCTTCGGCTCGGCAGTGTCAATCGTTCATGTGATAGCCACTTGGCCCGTCCATACTTGCAAGGTCACCATCGATGAGGAGGGAACCGTCTCCTGTTCAAGAGATCCTGAACTTGTTGGTCTGGAATCCGTTTCCAGGCAATTTGTCGAGGTACTGAGTGATGTTACCACTTGTGTGAAGGTTGGAAATCCTGCTCAGGAGATCGTTCGTTATGCGAACGAGGAATCCGTTGATCTTATCGTCATGGGCACACGCGGCTGGACCGGATTCGTTCACGTGATGCTTGGAAGTGTCGCTGAAGCGGTCATAAGAACAGCCAACTGTCCAGTACTGATTGTGAGATCGTTCTTCGGTGAAACCGTACAGGCAGAAACGTCCGAAGGGACGGCTGCATCTTGAATGGGAATAGTCAAAAGGCTTATGGGGTTACTGAAAAGCGACAGGTATAGGCTTAAGGGATTAGCTTGGAATCAGGAAAGGTCACACATGATGGCTGCGGCCGGAAACAGGATCCGCAGTAGTAGGAAAGTCAACTTCAAAGCTTGAGCGAACGCGCTCCGCACTTTTTGAGTGCTGGCGTGTGACGAAATTGTATCAGTGGTTAGACGGTGCCGCAATGCGCGGCATAGTCCAAAGGGCATGCATATGGAAGGATTATGACTCCACGGATGGTCTGATCCTGTTTCCGGAGACTTCGGGCTCTTTCGCAAGGGTAGAAAGACAGGAAACGGGGCAACGAAAGGCATCCAGAAAATAAGATAAAGATGGAAATCTGTCCTCTCGTCGAAAACTCATTAATGATCACGTTCTTCGTGTTCGCGATGATGCTCCTGGGGATTTTGTCGACAACACTGTCCAAGGCGAAGATTCCTTCTGAAGAGGACCAGGTGGCTCCAGTATTTGCTGCCTTCACTTCCTATACACGACACCTGGGATGCCTGGGGTCTTCACGAACGTGTCTCTCTGTTCAAGACACGATCTCTTTTGCCGCCATATTGGACCAGCAGAACAAGGGAGGGCGAAATGGAAGCCAAAGAGATGAGATGGGTATGCGCTCACTGTGGCTACACGGCATCTGGTAAGTTTGAAGGAGACATTTGCCCCCAGTGCGGGTTGACATATTGGAAATGTTTGAACCGTCAGTGTGGGTTCCTGATGACCGCGTCAGTGCCCCCTGATGTTTGTCCGCAATGCGGAGAAAAGTGTTCTTTTGTCAATGTCACCTGCTACATACCGGAGTGCGGGGGACCGGACAACATTGACCTCCGTCTGTAGATGGAAGGCGGCATATCTGCAATTGCCACAGTCATGAAAAGTTTCGGATTTCCTTCCTGAGGTTCGTTTTCGGAGGGACGAAAATGTTTGTCAAAGATTGGATGAGTACCGAACCGTTGGCGCTCGATGTGGACGATACGGTGGAACGGGCAATCCACCTGTTCATGGAGCGCAATCCAAGCTTGTTGCCTGTGGTGAGCGAGGAAAAACTCGTCGGAATAATTACACCACGTGACCTGAGGCGATCGGTGTTGTCCGAAGAGTCCTGGGTGGACCCGCAGACAATTTCTGAACAGACCTCTCAGCTCAGAGTTGAAGCTGTCATGAACCGAACCCCGGTTGCGGTTCCTCCCGATTACACTGTTGAGGAAACCTCGGAGCTCCTGCTGGAGAGGAGAATCCCCGGATGCCCCGTGTTGGATAGCAAGGGCCGGCTAGTGGGGATCATAACCAAGCGAGACCTGTTAAGGGCGTTCACTTTGAGTAGCAGTATACGGAATCTAGGAATCCTGTTCGGCTTCTTGGTTGAAGATCGGGAAGATTGTATCAAAGCGCTGCTCAGCATATTCCGAAAACACGATGCACGTTTGGTCGCCATTATGAGTTCTTACGCTAATGCCCCCGAAGGGTTTCGGCATGTTTACATAAGAGTTTTTCACGTAGATCGGAGGAGGATGCCAGAGCTTCAGCGGGAACTGAGGGACACAGCGAAAATGCTCTTTATGGTTGATCGAAAAGAAGGCACACGCGAGCTCTTCACGAGCTGAAAATCCTCGTTCCAGGATTTTTCTGTCTGCCTGGGGCCGATTTCTGAGACATAGCCCCCACACTAATTGGGACCAAGTCCGTGTGAGCCCATTGGGGGGAACGGATGAAGGCCAAGGATAAAAGTAAAACTCAGTTAATAAATGAGCTTGCCGATGCACGCAGACAGATCGTGGAGCTTCTGGCATTGCAAAGACAACTCGCTTGTGATGCTTCCTCATGTGAAGAAGCCCTGGCAAGAGATGAAGCCATCGTCAATGCCTTTCATGGGATTATGTACGTCTGTTCCTCTACACATGAAATAGAGTTCGTGAACGGCCGAGCGATCCAACACGCGGGCCATAATCCTGTTGGGGAAAAATGTTACCGAGCTATTCATGACCTTGAAAGTGTGTGTCCCTGGTGTGTGAGCGATCGGGTATCGCGAGGCGAGACGGTCAGCCAGGAAGTGATCAGCCCCAAGGATAATCGCTGGTACCACACCGTCCACACGCCATTTCGTCATCATGGGGGCGGTCTCTCGATGATGGCCATGCTTTATGACGTCACGGAACGAAAGCTTGCCGAGGCCCAGCGTGAAAGACTGATTGCTGAGCTGGAATCAAAGACCGCTGACCTGGAGATGTTCACTCACGCTGTTTCCCACGACCTGAGGAGCCCTCTCATAACCATCAGAGGCTTGCTGAAGTGGATAGAGAGGGACGCAATCGGAGGGAGCATAGATCGCTTGAAAGTGAATCTGAATGTGATTTCGAATGCGGCGACCAGAATGGAGCAGATCGTGGAGAACCTGCTGGAGCTTTCCAGGATTGGACATGTATGTGGCCGGTTCGAGGAAGTGTCAATCCGCGACTTGGCGTCAGAGGCAGTGCAACTGGTGTCCGGAATTATCGTCTCGAAAGGAGTAAAGGTTGAAATTTCCCCGAACCTGCCGACCGTTCGCGCGGATCGCTCTCGATTGCTTCAAGTTCTTCAAAACCTCATCGAAAATGCCGTGAAATTCATGGGGCCGCAAAGCTATCCGAAAATTGAGATCGGGGCTCGTGTGGATGATAGCGAGACGGTTCTCTATATACGAGATAATGGAATAGGCGTGGACCCCATGCAACAGCAGGGAATTTTCGCTCTCTTCGCAAAAGGTGAAGAAAGTTCCGAAGGAATGGGCCTTGGCTTAGCCCTTGTGAGGCGTATTGTCCAAATCCATGGCGGGCGGATCTGGGTTGAATCTCAAGGCCATGGTACGGGTTCAACTTTCTGTTTCACGCTGAGCCACAAGTAGCGTTGTGCCTCTGTGACCTTTGCGCCCACGTAAGCGACATCTCTGGTCGGGAGTACTCACTTATTCCAGCGGTGTAATAAAGTCGCTCGAACTTTTGAATTCCCGAAATCTCGCGGAGCGGCCACGAAGATATGAACGAAATTAAAACCTGACTCGTCCCGATACGGCTGAGTACGACGAACGCCTTGCGTTTTGACTTCTATCAAAGGGAACAGCTAATTGTGACAAATGAAAATGACCAGATCATAAGGACAGAAATCAAGGCAATGTGGGCATTCTTGAGGGATTCTGGATGGTTTTCTCACGAGTTCTTCACGAGAGAAAGAACGTCTTCTATGCATCCGTCCCAGCGGGTTTCCCGAATTCAGCAGACCCTTGGGGCCGCGAGATCGGCCCAGGAAGACCTTGAAAAGATGTCACGCTTGCTGAGCTCAAGAGTGATCGACAGAGTCTTGGAGATAGAAAACAGAATCCGCGAGACTGACTGTTTTAACGAACTTCTGGAGATTTTTGAGAGGCTGCTCACCGCGGTGGACGAGTTCAAAAATGAACCGAGATTCGCTTCCTTTTATGGTGACCTCTTCTCTGTCTATCTGTTGATCTTATTCAGAAGCTCGATTCCTGGTCAAAATAGCCCGTTCATCAGATTGATGCTGCAAAATTTGATACGGCGCAAGGCTATTGAAATTGACCGCGGCATGGAGCGCATATTATTCTCCCGAATCCAGAACAGACTAACGGTTGCTCTGATCACCAAGAGATACGATATGTTCGTATTAATTGTCCGTGGTCTCAAGATACTCTTCAGAGGAGCGATCGACTTCCGAACCCACGGGACCGCGCCTTTGAGACTAGCAGAGCTAGTAGCGGGACTTCTGGTGACACATGGAATCAAACTATCTGAGGTAACCGATATTGTAACCGCGGGTGGGGATCTTGGGGCCATTCCAGACGGGATTTATGTCCTGACGGAAAGACTTCGCGACGAATCGTTCATCAGACTTCAACATTGTTCTCTTAACAGGAGCGCGCTCGTGGCTTGGGAATTGATGAGGCTGCTTCAGAAACAAGGCGACAACACAGTGGTCGCAGCTTCCTTGTGCAGTCCGCTTTCGTTTACTACCTTGACCCCAAACGACACTAGCTCGTTCTTTGCGACCTCGCAGGCAGGACTAAGGGAGTCTCTGCAAGGTTACGTCAAGATCACACCGCTCAAGTCGCTTGCCGCAGTAATCTCGGAAATCCAGAATTCGGGGACGGAAGATCTGAATTTGCTGGTCATGTCACTTGACGAGCTGTTTGCTTCGGTGGCCAGGAAGATCGGTCCACGAATTGTCAGAAAAATAGCAGCTCAGCGATCCAACAGGGAGCTTATCAGCGTCGATTTCTCGAGGATTGCTGAATCCCTGGAAAAGGGGGGTTTTGTCATACCCAGACATTTTTCACTGGCAACCAGGGAGATGGGGACGGGGGTGAGAGAGATATGCGAACTACTGATGATTGCAGAGTCCAACGAAGTATCTCCGACTCTCTCGCAACAACTCATGGGAGTCGTCGATTCCTACGCTGACCGGATAGCTATGGATCTGAACATGGCATCCTCAGGTATAGAAGAGGAGAGACCGCACTACGTGGCTATTGCAAGCATGATGGCATTTGATCGCCATTTCCAATCTCTCTTCCGGAAGATCCGCCAAAGAATGGGCAATCCTTTCGTGCCGGTTTTGTGTACGGATACGCTGGAGCAAGAGTTTCTGACGGCCAAACACCTATTTGAAATGTACATGAATCCGGCGGAAGCAGACGAACGTCTAGATTACGTCAGGGAAGCCAGCAGCATAGAGCATGCACTTCAAGTTCTGGCGCATCATGGGACAGAGGAGGAGACCTTTTCTTTCAGCTCGCTTATGGAGTCAGTTACCACCGCCATTGCCGAGGGAAACATGTTGCCCGGCAACCTAGTCCTCGTAGGAGCGGACAACGAGGCTGCGTTGAGAGCTGTTTCAAAGGCCGTACAATATGGCTTGCTGCGGAGAGTGGCTCTCATAGGAGATCCTCAGGACATTATGAGAGAGATGCAGCGCACCGATATCCCCTTAGACCCGTATCAAGACAATAGAGTGGAAATAATACCCATCGAGCCTCAGGCAGTTGACTTTCAGATCAAAAAGAAATCTATAATCGAAGTCCTTTGCCGATTCCTGTCTCAGAATTCCGATTTCTTTATTATGAAAGGGAGTGTGGACACGGCGAGCCTGCTTCAGCAGGCCCTTTCCATCTACAGTGTTCCCCCTGTGCCAAGCAAATTGGGCTGGCTGCCAAAACGAAGGATGGCCTCCCATACGGCGCTTCATGTGCTGCCTGATGGTCGATTCTTTGCCGTATCCGACGCAGCAGTCAATCCAGGGTTCCGAAACGCTGACGAACTGATGACGGTCATAGAAAACCAAGTGGAGGTCGTCCGAAAGGTGGTCAGCGCCAAGACCACACTCAAGGTTGCAATAGTGACCGCCGTCGAGAAAGAGACGTCGGCGATTCCAGCAACTCATCTGGCAGCTGAGACAGCGAGAAGGTCTGGAGATCTGGAAAAGCGTTACGCTCCCATGATCGTGGAGGGGCCCCTCTCCTTCGATCTGGCAACGGTTCCCTCGGTTGCCAAGGAGAAGCACTACACAGGCAGGATCCTGGGCGACGCCAATTGCCTAGTGGGTACTGACATCAACACCGCTAATGTACTGTACAAAATGCTGTCGAGAACTATGGGAAGCCTCGGTCTTCTTGTGGACAACTGCGCCATCATCACAGCGGGTCCGGACAGTATTCCGATAGTATTGACTTCACGAGGAGACACGGCCAAAACCAAGTTGAATTCGATATTGTTGGCGCTTGCTTACTCGCGCCGGATTCAGGTCTGTAGAAAGTGCGTGCCAATAAGAGCTTAACTTGGTGTATTCCCAGGATCTTAATGAATAGGCAGTCGGGAAATTGCTGCGGATGCAAAAAATGAATTCCAGAAAAGCGAAACGGCATTGCCATGGAACAGCGTTTGTCACAAAGTGGACAGCCGTTGATGCCCTGTCGGAAGGGAGTTGTTCCCGATACGCTGGAATTCAAGCCTTCCACACGGCGACGTTCATGCGCATCATCGTCCGTGAGGCTTAATCTTGCAGAATGCAACCAATAAGGCGCAAGCCGGGTGCAATATGCCGCCCTATAAAGATCATCCGTGATGATAATCCCTTCTGATACAAGCGATTACCGATGCCTCAATATGTGGCACGAAATTTGCTTGCTCATAAGACAGGTGGTCCATGAGAGTCGCGGTTCCTGAATCGAGAAATCGTGCCTGTCCAATGGTGCGGTCGACCATTGGCTGTTCAGGGTATGAGGAAACATCCCTAGACCGGAGGGCGGCCGAACAATATCTAACATGGCAGCCCCCCAAAAATTCCGGATGAGGCATGATCCAATTGCGAACGAAAGGAGGACGGTCCAAATGAAGAATAAGGAAATTTTTTTTAGTCCTTTTCGGCTGATAAGCCCAAGACTCGACACCGTGTCCTCTCGGCTTGCGCAATTGTTCGAGGTCCCGCCGAAGGAAGTGACGTGCTTGGAAGAGGGCCTGCTCATGATGATGGGTAAGCTCTTGAAATTGACCGGGCTAATTCGCAAAGCGCTCATTATACCGGATTCGGAGAAGCTCAAGGAATGCGACCGCCTGGCCAAAGAGATTCATGACGAAGAAAAGGGCCTTACCGGAGACCTCGTGTGCAATCCTAGCGAGACCACCGGAGATCTACTCAAGACCGTAGTGTTGTTCCCTGGCCATCTTGAACGAGTCGGCGACTTCCTCGAAAGCATCCTCAACGTGGTCCGCATCAAGGAGCGACAAGGGGTGCCTTTCAGCGACAAAGCCATGGCGGAGATTGGTGAGTTGTTTGATCTCTTCACGGAGATGCTCGTCAACTTCCGGGACGTTCTTCTTACGCGAAACAGAGCACTGTTGGAAAAAACCCTACAGCAAGCGGATCGCGTCGGGGAGCTGTCCATTGAGTTTTTGGTGTCTCACGAGGATCGGCTCCTCGAAGGACTCTGTTCGCCGTTTGCGTCCTCGCTGTTCCTGGACATCCTCGATTCCTTGAAGCATGCAGCGATCCATGTGCGAGAGATGTGCGAGGCGCTCCTAAAGATCACGGTTACCCACGAATCCTCTCCTTGATCTGTCGCATGGTGCTGTGTTGCAATCTCCTCTAGTGGAAGGGGACGGCCATGGGTGTAACAGCGGAGAAAGGTGGTGGTACCGTCCAGGGTATGAAGCTTCTGCTGTGCGAAAACCCGCTGCCGCCGATTGAAGCGGCGATTGCAGCGGCCCAAACCGAAGTACGGTACAGCAACTATTACACGGAACCCTTTTCGGCTCCGCTGCGCACGCTCATTAGCGAACAGATAGGGGTTCCTGAACGGCATATTCACATCAACGCCGGCTCTGAGCTCATCCTGCGTCAACTCTTCGACCGCTTCGGCCAGCAGGTCCACCTGCTGATGCCGACCTACGTTCTTTTTCCCGAGATCGCTAGGCACTACACAGAAACCCACCTGCTTCCCGAGCAAGACTTCGCGTTTGACCTAAATGACCTCAGGATTCCAGACGGCACTACGCTCGTGGTTATTGTGAACCCCAACAATCCGAACGGCGGTGTCTTCGACATGGGGCCGCTGCCGGAGCTGTTGCGCCGCCATCGGGAAACGCTCTTCTTGGTCGATGAAGCGTTCATCGGTCTGGCCGGAGAGTCGGTGGCTTCTCAGGTCCCTAAGCATTTCAACCTGCTTGTAACCCGTACGCTGTCCAAGGCCCACAGCTTGGCGTGGTTTCGAGTCGGCTACGCAGTATTGCCTGAAGCCATCGCCGATGATCTGAACAGCCATAACGATGCCTATCCTCTGGCCAAACCCAGTCAAGCGGCGGCAGTTGCCACGCTTCAGCATGAAGACGAGATTCGTGCTCGCTCGTGCAGTTGCACGCCTGGACTGAGGAACTCGCAGCACAGTTGCGCACCTTAGGCGTGCGCACCTATCCGACCGAGACCTATTTTTTCCTGGCCGATGTTTCGCCGCATAATGCAGCTACCCTTGCTGAGCGGCTAAAGGCGAATGACATTTTCATCAAGCCACTCAATGATCGGCGACTCGGCCCGGGCTACCTGCGGGTCACCACCGCGCTACCCGAAGATAACGAACGATTCGTCTCCGTCCTAAGGACATTGTTATGAGCACAGGGATCAGCAGTGGATCAACTTATTCGGTCCTGCTGTGGATCGTCGGAAGTGGGCTACTCATGAGCGCTATCGCACTAGTCGGCAGCGTTACGCTGGTTCTTAGCGAACGGGCGCTCAAGCTCATCCTGCTGCCATTGGTGGCGTTCGCTGCCGGTTCGCTGCTGGGAGGTGCTTTCTTTCATATGATTCCCGCCGGTCTGGCAAGCGGCATAAGCGATCCTAAGGTCTATACGCTAGTCCTCGCCGGCTTCGCCGTGTTTTTCGGACTCGAGCAGTTCCTGCACTGGCACCATTGCAATAGGGCCGAGGCCGATTGCAAGAAGCCTCTCACCTACCTGATTCTGATCGGCGACGGGCTGCACAATTTCCTCGGCGGGCTGGCGGTGGCCGGCACTTTCCTGATTGACATCCGGCTCGGTATCATCACGTGGCTCGCGGCCGCGGCGCACGAGGTACCACAGGAGCTCGGCGACTTCGGGGTGTTGGTGCACGGCGGCTGGGAGCGGCATGAGGCGCTGTTCTACAACGTTCTATCAGCGCTCACCTTTTTGCTCGGCGGTATCATTGCCTACATTGTCTCGTTCCGTTTGGACGTGTCATTCTTAGTGCCGTTTGCTGCCGGGAACTTTCTGTACATTGGGGCGTCAGATCTCATTCCCGAAATTAAGGGACACTATAATCTCCAGGCCAATATAGTTCATTTTGTCGCGTTCTGTGTGGGGGCGGCCTTCATGCTGTGGGTAAAGGTGGCGCTGGGGGCCTGATTTTCGCACAGGAAATATTTGCAGCAACGGACGCGGACTCTTGGGGTCGCAAGGGGAGATTTGTGTCTTGCCCCCTGCGACGACTCGGCACAGCGAAAGCAAACGACCACGGACTATTCCGAAAACACGCCGGCCACCGCAAGGAAGAGATCCGAATCGTGTAGCACGCCCACCAATTCGCTGTCACTGAAGACAGGCAAGACGACAATTTTGTTCTTGTACATGAGTTTGAGTCCGTCCATAAGGTCCGAGTCAGCGGTAATCGTTCCCCGAAGCTTGAGCATGACATCTTTGACGCGGGTTTGGGCATTCCTGAGAACCCGCGCTCTGAATCCCGCCCTCGCTTCATCCATGTCCAAGGCATCAGCCTCGGCGAACGTCATGGTGACTCCCAGCGACTCCAATTTGGCATCTACGCCTCCCGCAATTTCCGGCACCAGGACAGCTAAAATGCTCTTGAAATCAAGAATGCCCACTAGGACGCCTTTCGCATCGAGCACAAGGGCGGTCCGGTGTCCCGCTTCGGTGCAGGTACCATCTTCGACCTGACAATAAACTCTGCGGAGATTCACCACAGCGTCTCTCAACGGCTGATCTTCGAGTACTGTGGCATAATCCTTGACAGGTACCATGACATCCCGGACTTTACTCTGTATCGGCATGGATTCTCCTCTTAGCCGGAATCATGCGGCTGTCTTGCCCTTTTGAACGTTTTGCACCCCCGAGGTTAAGGAATAGCTTCGCTGCCCCCGACAAGGTCTTCGCATGGGCATCCACGCGGGCTGATCCAGACATGACCGTGGCCACCTTGCTGATAAGACCTCATTTTTCTTGTTTTCAAATGTACCTCAGCGCCCGCTTCACCGTCAACAAAAAATCAGTCGGCTCTCACCCGGACACACCGCGGTAATGTAGAGCCTAAAAAAGTGCCGACGCCACATCAACATGCCAACTCCTTGCACGATAAGATACTGTGGCCCCAAGCTTCAGTATTAGGGCAACGTTTGTCGGCCATCGATAACTGACGGAGTTATGATGGAGTGTGCATCTATGGCTCTTCAACTCAGAAACGGAAGCAGGAGGATTGAACAATGTTCGGGGAAGGTTTCCTTGTTGACATCTGGAATGGGTCCTACACAGAACCGATAATCTTGTCCGCACAAGAGAAGGTCGTAAAAGCCAGACTGGAGAGGCATGTGAACCGGCTGGCTTCAGAAATTGGCATACGAAATACGGCCAAACCTGATGCTCTTGAAGCAGCGGCTCGGTACATTGAGAACACCTTCAGAGAGGTAGGATTGGAAGTGCGATCCCAGCAATTTCATTGTGCAGACGGAACCAAAGCCAGGAATATAGAAGCAGTCATTTATGGTCATGACCCTATTGTACCCTGCCTGATCGTGGGTGCCCATTATGATTCCGTGAACTGCCCAGGCGCAAACGACAATGCTAGCGCTGTGGCGGCACTTCTTGAAGTCGCACGTGTAATCTCAGAAATCGGGAAACCTCGACACACAATCCGTTTTGTTGCTTTTGCCAATGAGGAACCGCCTTATTTTGGATCTGATGATATGGGAAGTTGGGTTTATGCTCGGGATTGCGTTCACGAAAAGAAAGATGCCCTTGGAATGATCTGCTTGGAGGACATCGGATACTACTGCACCGAACCAGGAAGTCAGACCATGCCCCATCCAATCAACGCTATTTACGGCAACGACGTAGGCAATTTCGTAGCTATTTGCGGTAATTCAGAATCCAGGGATCTCGTAGCCAGCGTGCTCAGATCTTTTCGCAGTCATTGTGATTTCCCTGCGGAAGGATTGGCTGCCCCAGAGAAGTTAATTCCCGATATCACGCTATCCGATAACATGTCGTTTTGGCGGGCGGGGATCAAAGCTGTCATGATTACTGACACAGTGTATTTGCGATACCCGCATTACCATCAAGTCACCGACACTGCCGACAAACTCTCTTACCCGGCTTTTGCCCGAGTCACACGCGGGCTGTGCGATACTGTCTGGACCCTGATCAACTCTGACTGACTACGCGTGTTGGCTCTTTGAATCATGGACCAGGATTTAGACTGTCACGGGTCCGTACCTCGCCCCACCTATATTTATAGACGAATAGAATACATCGAGAAAGGAGCACCGATATGGGCACAAATGGATTTAGAGAAGATGAACTGGTCAGCGAAAGGTAAAAATCGGCAAAGAGTGGCAGACTTGCTGGTTGAATTGGCAGAGACGCGGGCTCATAGCCCGAGCGCTGCGCTTCGGTGGGATAGGCGTCGAGTACACTGGTGCAGAAGCAGTGTCTCACGTGGCTAATGTGGAGCCTGAAAGAGAGCAAAGTGGCAGCAAACCGCCTGCACTCGTGTTTCTTGAGGGCAAGGGCAACGGCAAAGTGGCAGCGAAAGCGCCGAATGGCGCTGCGGCGGAGACTGGATCAAAACCGCAAGGTTACGGCAATGGTAATGGTCGGGCCACGGGCGCACAAGTGAGAGCGTTGTTTGTTTTGAGCCGAAAGAGCAAACTACCAGGAGGCAGACGTTGGAGAGATGCTCGCCCGCTTCGATGTTTCCCGTTTTGAAGACCTCTCTCGCGAATCCGCCAGCCACTTGATTTCCTACCTGCAAACCGAAGTAGCCGCGTAACCAAATCCCTAAATCACAACCAAGAACAGAGCAGGGCGGGGCGCTATAGGTGCGTACTCGTCCTGCGCAAGAAAGGAGAAGTCAAACCTTTCTCTTCCTCAAAAGCTTGGAAATTTTTTTCCAGGCGCCAAATATCAGTCAGGTAAAACCAGCGCGTCAGTCAAACTTCAGACCACCTACAATGCCCTCACCGAGACATTTGTCTCATTTCAGCTCACAGCTTACCGGTGCAACGACCAATGCGCCTCTCCTTCCATCTTGGATATTATCCAGGCGGGAGATCTGGTGATCCGCGACTTGGGCTACTCTTCCCTTCGTGTCTTCAGGTCCATCGGTGAGAACAAAGCTTTCTACCTGAGTCGCTATTCCCATAAGATAACTCTCTTCCACCCCACCGGCAAACGCTTTGATCTGCTCGGGAACCTGAAAAAACACGGAACCCTTGACGAAGGGCTCCTTGCCGGCAGCGAGGAGAGACTCCCCGTGCGGGTAGTGGCCATTCCGATCCCTGAGCCTATTGCCGGCCAAAGAAGGAGAAAACTGCTCCACAGTCGAGACAAACGGCTCAATCCCGATCCAACCCATTTGGCCCTTCTCGGATGGGAGATCTTTCTCACCAACGTCCCCCAAAAGACCTGGGATGCCAGGACAGTGTCCCGGATCTACGGGGTGCGTTGGCGCATCGAAATCATCTTCAAATCCTGGAAAAGCCACTTTAAGATTCATGCATTTGATCATCCCACCCCAACGGAGGTGCAACTGCTCATCTACGCGAGACTTATTTATATCACGCTCTTTCAGACTAGCTTTTTCACCCGGCTTGCCGCCTTCGTCTATGAAACGACAGGACAACACCTCAGCGTGCTTAAAGCGGCCGACTTCTTTAGTCAACGCATCCTGCCGGCTTTGTTGACCGGAGGTGAGTATCCGCTCATTCTTCAATAGATCCTCAAACATTGCACATACGAAAAACGGAACAAAAGGGCAAACTATGGGCAAATCTTTCAGTCCCTCCTGGAAAACTCATGACCAAGATCCCCCTTAACTTAACGCGGATTCGCTTACCGCTCGATTACCAGGCGGAGCTTGGGAACCATAATAATGACGCCCTTTTTTCCCGGCAATCCCGCGTTCCGCGCGGGACCGGGCTACTATCCTCCATCCCTACGGGACGCTTGCATTTGAGCCCCATCGGGGAGACAGAAAATAGACCGGTGCTTCAGCGCCGGGCTGCCTTGCTTGAAAGCGATTCGGTCTAATAATACCAGGGCGGCACCAAACAGTGAACAATCAAGGAAATACAGCACGGATCTGACAAATCCCAGATCCGTGGCCCCCAGGCCCCGATCTTGACTGGATGTTGGGTGCCACTGACCTGAGTACCATCATGGCGCCAGGTCAGTGCCGTTTGCTATCGGCCCATTCTCACTTTTTTGAAAGCGAATCGGTCTAATAGGCCATTATCGGAAGAGACGATGCGGCGATCAAGCCTGACTCTTCAGCTTTAGAGAACAGCGTTTCGATTGCTTGCCGTCCCTCCACGCCCAGATCGAGGCTGAAGGAATTTACATACAGCTCGATGTGTTGGCTCACAACATCTAAGTCCATTTCCTGAGCGTGTGAAAGGACATAATCCATGATGTCGCTTGGCTGCTTCCTGGCGTACAAAAGAGAAGAGCGGATCGACTCATCGACCTTTTGCGCCACTTCCGAACCGAAGTCCCGGCGAATAGCGATACCTCCAAGCGGCAGAGGAAGGCCAGTCTTCTGTTCCCACCAGACGCCAAGGTCCAGGAGTGCTTCCAGACCGAATTTGGTATAAGTGAATCGGCCTTCGTGTATGACCAGTCCGTAATCCGCATCCCCCCGCTCTACTGCCGGCATCACGTCCGAGAAAATCATCTGCTCGAACTGCGGCGTCCTACCGCAAAAAAGACTCAAGAGAAGTCTGGCGGTAGTGAAGTTTCCGGGAGCAGCCACGACGCCGGAATCTAATCCGGCCAAGGTGCCTCCACGACGTGCAACGAGCAGGGGACCACATCCACGTCCTAATGCCCCGCCTGAAGGCAGCAGGCCGTAGGAATTTCTTACTGTGCCTAGCGCCGCGAAGCTCAGCTTCGTTACCTCTAGCCGCTCCTCCAGCGCCCACTGGTTGAGGGTTTCCACATCTGCCAGAACCGGCTTGAAATCATACGGAACCGCGACTAGATGCCGAGCAAGCGCGGCCATGATGAATGTGTCGTTCGGACAGGGCGAATAACCGATATTCAGGGAAATCAAAGTACTCTCCGCAAGTAATTGAGCACAGTCTCCTGGACTCGCATGTTGGCAAGATCAAGATTCCAGACAGACTTGTCACGGGCGCCGGCGATGTTGCTTATCCCCCTCACCTCGCCGACCCTCAATCCGAAGCGTTGGCTTGCCAGGGCCAGGGCGTAGCCTTCCATGTTTTCCGCAATAGTCCGAAAACGGGATGCTCTGGCCGTAGCCTGGTCTTCGCTGTCAGAGACGCCGACTACGCTCAGGAACGGGCCCATGCGAACACCGCCTGATTCTTGTGCTGATTGCGCCAGTGCGTCGGCGAGCTGTTGGTCCAAGGATAGCGTTTGGTCCAGACCCGGCAACCGCAAGGCGTGAGCGTCTCCCACACCGCGGCCGGAACAGAGACCAAGCTCAGCCAACGTCTCTGAAGCGGCGATAGCCACATCACCGATAGTGAGACCTGAGTCCGGGAAAGCCCCTGCAGAGCCCACCATGATCGCCTGATCGACCGGCACCGTGGCTAGAAAAGCGCCCAGTGCCAGAGCGGCGGCCGTAACGCCTACTCCGGTGACCCCTAGGTAGATCTCGCTATTCCCGAAACTTCCGGCATAGAAGGGAAGCCCTCCAGCCGTCCCGACACGGCGAGCATTCAGATCGGTCTTGAGTTGCGCCAATTCGGTCTCGGAGGATGCAACAATCCAGATTTTCACCCCGCCCAGTCGATCAACCGGACGAGTCAAAGTACCATCCCCTCTGTGCTGCCGGACCGGCGAGACCGTGCTTCAGGAGGCGGACTACGCCAAGAGCCCATCGCCTGACATCTTCGTCCGAAGCTTTGTACAGGCCCAAACCAGCGTCCAGATGTTGAACGCCGTAGGCTTGGAGGAAGCCCTCCAAAACGGCCTCCATGACGAAAGCCGCCTCATTCACCTCTATGTCGGGGCCGACCTCCCCTCGACTCTTGGCCACATCAAGGAATTCGGTCAGGTATTCAATGGATAGCCGGCGGACTGACTTCATGAGGATGTTTCGATCAGGCAAGCCGCTTTCATACAACACTCGCAGGTAGATCTTGTATACACGCGGGTTGGAACGGATGAAGTCCACGCCGGCCAGCAGATGTTTTTCTATGCGTGTGAAAAGATCTTCGTCCGCAGTTTCATCTCTGACACTTCTGAGATAGTTTTTCACAAGCTCTAAAGCTTGCTCGAACACGAACATGAAGAGCCCACGCTTGTCCATGAAATAATTGAATAGCGAGCCCTTGGATATCCCAATTTTTTTCACAATTGTGTTGAGTGATGCTCCCGCATATCCTTCATTGGCGAACTCGCTGAGAGCCGCAGATACGATCCTCTGACGCTTACGCCCCTCAAGTTGTAGAAAAGTGGCTGAAACCGGCACGAAATGCTCCTGGAGGTACGGCCTTCGATATTACGCCCGGCTCCAGGTAGTGTCAACTATTTGGAGACACTGGAATTGGCCTTAAAAGGTGTGACTGGCAGTGCCGACGAAAGTGTGGGGCGCAATTAGATGGAGGATCAAAGTGAACGGACTTAAAGAGAGCGAAATTTTCTCGTAAGGTGGTCTCTGGTTGTGCTATCGTACCGGAGACAACTCCTCCAAAAATCAAGGGGGCCTCTCATGCCGGAAAGATCGGTCAACAAAGAGGAACTGCTGGACGACATCCGCTTCGGTATGGATGATCGTACCCTGATGGAGAAATACAAACTCTCCGCGCAGGAATTAAAGTCCCAGTTTGAAAATCTTGTAGAAGACGGCTCGGTGCGGGTGGAGGAGATGTATAGATTGGACCCCATTACTCCAAAGTTGCCCACAACGGAATGGAAATGTCCACGATGCGGCACGTTGTTGAGCAGCGAATTTCAAGTATGCCCCGTATGCAAGGTATACGTTCCTAAATTCTGGACAGAGCAGTCCGGGACGCTGGAGGAGGAATTAGGGCTCATCCGGTAATTGCGTACTTGTGGTTGCAAAGTAAAGTTGGACATGCTTGGTCCTTCTTGGTTTTGAAAAAGGCTGGGAAGGAGAGACAAGCATGTCCACGAGCCTATTGTACCACGCTCTCAACATCGTGGGTTACCGGTATCGGAGCACGGAGTACAGTTGGAAAGGAGATCATTTTCACCATCGAACAGGACCCGAGCACGCTGCGATGTTCCCGTTGCGGCTCCCGGAAGATCTCCAAGCGAGGCGCGACCTGGAGGCGATTCTTGGCCCCTGGTTGGGCCTTCAAGCGGATCGTCATACGGATGGCGGTCCAGCGAGTCCAGTGCCATGGCTGCAACGTGGTCCGCCAGGTCAAGGTAGGGTTCGCAGACGAAAACAGGCGCTTCATCAGGCAGTTTGAACGATGTGTCTTGGATTTGTCCTCTCACATGACGATTCAGGATGTGGCTGATCATTACGGGGTGAGCTGGGACGTAGTCAAAGACATCCAGAAGCGGTTCCTGACGCTCAAGTTTTCTCGTCCTCGGCTCAAAAGCCTCAGGCAGATTGCTATCGACGAGATTTACGTGGGCAAGAAACGGAAGTTCCTGACTGTTGTGCTGGATCTGGAGACCGGGGCCGTGGTCTTCGTCGGAGAGGGCAAGGGTGCTGATGCCCTGGAACCCTTCTGGAAACGACTCAAGAGTGCCAGAAAAAGGATAGAAGCGGTGGCGATCGACATGTCGAGAGCATACATCCAAGCGGTTACGACCAACCTTCCCCGAGCCGTGCTGGTTTTCGATCACTTTCATGTCGTCAAACTCTTCAACGAAAAACTCACGGACTTGCGCCGGGAGTTGTACCGGGAAATCACCGATCTGCTGCACAAAGAGGTGTTGAAAGGCATCCGGTGGCTTCTTCTGAAGAACCCGGAGAACCTCGATGACAAGCGAAATGAGCGCCAACGCCTGGAGGAAGCCCTCCGTCTGAATCAGCCGCTCGCATGCGCCTACTACCTCAAGGAGGACCTTCGGCAGATCTGGAACCAACCCGACAAGGCTACCGCCGAGGCCGTGCTGGAGGACTGGATTCGTCGAGCAGACACCTCGGGTGTCGGAATGCTCAAGAAGTTTGCCAAAACCTTGGCCTCATACCGACCCGGGATTCTGGCCTACTACGATCACCGGATTCCCACTGGCCCCCTGGAAGCTACGAACAACAAGATCAAGACTCTCCAGCGACAGGCCTATGGCTTTCGGGACCCAGTATTCTTTACACTCAAGATTTACGCCATACATCTGACCACGTACGCACTTGTCGGATGAGCCGGAATTAGTGGTTCAGCATCCCAACAATGACGACAGCATGATCGGCAATGAGAACGATGCTGCTATCAAGCCGAACCCATCAATAGCTGGCACCGATCAACCTCTCGTAACCCCCACTAAACTAAAATGTCCTTTTTGTGCGGAAGAGATCATGAGTGAGGCTATAAAATGCAGACATTGTGGGGAACGGCTGGATACACTCGTGAAGGAGAATGGTCATGGATCTTCCTCCGGGCAGCTCCATAGCAAGCGTGAACGTAAGTGGGCAGTTCTCGTTATCTGTCAGCACTGTTCGGGCTTCCTTTTCTCGGTGTGGGATCGGTGGTAGGCCCCTTTGTCATTTGGGTAACCATGAGAGGGGAATCCTCTTTTGTAGATGCTCATGGGAAGAGTGCCATTGGGCTTGGTGCCACCCTTTTCGTAGTAGGTATCTTCTTGGTCGCTTTAAGCCAGCGCCCTGACTCTGGAATTTTCTTGGTGGCTATCCTAGTTTTCCTATTTATCTGCGGAGCAACTGTATGGGGCGCCTTAGACCCATCTTCTACAGTTTCTGGCGTTTTTCGGGGGTCTCAACGGTTTAAGTACTTGAAATAGCGGAACGCGGTTTTTCCCAAAGTGGAAAACATGGTGCCACATCATTGGCAAATAAGGCTTGACACAAAAGCAGTATTCACTATGATTCATGGTGTCTTTATGGAGGGCGCCATGTTCTTTCGAGTGAAGAAGGCCAGGGAGAGAACCTACTTCCAGATTGTGGAAAACCGGTGGGAAGACGGTCGCTCCAAGCAGCGCGTCATTTGTACCTTAGGAAGACTCGATGAACTGGAGGCTTCAGGCCAACTGGATCGGCTTATATCCTCTGGTGCCAAGTTCTCCGAGTCCATGATGGTGATCGATGCGCATCGTCGCGGTGATGCTCCGGTAATCGGAGTGCGTCGCATAGGCCCTGGGATGATCTTCGAGAGGTTGTGGAGAGAAACGGGGTTAACAGAAATCATTGAACATCTGCTTGCCGGCCGCAAGTTCAAGTTCCCCGTCGAGCGGGCAGTGTTCGTTACGGTGCTCAACCGTCTGTTTGCACCGGGGTCGGACCGCTCTGCAGCAAGTGGGTGCAAGACTACGGGATCGCCGAGGCCGACGAGTTGGATTTCCATCACCTCTATCGTGCCATGGCCTGGTTGGGTGAAGAGCTACCCGATGCACAACAAGCGGGCAGGACACTCGCGCCTCGGTGCATAAAAGACCTGATTGAAGAGGCGCTGTTCTCCCGGTCACGGGATCTGTTTTCATCGCTTGACCTCGTGTTCTTCGACACCACCTCCATCTACTTCGAGGGAGAAGGCGGCGAGACGCTGGGTGAGCGGGGCCATAACAAGGATCATCGTCCGGATCTCAAGCAGATGGTGGTGGGTGCGGTGATCGACAACCAAGGCCGTCCGATTTGTTGCGAAATGTGGCCGGGAAACACTGCGGACGTGACCAGCCTCGTGCCCGTGGTGGATCGATTCCGGTCCAGGTTTTTCCTGGGCCAAGTGTGTATCGTGGCTGACCGTGGCATGATCAGCGCTGATACCATCGCAGAGCTGGAGAAGAGGCAGTGGCCTGTACATCCTGGGAGCCAGGATGCGTCTGGTGAAGGAAGTGAAACAGGAAGTGCTCTCCCGGGCAGGACGCTATCAGGTGGTCCACGCGTCTCGCTCTCCGTTGAAGGTCAAGGAGGTGCTAGTGGACGGGAGGCGTTATGTGGTCTGCGTCAATGAGGATCAGGCCAAGAAGGACGCCCTCGACCGAGCGGCTATCATTGCAGCGCTTGAAGAGAAGCTCAAGCAAGGAGACAAGTCTCTGGTGGGAAACAAGGGGTTCCGCAAGTATCTTGCAAGCACCGGAAGCGGCTTCGCCATCGACCACGAGAAGGCCAAGGCTGAGTCACGTTTCGACGGCAAGTGGGTCCTGAGAACCAACACCAGCCTTCCTCCTGCCCAGCTGGGGCTGAAGTACAAGCAGCTCTGGATGGTGGAGCAGATCTTCCGATCCGCCAAGACCCTGCTCAGCACTCGGCCGGTGTACCACCAGTACGACCGGACGATCCGAGGGCACGTGTTTCTGCTCGTTTCTCGCTCTTGTCTTACGCAGGGCTCTGCAAGAGCGTCTTGAGGGGAAAGCACTCTCGTGCGAGTGGGCTGACATCAAGCTTGATCTGGACAGTTTGACCGAAGTGGAGCTTGAGCACGGCGGAAAACGCTTTCTGTTGCGCTCCCAGCCCAAAGGCGTCTGTAACGCAGTCTTCCGTGCGGCGGGGGTAGCCTTTCCTCCCACTATCCGTAGCGTACCGTTCGACACGACCGTGTGACCTGATTCGAGCACCTTGAGATCGAATTCCTGGTGCCACAGATTTGTTGTGCTCTAATAACATCCTGAAACATAATAACTTTTCGCGATGCACTGTAGAAGACGAGTTAGATGCTAGCAGGGGAGAACAACCTAGCTGAAAGAAGAGTTTCAATACTTCTGCCGAATTCGTTCCTTTCGCGCAGGTTCGACCGGGACAGCCAAGAATGAACCTTGAGACCGGATTTGTTGGAAAAACACTGTTGAATCGGTCTTGAATCCTTGAGCTCTGGAGATGCTTTGTCAAATCACCCGAGCGAAAACCCGTCGATTGCAGGAAGATTAAGGAGTCGTTCCTGCTCTTCACAAGAGTACATGACAGTTGACGAAGGATATATCCGACTCCCCCCAAAAAAAGAGCGGCGTCATGGTCCGGTGGAGTAAAATGATTAGGGAGGTCATGTTGCTGACAAGATTATATCAAAGCCACGTGAACGACCTGGATCTGGCGACCCGGGCTAACGTCCTCAAGAATATGAACTTGGCTTTGGCATTTCCGACAAATGCCCGGATTCTCCCGTGAGCTACCTCGCTGGCGAGGCAAAGCAATTAGCAGAACCGGGTAGGACTGGCACCCCGGACATTCGATCGCCGCATTGTTACCATAGCAATCTGACGGAACCACTTGTCCACTATTGCCCAGTCGAACCTCTGCATTTGTAATTGTTGCCATTGCTTTCCCTCCATCTGATCTATCGCTTAATTTCATCACTGCACGAACCTGTGCAGGAACGCATTCGCTCTCGCTATGACTCCAGATACATTGATGCTGGTTAAAGCCCACCTTCCAGATGCTTTCAACCGCGCAGATGAAGCCGCACTTTTGCAATGCGCTGCGCTTCTGGTACACTACGCATCAGTTTTTTCAATGTTGTCAATCCGATTTGGAACTGACCATTCTTCGGCCTCTTGCGATACGCAATTCTGTCCCAGATAGGCTTGCCGGGGCCGTTATACAGTTCCTCGAAGTCTCCATTGCTGAATATACGAAATGCCAGAACAAAGTGAGGCTCACTGCTGATATAGATTTTCTTGCCCTGCGTAGCCTTGATTTGAATCAGCCAGTGCTGGTTCTCCCCATCGTGGCCCTAGTGCGATGGAGAGAATAGTTTGATCCCGTAACAATAACTCGCAATAGCCCCTCCAATACTTCCTACCATATGGCCGTCTGGCGTAAAGCGCCGACCAGGAAACATAGCTTCCAGTTCTTGAACCAACCTATAAATCTCTCGAATTATCTCGGGGAATCGCTTCTCGTCCATCTCGCCTCCGCTTCGCTTAATCACGGGAGTCGTCGTTCGAAATCTTGCAAATCTGTGCAAACCTGGACACCTTACCTAATTTTCGAGGTAAGGCGCACCGTCCTTCTTAAGAGCAGACCATTACTTCCTGATAAATAGCGGAAGATGGCCTACAATCCACCCCTCGAACCTCACAATCTCTTGGTCCTGAGCCGATAAAGGAGCCAAGTCAAGTAGTCTGGTTAGGGTTCCATTGCGATCTGCTTCCGAAATTATACGTGTAGCCGCTATGGCATCTTGTGCGTCTGAACGAGGTTGATTTCGGACTCTTGCGACGCTGGGATACGGCTCGATAAGGACATGACAGCCTCCGTAATCAGGAGATGTGATGTCAATTCCATCAAGCGGCCAACATTTGAGCGGGATGTCTTCATGATCGCAGATTTCTATCAATTCCAAGATATTAATAAGACCTACCAAGGTCTGCCCCCCAACCGACCCATTGTCGCCAACCCTATTGAAAGGCTTCGGATTTCCAGTCCCGAAGATGCCCGGATAGCGTTCGCATAACCGATAGACGGCCGGATCTCCCTTTTGTCTCGGATCGCGGTCCGGAATCCCATATAAGAATGATTTGGTAGCGGAATAGAAATAAGGAAGCATACTATGCGACATCAACCACTGATTGAAGAGTTTGGTGAAAATCTTGGGATGATCGAGCGCCGGAGCGTCAGGGGCATATGTGCCTGTTGCCAGCATTTTAAGCCCCTTCCTCCAATCCAAATCAAGTCCGATCTGTCGAGCAAGTCCATAAGGAATTGAATATTGGTGATCCTGTCCCAGTATCATCCGCTTTCCGTTCATGGTGGCGTCTCGAAGATTTTCGAGAAACTCCAGCACTAAACCTTCCCGGGTGAATGGAATGTTGAGGAGTTCTGGCCGACTTGATCCCTCGCAACGAGCGACCTTGATGGTTCGCCGTTGTTGGACCGTGTCAAAAGCCCCAGAGTAATCTGCGAATTCGTAGATATCAAAAAGAGGCCCACCGGCCTTTCGATCCAAGGTGCTTGACATACGGGACGCTGAGCCAGTCACAGTTCGCTGGCGCGGTAACAGTACCTACCTCGACATCCCACTTCTGCTCCGGTCCTCCAGATCCGCTGTTATCCTCCAAGGTCGCTTCAAACGAGGACCTTAGTGGTATCCGCTCCCAGATCTCTTTAGATCTTCCGGGCCCGACCCTAATGCCCTTCGTTTCACGACCGTCAGCACCGTTTCGCATTCGAAACCACTGAGTCTCTATTCCATTGATGGTGACTACTACTTCTTTGTCCGGGTTAAGTCTTGCGAGTTTCGCAGCCATAAAGGGAGGCAAATGGCTGAACCAAATACAATGGGTATCACGCTTTTTCAAGATAGGCATCAGCGATCCTCCGCGGCCGAGTCGTGCCGCTAAGCCCATGGGTGACATGGGGCTAAGTATTGCTACTACATAGCAGGGCGGGGTAACCATGTCAAGCGAAAAATTGAAAAAGACGTGAGCGGTCAATAAGTAGAAAGAGATGCAGGTTATCAACAGACGGGATATTCAGCAAAAATATGATGAAAGACTCATTCCAACAATCCCAGATCGAGTATTCCGTGCGCACCGCCGGACTGCTCAATGATGCGCCTGTGGAGTTGCAGCACTTCGCCGAGTCTCAAAGACCGCATCAGGCCAACCTTTGATAGAGCTCTTCGTTTTTCTTTAGCACGTAGTCCGCTGCCTTCTTGAATTCTTCTTCCGGCCCTCCTAGTAGCTGATCGATGCTGGCACGAACGAGATCTTCTGCACTGATGCCGTAGCGAGGTGCCATTTCTTTCAGCCTGGCCAGCCTCTTCTCGGGAAGACTTATAGTAATGTCTGCCATTTGTGTCCCCTTGTGAGAAATCACACCCGTTGAAAAAGTGTGATTCGCCAATTTACTTTTCTCTTCCGACGGTCCAGGTCATTTACCGCCCGTGATCTCGATCATTCAAATGTGAGTGGATAGGATTGGTTTCCAAAATGCTTCCACTCAACCCCCAGCCTCGCTCTGAAAAGAGGCTCCAATTTTTCAAAGAGCTTCGCCCAATGGGTCTTGCCCTCTGCAAGGCACTCGAAAATTTCCGCCACGTACTCATTTATTCTAGCAAGCTCATCCTTGGGCAAAAAGGAAATCGCTCCGAGTTTAATGGCGAGATTGATGCTTGCGATATTGAGTGCGTGGGCAGTGAGCATAGCAGCCGGCAGCTTTCGCACGGCGCATGTATCGAGTAGTGCAAAACCGTTGACTCCCATGATGTCCAGGATCGCTAGGTCGAAATGTTCAGCCAGTATGAGCTTATGAGCCGATTCGAAGCTTGTAGCTGGGACGACCGTGTAATCCTCGAGTTGTTCCTGGATGACTTCGATGACGTCGGGCTCGTCGTCCACCGCAAGAATTCTCTTCTTTTCGGAATTTTTCGGTTGGGACATGGTTGTTTCACCCTCTTTCTCTCAAATGTTGGCTGTCATGCGCAAGATACTGAAGTTTTGGAATAATCCACCGCGGAGAACGCAGAGATCGCGGAGAATTCTATTTGCGTGCATGCCTATCCGATGGAGCACAGTTTTGTAGGATGTGGTGAATTCCGCATCTCGCGGGATGAACCGCATCTGTCGCGTCTCGATCGTCCGTGAAACTCTCGGCTGAGTCTTTCGCTACCGATGCGGTTCGCTTCGCTCACCACATCCTACGGAATTGACTGCACTCGCTTGTGGCACATGACCTTGAATAGCTATCATTTTTCTCTGCGTTCTCGGCGCATCCCGCGTTTCGCGGGACGGTGATCCCGCATGGAACGGATTGATTGCAGAGTGAACGGTTACCTCAAATGTTGGCCGCCACTCTGTTTCGTGTCTTGAGCACACGAGACCGGCTTAAATGACTTGAGGTAGCGTCTTGTAAGCTCCTGATAAATTGCTAGCCCGTCTGCAATTCTTTTGAGATGCTCGGGCCCCGCGGCCTTGACCACTCTTGCCGGTGAACCCACTGCTACGCTTTCAGGCGGGATTTCAGTCCCGAATTCAACGAAGCTCCCCGCGCCTATTATACAATGGGAGTTGATCTTGACGTCGTCGCCAACGATTGATCCCATGCCGACGAGCACGTTGGAACAGATCTCGCACCCGTGGAGTATGCACCCGTGTCCGACATGTGCATTCGGATGGATGGTAGTCGCTTTATCGGGAAATGTATGAACAACGCAATTTTCTTGCACATTAGATCCAGTTCCGACTCTCACGGAACCGATATCACCTCGGAGCACAGCGCCTGCGCCAACATAGCACCCAGCTTCAATCATCACGTCTCCAATAAGCACGGCCTGTGGGTGAACAAACGCTTGCGGGTCAACCCACGGCCTTTTCCCCTCAAATTCATATAATTGCATGCGTACCTCAATGTTTGCCGTTCGCCGGAAAAGGGCCACCGAGGTGGGATTAGGCAATAGCCTCCTAATGTGCCGTTGCCCTCTTTATTACCTCGACAATCCCCACATTGCCGTCAATTTTTATGATGTCGCCGTCGTTTATGGATCTGGTCGCGTTCCAGGTACCCACGACAGCGGGTATATCATACTCTCGTGCCGCAATTGCAGCGTGGGTCAGCATACCGCCAGTGTCAGTGACGACGCCGGCGATTTTCACAAAGAGCGGAGTCCAGGCGGTTCCCGTGTAGGGACATACCAGAATCTCTCCAGCCTCCACCTTCTGAAAATCCTTGTAATCCATTATGACTCGCGCGGGGCCTTCGACAATGCCCGGAGAGCCGGGGAAGCCTTCCAACCTTTCTTCGACGTTACGTTCACCCTTGGGATGCAATATCTCATCGATGATCCCAAACACTTTAATGCCAATTGGGTCGGTCATCTTCTCCGGAACATTTCCAAAAGTGAGAGGCGCATCCGAGTCCGTGGCCATCCGAGCGTCTTCCTTCCTCTCCTTGATGAGATTCGGCACCAATGCTCCGTAGTGATACTTGGCAACCGCTTCGTTGTAGACCAGAGCCTCCATAATCTCTACGAGTTCCGAGTAGGTAAGATAGCAAACATCGTCTACCTGGTCGATAAGCTTTCGTCGGAACAGCCTCTTTCCGCAACCGATGATTGCATTTCGCAGCGCAGCGGTCGAACCCTGGTCTATATAGAAACCGTGATCTTCCTGGAAGGCATAGACCCCCTGGGCCGCTTTGAGCAAATGCCTGAAGTTTTCCTTCTCCGCATCGTCATTCAAGCGGGCCTCAAAGTCCGCGATCACTTTGCTTCTGTCATCTCGAATTTTCTGCTTGGATTCAAAGAAATCCCAGCCGCCTTCCATCCGCTTGTAATAACTTTTTATAGTGTCCAGAACAGGGGCGGGATCTTCCATCCAGGTTGGAGTAGTGACATCGAGGTGAGCAGCCACTACTCGATTCCCGTAGATGTTGAGGAAACGATGAAATTTGTCCAGCCAGGGCCTGGCCTCGGAGTGCTTCTTCAGTTCATCCAGCAACTGCTCCGATTCCGTGGAGAACAAAAGATCCTTAATGCCGCACTCCTCTCCCAATTTGGCAAGGTTCCACATCTCCTCATCAGTCTGTGTGGCGATGCTGTCGAACCCTCTGAGCATGGACACGAAATCTTTTTCTTCCAAGCCATACTTTTTGCAATAGTCCTCGAAGGAAAAATAGACAGCGTCCGCAGGATACATGAGGCAAAAATGTATTTCCCAATTTCGTCTATTTAATCTTTCTGCGCGTTTCAAGTGCTCCAACAGATGCGGCAGCATTAATTTATCGGTATCGACACCGTTAAGTGTGTCCAAATTCCTGATGACTTCTTTAATATACTTTTGATAGTAATCATCCCAATGGTCCATACAATATTCGATTAACTTGGTGAATTCCGGCTCTCGTTTGGCAATTTCCGCCACATCGCCAATCAGCGCAAATCCGATATAGACCCTCCCTTTATAGACTTTTACATGCCCCCCCTTTGAGGGCGGGAGTTTGGTGACCTCCGCGGCCACATGATACCCCCAAGCATGATGCGCCTGTATGGTAGTCATGCCCATGGGAGATATGGTGTAAGGTTGATGGAGGTCATCCCTAAACCAGAAAATTGATTTGTCAAAGTTGCTGTCGGGTCTCAGTGCTCTCATCGACGAGATGCTTCTGTCAATCATTTTCGATCCCTCCTCCGAGGTGTATTGATAAAGGCGTGACTCTTGTCAGCGGTTATCGACGGCGAATCGGAAAGAGTTCAATACGGTACCGCTCCTGGACGGCACCCACGACGCCACTGGGAGCGAAAAGAACCACAGTAATGGTGATTATGCCGAGGATGATGAGATTGTATCCGACATATTCCGAAAGGTATTGCTGGAGGAGCACAAAGATTACCGCACCTACAATTGGCCCCTCCACGGTCCCGATGCCTCCGATGATTACTATGAACAACAGCTTAACGGTCCAACCAATTCCGAAAGCGTCAAACGGTTGAATGAATACAGCGTTCAAATACAATATTCCGGCTATGGTCCCTGTCACAAATGCGCTGATGAGAAAGCAGATCAACTTACATCGGAAAATATTGACGCCCATAGATTGGGATGCCACATCGTCGTCCCGAATGGCCATCAAGGCGAGTCCTAAATTGGAACGAAGCAAGAAATAGACGAGAGCGACAGATCCGATGCCGAGCAGAGCGGCGCTATAGTAAACGGCAGACATGGAGATTCTATAAGCAGGTTGAATGAACAAACCCATTCCGTATTTCACGTAACTCCAGTTACTGAAGCTGATCCCTAACGCCTCTGCAATGACCCAAGTCCCTATGGCGAAATATACCCCTTTCATCCTGAAAACCGGAATGGATATGACTACCGCTAGGATTGTGGACGTGAGCCCACCGAGGAGAACGGCCAGAGGGACGGGAATCCCGTAGTACAATGACAATACCGCCAGGGTATATCCACCCAAACCGATAAACATTTGCTGACCGAGCGAGACCATTCCCGAGTAGCCTGCCAAAAGATTCCACATGGATGCCAACGCCACGAAAATGCAGATGAGCAACCAAACGTTCACAACGTAGCGAGTGGCCCAGAGCGGGAGCGTCAGCAGAGCTGCCACGGCAAGAACGATCACGGCCACACGTATCCAGTTTGCTGACATGGAGATGCTACCTCCTTCCGAGTATTCCTTGGGGCCTCACGGTCAACACAGCGAGCAGAATGAGGTAACCGCTCAATACTTGAAATCCGGGACCAAGGATGCGCCCGCCAAGCAATTGCGAGACGCCGAGGATCATGCCGCCCAAAAACGTTCCCGGTAGACTTCCCAGGCCGCCGATGATGACTACACCGAAAGCAGTGATCAGGTACTGGGTACCCGAATGGGGGTAAAAGGTGAAAGTCACGCCGACAAGTATTCCTGAAACAGCAGCGGTGACAGCCGCTATGCCCATGGTCAGGGCATAAACCCGTTGGGGATCAATGCCCATAAGCTTGGTAGCGGTAAGATCATCAGCCGCGGCCCTGATGGCCCAGCCGAGATAGGTCCTTTTCATGAACTGATGGAGCAAGACCAGCACCAAAAGGGCCACACCGAAATTGATGAGGTAAATCACCGGTAGATGGAAATGGCCGAACACATCCACACTCCGGACGACCAGATCGTTCTTCAATGATCGGGCATCCGGAGTGAAGAGGAGCAGCAATGCATTTTGTATGATAATGGAGAGCCCGAACGAGATCATGAGGAAGGGCTCCATGCCTCTGTGCATCACCCGGTTGAAGAGTAATGCCTGTATCACGTAGCCGATGAAAAACATAGCCGGGAGAACCGCGAAGACGGTCAATAGGGGATTGATGCCCAATATCTGCACAATCAGGAGGCTAAAATAGCTGGAAAGGATCATCAGTTCGCCATGGGCCAGATTCACCTGTCTCATGATTCCGAAGATCATGGAGAGCCCTATGCCCACCATCGCATACAATCCGCCCAACAAGATGCCATTGATAATCGTGTCCAGATACTCCAACATCGTGATTTTACTCTTTTCTCAATGCCTCAGCGAGAGATTTCCACTCCTACGTCGGCCAATGACTGGGCTCCAGAGTTCAAAGACCGAAATAGGCCTTCTTCACAATCTCCTCGGACAGGAATCGAGGGTTCCCTTTTAGAGCGACTGCGCCTTCCTGGAGGATGTAGACAAAGTCTGCTACCTTAAGACTTCGTTTCACGTCCTGTTCCACAAGGACTACCGTCACGCCGCTCTGATTGATTGCTTTGACAGCCTTGTACAGTTCCTTGACCACCAACGGAGTCAGTCCCAGAGAAAGCTCGTCAAAGATGAGAAAACTCGGTCGCGACATGAGAGCCCTGCCGATAGACAGCATCTGCTGCTCTCCGCCACTCAGGTTAGTGCCCTGCTGATGCCTCCTCATCTTGAGGATGGGGAAGAGCTCAAACACGCTCGCAAGAGTTTCATCCCTTTTCTTACGTGCCCGGGGCGTGAAAGAGCCAATGAGCAGGTTTTCTTGGACTGTCAGGCTCGCGAATACTTTTCGGCCCTCCGGGACTAGAGAGACTCCCAGGTCGACTATCTCATAGGGCTCCAAACCTTCGATCCGCTTCCCATCAAAGCGGATGGTTCCGGACTTAGCCCTCAAGAGTCCGCAGACGGTCATAAGGAGGGTGGACTTGCCGGCACTGTTGGCACCCAATACGGAAACGATCCGGCCTTTATCGACATCAAGCTCGATGTCCGTTAAGGCCCGGGACTCCCCATGATAGACATCCAAATTCCGTATCTCCAGCATTGCCATCAATCTTCCTCAGTCCCCAGGTAGACGTCCTGGACTTCTTTCGAATTGAAGGCTTCGTCGGGCTTGCCGCAAAACAGGTTATGACCGAAATTCATTACCAGCAGTCGATCGGGGCCTTTCTGCATTGCCATGACTATATGTTCGACCCAAAGAATGGTGACCCCGTCCTTGCGCACCGCATGAATGATCTCGAGTACGTCTTCCACCTCCGTTTCAGTGAGTCCGCCCGCCACCTCATCGACCAAGAGGAGGGTCGGTGCTGTGGACAGGGCCTTAGCCAATTCCAACCTCTTTCGATCCAACAGAGGTAAAGATCCGGCAAAAGAATCCCTTCTGGCGGCCAAACCGGTTTTTTCAAGTATGAGGTCGCACGTCTTTTTGGATTGCCGACGGCTCATGCCTGCGCCGTAAGTCGCACCCACCAATAGGTTTTCCAGTACGGTCAAGTTCAGAAAAGGTCTAGGGATCTGATAGGTCCTGGCTATGCCCTGTCG
The DNA here is from genome assembly GCA_963729795.1 of uncultured delta proteobacterium. Taxonomy (GTDB): domain Bacteria; phylum Desulfobacterota; class Desulfomonilia; order Desulfomonilales; family Desulfomonilaceae; genus CAWBBA01. Next base: position 46,406 of record CAVSPC010000014.1, on the reverse strand, counting down.
GCACCTCTTGTACATGTGGGCATGGGTCACATCCTCGCCGTCGAACACAACTTTCCCTCGGTCGGGTTTGAACTCGCCCGATATGAGATTAAACAAGGTAGTCTTGCCGGCCCCATTGGGACCAATGATACCCAATATCTCCCCTCGATCTACCTCGAAATTCAAATCGTTTACCGCGGCCACTTTTCCGAAGGATTTATAAAGATCGTGAACTGTGAGAATGTGGCCCATAGGTCCGTCCCTGTTATGTGTCTGAAATGCTCCAAGTGGGTCGGAAAGACAACTCTTCGGGTTCTCTGAGGCTCTTCCTGGAAAAATCAGGCAGAGCCTCAGATGTTTGTCATTTAGGGATAGGGAACACCATCTTTCCCGTGATTGGGATATTGGTATGCTCCTTATTGTACACGATCCGCAGATCCCATGGCCATTTCTTCCCTTTTACCCATTGACCGCCCACCAACGGGGTCAGAGCATAATTTTTCTCGTTGAACTTAATGTGGCCTACTACTGTGTCCAAGTTGGTTTTGACCAACGCATCACGGATCTTCTCCTTGTTCAAAGAGCCGGCCCTTTTCAACACATCGGCGGCGATCTCAAAGGCTGCATAATCAAAACCTAGCGGTTGAGTCCACTGTCTGGAAGTTTCTTTCGTCCATCGCTCCGCAAGCTGCTTGCAGGTAGCTCCAGTCAAGGATGACTTGAAGGGATGCCATGGCGTCCACCAGACTTCTGAAGAGAGGCCTTCGGCGAGATTTCCACCGATGGCGTCCACCGCGGCAGGGAACAGAACGGCTTTACCGATCGTGGCAATCTTGGGAATAAACTGTTTCTGGTGGCATTGGCGCCAAGCTGTAGCCCAGTCGGGCGGAATGGGTACCCCAGTCAGTATTTGAACGTTTTCCTTTTGCCAGGTGCTGATGAAACTGCTAAAATCCTGCATTCCATAAGGAAATCTTCCCACGTCCACGACCTTGTATCCCATGGTTTTGAGCTTTTTTGTAAACTCTTTGGCCCACACAGTGCCGTCGGGATCATTGGGCCAAAAGCCGCCTACGACCTTGTTGGTCTTGTCCGCGAATTCATTCCATATTCCGGTGTAGACAGTGATGATGTCGCCCAATTTCCAGAAGTAGTTGAACGTCCACTTATAGGGGCCGCCAGTCAACCACGGTTCAATTGGGGCCACCGAAGAGATACAGGGGACCTGATACCTTTCGCACATCGCGCCCACTGGATTGACCGTATCAGGAGTGTGCAAGACGACCATAAGGTCTACCTTGTCCTCCAGGATCAGTTTGGAAGCAACCTCTGCCGCCTTTGTGGGATTGCTCTCAGTGTCAGCGGATTTGACTTTGATCGGTAGCTTCTTGCCCAACTCCTTGATAAATATGCCACCGTCTTTGTTGATCTCTTGGACTGCCAGCTTGTCAGCCCATTTGGAAGTTTCTCCGAAGGCAGCAATTGGACCGGTGGCGGGGGTCGGATGGCCGATCAGGATATACCCCCTGGATGCTGCGAACGAGATCTGTGGCAACAACTGCATCCCTGCGGCGGTAACGCCTGCTGCCATAACCGTTTTGAGGAAATCCCGTCTGCCTACCTCTTTCCGTCCAGTGTCTTTCGGCCTCATGACTTCTCCTTTCCGTTTGGTTGATTGGGCCATCTTTGGCGATCATCCGGATCTCGTTCCGTGGGAATCATTCTCGGGAGGCAACCGTATATCGCGAGCCCCCCTGTTTGGAGAATTGTGGAATGGAACTGACCATCTCGCGTGGTCGTAATCGCGCGATATAGCGCAGGCCTTGCGACTGGCTTTTGAAAGGTCGAAGAGAATGACAGGCATGCGCACCTGGTTTGACCATGTTGAGAAAACAGTTAGGTCACATGCACCGGTTTCCTTAGCTCCGGTCGCCCCGGTGCTGCTCGTTTCCAAACGGATTGTTTATCTTATTCCGTCCAAGGCCCTAAAAGGGCAAGAATTTCTCAGACCGAAAGGAGTACATCCCACCTCGGTGGGCAAAGCCATAAACCTTCCCCGGATGGGGAAAGGGTGCTTGAAAGCTTTGGCTAAAAGCGGCCGAAACTGCACACCTGTTGCCATCATCGAAGTAGCTGTCTTGCTATCAGAAGCTTCTGAATTTCCTCGGTACCCTCCTCAAAGTGAAAAGATCGGACGTCTCGGAAATGCCGTTCCAGCGGGTAGGCTTTCGTGTATCCGATACCACCGTGCATTCTCAGGGCCATTTCCGACACGCGGATTACCACCTGTTCGGCAAACAATTTCGCCATGGCAGCGGCAGTCACCATGTCCTGTCCTTGGTCGAATTTCCACGCAGCTTCGTAGGCAAGCAGCCGCGCGGCCTGAATTTCAGTTCCCATTTGCGCGATATTATTCTGAATGGCTTGTCGCTGGACAAGGAGTTTACCGAACGTACTCCTCTGCTTCGCGTAACCTATCGAAAGATCGAGCATCTTTTGGGCCAGACCTACGCAGCAAAAGGCAATGGACACTCGGCTCAGATGAAGCATCCCAAATGCAACGTCCAGGCCCTTACCTTTTTCACCTAAAATGCTCGAGGCCGGAACTCGGCAGTCCTTGTAGACGACATTGTAGTGCCGAGGGCCAACGCATCCCATCATCTTCTTCATAGGTGCGAGGGTCACCCCTTCGGTGGGGATGTCGACGAGAAATGACGTAATCCCTTCTTCGGTCGCGGCAAAGGCGTAAATCAGCTTCGTGTAGCCCGGAAAGAGCGAGATGAGCCATTTGCGTCCGTTTAGAACATAATGGTCGCGGTCCTTCGCTGCTTTTGAATTGATGTCTTTTCCGGTGCCTGCCTCTGGCTCTGTAAGGCTATTCGCGGCCCAAATTTCACCGGTAGCCAGTTTGGGCAAATACTTATTCTTTTGTTCTTCGGTGCCAAAGTAAAGCAAAGGCCTCCAGAAAAGCCCGTTCATACAGTGAGCTATAAGGCGCACAGTCGCATAAGCCTTGGCCATCTCTTCGAGAACAGTGAACCATTCGGTGGCGCTCCAGCCTTGGCCCCCATACTCTTTCGGAATGGTCAGCCCGAAAAAGCGGCCTTTCTTTAGTTCATCCACGAGTTCCTCGGGGATTCGCTCTTCCTCCTCCAATGGAGCGGACAATGGATTCAAAACATTTTCAACCCAGTCTCGCGTTTCCAGCTTGATTTTAAGAATATGATCGGGAAGCGTAAAATCCATCAGTGTGCTCCTTTCACATTTCACCCTATCATTGTCAGCCCGCCATCTACACTCAGAACCTGGCCGGTCATGTAACGTGCATCATCACTGGCGAGAAAGGCCACCACATCCGCAACATCTTCGGGAAGGCCCAGCCGCTTTAACGGTATCATCCTGGCGACCGCCTCCATGATCTTTTGGCCTTTTTCTCCTTCGTGCAGACCTGACAAAAGATCGGTTTGCACGGGGCCGGGGCTGACACTGTTCACACGGATGTTGAATCTTGCCAATTCGCGTGCTAGAGCTTTAGAGCTTGCCATGATGGCCGCCTTTGTTCCGCAGTAAACCACCTCACCAGAATTTCCGACTCTTCCGGCATCGGATCCAAGGCTGACAATAACTCCGCTCTTTTGCTCAATCATGTAAGGAAGACAGGCGTGGGTCGCGTTCAGGAAACTTTTGTAATTCACGGATATAAAGCGGTCCCAGACAGCCTCGTTGGTTTCAACGAAGAACTGCGATTTGTCAATTCCGGCATTATTGATGAGAATGTCCACACTCCCAAACTCTTTCTGAATCGTCTCCACCGCCGCCTTGACGTTTGCGTAGTCAGTCACGTCGCATTCGACCGCCATGGCTCGGACATTGAGCGCTTCGATCTCCTTCACCGTTTTGGAAGCGAGTCCATAGTCAATGTCTAGAATTCCGACATTTGCGCCGTCTCGTGCCAGACGTAGTCCGATGGCTCTACCAATGCCCTTTGCTCCTCCCGTCACAACAACTGTTTTTCCCTTTATGCTCATAGGTTATCTCCTCGTATGCAACCAGCTATTTCGGAATACAAGAAAACCGGCTTGGTATGGCCAAACCTCATCTCGGTTCAGCCTCGACTCTTTGCTTTTCGGCTATGTCGGCTCGCAGAACCTTCTTATCTACTTTTCCCGCTGCTGTAAGGGGGAGTTGGTTCACGAATTCGGTTCTAGCCGGAAAGAATAGCCGTGAAGCCCCGACCTTCTGCAGATGGTCGATGACCTCCGCATGGGATATGGTGGCTCCGGGAACGGGCTGAATGTATGCACAGACATCTTCGCCCAGCTCGGCATGCGGCATCCCCACTACTGAAACAGTTTCTACGAGGGGATGCGACGAGATAAGTTCCTCGACTTCCTGGGCCGCAATGTTTTCCCCTCCTCGGATGATAATGTCCTTGATTCTCCCGGTAATTCGTATGATCCCGGCCTTGTCGATGACGGCCAGGTCTCCGGTTCGGAAATATCCATCCGCAGTAAATGCATCTTTGTTTGCGTTTGGATTGTTAATGTACCCGGTAAAGATGCCTGGTCCCTTGGCGGCAAGTTCGCCCTCCACACCTGGAGCGGTTCTTTTGCCCTCCAGGTCTAGCGTGACAAACTCGTCGTAAGGACAAACCGGACGACCAATGGTGGCACATCGCATTTCCATTGGGGCATCCGGGCGAGTTTGAGAACACGGGCCTTCCACCATACCGAAGGCATTAATGTATCGGCATCCTATTTTTTCTTCTACTTGCCGAACCAGTTCCGGAGAGCTGTAAGCGGCCCCGACATAGATCCTATTGAGTGAACTCAGATCGTACTCTGCAAGTCGGTCGAAGGAGGCCACACGGCCCATGAGCGTAGGAACAAGCCCGGTGCACGTGACTTTCTCGTCCTGCACAATTTGACAAAAGTCCTGTGGATAAGTGGAATCCAACATGACAACTTTGGCGCCGTGAAAAATGGGACCGGTGACGCACACCAAAAGGGCAAGGTTGTGGCCCACAGTCGTAGCCACCAGGCAAGTGTCGGTGACGTTCAGATGCCAGGCGCGAGACTTGTACTCAACGTTGCAAAGATAATCGCTGTGAGTCCGAGGAGCCCCTTTCGGGAGTCCGGTGGTGCCGCCTGAAGGTAGAATCTGGCACACGTCCGTGGGCTCGGGGGAGACTCTTTCCAAGAGAGCCCGGATCTCTCCGACGTCCGCTCCGGTGTTGAAGAGATCGTCGTAACGGATGCAGCCAGTCGGCACTTCTTCACCAACAGCGATCACCTTCAGGTCAGGGTATTTCTGCCGAACCCCTTCAAACCGGCCATGAAAATCGGTTTTCCGGTACTGGGCCGGAGCAATCCAAGCTTTCGGTTCCGTAAGGTCAGCCAAATGTAATATTTCTCTAACCGTATGGTTCACAGTGAGCAATACAATTATCAAGCCGGCTTTGTGGCAAGCAAAGTACGAAATCACGAACTCGGGCCAGTTCGGTAGCTGCAGGAGGACCCGATCGCCAGGCCGCAAACCAGCCTCCAGTAGGCTAAATGCCATCCGATCGACGCACCCGCGAAGTTGCTCGTAAGTGTATCGCTTGTCGCCACAGACCAGGGCTTCCTGAGTGGGATACACGTCACTGACTTTGTCAAACATGCCGCCGAGAGTCAGACCGAGCCACCATCTCCGTTTGTCGTAAAGCCGGGCCGCTCTCTTGTCGTAGGGAATGAAACCATTTAGCGTCACTGCGGCACCTCTGCTTCTTGCTGTACGTGAAAGAACATTCGCATAGATTTGCGACTAAGGAGTGCGGCGCCCGCCATTTAGGGGGCAGGGATATGAATTGTTCCGTCCTTCTTTTTCCACTGAAAACAAGTTACCTCTTCGAAAGCCCCCTCTGCCTCACGACATTTGTTGCAATAGATGCATTTCAAAATGTCTTTTTCTCTTCCTTCTCTGTACTTGTTGGGCCAGTACGGATCGGCGAGAATCGGCCTTGCAACTGCCACCAAATCTGCCTCGTTGTTCTGGAGTACACTTTCGGCCACTTCTGCATTGGGAATCCTGCCGGCCGTTATAATCGTCGTGTGGTGTCCGGCATCATTGAGGGTTCTCTTTACGTCTGCTGCCAGATAAACATTTACCTTTTCGGGCATCCACGAAGGCGGCATGGTTCGACGCCCACTGTAACCGGTATAGGGATCGAGCGATTCCCCTTCTTTGGGAATCGCATCTTCAAACTTTCCTCCTGCTGAAACGCTGATGTAATCGAGGCCCAACTCAGCGAGCCGAATCGCAATGCTCCTGGACTGCTCCAGAGTGTTTCCTCCAAGAGTGAACTCATCGCCATTGATTCGAGCCCCAACCACAAAATCGCCTCCGACTGCCTGGCGAGTTGTTAGGACTACTTCTTCAGCCAGGCGCATACGTTTCTTCAGTGACCCGCCGTAATCATCTTTTCTGCGGTTGTAACGAGAAAGAAACGATGCCATCGTATAGGCGTGGGCATAATGGAGCTCGACTGCATCAAATCCCGCTTGCCGCGCGCGCGCGGCTGCCTGTGCAAACAGTTGCGGTATTTCTTTGACCTCTTCGAGGGAGAGATCCTCGACTTTTTGGCGATATCCGCTGCGTGCGACTTTTAGAAAGTGGATAATTTGGGGTGCGATCTTTGCGTCGGTCTCAGCGTGAATACGGTCCGTCAATCGCTTGAGTCCCGGGATAAATTCGTCATCATTCAATCTCAAGAGTTGGCCGCTCTTCTGCTTCTTCACAGAAACGGCTTCCGTAATCACCATTGCTGCTCCGCCTTTTGCGTACAGCAGGTATCTTCCTATCAGGCTATCCGTAACGTGTCCTTCACTCGTGGCAAGACGTGTCACCACCGGTGGCATGACAATACGGTTTTTGAGTTGAAGCTTGTTTTCAATAGTGTAGGGCTCAAAAAGCCTCATGGCGTTCACCTCCTCCTCGTTTTCCTAAGCGGATCGAGGCATTTTAAGAATTGTTCCCTGAAGATGCTATAAAAATGTGAGTTGCCAGGTTTATACAAGCTATCGTTCGTCTCAAGTCCCTCCACTTGTAAGCACTCACCGGGACTTAGCATCCCGCGTCTCGCGGGACCGGTCTTACCGGGCTCACAGTAGGGTCGGCGTACCTGCCGGCTAAGCCTAAAACCCAGCAAACGGTTTTCTCGGTGAACAGATACCTCCACTTCATATCGGTTCCGATCGATTTCATTCGTAACTCTTATTGAAAAGCTAGACCAGCCTTTTTCAATAGATACGCTATGAAATCGTACGCGTCTTGCTGTCTGTACGCCGCGACTATGCCCAACTTGCGCCGTATATGTTCATATTGCTGCCGCAATTCACCCCAATCTCTACCTCTGAGATCTTTTGGATCTATTTTTTCCTCTTGAAGTATTCTTTTCAGATCTTCTGCCGCTCCATCGAGGGAGTTATCAATCTCGGCTAATTCGAAGAAGCTGTCGGTCTTTTTGCCTTCTCGATGTGAACGGCCGGGTGACAGCCGGAATGTGTCCAGAAATGTTATTTTCGACAAATTCGACGGCTTTCTGGTGACCTCAACCAGCTCGGGATAGCCCTCGCCGTTGCGCAAAGCCAGTCGCCCAACCTCTTCTGGGCGGTTAATCACATAGTATCGACCAATATGAGAGCAAGTTTCAGGGACCTTAACCACTTCCTTCCATCCATCCGCCCATTCCATGAGGACGAACTTGTCGCCGGCAGGATCATGAGGCGGCTTACTGGCAAAAGGCTGCCTGAGAAGTTCGCACTGAAGTTGGTACGGAAGAGCTTCAAATGAGACTGAAGTCTTGGAAGCGTCCTCAAATTCTAGAACAAGAGCTAATGGTTTTCCGTTAAACATAATTCTCATTGCTTCCTTTTCAGGATGGATGTCAGCTCTTCAAAGGAATTGATAACCAGGTCCGCTTTTGACTCTCCCAGGTCTATGAATCCTTTATATTGTATTGTTTTGAATCCCCTGTCGTGAGCGGGATTTATGTCCGTCTCAGGTTTGTCGCCCACCATTACAGCTTCGTGGGGCTCAATTCCTCGTGCGGAGAGCTCCTGAGCGAGGACCTCATAGAGCGTCCCATCTTGCTTTGTGCATCCCTTGTATTTGGGATCGAGCGAGTCAGTCTCTAAGTCGATCTTGCCCTGTGGCGTAACGAGTTCCTTGAAATACTTGACCAGACCTCTGCTCTTCAGAAACCTAGACACAGCGTCGGCTCCCACCGGCCCCAGAGTTTTCTTCATTTCGGAAACCACTTGCAGTTCAATGCCGGCCTGTTGAAGATAAGCGAGGGCTTGTTCCAAACCTTCCCCTATGAGAAGCAATTCCTGTTCCTTTCGACCGAAGAGCTCAATAGCTTCCGGATTGTTGTCCAGAACATAGCTATAGATCTCGCCACGATGCCCTTCCTTTATGACGCTGTACGTACCGTACTTCTCTTTTAGTATGCGATACTTCCGAATCTTGTCAGGAATGAGTTCCGGCTGCCCCAATTCCTTATAGATATCGCCAAAAACAAGCGGATTTCTTAAGCCGCCCGGCTCCATAATGCATTGCCCATAGTCAAACCCGCACCACTTTACCTCCATGGTCCGGACCTCTGTTTCTCCATGGGGCTCCCGGTTCATGTGCATCTATCCAAAGCTCCTGATCGGCGATAGTGCCGTACGGCCGATAAACATCGGAGGTAATGGTCACCGCAGAGATCGCAGAGAAAACGATTTTCTCTGTTCGTTGCTCATGACGAGCCTTAGAGGACTCTAGTCTATCACAGTGCAATTATTTGCACTGGCGGACTGAGGGTCCAGATACGTATTTGGGTTCCCTTTAAGCCATTCTTTCCTCTGCAATCTCGGCGCACTCCGCGGTGAATCTTTCTTTCCGGGTGAACGGTTGCCATCGAAGGAGGTGCAAAATTGCTTACGGTCTTTGCACCTCCATCGTCTCCTAAGGCATGGGCGGCAGTTTGAACAGCTTCTCCAGGTTTTTGCCGAGAATCATGTCTATCTCGTCTTGACCGAGCCCTGTCTGAACTCCAAGATCTTGTACTGCCTTGATAGCGCCTTCCGGATCTCCGACCCTGTGAGCATAATCGGTGCCCACGCACATTTGACTTGCACCTATCCACTCGAGGCAGCATTTCATTGCGGGCAAGTAGAAGGAGGTAGTATCCGGATAGACCCTTGTCTTGTAGGTTATGTCCGGGGACTCCTTCAGCTCAATACCCCATTCTTTGCCATAGCCTTTGTAAGAATCCTGTAACCTGCGCACAAAGTAAGGAATCATTCCACCAAGGTGCCCGTGAACTATTTTCAAATTCGGGTACTTGTCCATGACGCCTTGAAAAATGAGGCTAACTACCGCCAGGCTCGTGTCCAGAGTGTAGCCCCAGAGCTGGTAAGGTACCTTAACCTTGTCCATCACGTCCGCAGTCATCGGCACTGCCGGATGCATCAGCATCGGAAGATCCCACTTGTCGGCCAATTCATAAATGCCGTGATATTTCTCGAGGAAAATAGGCTCCCCGTTGAAATTAGAAAACATTTGGATGCCTTTGCAGCCCATCTTGTAACATCGTTCAAGCTCTTTGCACGCCGCATCGGGATCCTGGTACGGCAGGCTCGCCAAGAAATAGAAACGGCCGGGATAGTCGTCCATTGCTTTCTTCAACGCGTCATTGCACTTCGTGGCCCAATATATGCCCTTGTCCCTTTCCAGAGTTTCAGGCCCGGGAATGGTGACACTCAGAAGCTGAGTATCAAGACCTCCGGCATCAAGGTCTTTGATTCTCGCAGTAAGGTCAAAATGCCCTGCCCGGTCGATGTGAGCTACAGCCACCTTCTTGTAATAGCATCGATAATGGGTGCCACCGTCATGCCTGGCATGAGGTGTCTCAGTGGACCCTCTGCTCACGAGATAATCCAGATATTCCTTGGGATAAAAGTGATTGTGAGCGTCAACGGTTCTTTGTCCCATGTTGCAATCCTCCTAAGTATTGTGTCCTATTGCTTTCAGGCCGAAATTTGTGTTGTGAACCTTTAATTACAGAGAGACTTTTTCGCAGACCAAGTGACGCATAAGCGTGTTTCACACTTTTTTCTTCAAGGTTCTTATGTTTCTGCTTTGCAACACAAATAGTTGTTTTTTCTCGTAGCTCCACTCAATGTCTTGGGGAAACCCGAACAATGCCTCAATTTTGAGACCAAGCTCAGCCAAATGCCGCACCTGATCGTCCAAGATAGTGGGGACACTTGTCATCTCAGGTGAAACTATTTGTTCTTTGCGACCGCATCCTTTCTCATTGTCGAAACAGACCATCAGCGATTTCTTGGCTATCTGCCTGGTTTTCAATGCCAGGTCAGATTTGTCGATCAAGAAAAAATCATTCATGGACTTTCCTGAAACCACTGATTCTCCGAGCCCCCAGTTCGACTCAATAACCATCTCGTCCCGATTGCCTGTGATCGGATTGGCAGTAAACAAGATGCCGGCGACTTCCGGGTCGACCATACGCTGAACGATGGGTGCAATTAACCCTAGATTGTGATCTATGCACTTGTGCATTCGATTGAATGTGGCTCGTAGTGTCCATAACGAAGCCCAACACATTTTCACGTGCTCGATTATATCCGCCTGCCCCTTGATGTAATGAAAGGTGTCCATCATGCCGGGAAATGAAGAGATGTCACTGTCTTTGACCGCAACCGACGATCGTACTGCGACGAAGGAGTTCTCGGGGCCGACCAATTCGCCGATCGAAGCAACGAGTTCCGAATTCAGGTCATCGGGAATGGGCACTGATGCAATCAGTGAGCGTATTTCTGCTGTCTTGTCTTCCATAAGGGAGAAGTCTTCATAATCGAACTCGGCTACGATGGAACTTATGCGGGGGGCTAATGAGTTGCACTCGATATGATGATCTAAAGATTTACTGAGAATGCAGAATCCCGGCGGCACATCAAACCCTGCCTGAGTCAGTTCACCGAGATTGGCGGCCTTGCCGCCTGCCATCTGAAGGTCATTCCTTGTCATTTCCGCGAAGGTTTTGACAAATAATCCCATTTGACACCCCGGACGTTTTTGTCTGTTGAACTGATCGACTCTATCTACTGTACGACCTACAGGGCAGAACTCTGACGTCGGAAGTCACGACGGTGGCAACCTTGCGACTTCCAATGGTAGCCATCAAGAGCATTTTCCGTGCCAAGAAATGACCTTGATGAATTTATGAAGAATCTGTATCAATAATGATGGGTTACAGAGTTGAGTTGGAATAGTGAGGCATTAAACGCGCATGGCCGGGAGACCCGCCGCCGCGCGAAATCGGAACATGTTTTGTGAAATCCAAGAGTATAGGGTGGTTATCCTCTGGCAGCCCGTTCACATTTCGCGCGAAGGCTTAATTTGATGTTCCAATTTCGCGCGAAGCCCTCCAACGCTTCATGTACCGATATAACGCGCCACGTGATATCTTCAAAAGCCGCGCAGCGTCGTGCTTGCTCCCGTGAGACCGACGAAGGGCTTCCGCACAGACGCAATATCGCAATTCATCCGTTAGTTGAAGAAGCGAACGACCAGAGGGGAAAGCCACTTTATAGCACCACTCCTGGTATCGTGGTTTCGGTCTGGAAAGGCTAACGTTGAACGACCCGCCATCCCAGAACATCAATGCCCGTTCAAGGACGTTGCGAAGTTCACGCACATTCCCGGGCCAGTCGTGACGGTACAATTCCGCGATATTGGCAGGATCCACTGTCGGTGGTTCAACTAACTGGAGTTCAGCGGCTAGATTGGCCAGAATACTCTTAATAAGAGATTGGATATCTTCCTTTCTCTCTCTCAACGGCGGGACTTCTATCGTCAACACGTTCAAACGATAATACAGAGCTGATAGAAAGTGTCCTTTTTCGATCTCCTCAATGAGATTTCTATGTGTAGCCGCTATAATTCGGGCATCTACCCGCACGTGCTGCTCGCCACCAACTCGGAGAAACAACTTGGTGTCTAGAAATGTGAGAAGCTTTGCCTGCAACGATATGGGAAGCTCGCCGATCTCGTTGAGCAAGAGAGTTCCGCCTTCAGCCAACTGAAGCAGGCCCTTTCTCGCTCCCCGGGCACCGGTAAAAGCGCCGGCTTCGTGCCCGAAAAGCTCCGACTCTGCAAGTTCTTTGGCTATGGCTGCGCAGTTGATGGAGAAGTAGGGTCCACTGGCCCTCTTCGAATGATCGTGGATCCAGCGGGCCAAGTGGTCCTTCCCGCTGCCGCTCTCTCCCAATAGTAGAACGGTGCTGTCTGACGCAGCGGCTATTTTGGCCTCGCTCAGAGTCGAGCTCATGGCAGGGGACTGGTAATCCATACTTCCGGGCGCTTTCGCGCGCGTGGACACGAATTTTCGGTCGGTGGTATTTCGAACGATGCCGCAAAGACCGTAAACATTGCCATCAGCATCTTTCAAAGGGGCCCTGATGCCGTGCAAAGTGAAGGGAACTCCTCTAATGGAAGTGGTGTATTCATTTTCTACGGTCTCGCCTGCGAGCACGCGAACATCCGTGGCCCTAACTCGTTTCGCAGCGTCCGGACTGAGGAATTCGTCGTCCCTAAGTCCAACAATTTCAGATGCCTTGCGACCGTGAAGCTTTTCCATGGCAGGGTTGACCATGGTATATCTCAGCATGTGATCTTTGGTGAAAATAAGGTCAGGGGCTGCGTGCACCATCACCCGAAAACGTTCTTCAGCCTCCTGAAGTGCCCGACGGGCACGATTGTGCTCTTCTATTTCCAGCATTAGCTGTTCGTTCCGGGCAGCTAATTCGGCTGTCCGCTCTCTCACAAGTCTTTCCAGTTCTGCTCGACGGGCCTCGGTCCGCTTGAGATCGGAAATGTCTCTTACCATCAATTCGGTAGCCTCGCACCCATAATAGGAAAGCGGCGCAGTGACCACCTCGGCGACTATTGTAGCGCCATCGTTTCGGATCATTTCCAATTCAGTGATGTTGTGGGAATTGCCCTGTTCGATGTCGCGAGTAAGAAGCGCAGCGACCGCCTTGTGACAATTCGGAGGAACAAAACGGAAGATATCCGTGCCCATCAATTCCTCAGAATCTGCGAACCCCAGAGTCCTCGCCATGGCCTGGTTCCCGAAGCACAAGCGGCCCTCAATTACTACACAGATTCCCACCGGCGAAAGTTCGACAAGTTTCTTGTAGAAAGTTTTTGCCTCTCTGAGGAACTGAGTCTCACCCAATGAAACGGCTCGGGAAGACTTCACGTGATTGGTAAGGAGGCTGCCTTGTTCCATCGATGGCTCTTCTAGAAGGTTTCTATCGTTATTTCGATTCTTCATGGATGTGACCCCTTGGGGACCGGGTTATGGTCAGTGTGCAAAGTGTTCGAGTTGCTCAGGTCCATGAGAACATGTTACCGAAGCGGCTCTGCGAAATCAAATGCAGAGCTTCGACAAGGGTCGCTATGTAGATCACGATAACTGTCACATGGCTTGGCCGCTGAATTCCCTAAGGATGGGGAAACAAAATTGGTTGCTTTCCGGCAAAACCGCGGCAAATGATTTCGGCAATTGCCATATTGGGAAAATCCGACGAGTACCCATCCACTTACGCGAAGAGCCGGAATTTTCTGTACCTCGTCATTGCGAGGAGTGATATCCCGCGTCTCGCTGGAAAGCACTCCAAGCCACGTTTAGAGAAAACGATCGCTTCGCTTCGCTCGCAATGACAATCTTCTCCCGAACGTAAGCAATTATTACACCGACGAATAGATTGCGCTTGACCGCGATCGGTCTAAGGCGATATGCAACAGAGGCATCACAGGGCTTTAATTCTATAGTGTCTTGCCGGGAACCACAATCGGCTTTTTCAGGTCCTAGCTTCCATAGAATTCACCTATCCGTACCTGGAAAACAACCGAAACGGCAAGATAGCAGCACAATTACCAGTGTCTACGGGGGCAAAAAGATGCAGACCGATTCAGCCGACATTACATCCGGAAACACCGGCGGCGCTCAGTTTGACAGCCGGTCGCAGCTCATAGAGGTTGCCGTCTTTTTATTTCTGATCGGGCCTTCTATGTTTCAATCTTTCTTCTTGATCGACCTAAAGAATGTCAGCTTCATGTTAGCGGCCGTTGCGACAACTCTGCGCGATCTTTCCTTGCTCACGCTGGTTCTCTTCTTCCTGTGGCGTAACAAGGAGTCTGTCCTCCGCATCGGCTGGACACTGCAGGGTGTCTGGAGGGACATCCTTTTAGGGGCAATGCTCTTCGTCCCGATGTTCTTCGGGGCTGCGATTCTGGAGAAAATTCTAGAAACGATCGGCCTATCCGCTCCGTCTACGCCTTTGCAGTTACTGAAGCCAAGTACACACACCTCGCAGATGGTAGCAGCCTTAGTCCTGGTTACCACCGTTGCTTTGACGGAAGAAACCATTTTCCGAGGATATTTGATATTGCGGTTCAAGAACATTTTCGGAGGTTCATTTTTGAGCGTTCTGCTTTCCGCGTTTATTTTTTCCCTTGGGCATGGTTACGAAGGTGCGGCTGGTGTGGTCACCGTATGCGTTCTGGGGCTGGTCTTCGGTTTCGTTTACGTATGGCGCAAAAGTCTTGTGGCGCCTATTACCATGCATTTCCTACAGGATTTCGTTAGCATCGTAATCCTTCCGCACTTTGTCGGAAAATGAGTCGGGAGCCGAATTCTCATCGGAGAATTATTGTGGGGAGCACCTGGACGAGCTCATGCAGTGAACATGGCGGACTGGAAAGTCCGCCCCACAATCGCAACTCGCAATGTCAGTCAAGTTTCTTTGCCAAGTCAACGATTACGATTTTTTAAACAATTTCTACCGGAACATTAACTCAACTTTAACGAACCGCATATAACACTTTGGACGTTTTTGCCCGGGAGGTTGCGACTCGACTGTTTTGCAGCGAGCGCATTTGTTGTACGAGGTAACATGAAAACCACTCGCGATGAAGTTGCAGATATCATGGTCCAGAAGAAGCCCTGGAGATTGCAAGGCGCTCTCGAGCGTCTATTTGCATTCTGGTTTAATAGATTGGTGTATAACCAGATCTGGGAGGACCCGCGCGTGGACATCCAAGGGCTTCGGTTGGACCGGGATAGTCGACTCCTCATGATCTCCAGCGGCGGATGTAACATACTAAATTATCTGACGGTCCAGCCACAATCGATTGTCGCGGTCGACGTTAATGCGTGCCATCTTGCTCTCACTCGTCTGAAACTGGCCGCGGTAGCCTATCTCCCGACGCATGAGGATCTGTTTCGGTTTTTCGGTTGTGCGGATGATGTGCTGAATATAGTCAATTATGTGCGCTACCTGCGCGACCGGCTGGACGACCAAACTCGCCAGTTCTGGGAAGGCGGTTCTTGGCTTCGCCGAAAGTTCCTGGGTCCCCGGATCGACTATTTTGCAAAAAACCTTTACAATTTTGGCAGCATGGGTATGTTTATCCGCTTTATCCACGGTTTGGCGGGGATAAAAAAGGTGAACACCCGTGAATTCCTGACCGCGTGCACCCGTGAGGAACGAGAAACAGTTTACCGCCAATATTGCGAGCCGGTGCTCAATAGTCTTCCGGTGAAAGTGCTCGCCAAGTTGCCGTTCTTTCTGCACGCTCTTGGGGTGCCGCCAGCCCAGCTCGAGCGTATTCGGATTGAAGAGGGCCGGGACCTATTGTGTGTCTACCAGGCTCGTATTAAGCGTCTGCTGTGCGAGTTCCCGTTGGAAGACAACTATTTCGCATGGCAGGCCTTCGGTCGATGCTATGATACGGTTCAACGCCGCGCCATACCTGATTATTTAAAGCCGGATTATTTTCTCGTGTTAAGATCTAATATCCACCGAATTCGAACCTGTTTTTGCTCCCTGACCGCCTTCCTCCGAGCGCAACCCAATCAAAGCTTAAACAGATTTGTGTTTCTGGACGCCCAGGATTGGATGACTGCCGATCAGATCAACGATCTCTGGACCGAGGTCGCCCGCGTCGGGCAGCCGGGTTCCCGGATAATATTCCGCACCGGAGGTATAGAGCCGGTAGTGGAGAGAACTCTGAGACCCGAACTTCGTGCATGTTTCGAGTACAAGAAGGGGCTTTCGTCTGATCTGTTTCGACTAGACCGATCGGCGATCTACGGCGGCCTCCACGTGTACGAAATGAGGAACTGATGTCACGATTACGATCCGTTCGCACAGACGCACCGTCGTCGAAGGAAGCCGCAAAGAGTGGTCACGGCGTACTCATGGATAGGATTTATAGGAATCAACGACACATTTACGACCTGACTCGCCGTTATTTCCTGCTCGGAAGGGACACGTTGATCGAAAGGATGGAGGTCAAGGAAGATGCCCGTGTATTGGAAATCGGCTGCGGAACTGCTCGCAATCTCATACACGTGGCCCGCAGATTTCCTTCGATTCAGCTCTTCGGAATTGATGCGTCCACCGAAATGCTAAAGAGCGCACGCTATAATCTGACTCGCGCCGGAATTCAGCAACAGATCCGGTTGGAACAGTGCTTGGCAGAAGAGTTCTCTCCTCTGAGCGTATTCGGCAGTGAGGAACCGTTTGATACGGTGTTCTTTTCATATTCGCTGTCCATGATTCCTCAATGGCGATCCGCATTAGGTCGAGGCTTACTCAACCTTAAAACCGGCGGCTCGCTGTGGGTTGTAGATTTTGGGGACCAGCGAGGTCTTCCCAAATGGTTTGCGGCAGGTCTCAAAAAATGGCTGAGCCTTTTCCACGTCCATCCGCGGCCGGAGGTCTTGGAGTATTTCCGAGAGCTTGAAATGTTCGGCCTGGTCGCCCTATCCGTCAAACCGCTATACCGCAGATACGCCTACCTAGCGCGGCTCAACAAGATCGGCTAAGAACTGAGACGACCCACGCGGGTTGGCCGGACGGCGGATTGAGTCGACGGGTACTATTTGCCCGCCGTACACGCTCCGACAGATAAATGTATCTGACATCAATTCACGTTCAAAATCCCCCCTTCCCCCATAGGCGTTAAAATAAGCTTCAAGTTCTCTTCGTCCCGGAGGGACATCCTGATAATAGCCCGGCGATTTATCGCCGGGAATGGACCGCCAAGAGACTTTTCTTGGTCCCCGAGGGGCGCCCGAAGGATGTATCCTTCGGGCGCCCCTCGGGGACCAAGATTGAATCATTGCTTATCAGCCACCCGGCAATGAATTGCCGGGCTACTATCATTGAGCCCCTCCAGGGCTCACAGCGGGCAGGCTCGTTATATTAACGCCTATGCCCCCTTCCCCTGCTTTAGGGGTTGGAGGGGATTTCATTTCAACTTTGAACGCGACTTCGTATGAGGTAACCGGGAGGGCGCGCGCGGTGCTCAATGAGGTACCGCCTTCGAAAAGAAATTCAGCACGACTACACCTACTATAATGAGCGCGATGCCGAACAGCGCTGCTGCGTCAAGCGACTGATGATAGAAGACCCAGCCGGCCAATGAAACCAGCGCTACACCAACACCGGACCAGATGGCATAAGAGACACCGAGCGGAATGGAGCGCAGGGTAAGCGAAAGAAAGTAGAACGCTGAGGCATAGCCAACGACGACGAGTAATGAGGGAATCCACCGAGTGAATCCTTCGGCGGCCTTTAGAGCTGAAGTAGCAATCACTTCGGACACGATAGCGATAAATAGATAGAGCCACTGCATGCGTTAAAATCCTGACTTCTACGCAGATTTTTGCCGGACACGCCCGCCTTGGAATCTCGCTTACCGATAATACGGGCTTAGATTTCCGCGTAAACCTTTTTTTGCCCATTTGCCTGAGACCCATTTTGCTTATGGCCGGCGTCTTATATGGTTTGCGCATGACTCGGTCTCGGTAGGGGCATCAGGCAACTGATTTCCCTACCGCGACCCAAAAAGAGACGAATTTTCTTGACAAGCATAGACTTGCCTCGTATTGTTCAGTGACATCTGGTACAACCAGCTTTCCCCATGTAGGAATTGGAGCGAAACGTCTTGGTGCGTATTTCGCTGAGGGGGGCCTCCGAATCGAAGCTTTGTTTCTGGGTATCAGGCAGTTGGCTTCGAAAGAGAGGTTTGTTGAGAGGTGAATCGTGTGGGTTTTTAGTCTGAGAATAGTCACCTGCTGACTACTCACCTTATGACGATCTGGCTGTAACTCGCAACGATTCCAGGGACCCTCTTAAGTCGAGACAATCGCAGCGGCAGAGACAGATGAAAATGTCTCAAGACGATTTCGGTGCCCACAACCGCGAAACGATCATCCCCTCGCCATGCCCTTTTCCCTGAGGCGAGGGGATTCAGACCCGGCCCGGAGTGGCCGCCTCTCCCTCTGGGGCAGGGTTGGGGTAAGGGCATAGTAAACCCAGCGATATGTTCATCGGGCGACGATTCACGAGTCGTACGAATTTTTGCAACAGTTTTCAAAGCACTAGTCTACTTCAAACCGCCCGAACGGGACTCCAACGGCGGCTCCCGTATAGACGTGGTAGCCCTGCAATACAATGCCGTGGGACGAGGCATAGTAACACAACTCTGTTGTATGCCTAGATTTTGAGGCAGTTTCATATCGGCATTCTGCGCGGGCTTTATAGTGTCACCATGATCATATCTGGAGTAGTCATGAGGTGACCCAGAGTCTCATGACTCGATGTTTGCCGTTACTCAGGCAGCAATGGTTTCAGAAGGAAACTGGCCCGAAAGGTCCGATTCTGGCGCCACCGGCAACCAATTCGGAGTAGTTGTGCTTCCCCCGGGCATTCTGTCAAGGCCGGTCAATCTAATAGTTCAGCCTGACCTTTAGGGCTCGTTTAGGTTCCATTTTGATCTGGAGGATCGGTTCAATGAGTCATCGTTTGTCACGCGTTCTTTTCGTCCTTCTCGTGGGGACGTACATTGGTTCCACATGTAGGTTTGCACTGGCCTGGGAGTTCAATATGCAGGGGGCCTTCATCTCCACATACGAATATTACGGCCAGGCCGGTTCCAGGGGTTTTTTTGGAAAGGAGAACATCGACAAAAGTGAGGGTACGGCAGGTCCTTTGGGATTGAAGCCGGGGGATTTTGCTTCTCTCAACGGATGGGTGGGCTATAGGTCACGGGATCTCGTTTCGGGAGTCGATGCTTCACAGCAATACCAGAATCTCGAACTGTTTCCCGAGATACGCATAAATCCTGCGATCAGATTTAGAGGCATGTATTGGCTCGGCGCCTACGGAGATCCCATAGCTTCGAACTACGTTGACGGAACGAGTATGGGGCGTTATGTGGCCACGTCCGATGGTCAGTGGACCCTGTGGTGGGTCACGGCCCAGATCCCCTGGGGTATACTCACTGCGGGCAAGCGGCCGGAGATTTTCGGGACAGGTTTGCAATTCGACGGCACGCACAACTTGACTTGTGAGTCAGTGCAGGTGGTTACCTTCTACGGCCCGTTCAGAATGGGCCTGGGAGTATTTCCCTTCTGGCAGGAGCCCGCACATACGCGGCTCGGCCAGACAGTAAGCCCGTACTACAATCTCTTTGACAAAAACGGGCTTCGCCATCAAGCTACCGGCGGTTTCATTACGTATCAGACAGGCCCGCTGGACATGGGGGGGAAGATGATGTTGCTTCGCTGGCGCGCAGGACCTGAGTCTCAGAACCGCCAAGCGGATCGTGCGACCTTTACTCCATACGACCAAACCTGGCGGGTCGGTTGCCTGTATACAAAGTACAACAATGGGAGATTCTTTTTCAACACGGAGCTGGCCTTTGGAGAGGAGACGACCTATAGGCTGGGTGCGGGGCCTTTGTATAATGAGTCCTGGCGGTACATGACCGAGGCAGGGATCTTCGGAGGCCCGACCAAACTCTCTTTCCTGTACGTGTTCATGCCGGGCGCGGATCGCCGACACGGCGCTCCTATCAACAAGCAGCCGTCTATCCAGAAGCCTCTTATCGCGGCTTACGGCGTATTCAGGCCGTACACTTATCTCCTGGGATATGCCTATGGATCGGGTGTTAACGCCTTTGACTTTAACAGGCAGGGCTACATCAACGAAGCATGGGTACTGGCTGTAAGGATAGATCATGCTGTTGCAGCAAACTTGAACGTCTTCGGTTCCTTCCTATGGGCCGAACGCAGTTCACAGGGGCACGGGTGGGGATTCATACGACCTGCCCAAAAGTCCGCGGTGACCACGACCGTTGACTCTGGCGGTAACGCGGCGGATCAAGTCAAGTGGACTCCTTACGTCAACTATAAAGACAACCCCGGTGCGCCTTCCATCCCGGATAATGGACTCGGGTGGGAAGCGATGGTCGGTCTGGACTGGAAACTCCTTGAGGGCCTCCAGGTTAACGTGCTAGGCTCTTTCTGGCAACCGGGGAGATGGTTCAATTATGCCTGCATAGACCGAAGTGTAGCCAACTGGGACGTTCCGACTGTGGCAAACAGGTGGGGCATCAACCCGGACAGGGCCATAAATCCGATTGTCGGCGCACAAGTCACTCTGCTGGCTGAGTTTTGACCTTGTTCGCCGTCACAGCCACGCAGCGCAAGGACTCGCGGCAACCCCCCGCCCCGAGATTTACCGCGAGCCTGGCGCCTGCCAATGTGTCAAAACACTGGCATTTAGTCCGAATGATTATTTGAACCGCTTGCCGCAAGACAAGCTCGATAAAGAACCCCAAAAGCCGCTTGGGTAGATGATATGCATAGAGCATTCCTTGAAGGAAAAAGAATTCTTGTAGTAGACGATGAGCCCGATATTTTGGACGCGGTGCAAGAAGCCCTTGCGACTTCGCAAGTTCTTACCGCCGGAAGTTTCGATGAAGCGCAGGGGCTGATTGCAGAGGAAGCCTTTGATCTAGCCATTCTGGACATAATGGGTGTCAATGGTTTCTTTCTGCTGGAGACCTGTCGCAAAAACAAGCTTCCTGTAGCCATGTTGACTGCTCACGCAATAAACGCTCAAAGCCTCAACGCGGCAATGAAGCTGGGGGCGGTTTCATTTATCCCAAAGGAGGCTCTCTGCCAGCTTCCCGAAATTGTCACCGAAATACTCGAAGACCTGGAACAAGGTCGTACCCACTGGACGAGACTTTTTCAGCGTTTCGGACCTTTTTTCAAGGAAAAGCTGGCTGTACGGTGTGAAGATGATGAGGACCCGAAGTTGATATACTACTGATTTGCCGTATCGGAAATGTTCAACGGGGTGACACATGACCACTTCCAAGTGGTATTACTCACCAAACAAGGAATGGAGACCGAGTTCGCGTTCCAACGGAGCTAACATGAATTTTTTCTACTTGATGCAGCAAGAATTTCGGCGCCTGATCGAGGAACACTCTTGGCAAGGGGAAGTGGTCCGAGTGGGAGTGAAGACGCTTACACCGGAAGAGGCAATCGGAAATCCCGAAGATAGAGATTATCCCCTCATCAAAGGCAGAGAGAGGATGATGGAAGCCGAGTTTCTGGGGAGCCGAGGCCAGGCGTTTACAGACATGTACGGAGAGTTTTCCGGCACCCTTGCAGAAGTCGGAGACATGGAACTCAAGAACAACTATCGGCGAGCAATTTTCCTCGCCAGCCTTAATGCAGTTGCTCGACACCTTGCAATAGTAGAAAAGACCATCCACTGCAAGGACTTCGAACCGCCCAAATGCGCCAAAGAGCTGGTGTCTTACGTACAGAGAGAACTATGGACAGCCGCGAGTCGCGTTGGTGGGCCTTCAGCCAAGAATGGTCGAAGCTCTAGCTAAAGAGTTTGAACTAAGAGTAACAGACATGGACCCGGAAAATGTGGGAACAAGAAAATTCGGAGTTGACATTCAAGGACCGGAGCACACAGCAGGCAACATCGCATGGTCCGATCTCGCTCTGGTCACTGGAAGCACACTCACCAACGATACGCTCCGGGCCCTACTCACTGAAAAGCCGACCGTCCTGTTTGGGGTCACCATTGCTGCTCCCGCTCATTTCTTGAACCTGAAACGGTTCTGCCCGTATGGGACTTGACCAGGGGCTTACGCGGTAAGCGTTCACTTTTCAGGGAAAGGGGAAACTTAACCTGTGGGCCAGACCCGCGCCTCGCGGGACTACCCCACGTAAGTGAATACTTTTAGCATTTCGACGGAATTGATTGATCTGTCATGGAGGTACCGATGAAACGTTTCTTGATGATTGCCGTTGTATTATTTCTCAGCCAATCCCTGGCATTTGCCGAATCTTTGATACTCGCCGCCGGCGCAGGGTACAAGCGCCCCTTGACCGCGATTATTCAGGCTTATGAGAAGGTCCGGCGGCAGCAAGATAGATCAGATCTACGGTAACGTCGGCAACATCGTAATGGAAGTAAAGGCCAGTGGCAAAGTGGCATTCATGGTTGCCGACGCGAATTTTCTCAATTCGTCGGGCCTTCAGTTCGCTTCGTTCCACGAACTCGGAAGCGGGGTCCTGGTCATCGCGTACCGCAAGAATGTCAAGATCCAGCAGCCGGACGACCTTTTGAAGCCTGAAATCACGAAGGTGGCTATTCCCGACAAGAAATTTGCTATCTACGGAAAGGCCGGAAACGAATACCTTCGAAATGCCGGATTGCTTGACAAAATGAGAAAGAAGCTGCTCGTTGTCGCCACCGTACCGCAAGTTTCCAGCTATCTTATAAGTGGGAACGTAGACGCGGGGTTCATAAACCTTACCGATGCGCTTTATATCAAAGACAAGTTAGGCGGATACGTCACCGTTGACCGGGCCTCTTATAACCCCATCAAGATAGTGGTGGGAGTTGTCAAAGGTTACCAAAATAATCCGGAAACCAAGAAGTTTCTGCATTTCTTGAAAAGTGCCCCAGAGGTTAAGGGAATATTGAAGAAAGCTGGATTGTAGACTCCTGATCGGGTTCATCGTGATTTCTCACATTCTTAACTCTACTTTAACCTTGCGGGGCTACGGTGCTTCAAGAATGGATTGACTTCAAGATGAAAATTGGGAGGATTGAATTGTGGCAAATCTACGAGCCATAGCGGATCAGAGGGACTATACCGAAGGGCGAGAGTTAATCGATACCGCTCAATCGAACGATCTTGATACTTTGGGCAGACTCTTGAGGGCAAACAAACCCATTGATTTCCGAAGCGGGGACGGCAAGAATGTCTTGAGGTGGGCCTGCGAAGCAGGAAGGCTGGATGTAATGAAACTTCTCGTCGAGCACGGGGCACCAATAGAAATGGTTCTCTAGCTCGCGTGGAAGTCCGTCCAATGCACTTGGAACTGCAATGGCGTCACAGGTGGCTTCATGGATTTAGTGTCCTGGTTAGGACCCGAGACAGTCAAGAATGTGGCGTTTCCCTTGATATTCACCGCTAAGGTGGCGGCAATATCTCTGGCCATGCACGCGATTTTCGGCCTCATATTGGGCTACTATCTGGGTAAGAAAACCAGTCCACTACGAAGTGCCATAGATGCCCTGGTCACCCTGCCCCTGGTTTTTCCTCCGATAGCCTTGGGATTCGTGCTGCTTCTCATTCTGGGCAGAACGGGATTGATCGGACGTTACGTCTCAGGCGTGTTCGGCGTAGAAATCATCTTCAACCTGTGGGGGGTAGTCATTGCCGCGTTCGTGGCAGGCCTCCCTCTTATCGTCAAACCGGTCCAGGCCGCAGTGCAGAGCAGTGCGGTAAGTCTTATTGAAGCTTCCTACACTTTAGGGAAGTCCGAGTCCGAGACCTTCATATACGTGGTGGTCCCGAGCATCAAGAAGAGCATTGCCGGGGGACTTTCTCTAGCGTTCGGAAGATCTCTGGGGGAAGTTGGGTTGACGTTGATGCTCGGTGGAAACATTGTGGGCAGAACAAACACGCTATCTTTGGAGATCTACAACTCTGTTTTCACGGGAGAGTTTGCACGGGCCGGTCTGCTTGCGGCGTTACTGGGGTCAGTTTCCCTGCTGATTCTTCTCCTTTTAAAAAAGCTTTCGGTTTCGTGATCCCACGCATAATTCACTTCTTTCAATAAGTTGTTCGAGATCTTTCGTGTGTACCCGGATTTCAACTGTTTGTGAATCTCCGTCCGTTGTCGCTAGTATCGCAACAGAGCCGTTCTCAAAGGACATATCGACTAGCTTCGCCTTCAACGGTTCGGCGCCTTTTTTTCGATGCGAATTGAACGCCAGAGACGGAAGGCCGTCGAAAGTCACGCTGCCTTGGTCAAGCGCGATCACCTTGTCTGCAAGACGTAATATCTCAGTCCTATCGTGCGAAACAAGAATAGTGGTAAGCTTCAGTTCGCGATGCAGGCGCAGGATTTCCTCCTGAAGCTTCTCCCTCATTGCCTCGTCCAAGGCAGAAAGAGGCTCGTCAAGTAGCAGAATTTTTGGTTGCCTGATCAAAGCCCTTGCTAAAGCTACTCTCTGCTGCTGACCTCCAGACAGCTCTTCCGGATACCTCTTCTGCAATTCGCCCAGTTCAACCAACTCCAAGAGCATATCAACTCTGGGATCTTTTCGGCGGCCTGCGGCGAACTCGAGATTACGCCTCACCGTCATCGAAGGGAATAGTGCATAATTCTGAAAGACGAGTCCCACGCTTCGTTTTTGAGGGGGCACGCACACCCTTTGTTTCCGATCGAACCACGTCTTCCCGTCTACTTCGATACAACCGTCATCAGGCCGTTCCAGTCCGGCCAGCATCCGCAACAAAGTCGTTTTGCCGGCCCCTGATACCCCGTACAATACTGCCAATCGCGCTTCAGGAACGATGAATTTCGCACGTAATTCAAAAGGGCCTTCAGAACCTAGAAGATGTTTGCGTACGTTCAGACTAATCAAATGGCCCTGTCCTGTTCCGGTGGCGTACTTCCGCAAGACTTTTTCAGCGGACGCGAGTCAGAGCGGTTAGCGGTGTCCCTTTGATATCCAAAATAGACGGGCATTTAACTAAACACAAGTCGGAATAGTCGAATCGACTTTCAGAAACTGTCTCAAAGCTATTTTGATGACCAGAATCGTGCCACGAATCTTGTTTATACCACGATTTTGAGACAGTTCCTTCACTCTCGGCAGACGCAAGGATTCGCCTGTTCTCGAAAATACCCCGACTTTGGTCGCGGTTCTAAGTAATTTCGTTTGCCGTTAGTGCCGGTCTATTCCAACCCTCTTCCAGGCCGTTGTGAAGCGACAATCAAGCTCGTTCGCGATCTGTTTCAGCAGCTCGGAGACTGAAAACATACGACCATCCTTGGACTGCCACTTGAAGCCAACCGCGGAAATGGCTGCTTGAAGATCTGCCCTGTGGGTATTAATTGGGACCGCCAAGGTGATAACACCGTCAATGTGTTCCCCCATGTCAGCGGCAAAGCCATCCTCGCGTACACTCTTAACTGCGTTCCTGAGCGAGACTCTATCCTTGCGGGCATGAGGAATCAATCTTAGCGGTTCATTTTCACTGAGAATATTGTCGAGATCCGCATCGGAAAGCTGACATAGGAGTGCTTTGCCTGTGGCTCCCACAAGGAGAGGCAGCCGAGTTCCTATTTCGTAAGATACTTTTACGTAGTTCGAAGCTTCTACTTTGTCTACAATGACAGCGTACATGCCCCATCGCATGACAAGAAACGCGGAGAGCATTGACTCCAAAGAGATTGTCTTCAAATAGGGACGCACGGTACGGACTAGTTCTGCCTTGCTGCCCGCTGCTTGACCCAAGACGTAGAGGCGCGTCCCGACGCCTAATTTGCTGTTAGGCCCGTGTTCAAGGACCTCGAGAGCGGCCAGTGTACGGACGATATTAAAAACTGTGCTCTTGTTCAGGCAGAGCCGCTTTGAGATCTCGCTTACGCCGAGAGGCTGCCGGGACGCGGTGATAAGGTCCAGAATTGCAAAGCATTTGTCGACGGCAGGGACTCTTTTGAATCCGGCGTCGTTGCGTTCCCATTTATCGATTTCACTTTCTAATAGTAGCTGTGTCTTCAATTTTACCCGTTACCTCCTAGAGAACATGGGAAGCAGCCACCTGCCGACCCATTGTCGGAGCGTGACTATTCAAGTTGTGAATACGATAACACGACCCCGTCTCCAGGTCAAAGAAAAACAAACTGGTTCTTCATTGACAAGGGCATGGACGTTAATGCCAAGGAAAAAGATGGGTCCACAGTCCTCATGGCCGCTGGCCGGTCTTGGTCCGGAAATCTCGAAGTCGTAAAACTGCTCATCGATAAGGGGGCCGACGTGAATGCCAAAAACAAGAAAGGCGAAACGGCGCTTAGCCTTGCTTTTAAAAACCACCCGGCGATTCTTCAGTACTTGAAAAGCTCACAGCGCGAAGTGATTTGGGACGGGTAGAAATGAGGGTGAACAATTGGGTGAGTTGTTACGGTGCCGCTCGCAGACCCCGGAACATTACCGAGGGAAGCATGTGCATTTCCTTGTTTGCCCTCCGAATAATCCGGGATTAAATTGCACATTCATGGCCGTGAGTCCGGCTAGCGGGCAGACTTCGCCGGTCCGGTCCGAACCTTTCGAGACAGCCGGCCCCGTAACCAAGGAATCCCAGGAACAGCGCCAGTCCAGTCCAGAGCCGGTCATCCAGGTCATACACGAGCTTGGGATAATAGTCTCTTATGATGGGCTCGGGCAGTCCCACGATCCGTGAAGCCTCTGCCACTACTCCACGAAATTGTACACGACCCAACGCATAAGATGTTCGAAGTAGGTCATGCAGCGCTCGAGTTTCTGCAGGATACTTGTACGCAAATTCACGCCTCACGCACCAGAGCCCGAAGACGAAGTCTCCGCCGGTAAACTTACGCCACTCCAATCCAAGATCGTAAATAAAACCGGATGATTCACACTGAGCGGTCTTTAGCGCTGCATCTCCTATCAGCAGCCTGGCTTCGGCCGGACTGTCCTGAGGTACGAGCTTCGCCGTTGTCCTCCAGTGCCTGGCCAGCAGGACCTCCAGGAGCTTGGCCGCGGTCGCGGATGCGCCCGTCACCGCGATGGGAAGGCCGTGCAGATCTTCCACCGGCCGGTCCGAATGCAGGATCACGCTGCCTACTTCTCCTCTGCACCCTATGCACAGATCATCCAGCACCAGCCATTCATCAGCATGCCGGGCAGCGGCCACGGAGGATACAGGGCTCAGGTCGAGCCGGCCTTCCGCCATGAGCTTGTTCAGTTCCGTTGGTGGGCCTTGATGCAATTGAACTAGCTTCCCTAGCGGGCCCTTCACCAGTCCCCAATCCACGGGCAAAGTATTCACATAAGCCATGCGGCCTAGTCTGCCTAGAGTCATATCCACTGAACTCCTTGGAATTCTCCTGATACCAATTTGGAAGCAGCGATCTGAGACGAGTTTGCCTCGAGGTCAACGTAGATCAGTCGTGCTCTGTTCCCAGCACTTATGGTTCCCGGATCCGGCACGCCCAACGCTGTCGCGCCGTTCGCCGTAGCCATACTCAAGATTGTCTCCGGCTCCAGAGCGGGATACCTTGAAGCCACAAACGACATCTCGTCAAACATATCGAGTGAAGGTGAACTCAGAAGAGAGTCGGTCCCCAGCGCCACCGTCAACCCGGCAGTCAGGAACGCTTCAATATTCGGAAGCTTCCCATGAAGAGCGAGATTCGATCTCGGGCAAACGCAAACACGGACGCCGGATTCGCAGAGTGTCTCGATTTCCTTCGGGGTGACGTCCAACAAGTGGACTGCCAAGGTACCCGGCCCCAGCAGTCCGAGTCTTTCAGCTCTTGCGACAGGCCGTTCGTCTCTTAGGTCCCAGCCCGAGAAGTCTATGCCTCGTGATTCCAAGAGGCTACTCCAGTCGCCCTGGCCTGTGGCTAGAAACTCAGTCTCGGCTTCAGATTCTGCCAGGTGCAGGGAAAAAACGCTTCCTCGCTCAGTAGACGCCGATTTCAGTGCTCTCAAGACTTCGGGGGAAGTGGTATGCAGAGCATGCCCGGCGTACGAGTAACTGATGCCGGATCTGTCGTCGGGCAAGTTCAGCGCCGCAGGATCATTGCCGAGAAATTCACTGAAGACGATTCCTTCAAGATCGGAGTTCGCAATCGCTGTGGTTCCTGGCTCCAAGGGCCCGCCTTCGGCAATCATTCCCGTACCGCCAAGCTTGGCAGCTTTCGCGGCTTGTACTGCTGCGCCGGTGACATCTTCGGGAGACACACACGTCCTCAATTGAATCAACTGCTTGACCCACTCCACAAATCCGTGATCGCAGCGAATCTTGCCGGCCAGTGTAGAGAGGCTCAAGTGAGTATGGGCATTTACAAGAGCAGGCATGATTACGCCCGGACCGTGATCGATTGCCGCGTCGCCGGGTCGAGCTTTTCGCACGGATGCGATTCGCCCGCCAATGATCTCCACGGCCCCGCCTTCAATCCAGATCTGTGGGCTCACTGCGACCCAACCCGCCTGGTGAAGTTGTAGATTCACGGTGCGCTCCTCACAGCCTGATAGGTGTTGTCTCGCTGATGGGCCGTAAAACCTGCCGCTTCAATGAGACGAACCATCTCCTCTCGGCTCAACCTGTGGGACACGCCCGCGGCTGCAACCACGTTCTCTTCGATCATCGTTGAGCCCAGGTCATCGGCTCCGAAGAAGAGGGCGACCTGGCCGATTTCCGGACCCTGAGTCACCCAGGAAGACTGCACATGGGGGAAATTATCCAGAACAAGTCGTGACATCGCCAACATGCGAAGATAAGCTGTGCCTCCGGTGGGCTTGGCAGGTACCGTGTCTCGGCCCGGCTGATAGGGCCATGGGATAAAGGC
Source organism: uncultured delta proteobacterium (assembly GCA_963729795.1). Classification (GTDB taxonomy): domain Bacteria; phylum Desulfobacterota; class Desulfomonilia; order Desulfomonilales; family Desulfomonilaceae; genus CAWBBA01. Next base: position 17,584 of record CAVSPC010000014.1, on the reverse strand, counting down.
GGTGAACCCACCTGTCTTTTCTTGAAGGCTGCGGAGCACAAACAGGTGGGTTAACCGTTCTACACTGGTCTCAACGTGCCCGAACATCATGGTCGCCGTGGTTTTGAGCCCGAGTTGATGGGCTGTAGCCATAACGTGCAGCCACTCTTTGCTGGTTCCCTTGCGAGGAGACACAATTCGACGTACCCGATCGCTGAGAATCTCCGCTCCCCCGCCCGGGATCGAACTCAACCCCTCAGCTATGAAGCGCTTCAGTACTTCTTCCACCGAGAGACCCGACTGCCGTGCGAAAAAATTGATTTCCGGAGGTGAATACCCATGAAGGTGAAGGCCGAATGAGCGAATCATGCGGATGTGGCTTTCGTGCCACTCCAGGTCCAGATCCGGGTTCAGGCCGCCCTGAAGCAGAATATGTGTGCCACCAAGGGCCTTGGTCTCCTCAAGCTTCTTTGCAAGGGTCCGGTCGTCAAGCACATAGGCCCCATCACGGCCGTTGGATTTCCAAAATGCGCAGAAAAGACAACCCGAAGTGCAGATATTCGTGTAATTGATGTTGCGGTCAACCGCGAAAGTGACAACAGCTCCCGGATTATGGCGAAATCTTGCCTTGTGGGCGAGTTGTCCCAAAGTCAGGAGATCAGCTTGTTCGTAAAGAATTCTGGCCGCCTTGAACGTGAGGCGTTCGCCGTGCTCCGCGATCTGTATGGCTTCATTGAGCTTCATGGTTCTTTGACAGTCCTGTGGAAGGCATCTCGTTGGGTCGGCTCAAAACCAGCGTCAACTATGAGATCTTCCAATTCCTCCCTGCTCAAACCCACAGAGGTGGTTGCTCCCGCCTCGTGCGCAATATTCTCCCGGACAATGGTTCCCTCCAGGTCATCCGCGCCGAAGTGCAAGGCAGTCTGGGCCATCTTCAGGCCAAGCATTATCCAATAAGCCTTTATGTGCGGAATATTGTCCAGCATGAGCCGAGCCGTGGCGATCATCTTGAGAGTCTCGACCCCGGTCGGCCCGGAGAGGTGCTCCAGTTGCGTATTTTTCGGATGAAAGACAAGGGGAATAAAGGCCCTGAACCCGCCTGTTTCATCTTGCTGGTCCCTGAGGCGCAACAAGTGCTCGATTCTCTCAGTTGGGGTCTCGATATGGCCGAAGAGTATCGTGCAGTTTGTGCCTACTCCCAATTGATGGGCTGTGGCGTGGATTGCAAGCCATGTCTCGGCAGATATTTTGGAGGGAAACAGTATGCGCCTGAGGCGCTTTGAAAATACCTCAGCGCCTCCGCCAGCCAAAGCGCCTAATCCAGCGGCTCTGAGAGCCATGAGAGATTCTTGCCACGAGAGTCCCGAGCGCCTTGCGATATAATCAATCTCTACGGCTGTGAATGCCTTGAGGTCAGCCTGTGGAGCTGCGCTCTTGACTGCCTTCAGCAGATCCAGAAAGTATGAGAGGTCCGTGTCAGGGTTGATGCCTCCGACAAGATGTATCTCTTTGAGCTCCAGGGGCGCTACAGCAGCGATTTTTGCGGCAGCTTCTGCAGGACTCAACAGATAGCCGTCGGTCGAATCCGGGGACCGGTGGAACGCGCAGAACTTGCAGGCATTTATACAGATGTTCGTGTAATTGAGGTGATGGTTGACCACATAGAAGGCTCGTCGGCCGAATCTGGCGCTCCGAGCGGCGAAGGCCAGAGAGCCGAGGCCAAGGAGATCCGAGGTATCCAGGCAAGCCTGCCCGTCGACCAAGTCCAGCCTTTTCCCTTCAGCCAGTTTCCGGCCCACTTTTTCAAGGGCCGGATCGGTGATGGGGGAGGGGGCGTCCCGAGAAGTCGCTTCCTTAAATGACCGATCGGTCATGATATTCCCGCCAGCACAAAGGGTTTATGGAAGATGCAATTATGACCATCTGGTCAAGCATACAATTCTGCTGAGACGTTGGCAAGTACTTTTCGGGGGGATCTCGCTGCTTTGTTCGCCGGAAGATGTTCTGTATTGAAAAGGAGCCGTAAGGAAATAGAACCGTCGATTTTTTGCGAATCGTTGGCCGTAGGGGCACCGCATGCGGTGCCCTAGGCGCAGCGTGCTGGGCCTCTACAAGAGGCCTGAACACAACCGAGATGCGATGTTTATTTTGTCTTAATCCCCAAGGGCCGGCTGCGAAATTTTATGCACAATTCTTGTAACGGTTCACAATGGGGAACACAGAGGCCGTAGAGCGGACCAGTCGTCGTTTGGACGATTATCGGCCCAGGATTTCCCTAGCAATAGTGACCTTCTCAATCTCCTTGGTGCCTTCGTATATTTCTACGATCTTTGCGTCCCGGTAAAAGCGTTCCACGTCGTATTCGTCCATATATCCGTATCCCCCATGGAGTTGGATCGCTTCATCGGTGACTCGGACAGCGGCCTCGCCGGCCACAAGTTTGGCTATTGAAACAAGCTTCCTATCCACGTGCCCGTGATCCATCATCCAAGCGGCCTTATGGTACAGTAAACGTGCGCTCTCAACTCTCGCCGCCATATCAGCCACCTTGAACTGAAGGCCCTGGAATGACGCCAGAGGCCGTCCAAACTGGGTCCTCTCCTGTATATACGCTACCGCCCTGTCCAAGGCTCCCTGGGCCACTCCGACACCCTGCGCCGCTGCCACCACTCGATTAATGTTGAATAAGCGCATGACTTGGGTGAACCCCTCACCCTCTTTTCCGCCGATCAAATTCTCGGCAGGCACATGCACATCGTCAAAGGAGAGTGTGGCCGTGTCAGACGCTCGAATGCCCATCTTGCCTTTTAGCTTGCTGGCAGTGAAACCTTTCCGGTCTCGTTCCACCAGAATAAAACTGAAACGCCGCGTCGGCTTCTGAGCCTCCGGATTGGTGAGGCAGAATACGAGCAAATGATCGGCAATGCTGCCGTTTGTGATAAATTGCTTGGACCCGTTGATTACATATCCGTCTGATTTTCTGACAGCTCGGGTCTTCACACTTAAGACGTCACTGCCGGCGTCAGGTTCGGTGATGGCACAGCCCATGATTGCTTTGCCTTCCGCCACCGGCGGGAGATACTTTTTCTGTTGCTCCGGAGTGCCGAACTCACTGAGAATTTCCGAGCCGAAAACAGTCAGCAGGATGTTGCCAACGCCGGGATCCACCCTCCAGAACTCCTCCATGACCATCGCGTGTTCCAGGCATCCTAGCCCGAGCCCTCCGTATTCCTGAGGGATGAGAATACCCATAAAGCCGAGCTTGCCGGCCTTTTGCCAAACGTCTCGGGGAAATTTTTCTTCGCGGTCGCACTCTCGTGCAACCTTGGGAAACTCTGCACGTGCGAATTTCCTTGCAGCCTCTATTATTTGTCTTTGGTCATCGGTGAGTGAGTAGTCCACTGGGTGCCTCCTATTACGAACGAGCTGAAGTTTCATACTGATCGGTCGGTATTTTTGTTGCCGGAGGGCCTCTTGTCAAGGTAAAACAGTGTCGTGGTTCTAACAGAAAAAACTTGACACAGCAGGCTATTAGAGCCTACCGTGGTTCATACCAACCGTTCAGTATCACCGACGGGCCAACGATGAAGCGAACCAGCAACACGGAACAAAGGATTATTCAGGCCGCGCTCCAGATTTTTGTTCGCAACGGATACCACGGCACGTCTGTCGGTGAAATCACTCGGAAAGTTGGGCTTACCAAGGGCGCCCTTTACTCCCACTTCAGCGGAAAGGGAGAACTCCTGCTCCGAATAGTTGATGAATACAAATCTCGCTTTATTGGCGGAATGGCCCGAGCACTGGCAGAATGTTCGGGTGACGCCCTGAACCGTATTCATGCCGTATTCAGCTTCAATTCCAGATTCGCTCTGGAAAACCAGGATATGTGCGTGTTTTTGACCTTTATTGCGACTGAGTTGAATGCCGATGTGGATTTCGAACCCGCTCTGAAGAGTGTTTACATAGAATACCGGAAGATCATCAGTGCAGTTATCCGAGAGGGAATCCGACAGGGAATTTTTAAGAAAGATCTGGATCCTGAAATCGCAGCCTTGACCTTCATTGCCTTGCATGACGGTGCGCTCCACCAATGGGTTCTCAACAGAAACCATTTGGATGGGGAGTTGTACGTCCGAACATATCGTGAAATCTTTCTAAAGGGGCTGTTGAAGCAGTGAATATCCGCCGTGAGAAATCGGCTAACGCTCAACTTGGACAAGGGAAATCCCTCCCCGGATCTGGTAGGATTTTAACCGCCTGCCTCGGAGTGTCTCACTGACACCCCGGACCGAGGCTTTATGCTTTACCCTTATAGACTGATAGTGAGGTCAAACGGCCATGGATGAAGTGGTCTTGACGGGTGCGCTCAGAACTGCGCAAGGCGATTTCGGTGGCACGCTGAAGAGCGTGCCGGTGACGGAATTGGCCCGGCTGGTGATAGAAGAAGTCGTCAGAGGACTGGACGGTGCCTCCACCATAGACAAGGTGATTTTCGGTAATTGCTTTTCGCCTCTGGAACAGAACGTTGCCCGTGTTTCAGCATATCAGGCCGGCATTCCCGAGCACGTGCCCGGATTTACCATCAATGGCGCGTGCGGCTCTTCGATGCAGGCAGTCATCAGTGCCGCACAAGCCGTGCAATGTGGGGAGGCGGAGATGGTGCTCGCAGGCGGCGCCGAGAGCATGAGCAACGCGCCGTACATAATGGAATCGGCTCGATGGGGCCAGCGTATCAGGCACCTCCAAGCATACGATCTTCTTTGGAGAGGAATGCAGGAGTACCCCATCGGGGTTGGGATGGGTCTGACCGCGGAGAATCTGGCTGAAAAGTACGGGATTTCACGCGAAGATCAGGATGCTTTTGCAGTCCTGAGTCATCAGAAAGCGGCCAAAGCTATTCAAGAGGGCAAATTCAAGGCAGAGATCATCCCCGTTCCGGTCGCGAGGCCGAAGAAGGAGCCGATCCTCTTCGATACCGACGAACACGTCAGGCCGGATGTTTCCATTGAAAAGTTGGCCAAGCTACCGGCTGCATTCAAGAAAGACGGCACGGTCACCGCTGGAAACGCATGCGGCATGAATGATGCGGCCGCTGCCGTAATTGTCACCAGCCTGAAAAAAGCTCGGGAACTGGGTTTGGCCCCGCTGATGCGGATCAGGGGTTACCGTGTGGTAGGAGTGGACCCGAATATCATGGGCATCGGTCCGGTCCCGGCCATACGTGGGTCCCTCGCTGGCGCTGGCCTCGAACTCGGCGACATAGATCGCTTTGAAATCAACGAGGCTTTTGCCGCTCAGTATCTCGCATGTGAACGAGAGCTTGGCCTGGACCGATCCAAAGTCAACGTTTATGGCAGTGGAATAGCCTTGGGACATCCTGTAGGTGCAACCGGTTGCCGGCTAGTGGTAACCCTTTTCCACGAGATGGTTGCCGATAACCTTACCCTCGGTGTAGCTTCTCTGTGTGCCGGCGGAGGAATGGGTTTTGCGGTGGTGCTGGAGCGCGTGTAGCCGCATTTCACCGTCAGGCTGGTCTAGTAATCTATTTCGTGAGTCGGGACAGGTGTTCTAACCAGTACGGCCGTGATCGTCTGAGCATTCATTCGTAGGACCGGCCTCCGTGCCGGTCATTAATCCACCGCCGGCAGGGACGCCGGCACTACCATGAGCGTCGTCTGGTACGCTACCGAGCCTACAAAACAGAGTACTTGCAGGACCTAAAGTCGATAAACCGCTCTCCCTTTGCAGACCAGGAGCAGGTTCTATGCTCAAGGTGAAGAATATTCAAGTGGTCTACAATAATGTGATTATGGTTCTGAAAGGGATCTCTCTGGAGGTCCCGGAAGGGAAAGTAGTGGCCCTTCTCGGAGCCAATGCGGCTGGTAAGACCACAACACTCAAAGCCATAAGCGGTATCCTAAGATTTCAAAATGGTGAGCTGGAAGAAGGGGACATTGAGTTTATGGGCCGATCAATCGCAGATGAGGACCCTGACTCAATTGTAAGAGCCGGGATTTGTCTTGTTCCGGAAGGCCGGCGAGTCTTCGACGACCTTAGTGTGATGGAGAATCTTTGGATCGGAGCCCATACACGCCGAGACCGAGGCGGGATCAAGCAGGATCTTGAGATGGTGATGGACTATTTCCCGCAGCTTCGCCGCCGGCACACACAACAGGCCCTGCTCCTCAGCGGAGGGGAGCAGCAGATGCTCGCGATCGGCCGGGCTTTAATGTCTCACCCGAAATTGCTCATGCTCGACGAGCCGTCGCTGGGGCTTGCCCCCATGCTCGTCAAAGAGATCTTTGAAATACTCAGGCGTATCAACAAGGAGCAGAGTACCTCGATCCTGTTGGTGGAACAAAATGCGCATGCAGCCCTGAACTTCGCCGAGTACGGATACATTATGGAGAACGGAAAGATTGTCCTGGACGGCCCCACCGATCGACTGCTCGAAAATCAGGACGTAAGGGAATTCTACCTTGGCGTGACCGACGATCTTGAGAGAAAAAGATATTCCGACGTCAAACACTACAAACGGCGCAAACGTTGGCTTTCTTGACGGATCATGGTGAACATGGAACTGCTGGAGATTAAAGCGCTTTCGCTCCACTTTGGCGGAATCACCGCTCTCTCGGACCTCGAGATGACGGTCAAAGGAAGGGCATATTCATGCAGTAATCGGTCCGAACGGTGCGGGAAAGACTTCTTTGTTCAACTGTATTAGCGGCGTTTATCATCCCTCCTCGGGTGACATACTCATTCGCGGAGAAAGTATCTCCCATCTCCGCCCTCATCAGATAGCAGAAAAGGGAATTGCTCGAACGTTTCAGAATATCGAACTGTTCGCCAACATGAGCGTGATAGACAACCTGTTGCTGGGGTGTCACACTCACATGACTTCAGGGCCTCTCTCCTGTGCATTCTTCTTCGGTAAGGCAGTCAACCAGGAGGTGGAAAAGAGGCTGCACGTGGAGGAAATTATCGATTTTCTCGAAATTGAGAAAGTCCGCAAGAAGATGGTCGGCACGTTACCCTACGGAATACAGAAAAGGGTTGAGATCGGGCGGGCCTTGGCCATGAACCCCAGGGTTCTCCTTTTGGATGAGCCGGTAGCCGGAATGAACGTGGAGGAAACAGAAGATATAGCTCGCTTCATATTGGATATTAAGGAGGAGAAAGGGATCACCGTCATTATGGTGGAACACGACATGGGCGTAGTCATGGATGTTGCCGATAAGGTTACCGTTCTGGATTTCGGTTGCAAGATTGGAGAAGGAACTCCGGCAGAGGTGCAGTCAAATCCCGAGGTGATCGCAGCTTATCTGGGTGGGTAGCCTAAAGGATTCGAAGGAGCAAATCATGGATGCTGACACCTTACCCAAACTTTTCGCCAGAAACAGGAGAATTTATTCCGACAAGGTGGCCCTTAGAGAAAAAGATCTCGGTATCTGGCAGCGCACCACCTGGGAAGAATACTGGGACCACGTGTGCTTTTTCGCCCTCGGGCTTCGGCAGCTCGGTCTGAATCGGGGCGACAAGCTCTCAATTCTCGGAGACAACTGCCGAGAGTGGCTATACGCGGATCTGGCCACACAGTGCTCCTCTGCGATTTCCATCGGTATATACCCCACGGATGTGTCCTCTCAGGTCCGATACGTTCTGGACAACTCCGAATCCAGCTTCGTTGTGGCAAAAGACCAGGAACAGGTGGATAAGATCCTGGAGGCGAAGGATAGCCTGCCCGGACTCAAGAACATCATAGTTGTAGATATGAAGGGTCTTCGCAGGTACAAGGAGCCCATGATCATCAGCTTCAAAGAGGTCGAAGCTCTGGGCAAGAGCCTTCACGAACAAGAGCCGCATCTATTTGAGGAGCTCGTAAGCAGCACCAGGGCAGAGGACGTGGCCATCATCGTCTACACATCAGGCACCACGGGCAAGCCGAAAGGGGCCATGATCAGCCATAGGAATATCCTAGCCATGATTGGGGGCCTGGCGCAAGTGCTGCCCTTCAGCCCTCGTGATTCCTTTGTGTCGGTTTTGCCGCTTTGCCATGTCGCGGAGCGCATGTTTTCCCTCATTTTTCCCATGTGGGCCGGATGCACTGTGAATTTTGCAGAGAGTGTCGCTACGCTGCAGGATGATCTCGCCGAGATTTCACCTACTGCGTTTTTAAGTGTGCCTCGAATCTGGGAGAAGATGCATTCCGGCATTATGATAAAAACGCAGGATTCAGGCTTCTTCAAGCGATGTGTCTTCTCGGCAATGCTTCCCATCGGGATGCGGGTCGCCGAATTGAGACTGCAAAAGAAATCTGTGCCGCCACACTGGAAAATACTCTACGGGCTGGCTTACCTGCTCCTCTTCAGGCCATTGAGGAACCACTTGGGTCTCTTGGAATCGCACATATTCGTCAGCGGGGCTGCTCCACTCTCGCCTGACCTTACGAAATTCTACCATGCCATAGGGATACCGGTTCGAGAGGCTTACGGCATGACAGAAGCAACCGGCATCTCATTTATGCCTAGAAATGGTGAAATAGAGATTGGTTGGGTAGGTAAGCCGATTCCAGGTGTTGAGTACAAGATAGCAGACGACGGGGAAATCCTCCTGCGGGGTGATTCTGTCTTCGAAGGTTATTACGGCAACCCGGCCGCGACACAAGGTGCCATCATTGACGGCTGGCTCCGTACCGGCGATGTCGGGGAGGTGCGCGGAGACGGAAACCTGCGGATAACCGATCGCAAGAAAGACATTATCATCACTGCCGGAGGCAAAAATATTGCGCCGTCGGAGATGGAAAACAGTCTGAAGTTTAGCCCTTACATCAAGGAGGCCATTGTAATAGGCGATCGTCGCAAGTATCTGACGTGCTTGATTCAGATTGAACTCGAAAACGTGGAACATTGGGCCCAAATTAATAGAATCCCCTACACAAACTACAAGAGCCTCGCTACGCATCCGGAGGTGTACAAACTAATTCAGACGGAAGTGGACAAGGCCAACAGCAACTTCGCCAGGGTGGAAACCGTCAAAAAATTTACCATCCTTGACAAAGAGCTGGATCAGGATGACGAAGAACTGACAGCTACGATGAAAGTAAAACGAGCCATTATAGAAAAGAAGTTTAGGGACCTCATTGAGTCGATGTACTAGCGGGAGTGGGAGTTGCGTCGTTGCCTGTGATGAGTGGCTCAAATGAGAAGAGGGCGCCCGACAATAAACGGCCGGCGCGTGAAAGGAGTTCAACCACTTGACTGAAGGGGTACTTTACTTCTTGCAGCTTGTTGTTTCCGGCCTCGCGGTGGGGAGCTTATATGCGCTGGTCGCTCTGGGTTTCGTGCTGGTTTACAAGGCCACGGACATCCTCAACTTCGCGCACGGTGAGGCCATGTTGCTCGGAGCGCTTGTCTGTTATGCGCTAATAGTGTCGGGCATTCCATTCTTATGGGCGGTCGTGATGACCTGCGTGATTGCCATGATCATGGGTTTGATCACTGAGCGGCTTGTGCTCAGGCCAATGCTCGGCGAACCGCAATTTGCGGTGGTTATGGTGACCATAGGGCTCTCCATATTCTTGCGGAGCCTTGCAGGAATCATCTTCGGGCATGACAACAAAGTCTTCCCGGCACCATTCGCCCAAGGGGCATTGAAGTTTGAAGGGTTGGTGTTGTCGCATGCTCATCTCTGGGCAATGGCTGTATCTGTCTTAATGGTGATTTTGTTCTTTCTGTTCTTCAGGTATTCACGGGTGGGGCTTTCCATGCGAGCGGTGGCCAACGACCAAGATACGGCCATGTTGATGGGCATCAGCGTCAAGAGAGTGTTTGCACTGACCTGGGGAATCTCATTCGTCATCGCGGGTGTCGCGGGGATCTTCCTGGCCAGCGTGATGGTTCTGAACATCGCTCTCAGCCTGGTTGCCATCAAGGCATTTCCCGCGGTGATTCTGGGAGGGCTGGAAAGCATTCCAGGGGCCATCATCGGAGGACTTGTAATAGGAGTGGTGGAGACCCTGGCCGGGGGCTATCTGGAGCAGACCCTGCCGGGTGTGACAGATGTGACATCTTTCGTCGTCCTTTTCTTGGTTCTTATGATCAGGCCATACGGCCTCTTCGGCAAAGAGGAACTGGAACGGGTTTAGGCTAGGAGGCTGTTGCGTGACGCAATGTTTTCCCGAATTCGTGGCACGATGGCGATCATTGTATCGGCATCTCTCAGAGGCTGCCACGGAAAAGGCTTAGTATGTCAGACTCCTAGGAGCCGGAGTGAGGTAACGGAACAATGAGTGGAACCTCCGCGTAGCACGATGGCCCCGACGAGTGAGGTTGCGCGACAGGCTCCTAGGCCAGGCCGGCCGAGTGGCCGCCTGTTCATCCGAAAGGAATCAATGAGAAGCAAGACCTTCAGGGAGTCTTATCGGGAAGATATAAGGATCTTCCAGACCATCTGGGTGAAGTTCTGGCTGGCGTTGTTCATTGTCGCCCTATTATTAGTACCATTTTGGGCCGATCCTTATGTGGTATACATGGCCAACACTTCCGGGATAGCCATAATTGCCGCCATGGGATTGAATATTCTCACGGGTCTTACCGGACAGATCTCCTTGGGGCACGCGGCCTTTGTAGCACTTGGAGCCTACACTTCGGCAATACTTGCCACAAGATTGAATATGCCTTTTTGGCTTACGATTCCCAGCGGAGGAGTCGTGGCTGCATTCTTCGGTACTCTTCTGGGATTTCCCTGTCTTCGTCTGAAGGGTTTGTACCTGGCTATGGCCACGATGTCGTTCGGCGTAGTGGTCGATTACGTCGTTACGCATTGGGAGGCGCTGACAATGGGGGTACGGGGCATCTCGGTCCCTCCTCCGACGATCTTCGGTTTCACTCTTGATGACCCGTCTCGTTTGTTCTATGTCACGATCTTCTTTGTGGGCGTGCTGACCATTGGCGCCAAGAATATCGCTAGAACCAGATTGGGCCGGGCGTTTGTGGCGATCCGCGATCGAGATGTGGCAGCCGGCGTGATCGGTGTGAATTTGACAAAATATAAAGTAATGGCCTTCGCCATAGCCGCGTTTTACGGCGGGGTGGCCGGCGGCCTCTACTCTTATTCCACGAGGTACCTGAACCCTGAGAGCTTCACACTTTTGCTCTCCATAGAATACATAGCCATGATCATCATAGGTGGCCTGGGATCGATACTTGGGTCGATTCTTGGGGCTGTGTTCCTCACTGTTACACCTGATCTCATAAAAGGTATCGCGGACTTCACGGGCCAACACATCGTATTCCTTCAAGGCCGGTACGACGAAGAGTGGAACGTAGCCGCGTTCGGCCTCCTCATAATGATTTTCTTGATCGTCGAACCGACGGGTCTAAACGGCATCTGGTCGCGCATTAAGACGAGCTTCAGGAACTGGCCCTTCACTTATTGAAATGTAGCTTACAGTGGTTTAGTCGGAAGATAACGGTCCTTGCAGTGGATGAACCATCAATCTTCAAGGAGGAACGTAGAATGAACGGTAAGAGGCGTTGGTCAGTAGTTGCATTCCTGGTGATCTGCCTCGGGCTGTGGTGTGCCGCGAACGCATTGGCTGAAGCCCGAGGTGTTACCAAAACCACCATCAAAATTGGCAACATCCTTGTCAAGACGGGGCCGGTGGCTGCCCTCGGGCTTCCCGACGGATGGGGGATGCAAGACGTCTTCAATGCGGTCAACGAACAGGGAGGGATTAACGGGCGCAAGATAGAGTGGATCTGGGAGGATGACCAGTTCAAGACCCCCTTGGCCATCGCCGCGTTCAACAAGTTGATCTATCGTGACAAGGTGCTGGGTATAGTAACTTGCGGGGGAACACCGCAGACCATAGCGCTAATGGATTTGATCAACAAAGACAAGGTGGTGAATATTCCCAACGCTCTCGCGGATGAAATGTACAAACCGTACAAGCCTTATATCTTCATCCTGGGTGCTACATACGAAACTCAAATCCAACTCATGTTCGACTACATTATGCACGACCTCAAGGCAAAGAACCCGAGAATTGCCGTGGTCTACGCCGAGACCGAATTCGGCAAGAAAGGTTTGGAAGCCGCACAGAAACGGGCCAAGCAGTACGGAATCAAATTGGTTTCGGAACTGGTTCTCAATATCGGCTCGGTGGATGCCAGCTCACAGGTATTGTCATTGAAGAAAGACAATGTGGACTATGTAATAACCTGCAACCTCGCTCCCCCCCTCATCACCTTTCTCAAGACCGCTGAAAAATATGATTATTGGCCCACGACCTTCGGCATAAATTGGTCTTGCGACAATGCAGTTGTAAAGGCATGCAAGACGGCCGCCAAGAATTACATTGGCGTAAATTTTGTCGGCGGGTGGGACGACGACACTGCCGGCATGAAACGGGTGAGAGAATTGGCGAAAAAGAATGGCCGTGACCCGGACAAGATGCTGACGTCACTCTACACTCACGGCGTTGCTACCGGCATCGTCTACAGCGAGGGTCTTAAGCGTGCGGGGAAAAACCTCACTCCCGATTCATTCAAAAACGCCCTGGAGACCCTCAAAGACTTTGACACCGGCGGGATCGTTCCTCCCGTGACCTTCACATCGACCAGTCATGCTCCCAGCCCTTTTTCGCGTCTTTATCGTGCAGACCCGGACAAAGGCGCCATGATACCTATAACGGACTGGAGGAAGCCGATAGAGATGAAATAGGGAGGCTGCCCTGGGGCTTATTTCATAAATACAGTCGCGTATTTTCGCGGTCGAGATTGCTTTCCCGCGGAACCAGGGATTTCACTCCTCGCGATGACATTTCCGCTGCCTGTCATTGCGAGTCGCGGGACGAAGCAATCTCTTCCCTTGAACGTCGCTTGGATTGCCGGTGGGACGTCCCGCGCGGAACGCGGGATTGCCCGTCATCCATGATAGATAGGCTGGAAGCCTGTCCCACTGCTCACTCCTCGTGATGACAAGGGATAGAAGATTCCCCAAAAAAGTGAACGAGTGACCTCGTTCTCCACCCTAAAGAGTAATCAGCCTTTTTGGCTCTGTAACAACGCTTAATCAGCCAATCCTTTCAGAAAGGAGAGAACGATGAACCGTAAGCGGAACCTGGCACTAATTGGATTCTTCACAATCTGTCTCGGACTCATGTCCATCACCACTGCATTCTCTGAGGTCCGGGGCGTCAGCAAGGACAAAATCCAGTTAGGAATGATCCTTGTGAAGACCGGGCCGGTGGCGGCCCTCGGGCTCCCAGACGGTTGGGGAGTACAAGATGTCATCTCCTCGATCAACAACGAAGGAGGGATCGCCGGAAGGAAGATAGATTTCATTTGGGAGGACGATCAGTGGAAAACGCCGCTGGCCATCTCGGCATTCAACAAGCTGATCTACCGTGACAAGGTGCTGGGGATAGTCACCATCGCCGGCACGGCCCAGAATATCGCTCTAATGGATCAGATCGACAAGGATAAGGTGGTGACCATCCCGGACGCTCTGGCGACGGAATTCTACAAACCCTACAAACCTTATATTTTCGTATTGGGCGCTACGTACGAAACTCAGGTCAAGCTCATGTTCGACTACATTATGAATGACCTGAAAGCAAAAAATCCCAAAATAGGCGTGGTTTATGCGGAAACCGAATTCGGCAAAAAAGGTCTTGAAGCGGCCCGTAAGAGAGCAAAGCAGTACGGGTTAAAACTGGCCGCCGAATTGGTTCTTAACACCGGCGCTGTGGATGCCAGCTCCCAGGTGCTGTCGCTGAAAAAGGACCAAGTGGACTACGTGGTAACCTGCAATCTGGCCCCATCAACAATTACGTTTCTGAAAACCGCGGAAAAGTACGATTACCGGCCCACGACCTTCGGAGTAAACTGGGCTTGCGACAATGTGGTAGTAAAGGCCTGCGGGGCTGCGGCGAAGAATTACATAGGCGTAAATTTCGTTGGCGGGTGGACGGATGACACCCCAGGCATGAAGCGGGTGCGAGCTTTGGCTAAGAAGAATGGCCGAGATCCTGACAAGATGCTTACTTCGCTGTACATACACGGCGTGGCAATGGCTACCGTATATGCGGAAGGACTGAAGCGAGCGGGCAAAGATCTGACTCCGGAATCGTTCAAGAAGGCCCTGGAAACCCTCAAGGACTTCGATACCGGCGGAATGATTCCTCCTGTAACCTTCACATCAACCAGTCACGCGCCCAGCCCTTTTGCGCGACTTTATCGTGCGGACCCGGACAAAGGCGTCATGCTACCGATAACGGGCTGGAGGAAGCCTTTGGAGTTGAAATAGCCGCGCAAATTGACCGGTGGTCGAATGGGCGCTGGCCAGGGCTCAATTTTGTGGTCCGTTTTGACGCGTGATCTATCGAGATTTCTGATCCTTCGGATACTTTCTTTCGGTTCAGGGGCTTCCTGTCTCGCAACAATTTTCGGAACTGTTCATTTGGCAAGGAAACTTGACTGTTATAGCGAGTCGCGATTGTGGGGCGGACTTTCCAATCCGCCTCCAAGGAGGCTCAGCATCAGTGAAAGCATTCACTCAGGGTCACCATGGGGTCACCCATTTTGCGGCAGTAGATAGCAGCATATATGGACTCCATTACTCCACCGTGAGCAGATTTGTGCAGGGCGAAAGGAGGTGAGTCAAGAAACAAGACTTGATTGCGAATTGCACGCGGACGCACGGTACACCAAATCATTTTCTCTTGCATGATTAGTTTCGAGAACCCCTGTAGAATCTACTGAGGTGGCTATGAGCCTTCGGCGCCGATCTTGTCTCTCATCTTTCCTCTCGCAAGAGAAGCAAAGATGCCGATAATGCAGAGGATTGCGCATACGGTGAAGACAGAATCAACGCTCTTCAAGAATGCGGGGTACACTTCAGGGGTTATCGGTCTCCGGCCCATGGTGAGCGAAAACGCTACGGTGGCAATACCCATGCTGAACATCTGTCCCAGCATACGCATAGAGCCCACCACGCCTGATGCGAGACCGTAAAATTTTCTGTCTACGGAACTCATAATCGCGTTCATGTTGGGCGACGAGAAGAGGCCAAAACCTAATCCGATTATGAGTAGATTTGATACGATGTACATCAGGCTGGTTTCGAAGCCTAAGAATATCAACCCCAATAGGCCCACCGCAGTAAAGCCCATTCCGGCTGACGCAATTTTTTGAGGCTCTATTCTGTCTGAAAGCTTCCCAGCGATTGGTGAAAATACGGCCATCGTTATGGGTTGAACAATCAGCACCAGTCCGGCCGTGCTTGGGTCAAAATTTTTAATGTACTGCAAATATAGGCTCAGAATGAACGTGATGGCGAACGTGGCACTATAGTTTATCAGCGCGGCAAGGCTCGAGAACGCAAATGCCCTGTTCGTCGCAAACAGCCTGATGTCGAGAACAGGGGAGTCGGTCCTCAGTTCCCACCAGGTGAATAGGGCCAAAAAAGCGATCCCCAAACACAAGAGCCCCACGATCATGACAGAAGGAGGGCCTGAAAGCCCGAGCATGATTAGCGTGATGGCGACCCCGTAACATAGGGAACCCGGCAGGTCCAATTTTTCTCCCTTGGCATCGGCCCATTCCGACTTCAATTTGGTCACAGCCAAATAGGTTGTCAGTATGCCCAGCGGAACCATCACCCCAAATACACTTCGCCACCCGTACGCGTGAGTTAGGACTCCCCCGAAAAAAGGACCTATTGATAGGCCGATGTAAACAGCCGCCACTATGATCCCAATGGCTCTACCTCTTTCAGACGCTGGAAACACGGATGTCGCAATGGCAATGCCCGTGGCGAAAATCATAGCGCTGCCCAGCCCCTGCACTAGTCTGAACAGGATCAGCATCCAAGCGTTTACGGCCAATGCAGATAAAAGCGATGAAAACGTGAACACCGAGATGCCTATGACGTACACTTTCTTTCGGCCAAAGATGTCGCTTGCTTTGCCGAACGGTACCAAGAAGATGGCCGTAGAAAGGAGATATGACGTTGCAAGCCATGCAAGCAGGACCGCGTCGATATGGAATTCCTTTTGAATGGCCGGAAAGGCCACATTCACTGATGACACCATCAGAGGAGTCAACAGAGAACTTGCAGTTGCTACGAAAAGAACGACTCGTTTTGAGGATTGATCGGTCATGGAATTCTGCACGTGTTCGGTTCACTAGAACCTGTAGCTTGGCAAACGGGTTTAGTGTGTTGAGAATCCTGGCATTGCGCACTCAATCGAAGCAGGCAGGCCATAAAGGTCACAATCGTTTAGGCCCGGATCCAGCCAAACTGCGGACAAGCTGACAATGGTTTTCTCAGATGGGGCTGTTTACGATAGCGAGTCTACTGATTGCACCATGGAACGCAATTGTGGGCAAAGCCCGACGCATCTCTGTTTAGAATTACTTATCACAGCCCCATTCAGCAAACGATTTCATCAATGCTGCGAGCAAGTCGGGTTGACAAGCAAACCAGGTCCCCGTATCAAAGACTAACACAAGTCCGCCCTTTTTCATGGCTTCGAATTTGAAGCTCACCTGAACCCCGGGCTTGTCTTTAGCCGATTCGAGATGCTTCACTCCTAATGCGCCCCTTATTGCGTTCAATCCAGGACATAAAGTCCTTAATCGTCAGCCCGCTGATTCCTTTCCAACCCTTGAATCCTTCCGTTCTCGACAGCGGAGCATACCTATTCCCTTCCAGGTCATCACGACTTCACGACTCTGGTTCAACACCTCGACGTAGGAGCGAATTGTCCCTTGACCGGGTTTCGAGCGAGAAAGCCTGGACTCGAGCACCGTGACTCGGACCGAAAGAGTGTCTCCGGGGCGAACAGGCTTGCGCCAACGCAATTCGTCTACACCTGGCGAGCCTAGACTGGCAACCCGTGAGACATAATGGTCGACCAGAAGCCGCATGGTCAGGCTCGCGGTGTGCCAACCGCTGGCGATTAGTCCGCCAAAGGTTGACTGCTTTGCCTTCTCCGGGTCTATGTGAAAGGGCTGTGGATCGAAGCGCCGGGCGAATTCGATAATTTCATCTTTTTCCATGGTAACGGAACCGAACTCATGAACGGCCCCAGGCAGATAATCCTCGAAATAACGATCTTGTAGTGGAGTCTTGAATTTCATGGCAGTACTAACGCTCCTTAACCCATGGTCCTGATCTCAAGACCCCTTAAGATAGCACAACAAAAAGAGAGCAGGGTTATTAAGTGAACGCTAATTCGAGTCTTGTGGCTCTTTCATTGCCTCTACGTGTAAGGCCATAGTTTCTATTACGATACTATAGGACAAATATGGACCTAAGTACTCTGATTCATAGATTTGGTCGGGTATTTTCACGGAGGAGATTGTTTTCCCGCGGAACGCGGGATTGCCCGTCATCATTAGTAGACAGGCTTCCAGCCCATAGGCGTTAAAATAAGAGTTAAAAGTTTCAGATGAAACCGCTGCTTATAAAGGATTTTCGGCTCATCCGGTAATTGCGTACTTGTGGTTGCAAAGTAAAGTTGGACATGCTTGGTCCTTCTTGGTTTTGAAAAAGGCTGGGAAGGAGAGACAAGCATGTCCACGAGCCTATTGTACCA
>CAVSPC010000013.1:0-66464 GCA_963729795.1 uncultured delta proteobacterium | reverse complement strand
GGTGTGAGCCTCACTGCGCCGGATTCTACTATGGCCTGTTCCAACTCTTCTCCTGCTTTGATTCGCACGTGTATAAAATCAATCAGTATAATGGAATTTCGCACAACAATCCCAGCGAGGGCTATCATCCCTATCATCCCCGTCGCAGTGAAAAAGATGGGATCCGGATACTTCCCCACGGTCTGGGCAAAGAGAGCATTCAGCAATGCAAAGCCTGGGAGTATTCCGATCAGCGTCAGAGGTATGGCCACCATAATCACCAGTGGAATCGAAAAGGATTCGGTCTGCTGAACCAGCAGGATGTAAATTAGAATCAAAGCTCCCGCAAACGCCAGCCCTAGATCTCTGAAAACCTCAAGTGTTATTTTCCACTCGCCTTCTCCAGACCATTTTACCTGAAACCCATTCGGCAATGGGTTCTTGTCCGTGGCCTGGATGAGATCCAGAATTGCGTTCACCGGACTTCTTCCGGCAGTCCCGCCCGTAACGTACACAAGACGCTTCAAATTCTTTCTAAAGATAGTCTGCTGTATAACCCCTTTTTTCAAACTGCCCAATTCATTAAACGGGACCATCGCCCCATCGCTCGCTTTTATCCGCAACGGACCCATGTCCTCAGGTCGCGAGCGCAGGTCCCTCGGTAGCCGCAGGTTAATTTCCAGGGGCTCTCGTTCGGTATTACTGTGCATTGTTGTTGGAGATTCTCCACCCAGGAAGATCTTCGCGGATTTCACTATGTCGTCTTCGGTTATCCCGTCTAAAGCGGCTTTGATCCGGTCCACTTCAAAGTGGTAGCGCGTCTGAGGTGCTTCTATCGTGTCATAAACGTTCACCACGTCTAACGTCGACTCCATCATCTTCCTAACTTTTCCAGCCTGTTCCATTATGTCACGGTAGGTAGCACCGGGAGGACCGTAAACCTCGGCCACAATGGTGGACATAACCGGCGGTCCCGGCGGCGTCTCGACGATCCTGATTTTTGCGCGGTCCCTTTCCGAGATCTTGTGAATGGCCGGGCGTATTCTCAGGACTATCGCGTGGCTTTGAAAGGCGCGGTCGTATTTGTCCAAGAGATTGACTCGAATATCCGCGACATAGCTCCCCTTACGAAAATAATATTGTCGAACCAATCCATTGAAATCCACCGGCGATGGCAGCCCTACGTACGTTTCCAGATCTCGGACTTCGTTCACTGTAGACAAGTAATTCTCCAGATCCGATGCCACCTTGTCGGTTGTTTCAAGAGTAGTGCCTCTCGGCATGTCTACCAGCACAAGGAATTCATTCTTGTTGTCAAAAGGTAGCATTTTGAGTGGAACCAGTTTGAGTACAACAAGTATCAACGAGCCGAGGAGCGCCAATAAGACACAGCCGAGAAACATGTACGTCTTACGACGGCTTTCAAGGAAAGGGGTTATGAGCCTCTTGTAAATGCGGTACACCGCCCCTGTCTTGAAATCGTAAGGCTTCGCCTGTTCTCCATACTCCTTTTTCAAGGCGTGATAAGTGGTCCACGGTGTGACCGTGAACGCTACGGCAAGCGACATGAGCATCGCGATGGGGACGTTGAAAGCCATGGGCCGCATATAGGGCCCCATCATTCCGGTAATGAAAAATAGAGGGATAAAAGAAGCGATAACCGCAAGTGTCGCCATTATCGTAGGAGGACGCACTTCGTCCACTGCCAGCAAAGTTGCGTCCAGAGGAGGATGCGTCTTCAGTTTGAAATGTCGATGAATGTTTTCAACGTCCACGATGGGATCGTCAACCAGAAGTCCCAGTGACAGTATCAGCGCGAACAACGTCACCCGGTTAATGGTGTAACCTATGAGCAGATTAGCCAACAACGTGACCGACAGCGTCATGGGAACGGCCAGAGCCACTATCATGGCCTCTCGCCAGCCCAGCACCAGAGTCAGCAGAATTATGATGGTGACCACCGCTATCCCCAGATGACTTACCAACTCATTGACCTTTTGGTTGGCAGCCCGCCCGTCGTTCCGGGTGACCAGAACATGGACGGCGGTAGGGATGACATCCCGCTTGAGGCTGTCCACCTTCTCGATGAGACCTCGAGCTACTTGCACGGCATTTGTGCCTTTGCGCTTGGCTACCGCTATGGTTACCTGATTGTACTCCTTCCCCTCGGCAGCCGTTTTCAAATCTCGGGTCTCCGGATCGTGCGCGGCACCTGGCCCGAAAGTCATGCGAGTGTAGGTTTCCACCGCCGCCGGGCCGTCTTCCACCTCTGCCACATCCTGAAGATAGACCGGTTTACCGTCGGAAACACCCACCACAAGGACTTTTACTTCTTCAGCGGAAGTTATGAACGGCCCCGCATCCACCAAAATCTCGTGATTCAGTTCGTCCATCGAACCGGCCCGGACGTTGACGTTAGCTCCCTTGAGCGCTCGCTCTATTTCCAGAACGGACACGTGCCTGGCAGCCAAACGTTCAGACTGAAGCAGCACCCTGATTTGGCGTTTGCGCCCTCCCACCACGTACGCTCTTCCGGTATCTTTAATAGTCTGGAGTCGGTGAAGGATCTCGTCGGCAACCCGCCGCAGTTGATAATCCGAATAAACAGAGCTGTACAGGGTGAACGTAACGATGGGCACGTCATTGACGTCAACAGGTCGGACAACCCAGCCGGTGACACCGGGCGGGACCTTGTCTGCATAAGACATGATCTTGCTGTTGACCTTGAGTATGCTGGTGTCAAAGTTTTGGCCGACATAAAAGCGGGCCGTGACCACAGCAGCGCCCGGATGAGAAGACGTATAGAGGTCCTCCACGCCGTCTATTTCCCATAGCCTTCGCTCAAGATTGATGGTAACGAGGTTTTCGATCTCCTCAGGAGAAGCCCCGGGAAAATTGATCATGACGTCCACAACAGGCACCACGATCTGAGGCTCTTCTTCTCTGGGGGTGAGTATGAGCGCTGCTGCTCCGGCCAATAGTGAGCCGATGATAAATATGACCGGTAGCTTGGAGACCAAAAAGGCCTCTACTATTTTCCCCGTAGCTCCGAGATGGTATTTTTCTGCTAGGCTCATGTTTGCACCTGGGTATTCTGCGAGTTAATTGATCGAACGCTCGCGAATAGTAGCCAGTGAATTGTCGCTAATTCCGGCAGACGAATTTATGCAAAAATTCGGTTCGCCGTCACACCGTCGAAAGAGATTCCAAATCGGGAAAGTTTCCAAACCATACAATTGACTCTATCCGCAACCTGAAAAGTTTCAGGAGGATTGCCGAATCAATTAAAAGCTTCGAATCATGCTGCCATTTCAGCACGGCCTATACAATACATCGAGAAATTGTTGCCCATCTATTCCGGGAGCCGTCCGGCTCTTCACTCAATTAGTTAAATTTTAACATTTAGGAGGCTTCCGGTCAAAGGTGGTGGCTGAAGTCAGGAGTAAGGGCTGTGGTTGCGTCTATTTCCGAGTTGCGCCGGTGAATTCAGGATTTCGTTTCATCATTGCAGCAAGTGTTTTTCATTTTCGTTGGATTCGATGGCAGTACTGCTACGGTTGTCGTTCTCATACCGATTCGTTTCCGAGCAAGTGACACTGTGTTTTTGGTAGGACAGGCATCTTGCCCATAGGCGTTAAAATAAGAGTTAAAAGTTTCAGATGAAACCGCTGCTTATAAAGGATTTTCTCCTTCTTCGCGAGTTTTTTAATCGGTGATATTTGTTTTCATCGTTAATCACCAATAATGGGCCGCAGTAGAGAACCGCAACTCTCAGGGTCCATAATGTCATCCGGAAACGCGACCATGGGCTCACACCGTATTGGGTTTCACCGGACGGCGCTTGCTCCGGGGGGAAAAGGCTCAATGGGAATGAGCATCTGTTGGGCGACGGCTGCGGCTAAAAATTTAAGCAGCAACCAACTCCGTGCCGTCGGTCCCTTTCTTGTAGGCAAATCCTTGAGATCCAACTGAGACTTGAGCCTCTTGAAGAGCAGCTCGATCTGCCAACGGACCCGAAACAATCTCTTTGCCGCCTCCGCGGAAAGACGTTCGGAAGGCAGATCGGTGAAAAGCCAAATCACCTCCCCCTTCTTATTGCGAAAGGCGATTATGCGTCCACAAACCCATGCCTTGGCCTTACGCACATGCCACGCTCTTACAGCATTATCCGGCGGGACCGGAATACGGACCCTCCATTCCTTGGTCTCGCCTTCACCGATATTCTGCGCGTAAGACATCAAGCTCATGATGCGTTCGGAATCATCGCAAATCCTCATGCTACATGGACTCACACGTACCAACACGTGGCCCCCGGAAGAAACCACAGAGTAAATACCGCGCGCCCTGGCATATCCCCGATCACCCAATACAATCTCATCCTTTTTCATAGGATAACGGGAAAAACTCTCTCCCCCTTTAGAATCCGTCAGCTCACACGATATAATCCACCCCGTGTTGGGATCCAACGAGACATGCGCTCGCCAATCCGTCCCGGTTGAACCAGGTCCGGTGATCACAGTTGCATCCACGATCTTGATCGGATAACCCACCGGCTTGGATTCAATTCCTTGGCTTAAAACATCAACTAAGAGCCTCTCGAACCACGACTCGGCCGTCTTTAAACGATAATGCAAGCCCGGGCCGCTGATGAAGGCTATCTCAAGCGCCCTGGCCCAAGCAGCAACATCCTTTAAAGACAAATCCGATACCGCATAAACCATCCCCATCCGAATCAAAGCCTCGGCATTCGGCACTCTACGGCAGCGCTTTACTGCGCCGCAACGCCGAGCAGATTCCTCCAGATGAGGAAAAAATCGAGAGACATCAGGCCACATGTCGGTGTATAAGTAGTTTCCATTCATGGGCCAGACTCTCTAGCACCATTCCGCACTCAACGCGAGCTTATTTTAACGCCTATGGGCATCTTGCCTGTCGTCATGCCCGCGTACGCGGGCACCCAGACTGGACCCCGGATCGGAGTCCGGGCTGACGAATGGCAGGCAGGATACCTGCCCCACCTGATCCTGTCTAGGATTGTTACCTGTTTGACGACGCATTGGTATCATGCCCAAAGAACCTATTATTGATTCAGTCTGTCAACTCTAGTATACGAGCGTACAGGAGACGAGCAATTGCAGCCGACCCGCCACATTTTGAGACCGCGAAATCCGCTGGTGCCGCTTCTGCGCCTGCATCGCAAGCCCGGGGCTTTTCTCGACCGAAAGAAAGAGGCGAGACGTAGGGCCTGCCGCGGCCGAGTGATTTTGAATTCGGAGAGATGAGATCTCGGACAGGGGTGACGGCAGGTACCTGGGAACCACTCCGCAAGTTTGGATGAATTTGCAATCCAGGTATGAGCTTGAGGTTGCGAAGGCGGAGAAGTCGGCGGAGATCGAAAAGAACGTCCAGATCCGTCCAAGAGATGAGGTCCGTGTGCCAGCCTAGCGGCGGATGCGCCAGAGGGTTGATTCCAATGAACATCAGACCGATAAAGACAAAGTCAGACTACGAAGCAGCCTGCGAGAGAATTGATGAAATCTTTCAAGCTGAACCTGGATCGCTACTTGAAGAAGAATTGGATATTCTTGTGACCTTAGTGGATGCATACGAGGAAAAGCATTTTCCAATGGGGAAGCCGCATCCCATCGAGGCGATCAAAATCCAGATGGAAGGACTAAGGATTACGAGAAGAGACTTAATGGAACACCTCGGAAAGAGCAGCGGGCGGATTTCTGACGTACTCAATTGCAGAAGAGCATTGACTCTCAATGATATTCGCAAACTGAGTAAGTTGTTGCATATTCCTATGGAGGTGCTTTCGCAAGAGTATCCACTGGAACGACCTGGGTCCGATCAAAGCCGCGATGAATCGATGAAACATAAAGCAGTCTTATAGAGGGAGGGCCTGTGGTAGAGCGCATATTAGACTTGGACTTGGATTTTTTCTTGGACGAGATCGCGTATCACCGATCCGACAGGGGGAAACGGCTTCCTTCTTGGGGTTATAGGCCGTGGAAAAAATCCAAGGTTCGTTCATTCTTGGAACAACAGTGCCTGCTGTCAACTGCGAACCCCGCTAAAGGACGAGTGGTGACCCACCATGACGAGATGTTTTGGCTGTGGCGGGAACTTGTACAGGCAGGGCAAATAGAAGTCCCGTTTGTCGTTGTTCACGTGGACACGCCCACGCGGATTTAGGCATGGGTGACGCCGCCTACGAGTACGTTATGACCGATCTTCTGCACCGGTCGCTGGAAGACAGAAAATCTCCTAATAGCACCCAAGTATTGCCTGGGAATTTCCTACTTTTTGCAGTTGCCTGCCGTTGGCTGAGCCAAATAACGTTCGTATTGCATCCTGAGTGGACAGGTGACCTGCCATCGCTTCACTTCGAGAACTTTACTACTAAGAGCTGGCGTATCCAACTCAAGAAATGCACCGCAGAGGAATTCCGAAAACATGGCTTGAAATCTTCGTGGGAGAAGCTCCCCGTATTAGGGGATGAACCCAAAGTGCCTTTTCAGACGACAGCTTGCTCAGAATATCGGGCTAAAGAGCCCTTCTCGTTTGTTTTTCTAAGTTGTTCTCCAGGTTATACGCCGCATACTGCCGATCATCTGATTTCAGTCGTAAGGGAGTACATTTGTGAAATTTGAGTTGGATGCAGTCCCGTAGGGCGGCCCGTGGCCGCCGGTTTTCGTCGGGCACGGCCCGACCTACCGCTGCTATGGAATGAAGTGCGGCTCATCTCTTACGGCCGTGAGGCATTCATCCATAGTGAGACCTGAATAGATCTCCCACCATTGGCCTGTGTGACGCATGTATGAGAGGTTGAACCTACCTTCTCCTTGGTACCCCATCCGCGCGAAGCGCACCTCGAAAGTAGGGGAAATGGCATTTGGACCCGGTGACGCGTACGTGGCACAAAAGTAGAAGTAGCTCTGGTACCAACGAGTGAAGAGTTCGGTGGCATAGTTGAACTCGGGATTCTTAGGCGGAGGCTTGATGTGCAGCGGCCTAAGATAGTCATCGATAAGCTGGACTGCTTTTGAGGAGAGTTCAAGCTTCACCCCATCAGGCACCTTCGGCTTACGTGGTTTGGGCGGGCTATACATCCAGACCTTACGACGCTTGGCCATGCTTGTTTCCTTCTTGACTAAAACGGGGGCATACTCTCTCAGAGCGCTTCAGTGCACATTAGACCTGTCGGGCGGCCCGTGGCGGCTACCGCAAACTTGATTCAGTACGGTACCGTCGGAACTGCTTCACTCGAGGAACACCAGGCCAGCCATCATGATGGTCTCGGATCTGGGATTCAGGTCCCCGTCTTCGTTCTTCTGCATCACCCAGCCAAGGGATTTTGACAACTCGTACCAATTTACGCCCATGCCGGAAAGTGAGGGCCGCGCCTTGTCCGAGTGACGGCACTCACCGCCGTCCTTAAGCGCCGCGCAATCGGCGTGTTCGTAACAAAGTGTTTTCTTGCAGGCTCCCGATGAGTAGCCGCGGGCGCGCTCGAATCCCAGCAACTGAGCTTGGTGCTCGATGGCCGCGGTTGTCTCGTGCAAAAGCAATGAAGCCTCCCGTCGCTCTGTTCCATTCACGGCTTCCATAGGCATGTCGAACTTGAAGGCCAGGACAAGAGTGAACCCCTTGATGTGTTCTCGAAACCGGCCGGGCGTCATTGAGTGCGGCGGGCAGTTGATCGAAGTATTGTAATTGGGGCAGCGCGGCTCTGCGCATTGGCCGCGGAAGCGATCTTCCACCTTTATCCGGTCAACCTCCAGCAGCTTGGCGTCGCCGATTCCCAGCGACCTGGCAAAAGCCAGCAATTCCGATATACGTTCATCGCTCATCGGTGTCGCCCATCACTTTCCGTCATCCCGTGGCTACGCTGAATGCTCTGCATACACCTCGTAATCCTACCTAAGGAGTCTCACGTTCTTGGCGAGATACGCGGCTACCGGGCGGAGCCCTACACTATGGGTTACCAGGCAGAGCCTGGCAACCAGGACCGATTTCGTCGTTTCATGGTTGCGATTGATCTTGTCGTATATATAAGACTTGGTCACCAAGCGGTCAAGAAGGAAAGAGGCACTCAGTGATGTATTACACATACATCATTGTCTGTCATCTTTTGCACTGGAAGTCCTAATCTTATTAGGTCTAACGCTGTATAATGTCACTTTCAGAACACGAGGGCGTCATATATACAGCGCCCTGCGGTTGACATTTTGCACTGGAAGTCCTAATCTTATTAGGTCTAACGCTGTATAATGTCACTTTGGTCGTAGATCATGGACACACGGTCTTTTTTTGCGAAACACCCAGTCTTCACTTACAGTGAGCTAGCTGAATTCCTGAACTCGCAAGGGTCCACGAACATAAAGACCCGCAAAGCCCTACTAGACTATCATGTCAATTCCGGCCACATACTCAGAATCCGCAGAGGGCTCTATTTGTCAGTTCCTCCTGGTATTGAACCGGACAATGCCCCGGTGGATGGCTATATCTTGGCGTCAAAAATGGCAGAAGATGCTGTCTTGGCCTATCACACAGCCCTTGATTTGCATGGTAAAGCTCACTCAGTACATGAGCGTTTCCTTTACCTCACTGGGAATCGGGCAAAGGCTTATTCCCTATATTTCCGTGGAGATGAATTCCGTGGGGTACTCTTTCCAAGAATTCTCAGGGACAAGGGTCGAGAGTTATTCGGCGTCGATCAGGTGGAAAGATCCGGCATGTGGTTACGAGTCACCTCCCTAGAACGCACGCTGGTAGACGTTTTAGATCGCCCATCACTTGGCGGTGGTTGGGAGGAGATCTGGAGGTCTTTAGAATCAGTCGAATTCTTCGACGTAGATGCAGTGGTCGAGTATGCGTTATTGTTGGAGAACTCAACTACGGTAGCTAAGGTGGGCTTTTATTTGGATACTCATCGTCAAGAATTGATGGTGGAAGAGAAGCATTTGTCGAGGTTACGAAAGCACCGCCCCAGACAAAAGACGTATATGGTCCGGAATGCCGAGGAGAGGAAGCGTTCAAAGAAACGGCTGATCAAAAAGTGGAATCTGGTGGTACCCGAAGACATTCTGAGGAAGGCTTGGGAGGAGTTTTCGTGATCATCTCCAAAGAGATGCTATTGACCGAAGCCGCTTCTTCTGGATTCCGACCTGAAATACTGGAAAAGGTATTCTACTTACTGGCCTTGTTGTCTGGAATCAGCAAGCATCCTTTTCTAAAAGAAAGATTCGTGCTCAAGGGAGGAACAGCCCTAAATCTATTCGTATTTAATAAACCTCGTCTATCTGTAGATATCGACCTGAATTATGTAGGAGCGCTAGATGTCAAGACGATGAAAAGCGAAATACCTTCTCTGCTAAAAGCTATAGCGGCCGTTTGCAAGAGGGAAGGCTTGACGATAGGCAAAGAGGTCAAGAGCCACGCGGGCATTACTCTTCATCTTCGATACATGAGCGCTCTCGGTCAGGGAGGCAATCTGAAAATCGATTTGCTGTTCATGTACCGTATTCCTCTTTGGCCCGCTGCCAAAATGAAATCTGTTCTCACTGGAACTCGGTCACAAATCGAATTTCCAGTCTTGGATATCCATGAGCTTGCAGGAGGAAAACTGAAAGCTCTTCTGTCTCGTACAGCCAGTCGAGACTTATTTGACGCACACTTCTTATTTAGTGAGGGCAGTCTGGAACAAAAAAAGCTAAGATTAGTATTTGTTTTGTACGGTGCCATGGCCATGGGCGATAGGGATTGGCGGGAGGTTAAGGCAACCGACATCGACTTCACTAAGAAAGACTTGAATGACCAACTTGTTCCCGTTCTGCGTCGCAATAGATTGGCGGAGTTGGGAGATTCTGCAGAATGGGCTCAAAGGCTTGTTCTTGAAACTCGGGAGTTTGTTGGTCGATTACTACCTCTCACCGAGCCTGAGAAAGAATTTTTGGATCGGCTTTTCGATCACGGTGAAATAAACTCATCACTCTTAACACAGGACGAGAAGATGATGGAGCGGATTAGTCAACATCCAAACCTGAAATGGCAAGCTCTGAAAGTTACTAAATACAAACTCAAGCAGTGACGGATCAGAAGATAGCCATAATCTTGGGCAATGATCACTTTGGCCGCACTTCTGGAAAGCGCACATTCCCCAACCCGGTTATTTGTGTCTCGTTTCCTAACGAAAACACAGGTAAGCCCCCGGCTTTGCCGGGGAGACTCCCAGAGGTTTGACCGTGTGAAGCAGTAGAGGCAACCTCCCAGACCACACAAACACTCAAGTCTGGGAGGTTTCAATGAAAGACGTGCAGAGTCTAAATCACACGAGATGGGACTGCAAGTATCATGTGGTGTTCATTCCGAAGCGTCGTAAAAAAGCCATTTATGGAGCAATACGCAAGTATCTCGGCAGTATTTTTCATGAGTTGGCTCGTCAGAAGGAGTCCAAAATTGTGGAGGGTTGTTTGCGAGCGGATCACATACACATGTGCGTGAGCATTCCTCCGAAGTACGCTGTTTCGGGTGTCATCGGGTACATTAAGGGCAAAAGTGCCATTTCGATTGCGAGGAACTTCAAGGGCAGAAAGCGGAATTTCACGGGAGAAAGCTTTTGGGCACGAGGTTTCTATGTTTCCACCGTAGGACTCGATGAGGATTCGGTCAGAAAATACATACGAGATCAAGAAGCCGAAGACGCCCGTTTGGACCAACTCAACATGTTTGACGAAGACCCGCCCCCTTCAGGGGGCTCATGAGCCGGCCCCTTTGAGGGGCTAACAGGAATAAGCCCCCGGCTTTGCCGGGGGTCATTTAACTCCTTGCTGTACCCCAGCCATACATCCTCGTCCTGTCATTATATGTATCGCGTCGTCTACATGTCTCTATGGTATTTATTCATGGTAGGGCGGCCCGTGGCCGCCGGTTTTCGTCGGGCACGGCCGACCTACCGCCGCTATGGAATGAAGTGCGGCTCATCCCTTATCGCTGTGAGGCATTCATCCATAGTGAGACCTGAATGGATTACCCACCATTGGCCTGTGTGGCGCATATATGAGAGGTTGAACTTACCTTCTCCTTCGTACCCCATCCGCGCGAAGCGAACCTCGAATGTGGGAGAAATGGCATTTGGCCCGGGCGACGCGTACGTGGCACAGAAGTAGAAAAAGCTTTGGTACCAACGGGTGAAAAGTTCGGTGATATAGTTGATCTCGGGATTCTTAGGGGGAGGCTTTACGTGCAGCGGTCTCAGATAGTCATCGATAAGCTGGAGGGCTTTTGCGGAGAGTTCAAGCTTCACCCCATCAGGCACCTTCGGCTTACGCGGTTTGGGCGGACAATACATCCAGACCTTTCGACGCTTGACCATGCTCGTTTCCTTGTTGACAAAATGGGGCGCACTCTATCCAGAGCACTCCAGGACACATCAGACCCGTAGGGCGGCCTATGGCTGCCAATTCACGTCGGGCACGGCCCGACCTACCGCCAACTTGATTGAGTTGTCAGCCGGGAGTAGTCTTCTCGCCCACAGCCTTGAAGAAGGTGTAGCAAAAGACGCCATCCGCTTCAGCGGTTCTGTAAAGGGCTCGGATTCCTGCGTCGAAGACCTCTGGCTCTACCATGCCGGCCTGAATAGCGGATTCACGAACGCCCTCGATCATCGCAGTGAACGTCTTCTTGGTGAAGCCGTCAACGAAATTCGGCCTGCTCCAATCCACGTACACCATCCGTGGGGAAACGCGGACACCGTCGTAACCCGCCTCGACCAGCAGAGGATAAAGCTGCCGCCCAATCAATGCGTTACCGCCGGCCGCGGCCTGCAACTCGACCTGGCATCGGATTGCCCTACGGGCCGCATCGCTGTCGGGATGGAAATAGGCCGACCCATGGTCTCCCTCAATGGCAGTGATGGTACCGCCCGGCTTGAGCAGCTTCTTGAGTGCAGCCAGCGCTTCGACCGGTCGCGAGAGGTGCTCCAGGACGAAACAGACGAAGAGGTGGTCGAACGATTCCGGGTCAAAGGGTAAAGCGAAGATGTCGCCTTGCCGGAACTCCACATTGGTGAGACCGGCCGCATCTGCTCTGGACTTAGCTTCCGCGAGCGAGTTTGCGGATATGTCCACCGAGATGATTCGTGCTCCCGGACTGTTTCGGGCAAGAGTAAGGGTTTGGGCGCCGACACCACACCCGGCCTCCAGGACGATGCTGCCCTCAGGGTAGGACGTGTCCGAGTGGAGGAGATCCACCAACGTTCCGGCCTGATCCTGCAAGCGCACGCTTTCCCGCAGATTATAACCGTGCACGTACGAGTCGTTCATGGTGATTTTCTGAACTTACTGGCACCCCTGGCCCCAGTCGCAGGCTATCGCGTAATCAAGCAGCTTGCCGGCCAACTCCTCGGTGATCGGCGCAGGCTTTAGATCCGGGACAGCCGCGTCTGTATTGGTGCGGTCGAAAGACGGGTTGTTGGAGAAATGAAAGAGGATGGTCTGCATCTGTCGCCATACCATTCGCTCAATCCTGTTGCGGGGCTGAGTAAAAGGCGCGCCGGCTCCGGCAAAGTTGAATCCGCCGACATTGAATCTGTTGCAGATGAAGTCCAGAGTCCACTGATGCGTGGGCGGATCGGGATGGCTGAGGTGAAAGATCTTCTTGTGATTTGCGGGATTTTCTATAATACGGATGGCCTCCTTGGCCAGAGAATCCACCGTAATGATGTTCATAGTACCGCTTGCGTCGGCCGGAACATTGAGTTCGAGATGGAGCCGATTGGCACCGTCAGCGTCTCGCATAAGCCTGTCAAGCAGATGTACTGCCTGGAACAAGATGTACCAGCCGCCGAATGAATTGCACCTTCCGGTCTCCGAGTCACCGACAATAATGGATGGTCGCAGTATGGTTGCATCTCCCATCCAGATCTGCTCGGCTTCCCACTTGCTTTCTTCATAAACGTTGACAAAATCACCCCTCGGGTGGTTGATTTCCTTCATCACTAGGCCCTGGATAAAGCCGCATACATAAGCCGTGCTGATCAGGTGCACGTTCATGGGCTTGCGGTCCATCAGTCTCCGAAATGCCTTGGCGCTTCCCAGGTTGGTTCTGAGAGGCTCACCGGATGCATCCATGTGGAGCCTTGTTGCGGCTGCACTGTGGAGCAGGGTATCGACCTCCTCGAGCCCCTCACAGTCTCGGCACCAGTTATCCCATTGAGAGTCCGCGTCGAGAACTTCCCCTTTAAACCAGCGCAAACTGCCGGAACTCCGGGGAAGGCCCATGCGGCTCAAATAATGGATGGTATCAAGCTTGCGCGATTCGCTCCGATAGAGCGCCCAAACGCTATGCCCTCGCTCTAGCAATTCTGCCAGAAGATACTCCCCCAGGAAGCCGGTGCCCCCGGTGAGTAGTACTTTCATAGGCTCCATGATAATCCTCCAACGTACTAATTTGTGATTCTCGGTCCGAAACCGGATGAAATTCTGCCCCGGTTTCATAACCAATTTTTAACTTTAAAACACCAGGACATTTCCTGCAAGGGAAAAGAGCGCTTAATCAATTAGACAGCGGGATTCGCTAGGACAGCAGGTCCCGCCGTATGTTGTTACGAGTGCAGAGAGGCGATCTTTGTTCCCGCTGGAGGCTCCAGTGTTTCAATTCCGGCAATTACCAGGCGCGAAGCACAAAGACATTGCAGATGTCATACTTGATTTGGCAACGGCTGTGGCCATAATATTTCCCGGAATGAGTACGGCAAGATCCAAGCCGACCTGCGCCCGCTTTCAAGCATAGCAGTAGCCGCCAGTTTGTTTTTGGCTTCCCGTCACTGTAGAATGTGATATATTAATGGTTTCTGTAATGATCATAATTGAGAGGTAATAGATGACTGCCGACCATACGAGACCCATAATTGCTTTTGTATGGCCTCCAAAAGAGATCACCTCCTCAGTTGTCGAGACCGCCCGCAGCTCAAAAACTCAAGCGATATTCGACCTGTCGACAATCCAACCGGAATCGGCCGGCACCGCGCTCTTGCAGTCCGATGCCTCACGCGATGCGGTTGACCTCAAGATCTCCCCGACTTTTCTCATGAATCCCGGCCTTGAAGAATTTCTGGGCGAGACGGGTATAAACAGAGTCTGGGTCGAACTCCATCCCATCCTCCTTGAGGAGGATCCCGAGGATGTCCTTAAACGCATCGAAGATCTGACAGGCCATTTTGACGTTATCCCAGTGGTTGGGTCCGTCAATCTGATATCAAGCATCCTCGACAAGCATCCCGGCATAAGAAATATCGGGCTCAAAGGGAACGAAGCTTCCGGGTTCACAAGCACTGAAACGACCCTTACCTTGTACGGCGCAGTGCGGGCTTTGATTCGAGACAGGAGCGAACAACCCGGCCTGGTCGTCTGGGGAGGCATTGCGACTCCAGAGGCCGCGGCGGCTTTCTTGTCCACGGGTGCCCGGGGGATCGTATTCGAGAGCGTCCACTGGCTGACCGACCTTATGTCAGCCGACGATAATGTTCGCCGGCGCATATCTAATCTCCGACCGGATCATACCGACCTGACAGGATTGAACCTCGGAGTGCCCTGCCGCCTCTTTAACAAGGGCAATTCGCGGGCCGTGCGGGATTTGAAATCCTTTGCAGGATCTCTTTGTGGCTCGGAGATACGAGACGAACAGCGGCGTTTCTTCGCCAAAAAGATCACGGACGAGGCTAGTCATCCGCTGGAAAGCTCGTTTGGTCGGGAAGAACTGATACCGCTGGGAGTCGAGGCGTCTTTTGCCGCGTCCTTTGTCAGACGCTTCGGTTCCGACACGGGCGAGGCCCTGGATCGCTTTATCAGCATCGATCGACGCTTGCTGCCAGACGGCGGCGGACAAGGAAAAGGCCTTTGTTCAACAGCCCTGTGGCCAAGGAAATGGGCACGCGGTATCCGTTCGTCCAGGGGGCAATGTCTTGGATCACCGACGTCCCGGATTTTGCCCTGAAAGTCTCGGAAGCCGGCGGCCTCCCCACCATAGCGCTGGGCCTGATGGACGGAAAAACGCTCGACGAAAAGTTCGGGCGCATGTCCGAGATAATGGGAGACCGACCTTATGCGGTCAACGTTATTACACTGTCGGAAAACCCGTACCGTGACATTCAACTGGCTTGGATCAAAAAGGTCAAACCCAGATTCGCCGTGATTGCGGCAGGTGAACCGTCCCATGCCGCGGCGCTGAGGGAAGAGGGCGTGGAAGCGATTTACATAGCTCCTTCCGAAGAACTCGTGAGCCTGGCCCTTGACGCGGGCATCCGGTACGTCATTTGCGAAGGGCACGAAGCCGGCGGTCACGTAGGCCAGCACAGCACACTGACTCTTGCCCAGACAATTGTTGATCTGAAAGAACGGAACCCATCGCTGTTCGAAGGGCGCCGGATCATACTGGCAGGCGGGATCTGCAACCGGGAGACCGCATTTATTGCTGCGATGCTTGGAGCAGATGCCGTTCAGATGGGGACCTCATACCTGACTACCGCCGAGATGGTTGAAACCGGAGCGCTGACAAAGCTGTATCAGCGCATGATCCTGGAGTCCGCGCCGGAAGGTACTATAGTGACGGGTGAAGGGACCGGTCTGCGA
This sequence comes from uncultured delta proteobacterium, assembly GCA_963729795.1. Lineage (GTDB taxonomy): Bacteria > Desulfobacterota > Desulfomonilia > Desulfomonilales > Desulfomonilaceae > CAWBBA01. The sequence goes on along the minus strand of CAVSPC010000013.1, from coordinate 50,850 downwards.
GTGCGCTCTTTGAAGACCGCGAAGATCGAGGCGATTTGTACCCTGGAACGAGAATTTGCCGCGGGTTCTGAGGATGAATCGTCATTTCGTAACAAAATTGAAGCGCTGAGCGCGGGAAGCCTGTTCACCGCTGCTCGTGGGATGGACAGACCCGGCGGCACGGCCCTGGACGAGTCTACCTGTCTAGATCAAGGCCAGTTTATGAGCGGCGCCTGTGCCGGCACGCTGACGAAAATTTGTACCATTCAGGAATTGCACCGGGAGCTGGCGGAAGCGCCTCTAGCCCTTGGCTTACCTCTCGTGAGTCCGATTCGCCACGTCTCTCCGCTCCATCCGAGCAAGGAGGAGATCAGCAGAGAAACACCGGAATGGAAACGTTCACCGGCGCCTGGGCCGGCTTATCATGAGCCGAATGGGGAACGAATAGCCATCACCGGGATGAGTGTGGTCAATTCTCTCGGGAACTGTCCGGAAGAGGTCTGGGCTGCATCGGTCGCCATGAAAAGCGGGATAGTCCCGATACCGATATCCAGGTGGGATCATGCACTCTTCTTTAATCCGCGCCCTCGAGTCTCGGAAAAGACCTATTGCAAGGTCGGGGCATTCCAAAACATCGAGGTCTCGCGCAAGGAGATCGGGATTCCTCCTCAAGATTTCAGGACCATGACCGATTCCACGAAGATCACGATGTGGCTCGCAGGCAAAGCAATTGAGGAATCCCGGATTCTTGAATCCGGTATACCGCGGGAGCGTATCGCGGTACTGATTTCCCAGAATTCCGGAGAAGCTGCCGCCACCTTGCAGGACGTGATAATCCGTGGGTCCTTGAGCAAGATCGTATCCGCTGTGAAGAGAGTCCTTCAGCTTACGCCCGAGACGGAAAAAGCCATCGAAGAGGAGGTCAAAGCAGGCCGCATAGCCATAGACGACACGACTCTTCTGGGGAGGCTAAATTGCTCGGCCGGCGGATTCATTTGCAACAGGTACGGCTTCATGGGGCCGAGTTTTTCGGTCTCCGCCGCGTGCGCAACCGCTCTCGTGGCGCTTTACAGCGCGGTCCAAATGATCAAGAACGGGATCATTGATGCTGCAATCGTTGGAGGGGCCGAAGAATATCTAACTCCAATGCATTTTCTGGAATTTTCAGCTCTTGGCGCTCTTGCCGGTCTTTCTGGGGTTGACCGGCCCGCTTCCGAGACCAGCCGCCCCTTCGACACGGACCGGGACGGGATGGTTTTGGGCGAGGGCGGCGGAATGATAGTCATTGAAAGGGAGTCAGTGGCCCGCAAGAGAGGGGCCAAAGCCCATGCGTACATCACCTCGATGGGCGCTAGCAACAATAATCTCGGCATGGTTGAGTCATCGAGAATAACTCAGGAAATTGCCATACAATCTTCCTTTAAAGACGCATCTTACGGCCCTGATGGCGTGGACTTGGTCGAATGCCATGCCACCAGCACTCGCCAGGGGGACGCGGAAGAGGTGCAGGCGCTTCGGACCTTCTTTGATTCGGGCCGAGGCACAGTGATAACTTCATTCAAATCTCAAATCGGGCATACTCTGGGTGCTTCCGGCATCAATTCTCTCATAAGAGGCATCATGGCAATGAGGGCCGGAATTTTCCCGGCCACACTCAATTACAGGAATCCCGATCCGGAAATGGGAATAGAGGGCTCACGGCTGGCGATTCATTCGGAGCCGGCCGATTGGAAGCTCAGAAATGGCCATCCGCGACGTCTCCAGGTAAATGCATTCGGCTTCGGGGGGTCAAATTACGTGGTGCAGGTGGAGCAAGCTATGGAACATCAGGATAGCATTTTGACATTGCCTCTCGAGCAGGGAGCCCCAAAGCCGGATAGAAGCGATCTCTCCCCGCAAGGGATCTACTTCTTCAGAACCGTAATCGGTGAAACGCCTTATCGAATATCCACAGCCGCGGATTCCGAACCTGAAGCTATTGCTCGCATCCAAAGGACCGGGTCCCTCATAAATGGCGGCCCAATCCCGCCAAAGCGTCTCAAGGCATTGGCGCGTGAGGGAATACATCTTTGCAGCGAGGATCTCCCAACCCCGCGTCTTGCTTTTGTTTTTCCGGGGCAGGGTTCCCACTATGCAGGGATGGGACATGAACTCTATCAGACCTTTCCCGTCATCCGTCAATGGATGGATCGGGCTGCGGAGGTGGCGGACTTCGACCTTTTGCAGTTACTTTTCCACGACCAGGAGGAAGATCTGCAGAAGACGCGTTGGCAGCAGCCTGCGCTCTTCACCATGGAATATGCCATGGTCCAGTATCTTGTCTCTCTGGGCATCCGCCCCCAGGCCTTGGCCGGTCACAGTTTGGGCGAACTGACGGCCCTTTGTCTGGCAGGCGTCTACTCCTTTGAGGATGGTTTTCGGATTGTCAACATGCGGGCGATATGCATGGACAAAGCCTGCGAAATAAATGCGGATCCCGGCGTGATGATGGCGGTGGACGCGCCCATGGATGTCCTTGAAGAGCTGATGAGCCGGCGAGAGCACGTATACATAACCAATATAAATTCGCCGCATCAGTTGGTAGTGGGAGGGGACACAGAAGCGGTGAAGTCAATGGGAGTGGAGCTGAAGGAACTGGGTTATCGCAATACATTGCTGAGGGTCAGCATGGCGTTCCACTCCCCCATCATGAGATGTATTCATGATGAATTGGAAGAGTTTATCGCCGGCATTGAATTCCATCCCCCGCAAATCCCGGTGATTTCCAACACTACAATGCAACCGTTCCCTGCGGGTAGTAGTGAGATCAAGGCCATTGTCATGGCCCATCTAGAGTCACCAGTGCACTGGATGCAAAACGTTCGGACGCTCTGGGACGATTACGGGGTGCGACTCTTCGTGGAGGTGGGACCCCGGGCAATCTTGAGCAATTTAATAGCAGACTGCATCGAAGAGGCGGAATGTATTCAAACATGCCTGCCTTCGGCTGAGCCGACGGTCTACAGGACCGCACTCTCTCAAATGTTCACGACGGGCAACCTCGCGGTTGGTGGGCCTGTCAAGTTCGTCTCACTCGGCAAGTCTGATGAGAAGATACAACCCGCTCCATTGGTCCCCGCGACAGCCGCAGGGCGTGCCGTGCAGTTGCCCGGTGGCCCCGGACCTCTGGCCTATATCGTTCAGCGAGAGATCAACGCTTTCATTATGGAAAGCTTTGGAAGATTTCTTAAGCCAAACCTTTTGGCGGCAATTCGCCGGGATCATGATCCTCAATTCTCCGAGGAGAGCCTGGACGGAGTCCTTGGGCAAATGTTTCCGGGCATGGGCGCACACGTGGTACTTCCGGCAAGCCCTGCTACGGAGGCCGCGCCTGTGATTCCCACGGTGGCTGGTAGTCCCACACCGACAATCCAGGCCACGGCCAATGTGCCTGCGGCCGAACCGGAAAGCGCAGACGATACTGAGACCGTCATCCGAATAATTATGGAGGCCACAGGCTACGAAAGGGATGAGATCGAGCCGGAAATGGACCTGAGAGAAGACCTCTCGATACGTTCCAGCCGTCTACCCGTCATCATGGATGCAGTAGAGAGTCACTTCGGGATCAAGATCGAGCTTGAAGATTTCATGGACGTGCGGACTGTCAAGGACATTTCAGATCGAATTGCCGAGGTAGTGGCTCGGTCGCAGCCGGCGCGGCCGCTTGCAAAGACCGACGCTCCTTCTTCTCAGCCGGAAGAACAGACGGCGCCGGAGGTTTCCGAAGAGACACAAAGTATACGCAGGCTGGTTTTTAGAGAAGTCCCTCTTGAAGCCGGCCCAATTCAGTTAATTGAGCTAAGTCCGCTCGAATCAGTGGCTATCTTTTCCCCCACCAGCGGGACCGAGCTTCGCAAAATCACAGGAGATGTCTTTCGCAGGGACTATGGGGTCAATATTGTTCCATTGACCTTTGTGGAAGGTGGAAATGGCCAAGAGGGAAAGGAATTCGACATTCGCGCGGATGACGGAGCTTCGAAAGCCGCCAAGCGGATCGGCCAGATTGAAGCCCTGGCGGGAATGGTCTTCATAGTGGATGACGCGCCCGCTACCAAGCAATTGAGCGTACAGGATGTATCTCGCCTGCTCAAGGGATTTTTCTGCTCATTAAAGACCTTCCTGGAATCCCCTGCAAAGAAGTTTGTTTTGCTTCTTCACAAGACTGATCGAACTGAAGGGGCCGGACGGCTGCTGGCCGAAGGCTTGCTTGGGATGTTTCTCAGCATGGCACATGAGTTTGGGTCTGTTCAGTTCCGCTCGGTGCGGCTCCATGAGAAAAGCGAATTGAGAGACGCTATTCGCGGGTCATTGGATCGGGGGCAGAAGGTTATTGAGACTATTTATCGAGATGGAAAATCCTTCTCCCGCATGGGAGTATGTGAGCTGTCGGCTTTTGAGGATTCTGAGGCATTTGATCTTGGCCCTGAAGACGTCGTGGTTTTTTCCGGCGGCGGTTACGGCGTAACTTCGTTTCTCGCACGCAGCCTTGTCCCCTTTGGGTGCAAAATGGTCTTTTTGGGGAGGACTGCGCTCGATGCCGAAATTGATTTCCACCGACTCCTGTCCGAGAAAATTCCATTGGAAGAAGCCATCGGCAATCTGGTTGCAGCCCGCGGTGCCGGGCTGTCGGACGCGGAAACGAGAACGAGAGATTTCGAAGATTTCCAAAGCGGCGGAAATAGCCCGTACCCTCGAAGATTTGCAATCGTCAGGGATAGAAGCGACGTACCTCAAGTGCGACGTGACCGATCCCGAGGAGGTCGGAACCGTTGCGAGAGAAATCATCGAGCGCTATGGGAAAATCGACGGTGTCGTTCATGGCGCAGGAATTCTCAGGGACAATTTTGTAAAACAGATGAGCCCTGAAGATTTCGCGGCAGCGATGGACGTCAAGTTCTTGGGTGCGTGGAATCTCTACACGGCGGCAGAGAAGCAGTGCTTGAAGTTCTTTGCCTGCCTTTCGTCGGCCGCCGCGATTCAGGGAAATCCCGGCCAGGCCAATTACTCCGCTGGAAACAGGCTGATGTCAGCATTAATGGCGCAGCTTCGCAGCCGGGACCAATCAATACGCTTCAAGGCTATGATGCTGCCCCCCATTAAGGGAGCTGGCATGGCGGAAGACCCGGACATCCAGGCACTTATGAAACGGATGAAGGCCGGTTACGTCCACGCTCACGAGCTCGCAGGACTCTTTTGCCGTGAACTCTTCGTGGCGCCCTCGGAAGACGTCTGGGTGCTGTTTATGCGTTCGCTGCCTGACTTGAGCACAGTTCTATTGGATGCGGATGAGGCCATGCCTGCTCCCGGCAAGATCGAAGCGGGCACAGTTGTGTTTACGCCGGAAGATCTGCCAATGATCGAAACGATCTCCCGAGTCGACATGCTCAAGGGGGACCTTCAAGCCTCTCGGTCATTTACTCTGGAAAAGGATTTATGGATTCAGGACCACAAACCCTTCAAGTTCCTAAGACACCCGTTAGTGTCTGCAATTATGGCTCTGGAGACCTTCATGGAGGCTGCTTGCGTACTGTATCCTTACCTCGAAGTTCGAGGGATTCGGGACGCTCAGTTCTTGGAGATCATTGATTGCCCACCGGGCCTGAGAAGGTCTTCGGAAATTTCGTGCCGCCGCGTTCATGCTTCTCCGGGTGAGGTTGTCTGCGAAGTCTCTCTTGCAACCAGGGAGATTTCCCCGTCGGGACGTGTCATGGGGCGAACCCATGCCAATTATAAAGCCCTGGTGCTGCTCCGCGGAACAAGCCCGTTTCAAGTTGAGAATCTTCCCGGTTTTCCCGTGAGACTGGATGAATTGGACAGCCGGCCTATGGATTGTAACGAGGTGATACAGTGGTATCAAGACCGAACCGACTTGCGAGGCAGGTACCGGGTAATCGAAGATTTGAACGGCACGTCCCCTAAAACTATCCGCGGGCGGATGATCTATCGAGAAGTTCGTGACTTCGCAGATCCCGCTCAGACGCGGTATCAATACTCTCCCTATCTCCTGGAAGCCCTCATGCAGGTGGTGAATTTTTACATCGTAATGAGGGATCAGTCGGAGAAGCGATCCATGATTCCATATAGAATTGGAGAGATGCAGTTCTGGAGAAAGTGCTTGGACGGCGAAAACATCACCATAGAGGCCCGGATGCAAAATCAGAACGCGGACGGCATAAGCTGGAACGCCCGAGCCCTGGATGAAAACGGAATGGTCGTGATGCAAGCAAAGAATATCATGATGCGATGGTTTTCCAAATGATTGTTGTCCCGCCGCGGGCGAACACACAGATCGCCGACACGGTAATAGTTTGCTCGGAAAGTGGGCGGCCAGTACGCAAATCCTCCGATGAGTCTGGTAGGGCAGGACTTCATGCCCGAAACCAACACTTTGGGGAACACTTGCCAGGCCAAGGGGCGGACGAGCACGAACCGCCTCTTACCCTGGAATTCTCCAACCGTTATCCGGGGATATTGTGCGCCTGTTTCAGATTGCATTTCACCGGCCGGGACAGGAAGCGGCGCAATTGGGCCAAGCAGGCGGCAGTTTCTTCTCTTTGGGCTTCTATTGCAGAAATGCTGGACGAGGTCCCGCGCCCGAACGTTGCAGATCTCCCAAGTATAGAAATAGGGTCCGACAAATTGGGCAAGCCGCATCTTCTCATTGATGGCTCTGAACTCCCAGCCGTCAGCTTCGCATACGAAGGAGACACCTTATGGGTGGCAGTTTGCCGGACGGGATTCAGCATTGGGATTGATGCTGAGCATTCTGCTTCATTTCGGGGCGACTACCCATTTCAAAGGGCGTTCCAAGAGGGGGAACTCGAGATCAGAGACAAAAAAGAAGATGCCGCGGCTATGATTTGGTCGGCGAAAGAAGCAGTCGTGAAAGCGCTGGGTTGCGGATTCCATCTCATCGATCCGCTTCACCTGCGGGTGGAATCATGTTCCGAGTGCCACGAGAAGACTGTGCTGAAAGCTTATCTGACTGACGGGATACTGGAAGGGTCGCTTGTGTCGGCCGAGCATCCTGTTTATGTAAGGATTTTTCGTCATGGGGGCACATGGGTTTCCGTGGCTTTGGTTGCCCGAGACCAAGCTTGTTGACCAAATCCGATCCGCACGTGCCTGCCGAAATATAATAATTAGAAAGGGTGGTTGACTTGCGTATATTACTAATTAATACCAATAGGAAAGACGACCTTTTGGCCGCGCCGCCACTTGGTCTATGCTACGTAGCCGGAGCAACAGAGGCAGCAGGCCATGACGTCAAAGTAATGGACTTGTGCTTTGCCCCGAGGAATTTGAGGAAGCTGTTGTCAAGAGGCATCTCCTCATTCAGACCCCAAATAATAGGGTTGTCAATTCGCAATATCGACAACGTGAATATGTTGTGTCCGGTTACTTACTTACCTGAAATTGTTAAGATTACCAAGTGTATCAGAGAGATTACCAGTGTGCCGATGGTGGTGGGAGGATCGGGCGCCAGTCTGATGCCTGAAAATGTGCTAAAGCTGCTGGGGGCCGACTTCATAGTAGTTGCCGACGGCGAAGAAGCTTTTGTTGAGTTGATAAGGGCTATCGAGACAGAGGGCTCTCCTGACGAGATCCCGGGAGTGGGACGCATGGTCTCGGGCAAGTTTCACCTTACCGAGCCGAAGCAGACGAGGTTCGAGAGCCGGAGTCCTGATGTTGGTAGGTGGATAGACACGAAGCCCTACCAGAAAATTGGCAGCAGCTACAATATCCAAACCAAACGCGGGTGTAGACAGCGCTGCATCTACTGTACGTACAACCAAGTCGCTGGAAGGCAACAGTCTGCGTCTTGCGGTCGCCAATTGAGGTAGTGGACGAGATCGAGGAAGCTCTTTTCAAGTACCATCCCAAGAGCTTTGAATTCGTTGATTCTGTGTTCAACGATCCCATGGAACACTCCGTAGCCATTCTGGAAGAGATTTCACGAAGGCCGTGGAAGGCCAACTTCACTGCTATGGGCATGCATCCGAGAAGGCTCGACTCCGAGTATCTGGCTCTGATGTGGCGAGCAGGGTTCCAATCGTTCATGATAACCCCCGAGTCCGCTTCGAACACAATGCTCAGAAACTACAAAAAAGGCTTTACCAGTGACGAAGTGATCCGTGCGGCCGAAGCCATAAACCGGACCTCATTTTCAGCGTGGTGGTTCTTTATGATCGGTGGTCCGGGGGAAACCAACGAGACTTTGCAAGAGTCTCTTGATTTCGGCCTCAAGTACCTTCAGAAGCAGGGACGCCCTGTAACCCACGTTGCCAATTATTTTTTCGGCGTCCGGGTTTACCCTGGGACTGCTCTATGGGATATCGCATTGAAGGAAGGTTTCGTGTCGAACATGGTCGATCCCCTGAAGAGCCTGTGGTACCTGTCGGAAGACCTGGATCTGGACCGTGCGGTAGATCAAATGACCCACGCTGCCTCACTCTGTCCCGAGGTTTATCTCGGATTTGACGAGCGGGTTTTGGTTTTCTCCCGTGCCGCTGTTTTCGCCTTCAAGTGCCTGGGATTTCCAGGCCCGTACTGGCGTTATTTTCGCCTTATGAATAGCTTCGGACTGAGTACGGGCATCCGCTTTATGTACCGACCGCGGGATATGACTGCCATGGTGCAGGCGTCGTTGAAGCGTCAGGGCTACGCGGGTCGGCTCTTGCGAGGGACCGCGAGCTGAGAGCAGATGGGCACCGGATCGCGGCGTTTCTCATTGTCCGGCCAGGGCTTTTCTCTCGGAAGTTTGAGAAATGTCTTGCCTTTTGCCGCATCGGTTGTTATAAATAATCAAACATTTCATTCCGTTTTTTGTGTTTTGGGAGGGCATCGATGACACTTACAAAGGCTGATATCGCGAAGAAAATAGCTGACGATTGCGGATTTATGAAAGGCGAGGCAACCGAAATAGTTGAAAAGCTATTGGATATAATTAAGGCTAGGCTCATAGCCGGTGAGGACGTTATGATCTCCGGCTTTGGAAAGTGGACCGTGAAGTCCAAGCATTCCCGGCGGGGAAGAAACCCCCAGACCGGCGAAGAGTTGATCCTTGATGCACGCAGAGTGGTTACATGGAAGTATTCACCTGTCCTGAAGAAATCCGTGAACGCTTCCCTGTCCAGATAAAAGATTTCGAGGCCCATGTCTGTATGGCTTCAAGTGGGGCCCTGCGGCCTTACGACAACCCTGTCCGTCAAGACAGTCGGCATTCCTAGTTCAAAACGCTTAGACCACAGGGCGCGGAATTTGGGTCACCGTGCCCTACGTCGGCAAACCTGCCTGCTGACCGGTAATCCGAGCCAAAGTTCATGTCTGATCTAAGTCAAGACCGCATCGGCAAAGTCCCTCTCAACAATTTTCTTGCTGACTTTCGCTCCATACTGACAGATCACGAGTTGAGGCAGAAATACGAGCTGACGGCTCGCGGTTTCGTGAGCCTAATTAAGGCGCTGCTTGCTCGAAATCTCATCACCACGGATGATTTGGCCAAGCGTCGAGAAATGGCAGTTCAGAGGGACCTGGCCAAGGAATCCGAATTCCTTTCCGGTCTTTACATCTGCCGGCACTGTAGCCATCCAAGCCCGCATCCCTTTAAGAAATGTCCCGCCTGCGGAGCGGACGCTGCCGAGAGCCCTTTCCAGGAGGAATCAATAGATTCGGCCTTGAACTCTTTGGGGCAAACCAATGCCGGGATGGAGGAAGAAGAGATAGAGGTTGAGGTGATCGAAGACACGGGCGACACGAGAGCGGAGGAAACGCCGCGCTCGGAGAAAACCAAGAAATCGTCTCCCGCGAAGAGCTCGCGCAAGAATGAGACGCCCAGGGGAGAGGAGGCTAAAGACACAACCACTGGACGATCCAAGCCGTCCGCTTTGGGAGACATCCGATCTTTTCTCTCCAAATTGAAAAAGAAATGAGGCAATGGGAAATTCCAAGCCCGACCGCCTCGTTTCAAAAGCTGGCGATGGCCGGCAAGGCTCGATTTCAAGCGCCCTGCCCACCAGACCTGTGATAGAAGCCGGCGGTTACAGAGAAGTTATCCGCGTCGCGCTTCCCTTGATCCTGTCCACAGCATCCATGACTCTGATGCTGTTTGTGGACAGGATGTTCCTTTCGTGGTACGGCGAGGACTCGGTCGCAGCCGCCACACCGGGAGGGATCACCTACTTCACGATCTGTTCGATCTTCCTTGGGACTGCGCAGTACGTCAACACTATTGTAGCTCAGCATCATGGCTCGGGGGATAAACCCGCATGCGCCCGTGCGGTCTGGCAGGGAATTTTCTTTTCCACTGCGGCAGCTCCCATGATTTTAGCGTGCATACCAGTAGGCGGGATCATTTTCACATGGAGCGGCCACGGCGTTACCGTTAGCACGCTGGAGAAAGAGTATTTCTCGATTCTCATGGTAGGTGGAGTGGTGCTCCCGTTCAATGCCGCCCTCTCGTCCTTTTTCTCCGGCCGCGGGCGCACTGCTGTGGTAATGTGGGGTAACCTGGCCGGCAACGCAGCTAACTTGGTGTTGGCTTACGCTCTGATCTTTGGAAAGTTGGGTTTCCCGGAGATGGGCATACGGGGCGCCGGTCTTGCAACCGCAATTACTGGGGCTATCCCTGCCTTGTACTGGGCCGTTTTGTTTCTGTCTCCCCGATATCAGGTCCAATATAGAACGCGAAAAGAGTTCAGATGGGATCCGAAGCTTTTCTCGATGCTTCTTCGCTATGGTATCCCCTCGGGCGTTCAATTCTTCTTGGATGTCGGTTCCTTCACTATGTTTGTTCTGCTGGTGGGACGGCTGGGAGAAGCAGATCTGGCCGCGGCCAATATTGCCCTAAGCATAGAAATGCTAGCCTTTCTCCCTATGGTGGGAATGTCGATTGCCACCTCGACCCTCGTCGGCGAGTACATCGGGCGAGACCGGCCGGAAATAGCTCAGAAGAGCACTTATTCCGCTTTGAAACTGGCATTGGCATATACTGCCATTCCAGCCGTACTCTATCTGTTTATCCCCGGCTCACTTATGGAACTGTTCAGGCCGGCGCCCCATATCGGTCAAGGATTTGATGTAATAATGGCCAAGGGAATAGTTTTGGTACGCGTTATTGCAATCTACACAATGTTTGACACTATATTCATTGTTTTCTCCGGCGCCTTGAAAGGCGCGGGAGACACTCGGTTCGCCATGTGGGCACAAATCCTCATGGCTTGGATATTTTTCATTCCGCCCGTCTATTTGATCATCGAGTACTTTCATGCAGGTCTTTTTGCGGCCTGGAGCTGGGTCCTCGTCTATGTAGTGGTACTAGGGGTAATTTTCTGGCTTCGGTTCCGCTCAGGGTACTGGAAAACTATACGCATGGTCGAGCGATTTCGTTCTTGACGCGGGAGGGCGAATGTGGTTAATACTACCAGTTTACGCGTGCAGATCACTGTCTGAAAAACCAGGCCGAAAGGAGAGTCACTGATGGGGATGAGAAGTTATCTGTTTTCATCCGAGTCCGTCACTGAAGGCCATCCCGATAAAGTAGCCGACAGGATATCCGATACCGTTCTCGATGCGATGCTGGCTCAGGACCCCAAATCCAGGGTTGCCTGCGAAACCTTGGTCACCACCGGTCTTGTCATGATCGCCGGGGAGATCACCACAAAGGCTTCCGTAGACATTCCCCATCTCGCTCGAGAGGCGGTCCGGACAATAGGATACACGGACGCGGCCATGGGATTTGACTGCGAGACCTGTGCGGTTATAGTGACTCTTGACAAGCAATCCCCCGACATTTCCATAGGAGTCACCGAGGGCGAGGGATTATTCAGTGAGCAGGGAGCAGGCGACCAGGGGCTGATGTTCGGATATGCCAGCGACGAAACACCCGAACTTATGCCCATGGCCATAAGTTATGCGCACCTGTTGACCCAAAAGTTGACTGAAGTGCGCAAAGAAGGCATTCTTCCCTTCCTCCGGCCCGATGGGAAGTCTCAAGTCACTGTCAGATATGAAGACGGAAAACCTCAAAAGGTAGATACCATTGTTGTGGCGGCCCAGCATTGCCCTGACGTCACGTACGATCAGATCAAAGAGGGCATTATAGAAGAGGTCATCAAGAAAGTTATTCCCTCTAAATACCTGGACGCTGAAACGCGTTACCTTATCAATGCGACAGGGAGATTCGTGGTTGGTGGACCGCTAGGGGACTGCGGGTTAACCGGCCGTAAGATTATTGTGGATACTTACGGCGGGTATGGGGCACACGGCGGCGGTGCCTTCTCAGGCAAGGATCCGACCAAAGTGGACCGGTCAGCCTCTTACATGGCCCGGCATGTTGCGAAAAATATAGTCGCAGCGGGCCTGGCGGAAAAGTGTCTTCTTCAAGTGGCTTACGCCATCGGTTTTCCGGAGCCGGTATCTTTGATGGTAAACACCTACGGCACGGGAAAGGTTCCGAATGACAAGATCATCGAGATCATCTCTAAACTTTTCAGTTTTAAGCCCGCGGGGATTATAGAATATCTGGACCTGCTGAGACCCATATATCACAAGACGTCCGCGAACGGACACTTTGGAAGAGAAGACCCCGATTTCACGTGGGAAAGCACACGAAGGGCAGATGAAATCAGGGCAATGGCTGGACTATGACTCTTTCGGGTGCCGGTTGCTTTGGTGTCGTCAGAATTATATGCCGTGCAAACGCTTGGGAATTTGACAATGATTTCAGATGAATCACCTTCCCCGTTCTCCCCTCCCTTCGAGGGCGGGGATTCGAAAACTCTCTCCTCTGGTGAGAGAGGGAAGGGTGAGAGGGGATGCAAGCTTGTCAAGTGAACAATTCCTGAAACTTGTGCTTATCAAGGCAGTGAAGTTCAGTTTACCAAAATAACCTCGTATGAAATGGCTTCACGGCACGTAATATAGCGTCCGGGGATGAATTAAAGGAGATTTTATGGATTATCACGTTAAAGATCTCTCTCTGGCGGAAAGTGGAAAGCTTCGGATCGAGTGGGCCGAGCGAAGCATGCCAGTCCTTCGTTTGATACGCGATCGGTTCGCCGCGGAAAAACCCCTTGCTGGGACCGTTTTGGCCGCTTGTCTACATGTGACTACAGAGACGGCTTCTCTCGTCCGCACTTTGGCCGCGGGTGGAGCTGAGGTCTATCTGTGTGCGTCGAATCCCCTTTCCACGCAAGACGATGTGGCTGCGTCCCTCGTGGAAGAAGGCTATCACGTCTTCTCCATCAAGGGTGAGGATACCGAGACGTATTACAAACACATAAACACGTGTCTGGACGCTCGTCCGCACATTACGATGGATGATGGCGCCGACCTGGTGAGCACCATCCATTCGCAACGTTCCGACCTGGTCGCGAACATTATGGGCGGAACCGAGGAGACCACCACGGGCGTGATCAGGCTCAAGAGCATGGCAGCCAAGGGCGTTCTCCTTTTTCCAGTCATCGCGGTGAATGACTCCAATACCAAACACTTCTTCGACAATCGCTACGGCACCGGACAAAGCACCGTCGACGGGATACTTCGGGCCACTAATCGCCTGATGGCCGGAAGTTGGTTCGTGGTCTGCGGGTACGGCTGGTGCGGTCGTGGCCTTGCCATGAGGGCGGCCGGCATGGGCGCCAAGGTGGTGGTGACCGAAGTGGATCCCCTGCGAGCCCTGGAAGCTGCGATGGACGGCTACTATGTGATGCCGCTCCACGAAGCCGTTCCCATTGGCGATTTCTTCTGCACCGTGACGGGCGATATGAGTGTGATCCGCAGAGAGCATTTCGAGCGCATGAAGGATGGAGCCATTGTGTGCAATTCCGGACACTTCAACGTAGAAATCGAGATCGCCGCGCTCGAGGAGATGGCGGTATCGCGTAGAATGATGAGGGACTTTGTGGAAGAATTCACTATGGCCGATGGGCGCCGAATCATCCTTTTAGGAGAGGGACGTTTGATCAATCTTGCATGCCGCGGAAGGCCATCCCTCGTCCGTGATGGACATGAGTTTTGCGAATCAGGCGCTGGCCGCGGAATACCTGGTGAAGCAGGGTAAAGGACTTGGCCGGGACGTGCACCGGTTGCCAGAGAATGTGGACAATGAGATCGCGCGTCTCAAATTGGCGGCAATGGACATCCACATAGATACCTTGACTGCGGAACAAGAAAAGTACTTGGCTTCCTGGGAAATGGGAACCTGATCGCCGCATTTCACGGTGATAATGATCCCCTGCGGCCGGATCGACGCCCAGGGGATCCCATAGTCAATCTTGAAAGTAAATTCCGAAGGTGTTCTCGAGCGAGCTTCCGGCGCTCCCTGGATCGGGTCCGTTGCAAGTGCCGGGACGACAGCGAGGCGCCATTGAGGGGGACGTTTAGCGAAATTCTGTAATCTGCAATCCGGTCCACAATTCGTCTACTGCGCACCGATTCTTGTCGCCGCCCTTTCTCGGAAAGTTGTGAATGCGAAAGGGGGCACGTTGCTACACAATGTTATGAGTCCTTTTTAGCCGAGGGGCCACAAAAGAGTTGCCCCGACCGAAGCGCGAGAGTATAGAGACAGCAAAGAATGGCCTCTGGTCATTTTGCCGGTAACTTGATCGCAAAAAGCAACCATGACAAGCCCGGACAGCCCAGATGATAGCTCTGTCACCTCTCGACGAAAACCCCGAAAGTCCAGGAATCCTTGTGGTGGATGACGATCCCGTAGTCCGCGACCTTGTTGCGGACGCCATTGGGGAGGCTGGATTTGAAGTAGACGTTTGTGGCGACGGTGTGGAAGCTCTTCGCAAAAATGCAGCGAAAGCTTATGACCTCATCGTGACAGATATGCGACTACCAGGAATGGACGGACTTTCGCTCATCAGAGGCCTAAAGTCCGGCACGAGCGGAACAGACGTCATTGTGGTTACGGGCTACGCTTCCATAGACAATGCCGTGCAGTGCATGAAGGCCGGCGCTCTTGAGTATTTGATTAAGCCGTTGAGCGTGGATCAGATCCAGATGGCGGTCCGAAAGGCCCTTGAGCACCGGGAGCTCAAGCGGAGAGCGCAAGAACGGGAATTCTACAGGGAACTCTCGTACATAGACCCTTTGACCTGTATTCACAACCGCCGTTATTTTGACGAGGCCCTTCGCGCGGAAACCCAGAAAGCGTTGCGCCATTCCCTACCAATGGTACTGATCATGATCGATATCGACGATTTCAAAATCTACAACGACCGGAACGGCCACCAAAAAGGCGATGAAGCGCTGGCTCAAATAGGGCAGCTCCTCAAGTCCGCCTGCCGGGGATACGACATCGTCGCCAGATATGGAGGGGAAGAGTTCGTGATTGTCTTTCCGGGGGCAGGGAAGGAAAACGCTCTCGAATTGTCCTCACGTATTATCAGCGAAGTTCGCGGGGCCACTTTCGAGTGTGAGCACGTCATGCCTTCAGGTTCATTGAATATCTCCATCGGGGTTGCTTGTTTCCCTGACCATGCTGCCAGCGCGGATGACCTTGTCAGGGCAGCGGACGAGGCGTTATATGCAGCAAAAAAGGCTGGTGGCAATATCATCAAGATGTCGTCCACCTCGGCTGATCATTCTGGCATTGATGGTAAATGACCTTTCCTTCTACATTACCAAGTCGCTTTTATTGCGTGCCGACTCAACCCAGTGAAACCCATAGTTCTGGGTATTTCGCGAGGCGACAATATCCTTCGCGCTGCACCGTAGCATGACCGGCATCTTGCCGGTCATGGGTCGTTGGAACGGCAAGATGCCGGCCCTACTAATAGCGCGTGTAGTCGAGGCATTCCTGTCTGAACTCTTGAATTATTTCAGGCGTCAATGTGGGGCGCATCTTTGGGATCATCTCGAGGAACATCTGCGTTGTGACACGATGGTCTTCCCCCTTAACATATTCTCGCTCAAACGCGTCCTGCGTAACTCTCTGGAAGAGATACTCTATATCAGCCGGCGTGAATAAGGGAATCTCCGGCACTATTTTGTCAACATCCACCTCTCCGCGGTTGGTCTTGGCCAGGAAGTGTTCAAATATGGTCTTACGGCTTTGTGCATCCAGTCCCCCCACCGGAATGATGCAATCAAAACGTCCCGGCCGAAGGAGAGCAGCATCCAACTGGCGGATATAATTAGTGGCACATGCAAGGAGGATTTTCCCCTTCTGTCTCTTCAGCAGGGGCACCTGTTTGAGGAATTCGTTGGTGATTGATTTGTCGATCCTCGAGGCTTGTTCGCGGCTCCCGGCAATCTCCTCGAACTCATCTATGAACATGACGGCTTCGTCGAGATCTCGAGCCTCCTCCATAAAAGTCTTCAGGTTGGCACCCACACGGTCTGCTCCATCGGCCATGAGACTGCTCGGACTGACTTCAACGTACCACCACTGAAGGACACTCGCGATTGCCCGCACAAAATGGGTCTTACCAGTGCCCGGAGGTCCGAAGAATATGAGAGTCCGCGGCGGGGTGACTCCGTGTTTGCGAGCCAACTCCGGCTCAGTCAGGGGAAGAACTATTCTCTTGTTCACGATCTGTTTTGGGGGTTGAGACTCGGAAATAGTGTCCCAAAGCGAACGATCCACCATTTGGGCACCCAACTCTTTGAGCAACTGGCCCTTCTGAGCGCTATCCAGTTCATCGCGGATCGAATCTGTATTTTCAATGAAATCGACGCACGCGACCTTTATGCCAACATCCCGGCCCAGCGTTTCAGACAAGAACCACTTGTGTTGCAGGATCTTCACCCAGAGTTCGCCTGCTATCGCCGGTTCGAATTTATTCCCGCTACAATCGTATATTCTTGAGGCGCATTCTTCGGGACTCGGTATGTCCGCGACCATGTCCATGAATTCCATAAGTTTCCTCCATGGTTAAAAAAAATAAAACGGAAATTCTCCGTCGAGAACATCCGTACTGGGGTTCCCTTTATCGCTTCTTCTAATGAGTGTCAAGTGTCTCGGAATTAAGTGGCTTACCTTGCGACGCTTTCGCCGCCAACAAGCCGGTGCGGACTTGACAGCCTACTGCGCTTCTCGGGGCGGTCGTTATCGGGTAAACTGTTGAGACACATTCGAATGGTCCAGGTTCCCGCACGCTCGATTAGCCCGCCCTTGGGCGAGAATTTTCCGCTGCGGTTTAGCTGGGGGAAGATTCTGACAGACGGACGGAGAATCATTCCCCGAGGAAGTCGAACAGATGGCAGTGTCTTTATTCAGGAAGTTGGCCCCAGAGACGGTTTGCAGAACGAACGGGCGATCCTGACTCCCGAGACCAGAGCCCCCCTGATCGAGCGCTTGGTCGATGCCGGCTTGCCTCGCGTTCAGATCGGCTCTTTTGTCAGCCCCCCGTCGAGTCCTACAAATGGCTGAGACCGATAAGGTGTGGAAGCTCCTCAGAACCAGGTAGGGTGTGAGGTCCAGCGTCGTGGTACTGAACCGGCGTGGGATTGAGCAGGCAGTTGCCCTAATGGTCCCTCATGTCGAGGTTACGTGTCCGCGTCGGAAACGCACAGTCTAAAGAATTCCGGGGTTACCGTGGCCTAAGCATGGAAATCCGCGGCCGTGATCATTGAATCCGCGGTGAAGGAGAGGATATGGGTTACAGTGATTGCTGAGCGGGTAATCGCTCAAGAACGGTATGCACAAAGTGTCACTTACTGTGTTGGAGCTTCTGAGACATCTTGGCGTTAAATTTTGCCGCGTCGATCACGAATCGCTCGTGGGTTCCCTCTGAAATCGTGTCCAAACCATCATCGGCCGACAGTGAAAAGGTCAGCTTACGGCCTTCAATCTTCTCCAGTTTCACATTCACGGTCACAGTCAGCCCTGGAGGGGTGGCGGCGGAATGAGTCACATTTACGCCAATGCCTACGGTCTGCTCGCTCGGCCAATCCAGGTGGGGGTTTACAGCCTGAATGCAAGCCCACTCGATCACCCCGACCATGTATCCGGTGGCCAGCACTTGCGGCATCAACTGGAATTCCGAAGATTCCGGCAACAGGCAAGGCACGGTCTTGTCTGCCGGGACTTTGTACCTGAGCTGAAAGGTCAAGCCAGGTTTCAAAGTATCTTTCATGCCATTGGCTCCGTTTCTGGTGATGTTCCTGCTTGCACTTTATTGGTATGCGTGTAACATAAATAAGTCAAATTAATTGATCTAATTATCATCATTAGGTACGCTCATTAAACATGGAATGGCAGCAGATAATCGGATTCTACCATGCGGCCAGACTGGGTAATTTCACCAGGGCCGCGGAAGCCACATTCAGGACCCAGTCGGCATTAAGCCAGCAAATCAAGGCCCTGGAAGAAGAGCTGGATTGCTTGCTCTTTGAAAGAATAGGCAAGAGAAAGCTACAATTGACGCCCGCGGGAGAGGAGTTTCTGAAATTCGCGGAAGGGATTTTGGAAAATCACGAGTGGCTCAAGCAATCGTTGAATGCGCTCAAAGGAGTTCAAAAGGGAACTCTGAAGATAGCAGCGCCTTTTACAACGCTTTACCACTTGTTTCCGGAGGTGCTGAAAGCATATCTAGAGCGATTCCCGCACGTGCAGTTGACCATACTTGATCGTCCGCAGCAGAAGGTGATCGAGCTTGTAAAGAGTGGTGACATTGACTTTGGATTTGCTCTCGAATCGTCAACGCCACGCGACCTGCTTTTCGGGCAGTGGGTCAAGGTTGATACGGTTCTAATGACTCCCATCGGGCATCCCCTGAGCGGCAACCGACAAGTCACATTGGATGAGATCGTCGCGTATCCTCTTATATTGCCGCCCAAGAGCCCTGAATATTCCAGTCGGTTGCAGTTGGACGAGCGGCTTCGCGGCCTCGGCCTCGATTACCGCATCATCATGGAATCTTCCAATGTCGATCTGAGTTCTCTGTACGTTGAAATGCGATTGGGTGTGGCTTTCGCTACAGTGGTAAGAGACCTACCGATACTGAGGCACAGAAAATTGGAATTCATTCCTCTGACCCATTATTTTGAATCGGATCACGTGGCGCTTGTGGCAAGAAAGAACAGGAGATTTCCTCCCTATAAAAGCGCGTTCGCAGAGATGGTTTTGAGCGATCAGAGGATGATCCCGGCCGATAGTTAAGCCAGTCAATATTCTCAGAGCAATTTGAAGTACTTCATGGCCTGCTGCTGGACTTTGAGATGCTCCGGATTAGTGGGATCAAAGAAACCGGGAAGCAGACGAAACCGGACAGTAAGGCCTGCTAATTTTTCTCGACACCTAGCCTCCGCGCGAGTAATAAAAGGATGACCCTTGTTGGAACTGTTCGTTTTGCGGGAGGTTAGTGCTGTGGCTGAAAGTGAGCTGAGTCACAAATCGTTGACGGAGGATATCATTCAAGAAACGCTCCGTGAGCTTGAATCGTACCCAGAGTTTGACTCTGCGACCATCCAGAGCCTCAAGAAATTGGCCTCTGATAGCCGATTGACCAACGCAGCACTAATCACAGAGGTGATTCAGCAAAAAGCGAGGAAAGACATCGATGAAAATCCAAGAGCTTAAAATCGAGAATATCCGTGGCATTCGAGGGGAAGTTACTCTCAGGCTGAACGGCGAAAACCTCATGATTTTGGGCCCGAACGGATCAGGAAAAAGTTCGGTAGTGGACTCATTGGATTTCCTCTTGACGGGTACGATTTCGAGGCTCAGCGGGGAAGGAACGGGCGATATCACGCAAAAGAATCACGGACCACACATCGATGAAGGAATTAGGCGAGCAGCCGTGTCTGCCAAGATTCTCTTGCCAGGTTTACCAGACCCTGTGGAAATTCACCGGTCGATGTCGAAGCCCAAGCAGTTGAAGTGCCCCGATGGCGCAACAGCGGTACTGAGTGAATTGGAAGACCTCGCCAAACGGAGGCCACACATCCTGACGCGACGTGAGATTCTCCGTTATATAGCCGCGGAGCCTGGCAAAAGGGCCGCGGAGGTTCAAGCCGTACTTGACCTATCGGACATTGAGGATATCCGCAAGGCTTTTGTCAAAGTAAGAAATGATCTCGGCAAACAATTGCAGACCGCTAACGGTCAGGAAAATTCTGCCGTTGCGCAAGTTAAAGCTACTTTGCGGCAGTCTACTTACGAGGATCAGACCGTTTTGCAGGCAATAAACGAAATGAGGGAAGTAATGGGTGGACAGCCCATTTCAGTGCTTCTTTCGTCAGGAATAAAGGTTGGACTAGTCTCTCCCACATTAGGAGACAGAAAGGCTTCAATCAACGCGGTTGTCCTCAAACGCTACCTTGAGAACCTCCAAGACAGATTAGCAAAACCACATCAGACCGCTGTTGCCGCTACGGAAAAAGAATTACGTGAAGTGATTGCAATTCTTAAATCCGATTCAGGTCTGCTAAGGGCTTTATCCCGTCGAGAACTAACCGAGCGAGGGTTAGCGTTGATTGATGAAACCGGAGCCTGCCCCCTTTGTGAAAGGCCTTGGGAACCGGGGGAACTTATGGCGCATTTGAAAAAGCGCCTCCAAGAGGCTGACTCTGCGGCTCGATATCAAAGCCTCCTGAAAGAGGCAGCTGGTAAGATTAATGATTTCGTTGATTCAACCGCCGCCAGTCTTGCTAATATTATTCCGATGGTAATTCAATCCAAAATGGAGCGCCAGACAAGCATACTTCGCACATGGATGGCGGATTTGGAACATCTGAAAGAAACCCTGCATGATCCGATCGAGAAAGATTACCAGAATGCGAATTTTTCGCCGATTTCAATTCAGAGAATGCTGGCTCCAGATGATGCCGAAAGCATTTTGGAGCAAATACTCAGTGTGGCGGAAAGCATGCACTCGGAGCCAACTCAAGAACAGACTGCCTGGGATTTGTTGACTCGGCTTGAAGAGAATTTGAAGGCAGTCGAAAGCGCCAAAGACCAAATTCGAGTGCTACAAGGTCATCACGGGCGAGCGGTCAGATTACTCGAAACTTTTGAGCAGGCCAGAGACAAAGTACTGGGGCAGCTCTATGAGGAAGTCAAGGACCGATTTGTGTCCATGTATCGTGCTGTACACTGCGGTGATGAGGCGGGTTTCACCGCAAACATAGAGCCCAGTGGTGCGGCGCTTGATTTTGCGGTAGATTTTTACGGACGAGGAATGCATCCACCCCGCGCGCTTCATAGCGAGGGACATCAAGATAGTATGGGGCTGTGCCTTTACTTGGCACTGAACGAGCGCTTGGCGCAAGGAGCACTCGACATTATAGTCCTTGATGACGTGGTCATGTCGGTCGATGCGGACCATCGACGCGGGATTTGTACCCTTCTCAACAGGTTTTTTCCGGGGCGGCAGTTTCTGATTACTACCCATGACCGAACTTGGGCCAACCAATTGAAGAGCGAAGGAGTTGTTACCGGACGGAACTCGTTGGAGTTTTGTGACTGGCACATTGAGACCGGTCCCAGGCTCAATGAAGATTTGGACATTTGGGGCCGAATTGAAAAAGATCTTCAAGCTAATGATGTGCCTGCTGCCGCTCACAAGCTACGAAGAGGTTCCGAGCAATTTTTTCAAGCTGTCTGTCACGACATGCGAGCCCCCGTCGCCTTTGATGCTAACGGCCGGTATGAACTCGGCGATTTGTTGAGAGGGGCAGTGGGGAACTACAATTCTCTTCTAAAATCAGCGAAAGCCGCAGCGAACTCATGGAAAAACCTACAGGCCATGGACATGCTTAAAGAGCTGAGTGCAACTTTCGGTCCGATCAATGAGCGGGTCGAGAAAGAATGGCTATTCGTTAATTCAGAGGTCCATTACAACAATTGGTCCAATCTGGTACCAAATGACTTCCGTCCGGTAGTAGCGGCTTTTCGAGAAATGTGGGAATTATTCAAATGCCATAATGAGGATTGCCGTGGGCTACTGAAGGTATTGAGAGATGGCGTGACCCCTGAAGTTGTGACGTGCCCATGCGGGGGCGTGAACTGGAAATTGACAAATAAACCGAAATCAAAGTGATTTGTTGCTCTAGGCCTCTGATGCTCTATGCGGTCAGTTAAGATGAGAAATAGCCAAGAGGAAGGCACAGCCGACAGAGACACGTTGCGAGTCTGCAGAAAAAAGTGAGGCTCTCGAAACGATTTCAGGAGGGATTGCTTTCTGCGATTCGAAAGGTCGTATAAAACCGATCTACTATAATGGCCGCATCCAGAGCCCTGCTCATGCGTAATTAGAAATAGTTCCAGCGGCTGGTTTCTCGTCGGCAGAGTCACACAGATCGGAAAGCTGCTGCCTCAAGTCTTTTATGTCCTGTGCAAAATCGGCCAAAGCAGAGTGGAACTTATCAGCCTGCAGCCCACCGGCAAGCAAAGATCCAACGTACTGATTCAGGCTCACGTTGTTCTGCTTCGCCTTCAACGCCAATTCCATGTGTAGGGACTTCGGAATCCTCACTATGAATTTACCACTGTATTCGGCCTCGTCTGGTTCCGGCTCAGGAATTGGCAGCCCTTCCTCCAAGTAGGCCGCTAGTCTCTCTTTCTTTATCGTGTCCAGGTTCCTCAGTGCTTCTTCGGCTGAGTCTCCGTCTCCGCAAATAGCATATCTGCCCAACTGCGGGATGGATGCCTCGTAACCGCCGCCCTTGTCCTCCGAAATCGGTCGGATTTCTATTCGATAAGGTAGGCCCAGGTAATATTCAAGATTCTTCATCATCGGCCCCTTCTAATTCTTCGGCAATTTTGACGGCACGGGCGAGCCTTTGAAGGTAATAACCTTTGACACGCTGCCCCCCTTTGACCGGGATAGCGAATTCCCCAAAGGGTTCAAATCCCGAATAATGCGCCAATCTCTCATCCGCCACAACGATATGCGACCCGGAGGCAGATCGAATCTTCCCATGAAAGTGACGATCCAAAACCGCCCTAACTTCATCAACGGGCGCGTCCTTGGGCGGATTATCCAACCACTTCTGCAGTCGTTTCTCGGCTCGTCCCATGCCACTATCAATTAAGTGATACTACATACAGTATCAATAGTCAACCGGCCGTTATTCCTTTTCTTCGTCGTCATCTTCGTCTTCCTCGTCGTCTTCCCAGTCTTCATCCTCCTCATCGTCATCGTCTTCATCTTCATCATAGTCGTCGTCATCTTCTTCGTCGTCCTCCCAGTCTTCATCCTCCTCATCGTCATCATCATCATCTTCTTCGTCGTCTTCCCAGTCATCATCCTCGCCGTCATCGGCAGGAGAAGATAGGATGCCGGGGCCGGCATACAATGACGAGAAGGATCGTGAAGCTTCGATAGGCAGTTCGCAATTCGGGGGCATACTTTCCGGCAAAATAACCTCTGAAGCAAATAAGGTCGTGCTGTTCATTCTCTGCGCTCCTGGAAGAAGTTTTTCGACCCTTCTTTACCACGAAATTTACCCGAAGTCATGGGCTGTTCATGAGGCCGTTGGACCAATTTTGACAGGCCGCGGATTATCAAAACGTCCATTATATTACTGCCTCGGACTGTTGACGTACCACGGGTCCGAAGTCGAAAGCTCCAGCCCGGAGTTTCTCCCGGCTCCCTCGAGCGCCGTCAAGACCCAGACCAGGGCCTTCATGACAGGTGATCTCAGCAGATCTTCCAGCGGCTGCCTCAAAGCGTAGACCAGTTTGGGGCAGTTTTGCTCGTATATGAGAAGATTAGAGGCCATTATCACACCTCTCGTATTCTCAAGAGCGGACCGATAGTTTGCTGTGGCCCGCTCATGAACCGGCATTACGCTTGCCGTCGTTTCTCGTTCGGTGAGACGCGACGCTTTGGCCGGCGAATGGACTCCGGTGCCGGTTGTAGAACCTCTCTTGGGAGGCTCCTCATGGAAACACAGGCCGGGCAAGGTCCTGAGATACGAGGTCGCGACCGCATCACGGGTATCGACCCAGATGCAGTCGACGAGCAAACGATTATTGGCTTCCACCGCGGCTGCGCCGAGTTCCCAGAGACCGCCGGTCTTCTCCCAAAGAGCATGATACCGCTGGTCTGCGCGCTCGCCCACAACACAGATATAACCCGCTTCACTGTCCGGCCAGCCGATCCCGGCCCAAATCTTTTTGAAGGTTTGTTTTCCTTTTGTTCCGATTACCGCTATCGCGCCGTCTTCCAGGTATTCCGCGCGCACTGTCAAAACTCCCCGCCGTGAGGCAGTCGGCCGTGAATGAAGCGGTTTTCCCACGTGTGAGATCGCATCTCGTTGGCTATGGCCAGGGCCATGATCTCATCGTCGTGAGCAAGCCGTGAATCCGGAGATTTGTAATTCTGCCTGAAGCATCTCTTCTCAGCATCCCAGACAAAGCCCTGCATTTCGAGAAGGGTAGTCCTGCTGTATATCTTGAGCCCACAACTCTCGAAAGTCAGTGCCAGTCTGCTCAGCATTGCCTCTTTGGTGGTTTTGTTGGTGATCCACCCCAAGCGTCTGGTCTCTTCCGGGATCTTGCGGTCAGTGTACGTGTGATAGTAGAGGTTGGAATAGCCGGTCATTTGCGGATACTCCGACAGCCCTCGTTCACATGCCGCGAGAGTGGCGAGGCCGGGGCCGTTGCGCTCGATCCCGAGCAGTCCGAAATTGTAGTACGTTCCGAGGAGGTATGCGTCTACCCCCGCGGATTCGGCACGGACTCGGTTTGAGCGGTAACGGGCAACCACCTCGCCTGTTTCGTTGCATATAACTTGAATGACAGTGTAATCCGCACCGACGCCTTCTCCGACATCCATGCCCATACTATATGTGTGGGATGGCTCAGGCAGCTTCCAAACTTCCAGAGCCCCTGTGGGATCTGTCATAAAAATGGGGATTGTGGAGCCATCAGCCGAGAACTCCAGACTGCCCCGCTTCAGCGGAGACCGGGCCAAATTCTCCAGCGATTCGTGAATCACATCTTGGTTGAACCAGGGCATCCCAGTAAAGGTGAAGGCCAGTTGCGGGGCCACAGGGTATTCCTGATGGAATTTTTCCCATGAGTCGTGGCACTGATTCTTTCTTGTGTAGCAGGCCCACTTGATCTGGTCTCTCTTTAAATCGTATTTCCGGGTATAGGCTTCCTCGTCCGGCGTGAGGTCGAGTTGTTCTCGCTCTGCCACGGGAAGGCTGTATTCCGGAAATCCTTTCCAAGAGAGAAATATGGGCTGCATGTCCGATTCCCCGCGTTCCGCGGCTATCCACGTTCGATGAAAGAGATTGTGCATCCCGTTTGCAGTGGATTCCCAAAAGACCAGAGTGTCCCAGTGCTGGGGGACCGACTGGTTGATGGCTAGAACCGGGTCTTCAGCTTTTTCCCAGAAGGCTACTTCGCTGGCGTGGACATAGTGAAGAGTACCGCCTCGCCCCAGGCCCTTGTTCGCGGCAGTATCGATTTGCAAGCGTGAATGATGAGGCGGAAGATATTCAATGCGGCGAGCATTGACCGTAGCTGGACGAGGGGTATGGAGAGGCGCAAGATAGCGGAGGAAACGCTGAGCCATCGCGAAGATCGTCTGAGCGCTCTCAATGGAATTTGCCGCCACCAGGGCAAACCGGTTGGGATAGTGTGTGATCAGTGCAAAGATGAATGCCTCGATGAGCGTAGAGATACCGAGTTGTCGGGACTTGCAGCAGATGAAGCGTGCCGGGATCCTCTTTTCACGACATTCCATGAGCCTGTGGAATACCATCTCCTGGGACCGGTTCATGATGAGGGAAACCAGCTCGCCCCTTTTATTGATGATCTTCAGATCCTCGATGAACCGCTGAATATGGAACAATTCGCCTGCAGGACTCGGCATTAGCTGCTGCAAACGTTCGGACAATCTTTCGAGCCGCATCCTCGACCGCCGAAGGTTAGCCTGTTCGGAATGGAGAGAGTCACTCATCCTGCCCGCGACCGTCTCTGACTTCAACGCACTGATTGGGCTCGCCTGCCCTTTGAATGGCTAGCTTTTCGATCAGAAGTTCCATTTCATCGAGTTTTGCGGAAATCGCTGCGGCTTCCTCATTTTTCAGCCGAGTTTCCATCATTGCTCGGGCGGTATTGAGAAGTTTGTCCACCATTTTGATTCGTTCCATTGCCTCTTTGGATGCGCCGGGAGCCTCGGCGATGAGCTTCGTGATCAGCGACAGCGCGGAGGAAGGAGTCAGACCCGACGCGGCCAGTTCCTGGATTTGGGAGAGGAAAGAAGGATCGAATTGCAGCTTCGATGGCCGTTGTAGTTCCATCGGCGTCTGTAGAAGAGACGTCAGAGGCCACCCCAATTAGTCGTTTTCTCTTCTGGGTCATTTTTTGGGTAATCGAGGAATGTCTTTTTATGTTTATGGCAAGCGGTGGTTTGAAATAGCGCCTTCGATCCCCTCTTGAAAAGACGCCGTTGACCGCGTTCGCAGCATCTCACATTTTCTGCTTCATTTTGCGGTAAATGGGGACCATTTCTTTCAGTATCTGGTCAACTTCGCTGCGTTTCACGCCCATTCTGGTCGCGAATTCAATCTCGTCTATCTCGCGGCAGACCTCTCTGAGAGCACCGATGATCGCTCGCAATTCACGAGCGGACAAACGCACCACTACATGCCGTGATCGGGATTGCTTCATTCGATAGTAAGTTGGGATTATTTCATCCAAAAGTCGGTCAACCTCGCTCTCGTCCGAGCCCATTTTAGATGGAAAATCATCGACGCGTAGTCCGTGGCAGACCTCATTAAGGGCCTGACTGATCGTTGCTAGCTCATCGTGGGACAAACTCAATGACGCGTGACGAGCATCGAATCCTTTGACTTCCATCACCGGCCGCCTCCTACTTACGAAGTTCGTTGTCATAATAATATTTACCGTCGCGCGGTCGAAACGCCGTGCCTCCATCTGGGTGTCTGGGATCTCGCACGACAACGGTTCCTGTTTCTCCATCCCAGTATGCGCTGCGACCGCCCTCAAGTGGCTTCCACTCTGTAGGATTTTTCAGAATTCGCATAATGAGTTTCCGGAAATCCTCGCGACTTTTGACCCTAGGGTACTTGTGTTGTTCCACTACATGCTTATCATAGGCATGCCCTCCTGCAATCTGTTCAGCTATTCTTGCAATTTCCACCGCGCGATCCAGAGCCTTCCGCATTCGCTCACTGGTACGGTCCCGATCATCCATCAGCAGCGGATTGTTCTGCTGGAGGTAGTCAAGCAGCCTACGTATCACAGTGATCGGGTCCGGCAGGGCTGGCAGGTCGTGGAAGAGACTTAGGCTGGTGCCGGTAGTTTGCCGCCCGAACAAACTTGAGCTGTGGACCAGCCCTCGATGATTCCTTCTTCCCGAAGTGCTGAATTCCGGGTGAGTGGCAAACCACCAACGGCGTTGGTTTTCCGTCTCAATCACGGTTTTCTTCCTTCATATTTGCTTTGGGTGGTGCTGGCGACGTTCGCGACGGAGGTTCTCATGCTGGACGCAACGCGAGTGGGATGCAACGAGCCCAGGCGCCAGAGAAGAATTGAGTAATCCGCATTCGTTTCCCAAGTGATGAGGTACATGTTGTTTGCTGAATCCTACCCGCGCCCAGTCAAAGTTGTCATTCGTGGAAAGATGCAGGACTTGATGCGGCGGGATAGCATTGCAGGATGTCGGGATTTTCCAAAAGGAAAGTGTGGATGAAGAGCGATATCCATCTGGCCTGGGCTTCATCTACGGTTCCAAGGATCTCTTGTTGCGCGATGTGGAATGCTTCATGCCAGAGGGTGCTGAGCGCCAGGGACGGGTCCATGTTGCGGTCAAGATAGATCACACCATCCCGATAAGCCGCTAACCCGAGTATCCCATCATAAGCATGAATGGGGTCCACGTCATGGACATCGTAGGTTCTGGAGAAAATGGTTAGTTTCTCTGGAATTTGCATGGATCAACCTCCGAAATTCACGTTTATGGAATGTGTACGTTGGAAAGTGTGTTTATCGACGATGCTGGATAGATGGAAACCGAAGAGGTACTGCGAACGGCACAACCGGCGAGCAAGCATAAGATGCAACGAGCGAGGGGAGCGGCATTATCCATGTTTCCTCGTGGGCGACGCTGTTCGCTTTGTTCGCTGCATCTTGGCTTTGCTCATCCGTCCGTTAACCACTATCCGGCCAGCTCTAGACAATTCTCTTGCCATTCGCCCCAATAGAAGGGTTCCATCTCCTGGTATCGTTCCGACCACTCTTGCCACTGGCCCTGAGCGCACCAGTGTCTGTCCGGCTCATCGATCGGGAGACCTTCGGGGTCGAGGCGGCATTGAGTTCCTTCAAACTTGATGCACTTGCTGCAAACCATTTCCGATCTTTTCATCACATGATCCTTTCGTTTGGGAAAGTGGTTGAAAACGCTTTAGTACGCCGGCTCAGTCTTTCAAAACCTGAAACACTTATCAGCCAATCAGGGAACGGTTCCACTGGGCTTCACGCAACATGAGATCGGGATTTACGAGCCGATCCAGTTCCCTCGCATGCCTCGATCGTTCGCGACGTTCCGGACTCGGGCGGTGATTAACGGAGCCGACCGTTGCTTCCAGGCCGCGGATTTCATCATCCGACATCAAGTGGGCGCAGGGTTCCGGCAAGAAACACCTCAGGTAATCCGCGTTGACCCGCGGATACGGCTCTCGCTGGCCGTTGAAGTGAAGCACGTAACGTCCGGTCCTTGCCTGGTACAGGCGGCATGCCTCAGAAGTAATGTTGCAGCCCCAGCGACATTCAATCAGCCTGTGGGCGTTCATTTCTTTCCACTGCTCGACGGTAAGCGCACTTTGGCTCATCGGGTCGCCTCCTTGAGCGTGGGTCTCTGTTCGTGCCAGTCGTACGGGATGCTCAGATGCATTCTGAGCTTGCGCATGGGTGCGAGCAGGCCGTACTCCATGGATTCCAAATGCCCACGAGCCACCGGGTCATCCATTGCCTCCACGTGGGCTCGGAGAACGGAAAGTTGCTCGTGGAGCTTGTCGAATGAGTTAGACACCAGTTTACGATAATTGACTCTCTCCATGATCCGCCCCCAAACTTTGGAATTGCGAGGTCGGCAGAAAAGACCTCCCCCGTTGGTCCCGTTTCCAGGGATCTTCGGCGTTAAGGCCCGGCCATCGCGCACGATCAGGTGTCAGTCGATAGGTTATGAACCTATTAGGTTAACTCATCGATTCACTGATCGGCTCTTTCAAATGAAAGCTTGACAGCTATCCACTCGGTTGCCGGGCTTACTATGGAAAACAAATGTTCTCTGTTGGGGGCAATGGGACCATAATTAACCTAATTTGTCAACTCAAAAATCGGAAACCACTGTGAGGCAGCTTGGAGAGCACTCTATAGGCGAGCTGTCATTAGCGGGACCCCCGCAAGGCCACTCAGATCTCCGACTGAAATTTCTCGTTCCCTGGCTCTGCCTGGGAGTGGCTAGCGCGAGGCTCTGCCTCGACTATGATAATGAAATAGGGGCAGTTTGCGGGCAGAGTCCCGCGTACCGTGGGATTCCCAGGCGGAGCTTGGGAACCAGAACTCTAGCGACTTTAGTGGCACGATATCGACCTCGTCCGCACGTTTGAGACAGTTTCTCCATGCAGGCCCTGTTCTGAATGCGCGACCGTATATATGCAACGATGCACTAATGACTCGTTTCTAATCCCCGCGACGACTAAGCGACATTCTCCGCTGCCAGGGTGACTGGTAACCTATTCTGGTTCCCGCCAGATCCATTAGCACCGAATCTCCCGGGCCCCAGCTAGAAACTTGGCTTTATCACGAGCCCTCGCCATCGTTCTTCGGCCGCAGTTTTTTCGTCCAAAGCTTTCTGGCGATCATCCTTAGTAGCCGCATTTTGCCACTGTTCCATTTCCATTTGACGGCGCAGTCGTTCCACAGAAAGCGCCTTCAGGGCGCGGTCCAGGTCGGCATCCGGGTTCGCGGTGATGCCGGGCAAGCTTGCCTGTTTCTGTTGCCAATCCGCCGCGCTGGATAAATAGCGCTGCTGCAGGCTCAAAAGGTTCTGCAAGTTTCTCATGTTATCGGAGAACTGGCTCGACTCGGTTCCCTTCACGTATCGGTTGTAATTCATTGCATCACTGAACCGGTCCCCATAGCCCTTTGCGAGACTTTCAACGGCTTGCTGGTACAACGTGGAGTCCAGGGGCTGGCCGCCGGCAGTGGTCGTTCCGCCGCGCCTGATGCTCGCGCCTGCTGCCCGGCGGACGTAGTCATCGAGTGTGTTGCGTTGCCCACCCATGACGTTGGACATGTAGTCTCGCACCTCGGGATCGGCGGGACGAGCCACATGGCTCTGCCAGGAGAATGATCCGCTCGATGGCCCCTGCATCTGTGCGCCGGACAGCCGCGCGATCAAGTCGGCTACTTGTCGGCTCGGTTCGAGGAAAGGGTTGTCACTTGAGGGCGAGTAGCTCCCGAAGTTTCCGGACAATTTTCCTCCATAGTTTGGAGATGGCATGTACATAGCCTCCTATTTTGTTGACCTCGGCGGGTTCTGCACCACTTCATGATTGCTCAAGCTTCACTCACAACGCACCCCATTCGCGGACCAGCGAGGTGGCCACTTGGAGACCGTGAACTTCGCTCGCAGCGCTTAACTCAATCCGGAACTTGAAGAAACGGCCTTGGAGATTGTTGGATTCCTGCTCCAACGCGAAGCTTTGGCTTCCTAAACTTGACAGGTTCTGAAATTCGGCGACCTTGGGAACGCACGTGTCTCCATCGCTGAACATGTTCACAGTTATCGGGTCTTTCTCGGATTTCCCGCACAGGGACAACATTCGCAGCAGCTTGCTGTATCCCGGCGCCCCAAAGTCGAGCCATCCAGTCTCTGCCCAAGCGGAAATAGTTGAGCCCAAATCAGAAGTAACGCCCGGCGGGAACAATCTTATTACACGCCCTTCATAATCTCCTGCGTAGAGACCCATATCCCCAAGCCTCTGAGGATCATCGGTATTGTAATGGTATGCAGTACATAGAGCGGCTATCCCAAATGGGAAGACAAACGGAGGCAACCAGGCCCCGAGGGTCAGATCGTAAACGATGAGCGCATTATTGGATGGCTGCGGCCCGGAGCCTAAGAATATCATCGGAACCGCCCATATAATCCAATTTTTCGCCGGCCAGTACTCGCCGCAAGCCAAGTGTAAGTAATCCAAGGCTAATCTCGGTGTTGTAGAAGAATCCCACCAGTTGAGGACATCGCTTATGGTTTTGCCGCGAGAAGTATTGAATATGCTGTCCGTGTGCAAGCCAGTGGAGACAAAGGCACCGTAACGATTGAGGAAGAAAAGGGCGTAGCGGTCGCCATAGTCGAATCCTCCCATTGGGGCTTTAACCACTACCTGTGCACTGATCGGGACGTGACGGCCGGCCTCCACTGTCTTGAAATCCCCTGCACCTTCCTCGAGGAAGTGAAAAGTCCCTGTCTTGCCAACCAGCAACCCATCCCAGGCAGGAATGACAGACGAGATCTGATCCATCCCTCCCAATCGAAAGCTCCCTGCATCCTGACCTATGAAGCCGTATTCCTCAAACTGCCGGGATATGTCCACCTGATCGGGAGCATCAGGCCGGTTAGCGAGGGCGATCCGATTGCCGAACGTGCTTGCGAACTTATACTTCTTGAGCGAATCCGGCACGCCATAGACTCTCAGCTCGGAAAGTGCAACCGTAGGCGTTAAAGCAGCCGAAGCACGGAAACGGACCCAATAGCCCCGGCTGAAAAACGCATCGAACGGGATGCTTGTTCTCCAATCGCTTGGGATTGTCCATGAAATACGCCCTTTCTCGGCAAACGTATTGTTGTTGGTTCCGATCGTGCGGTCATTGATCGTCAGTGACTGCCATGCCTCGCCGTTCCAGTACTCCGCGGAAAGTACAGAGGCTTCTTGGTTGTTTGTAAATATGGTATCCCCCGAATCTGCGTACGGCGTGATCTCTACCTCATCGAATCGGGTAGCGTACCCTATGTAAAGATAGTCGGTCTCGGTCATGGGAATGGCCGCAGATGCCAGAGAGGTCAGAGTATTATCCGCCATTGCAACCGATATGTCCTGTGGGCTTGCACCGGTGCTCACCATCTGGAGGATCACCGCCCCGACATCGGGTTGTCCGTCTCCGATATTCGAAAGAGGCTGACACGGAGCCTTGTACCGGATTTCTGTAATCGCACAGAGCGGGCTTGTTCCGTTCGTCTTCAAGCGGTACCAGAACCCGGGGATCTGGTCTAAAACGTGATAGTCTGCTTGGAACGGCTGTGCCCCTGCGTACATGATCGTGCCTGCCTTGCCCAAGCGGTTGCCGCCGCCGATGGTGTTATCCGTCCAGCCTTTACCTTTGGTCCAAGCGCCATCTTTCCAACCCTCGATTATTGACGCGGCCTGTCCATTGGTTTCGTATGTGAGAGTATAACTTTGAAGGATCGGCAACTTTGTCAGGTCGGACTGATCCGCCTCCAGCCGAAATGCGAAATCAATTGTCGGGGTAATGTGGGGCACAAACCCGTTGGGCGAAGACCATTCAGTGGAGGTGACCTGCCCTAGTTGTGCCCCGGTCATCTGATTCGCGGGAATGGCGAGCGCCTGGCGCAACGCTTCAAGTAAGGAATTCGCAGATGCATTTTGCCAGGCATCGGCCCCGTCGATGTACTGCCAGGTTCCGTTATCCTGTCGGACGATCTCGCGCCAAGCCGAGTTGAGAAACACGGAAAATGTCTGCCGTCCGTCGAAACTCACCGCATGGAATATCGTGGAAGTTCCGGGTTTGTTCTCCTGAACCGTCACGCTGTCAACGGCCTCATACTGATTCGTATTGAACTGGAGCAGATCGGTCGTCACTGCGACATTATCTTTCGGCGATATGGCGAGAATGTCCGTGCCGACGAATTGCGAGAGGGCATAGATGAACGGAACTTCTGTGAAGCCGTCCACAATCTGCTGATCTGCCGACGCACCTGCATTTCCCCACCCGTAATCTTTGATATAAGACGTCCCGACAACGCTCGGCAGTTCTCCCGATCTGAACTGACGCCCATCCCAGACGGAATTGTACGACCAATCGAGATCCAGGATCAGAAGAAGATCCTGGCCTGATGTCACGTTTAAGGGGATCTTGTCGCTGGTGAATGTGCCTCCGTAGGACGTCCCGAGCGTTGACGCCGCACGGCCATTATTGAACGTAACCGGCGTCGGTGCGGTTGTGCCGTTCGCTGTTGCTCCATCCCTGGGGACGATCGAGACGGCCTTCCATTTGATTGCCTGCCTGAGTTTCCACGCCACGGCCGCCCAGCCCGGCGCAACGGGAGGTAGCGGCGGGGACACAGCCGCATTCTTCAAAGTGATCTGGACGTGGTCCGCATCCTGAGTGATGCTCGAGCCCGGGATAACCATGCGGATCGAGTAACCGGCCAGGGGTGTCGAACCCGACAAAGTGTTGTCAATCTCACTTGAAGTGTTCTGATACTCGCTGTTTATTGTTGCTCCATTCGCTGTTACCTGAATGCCGTAGATCGCTGATATCGGGCCGGCTGGAAGAGCCGCGGAAAGGGTCACAAGTCCGGGTGTCTCCGTAGTCCCTACATGTGCACCGTCTCCTGTGACCGCGGTAATCATCACTTCGGAGGAACCTTCTACCAAAACCCCAGGTAAAACGTCCGGACACTGATTTCCGGTCCCGAGCGTGATGTAAGTATTTGCTTGAAGGAATTGAGCAGCATCGGTCAACGCTTCCGCAACATAGTTCGCAGAAATCACCATTTGGCTGCTATTACTGCCGGCCAAAAGGGTAAATGTTCCGTTATAGTTCGCTGTTCCGCTTATTGTGACTTGCGTTCCTACAGCAAAGGGATTGCCGGTAGCTGTGCAGGGAAGAACAACCTGTGTGCTTTGCCCGTTGTACTGAGAAACAGGCACCCCTCCGCCTGTCGAAACGAAATAGTGTTTTTGAACGAAGCTGCCGGTATTTCCGGCGGAGGGCGCCCAATCGGTAATGATCCCGTTCCGGAGATCCTGACGCGTGATATCGTCCGCTCCGGTTATAGCTGCAGGAGGAGCCTGGAAAGTATTGGACGTGATCCCCGCGACACCTTCATTCGGGGTCTTGATGTCCAGATAAAAACCCTGCACGAGCGGCATATCAGTACAGATCGCGATATAACCCCACGGCCTTATTCCTCCCACCTGAGCCACGGTGTCGGGATCCGCATCGCAGACCCAGTTCGACACATCATAAAAGGTCTGGCCGTCCTGTGAGACAAGGACTGCCTTAGGATGCATCCAGTCCGAGGCGTCATCGGCCATGCAGCCGCCCCACACGAGGGGAGGCTTTGCAAGTCCCTCGGTAATCACCATCCTGTCATTGAGCACCGCGAACTTGCACACCCCGCAAGTAGGACCGAACTCATATATTTTTGTGAACACGCCGGTTGAAGTCGGGAGACGATCGGGGCAGGCATAAAGGCCGTAACTTTCGATGATTCTAGGCCCCGTGCCTTCACCCGCGACTACACCGTTGACCGCGTACACGAAGAACCGAGCATCCACCAATGAATCGTTATCACTGGAGCATACGAAAAGTCGGCCGTCATCCGTCAATGTAAGGCTATGCCAGAAAAACGCCGGCACGTTCGCCGGTGTCGTGGTTGTCCAATTATCGCCATCGAAGAAGAGAAAATTCCCATCCTCGCAACTCACTATCAACTGACCATTGTGGAAAATTGCCACGCTGTCCTGAACCGCTTCGGGAGGACTAGGCTTCTGAACCCAAGTGCTTCCGTTCAGCTCCCAACAATCAACCACAAAACCCTGGCCGTAATTGACCTCACCGCCGACCAGATAGATCGCACCACTGTCGTCATCGCAGGCCATGCAGTGTCGGAAGCGGTTCTGTAACGCCGGATTCTCGAGCCCGTCATAGCCGGATGTCGAGTGCTGCGTCCAAACAAACGATGCCAGGTCCAGGCTGTAATAATCGAAGGCCGAGTAATACTCGGCGGGAGACTGGTCATCATTCAGCCCGCCGGCCATGAGCATCGAGTGGTCCGAGACCCGATAAAAGGCTTGCTGATAGTACCCGAGCGGGGGGAACATCTCCAGAGCATACCGCCTGACTCCAGTGGAGCGTGGCACAATTGAGCAGCCAGACGTCGTTCTCACAGCCATTATTGCTATAGCCGCCAAACACGATCATGTTATTCGTGGTCGGATCAAAGATCGCGCTCTGGCACGAACGGGCGCTTGGTGGTGTTCCTGAAGGGCTAAGTTGCGTCCACGTCAATGTGGCTGGATAGAATGCCCACAAGTCGTCGAGCACACCGATTTCGCCATAGCCCCCAAAGACAAGGATACGTTGCCTAGGGGCATCCCACACCGCCGAATGGTCGATTCGCGGGGGCGGTCCGCCGACAAGCAACTGATAACTGGCTTCGGTCTGTTCAGGAGCATACTTTCCTACCTGGGCCAAAAGGTAGCTCACCTCCTGCGTGGGGAACCGGGCCTGAGTAAGCGCCATGACTTCCCCAACGGGAAGAGAATCGGAGGACATGAGAGACGTACCAGGCCTGGTGCGGAGAGATCCATCGGTGAGATCGACATTTTCGCCGGCTGCAAGAGCGTTTGCCGGGAAATGGAGGGGGTTGTGTCTTCGGCCAACAATCCCACCAGTCCAGTCGAAGAGATCGATCGTGCGGTATGATTCCTGAGTCAACGCCGTATCCCTTTCTTGAAGCCGTGCGAGGCTTCCCACCGCTCAGTGAGGCTTATTTGGGCTACCTGTAGGACCTTAGAGAAAGCCCCGCGGCATCCCCTGCGGCGAGCAGCTTTTGTTTCTCTCGTTCGTACAAAGCGGAGTACTCTTGAAACTTGATATCCGCTCCGGGAGCGTGACGGTCCCTCAAGAAGGCATGCTTCAGCACGAAGTACACGAACATCATGTCGTGGGCCTTTGGCACAGGAGGGTTTGGATTGACCGCCGAACACGTTAAATCATCAGGCATATAGGAATGGTAGATGCAGAAGCCGGACTGCAAATCTTGGTCGGGCGGCGGCCAGACGTACACTGTACTGTTTTGCACCACATAATATTCCGGAAGCCCAGGTGCGTTCGAGGCGGCTTTGAGCTCCTCGTATTCTTGAAAACTCCCCAGAGGGATCATCGGGTCTCTGCCTGAGCAGAAACGAAGTTGGTGCAAATGTTGGTATTGTGGGATGACCGTGAGAAGATCTATCTCGTTTACGCCGGAGAGGCTCGGAACCCAGGATTCGCGGCGCCAGTAATCATCCTTGGCAATGTCCTGTTGGCATAGATTGATGCAGCGCAAAATGAATGCCTGAGTGAGAAATGCTCCGGCCGCCTCGTTGAAAAGATCCCGAGCAGTGTCGATGATGGTCCCGACTCTACCCTCACACGTGGAAAGTTGCGTATCATCCTGCGCTGTAGCCATGATTTCCCCTTTGGTCACCGAAGCCATACAGCGTTTTGCGGCAATTCAGGATCGTCATCAACATGAACAAAGTCCTTTCCTATGCCTATCCTATTGAACATAGGGAGCGCTGCAGTGAGGAACGCAAATCTGAAGCTTGCATCCGGGCAGTGGATATCGGCAGCATGACTTACTCCAGCTTTGACCGTGTGGGCCGAGCGTTCTCTGCCGCCGGATTTTCGATTGAATTTCTCGCATCGGGTCCCACATAGGATGGTGACAGGCAGGCACATGAGATCTTGGACCTTATCGAGTTTTGTCACCAGATCCGGTGAAATGACGTCCGGATGTCCACAGAGTCCTTCACATCTGCACGTGAAGTCGCGAGGCGTGAAATTCCTAATATGCGCCCAGTCGGCACGAGGCTGTTGAACCGTGTCAGAAGTCGGGGATTCCCCGGATCCCGCGGGCAAAGCTTTCTGTCTCCTTTTGTGTTGCGCCATCAATTCCCCCCAGAATCGAGAGAAATGGGCTCCCGCGTGTAGAGCCTGAGAATCAGGTTCACCACAGATAGTGAAACGGTGGAAATCTCAGCCCAACGTCCGGGATCAAAGCCGACAGCGATAACAACTGACCCTATCAAGGCAATGACATTCGTCCATATTGTTTTTGACGTCCACCATACCTTTGTTGAATCCATTTTCAGTCTCCTATGGTTAGTCTTCGAACCTTGGTTAGTTTTTGCAGGAGCAGCCCATCGAGCCGATCAAGCACGATCCCTCTTTTCACGCTGGCGTGAGTGACTCGCAGTGCATTTTGAGGGCCGCGGAGGAAGGCTCCGACGTGGCCGTTGGGCCTTTCTACATTGAACGTCCAAAATGATAGGTCACATTCATGAGCCTGAGTTATGTCGATGTCCTTGCCTTGCCATCCGCCCAATCCCAGCGACATGCGCAACGCCGTTGTGCGAGTGATCCCAGGAATTCCGGCCCATTTGGAAGCTAGAAACATGTAGCCTGAGCAGTCCAGTCCCAGATCGAGGTTGTCACTGCCGCCCCAGAGATATTTCGGATGTTTTGCAATGATGAATGTTAACTGCCGTTTCAGGGACCTTTGGTAAGCTGGAGAGAGGCCCCAGGCGTCAGGTCCAGCAAAGAATTGCGCCAATAACAAGCACGACAGCAGACATGAGAATAGCTGAAGCCGTATGGTCTTTCCCAATTCCGTCCATCCAATCGTCAGGGGTTATGAAATCCACGAAAAGCATTCCTCCGGTCAGGGCTATCATGCCCATCAAGACCGCAATTGCTCTAATGATGACGTAGCGCAAGAGAGCGGTCGGATCGTCCGGGAGGACCCACGGGCTCACGAGAAGCAATGCGGCGATTCCGAGGCCCCCGGCGGTCGATGCAATGATCCACTGTTTGATTTCTCTCAACATAACGCCTCCTAGTTAAGAGGTTTCAGGCTTGCTGAATTCCAAGCCACTTTTGCCGGACCGAATTCCTGTTGCGAAAAGAGATTTTGGTCTATTATGGCGAAGTTCCCCGGCGCTGTTCTGACTCACTTGGTGCAGACGTTCAGCCGGCATTCAGGATGCACCGCAGAGAGCGCCGAGAAAAAGATAGCTTATTCAGGTACAGGTGAGTAACCGGCCGCACTTCGGTCGGGTATTGCCCTTACTGTCACGGATCGGAATTTGCCGCGGCTCATCGCTCAGGCATGCACAGAAAACAGACCTCTCAGCGTTCTCTGCGTGCTCGGCGGTGGGTTATTGCTGTTTGATTTTAGCCATGAGGAGGCCCTTTTTTGTCGTGAGAAACTTGATTCCGTATAATCTCGGCTCCTTAAGGAGAATGGCCTCTCTTGGGCCGGTCTTTACGCGATATCTGACACCTCGGAAAATTTCCAATTTGCTGCGATGCCAGACGGAAAAAATGCGACGTGTCGCGCGCCCTCATTCGCTGCCGTACGTGGCAGTTATCGACGTTAATAGCCGTTGCAATCTACAATGCCCTTATTGCCCTACAGGGTCTCGCCGTGATAACGGCCGCACGCAGACACTTATCGATCCAGCTAAAGTGAAACAATTGGTGGATGAGCTTGGTCCATATCTGATCAGCGCATCTCTTTACAATTGGGGTGAGCCTCTCCTTCATCCTGAAATAGCCGCGATGATTGGCACCTGCCACACTGGAGGCATATTCACGTCAATATC
Organism: uncultured delta proteobacterium; assembly: GCA_963729795.1. Lineage (GTDB taxonomy): Bacteria > Desulfobacterota > Desulfomonilia > Desulfomonilales > Desulfomonilaceae > CAWBBA01. The sequence goes on along the minus strand of CAVSPC010000013.1, from coordinate 12,210 downwards.
GACGAATTTGAATGCCGGCAGAAAGCAGGTTTTGGAAGACTTATGTGATGCCGGTCTCGATTACCTTGTGGTCAGCATTAGCGGGGCCAGCCAGAAGACGTACGAGCAATATCACCGCACCGGAAAACTCGCATCCGTGTTGGATAACACGCGGCTAATTGTAGAATACAAAAAAAGGAAACATGCACGGTACCCGGTGATTGAGTGGAAGTTCTTGACCTTCCGCCACAATCTGCAAGAAGTGGAATCAGCGCGAAAGTTGGCCGCGGACCTTGGCGTCGACGTGTTCAGAGTCGTGCATGGCGGAGGCCCTGACGAAGCTCTCGTGCAAGGGAAGAAGGACTCCGGACACTACATTTCTGAGAAATTTTGTCATCAACTCTGGCACACTGTAGTTTTGCAGTCCGATGGGGGAATAGCTCCGTGCTGCTATCTGTACTTCAAGAAAGACGACCTGGCCGAATACACAGGAGAAGACATATCAAAAATCCGTCAAAACGAAATGTTCGCTACGGCAAGAAGCTTCTTTGACCCTCGAGCAGTCGATAGTTTGCCGGCTCAGTTGGAACATCCCTGCTTGAAATGTGGCGTGGTTCATGAACAACTCCATCTGAGCAATTATCTGAAGTCCAATCCTCATGCGATCAAGGGGCATCGGACCGGAGGGCCTTGAAAATTCGGCACGAGTCCGGGTTTCGCGACAAGCTCCCAAGTCATAATCCACCGCGGAGAACGCAGAGGCCGCGGAGAATCCTATTTTCAGTGCACGTCTATCCAATGCGGCACGGCTATTCGCACTGATGACGCGCATAACGTTGAATAAATTGTGTTTTACTCTGCGGTCTCGTTAGTTCTGATTCCGTGGCTCAATGTCCCGACAAGAAGTGTATGACAACTGTGGCCAATACCTGCGCCGAAGTAGCCACCGCCACCACGGAGGACCAGAAGAGGGCCCTATGCCTGTTTGTCCATGAAGCGTGAGCTTCGTAAAAGGTGTGGGCCATTCTTTGTGCTGTTTCCAGCTCGGAGAATCGTACTTCGTGTCTTTCGTGCCGCCGATGGCGTGCTCGCTCCAATTCCTCGTGCCGAATTCGGCAGTTGCTCTTTAAGTTGTTCAGGCAATTGCTGATTTTTTCGAGAAGTGGGAGCTTCTCTTTGATGACTGCCACGTCAAGCCTGAGGTGTTCGAGCAATTCGCGGTCGGACATGTTTGGGGACATTTACAATCCTCTCGGACGGAAATCATTCAGCGCATAGACCTAATAGACCACGGAGGGTTCTGTTTTCCCTCCACTTCTCGCAGTTCGAACAAAGCCCCACATGCTTTACGCCATCATCTCTCCCGTCAATGAACTGCTCCCGTATATCGGATCGTATAGTGAATAATCGAAAACAGGCCATCCGGACGCTGCAGGGCAAATCGTGTGACACCCTTCAGGCAGCACGAATTCCGCGTGAACAGAGACCAGATCCGATGTGCGCGTAGTCCATGCTATGGGAACATGAGGCGGGGCCACTCCATCCAGCAAGATGGTAAGTCTTGCGGAGTTCACGGACGCGAGGCTGAAATCCGACGACAACCGGCATTGCTCCCCTGTAACAAATTTGGCCGTGAAATCGCCGATAGCAACCCAATTGGTGTCTGAACCCGAACCTTCCGTGGCAGCCGAGTAAGGATTTGGCTTGCCCACGAGGGTCGCACGTTGGCTGTGGGCGTTATATACTCCCATCCAGTCAGGTACTCTGATTGGGGCCTGAAAGCCGGGCTGTCTCTCAATGGGATAGATGAGCCCTAGATAAAGCCCTCCCGGCGATCCGGATTTGATCTCGATCCCCTCGCTCGTTGTGCGACCCGCGGTGGCGGCCTCCAATGTCAGCGTGCCGGCATTGTCCCACAAATACACATTGTAAAGAGCGTCAGGAGCCAGGTTTTCGCAATCAAAAGCTATTCCCGCCGAAGGAATAGTTCGTAGGCCCAGACCCGGCAGGTACACGGACTCGCCGGAATATTGGCCGTAATAAAGTTGAGGGCAGTGATGGGCAGTGGAATTGAGCACCAAATTCAGGAGAGCCGGCCGCGAATCCTGCTGAAGATTAGACCAAGTCATACCTCCGTCCGTGCTCGTTTTGCTCCAACAGCCTGGGGGATGCCCCGAACCTATAGCTGCATTCTGCCTGCGGCCGGAATAGGAAATGTCACAGGAACCTGTCACGCCGAAAACGAGACAGTATCTTTTCCCGCGCTGTAGCTGTACCGCTGCAAATGTCGTTCGCAGCCAAACCCCTGCACTCGGCCCGCTGGCAATTTCACCGTACGGATCGCTGTCACCAATGATCGGATCGCCGTTCGCATCCACCTCGGAAAGGCTCCATGAAATGATCCCCGGGGTTGTTATGGTGTTAAGATAAACGCTGAACGAAGACAGATCAAAATCCGTTTCCTGGGTCCAGCCAAAAAGAGCCATGCCGCCGGTTGCCGCGCTTGATTGAACAGCAACATCCCCGGAAGCTTGCATGTATGCAGGAGGGACAACCAATCTGCCTGACGGCGCGGCAGTCCGCTCGATACCCGTTGGGACGTTTTGCCCACCTCGGCCGGCAACAACAACCATGCTGCCCATATTTCACCTCCAGGCGAAGACGCTTATATTGCAAGTGCCGGTCGCAGCGGCGAGGTGAGCAATAGTACTGCCGCTCGCTGCCGTGATGGGAACCGTCCAACTGAAACCGGAATCCGTAAGTCTGGCGGCAGTGGAGCCCTCTATGGTGCCGCTCACGAGTAGGATCTCGGTCCCCGATTCCACGTGCAGAAGCACCTCCTTGCAATCAGTAGGCAATGCCAACGGCGACATTGTAGTATCTTGACCTACAATTCGTGTTGTGAAGAGTTCCGTGCCTCGGTCCAGAAGCGGATGTCCATTATCGTCCCTAGGAACAGGTTTCATCATTTACCCTCTTTCGGTTCGAAGGTGGGGACCCGGCCCGGACGCGATAGGTCCCCTTGCAATTAAAGTTCAGCAATAAGCGCCGGGCCTCTGGGAAAAGCGTTTCTCTGGAAGTTGATTGGGGAAATGGATTGGATTTTTTGTCACCCTGGAACGGTTGAGGCGGCGTAATCTCAGCTCAACTGCGCCTGTTACCAGGTCCCACGGCCGATCAAACAGAACACATGAATCAGCTCGTGGGCAGGCCGTAGATCATGCCGATGTTGGATCTCGGCCCGCGGACCACCACCCCGTAAGTCTGGAACGAGATCAGCCAGCGCTGATACCTACCCTGAGTGGGGATCTCTTTGCGATCGAGCCTGTCGTTGGCAAAATAGCCGTATTTTGTGGCCCCGAAGTTGACGATCATCAGCACATCGGGCCTCATGTACCTGTCGGGGAGAATCGGAAAACTCTTGCCGATTTTGGAGTCGAAATGATCCACGTAGAATCCGACGCCTTTTTCGTCCTTTTCCATTCTGCGGTAGGAGATGTCGAAATCGTGGATGTACTGGTGAGTTAGTGGGTGGCAAACTATGTGCCAGTCCCCTTTGCCGTAATCGGCCTGTTCGTCCAACCACAGGTGTCTGGCCAAGTTGTCCAGATCCGCCTTTGTCAGAGCAACCGAGTTCTTGTTGACGTACACGTTCGGATTGGAAAGCTCGCTCTGAGTAATCACAGGCCACGTGCAAAGACCGCACATGGTGGGCTCTTCCGTTTTGTTCCCGTACACGTAGTCCGAACCATCATAGTACGGCCTGGAGCGGAGCACCGCGTAGGCAAGCTGACGCCTGAGCTTGTCCAAGAGAGCGGTTATTTGATGCTGAGTCTCGTCGGCCACGATCTCGTACTTGGTGTTTTTACGGGTCTTGGGAATCTCGAAGGTCTCCGCATGGATCTGAGTTCCGACCTCTCGGAAGATCCGGTCCAGAGATCGCGGGTCAGTGGCGTCACGGTAGTCGGACCATACTTCGGAAATGATGTCCCAGCCGACCGATGCGGAATCGTTGCTCAAAGTGGTATTGCCATAAGCTGCGACCGTTGCGGTCAACCCGTCTACAGATGAGACCTTTGCCTGAACTCCGTCAGTCGGGCGTTCCAGGATGGTTGCAGTTCGGATTACTTTCTTTACGGATTCCGCATCTACCGGACGGCCGAACAGATAGCCCGAAAATGTCAAAATATTTCCGGCAAGGGTTGCAGTAACTTGTGATGGATATCCCCATTCTTCCAGCCATCGCACCACCGGCCCGGTTGCGGGCGGGCCAACGGGGATCTTGGCGAGGACATCGCTCTGTCCTTGAACGACTTTGTCCAGTCCTACGAGCAAAAACTTTTGGAGTAGGCGCTCCGAAGCCTGGTCACTTTGGGTCCAGAGCTTCATGAAATCAGAAACATTCCCGGCCATATCAACTGACTCCTTGATGTATTCTGGGGCGGATTGCAGCGTGGATGCACCCGCGGGTTACAGCAAATGCCAAGATCTTTATCCGATTTGCCCCTCGTCTAGTGAGGGCATCCCGGACTGCGATCCGAGGGTAGCGCCAGCGTCCCTGCCGACGACTGCGGAGCTGATGCGCAACTTCATTGGATGGATGAGAGGCCTCAAAGTCCCTCTTTTCTAAAGGGGGATTTAGGGACATCTGCGTTAAAATAGACTCCAAGTCCTCCTCGTCCCGGAGGGACGGCACGATAGTAGCCCGGCGATTTATCGCCGGGAATGAACGGCCAAAAGATCCTTCTTCGTCCCCGAGAGGCGCTCGAAGGATTAATCCTTCGAGCGCCTCTCGGGGACGAAGAACTGAATCATTGATCATCGGTCACCCGGCAATGAATTGCCAGGCTACTGTCTCGGCGCCCCTCTGGGGCTCATAGGTTTGCAAGGGATGCCTTATTTTGGCGCCTATGCCCTTGGTCCCCCTTTACGAAAGGGAGAGTCCCGCAGAACGCGGCGCTAAACTAGCACCAATCTGGCAGAGCTTGGCGACCAGATTCGCAGAATCCCCTCCTCTAGTAGTTAGAACTTTGTCTTTCGCAGTGCAGCGAACATTTCGTCCAGCGTCTTGGCTTTTTTCATTCGCCGGTAGAAATCTTTGTCGTTGTCCACCGGCTCATTGATTTCGCCTCCGCTTTCGACCGCAGCCCGGTTTCTCACTTCATTGGCTGCTGCGGATCGCCGTTTTGTTGCCAACTCCCTTTTCTTCTCGATGCTTGTCAATAAGCTCGCAGCTTCATCCGGAAAGAGCCCTTTATCCCGAATAAGAAACTCCAGCTCCTGTTCATAGGGTTTCAGGCGAGAGTTCACCGGGTCGTTCAAGAAGTCGTCGAAAAGACGCCTGAAATTCCCCTGATCTCGAACGGACCCGGTGATCCTCGCCTCCATGTCGTGCAGGGACCCTTCCTGAAACTTCTTGATCATCATGGCCGTTGTAGCCACGGGATCCTTTTGGAACGATTCGCGCATGTCGCGTATGAAGGCATCCTCGTCCGCGCGGCGAAGAAGCAGACCGGCATTGTGACCCATCTGGTCCAGCATGCGGCGGTACTCTTCAGCTTCGCGGGCCTTTTCCAGCAATCGGCTTTCGGCTGTCTTGTACGCGGCCGCAAGCTCTTCCGGTGAAGAGAGCTTGTCTTCAAACTTTGCCGAATCCGTCGGCGCTTGAGCCCCGTCGCCATCACGGTCGTCTGAACGCGAGAGTTGGTCCAGTTCTTGGCCGTCGTCGAGAGCCTCGTCATATTCGTCCGGATTCGTTCGAGTCTCGAAAGGCTTTTCGTCCAGAGATAACTCCTCGAGGTTCACGCTTCCTCCTGCCGGTCTCCCGCTACTACTTCCGGGGACGGGCCTTGATATAGATGCGGTCCAGCCTGTTTAGGACCAGATCGATCCCCGCGACGAAGCCGCGGTTGAATTCAAGGTTCTTGTCTTTGTCCAGGCATTCCATGATCTTGATAAATTGCTCTCGCTTAAGCAGTTCCACGAACGCAGGCAGAAACTGGCTCTGCCACGTCGGCGTCATTGCGCAATGAACCAGGCTCTCCTCGATCTCCTTCTCAGAATCCTCGTCCCAGCCGTCTCGGAACAGCAAATATTCCTTGTAAAACATGGTCATTAGCTCCTCCGCTGAGTTGGTTGATTCGCCTGCATCTGAAGAAACTGGGCCAACGCATTGGCATCGGTAGGTTCAGGTCCCATTGGTCCGCCGTGCTTCACGAGAGGAGTGGCCGAATCCAGGGTTTGTTGTTACATTGTTATCGAAAGCCGGGCCGCCGCCGGGAGAAAATTGCGGGAGGCCGCTTTCCGCCGCATCGTGGATCGCGATTCCACCAGGCTGGTCGCCGTGATGAGGATGTATTCTGCTCAGAACTCGTTCGACGCCGTCCACCCCCAGGAGGTCCAGGTAGCGCTTTATGATCTCGGAAAATGAGATCTGCACTCCTTCACCTGCAAGTATGGACTGGAATTGCGCTAGAATCGGAAGGACTCTCTCGATGCTCTGGGCCTTTGCGAGCCTCGTCGAATCCTGCCGGGTTAGAGTAGCAACTGCTCTGTAACGTCCTGTCTGTATCTCTTCGGTGGTAACCGTTACGGGGACGTCCAGGCCGCTAAAATCACGTACCGTGATCGTCTGATCCTCTAACAAAAACTGCTGCAGCATTGAGAGAGCTAGTCTACCGAGAGGCTCCAGAAAACTCCTCGCGAACAAGTCTGTTCTCGTGGTAAAGGGGCTGATCGCCGATTCCTGGAGAATGTGAGCCTCTGTGGCGGTTTTGCCGCCGCTACCGGCTCCCAAGGCCATGTCCGAAACGGTGGTGCGGCGTTCCAAAAGGCCGTTCAGGTAATTAATTAGGCTGTTCACTTCCTGCTGCGGGAAGTTCAAGGGCGGGAAAGGCTGAATGTCACCCGGATCGTCAACGGTCCATATCTTTCCGGGGTAGACCACATCCGAATCGGTGCTGATCTGCCTGGCCGCTGAAGAGCCGCGGCGAACGATAAGCTGAGCATTGGCCGTCAGTCTGGCATTGTCCTGGGATTGGCTTATGAACTGCGAGATGGAGTGAATGAGATCGAGGTTGCTTTCCACGGCCCCCATGCCGAGAGGCCCGGGAAGAGGCGTGTAGTGCGCTGCGAGAAACGGTCTTAGTCCCGACCAAAGTACCGGCGTGTCCGTGAGACGCACGAGGAGTCCATTTTCGGGAGTGTCAGCCCCCTTGTCGGTTATGATGGTGCACAGGCACTCCTTATGGCCCTTTTCCGTAGGAATTCGGCCGTGCCATTCCCAGATGGTGACCTTCCTTATCTCATCGGTGTCGAGATCGTCGCTATCCGGATCATGGAGAAGGGTGTCATCCTCGGTTGTTGCAGCAGTGGGTGCGTCCTCCCAGCGGGTTATAAACTCCTCGCGGTTAAGATTGTATACGCCCCGCTCGAACTGCTCGATTACGTGGTCATACGGTTTGTCAACACGATGCCCGATTCCGCTATGCCTTTGCACATCGCTGTGGGTCGCGGTCCAGTCCGGCAGAATTCGGTCGAGAGGAATAACCTGAATGATCGGGCAGTCATAGATCTTTTCTTCATCTTCTATTACGTCGAGCGTTTCGTAATCCCACCGGTGTCGGGTCACGCCCTTTGAGTACCAGAATATCTTGGCGTACACGGAGCCGTACAAGACCAGGTGTTGGAGTATTTCATAGAGCCTCACGTGGATCTGGCCCTCCGCCAGCCGTCGCAAGAAGCAGCTCCTGGAGCTTGTATGATGTGGGGAATTGGAGATCCTCGGTAGTAGGCCCTTGAGGGTTTTCGGGAATTACGGTCAGCCATTCAGGGCCGCTGAAGATTGACTGATAGGCCCTATCCGCCCATGAATCCACAATGTACGAGGGTGCGAGGATGATATCCGCCTGCCATCGGTCTTTCCCCGAACCGGACTGTTTCCTGAGCCCCGCGAGGCCCTGCGAGCCGATCGAATCCGAACGGGTTGACCACGAATTTAATTCTCGCCGGTTGTGATACAGATCTTCCAGCAGCTTCCATCGTTCCACCTTCCTGTTGACGAAGTCTCGGGCAGCCTTGCACCATTGGCTCACATATTTGAATGCCTGGTCCTGGAATTCCTTGGACGGGATCGGCTGAGGCGCCAGAGATCGTCCCGCTGCGTCGGTCGGCGTTTCCATATCGTTGAGCACGACCGGACTGGTTGCATTTTGGGGATCGGCAACGATTGGGGTCGAATCATCCATTTATGTTATTCCTTTGTAATTGTTCACCTCGAAGATCGCGGAGATCGCAGGGATCGCAAGGGCTTCTATTTTTCTATGCCGTTCTACGCAATTGAGGCACAGTGAATGGGTGGCCCGGAGTTCACTATCGGCCTGACTGAGTCCTTCAGATCTGCATGCGGCGCGATCCGTCTTCTTCTCTGCGTTCTCGGCGCACTCTGCGGTGAGCTTTGGTTTCAATCTGAACCACTTCGTTCCTTTTTCACCGCCCCATATATCCGCATTTGTCAGGGTTTTCGCGGCACTCCCCAAAGTCGGGACATTCTTCCGGGCAACTGGGAAGCATACAAAGCTCTTCGATAACCTTCTCGCGTGCGATTTGTCGCATCTCCGGCTTGGCGAGATTCTTGACATGTTCAGGATAAGTCAGATCGTATCTTTCCTTTCGAAAAGTCAGCGCCTCAAGCTCGCGCTGAACCATCTCGGAAAGACGGGCGATATTCTCCCTCGGACTGTTGCCATTCCCCGTCACAATCATGATTTTTGTCCTAAATGTGGTTGGATTTACATTTTGAGAGACAGTTGGCTACACATTAGATACATTATGGGCATAGCCTACCGCTGAAATCGCAGAGAACGCGGAGGCGAAGGTTCATATTTTCCGTTTCCTCCTCCTTACAAATATATTGTCTCGCAATTAATTAGGCTGGTCAATCATTCGTTGAAAAACCTAACAGCGGGCTATCAAGATTTTGATATGATGGAATATCTCTGCCATCGTTGGTTCAAAGCGTAGGATGCCGGTGACCCCGTAATCTAGGGCGGAACCGGATCATTCGCTGCTCTTTCTTAAACGATGCGGTTCGCTCCGCTCAGCGCATCGTCCCGCGGCTCCAGACTCTTGCTTCTTGTCAGGCCCTGCCGTCGCACACAGCAAAGATCTCTGTTGGATCGATCAGCTTCGTGCGGGGGAAGCTCCACACGTGCGATGATTTTCCTAAAAAAAGGTTCAGGCGCGTGAATCTACATTGCCTGTGTCGTATATGGTGACAAAAAATGTGGAATTGGGAGGCACGGTAGTGCAAGCTCCTTTTTTCAGGTTGACAGGGGGGGACAGTTACGGTACTACGGCACCTAAATTGACAGTGAAGACGCAGCCGAGTTCATGATGGGTTGTGAATGAACATAAAACTAGATCTAGACATCGACGCGGATGACTTCTGCACTGGAATTCAGCGCGATATCGCCGCCGGCAATAATCACCTTCAGTCAATCATTACAGAGCGCGTGATTTACGGACTCGCTCGCAAACTGGAAAAACATGTTGCATCTGGGATTTGCATTAAGTACAAGCTCAGGTGCGGCAACCAAGGAGACATCATTTCGTTGCGATCGGCTGTTGAACGCGGAGGATTTGACTTTTGGTACTTGACGGTCCAGGTAGACACGCAGCCCGGCACATACCTTTCAGAAGTGAATGTCGCTGAACCGACAGTCATGGAATGGCTCCCGATCGGTTATGGCGGCGGCATAAAGAGGGGTATCAGAGTTAGACATAAGACTCTGAAAACCTGCGAACGGCATGAGATCGAAATTTTTCATTTACATATTCCAGGTTACCTATTTGTGCCTGCGTTGGACCAATTGGGCTGCAATTGTAAGTGTGATCCCAAACACCTCGTACCTGTGCCGCTCGGTGTTTGGGAATGGTGGCAGCAGTTCGCGTGCGTAGTCTGCGGCACTGAGTACTTTTGCGAATGTTTTCGCGCCGCAATCACCAACTTTTGGCAACGGGCAGATAAACTGAAGAGCGTGTACGATGAGTCTGGCTGGCCCCACAAGTTCCTACGGGCTGCCACTAGGAGGCTGTTGCGTAACGCAATGCTTTCCCGAATTCGTGGCACGATGGCGACTATTGTGTCGGGATCTCTCAGAGGCTGCTACGGAAAAAACTTAGTATGTCAGACTCCTAGGAGCCAGGGTGAGGTAACGGAACAATGAGTGGAACCCCCGCGTAGCACGATAGCACCGACGATTGAGGTTGCGCGACAGGCTCCTAGAGCACGATTCAAATATGACGTGTGTCACCTGTGCACAGGACGCCCCTCGAGCTTGTTTTACTGCCATCCGATGTACGGCAACCTAATGCAAGTGCGTTACGGGGCCTACATCGAAAAGTTCGTTGCTGCGGAAAATATCTCCAGACGCGACGCAGAAAATAAGGTTCGGGATGTTCTGGGAATTCCGCGTATCGGGCAAGGCTGGGCAAGCGAGGGGTATCTCTACAAAATAGTGAAATTCATATTTGAAGGATATGATGTCCTTCGCGAGGGAAGCCCAGCTTGGCTAGGAAATCAGCGACTGGACATTTTCATTCCCGACCTTTGCCTTGCCATAGAATACCAAGGCGAACAGCACTATAGACCAATCGAGCGATTCGGGGGCGAGATCAGATTTCGAGAGACCCTTAGTCGTGATGAGCGCAAATTGCAGCTATGCAAAGAAAACGGGGTAAAACTGGTCTACTTTAAATACGATGAGGAACTGAGCCAAGACCGAATCGAGAAGAAGTTGAAGAACTTCTTGCCAAAGAAAAGCAATGGATTTCTTTGTCACCGGCCCCACGAAATCTGTTAGCAGCCTGGGTCTGCACAACTTAGTTGGTCGGACCAGATCCACGGAAGGGCGAAATTATTTGTCGTGGAAAAAACCGTACTGAGGTGAGTGACATGAACTCAGGACTGCCCGGGATTGAGCTAAGTTCATTAAATAAGAATGAATGGGTTTTCGAGTTTCCGAGGCTAAGTGTCGAGGCCCACAATAGGCTTGATAATGCCATAGACCTCTGGCACACGGGTGACCTGTCTGGGGCAGAGCGCGAATTTCGTTTACTCATTGTTGAATACCCCGAATTCGTAGATGCTCATCACCATTTGGCAATGTTGTTGGACGGATCAGGAAGAAATCGAGAAGCATTCGACGCTTTGCAGAGAGCGGTTCAAGTAACTATCGATTGCTTTATCTCGGCCTTTTGCACAGTGGGAAAGAGATTGCCCTGGGGTGCCATCGATAACCGCCCGTTTCTTAGAGCTTATAAGGGCCTGGGATTCCAATATCTAAAACGTGGGGAAATCAACAAGGCTTTACCTATATTCAGGAATATTCTGAGGCTCAACCCAACCGACAATCAGGGTGTGCGGGCAATAGTCATTTATTGCTACTTCGATCTAGGTCGTGTTGAGGATGCGTTGGAGATTTGTAAAGACTATTCTGATGATACCATGGAAGACATGATCTATGGCAAAGCATTAGCTCTGTACTTGCTTGAGCGCAGAGATGAAGCGGAACAGGCTGTCTACGAGGCAATTAGAATTTTACCGCTCATTGCTCGCGAGTTGGTAAAGCGTAACCATAAAGTGCCGCGAAATTTCGATGGCGGCTACGTAGCAAATGGCAGTCAGGATCAAGCGTACAACTATGTGACAATTCATGGAAAGTTTTGGAAAAATGCGCCCGGTTCCATAGATCTCGTCAAAGAATGCCTCGAGAAATCTGGAATGCATTAAAAAGATTGCCTAATAAACTCGTAAAGTTGGACGAGCATCGCCAAGGACGACATTCCGTGGTATTTCAGAAAAGCTCACCAACAATGTCGTGGTGGCCGCTGGTGTGCATCCTTAGCTGCACCCTCCTCCTATGGCCCGTCTCCTTAGCAGGCATATGCTGTCATCACTTTGAATCTGCGAGGATGTTCCAATGAAAACCCGGTTGGTGCGCATCGGCAATTCGCGCGGTATCCGGTTGCCCAAGCCACTTATAGAGGAAGTCGGCTTGACCGATGAAGTGGAACTGAAAGTGCAAGATGGGGCCATCGTAATCGAGCCGGCTGCCACTCTTCGGTCCGGATGGGCTGCTGCGGCCAAGAGAATGCACGAATGCGATGACGATCAGTTGCTCGATCCGCCCACTGCGACCAATTTCGACGAGAAAGATTGGGAATGGTGAT
>CAVSPC010000012.1:0-145409 GCA_963729795.1 uncultured delta proteobacterium | reverse complement strand
CACAGGGCCACGAGTATTATCGACCAATAGTACCCTGGTGATGTCGTTATCAAGTGCCCAGGGTCCGATCTTCAGGGTTCCCTCCGGGATTGAGAATGCCTGTTCTCGCCCTCCTATCTGGCTTACGTACTGGGTGATCACCAGTGGCACTGTTATCCACTGCGCTGCCATGGTGGTCATGATCAGATAAAACCCTTTAACACGTGCCGAAGGCAGGCCGAATAGCACAGACCAGAAGCCCGCGAGAAACGCAGCGCAAAGTGCTGATAGGATATGCCAATCCCGCGTCTATAAACTTGGGCCAAGGCACAAATAGCATCATCATGGCGCTACAGTAACCGCCTACCGCCACAAAAGCTGCATGACCCAAAGTGATCTGGCCGCAATACCCGATGAGCAGTTGGACGCCGAGAGCAGCCAACACGTAATAGCTGATGGTGTAAGCGACGCTCAGATACTCCTCACTCACGCAAAAGGGGAAGATGATCAGCAAGATCACCATAAGAATCATCTTTCCCTTTATGAAAGGGGTACGCCACCACTTTTGATCTGCTTCGTAGGATTCGTGATATGTGCCGCACGGGAGGTGACTCATTGCTAGACCCTTTCTATACGTTCCCAACCCCAGAGTCCATAAGGTTTAAACAAGAGGAAAATCACCATGAATATGAAGGGCGCAATCTCCTTGATCTCTCCGGGAAAGAACTGGTCTAGATAGCCCCCTGCAAGATTCTGCAATACTCCTATGGTAATCCCACCCACGATGGCTCCGGGGACCGAGTTCAGCCCTCCAAAGACCACGACCGGCAAGACCAGTAGGCCAAGACTGCTCACCGAATAATTGAGTCCGTTGATGTTCCCCAGGACCGTGCCCCCCACGCCTGCCGCCATAAAAGCGATTGCCCAGGCCAAGGCATAAACGAATTTTGCGCTTACTCCCAGAGAAAGGGCGGCCATTTCATCATCCGCACACGCTTGCATGGAGAGACCCCATCGGATGTACTGGAAAAACAGATGAATACCACCGTCAGAAGTATGGCGGCAATGAAACCCCAGACGTAGACGGCTTCTCCAACTGCAATGCCTGCCACGTGTATTGACTCCATCGAAAAAACCCTTGGCATGAAGATCTGCGTGTCGGTATCCCAGATGATGAAGACCATGCCTTTGAAGAAGAAAGAAAGACCTACCGTCACCATGATAACGGCCAAGATAGGCTCGCCTATCATCTTCCGCAAGACGAGGCGTTCCGTAAGCAGGCCCAGTATGAAGCCAATGATCATAGTGCCTATCAGGGCCAGAACAAATGCCGTCGTTATCGGCATAATGGTGACGAATCTCGTGTACAGGCCAAGGCAGACGTAGCCGCCGATCATAGTAAGCTCGCCCATGGCCAGATTAAGGACGCCCGAGCACTTGTAGATAAGAACCCAGCCAAGCGCCACCAGAGCGAAAATGGACCCCAGCATGACACCGGTCGTCAACAGTTGCGCCAATTTGCTCCAGTCCATTTATTTCTTTCCTTCCTGCCGAGATACATCCTGTAATCTGATATCCTGTTTAATCTCCACTATTCTGCCATCTTCGTAGGTGATGTTGGTCTCCATGTGGAGTTTCTCGACGCCGGAATAGAGGGCACCAATGATGTCTTTGCTACCGATTTTCCACGAAGGCTCGGCGGATCTTCCTCGTTCGAGTCAATTCGTCGTCGTCCGCGTCAAATTCCTTATAGAGGTTGGCGAATCTTCCGATCTTGGCAGAATCGGGTAGGGTTCGGTTCACCTCTCTAATGGGTTGTTCCACCAGATCGTAAACCGCCGGGTCCTGGGAGAGTTCCGGATAGCTGGTATAGTTGATGCCGTTGTCCTCGGCCCACTTGCCCACAGTATTGTAGTCTATGCAGAGGATTGCAGTGACATAGGGTCTGTCATGCCCTATGACAAGTGCATCTCTCAAGTACGGGCTGAATTTGAGGCGGGCCTCGAGGAACTGGGGCGAGAAACTTTCTGCCGTCGCTCAAAATCATGATGTCCTTGGTCCGATCGAAAACTACCAAGTGTCCGTCTTCGTCAATAAATCCTGTGTCTCCCGAATAGAGCCACCCGTCCCTGAGAGCCTTCTCAGTCTCGTCGGGCATCTTGTAATAACCTACGAAGACAGAGGGGCTCTTGGAAATGATTTCGTCGTCTTCAGTGAGACGGACCTCGGTCTCTGGAATCGGCGTGCCCACGGTGTCGAATTTAACGTCTTCGTCTCGATGCACCACGGAGATTCCGGCAATCTCCGTTTGTCCGTAGATCTGTTTCAGATTAACGCCGATGGCGTGGAAGAAGCGGAAATGGTCCGGTCCCATAGCCGCTCCACCTGTATAGGCATGACGGACCCGGCTCAGCCCAAGATGATCCCGGATCTTTTGATACGTTGCCAAGTTCGCTAGGAATCGAAGGAATTTCAAATATAGCGGGACAGGTTTCTTCTCGAATTTCAGCTCTGCTCCGCGGTAGCCGATTTTCATGGAGATATCGAAAATCTTCCTCTTGAGCCAGGTTGCATCCAGGTGCTTGACCTGAACTGTTCGGGTCATCTGCTCATAAAGACGCGGAGGGGCAAACATGACATGAGGCCCTATCTCACGGACATTTTGTTGGGCAGTATCTGGTTCTTCAGGGAAATTGATCGTGAAGCCTACTTGGAGGCCGCATGATATGGCCATCATCTGTTCGCCGATCCATGCGAACGGCAGATAGGAGACAAAATCATCGTCAGGGGTGCACGGATCGACCCTCATCAGGTTGCGCCCCATAGTGAGCATGTTGTAGTGGGTGAGAAGGGCACCCTTTGGCAGGGCTGTGGTTCCGGAGGTATAAAATAGCAGACAGACGTCATCCCCTGTGCCTTGGGCGACTATTCTGTCGAACAATCCGGGGTCTTCCTTGTCCTTTTCCCTCCCCAGTCGCTTTAACTCTTCCAGACTGATTAGCATGGGGTCGTCGTAATGGCGTAACCCCTTTGGATCGTCCCAAATTATTCTTTCCAGCTTGGGGCACCGATCACGTATCGCGAGCGCCTTGTCCACCTCTTCCTGGCCTTCTGCCACGTAGAATTTAGCATCGGAATGGTCGACAATGTATTGCACCTCGTCCATAAGGCAGTCCTGAAAAAGCCACACCCCGATTCCGCCTCCGCACATGGCCGCCATTTCGGCCCATAGAGCTTCGGGCCGATTGTCACCGATCATAATTACCTTGTCACCGGGGACAAGCCCTAAGCTGATGAGACCGAGGGTGATCTGTTTGACGTTTTCGAGATACTGTGACCACGTGACAGGCAGCCATATTCCGTATTCTTTCTCGCGCATCGCGACTTTGCTCGAACCGAATTTCCTGCACTGCTCAAGAAGAAGCTTGGGCAAGGTCAATTCCTTGGTAATGTCAATTTCGCCCTTGTAATGCTGTTCACCTGCGGCTGACATATAAATCCTCCACCTCACCCAGGTAAGCTTTGATGACTTCCGGATTCTCTTGCACTTCGGACGGCGTCCCGTCGGCAATCTTCACTCCGAAATTCAATGCCATTACGCGATCTGAAAGGTCCATGACTACGCCCATGTCATGTTCAACGAGCACGCAGGTGACTTTCCAGCGCTCATCTTCATTGATATCGATGATGAAGCGAGCCATATCCTCCACTTCTTCCAGGTTCAACCCGGCGAGGGGTTCGTCCAGCAGAATGACTTCCGGCTGAAGGGCCAGAGCACGAGCCAGTTCAATCCGCTTTTGCATTCCATAAGGGAGCATGCCGGTAATCTCGTCTCGTACTGCCTCGATTTCGAGAAGGTCGATAATTTCTTCTTCAATGAATTTCCGAGTCTGCACCTCTTCCCTGCTGGTCTTCCCCCAGTAAATGCATGAATTCCAAATGCCTGAATGCAGGTGCATGTGGCGGCCGAGCCGAATATTGTCCAAGACCGTCATTCCACCGAATAGCTCTATTTTTTGAAACGTGCGGGATAAGCCCATAGCTGCACGTCGATGCGGAGAAAAGCGCGTTATGTCGGTTCCCTTGAAAAACAACTGGCCGCGTTTCGGTCGATAAAGCCCGTTAATACAGTTCATCATGCAGGTCTTTCCCGCTCCGTTCGGGCCGATAATGGAGAAAATCTCCCCCTTCCTGACTTCAAAGCTGACATTTGATAGGGCCGCAACCCCGTGAAACGAAAGAAAAACGTTTTTCGCCTCAAGCATGACTTCCGACATTCAGCATCCCCTTTGCGAAACACACCACTGAAGCTGAGCCATCGGGCATTTGTGGCCAGTAATCATGGGTTAGGTCGGCGTGAAGGAAAATTCCGCTCGTTAAGGAACCTAACAGAGATTCCCTAAACCGATGAGATAAGGCGCTTAAACTAACAAAACCTGCCTCTCAGGTCAAGCTTTACTGTGAACCGCTGTCGGAACCGTCGACGACTGTCTCGATGTGTTTCCTGTGCTCAAAATATACGGCGCGACGCGTAGCGAGGATTTCGGGAGAATTAATGGCAGCTTGGTTATGTGAACGAATATGCTTGTCAAAATCGTGAGCTGATAGCTCGACGGAACGTTCCGGACTCCCCGGCATGTCAGCCCCATAGCGGGGAAGCATCCTGTCTTGAACTTGGGAACTTAGCGACACTCTGATAGGCACTCCTTGTCTCATGCGTGTCAGGGCTCTTGATTGGCCGGACCGGATTGACTGAAGACAGGCTAATCATGGATAAACTCATATTGAAAAGTCAAGACGAAAAATGATATGAATGGTCATTCACCCGGCAGCAGTCACACTTTAAAGCCCCCAACAGCCATCTTTGGGGTTGAAACCGGGCGTCTGGGCTCAGGGGCGGCACAGAGAATCCCTCTGCAAAACGGTTCGGTCGCTCGTCGGGCGAAGGTTCGTTTTTTTTGGGGCTAATCTATATGGGTTCTCAAAAGTTCTGTTTCTTTTTGTTGGAATTTAACGAATACGGGTTGTGTTTTGGGTACCTCTGCCAGCTTGCACGGCAGTGGCGCCCGCAGATCATTCCGTGATAATTTTCCAGAACTGCTATACCTGTTCACTAGGCATGGTTGGTGCGAACTTCTGACATCTGTAGTAGGCATGAACGGATTTGGAGGAGAGGAAGGTATGGACAAAGACGCAAGTCTTTTGAAAGTAATGCGGGACGGGATAGTGCTGCTGACTATCAATCGGCCACAGGCACTGAACTGCTTTGACATGTCGCTTCTCGGCAGTTTTGAGCGGACTATAGCGGAGATCGCGTTCGACCGGGAGGCGAGGGTGGTCATAATCACGGGTTCCACTGGAGGCAAAAACGCCTTTAGCACAGGAGCAGATCTTAAGGAGAGGGCAAGTATGTCACCCGACCAGGTCCGCCTTTATATCCAGACGATTCGGAACCTGTTCACCGCTGTGGAAGAGTTGCCCAAGCCCGTAATTGCTGCCGTCAACGGCTATGCGTTCGGCGGGGGGGTGGAACTGGCCTTGGCGTGCGACATAAGATTAGCCTCAACAAATGTGGTAGTCGGATTGACGGAGACCAGTTTAGCGATAATTCCCGGCGCCGGCGGCACCCAGCGTCTGCCGAGAGTTGTGGGCCTGGCTCGCGCCAAAGAGATGATCTTCCGAGCACGACGCATTACCGCTGCGGAAGGACTTGATATTGGACTCTTTCTCGAGGTGGTCGAGCCGGAACGCCTCATTGACAGGGCTTTCGAGATCTCTCGAGAAATCTCGGCCAACGGTCCGGTAGCCCTTGCCCAGGCCAAGTTTGCGGTCAACAAGGGAATGGAGGCCAGTCTTCCTATCGGTCTCGCCATCGAATCCAATGCCTATGCTGTGACCATCCCCACGAAGGATCGAACTGAAGGGCTGACTGCGTTCAGGGAAAAGAGAAAGCCCGTTTACATTGGAGAATAGAGGGAGGAGAATTTTCATGTCCTGCCAAGAACTGGCCTATCCGAGAAAGGTCCAGATCAACGACATCACGGTACGCGACGGGTTCCAGCATGAAGAGATTTGGATACCCACGGACGCCAAATTGTTTTATCTAGAAGAACTTATACTGTGCGGCATAAAGCACCTTGAAGTAACGAACCTGGGGAATCCTCTATTGATGCCGCAATTCAAGGACGCTGACGAGCTATTCAAAAGACTCAGAGACTCGAAGAAGCTTTCCCGCGCAGGCATCAACTGGAACGACATTACGCTCACCGCCATAACAATCAGGGAACGGGCTGTTGACCGTGCTATCATGGGCAAGAAAGAGGGATGGGGCCCGGACCGCATCCTGATGATGGTTTCCACGGATGAAGAGCATCACTTCGCCAATTCTGGAACCACGCTCCCCAATTACTGGGCTGAGGCCAAGCGTTGTATTGAGAAAGCAAAAGACGTAGGGATCAAGCTGAACGGCACGGTCTCGACGATTTGGGGCTCGCCCATCTCCGGGCCCACGCGTTTGGAAGAGGCGGTAGAATTTACCAAGCGCTGGCTTGAAATTGGCGCGGCCGACATAGAACATGCCGACCACGACGGAAGTGCTCCCCCGGATCAAGTTCACAAATACTTCTCAATGGTCCTCGACCAAATCCCAGACAAGCGGCTTCATATCGCCCATTTTCATGTGACTCGCGGCTGGGGAACGGCCAACTGCCTCGCGGCAATGTTGGCGGGAATTGAGATCTTCGAAGGCACTCTGGGAGGCCTCGGAGGCCAACCAGCCAATTTTCTTGACCGTGTCCCGGTTGCCGGAACAGGGTCCTACTACTATCGCGATCCTAATGTGGTCGGTCTCCAAAGCATCGAGGATATGGTAGTCATGATGGACGAGATGGACATAAATACCGGCATAGATGTGGATAGACTGCTGGATTTGGGCACAATGATGGAAAAAACCATCGGGCGGAGGCTGAGATCCGAATCGATCCTCAACCGCCGCATTCCGAAAAAACCTAGGGAAGAATTCAAGCGCAAGGGACTGGCCGACTTGAAGAAGAAACTGGGAGAACAGCCCGGTCAGAAATACCCGGCGGACTGGCCCGAGAAGAGTAGTTATGCAGGCTGACAGGTGCCTCATAAGCGCTAACCTAGGGCAATTTTGTCGCTTTTGAGGTCCATGTGCCGTCAAAATCCCCCTTTTATAAAGGGGGATTCTCAAGGAGTTAGACAACAAATTCCTCCCTTTATGAAAGAGGGGAAAAAACGTAAGCAACTCCGCATTTCTCTGAACAACCGCACAAGGAGGTACGAGTATGGGCCCTCTTTGGGAACCCTCGGAAGACCGAATAAAGAACGCCAACATCACCAAGTTCATTGACTTCGTGAACAAAAAGCATTCGTTGAACGTTCGTGGCTATCATCAGCTTTATGGCTGGTCCATCGAAAATAGGCAAGACTTTTGGGCGGCAGTCTGGGAGTTTTGCAACATAATAGCTTCCAAGCCATACGGGAAGGTCTTGGAAGACTCTCCCACAATGATCGGAGCCAAATGGTTCATAGGCTCGCGCCTCAATTTCGCTGAGAACCTCCTGCGCTTTCGGGATGATCGGGTCGCTTTGGTCTTCAAAGGAGAGGGACAGGAAACCGTCCGCATGACCTATGCCCAGCTCTATGATGAAGTGGCGCGTCTTGCGAAATCATTCAGGGAAGCCGGTGTGGTTGCGGGAGACCGGGTGGCGGGATACGTTCCAAACATGATGCAGCCTATAGTAGCCATGCTGGCCACCGCAAGTATTGGGGCCATCTGGTCCTCGTGCTCCCCTGACTTCGGCATCAAGGGGGTGCTCGACAGGTTCGGCCAAATAGAGCCCAAAATCCTGTTTACAGCGGATGGCTATTTTTATAACGGAAAAACACACAGTTCCCTCGATCGAATAGCTGGCATCGTCAATGAGATCCCCAGCATCCAGAAACTGGTAGTAATTCCCTATACGCAGGATAGGGCCGATATCGGTGCTATTCCGAAGGCGGTTCATTACGGTGATTTTCTTTCCAAGGAAGATGGCCTTGAGATCCAGTTCGAGCAGCTCCCATTCGATCATCCGCTCTACATTATGTATTCGTCCGGAACGACCGGCCTTCCCAAGTGCATGGTTCACGGCGCCGGTGGAACGCTGATTCAGCATTTAAAGGAACACGTACTTCACTGTGACGTCAAAAGGGACGATAAGGTCTACTACTTCACCACGTTGGGCTGGATGATGTGGAATTGGCTGGTGAGTGCTCTCAGCACCGGTGCCACAGTGCTTCTCTACGACGGGTCCCCCTTCTATCCTGATCCCGGCGCGATCTTCGAGTTGGCCGAACAAGAAAAGATGACCGTTTTCGGTACCAGTGCCCGCTATATCGCCGCTGTGGAAAAGGCCGAGCTAAAACCCAGAGAGAAATATGACCTTTCCAGCCTCAAGCTAATGTGCTCTACGGGGTCCCCGCTGTCGGAAGAAAGCTTCAGATTCGTTTATCGAGACATCAAAGAGGACATTTGTCTTGCTTCCATTTCCGGGGGAACAGACATAGTTTCCTGTTTCGCTCTCGGGTGCCCGATCCTTCCGGTTTATGAGGGCGAACTCCAATGCCGCGGCCTGGGGATGAAAGTCGAGGCATTCGACCGCGAAGGGAAGCCGGTCAGGGGCCGGCAAGGAGAACTGGTCTGTACTGCGACATTTCCGTCCCAGCCGATCTATTTCTGGAAAGATCCGGACAATGCCAAGTACAAGAGCGCGTATTTCGAGGTATATCCCAACGTATGGCATCACGGTGACTTCATTGAGATCACCGAGCACGAAGGCGTCAAGATTTATGGGCGTTCCGACGCGACTCTCAATCCTTCCGGTGTTCGTATAGGCACTGCTGAAATTTACCGGCAGGTCGAATCTTTCCCGGAGATCTCGGACAGTATTGTGGTAGGGCAGCAATGGGACAACGACGTCAGGGTAATCCTATTTGTAAGGACTGCTGCAGATACGGAGTTGACCGAGGATCTCAAGAACCGAATCAAGAAAGCCATTCGCGACAATACCACACCAAGACACGTCCCCGCGGTTATCTTACCGGTAGCGGACATCCCGTGCACGTTGAACGGGAAAAAAGTGGAACTAGCGGTAAGGAACGTGATCGAGGGCAAACCCGTCACCAACAAGGATGCATTGGCTAACCCGGAAGCACTGGATTTCTACAAAAATATCCCCGAACTTATTAAGTGACGAAATGATGAAGGGAGAGCTTTACCAACTTGCATGACGAAGAGGCCCGCGACCAAAATGTGAAGACGTCGCCCGGACCGGGATATTAACCTTATCTTAAGGAAAATTCTTCGACCAATTAATGCCCGGCAATAGGAGCAAAGCAGATGTGGGAAGAATTGAACAAGAAAGCGGTGGGTCTCTTCCAAGGCGGCCAATATGCAGAGGCCGTGGAAATTGCCAAGAAAGCTTTGGAAGAAACTGAAAAGACTTTTGGACCGGATGATCCGCATGTAGCGCGAGTCTTGAACAATCTTGCCGAAATGTACAGGGCTCAAGTGAAGTATGACGATGCGGAGCCCTTATGGAAGCGGGCGCTCGAGATACGCGAAAAGACCCTGGGAAAAGACCATCCCGACGTTGCCATGTCTCTGAACAATTTAGCGGGTGCTTATTTCGAGCAGGGCAAGTTTGCGGAAGCCGAGCCTCTTTTCAGAAGAGCGATTACAATATTGGAAAAATCTCTCGGGCCCGAGCATCCGGACATTGCTACTTCTCTTAATAACCTCGCCGTATTGCTCCGGACCGTGGGGCAGTATCCCGCGGCCAAAGTTCTCTATGACCGCGCACTCGCCATTGTGGAGAAGTCTTTGGGTCCGGACCATCCTGAAGTCGGATCGTGCTTGAACAACCTGGCGGGGCTTTACGATTCGCAGCAACGGCATCAGGACGCGGAGCCCCTGTACAGGCGGGCCCTGCAAATAGCCGAGAAAACCTTCGGCCCGAATCATCCTCACGTGGCTTCGTCTCTGAACAATCTGGGGCGCACGATGGTCGGTCTAGGCAATTACACTGAAGCCGAGTCTCTCCTCATAAGAGCACAAAACATTGTGGAGACTACTTACGGACTGCGTCATCCTTACGTAACCACGGGCCTTGAGAATCTAGCGGACTTTTACGACGGAATTGGCAGGTCCCCTGAAGCCAAAAGCCTGCGAACTCGCGCCCAAGAAATCCGGGAAGAGGTTGTGAAGTCGCGGAGCGGGCAGGGTTGACGGAAAACGCAAACATTATTTGGACTAGGATAATGAAAACACGATTTGCTGTGTGCGTTGACAACTCTGAATATCCCGCTTCTCTGGAGGTCTACAAGATTTATCGCGTGGTCCCGGATCAAGATGTGGAGCGTGAAGGAGATTTGTGCATCATTGATGAAAGTGAGGAAGACTACATATGCCCTGGCAGGTACTTTGTTGCCATAGACCTGCCGCATGAAACGGAACGCGTTCTGACGGAATCTTTTGATAGGATGTAACAGGTATGGGGGACAAGCCTTCCGATATGAGTATCTCCGAACTCAGAAAAATCACTCGGCCTGCAGGGGTTCCAATCCCCTTTGGAACGCAAAAACAGGACACCATAAGCACAAGCGAGTTGGAAAGGGCCAGCATAGCTATTGTTGTTGATTTGGGTATTTGAAGGGCTCCAAAGGGCCCCAACATATATGAACATGGGGCAGGGTATGGTATCTTAGGCTACGGAAGAGGAGTCGGTATGCGTCCCTCGATTCCTAAAGGGGCCGAAGGAGAAATAACGCGTGTTGCTGATGTCTTGTCCACGACGTTAGACCAGGGAAAGGGGAGGGATATGGGGCGAATTCTTGAGTCAGATCTCGAAGGAACCGTCAAATTCTACCGATTTGATGATGGTTGGGGATTCATCGAACGAGATAGTGGCGGGGATGTTTTCGTGTACAAGAGCAGTCTGGTTTGCTCAGCACCGTACGAAGGGGAAAGGGTACGGTTCGACATTGCAGAGTGTTCTTCCCCAGAGCATGAACACGAAGCGGTCAACGTGAGCAGAGTTGAGGCTAAAATCCGCACAGGGGATGTACTCGAATGGAGGTGGAACCGGGGTCTGGAAATCAGAAGGTCTGATAGCGCCCGAAGACGATGGCAGTCGTCTCCCCTTTTCGGCCAGAGATATTAGAGATGGACTAGTGAGAGGGCGACCAAAACCCCGTCCATGGCACGCCGCTCGTTTCACCATGGCGCAAACGAACAATGGTCCTAGAGCCGTAGACGTCGAACTCGACACTCGTTATCCCCTCCAGAGGTTCGCTTACCTTGGGGTGGAAGAGGACATGATTCGCCGCGGTGAGGGTCGCATCCCTGGACGAAAATTGGGACTACCGGAGTAGCGCTAGTGCTAAAGAGTCTCCCGTTCTTTACAGTTTTCTTCATTTCACGTTCGCCAGACTGTGCGACGAGGATCGAGAACTCCCGGATAATCAGAAGAAGATCCGCCTAAGGTCCGACTTGTCGCCCCCACTAGCCGCTTTCAACACCGGTCTCATTGACAGGAAGTACAAATCTATCTACGCCTTGTTTGAGGCAAACACCGCTGGCCCGCAGCTTTGGAAATTCCGAGCCTTCTGCATACCTGGAGAAGACCATGGAAAGCTTCTGGCTAGCCACTTCAACCCGTTGCCAGGACCCGCCCGGTATTTCGACTCAACTGCCGAGCTTTTATACGACCCGGACGCTCCCCTGCACCCAGACTACGCCCACATACTGACACAGAACCGAGATCGCCTTCCGGAGGACCTGTTGAGACAGGTTCAGGGCATGGAGGAACTCACGGCGATGCCCATCCTCACCATGCACCTTGACCAGGCGATTGAAGTGGCGAAGAAGAGGGTGCGCTGGAACTATAAAACCGCGATACCTCATTACTTTCCTAGCTTCAAGCGTCTCGAGTTCTTGCTTCCCTTATGCCTCGTGAAAGACGATCGCGTGGACGTGGCTTTGTCCGTACAGAAGATGGATACGGGATACTTGGCAAACACCATACTCAAAATGGATTGGGCTTACAAGAGTGCCAGGTTAGTTTGTCGCCCAGACAGCGACTGGCTCGCCCCCGAGGCCATCGAAGAAGATAAGGGGGGTGACCTCGGCGACGCCGAATGAATACTATGAAGTTGCGCGACCGGCATAGGGTGTGGTGACCAACCGAAACGGCGTCGGTCGCGGTTTCCCCAGCAGTCCTTCTTGTGCTTGACACTGACCAATTCATCGGCCATCTTGAAAAAACACTGGCGAGACTCGCTGTCTGAAGCTTGGGAATCAGTGGGATCAGGAGAAAGGAATCAGCAGACACTTGGCCAATTCTTAGCGTGCAGCGCCGATCGGCGATGCTGCCCCTGGAATTCTTTGAACCCAGCTTGGGAAAATCGGACACGGCGTGTTATCCCGAAGAAAAATGCAAAGCATACGTATCTCAAAAACGTCTGAATAGAAGTAAAGGACGTGAATCCTCTGATGGCCAGATCGGAATCTGCTTTGACCGAAGCTCTTTCAGCATACGTGCGGGCAAACCCCTCCGATTCACTTGGACAAGTGTCCCGTGTGGTGCTTAAGGATCTGCGCAAACTTGCTGAATCAGGGCGGCTGGTCCTAGGAATTGACAAGGACCTTACCGGCGAGAGCCTTGAAGTGAGAGTCTTCCTTCTCTTCCAATCGATGGGGCTCGATATTCGGCATGGCCGGCTAGGTCTCGAGGATTTCGTTGTAACGCCGCCGCAAGGGGCTAAGACAAAGAATCCTTTGGTGATTGAGGTTAAATCTGATCGCAAGCCGGTCGTGCGTAGGGATGACCTGAGACAGCTCGATGACTGGGTGTTCGATCTATCTCAAGAAGAATTTGCGCGAAAGAGTGGGCTTGGCGGAGGGATTGATTTCTTGGCTATGACAACGCACGGATTGCGTTCACGGACGCACCACCATCCTACGCCGCACAAGGGCGTGCTGATCTTCAACGCGCCAGTTGGCATGCCTTTCGAGCAGCGTACTTTTGACTGGTTGCCAACCGATGAACTCAACTTCGCACGCAAGCGCAATTTCTGTGTCATGCCGATCAAGCACCTCCTAGGAGCCTGTCGGACTGGGAATTGCAACCATCCATAATTCCCGCCCGGATTTTTTGTAAAAAGTGTCGTACGGGACCCGTTCGTGTCATGTGAACGTTAAACGGGCCAAAATTCCACCCTGAAAGGACGTACGAAGAGTCCGTGTTGGTCTCTTTTGCTTGTTATGGTTCTTTTTCAACCTATTTAGCCAAGGCGTAGAGCCTTTTCAGGTTAAAGGCAATACACACGAGATTCCATTCACCTTTCACTGCATCCAGTCCGCGTAACAGGAATTGGCGAAAGCCCATGACCGACTTGATGATGCCAAAGACAGGCTCGATAGTGCTCTTGCGCGTTGCATAGACAGCTTTCCCTGATTGTGTCTTGAGCCGATGCTTCATGGTGTCTACGGCATTGGCGTCATCAAGCAAGGGGGAGGGTTCTTGGAACCGCTCCATGAGCGGAGGATGGTGTTTGTCACGCTTAACGGCTATGTAAGGGGTGACCTTGTTCTCTTCGCAGAGGGTTACGTTGCCTTCACTGAAGTAGCCGTTATCTGCGAGGATGTCGGTAACCGTTCCGAACTCCTGTGGTAACTGCTTCACATTGGTCAAGGCCGGTACCAACTCTTGTTTGTCGTTAGGAGCTTGGCTGACATGGGTGGTAACAATCAGCATGGTTTCCGTGTCCACTCCGGCCTGGGCGTTGTATGCCTGCTCGAAACCGCCGCCGGATGTCGGCATGATACGTGATTCGCTGTCGTTCAGATTCACCTGGTCCTTTTCCGTTGGCCCAGATGTTGGGGGCTGCGGTGTTTTCCCACTAGCCTTCTTGCCGGTTTCTTGTTCTTTCTTGGCTCGCTCGGCAATTTTGCCCTCATATGCCTTTTGTTCCTCGGCATACCGCTCCGCCGCACGCCGCTCGATTTCGGCTTTCGCTTCCTTAATTGCCTTGATGCGCTCCCGGCGAATCGAAAGTTCAGCGGGAACGTCCATGCCGTCACAAATATCAGCGTTGTCGGCCGATTCAGCCTTTTGCAGCAATTCAGCCACCTCTGCCTCAAGCCTCTTTTCCAGCTTGCAGGCATGGCCGTAACTTAGCGCCTTGTGTTTGGATGCATTGGCTTGAATCTTGGTTCCATCGATACTGACCTTGCCCAGCTTGAGAACCTTCATCTGGCGGGCAATAGCAAGTATCTCCACAAATATCTTTGTCAACAGAGGCAGAAACCTTCTGCGGAATGTTGCAATCGTATCGTGGTCGGGATGCGTGTTGGCAGCGATGTAACGAAAAGCCACTGAGTCATAGGTGCTGCGTTCCAGCTTCCGGCTTGAAAAGACTCCTGTGGCATACCCGTAAAACAGAAGGGCCACGAGCATCTCCGGGTTGTATGGCTCGGAGCCACGGCCGGAATAGGATGCTTTCAGAGGCCCCAGGTCAATTTGCTCTACAATATCGACTACAAAACGAGCCAAGTGCTTTTCCGGCAACCAGTCCTGAATCGATGGAGGTAACAGGTAAAGAGTTTCTCTATCAACCTGAGCAAATGTTACCTTCATGCCTCTGTCCCCTGCAATAAGCATTTGATTTATTGGGAGGATATACCCCAGAGGGCTATTCAATGCAAGCTTAATATGCTACTAACTCACATAAAATCAGCCCATTGAACAAATATCTGGCGCTAAAATAGGCACCGGTCAGCTTAAGCCCGACAGCCTCCTAGACGCATCCGGATTTATAGAGGAAGGGGAAAAGTCAGCCACCGATTTCTGGGAGTCAATTCATGAGTCACTTGGTAAGTACATGAGAGATTAGATAGCGCCTCTAGCGCTGTGATTCAGAAAGCCTGGCAAGCAGCCACGGCCAGAGGGCGCTGATCCAGGGCAACAGCATCGGTCGCCTTACTCCTGGTCTAAAGCACAGTTCTCTCATCAATTCACTTACAGAGAAGCAATCGATGGCAGCAGCCCTGCTTCCGTTTGACACCCTCGCGTTCATCAACCACCTTGAAAAAGAACAGAGGGCACGGCGAAAGCAACCTCCGAGGCCAAATTAAAAGATCGCACTTCATCGAGCCCGTAGCGATGCGGTTCATTCCGCTGGAAGCAGTATTGACCACGTCTTACGCGATCAAGCTGCGTTTCAATATGAGTCGAGAGGAGACTTGATAATCATAAAGAGGCGCACTGAGTTGGGGATGTGATATCCCCGTATTAAAAAATCGCACGAGCCACAAAATCTGAAATCCTACAGGAATAAACTTCGTGTACAAACTCCAAAAGAGAGAGAACCAGGAAGAGGACTATCATGGCGGACCATAGGAGCCTGGTTGTCTAGGACCAGACGAGGATTTTACATCGTGGAGCATCTCTCCCAATCTTCGTTCAATCGTTGTGATCCGCCACGCAAGATACATCACCATCACATGATGCAGCTCAACTTTCTCCGAGCCCGGTTGCTTTACTGCGACTGCTAAGGCCCCAAACATTGATGTCAATTCGGCAGCAAGGTCTTCGGGGCTGTTCACATGTTTGAGTTTATTGAGCATCACCTCCAAGGTTTTGACTGCGGCGGGTACGTCAACTTTTTCAGTTATTCTCGTCTCCCTTCAGAAATTCCTGGACAGTCAAGCAGCACTCTTAGTCTTTTTCCTCTTCTCCAATGCCTTACGAACGGCATTTAGGTCTGTCGAAATAATTTGCAGCAACCTCACAGCAGGTCCTCGTGGGATCCGTCTTCGTTGTTCCCAATTCTGGAGGGTTTTGACGCTGATTCCGATTAGTGAAGCTAATTCAGTTTGAGATAGCTTTTGTTTTTTCCGTATGTCTTTTACATCCGGAACATCTACAACAAAAGTCCTGGAAGGCTTTTTTTCCCCTTTCAGGATAGACACGCCCTCCTGTACGCTCTCGAATAGATCTTCAAACAGTTCTTTTTTCATAGGATTCACCTTTGCATCTTTTCATATTGACGTTTTAATCTATATTTTCACCATGACATTCTTACAGAGTTTCGATCAGCCGTTTCAGTCGTTTTCGTTGTTCGCTCGTGAGATTATCCTGCTCATCCTTACCATACAGATACATCATTGCGATTTGGTCGGTTTGGACGAGCCAGTAATAAATGACCCGGACGCCGCCGCTTTTACCCTTGCCTTTCGTAATGCTTCCCCAGCGTAATTTCCTGAGTCCCCCGGTGCCTACGATCTTATCCCCAAGTTCAGGGTTTGCAACCAGTGCAGACTGAAGTTCCGCATATTCGTCATCCGACAAGAAATTCGTAATTTGCTTCGTAAACTTGCTTGTTTCTACGAATACCATTATTCAAACCTCTATATTAGACTCCGCCATAGGCGGATAAGTGTCACTATACGCCATAGGCGGAGGTCTGTCAAGAGGAGACGGCATAGTGTCCCCAAAAGAACTGAGCCCGCTCCTTGGGACGATTGTAGGATTTAAAATTGTATGGACTGAAGGGGGGTGATTATCTCAGAATAGATGGACAGAATGAAGAGGGCGGAATGAATCCGAAATCCTTGGAATCCGGCAATCCGGGGACACCATACTTAATTCGCGCCGCGCAAAAATGTCACAAGCACATAATGGCAGATGGCCCGTGGTACATACTTATTTCGGCCTCTCACCCACATCATCCAGAGCGGCGATCAACGACAGCGAACCCACTCCTCCTTGACACTCCCAATTCCATCGGCCACTTTAAAGAAATGCTGGGCCGGGCGATCCGAAGAAAAAAGCCGAGGTCTAGTAGGATAAATGGAACAACTGATGTATGGTTTGTCCGGGACAAGGACAAATTCATGATGGACTTTGTAATTGCTGGGACGTAGCCTCAGAAAAGGTCTGGAAAATCCATTTGTTCCACATTATCGAGGCTGTTGTCCCTCAGCGGCTGCTTGTCGGCAACCGCGACGCCACCAAATTGGATCTGAGGAGCCTCGGAGTGACCGGTGTGCCTTCCGAATATACTCCAAAAGGGCGAGACCGAGCCTGATAATTCAACTCTAAGGGGGGTCTACCATGTGTGGAAAAGCAGCGAAGTTAGTCACAGTCGTAGTTATCTCAGTCGGTATCTTGTCCCTTTTCTTGCCTCAGCCATTCGCACAGGCCTGTACCGGCATAATGCTGCGAAATTCAGACGGGACCATCGTCCATGGCCGCACGCTAGAGTTTGGCATAGTTGTCGACACGATGATCGCAATTGTTCCGCGAGGCTATGAGTTTGTCGCCAAGGCGCCGGGCGGATCGGGAATGAAATACAAGTCGAAATACGCTGCCGTCGGGGCAATCACGTTTAAGGATGTAGCAATTTCCGACGGCATCAACGAAAAGGGTCTTGCGGTTGGCGCATTTTATTTTCCGACTTTCGCCAAGTATGCGGAGATCTCGAAGGACAATCGCTCCAAAGCCCTGTCACCAGTCGACTTTCCGAACTGGGTACTGACGCAGTTTGCCACGGTCGGCGAAGTGCGCAGCGCCATCCAAAACGGTGAGGGCGTCATAGTTCCGACTGTCCTTGAAGGTTGGGGGCCGAAAGCGCCGCCTTTCCAATATATAGTTTACGATAACACTGGAGCGAGTATCGTAATCGAACCAGTCGATGGAAAGCTCAAGGTTTACGACGATCGTATCGGCGTCCTGACAAACTCGCCTCCTTTTGACTGGCACATCACGAACCTGCGCAACTACATTGCCCTTAATCCTCGCAACGTGCCGCCGGTGGAGATAAACGGCTTGAAATTGCGGCCTTTGGGACAAGGGAGCGGTATGCTGGGGCTTCCAGGTGACTTTTCGCCGCCTTCTCGATTTGTGCGTGCGTCTGTTTTCAGCGCAGCGGCCATCCCCTCACCGAATGCGTACCAAGGCATCCTACACGTCTTTCACATCCTCAACAATTTCGACATACCATTGGGGGTTGCGCGAGCGGTGGAGAAGGGGGTTATTCATTCGGACTACACACAGTTTACAGTAGCCCGTGACCCGCAGAGCCTTCGCTATTATTACAAGACTTACAATGATCAGACCCTCAGGATGATAGACTTACGGAAATTTGATCTTAACGCCAAAGAGGTGAAAAAAATTAACACTATGAACAGCAAGCAGACGATCGTAGACATGTCATCTGAAGCCAAGTGAACGTGAACTCGGGTCGCTCAAACGAAATTTCGGCGAGTTCCGAGTGCACCATACTGATTTCTTGATGCTGGTGACCACCGCGAGCACACAGCGGCGCATGGCCCAGGTTAGAAGCGTGATCCCGGCAGGCTCTCCCCGATCGCCCTACTCCAGGACGCAATCGGGCGGCAACGGGGCTTCTTCCGAGTGACACCGACCAGTTCATCGGCCACCTTGAGGAAATGCCGGGTCGGGCGATCCGGCGGAAAAAGGCCGAGGCTAAATCAAAAAGTCACTCATGATGTGGCGTGATCAACCCGAAATTCATGGCCGGCAGGGACTTCACTGAGGAGGTTTCATGATAAAATTCAACGGGGTAAATCATCTGGCTATGGCTACGGGAGACATGGACAAGACCATCCGGTTCTGGAGAGATCTCCTTGGCATGAGGCTCGTGGCCGGTTTAGGCAGCCCCGGATACCGGCACTACTTCTTTGAGATTTCGGAGAACGATTTGCTGGCCTTCTTCGAGTGGCCCGGAGTTGAGCCTATTGTGGAAAAAGACCACGGAGCCCCGGTGTCAGGGCCGTTCGGGTTCGATCATGTCTCCTTTGGCGTGGAATCGGAAGAAGACCTGTGGGAAATCAAGGACAAGCTCGATGCGGCGGGATTTTGGGTTTCGGAAGTGGTAGACCACGGATTCATTCACTCGATCTACTCATTCGATCCCAACAACATCCCAATTGAGTTCAGCCACAGCGTCAAGGGAGCCGAGATCAGAAAGAATCCCAGCCATGGGTGACAAGAAACCCTCAGATGTGACGTTGGAAGGAGCGGAGCCTCAGCCCGACATCTGGCCTCCCGTGGAGCGTTCCACCCCACAGAATGAACGTAGAGTATATCCGGGCGCCGGAAGCGAGTTGTTCCACGGGGTGAAGAAAGAGGAATAGCACCATGCCAATGGGGTCAGGCCTTGTTTCTTTACTTATCCTTTTCGAGCTACGCAGCCCTGATCACTATGGAGTAATGGAGCCCAACCAGTCCGGCGATTCCCTTGCTGCAAAAAGCAAGACACGACACCGGAATGACAAGTGGGATACCTCCGAAATCAGGTGCCTTTCGTCTTTGAATGGAGTATTATAGCCAATGAGTCGGCTCTATTACATATTTCTCGCAATTCTTATACTGGGAGCGTCTTCGCGATCAATGGCGGAAGTTTACTCAATCAAGTCAATAGGCAAAGTGGCCAAAAGCTCTGAGGGAACAAAGCTAGAGATCTTTCCACAGTTCCGAGACGCATTGCTCGGGCTCAGCGGATTCTCTCACGTGTGGGTATTCTATTGGTTCGACCGGAATGATTCGCCCGAAAAGCGGGACACGCTCAGGGTTCATCCGCGAGGGGACAAAGCAAATCCTCTCACCGGTGTATTTGGTACCCGTTCGCCATTTCGACCGAATCCTATTGGATTGTCAGTGTGCAGAATCAAGTCCGTAGATGACGCCGGAATCACAGTTGATGACATAGACGCGTTCGATGGTTCACCGATAATTGATCTCAAGCCCTACATACCGGCTTCGGACTGCGTTCCTGATGCCTCGGTGCCGGAATGGGTAAAGAGGATAAAGACCGAGTAGAGCCGGTTGCAAAACTTGGGATTAGCTTTAAGCGCTCGATATCGTCGGCCTCTATGCATTATTCTTGACTCGGGACATGCCGGATTAGGTCCGGAAGAGCTGCATCCGGACCGTATTTGCAGCAAATTTCGGGCTGCTGCCCAAATCTCCCTTCTAATAAACACGCGGCAGAAGTCGCCAGCGTGTTTGCCTGCGATAGGCGGCATATTCCGCGCCAAACTCTTCGTGAAGAAATCTCTCCTCTGCGCGGATACGTGCGATAATGGGCACAAGCATCGCCAGCGTAAGCAGCAACCCGATGCCACTCCGAAATACAAGGCACAATCCCACCGTAGAGATTAGCAACCCTGCGTAGCTAGGAGCCTGTCGCTTAACGCTTCACATTTTTCCTCAGGTGCGATATGAGCGGCCTGCATGAGAGACCATCGTTTTTTGCCCTACGAGCCCGAAAAGCCATTGTTGCTTCCACCTGATCTGCGGAAGTGGTTGCCGGAGGACCACCTTGCGCTGTTCATCAGCGATGTGGTGGACACCTTGGATCTGAGCGAGATAACAGAGAGGTATCACCATCTTGAGGGCGGGCACCCGGCCTACCATCCGGCCATGATGGTGAAGCTCCTGTTTTACGGATACTGCGTCGGAATCCGGAGTTCGCGGCGTATCGAGCAGAAGACGTATGAAGATATTGCCTTCAGAGTCCTGTCTTGTGACATGCATCCGGATCACAGCAGGATCTCGGACTTCAGGAAGCGCCACTTGCGTCAGATTTCGAGGCTGTTTGTCCAAGTCTTGGAAATTTGCAAAGAATCGGGGTTGATAAAGCTCGGTCATGTGGCCTTGGACGGCACGAAACTGAAGGCGGATGCCTCCAGGCATAAAGCAATGAGTTATGATCGCATGCTCACGAGAGAGAGGGAGCTCGTGGCCGAGGTGGATCGCCTTCTTGCCGGGGCACAGGCCCTTGATGAGAAGGAGGACAAGAAATACGGGAAAGGAAAAAGGGGCGATGAGCTTCCCAAAGAGCTGAGATTGAAGCAAGCTCGTCTTGAGAAGATTCGCCATGCTAAACAGGCTCTTGAGGACCAGGCCCGCCAAGAGGCCGTTGAGGCGGACAAGCGGGATAAGGATGGTAAGCCCCCAGCGTCCGGTGGATCGGGGTCTTCCCAAAAGCCTTCCGGTATCCCGGCCCCGAAGAAGCAGTGGAACTTCACTGATCCTGAGAGTCGTATCATGCTCGACGGCGCCACCAAGGCATTCGTGCAAGGGTACAACGGCCAGATGGCCGTAGACTGTGCGTCTCAGGTGATCGTGGCTCAAGATGTAACACAGGCAGCCAATGACAAACAGCAATTGGTTCCCATGGTGGAACAGATAGAGGAAAATCTGGGAGAGATTCCCGACCGGGTACTCGCGGACGCCGGTTATTTCAGTGAAGACAACGTGGAATCCTTGACAAAGAGCTTCATCGAACCCTTTGTGCCTCGGGACCGCATCAAACACGGCGATCCGCCCCAGGTGTCGCCTCGTGGTCGCATTCCCGACGGTACATCCGTTGTACACAGGATGCTGCGCAAGCTCAAGACAAAGGCGGGGAAGAAGACCTACTCGAAACGCAAGGAGAGTGTGGAAGCTGTCTTCGGGCAGATCAAACAGGCCAGAGGTATCAGGGGCTTTCTCCTGAGAGGGCTTGATAAGGTAAAGGCCGAATGGGATCTGATATGTACCACTCACAACATCCTCAAGCTTTGGAATCACCTCCGGGGAGAGCAAGGGAGAGGTATGTACGTCTGGAGATAAAAGAGACCCAAAAGACCCAAATTTTGCCCTTTTGCCAGGCAAACCGCCCATTCTTTCCCCTTCACGCAGGAGTTTCACCGAGGAATTACTCGACTTGTAACAAACCGGAAAAATGTACCAGCTAACCCGACAAAATCAAGCCCGTTACGCGACAGGCTCCTAGGGTGACGCACGAACCTGTACATTCCATCTGTTTTGAGCTGGTGGCCCTCCTGAACGGCTACGAAAGCGCTGAAACGGTTTTTCAATTCAAACACGGGAATCAATCGGACCACACCGCCCAGAAGGTAAAGTGCCAGGCCAGTGTATCGTGCAGCGTCCCCGTCTATGGTCCACCAATTGCGGCGGTCAGCGTGAGGGGCAAGCCAACTGATGGCGAGCGACAAGACAATAAGCGCAACGATGACCCATCGGTTTGAGGTCATTTCTCGGCGACCGGAACTGAAACCGCTGCTTTCCGTAAAGCAGGCAGCCACAGCGAGCCCTATTGTGACAATGACGAAACCTATCCGCGCGGGATGAGAAAAGAATCCCTGAAAGTTCCCCCAGCCCCAAATTGCAAGGAGCAGATAAAGGCAAGTTGTGCCCAGGGATGTAAGAAGAGTCTGAAGAGTCATTTGTTCCGCCAACACCTCTGACTTTTGGTGGAGGAGTTATCGATCAACCCAAACCATGCCCAGGTCGTGCTGATTCGGCGGTGCATGTCCCCGGAAATCCGGATGTGGGACGCTCTCCCCGACACTGAAAATGCTGCCGGATGGTCGCTCATGAGAGCCCAGGGCGGCAGGGTTATCACATTGCTGAAATAGCCTGTTTTATGCTGTTTCTGACAGGTATCACACCTCAAGTGAATCCGCCAATAACTTTTCATTTGCCGTCAATCCAGAATGTCGAATGCTCTGGTTCGCTCTCGATTGGAGCCGCGACACGGAAACGGTCGCCCCTCTTGTCTCCCGGCCGTCTGGCCGGCCTCAGTGTCACTTAATTTCATGCATCATTTAAAGTAGTTACCTGAAAGATCGTGCAGTCCTTTGTTTTTCTACTGAAGAATTCAGCTTCAATGATAAAATGAATGACGACCTCGGCACAAAAGAAGCTCGACATGAGGGATAAGCCGTTGCAGAGAATGTAGAATCCGAATATCGCGTCACTTACGTGCCCGGCGGCGATCCGGGGAACCGTCGGTACGCACGGTTAATTTCGCAACTTCTAATCTCACGGCAGAGGCAAAGGGGAAGAGCAAACCGCTGATGAGGCCCGGCAGGAAAGAAGACATAGTTGTAGTCGGCAATGGATGCGCTGCTGCGGAATGCATAATTGCTTTGCGCCAGAGTGGTCACGACGGAAAGATTCGGCTCGTCACGAACAACAAATGGCCTGTAGCCAACCCGATGCTTACTACTTATTATGTGGCGGGCAAGATCGGCTTTGATAAGCTGTTTCCCTATGATGCGAACGGGGGATTCTATCAGAAGTACGATGTGAATGTGATCGCTGGATCACCGGTCGTAGCTCTTGACGCCGAGAAAAAGTTAGTGACCTGTGAATCTGGATTAGCGCTCAATTACGATAAGTGCCTTGTAAGCACCGGCGCTGCTCCGCTGGTGCCTCCAGTTGAAGGGATGAATTCAGACAAGGTCTACACACTGAGGACGGTGGACGATGCAATCCGGTTAAGGGAGGCCCTCGCGGCGAAGCCAGAGAAAGCACTTGTCGTGGGGGCTTCTATGGTGGGGATAAAACTGGTGGAACTCTTTTATGAAGCTGGAGTGGAAGTATGTCTTGCCGATCTTGCGCAGCACATCTTTCCTCTAGCCGCCCATAATGATTGTGCCCAGGCAATCGAAAAACGTTTGAGCCAAAAAGGGATAGAGCTTCGATTCGGAGCCAGCGTCGAGAAAGTGGAAGAGACTACTCGGACCGTGAAGGTCCATTTCAAAGACACCTCTGAAACTGAAGTAGCGGACCTTTTGGTGATGTGCACGGGAGTTCGGGCTAACGTGGATTTTATAGACCGAAAACAAGTTGCGGCTGACAAAGGGATATTGGTAGACGATCACATGAGAACAAATGTGTCCGGGCTTTATGCTGCTGGAGATGTGGCCCAGGGGATGGATCTTAGCCAGAGGGGACAGATCATCGGCTTGTGGGCGAAATCTCGATACCAGGGGCGGACCGCGGGACGGAACATGGCGGGTGGAGATGAGTCTTTTCGAGAAGACATTCCCTGTGTGATTACTCATTTTATGGGAATGGATTTTGTGAGCATCGGCGATGTGAACGACCGGGACAGTATCCAGCAAAAATATGACGGAAAAAGTTTCAGGCAGCTTTTCTGGAAAGGTGGGCTTCTTGTTGGAGCCAACCTTCTTGATAGCTATGCGGAATCCGGAGTTATCAAGAGTGCGCTAATAAGAGGGCAGAGGCAATCCGAGCCGTCGGTGTTCGGTTCCCTGCCCGCTATTCAAAACCTTTTGTTGCAAAATATCCGAATGGAGGTTCAGAATTCATGACGGATCTTCATAGTCTGTTACGAGGAAAAATCCCCGGCCCTGAAACGGGTATAGAGGTAAGGAAATCCATCTGCGCCATCTGCGATCCCCTAACCCAGTGCGGCCTGGACTTGTACGTAAAGGACGGGCGAATTATCAAGGTAGAAGGGACCAAAGAAAACCCCTACAGCGTTGGCACACTATGTCCTAAAGGAGCTGCGCAAAGACAATATGTGTACAGCGAAGATCGCTTGAAGACACCCCTGAAACGGACCGGGGCCAGGGGGTCCGGAAAATTCGCGCCTATATCCTGGGGCGAAGCCCTGGACACCATTGCCCTCAAATTCAATGAAATCAAGAAGCAAAGCGGACCGGAGTCTGTTGTCTTCTTCGCAGGCTATACAAAATACTTCAGACCGTATCTAAAGCGATTAGCCCACTCTTTCGGCTCGCCTAACTATATGTCGGAATCCAGTACCTGCTTCCAGGCAATGGCTATGGCTCAGAAGCTCACCTTCGGCCTGCCGGGTGGGCCGGATATAGGCAATACCGACTGTCTCCTGGTCTGGAGCGCCAACCCGTTTCATACAAATCCGGGCCATGCTAGGGCCATCCTGAAAGGCAAGAACAGGGGGATGAAGCTTATAGTCGTGGACCCGAGGCAGACCCCAACTACAGCTCTTGCAGATATTCATCTGCCGGTCAGGCCCGGGACCGATGGAGCCCTGGCTTTGGCAATGGCTAACGTCATCGTCAACGAGAGCCTTTACGACCGGGATTTTGTATCCCACCATTCTTATGGTTTCGACGACTATAAAGAGTATGTTCAGGAATTTACCCCGGTAAGAGGCGAAGAACTCACCGGAGTGCCTGCCGACAAGATTGTTAGGGCAGCGCGGATGTATGCTTCCTCAAAACCGGCCGCAATAATGCCCAGCGCTTCTCCAGTGGTGCACCATACCAACGGAGTGCAGAACTATCGGGCCGTTTTTTCATTGGCCGGACTCACCGGAAATTATGACGTCGTGGGTGGCAACTTGGTTGTTCCTCCGAGCTTCATCCATATTCCCGGCCGAATCCCGACACGAGAGCGTGAATTCACGCAGTGCAGACCGTGGAGCGAAATGCGCCCGAGAGTCGGGACAGATCGGTTCCCAGTCTGGATGGAAATGGTCGATGAAGAAGCCCAGGCGATGCATCTTCCGGACCAGATCCGATCTGGTGAGCCTTACCCGCTCAAAGCCTTGATCGGCTTCGGCATGAACTTCAGGATGTGGCCTGACCCCAAGGGTGTGTTGGAAAGCCTAGAAAAACTGGATCTGTTTGTAAACGTGGATATTTTCAAGACCGACACATGCAAATATGCCGACCTTGTGCTGCCGGCCTGCACCTCGGTGGAACGCAGCGAACTCCGCTGTTACCCTATGGGTTACATTATTTTTACCCAGCCGGCCATCGCGCCGCTTTATGATTCGCGTTCCGACGTTGAGATCATATTTGAACTGGCCGCGAGATTGGGCTTGGACGATCCGCTCTTCAAGGCCGGCTATGAGCCAAGCGTGGACTGGATACTTGAGCCCAGCGGTATATCTGTAGCTGAACTGAAAAAGCATGCAGCCGGAATGTTCGTGCCAAACCCGAAAAAACCGCCGGAAAAGAAATACATAAAACAGGGCTTCAGGACACCCTCCGGGAAGATGGAATTCAAATCCGGGGTTCTTGAGAAATATGAAGGAAAGCTTGGCTTTGAACCTCTCCCGGTCTACACACCCCCAAAATACAGCAGAGAGTCCACACCGGAGTTGGCACTCGAATTCCCATTCATTCTCAACACGGGTTCGAGACTGCCCATGTTCGTACACACCAGAACCTTCCGTCTCACCTGGACGAACAGCCTGAGGCCGAACCATCCGGCTGCGGACATGAACCCTGCCGACGCAGCTCGGCTGGGCATCAAGAAGGACGAGGCTATTCGCATCTCTACACCCAAAGATTCCATTGTCGTCAAGGCCAATCTTACCCAAATGGTTCAGCCGGGAGTAATCCATATTTACCACGGGCATGAAAAGGCCGATGTTAATTTGCTCCTCGAAGGCGATTACCTGGACCCACTTTCCGGCTTCCCGGGTTTCAAGTCTGCTCTGTGCAAGGTTGAGAAAGTTTGAGGAAGGGGATTAAGCGATGAATAAGGCGATATTTCTAGATGTAGATCTTTGCTCCGGATGTGGCGCATGTGCAGTGGCCTGCATGGATCAGAACGATATCTTTCCTGAAAACGGTCAGCCTGCCCTTAGAAGGATTTACCGGATTGAGGGGGGAGAGTTCCCTAGTGCGACCATTCAGTACGTTTCAGCCTCCTGCATGCACTGTCAGGATAGTCCTTGCGTGATGGGCTGTCCAACTGGCGCCATAGCTCGGGATGACAGAGGCTGTGGGGTCACAGTCAACAAGGAACTGTGCATCGGGTGCCATAGCTGCGCTCTGGCATGTCCCTTCGGAGTTCCCAGATACGACCAAGAGGAAAAGATCCAGAAATGCGGTCTGTGCAAAGAAAGGGTAGAAGCCGGCTTGGAACCTGCCTGCGTGCGTGTTTGTCCAGTAGGTGCTCTGAAGTTCGATTCTGCCAACAAATTACAGGGAGAAAAGGAATTGAAACTTGTGGGCAATATTGTCAATACCATCTCCAGGTTTGCATCCGGTAAGTGACGAAAGAAACGAAAATACGAGTGCATGGAACATGGCTTTATTCTTTTCGCGCCGAAAACCATTTCGCTGAGATTTTTACAATCTGTAAAAGATACTGACATTCGCCTCACTTGCTGATGCGTATTGATTGGCACGCCCTAATTCTGCCTGCTTGCGGCCTGCAATCGAGACTTCCTCCCTGCCGAATATTTGGCATGACAAATGCAAATTAGTAAAAACGGTAATAGTGGAAATAAGCGGAATCGATCCGCTTGCTCCGGGGGAGGTCGTGCCATGGACGTACTAACCGTTTATCAGGCGAGTAAATATTGCAGCGTTTCGCCCAAGACGATTTGCAATTGGATAGACGAAGGCCACATCAAAGCGTTTCGAACGGTTGGTGGGCATCGACGGGTCAGAAAAGAGGATTTGGATGTCTTCCTTCGGCGTATGGGTATGCCTGTCTCCGCGGAAGCTCACGAAACGGACCGCAAGAAGATCCTAGTAATTGACGACGACAGATTGATAGTGGAGACAATAGTCCGTTCTATGGAGGAGGAGCCCAACGATTACGAGATCATATCAGCGGCTGACGGTTTCGAAGCCGGAATTCAGATGAGCCATTTCAAGCCTGATCTTCTCATCCTTGACATAATGATGCCTGACATTGACGGATACGAGGTGTGCAAAAGGGTGAAGCAGGACCCTGCCACGTGCCACATGAAAATCATTGTACTGTCAGCCTACCTGGACGAGGAGAATCACGAAAAAATGAAAAAGTACGGCGCTGATGTCTGCTTTTCAAAGCCCTTGCCCCTTGAGAAGCTGAAGAAGGAAGTGGCGAGTCTCCTGGGCCTCGCCCAGTGATCATTTGCCACTTCAGAGGGGAGTGACGCCATGAGCTTGAAGCAAGTTTTGGAGGAAAACAAGTTTATCGTTACGTGTGAGATCCACCTTCCTCACGGGAAGACCCCTCACGATTACTTGGAGGAAATCTACAACCTTTGGGGGCGGGTCGATGGCGTTCGTTTCCATCCTTTCGCTACGGACGCGGCCATTAGCGATTCCTTGTCCCTTTGCCGACTACTCCGGGATAAGAAATTCGATCCCGTATTCCAGGTGGGAACTCGCGATCGCAATCGCCTGGAAATCCAGGAATCATTGATCCAGGCCTCGTCGGCTGGGGTGGAGAACCTTCTGGTCTTTACAGACGATTATCGCATAACGGGTGACTCGCTGCAGGAGATGATGTTCTTTCACGTGGATCTGGGCAAGTTCTTTTCCGTAATCGATTCTCTGAAGAAAGGGATCGATGTGCATGGCAAAGAGCTCGATGGTGAAAAGGGCTTCTTCATAGGGTCAGGGGTGGAAGCTTGTTTTGGCGGAAACTGTCCGGACCTGGAACTGCGCGAAATGGAGAGACTGGTGGAGCAGGGCACAAGATATTTTCTCACCACGCCAGTCTTCGATGTCGATCAATTTGCCGGATTCGTAAAACGGGTGGACCCCATGGGGGTTCCGATCATAGCCGAATTGCTTATGCTCCATTCCGGCATGGCTGCACGTATGTTGAAAAGAGTAGGGGGATTGAACATACCCGACCGCATAATAGAACGGATTGAAAGAGCACCCGTAAAATTCGACGAATCGGCCCAAATTATGCTCGAAACAGTAGAGCAACTCAGGGGAATTTGCGCAGGGGTTCATATCCTCCCCTTTGGATGGGAAGACAAAATCGGCATGGTCCTTCAACAGATCAAGCGATCAAAGTTTAAATGATGCTGCCGAAAGGTAACAACTGACAAGACTGGCTTTGCCTGTGGTCTTCAGGCAAGGACGTTTTGTCCATCCAGTTGGACGGACCTCGAAGGCTTGCAGCGTAAACCTCTTCCCCAGGTTTCCGAAACACGGAGGGCCATTGTGGAGACCGTCACGATATCGCTTAACGGTCGAGTAGTTGCAGGAACGCCCGGCACGCCTATTTTGGATCTGGCAAAGCAAGTTGGGGTGGAAATACCGACTTTGTGCCACCATCCTCTCCTGCAAAACTCCGGAGCATGTAGGGTGTGCCTGGTTGAAGAGGCAAAAACCGGGAGGTTGTTTACCTCCTGCGTCACTCCCATTGCCGACGGGATGGAGATCCTCACGCATTCCACCAACGCCGTAAATGCTAGGCGAGGCGTGCTGGAGCTCATTCTGTCGGATCATCCTTCTGCTTGCGTCATCTGCAACAAAGGTAATGAATGTGCTCTCCGATCCCTGGCAAAGGAGCATGGGATATGCGACCCCGATATGGAGCCGGTCAGACGCTGGCGATATATGGCCGAACTCAATCCCTTTGTAGTCCGGGATTTGACGAAATGTGTCCTGTGCGGCAGATGCATCCGGGTGTGCAGGGATTTCGAGGCGGTGGGTGCTATAGACTACATTGACCGCGGTTACTCGGGCCATCCCGGCACGGCACACCGCTCGTCGCTGGACGAATCTGAGTGCAATTACTGCGGGTCATGTGTTGCAATCTGTCCTACCGACGCATTATCGGAGAAAGGACGGCCTTCGTATAGCTCGGGAAAAGTCCGGACACCGGGAATATGTTCGTACTGCGGGACCGGATGCCATCTGGAGTACGAGCTAATTGATCGTGTTGTGGTCGGGGCCAGGGGAGTATCGGGCTCCCCTGTAAACAGTCTTTCTCTTTGCGTCAGGGGACATTACGGCCAGGATGCCCTGTCAGCTGCGGAGAGACTGGCAGAGCCGCTCATCCGGGAGGGAACGAGGAGTTTCCGAGAAGTCTCGTGGAATGAGGCCCTCGGAGAAACAGCGGGCCGGTTGGGTCAAGTGATCGAGGACTTTGGCCCAGACAGCGTGGGAATCATGGTGAGTGCACAGTGCTCGAATGAGGAGATTTATCTCGCTGTCAAACTGGCCCGCGCTGTCCTGAAAACACCGCATATTGACTCTATCGCCAGGTTTACTTCCGGACCCGTTGTAGAGGGTCTTGCGGCATCCATGTCCCGAATACGTCCTCTAGAGCCCCTACTGGAGCGGATTCAGGAGGCCGAGACTATAATACTGATGGGGGCCAGGCCTGATTATACCCATCCCGTAGTGGCTCGTAATGTTCGCCGAGCCGTAAGTCAACGCGGGGCGGCTCTCGTCCAGCTTGATCCTGTAACGACCTCGCTCAGTTCTTTTGCCAGAATCCGTTGGCGCGAACGCATGGACGAATTGCCTCTCGGTCTGGCTCAATTGATGACGGAAATCGTCTCCGCCAATCTTCACGACGAAACCTTTGTTCTCAATAATGTGTTCAATGCCGAAGAATTCATCTCTGACCTCAGGGGACAATTGAGAGGGGTCCCGGTGAGAAGCGAGATCAAACAAGTGGCCAGGCTCATCGGTAAAGGCCGGAAATCCATTTTCTTGTTTGGTTCGAGAGTGGCCAGAGCCACTCAGGGATATATTCTTAGCCGGCTTTTAGTCGATCTTGCCCTCCTATGTGGACAGCCGGACAACGTTCTTTTTCTGTTTGAAGGGTGCAACGAAGTTGGGGCCTGGGAACTGGGATGCGCGCCGGATAGGCTCCCGGGGTCCCTCGTGTCAATGGACCGCGAGGCCCTGGAGTTTTTCCGAAACAGGTGGAGCAGGCCAGACATGACCTTGAAACGAGGACTGGACGCCATGGGCATGATCCGAGCCGCTGAAAGGGGCGAACTCAAGGCCCTTTTGTTGCTGGGAGTGGATCCTCTCGCTGTTTTTCCTGATTCGCAGAGGACGCAAAAGGCTCTTTCATTGCCTGATTTGGTCGTTCGCACCGGCATGTTTCGGGCGATAGGCGAAGAAACCGCCCACATAGTATTCCCCACCGCAGCAATTACCGAGACCGACGGAACCTACGTAAGCACCGAAGGTCGAGTTCAACGTGTCTCGAAGCTCTCTGACCCTCCGGGGAACGCCCGGCCAACCGCTCGCTTCATTTTGGATCTTGCAGGCATGCTTGGATACCCCCTGGACTTTGTTTCAGCAAGAGAGGTTTTTGAAGAAATCACAAGGACGTGCCCTGCGTGGAGCAGCTTGACCTGGGAGGCAGTTGGAAAAGTGGGAGGGATCTTGCTTGGCCATCCCGAGAATGATGGCGGATACGCCAAAACCTGCAGCGGTCGAAAGTGGGTTGCATATCCACCGCCTGACTCATTCGCCGCTCCTCCGCAACCCCCGCCCGGCCGTCCTTGGAAAGTATATCCGGAAGCGCAAACCGCTCATCCAGGGGACGGAGTGCTCTCCGGCAGGTCTCCCAGGCTTGCCTGCATTGGGGAGATCGCATCTGTAAGAATGAATCCGAACGACATGCGAAGAGTCGGGGCAAAAAAGGGGAGCTGGATCCGGTTGGGCTCAGAGGTCGGTGAAGTTAAGGCTCGGGTAATTGAGGACGTCGAAGTTCCCGCGTCCGGATTGGTAATTCCTGCGGCCGGCCCGCGGTACATTTTCCAGAGACTGCTACCGTGGCCGGAAGAATATTGTCCTGCTGGTTGGGACCGTATCTATGTTTCCGTTTCATTAGGGGAGGAAGGGTAATGGAACAGGAATTGGACATCGGGCTCTTAGACGAAATCCTAAAACAGTTCCAACCCGTGCGCGAAAGTCTTATCCCCGTTCTTCAGGCGGTTCAGGAAAAGTTCGGATACATTCCGTCTGATACGATGGAACCTATAGCGAAGTTCATAAAGATATTCCCATCGGAGGTCACCGGAGTAATTAGCTTTTACAGCCAGTTTACCATCACGCCCCGGGGGAAAAACGTCATCAGGGTCTGTCGTGGAACGGCTTGCCACGTTCGAGGCGGGAGAACCGTGTACCGAACGGTCCGAAAGTTTACCGGGCTAGAAGACGGCGCAACCTCGGAAGACATGCGGTTCACCTTCGAGACTGTGGCATGTCTTGGGGCCTGCGCTTTGAGCCCTGTTATGGTCATTAACAAAGCCTATT
Source organism: uncultured delta proteobacterium (assembly GCA_963729795.1). Classification (GTDB taxonomy): domain Bacteria; phylum Desulfobacterota; class Desulfomonilia; order Desulfomonilales; family Desulfomonilaceae; genus CAWBBA01. The sequence goes on along the minus strand of CAVSPC010000012.1, from coordinate 113,560 downwards.
ACGGAAAGCTCAATGCCGGGAGGGTAGAAGCTGTCCTAAGGAACCTACCCTGACAGGGTGACGTCATGGAACGTCTGAATTCCCTTGCCGATCTGACGAAGTTTCGTCTGGCGCTCCAGCGCAACCTTGATCCTAATGTGACCGAGATAGCTGTGTGTTCCGGCACAGGATGCCAGGCGTGGGGAGCCGAGGACGTGATTGCACAGCTAGAGGAAGAGCTCCACAAGCAAGGGCTGGCCGGAAAGGTGAAAGTAAAGCGTGTGGGATGTCGAGGCTTTTGCGAGCGAGGACCGTTGGTCACCATCGGGCCCCGACGTATTTTTTATCCCGGCCTTAAGCCGGAAGATGTGCGGGAAGTGGTCGAAGAGACGGTGGTCAGGTACAACATTCTTGGAAGGCTCCTGTACTCGGACCTCGAAAACGGGAAGAAATTTCTCTATGAGTCGGAGGTGCCCTTCTATGCTCAGCAGCAGAGGACGGTTCTCTCTCTTAACGGACGCATCGATCCCACTTCAATCGAAGATGCCATTTCTCATGATGGCTACAGCGCCGTCGAAGAGGTACTCGCCTCATGGGAGCCCACTCGAGTTATAGATTCGATCGATCGCTCCGGATTAAGAGGCCGAGGCGGTGCGGGTTTTCCAACTGGATCTAAATGGCGCTACGCTCGGGCCTCGAAAGGCGACCGAAAATTCATTATCTGCAATGCCGACGAAGGGGATCCGGGCGCATTCATGGACCGGTCGATCTTGGAAGGCAATCCTCATCTGGTCATAGAAGGGATGATCATAGCTGCCTATGCCATCGGCGCGAGAGAAGGGTACATATACTGCCGAGCAGAATATCCTTTGGCCGTCGAGCGGTTGGAAACAGGACTCGGGCAAGCCCGCCAACTTGGGCTTTTGGGCGAGAACATTCTCGGCAGCGGATTCGATTTTAACATCCGCTTGTTTCAAGGAGCCGGAGCTTTTGTATGTGGCGAAGAGACGGCGCTGATTGCCTCGATCGAGGGCCGCAGAGGAATGCCTCGCCCGCGTCCGCCATTCCCTGCGCAAAAGGGTCTCTTTGGCTGTCCCACTGTGATCAACAATGTCGAAACGCTGGCTAACGTCCCCTTGGCAATACGGATGGGGACAGAGGTCTATGCTTCTCTAGGAACTGAAAAATCAAAAGGAACCAAGATCTTCTCCTTGACCGGCAAGGTCATCAACACGGGCCTGGTCGAAGTTCCGATGGGAGCCACCATACGACATGTGATTTTCGATATAGGGGGAGGAATTCCAAAGAACAGGCAGTTCAAGGCAGTCCAGATGGGCGGTCCTTCAGGCGGATGCATACCTCACAAATTACTTGATTTACCCATTGATTACGATTCGCTCCAGGCTGCGGGGTCCATCATGGGATCCGGCGGCATGGTGGTTATGGATGAAAACACCTGCATGGTGGAGGTAGCCCGTTATTTCGTCTCGTTTACTGCTGAGGAATCCTGCGGACAGTGCTCCCCTTGCCGCATTGGAACGAAGCAAATGCTGCAGATTCTCACAAGGATCACCAAAGGGGAGGGCACTATGAAGGATTTGGACAGGCTGGAAAGGATCGCACGTCTAGTGAAAAGCACCAGCCTGTGTGGACTCGGACAGACTTGTCCGAATCCTGTGTTATCTGCCCTCACGTACTTTCGCGACGAATTCGAAGCCCATATCTTGAGAAAAAGGTGCCCGGCCGGAGTATGCGAAGCTCTAGTCCTGTCTCCGTGCCAGCACACATGCCCCGCAGGAATCGACGTCCCCTCGTACGTAGCGTTTATCAGCCAGGGTGATTACGAAAAGGCGATAGATGTTATCCGGGAACGAAATCCGTTCCCCGCAGTGTGTGGTCGTATCTGCCACCATCCCTGCGAGGGCAAATGCCGCAGAGGCGAAGTGGATCAACCGGTGTCGATTCGGTATCTGAAGCGCTTTGCAGCCGACTGGGCGTACGCGAATCAAGCGACCCCGGAGCCCTTTCCCGTTACCAGGAAACAGCGAGTGGCCATAGTTGGAGCCGGACCGGCCGGCCTCAGTTGCGCCTACTTCCTGGCGAAGATGGGGTACAGAACAACTGTGTTTGAAGCGCTTTCCCACGGTGGAGGGATGCTAGACGTAGCTCTCCCGGAGTTCCGCTTGCCCAAAGACGTACTCGCCCGAGAAATTGAGTACATTCAGGCCAAGGGAGTCGAAATCCTCTACGATAGCGCCATTAACCAATTCCATACCCTGGAAGATCTCCGGGCAGAGGGGTATGACGCAGTCTTTGTCGCGGCGGGAGCACACCGAAGCCAGGAGTTACGTATTCCTGGTGAAGAAGAAGGCATCGAAGGACTCTCCTATGGGCTTCACCTTTTGCGTGATGTCAAAGCAGGAGAACATGTTCACGTCGGGAACCGCGTCCTCATAATCGGAGGCGGAAACACAGCAGTAGATGCAGCCCGCAGTGCACTCCGCAAAGGGGCTCGACACGTAACCGTCATGTATCGGCGGTCCAGTGAAGAGATGCCTGTTTCGCCGTACGAATTCCATCAGGCCCAGGAGGAGGGTATAGAGTTTCAGTTTCTGGTTTCGCCTACCAGAATCGAAAGGTCCAATGGCAGGGTGACAGGCGTGAGATTCATCCGGATGAAGCTTGCAGAACCTGACGAGTCCGGACGCCGGCAACCACTGCCAATTGAAGGGACGGACTTCCTCCTCGAGGCAGACATGGTGGTCCCGGCAGTGGGACAAGCCCCTGACTTGAGTTTCCTCCCCGCAGATTCTCAACTGGAGCGCGTAAAATGGGGTGCCCTTAGAGTAGATCCTGATACGCTGTGTACCAATATCCCATGGATATTCGCCGGGGGAGACTTTGTGACCGGTCCGTCCATGGTTATCTATGCCATAGCTACAGGCCGACGAGCGGCATTGAGCATTGATCGCTATTTGGGAGGTATCAAAGCGCCTCTTGTCATCACAGATGAAAAATACCACCTGATTCCTGAGCCACCGCCGCGGCCTGAAGAACTGGATCAGCCCAGACCCAGAGTCGAAATGCCCTCTCTGCGTCCGGCAGAACGGGTATTGAGCTTCTGTGAGCTGGAGACTGGATTCAGCGAAGACCAGGCCCGGATAGAAGCTTCGCGGTGTCTCAGATGTGACTTGGAACGTATGAGAGAGATAGAGAATCGCTCGGACACTGACTTGTAAATGCACTGTTTCTTCATAGAGGTCGGCCATGAAGACTATTACCCGACAAAAAACCTTCGAGCAAATCCTGGAGAGCCTGACGGACGACGTCAGCATATTCATCACCGGCTGCGGGACTTGTGCCACTTTGTGTCACACCGGTGGAATTGAAGAAGTGGCGACGATGGCCGAGAAACTGACAGGTGCGGGAAAGATCGTTACCGGGACTGCGGTTCCACCTACAGCATGCGACGAAGTGACCGAAGAGATGAAACTCGCTTTTAAGGATTCACTTGGTGCCGCAGACGCCGTTCTGGTCATGTCGTGCGCATTTGGCGTCCAGACTGCTGCTTCGCAGCTCAAGAAACCTGTGGTGCCGGCGCTCGACACACTCTTCATGGGAAAAGAAGGGCCGGCCGGGCGCTATTCAGAGATCTGCATGCAATGTGGGCAGTGCGTGCTGGCCGACACGGGGGGAATTTGCCCTGTGACGCTTTGCCACAAAGGGCTCCTCAATGGTCCTTGCGGAGGAACAAACGAGGGGATGTGTGAGGTTGGCGACGGAAGGCAGTGCGCTTGGACGGTTATCTACAACAGGCTGCAGAGTCAGGGGCGGCTTGACCGCATGAAAAGGTACCATCCTGCCAAAAATCACAACGCTGTCCTGCGGCCTGGCATCATGGATCTGGTACTTTCGCCTGGGGAGGCTGATAGGCAGTAGATGGGCATTCAGTCGGTGTGTCGCGAGCAAGAAAGGGGGCCTCGCATGAGCCGGTTCAAGGAAGCTCTCGATTCCGGAAAGTTCGTTGTGACTGCGGAGATAGGGCCTCCCAAGGGGGTCAACATCGAGCCTATGAAGCATCACATCGCGTTACTCAAGGACCGTGTGGATGCGATGAACATTACCGACAATCAAAGCTCGGTACTGAGATACCCCTCTTTAGGAGGAGCCCTTCTGGTCAAGGAAATGGGAGGCGAGCCCATTCTCCAGATGACCTGCCGCGATCGCAACCGCTTGGCCCTGCAGGCCGATCTTTTCTTCGCCTACAGCCGAGGCATATACAACGTTCTGTGCCTCACCGGCGACGCTGTTGTCGTTGGTGATCACAAGGAGGCCAAAGGCGTTTTCGATCTCGATTCTGTGCAGTTGCTGGATGCTCTCCATACGTTGTCGGACGGAAAGGATTTGGCAGGCAACTCTTTGGATGGCGTTCCTCGTTTCATTAAAGGAGCCATCGTCACGCCCGAGGCCCGGCCACTGGAACCGCAGTTAATAAAATTCGAAAAAAAGATCGACGCAGGGGCTGATTTTATACAAACCCAAGCGATTTACGATCTCAATAATTTTAGAAGCTTCATGGATTATGCCAGGAAATTCAAGGTCAAGATTCTCGCAGGCATCGTGCTCCTTACCAGCGCACCGATGGCCAAGTTCATGAACAAGAATGTGCCCGGTATATTCGTTCCCGATGCCCTTATCGACGAATTGGCCGGCGCACCGAAAGGCAAGGCCCTGGAAACGGGGATACAAATCGCGGCACGTATGATCAAAACCATCCGGAAGGAGAAGATCGCTGACGGAGTCCACATCATGGCCATAGGGAAGGAGGAGGTCGTTCCCCGCATTCTCGATCTGGCCCAGTAAATTAAGGATTTGTCCGATCATCGTCCGGGGGGGCCTCGTTGACTTGAGGCATCCTCGTGAAACCCTTCCAAACCGTGGCGGACGAGCCTGGAGGCTCTCATGTCTGATCGGAATGCTCTTTCGATCAACAAAATGAGCGATGAGGAGATTGAGCAACGGCTTCTCGATATCGAGCGCAATAAAAAGGAATTCTTTGCGGAGGCAAGAGACGGATTTTACATTTCTACCCGGGAAGGACAGTTCATAGATTGTAACGACGCTTTGGTCAACATGCTCGGCTATTCGACTAAACAGGAAGTGCTCGCAATAGACCTTAACACTCAGTTGTGGGGCAATGACGAGGACAGACCCAAATTCCAAGCGATAATTGAGGAGCACGGGTTTGTCAGGGGATATGAAGGCACCTTCAGGCGTAAGGAGGGAAGACTAATTTACGTGAGCCTATCCAGTTACGTGTGGAGAGACAAAGACGGAAATATTGGCGGATATCGCGGCTTCGTTGTGGACTGCACTCAAGAAAAGCTGATGCGAGACCAACTGGCGGAGTCTGAGACCAAATACAGAGACCTTTTCAATAGCATCCGGGATGGAGTCTTCATTGCCGATGCCAAGGGAACGGTAACCGATTGCAATCCGGCCCTCTTGAATATCATAGGCTATGCTCGGGAAGAATTCTTGGGAATGAATTATTACCGCGATCTATGCGTGAACGCGGACGATGTAATCGTTTTCCGCGGGAAAATCACCGGAGAAGGCGAGGTCAATGATTACGAACTGCAAATAGCTCGAAAGGATGGGACCGTCCGGGATGTATCCATGAGTGGTTATGCCACGAAGAACGATGAAGGAGAGGTTGTGAGTTACCAGGGACTCATGCGCGACATCACAGAAGCGAAGCGCCTGCGACGGCAATTGATTCAGTCCGAAAGGCTCTCTGCCATGGGCAAAATGGCATCCCAACTGGCTCACGAGCTCAACAATCCAATTTTCGGTATCATGAACTGCCTGGAACTGACAAAGGACTCGCTGCCCGACACTCATGAACGTAAGAAATACCTTGACCTTGCCTATAACGAGTGCAAGCGGACCTCAGGTCTTCTAATAAAAATGCTGAAGTTCTTCAAGCCGGACGACGAGAAGAAGAGTCTCACCGACATCAACAAGCTTATCGAAGAGACGTTGTTGTTCTATGAGAAACAGTTCCAAAACCTTAACATACGCGTGATAACGGATCTTGCCCGGGAACTCCCCTCGATTATGGCAGTGGGGAGCCATTTGAAACAGGTGTTTATCAACATGGTTATTAACGCAAATACTGCAATGCCGAATGGAGGAGAACTCCGGGTCTGCAGCCGATTTGATCCTGAACCTGCGAACGTTGCCGTTACAATCGGAGACACCGGTGTTGGGATACCACCGCACAACGTGGAAAGAATATTTGATGCCTTCTTCACCACGAAGAAGGAGGTGAAAGGAGTGGGGCTCGGGCTGAGCATTTGTTACGGGTTTATAAGGGAGCATAGTGGCAGAATCGATGTTGCAAGTGAAGTGGGGAAGGGGACCACGTTTACGATTTACTTGCCCCTGAATCCTCCGGAAGAATGATCTGAATATTTGTCACGAGGTACGAAGTTGTGCGCCATTCTATGCGCAACTCTCAATAAGAGCCGAATCCCGGTGGGTGAAACCCAAGAAAGGAGCATGTGTCATGAAGGCAGGCATTTTCTTTACCGGTTCAGGACCAATTCTCATCTTAACTTCGTATGAATCGCTTACAGATTCCCACCTGGCTGAAAAGCTGGCGACGAAAGGAATCAAGAGGTTCGTTGCTTTTGAAGTACCCCTGGAGGCGGCGAAACAAAAGTACGGGCACCATTACAATGTTATCACCGGTGACCTTCATCAGGAGGATGACTTGCGCATCCTCGACTACGACGGTCATCACGTTTTGGACCTCTTTCGACTGGGGCAACTCGGAACCCCAATCTACTTTGAACCGTGAAGTAGCGATAGGAGTCAAGGGATTTTGGTTGAAGCGAGCAGACTGTTATGGGCGAAACGGTGGCGATATATAGACTTTCCGCTACTGTTGATGGGCAAGGCTGAGGGTTCGGGCCGGCGAAAAGAGAGTCTGACTCAGACTCCTCAGCCTTTCTCAACCAATGATATGGGCTTAAGAACGCGGGCGATCAATGGGTGGTCCGGCAGAGATGGCCGCGGCGCCTCCCCAACTTAAAAAGAACGAGGTATCCAGCATGGTTCCTAAGAAGATTCTTATTTGTACTGATTTTTCGGAAAACAGCCGTCCCGCTTGGGAGCTGGCAGTCGACTATGCGAAAGCTTTTGACGCACAACTTCTCCTCCTCCACGTGATCGATTTTCCCAACTATGTCGCTTGGGCCGGCGATTGGAAAGGAAAGCTGCGTGACGTCCTTGACGCCACTGAAGATGCCGCCCACGAGCGCCTTAATTTGATGGCGAAGGAGTGTGCTCATCTAGTGAAGGATGTGAAGACGTACTGCCTAACGGGCATAGCCCCACGGCAGATAGTTGCCCTGGCACAAGAAAACTCTGTGGACCTGATCGTTTGCGGGACCCATGGTCGAACCGGTGTGACCCACCTTGTAATGGGAAGCGTTGCCAGGAGCGTTTTGAAGACGGCCCATCGCCCCATGCTGATTGTGGAGGCCCCCGCCGAAAAAGGGGAATCGTTTGAGTGAAGGGAATAGTCTCGCGTCCCCTTGCGCGGAAACTTGGAATTTGTGGACCGCAGCGCTTGAGTTTAGTACGGGCATCATCTTTGAAAGCCCATGGCGGTTGCCAAAATTTCTGTCTGATTTCATTTGATATCCAAAAAAGGAGGAGGATAGTTTGGGTGCCACTTCTGCCTAGGCTTGGAGTGGCACCTCTCTGTGAAGAGATCTGGTGATGTTGGGCCGCTACCGAGAAAAGCAGGGGATTTCTTCATGTGCCGATCGGACAAGAATTGCGGGACCTACCATGTAGCCCTTCATCAACCTTAATCAGAGGGAGGAATCCACCATGGTTCCAAAGAAGATTCTTTTTTGCACTGATTTTTCTGAGAACAGCCGTCCCGCTTGGGAACTGGCAATCGACTATGCGAAGGCCTTTGGTGCACGACTTCTCATCATCCATGTGATCGATTTTCCCGGCTATGTCGATTGGGCCGAAAAACTGCATGAGGTCCTTGAGGCTACCGAACGCTCCGCGCATGAGCGCCTTCAAATGATGGCGAACGAGTGTGCCCACTTGGTGAAGGATGTGAAAACCTATTGCCGAAGCGGAATAACGCCCAAAGTGATAATTTCCCTGGCACAAGAAGAATCAGTGGATTTGATCGTGTGCGGGACCCATGGTCGAACCGGCGTAAAGCACCTTGTGATGGGTAGCGTTGCCAGGAGCGTTTTGAAGACGGCCCATCGCCCCATGTTGATTGTGGAGGCCCCCGCAGGAAAGGGAGAATTGTTCGGGTGACGGTAATTGTTCCCAGTTCTCTCCACTTTAGTCAAATTGGGATTTGTAGATCTCGGGGCTTGAGTATCAGGTGGGCATCATCCTTGAGATCCTAAGAACACGGCTGAAGAATCATGCAGGCGGTAGCTCCTTGGAGCCACCGCCTTCTTCGTTTCCTTAATCTACGCTAGTTAATACCCTATACTGGCAGTGCAATCTTAGATCCTATGCTTCTATCAAATAACGTCCAATTCAGAACAATCATTGATTGCGACTTAGTATCGCAGCCTATTTGATTGGCGATTTTCATGACTTGATACTACTGTTTCAGGCCTTCGGCTCCTGTGAAGTTGGCCCCCTCGGTGTTTGCTCCCGCTAAGTTGGCGAACGTCATTCCAGCCTCTACAAACGTCGCACCGGTCAGGTTCGCATTGCTGAGGTTTGCCGCCCTAAGATTTGAAATGTCCAAATTGGCGCGGTTCAGATCTGCCCCCACCAAATTTGCGCCTGTTAGAGTAGCTCTACTGAGGTCCGCACCCGATAAGTTCGCACCGGCAAGATTTGCTGAGCGAAGATTCGTCCTACTAATATCTGCGTTCCTGGCATCCACTTCCCTGAAATCAGACCTGGATAGGTCAGCGGTGTAACAATTGGCGTGAGTCAACTTCGCTCCTCTCAGGTTAGCTGCGGCGACTTCCGCTGCAATCAGATTGGCATCGGTGAGATTTGCGCCCGCGAGATCGGCCCCATAAAGGAAGGTGGCCTTAAGTTTTGCCTTTGTGAGATTCACGTTCGTCAGTTTTGCCTTTTGCAGATTTGCGTTTCCGAGATCCGCACCCGACAGGTCGGCTTTAGTCAGGTCCGCCAGACTTAGATCCGCAGCCCTCAATTTCGCACCACACAGGTTGGCCCCGCTCAAGTCTGCCATGCTGAAGTCGCCTCCGCTCAGCCTGGACCGAGTCATATCGCAGCCCGCGAACTTCGCCCCCTTTGCCAAGGCTCGCCGGAGGTTTGCGCCCACGAGCTTCGCGCCGCTTAGGTCAACGTCCATCAGCTTGGCGCCGCTAACATCTGCATCGCTGAGATCGGCGCCTGAAAGATCGGACGAGGAAAAGTCGGCCCTTGTCGCTTCGACCATCCTGAGATTAGCTCCTTTGAATGTGCAAGCCCTTAGTCTGGCACCACTGAGGTCTGATTTGTTGAGGTTTGCGCCGCTCAGGTCCGCCATACTAAGTCTGGCTTCACTCAGGTCGGCTTCACTAAAGTCAGCCTCGCACAAACTTGATCGAAGAAGCCTGGCCCCTCTAAGTCTTGCTTTACTGAAATTCGCCAAATCCAGCTTCGCGTCGCAGATATCTGCACCTCTCAGGTCAGCTTGGCTGAATACTGCTTTCCTGAGATCCTCTCCCCTGAGATTAGCTCTCCTCAAATCCGCGCCTGTGAGTTCCGCTTGTCTGCCCTGCTCGCTGCCCTCCAACCATTTCTTGTGGAGGTTCAAGACCTCTCTGATTTCATCTGGTGTCATCTTTCACTCCTTCCTCGCAATTTCTTATATAGGTGACTTGGTTTACTTCACATGTCGCTAAGCGCTGAGATATCCAGGGCGAAATCCCCTCTTCCAGAGTTCTCGAGATCCTTCCCTCTCCACATCGCGTTTGTTAAACCTTTTTAAGAAGAATTATTGCAGTCAGTGACTGCTCAGGTACTCTTGCATGGCTCTGGCAGCCTTACGTCCAGCTCCCATAGCGAGTATGACCGTTGCTGCGCCTGTGACCACATCTCCTCCGGCCCACACTTTTTCGAGACTTGTCTTCCCGGTCTCTTCATCAGCGACGATATTGCCCCTTTTCCCGACCTCGAGCCCCTGCGTAGTAGCTGGGATCAGAGGATTCGGGCTATTTCCGATAGCGCATACGACCGAATCTACATCGATGGAAAACTCGGAACCCTCGATTGGAACTGGTGTCCTCCTGCCTGAGGCGTCGGGCTCCCCTAGCTGCATCTTCAAGCATTGGACTTCCTTTACCCAGCCATTTTCATCGCCGTTGTATCGGATGGGAAGAGTGAGAAGATTGAAGACAACGCCTTCCTCCTCAGCGTTTTCGACCTCTTCGAGACGTGCCGGCAGCTCGTCTCTGGATCGCCTATAAATGATCGTCGTCTTTGCCCCCAGGCGCAGAGCTGTTCTTGCACAGTCCATTGCAACATTGCCACCGCCTACCACAGCCACTTTCTTGTGTTTTTTTATGGGGGTATTGAATGTTGGGAAAAGAAAGCCCTTCATGAGATTCATCCTGGTCAAGTACTCGTTGGCAGAATAGACGCCATTCAGATTTTCTCCCGGGATGTTCATGAACCACGGGAGACCGGCGCCTGCGCCGATGAACACGGCGTCGTATTCCTCCACAATGCTCTCCATAGATCTAGTCTTGCCCACCACAAAGTCGGTCAACACGTCAACACCGAGACGTTTCAGGTATTCTACCTCTCTGCTTACTATGGCCTTGGGTAACCTGAATTCCGGAATGCCGTAGACTAGTACCCCGCCCGGCTTGTGCAGGGCCTCGAATACAGTAATTTTGTGGCCCATCCTTACCAGATCGCCTGCCACGGTGAGACCCGCGGGCCCTCCTCCGACTACGGCAACCCTTTTGCCTGTGGGATTCATCATTTCCGGTATCTCTGGCTCACCCTGCCGTACTTCCCAGTCGGCCAGGAAGCGCTCAAGGCGTCCAATTGCGATCTGCCCTCCTCGCTTGCCCAGAACGCAGGCTCCCTCGCATTGCTCTTCTTGGGGGCATACCCTACCGCATACGGCAGGCAGGAGGTTCTTTTGCTTGATCGTCTTTATGCCGGCTTGGAAGTCCTTCTCGGAAATGCATTTGATGAACTTGGGAATTTGAATCTCCACAGGGCACTTGGTAATGCATTTAGGTTTCTTGCATTGCAAGCATCGCCTGGCCTCTTCGATCGCCGTTTCGGGGGGATACCCAAGCGCCACTTCGTTGAAGTTTTGAGTCCGAGCTTTGGCGGACTGCTTTGGAATTTCCCTGCGCTTCAGGTCCAATTTTTTTGAATCGATGTCAGGCATAGCTTCACTTACCGTCTTTCACAGTGCCTCTCGCAGCCGCTCGACCTGAGAGGGATGACTTCTTCGCTTATGTATTGTTTGCGGCGCTGAAACAATTCATCCCAATCGACCTTATGGCCGTCGAAATCCGGTCCGTCCACGCAAGCGAATCTGGTGGTGGATCCGACTGTGACACGGCATACGCCGCACATTCCGGTCCCGTCGATCATTATGGGGTTGAGGCTGACCACGGTTTTGATGCCCAGCGGCCGGCTTGCTTCCGAGCCTCTTCTCAGAAGGGACGTGCAGCCGTTTATTATGATTCGGTCCACCGGCTCTCCAAATGATCTTATGATCTCCGCGAGCCTGCTCACGTGACCCCGGTAACCCTTCGAACCATCGCGGGTTATGTACAGTAGTTCATCTGAAACTGATCTCAGTTTGTCTTCCCAGTAAAACAGGTACGAACTCCTGCCTTCGATGACGGTGATAACCCGGTTTTGCTTCTCTTTGAGAGCTCTTGCAATTGGGAAAATGCTTCCTATTCCGTAGCATCCCGCGAGGCACATTACCGTGCCGAATCTCTCTATTTCCGTCGGATTTCCCAGAGGACCGACCACGGTGGGAATGCCGCTGCCGTCCTGAAGCGATGCCAGTAGGTCAGTAGTGTTTCCTACGTTCATCATGCAAACTGAGATCGTCCCGGTTTCAGAGTCCCAATCCGCCACGGAGAGGGGGATTCTTTCGCCTTCGTCATTGACCCTCAGAATCACAAACTGGCCGGCCCGTACATTCTGCGCCACCGCGGGGGCCTCGAAGGTGAGGAGGTGGATATTAGGAACAATCATGTGTGTTGATGCTAGCTTATACATGGCTTTTCACGATCCTCGCCGGATGTGGTCCGGCGCCGATGAATTCACCATGACCCGGTGAAATGTGCAGCCTTCCTTTTTCTTGACCGTCAACGATATTTGCTCTCAAGTTTGTTTCGAAGGTACGCGAAATCACCAGGACTTCATCGCCTTGAGACATGCCGGCTTCTTCTGCATCCTCGCGGCTTATTTCTACTGTTGCCTCTGCAAAAAGCGCTTTTGCGCCCTCAACCCGGGCAGAAATCGGAAAACCTCGATAGATATGTTCAGGGATTGACGAAGTAAGAATGAAGGGGAACTCCGCATCTACTATGCGGGAGGCTGGCGCCACATCGTGAGAAGCCGCCATCCTGCCCTCATATTTCAGAGGACGAGATACTCGATCGGGAGATTGAAAGTTGGTAAATCCTTCGATCATCAGCGAGATCTCTTGGTGGATATCTGCCGGCGATCTGAAATCAAAGCCTTTGAAGCCCATCTTGCGAGCGATCCTGCACAGTATGTCCCAATCGGGCAAAGCCTCCCCAGGTGCTTTCACCGCTTTTCGCATACGCTGCATCCTTCCCTCGACGTTAAACAACGTGCCGTCTATCTCTGAAAATGCTGCGGAAGGAAGGACCAGATCGGCTCGGTATGCCTCGGGAGGTGGATAAATGTTCTGGAATATAAGGAAATCTGCAGGCGGATCAGCTTTGAAAGGGACCTCACCTATGAGGTAAAGTGCTTTCATTCTCTGTCCGTGCAAGAGGTTTTCCGATGTCCAATTAGGCGGCGCATCGGAGAGGTCCACACCCCATAACTTTCGCAGATCTCCCAGCCTGGATTCATCATTCCAGGGAAACGCTCCAGGCAGAAGCTCAGAATAGACTCCAGTCAGAACCGACCCTAATAGATTGCCTTGGGCAGGCACCGGATACACTCCGCTGCCAGTATTTTGAGCCAATTGAGCGATGGCTCCCAAAATTTGTGAGCTTTCTCGGTATGTGAGATATTCCGAGCCCACCAGAATCACATTGCTCGAATTATTCATAAGCATATCAGCAAGTTCGGTCAAGTCATTGGTAATGCTTTCGACTTCTGCACTTGCTGCCGGCGGTGGACAAGCCGTTGACTGTTTTTCGGTGAGATGCACAAGAGAATTTAGAAGATCCAGCTCACGTCCCGGATTCGGATGAAGCCATTTGTGAGCAATCCGCGCTAAATTGTGATCTCGTGGATGGATAGTGACGATCCTTGCCCCGTGCTTGATAGCCTGTCGCATTGCAACGCCAACGACCGAGCCTCCGAATCTCGTATCCAGACCTATGCATAGAATTGCGGACGCCCTTCTTACTGCCGCAAGAGGCACGGACATTTCCATAAGTTTCAGATAAGAGCCGAAGCCGGACCGATAGACCAGTCGTGCACTTGTGTCTATATTGTTTGAGCGCATGACCACACGAGCAAATTTTTGGGCAACGTACAGATCTTCGTTACAACTATCCGGGGAAATAAGAAGGGCGAACTGTTCCGGTGGACAGGTGGAAAGGGTTTCCGCTGCCAATTGAACAGCCTCGTCCCACGAAATTTCCACCCGAGTGCTGTCCTCAGGGCGTGAAGGGTTGCTCAATCGTAGGTGGGAGCCCACCAGTTCAGTTATGCAGAATCGCCCCTTGACGCAGAGTTGACCGGCGTTCACTAGCGGGTCCTCCGCGGGTAAACTGCCGATCACGCTGTCTCCCTTGATTAAAAGTCGCATTCGGCAACCAACGCCACAAAGTGGGCACTGGGTAATTTGTTCGCCCTCCGGTGGGCCATCCCATTTCCGAGCCTTTTCCGAAAGGGCTCCAGTAGGGCAAACAGACACGCATGCGCCGCAAAACTCACAACCCGCCTCCAGGTGACTCCGGTCGTAGGCAGGGCCGATCACCGTAGAGCGCCCCCTCTGTGTAAAAGCCAAAGTGTTGGCTGCGCGGACTTCCTGGCACATCCGGACACATCTGCCACACAGTATGCAAAGATTGTAATCTCGATCGAAGAATGGATCGGCTTTCTTGACTTGGAGGTGTCGATAGTAAATCGGATAGTCGACTTCGGTCACCCCGATCTTTTTCACGACCTCCTGCAACTCGCATTGGCCGTCATTACTACAGTATCGACACCCCGTGGTAACTCCGGCCTTACGAATGGTTCCCACGTGTCTCTTGCACTCGTCCTGCTCATCGCAGATCAAACAACTGCAAGGATGCTCACTCAAAATCAATCCCAGTGTAACGCCCCTCACAGCCTGTAGTTGGGCGGTCTGGGTTCTTATCACCATGCCGTCTTGAACGGGGGTCGTGCAAGAAGTTGGGAACCCGCGCAGGCCATCCACCTCAACTATGCATAGACGGCAGCCACCGAATGGGCTCAAATCCTTGTGAGCACAGAGCGTGGGGACGTAAATGCCAACACTTTGCGCCGCTTGAAGAATAGTCAGCCCTTTCGGAACCTCTCTCAGTTGGTGGTCTATAGTTATCGCAACCGTTTCACTTTGTGGATTCATCAGCGGTTCTCCGCCTGGACCTGATGACAATGGCGTCACCGGCTATGGCGTCATGACGACAAACCTCGTAGCACGATCTGCACTTGATGCATTTTGAAGGATCCAAATTGTGAGGTTCCCGCCTCGGGCCGGTAATGGCGCCCGTGGGGCACACGGCCACGCAGCTCCTGCATCCTGTGCATTTCTCCGGAATGACTCGATACTCGATCAGTGCCCTGCACACGGTAGCGGGGCAATATTTGTCGGTCACATGTGCCAGGTATTCGGAACGGAAGTAGCGGAGAGTGGTAAGAACAGGATTGGGCGCAGTCTGTCCCAAACCACAAAGAGAGGCTGCCTTGACGGTATCGGCCAGAGTGCGGAGTTTTGCCAAATCGTTAGGCTCGCCATCGCCTTTTGTGATTTTCTCCAGAAGCTCGACCATGTGTCTAGTTCCAACTCTACAAGGGGCACATTTGCCACACGATTCTTTCTGCACGAAGTCCAGGAAGTAACGGGCCAGGTCTACCACGCAGGTGTCTTCATCCATAACGATGAGGCCGCCCGATCCCATTATCGAACCCGCGGCCGTGAGTGACTCATAATCTACGGGAGTGTCGAGGAACTCCTCGGACAGGCATCCACCCGAAGGTCCGCCGGTTTGAACGGCCTTGAAAGCTTTCCTGGGCCCTCCGCCTATGTCGAAAATGATCTTTCTCAGCGGAGTCCCGAGCGGCACTTCGATGAGCCCTGAACGGCGAATCTTGCCGACGAGAGAGAAGGTTTTAGTCCCGTAGTTGCCCTGGACCCCGAACTGTCTGTACCATTCAGCCCCATTCCTGACGATGTTGGGGAGCGTCCCGAGGGTTTCCACATTGTTGATTATGGTAGGCATGCCGTGCAAACCGGCAATTGCGGGAAACGGCGGCCGCGATTTCGGCATTCCCCGTTTCCCCTCGATCGATGCGATTAGAGCGGTCTCCTCACCGCATACAAAGGCTCCGGCTCCTTCTTTTATGGCAATATCGAAGTTAAATCCTGAGCCCAAGATGTCTTGGCCCAGTAGTCCGTATTCGCGCGCTTGTGCTAGGGCTTTCTTCAGGCGAACGATTGCCAAAGGATACTCGGCTCTGATGTAGATGTAGCCTTGGGTGGCGCCGATGGCGTAAGCAGCAATTAGCAACCCTTCAACAACCGCATGCGGATCTCCCTCTATCAGGGATCGGTTCATGAAGGCACCGGGGTCTCCTTCATCGGCATTGCAGATCATATACTTTTCTTTTCCCGGGGAGCTTCTGCATATCTCCCATTTCTTGTAGGTAGGGAACCCGGCTCCTCCTCTTCCTCGGAGGCCCGCGTCGCGAACTTCCCCGATGACTTCTTCGGGTGTTTTTTCTAGGGCCTTCAAGAGCCCCATATACCCCTCGTTCGCCAGGTAATGGTCGATTTCCTCAGGGTCTATGAAGCCGCAATTTCTAAGAACCACTCTAACCTGGGGCTTGAGCATCGGAAGGTCGAAAAAGCGAGGGAGGCTACCCTCAAACTGGTCGGAGTTTTGGCCGAAATGTCCAACGGCAGATTGAAGCTGAGGGTCTCCGTGAATGAGATAGGATTCTAATATGGTTCGAGCTGATGCGGGCTTGACGTTGGCATAACTTATTCGAGGTAGCCCTCGGCATTCAATGTCCATCAGGGGTTCCAAGTAACAAGGGCCAATGCAACCCACCTGCAGGATTTCTGCCTGCAATTGGTTCTCTTCCAATGTTGTGCGGACCGATTCCAGCACATCCATCGCGCCGGCAGCCCTTCCACATGAGGCCGTGCCCAAGTATATAACCGGGATATCGGTGTTCTTCAGCTTGGCCCAGCTCTTTAGGGCATCTTGAATTTTGCTATTCAGCCTACTCATATTGCTGCACAATCTCTCTCAGACGAGTGACGGTCATTCGGCTGTAGACATCCGTGTTGATCTGCACCACGGGTGCGAGAGCGCAACAACCCAGGCATGCCACCCGCTGAAAATCGAACCGCTGGTCAGGAGTAGTTTGCCCGGGAGAAATGCCGAGTTGCCGCTCCACCATTTCACCCAGTATTTGACCTCCCCGTACATGGCATGCAGTTCCGGAGCAGACTCTGATGGAGTTTCTGCCCGGAGGGATAAAACGAAATTGCGAATAGAAAGAAGCGACCCCAAAAATCTGGTTTTCGGATATTCTCAAGAACCGGGATATACGGCTTACAGCTTCTGCGGAAATGTATCCCAGTCGTCCTTGAACACGTTGCAAAAGAGGAATCAATTCTCCTTCCTCGCCTTTGAACCCTGAAACCAGGTTTTCGATTTCATTATTTTCCACAGAACATCTCCCGTTTAGTCTCAAACAGGCCATACTCCTGGTCTGAAGACTTCTTGCTGCGCCCTCAATCTCTGCATCTTTAGTGCCAAGAAATCACGGAACCTATAGTGGTGCCCGAATGGTGGGCCGGTGCCTGCAAAAGGCTGAAATCATGCGGATCGCGCTCTGGTCAGACGTGCCTTGGCCTGTCAATTTTTTTTACGCGATGTAAAAGGCCAGCAACGGCTTTCTTCGTTGCCCCACCAGCAGAAACACACCACGTCGGGTTATCCGACCCGAAAAGGGGAGGGTGATTCCGTCTCTAAGAGGTCGGGCATTCTGCCCGCGGTCAGCCGACTCCCGGAGTTCAAAGAAGATCAAAATAAACTTGACATTAGGCGGTGAGTAATATTTACTTACTGTAGCTAACAGCGTTTTTTTGCCTTCCCCGTTACCAAGTTATCGGTCCTAATCTCGAAAGGAATTCACGGCCGACCGATACGGCCTAGAAGAATGCCGACAATAGGCATGAGGAGAAAACTTCCAGAACAGTGGGATGGGCATCCTGCCCATCGTCCTGACTACTGACATGAGGAGAAAACACATGTCGGACGGTTTCGTTATTGTGGGCGCAAAAAGAACCCCCTTTGGCCGGTACCTGGGGGCCCTCTCAGCAATGGAACCTTTGGACCTGGCGGTCCATGCTGCTAAAGCTGCTTTGACGTCTCAAGGTCGTGATCTGAGCACGGAAATTGACCACCTCTGCGTGGGGAACTGTTTCCCTCCATCCTTTGAAACCGCTTCGGTAACCGGCCGGCAGGTCGGGCTCAAATTAGGAATCGACAAATTTTCCATCACCCTGGACACAGCCTGCTGTTCCTCACTCACAGCGCTCCGCATGGCGGTCTGGGGAATGAAGCTGAGGGAGTTCTCTTCAGCCCTGATTGTGGGCGTGGAGGCCATGAGCAAGATACCCCATTTGAATCGCACGTTGAGGGGAGGAGTTCGCATTGGTGACGTGAACTTGAAAGATCCGATCTATCCCATTACGTACACCGGATACAATTCCGTAGCAGTGGACGCGTCGAATGGAGCGGAGAAATACGATGTTCCCAAGAGGATGCTGGACACATGGGCTGTGGGCTCGCACAGGAAGGCTCTCAAAGCGCTGGCGGAGGGCAAACTGGCGGACGAGTTGGCGCCAATTCAGGTTCGAAAAGGTAGAGATTCATTCCTCTTTGCCGCCGATGAAGCCCCGCGTCCGGACAGCACCGTAGCAGCAGTGGAGCAGTTGCCGACTGTTTTCGGGGCTCGTACGACTACGGCCGGAAATGCTCCGGGTCTCAACGATGGAGCCTCCGCAATGGTTGTGATGACCGAAGAACGTGCACGAGAGCTCGGTCTGGAGCCGTCTGGGCACCATCGTAGAGGCGGCCGGAGAAACCGACGCACCTTACGGGATTTCCTGGATACCGGCGCTCACGATCAAGAAAGCCCTCTCCAAGTCAGGATTGAAAGTTGATCAAATCGATCTCATCGAAATCAACGAAGCGTTTGCAGCCATGCCGCTGGTGAGCACCAAGATCCTTGCGGACGGCGACCGAGGCCGTTGGTTCGATCTGCTGCAAAAGACCAATGTCAACGGAGGAGCTATCGCGATGGGGCACCCGGTGGGAGCCTCGGGCCTGCGAATCGCCATGACAATGATGTACGAGCTTCGCCGCAGGGGTGGGGGTCTGGGAGCGGCTGCTATCTGTGGCGGTTTGACTCAGGGAGAGGCCGTCATCATTCGCGCATAAGAATGAGAAGGGGTTTGTCATGACTGAAGTTGCGTACACGTTGGATCATTCGTCCCGGATTGCAACGTTCACCATAGATACTGCCGGACCGGTCAACAGCGTGGGGCAGGCGTTTGTCGCCGATCTGGAGCAAGCCACAGCTAGTGCCCTCGCGGACGAAGTCAGCGGTGTGGTGTTTGTATCGGGGAAGAAGCGAAGCTTTCTCGATGGAGCCAATCTCAAAGAATTCATGACGGCGACACCGGGACGGCACGCCACGCGGTGCTGAGATACCAGGAAGCCTTGGCCGCTCTGGCGAAAGCTTCATTTCCAGTGGTGGCCGTCCTAGATGGTCAGACGGCCCTGGGCGGCGGTTTCGAATTGCTGCTCTGGGGCTGCGACCACGTTTTTGCGACCGCTCCCTCCAAGGTGGGCCTACCAGAAATCAACGTTGGGCTTTTCCCGGCGGGTGGAGGGACTCAGATTCTCCCGCGGGTCATAGGGTTCAAGGCGGCAGTGGAGGCGGTCCTCACGGGGCGGATAAGCTCGGCAGAAGATTTTGCGAAAACTGGACTCGTTACCATCTGTGCTTCGGGAGACCTTCGAGGACAAGCAGTGAAGTGGATCGAAGGGCATCAGGGAATCGTGAATCGGAATTACGATCCGGGCTATCAATCTGCCGATCAGACAACCGAAGTAGAGAAAGAAAAGATTCTCTCGGATGCGCGAAACAGGTACGGCATATCTCCGCACCGCCCGTACATTGCCGCGGCACTGGATTCTCTGGGAGCATCACTCATGATGCCGTTCGACGAGGCGGTCCGACATGATGTCGAACTGCTTGTACCGTTGTTCGGAAATGCCAATTCACGCAACAAGATCGATCTCTTTTTTCTTGCTTCCAGTGTCGGTCCGAAACTCGCCAAGGTTGATAACCGCAAAGCGTTGGCCGTTGACAGGATGGCAATCATCGGCTCCGGACTTATGGGGAGCGGCATTGCTCAAGTGGCGGCAGATAGCGGAATCAAGACCACCCTCATCGATGTGGACGTGGAAACCGCTCGCCGGGCCCTCGAGAAGATCCAGAAGACTTTAGACGATCTCGTTGCCCGAGGCCGTTGGCCTCAGAGGCGCAGGGATGCCGCAATGGCCAACCTCAGCGCCAGTGCTGACTATTCAGCACTACAAGATGTTCCCCTGGTAATCGAGTGCGTATTCGAAGACCTTCAGCTCAAGCAAAAAATCCTTGGGAAGGTTCAGGAAGCCAATCCCAGCGTGATCTTTGCGTCCAACACGTCAACCATCCCCATGGCCGAGATCAGCGGCGCATGCTCCCACCCGGAACAGGTTGTGGGTATGCACTTCTTCTCTCCCGTGCCTCTCATGCAGTTGTTGGAAGTCATAGAAGGCCCGCAGTCGAGTCCCGCCGCAGTCGCCACAGCCGTGACCGTTGGGCGGGCTATAGGCAAAACCGTCATCCTGGTTAACGATGGACCTGGGTTTTACACGAGTCGTACGTTTGCCTCGTACGTAATTGGCGGGTTCAGGCTGGCCGAGTTGGGGCTTTCACCGTGGGAAGTTGACAGGCTCGCATTGGTAGCAGGCTTTCCCCAGGGGCCGTTGCACGTGTACGGAACGGCAGGCGGAAATGTGGTCTATCATGCATCCCAGTTTCTTGTCTCCCATCTCCAGGGTCGCCTCAAGGTTCCTCCTTCTCTCATGAAAATGTACGACGCCGGATTCGTCGGTGCGGGAAAGCCGAGCTTCTATCTCGACGACCGAAAGTTGGTGCCCAACGAAGCAGCGGCGGAACTCATCGTTCGTGCGGAGGGATTACCCATACCTACACCGGGAGAAGCACAGGACATCTTGCTGCTCGGCATGGTGAACGAGGCATTTTGGTGCATGAGCGAAGGAGTCCTCAAGGATTACTATAGCATGGATCTCGGTGCTGCTTTGGGAATCGGCTTTCCAGATTGTTGGCACGGGCCCGCGAGATACGTGAGTCTCAAAGGAGTGAAGACGGTCAAGCAAAGGCTAACGGAACTCTCGGATAAATTCGCAATGCCGGACCTCAGACCCGCACCCGAATTCGATTCGCTCCTCGCATGCGGTGTGGATTCGAGTCTGATCTAATGGAGCAGCTATGCAAGAAGCATTCATAGTAAGTGCCGTAAGAACACCTATAGGGAAAAGGAATGGAAGTCTTGCGAGCTTCCGAGCCGACGAACTGCTGGGATTGGCTCTGAGGGAAGTAGTAGATCGAGTGGGCGTGGACTCCGCTGAGGTGGAAGACGTGGTTGGCGGCACCGTCACCCAGGTGGGCGAACAGGGATTCACACTGGCTCGAATGGCGGTCCTTGCCGCTGGATTTCCTGATGACACTCCTGGAGTATCCATAAACAGACAGTGCGGGTCCAGTCTCACTGCTGTCAACTTTTGTGCAGCCCAGGTCATAGCAGGTTGGCGCGATTGCATGATCGCATGCGGCTGCGAGGTCATGAGCAAGTACGCTATCGCAGCGGAGTGGCTGAATCTGACTCTGGCGAACGGCCAGCCGGCTGGAATGCCATTGGGACCGGCATACCTAAAGCGTACCGGCGGCAAATTCGTCGACCAGGGACAAGCCGCTGAACTTATCGCCGAGAAATGGGGCATTTCCAAAGAGGAATTGGATTCGTTTGCCCTGCGGAGTCACCAGCGAGCCCATCGAGCCCAGGTTGAGGGCAGGTTCGAGCCGGAAATAGTGCCGGTAAGAATCAAAGGACCTGACGGCGAGGAGCGAATGCTCACACGGGACGAGACTGTTCGGCCTGATACATCGATGGAAGCGCTGGCTGCGCTCAAGACCGTGTTCGGCACCAAGGTCATTACGGCTGGCAATTCCAGTCCTATAACCGATGGAGCATCCGCGATCCTGATCGTGTCTGGGCGCAAGGTGAAGGAACTTGGGTTGAAGCCGCGGGCGAAGATAGTTGCTTCGGCCGTTGCAGGAGCAGACCCGGTAATGATGCTGACCGGGCCTATTCCAGCCACGCGGAAGGTCCTCAAGATGGCTGGCCTCCGCCTCGATGAGGTTAGCGAGGTGGAGATCAACGAAGCTTTTGCATCGGTACCTCTGGCATGGGGGCGCGAATACGAACCGGACTGGGAGCGTGTCAATCCCAACGGTGGAGCAATAGCCCTGGGACACCCAGTTGGAAATTCAGGATCCCGGCTCTTGGTG
Source organism: uncultured delta proteobacterium (assembly GCA_963729795.1). Taxonomy (GTDB): domain Bacteria; phylum Desulfobacterota; class Desulfomonilia; order Desulfomonilales; family Desulfomonilaceae; genus CAWBBA01. The sequence continues at coordinate 91,462 of CAVSPC010000012.1, read as the reverse complement.
ACGTGCCTGCACGAACTTGAGAGGACGCAAGGGAGGTACGGCCTCGTCACTCTCTGCACCGGCGGCGGAATGGCACCGGCTACGGTCATTGAACGACTATGATCAAAGGTGTCGCTATGGCGGACCGCAATGAAGACTCAGATTCTGCTGAAAAGAAGCTTCCCCCGGGCAAGGTCAAAATCATGGAGGCGCTCAAAGTACTGCTGGAACTGAAGGGGTTCGCTTCCATCACCGTATCGGAACTCGCCGCCACTGCGGGGATTACCGAAGGGCTCATTTACAAGTACTTCAAGAACAAACGAGATGTGCTGCATGCGGTTCTTTCCGACTATGTGGAGTTCTATCTCACTCCATTGGAAAAGGAACTCGCTGGCACCTCAGGAGCTTTGAATAAGCTTCGCAAACTGATACGGATCCACATCAGTCTGTACGCCCATAGCCGGGTTTTCTCACGGATACTTCTCTTGGAAGTCAGAAACCATCCGGATTACTTCCAGAGCGCCGCATACGAGACCGTGAAACGGTATACGAATCTCCTCATGGGAATTATCGAGGAAGGGCAAGCGGAAGGTTCCATCCGCAGGGACATCCCCGCGACGCCTATTAGACAGCTCATTCTGGGAGGAATTGAACACACCTGCCTTCCCGAGTGTTCTCTTCCACCGCACACTGAATCCTGACGAGGCTTCTGATCAACTCTGTGAAATTGTCTTCCGGGGGATAACGGAAACTACAAAATAGGCAACCAGGGAAGGAGAAGCTGCTATGAGCTCTTGTACACGGATTCCCGGCAACGTCTCAGGACGGTTATCAACTCAATGTGACCAACATCATAAGGCACGCGGCTCGAAGCTTCGCTGACCAAGAGATAGCGAGCCGGAAACACGACGGGACAATATTCCGGTACACCTACCGCCAGGCTTACGATCGCGTTGGTCGATTGGCCAATGCCTTGGCTGGACTGGAGGTCAAGGTGGGGGACAGAGTGGGGGTTCTCGCTTGGAATACTCACGAGAACTACGAAATCTACTTCGGGGTCCCCGGGATGGGTGCGGTCATGCTCACGCTGAACCTTCGGTTGTCCCCTGGGGATTTGTCCTACGTGGTAAACCATGCAGGTGCCTCTCTCATTATCGTCGATGAGTTGCTCGTTCCTATTGCGAAGGCAATCGCACCCCTATGCCCGCAGGTCAAGGGATACGTGGTCATCACGTCCAGGAAGATCGATCAGTTCAAAGAACAGCTTCCGAATGTATGGTCTTACGAGGAGATTCTGGCCCAGGCTTCGCCGGTCTATGACTGGCCCGACCTTGACGAGAAATCGGCGTATGCTGCGTGCTACACCACAGGTACCACAGGCAAGCCTAAGGGAGTCTATTATTCCCATCGGAACGTCTATCTGCATAGCTGTGCCATCGGCATGAACTCCGAAGTATCGATGCGGGATTGCTATCTCCAAATTGTGCCGATGTTCCATGCCCTGGGATGGGGCACGGCCCAGGCGGCTACCATGGTCGGCTGCAGACAGGTCTATTCCGGCATGTACACTCTGGACACGCTTGGCACGCTTGCAGAGCTATTCGTGAAAGAGAAAGTCACTGTGAGCGCGGGAGCGCCGGCCATCTTCATGCCCTTCCTGGAATACATTCGGACCCTTGATCCGAAGCCGGACCTGACTGGAGTGAGACTCCTGTCAGGGGCTACGGAACCGCCCGTGGCAATGATGAAAGGCTTTGCCGATTTGACCGGTGCCGAGGTCATACACGCATACGGAGCAACGGAGACCACCCCGCTGGTGACAATAAACCGGATCAAGCCGTGGATGGAAAAAAAACTCACGGAAGAAGAACGATGGGACCAAAAGCGAAAGCAGGGATACTGCGTAGTGGGTTTGGATCTTACAGTGATCGACAGTTCGGGGAACAATGTCCCACCAGACGGGCAGACACAAGGCGAAGTGCTCATCCGAGGGCCCTGGATTGCATCTTGTTATTATAATGCCCCCGGCTCGGAGGTTCAATTTACCGAGGACGGATACTGGCGTAGCGGCGACGTGGGCACCATTGATGCCGAAGGGTATGTGAAAATCACGGATCGGGTCAAGGATGTAATAAAGAGCGGCGGAGAATGGATTTCCTCGGTGGATATGGAAAACGAGATCATGTCCCACCCAGGCGTATTGGAGGCTGCCGTCGTGGGTGTGGCACATCCCAAATGGCAGGAGCGTCCTCTGGCGCTCGTAGTCCTGCGTCCGGAGAGTCGGGACAGAGTCGATGCAGACGAGATCCGGAATCATCTGAGCAAGAAATTCGCCAAGTGGCAGCTTCCCGACATAGTTGAATTCGTGGATTCCATACCTAAGACCAGCGTAGGGAAAATCAACAAGAAGGTGATTCGGGAAGAGCACAAGGACGCTTATAGCAGTTATCAAGAATAATGTCCCTTTGGCACGTCAATTCACAGAACTCCAAGGGGTCAGCATTATGGTCGGCCGTCATTCTCGGGTACGCTGGAAACTGTAGGGGCGAATGGCATTTGACCGAGGCGACCGGCGGTCGCCCCTACCATCCACGGATCGGATTCCGAGATGACGCTTTCGGTCCGTTCGTGCCTTAGCCCGGACGCCAGTTGTCGCATGGTCGGAATTTATTGAATTGGGGTTTACCTCTTGAGGAGATGATCGATGGAGATTCTGCCTTATACTGAAGATCACAGAATATTCAAGGATTCTGTGAAAAAGTTTTTTGCCAAGGAAGTCATTCCGCATGTTGAGGAGTGGGAAGAGGCCGGCATCGTTCCCAGATCCGCCTGGAAGAAGATGGGGGAAAACGGATTCCTGTGCATGCAGGTCCCGGAAGAATATGGAGGCCTCGGGGCTGACTTCTTGTATTCGGTCATCCTGATGGAGGAATTGGCCAAGAGCAATCACTTCGGTCTGTTGGCCGGCCTCCACAGCGACATCGTGGTTCCGTACATTTTGTCTTTTGGGTCCGACGATCTCAAACGAAAGTACCTGCCGGGCTGCATTTCCGGCGATACCATAACTGCTGTTGCCATGACTGAACCCAATGCGGGAAGTGACCTTGCCTCCATGCGAACCACTGCCGTGGATGACGGCGACCACGTAGTCATTAACGGCCAGAAGACCTTCATCAGCAACGGTATTATCTGCGACCTCGTGGTGCTGGCTGTGAAGGACCCATCCGTGGAGAATCCTCACAAAGCAGTAGATCTGTATGTCGTGGAGGCAGGCACGCCCGGGTTCGAGAAAGGCCGGAAACTGAAGAAGATTGGTTGGCACAGCCAGGACACTGCGGAACTCTTTTTCACTGACTGCCGAGTTCCCAAGAGCAATCGTCTGGGCGAGAAGGGCTCTGGATTCCGAATGCTTATGGAGAAGCTCCAGCAGGAAAGGCTCGTCTGCGCCATCGGAGCACAGGCCCTCGCAGAACGGATACTTGAAACGACCATCACGTACTGCAAGGAACGAAGCGCCTTCGGAAAACCTATCTCCAAATTCCAGAACACTCAGTTCAGGATCGTGGAAATGGCTACAGAGGTGAAACTGGGCCGCACCTTCTTGGACAAGCTGCTTGTGGAGCACATGGAAGAGCGGAACGTAGTTCTCGACGTCTCCATGGCGAAGTTCTGGATCACAGACATGGCCAAAAGGGTCATCGATGGATGTCTGCAACTTCACGGCGGTTACGGGTACTGCGAGGAATACCCTGTGGCGCGAGCATGGCGAGATGTGCGGGTCATGTCCATTTTCGCGGGAACCAACGAAATCATGAAAACCATTGCCGCAAAGTTCATGGGCCTATAAATCGGTCCCAGGTCCGAGGCTCTCACACCATTCGCATTCAAAATTATGCGAAAAATCCCCTCTAACCCCCCTTTAGTAAGGGGGGGAAGGGGGGATTATGAATGCGAAATGGTGTCACACTGGTCGAATCGCATCAGAACGCCGGACAAAAGGAGGTTTAGCTATGCATCTCGGAGGACTCGTCGCACGGAACAAGCGCACAGTTCCTGACAAGGAAGGGATCATCTATCAGGACAAACGCTATTCTTGGGCCGAAGTGGACGACCGGGTCAACACGGTTGCCAACGCTCTCATAAAGGCGGGGGTGAAACAAGGCGACAAGGTGGCCATGTGGATGTTCAACTCGGACCTGTTCGTTATCGCGTTCTACGGCATCGTCAAGACCGGCGCAGTTGCCGTACCGGTCAACTTCCGTCTTGCCCCGCCGGAAGCCGAATACATTTTGGATAATTGCGACGCCGTAGCCGTGATCTTCGACGATGTTTTCGAGCCCGCGATCAAGGCAATGAAAGCGCGACTGGGCAAGGTCAAGAACTTCATATCGGCAGGACCCGGCAGGTTCGACGGATGCGATCCGATTGAAGAAATTATGGCTTCGGGGAATTCATCGGACCCGGGTATCGAAGTGGACGAGTTTGCCGAGAGCGAGATCATCTACACTTCGGGAACAACAGGACGGCCCAAAGGGGCAGTACTGGTGCATCATAGCCAGATGGTCGTGACCACTACAGTGTGTTCCATCTATGCACTCAATCAGGATGATCGTATTCTGCATGTCGCCCCGATGTTCCACTCCGCGGAGCTCAACCTATACCTCAATCCCGGCACTTACATGGGTTGTACCCACGTAATCATGAAGGACTTTATCCCGAATCAGGTGCTTGAGATGATCCAAAAGGAAAAGACTACGCAGTTTTTCGGCGCTCCGATCATGTATTTGATGCTGATGCAGGTTCCGAACTTCGGCGAGTACGATTTGTCTTCAGTGCGGTTCTTTGGGTATGGTGCGGCACCTATGGCTCCAGAGTCGATCAGGCAAATGATTGATAAATTCAAGACCACGAACTTCTACTGCCTGTGCGGGTTGACCGAGGGCGGCCCTGGCGGGGTAGCCCTATACCCCAAGGACCAGGTCCGTAAAGCGGGCGCAGGCGGCAAGTACATAGTGAATATGGAGACGCGGCTCGTCGACGAACAGAAAAACACTATCACCAAACCGGGGGTAGTGGGTGAGTTGGTCATCAAGGGCGAGACTACCATGAAGGAATACTACAAGAACCCCCAGGCCACAGCCGAGACCATTCAGGATGGCTGGGTCTATACGGGCGATCTGGGAGTGCTGGATGACGAAGGATATATCACGCTAGTCGACCGGAAGAAGGACATGATCATCACAGGCGGGGAAAACGTGTACTCCAAGGAGGTGGAGGACGCTCTGTTCGAGCATCCGAAGATTGGCATGGCTGCCGTCATCGGAGTACCCCACCCGGGGTGGGGAGAAACGGTGATGGCAGTCGTCACGTTGGCTCCGGAACAACAGCTAACTTTCGAGGAACTAAGAGAGTTCCTCAAGACACGGCTGGCAGATTACAAGATTCCGAGGCTCATGGAGATTGTGGAGGCCCTACCAGTGAATGTCTCTGGCAAAGTGATGAAGTACCAGCTTCGGGATCGGTTCAAAGACCGAGGGGCGACGCTGGGGAAGTAGGTGATACTAATGCCTGTCAGGTAAATGACTAGCCGGGACAAAGAATGGTGGGGCAGGTATCCTGCCCATAGGCGTTAAATTAGCGAGCATCTCAGAATTTGAGAGCCCCAGCGGGGCTCAATGATAGTAGCCCGGCAATTCATTGCCGGGGGACCGATGAGCAATGATTCAGTTCTTGGTCCCCAGGGCGCCCGAAGGACCGGTCCTTCGGGCGCCCTGGGGACCAAGAGGGTTCTCTTGGCCGCTTATTCCCGGCGATAAATCGCCGGGCTACTATCGGGATGTCCCTCCGGGACAGCAACGCTTCAGCAATCAATCAACCTTATTTTAACGCCCATGGGCTTCCAGCCTGTCGCTAAATGGCAGGCAATCCCGCTTCTCGCGGGACTGCCCCACTGTGCCGGCAGTGACGCCGGGGCTACCGTGCAAATGACACCTTACTAGTTGGATCTCACAAGGAGGAAAGCATGGCGCTCTCTCCCGAAATCCTGAAAGAGCTTGTAGAGAACAAAATTGCCTTCGTGGAACGCATGGGACTCAAAGTCCTTGCGTTGACCTCGGGATACGTCAAGCTATGGGCTCCTCTCCGTGGGAACGAAAACCACATCGGCAGCATGTATGCAGGCGCCCTTTTCACGCTTGCCGAGATTCCGGGTGGTGCACTGATTCTGACCACCTTTGATCCCACGAAATGCTATCCGATAATTAAGGAACTAACGATCAAATTCATTCGTCCAGCCCAGTCCGATGTAACCACCGAAATCTCGCTTTCACAGGAGGAAGTCGATCGAATAGTCCGCGAAATCTCGGACAACGGCAAGGCGGAGTTTGTTCTGCGCGCGGAACTCAAGGATGGTTCGGGAACTGTCGTCGCTACCAGTCAGGGGCTGTACCAACTGAGGGCGAGCGACAAGCAATGGATTGGTGTTAACTCATGAGATTGGACGCGAAAGGGTAGCAATGGAAACACGATTCTTCATTGTTTTTTGTTCTCCTGCCGGCTCCACGAAGCACGTTGCTGATGTCATACAACAGGAGCTGACGAAACGCCGAGTCGAGACTCATACGCTGGATTTAGGAAGGGAACATGATTGGTCTGGTGTTTTGGATTTAATAAAATTAGCACGTCAGAACCTCTGCCTCTTCGTCGGCTCGCCCGTTTACAGAGACCAGGCAGTGCATCCGGTCATGCGTTTTGTCGAAGCGCTCCCACAGATCGGCGGAGGCTTCGCGGCCCCGTTTGTCACGTGGGGAGGTGCATTCAGTGGCATTGCCCTATGGCAAATAGGGCGCGGCCTGACGCAAAAAGGGCTATCCCTGGCAGGTGGGGCCAAAGTGCTCGGTGTGCACTCGCTCATGTGGGGTTCCGACAACCCACTGGGTCAAGGGCATCCCGATAGTGACGACGACATGGCGGTACGTGAGCTTGCGCGTGAGGTCTTTAACCGAGTCAGGGATGGGAATGTCGTCCTCCCTCTGAGTGCCCTGGATTACCAGCCGGAACAGAGAGCCGTTGAGCTGAAAGAAGGCCTCGCAGCTCCTCGGCCGGTCACTCCCCGGTTGGTGAATGAAGCGAAGTGTAATCAGTGCCAAACGTGCATGAACGAATGCCCGGCGGAAGCCATCACCTTGGATCCGTATCCACAATTCGGCACCGGCTGTTTCGATTGTTTCACCTGTATCCGCCTTTGTCCTGAGCATGCGATTGAACCAAAGATCACGCCGGCTCAGTTGGAAGAACGGATAAGAAACCGGGCTGAAATGATGAACGAACGTCCCTACACTCAGATTTTCATCTGAATCAAGGTAGGACCGCCGGGCACTCATTTCGGTACAGGAAGCTACCAACCCGTCCTCAAATGCGTCGCCGAAACTCCCATATATTGTAATCTCACTGGAATTCTCTTTGAATTTAAGGACATGGCCGGCTTAAAGTGCGGATGTGGCGTGGTAATATGCGCTTTGTCTTGACACGGCGGTACACCTCATTTTGCTGAAGCAGCACTCTGCGATAAGATGCATGTCATGACTGAACCCCGTAAGCTATTGACGTTCGAGTTTGTCGGTCTGTGCCTGGTAGCCTTCCTGGCTGTCTGCAACGTTAGCGTCTTCTACAATCTCTTCAACTACTTGCAGACCCTGGGAATAGCTGCTTCCCTGCGCGGACTGGTGGTAGGCGTCTATTCGCTGACCGCAATGGTTCTCTATTTGGTGGGGAGCCCCTTTCTTAACACCACCAACGCACCGCGTACCATGCTGCTGGGCTTGGTGCTGATGGCTGCCAGCGGCTTCGGCTATTTTGTCGTTCACTCCTTCTGGGGGTTGATGGCACTGCGCACGCTTAACGGCGCCGGTCAGTTCTGCACGAGTGCCGGAGTGATGGCCGTTTTCGTGTCCGTCATCCCTCCCGATAAGAGCGGCCAGGCCTTCGGACTCTACTCGGTGGCCATACTGCTCGCTTATGCAGGAGTGCCGGCGCTGATGGACGGTCTGACCAGGTTCATCCCGAGCCCGCCCTATGGCTATGCTGCCGCAACGATTTCCCTGCTGCCCGCTGCATGGATCGTCTGGCAGATTCGCCGTAGGCACCAGGCGCGGCCGGGAGTCGCACTGACAGAGGGACGTTTGCCTGCCTGGGCCGACATCCGGGCCAATGTAACGCAACTACAGGTGGCGTTGCTGATCTTGCTGAACGTGAGCTACTTCGCCAACTGGAGCAGCTTGTTCTTCCTATTCAAGGGGTTCGCGCAGGAGCAGGGGGTCGGAAATGTGGGAGCCTTCTTCACAGTACAGATGATGACAATGATAGTGATTCGCCTCGTAATTGGGCGGCTGTTCGACGTCATCGACAAAGTGAAGCTGGTGGGAATCTGCTTCATTATTATTGCCGTAGGACACCTGACGCTCGACCACCTTCCGGGTCCGTGGGCCGTGCCGCTGGTGGGGATCATCTTCGGGATGGGAATGGGCCTGGGTTATCCGGCCATCAACGGCCAGATGTTCCAGGTTTCTCCGGTCCGTTTCCGCACACTCAACGCAAATTTGATGCTCTTCGCCGTGCAAGCCGGATATTTCCTCGGCCCGGTGGTCGGTGGCGTACTGGTGGCCCATTTGGACTACCACGGATATTTTCTTGCCAGCGCCGGACTGGCGTTCTTGGCCGCGATCCTCAGCCTGGTGCTGGCCACCAGTTCCACGTCCGGGCCGTTGCAGGATGGAGATGCCTCACGGTTGACAGAGGGGTGAGTGGAGATTGCGCAAGCAAATGAAAGGTTAATCGTGGCTGCCATGGATTTGTCATGAGTGGTCGATGTTGAGGTCAATTATTGAGATGTTCGGGATTTACCAAACAGCATTGGCGGGAGCGACATTGGAGAGCTGAGACGGACCCTCATTTTCGTAGCCTGTTGTATGAGAATTCTCTTCCAGCCGTTAGGACGGTGCGATATAGATTGACGACACAAACAAATAGAGCTTACATTTTCAACACATAATCGGGTTTAAGTCTCCTGGGGAAATGATTCATTTGAAATGAAGAAATCTCAGCAGCCCCATTCAGAATAGAGTAATCTCAGCCAAGAAGAGCCCCGCCCTTTTTTCACTCTGCAAGGAAACAATTCTGTCCTTGCAGCAGGGGAGTCTTTTCCTTTGGCAGAGGGCTCTTTAATGGGTGCCCCCTCTTCACATGACTCCTCTTCTTTTGTCCGTCAAGAATTGTCGCCTTTACCGCAAAATCGTGCATCCCTCCTCTTGCCCTTGTCCTACCAAGGGTGCATCGTCAAGTGCAGATTGACGTTCGCTAGCTCGGAAGGAGATACTGGGTGACCCCTTGCCCGAAAGCAAGACAGGTGTTGTATCCCCCGAATTCCGCGCCCCTCTACTGCAAAAGTTTCCCGCAAGGTGGTATGCTTTTGCCGTACAGCACGACCCGATATCCACACTCCGTCCACGATTGCACATGGAGGATTCATGGACATTTCGGATACCTTGGATGAGATCGCCACTCTGAGTGTCGATGAGCGGATTCGCCTTGTAGAGGCGATCTGGGACAGCATCACTTCCGAGCCAGGCCAACCGGAACTGACCGAAACTCAGCAAGAGGAACTGGAACGACGCCTAGCCGCCCATAAAGCGTGTCCCGATGACGTCGTCCCGTGGGAGGATGTTAAAGCGCAGGCTCTGGAAAGAAGGAAGCGGTGAGCGTTAGGGTCGTCCTACGGCCGGCAGCCCGTGCCGAATTTGACGAGGCCTTTGATTGGTATGAGAGGCAGAGGCCTGGGCTAGGCGTTGATTTCGTAGCGCACGTGCAAGCTGTCTTCGACGAAATTACGGCCAGACCGGAGATGTACGCGGCGGTATTGGAGGATATCCGCCGTGCAACGGTACGTCGCTTTCCTTACTCGGTCTTCTATAGGATTGAGCCGCAACAGTTAGTCGTGGTGGCTGTCTTCCACAGCAGGCGGGACCCAACAATCTGGCGGGAGCGTGCCTAACCCCGAATGTGTGTTGAAAAGGGGGATACTCTCAAATAACCAAATCGGCAGTCAACAACCTCTGAGTTCCACTCGTGGGTTAAAGGCCTTCAGCCGGGTGAGAAAATCATGGGAGCCGTCGAACTAGGGAAAAAGGCTCAGGTCTCCTCTTAGCTCATGTGAAGCTGTCTTTCGATGTCTCACATTTGACGGATGAGCCAAGAGTAGATTTGACCTTCCCGCGACCGTGAAACCGCAAGCAAAACGCATGAACTTGATGTAAGCTTTAGATTAGTGGAGGTCCTCTCAATGGATACGGAAATTGGCGAAAAGGTGCTTGAGGAACTCAAATTCTTGCCCCAAGTCTTACAGAGGCGCGTGCTGGAGTTTGCGCTTGCACGGGCCCAGTCTGCTCCTCGAGGGCTTCCCGGCCGGCAGCTACTGCGCTTTGCCGGTTCGGTTTCGCTGGATGATATCAGGTCGATGAGCGAAGCGATTGAACGAGGCTGTGAACAGGTGGATACCTATGAAAAAAGAGTACGATTTCTCGAAAGGTGAACGAGGCAAATTTTATCATCCAGACGCAGAATTGAACTTACTCATTTTCCTTGACCCGGATGTGGCCGCCTTCCTGCGGGTACTGGCCGAAAAAAAAGGAGACGAAATCGAGAGAATCGCGAATGAGTTGCTCAGAAAGAGTATAAGTCTAGTACAGAGTGCAGAATAGGTCCCCGGATGCCTGCATCGGCAGACGTCCCAATCTCCGATCCTGGAAGTGGAAGCACTGGAACGAGGGGAAAGAAAGTGAGCGATGCTTGGCAAAATGGATTAGAGGGCCAGGGCAGGCAAGTTCAGATCAGAATCCTATACTCGGAAGGATGTGCAGGCACCCCGCCGACTGTCGAGATGGTGAAAAATATTGCTCAAGAGCTGAACATCCTCATCAACATAGAGACGGTCATAGTCGAGACTGAGGAACAAGCACTGGAACTGCGTTTCTTGGGTAGCCCCACGGTGCAAATCGAAGGGGTCGACATCGAGCCGTCAGCTCTCGATAGTCTCGCGTTTGGTCTTACTTGACGGCGTTACGGGGCATCGGGCATGCCTGATGAAGAGATGGTACGGAAGGCGCTGCTGAGATTTCGCGGCAAGGCGTCGTAAGAACGACCAAGGTTTTCCCTGCAACTCGGACTCCCAGGGAATCCGAATAAAATTCGTTTGTCCGATGGAGCGAAAAAACATCTCCGAACCTACCCCCCTCTCGCCGTGGCAGCTTCACTTCATCGAGTCGTTGTATATGATCTTCGTCAACTCCACTATTTTCTTATCCCGCCACTGTGCGACGTCCGCCATGCTCCTGTTACCCATGGACTCCTTCACACCCTCCACAAGCATTTCTTTGGCTCCCTCGGGGATTTCAGTCCAGCAGGCGAGGTCTTTCCATTGGGCGCTGGCTGCCTTTCCCAGATGATCTATCAGATACCCGTAGCCCCCTTCGCCACCGCCTAAATGGTAAATGAGGTGTTGTCCCATCAACGCCCACCGAATGCCTGGGCCGGCATAAAGGGCTTTGTCCACGTCCTCCACGCTTGCTATGCCTTTCATGACAATGTCAATGGCCTCTCGCCACAGGGCAGCCGCGAGTCGGTTGGCAATGTGGCCGGGAGCTTCCTTCCTGAGAACAACGGGAACCTTGCCCAGCCCTTCGAAGAAAGACTTTACATCTTGAACCACTTGAGCGTCAGTCTGCGGGCCAGGGACCAGTTCAACCAGAGGGACCAGGTGTGGCGGATTAAACGGGTGTACGGTCAGACACCTGCCGGGCTTTTTAGCAGCCTCCTGAATTCTTGACATAAGCAGGCCGGAAGTACTGCTTGCCAATACAGTCTTTGGTGAGACCAGTTCGTCCAACTCGTGGAATACTTTCTGCTTGACCTCGTAGCTCTCAAAAACTGATTCCTGAATATAGTCAGTGGCTTTAGCCATTTGCGCAAAATCGTCGGCGGTGGAGATGTTTTCCAGCGCTCGATCGAGCTGTGACTGGTCCAACGAGCCGTACTCTGCAAGAGATTGAAGTCCTGCCTTGGCCTTGCGAACGCCCGTCTCTTGGATGGACTTGTCCGCATCGAACATCTTGACCGCAATTCCTTTGCTCGCGAAGAAAGTTGCCCAACTCCATCCCACTGTTCCTGTGCCAAGTATTCCGATGGTCTTTATTTCTTCAGCTTTCATGATCAAGCACTCATCCTTTGGATATATGATTCAACTCAAAAAGGCATAGTCCCTGCAATACTTCACCGCGGAGAACGCAGAGACCGCGGAGGATTCTGTGTTCGCCGCACGTCTACCCGATGGGGCACCGGAAATTCCGGTCTGTAATCCCGCGAGCCGCGGGAAGGGCAACCCGGGCTTGATTGTACGCACCAACGACTCACGTGGCGCTGAATAAGCTACATTTTCCTCTGCGTTCTCTGCGCACTCTGCGGTGATCCCGCGCGGAACGCGGGATTGATTGCCCGGTGAACGGTCATTTCCTCCTAGAAGGCAACCTTGTCCAGCCCCTTGAGGCCGAGAATCTGTCTCGCTTCGTCGGGGGACGCGGGCTCTAAACCGAGTTCACGTGCCACACGTATTATCTTTTCAACTTGCTCAGCGTTGCTCTTAGCCTTAACCCCTCTTTCGAGGTAAAGGTTGTCCTCCAGTCCGACTCGGACGTTTCCGCCCATAACCAAAGACAGGGTGCACATGTTGAACTGCTGTTTTCCTGCCGCGCAAACCGACCAATGGAAGTCGCCTATGAGTTCTTTCGCCGATTTATACATGAACATTAAATTGTCGGGCGTCGGTTGAATGCCGCCGAGTATTCCCATCACAAATTGCATATAAACGGGTCTTTTCAGTTGTCCTTTGCTCAACATGAAGGCCACGTTGTTGATCATGCCCACATCGTAGATCTCCAATTCCGGCAGAGTTCCGCTTTCCTGGAAGAGTGGCAAGGATTCCCTCAACATCTTAAATGTATTGGAGAAAATGTGATCCTCGGACGCGGCCAAGAACTCTTTTTCCCATTGAAAATCAAATTGACTATACATATCGAGCACGGGGAACAGCGCAAAGTTCACCGAACCGAAATTGCACGATGCCAACTCGGGCTTAAGTAAGGGAACGGTTCGGACTCTTTGTTCAACGGACATCCCGAACCCGCCTCCGGTAGTAATACACAGAATTATGTTGCACCTGCTTTTCACTTTGGATGCTATCTCCTGATACAGGTTCACATCTGCCGAAGGCATGCCGGTCTTTGGATCGCGAGCGTGAATATGAGCCACTGCTGCGCCCGCGTTGTATGCCCGCACCGCCTCTTCGGCGATTTGATCCGGGGTGATCGGCAAGTGTTGAGACATTGTCGGCGTGTGAATACTTCCTGTGATGGCCGCTGTGACTATTCGTTTGTCCATGTTTTCTTCTTCTCCTGATAAAATTTGTAATGGGATAGCTCACCGCGGAGAACGCAGAGATCGCGGAGAATTCTGTTTTCGCCGCACTCTGCGGTGAATCCTGATCGCCCCGGGGAATGGCTATCTGCTAGAAATCTAGCGTTTAGGCTGCAAGAAATCCGGACGCAGGAACTCCGGGTCCGGGTATGTGTAAAAACCCTTTCCACTCTTCACCCCCAACTCGCCACGTTTAACCATTTCCAAAAGGGCATCGGGGGGTTTGTCTTTTGGGTCTTTCGACTCGTTGTAGTAGACCATCTCGATATCGTAGACCACATCCAGCCCCACTTTGTCCATCATAGCGAACGGACCCTCTTTCATTCTTGAAAAAACCATCCAGGCCCGATCTGTATCTCGAAAATCCACAAAACCGTTTGCCCACATATATAGTGCTTCTCTCTTTATGGCCCTCCAGACCCGGTTGAAGCAGAACCCCAGTATTTCCTTTTTCACGGTAAGCGGAACGCAGCCAAGGGACTCCACCCAACGAACCCCTTTTTGTAAGACTTCTGGAAGCGTTTTGGTCCCGCCCATGACATCCGCCATGTTTGCTCCTTGTAAGGGAGCATAGAAGTGTATGTTCAAGCATAGCTCCGGTCTTCCGCTGCTTGCTTCCATTCTTGAGACGGGTATCGACGAACTGTTCGTGGCGAGAATCGCTTGCGGACCTGTTTTCTCACCGAGTTCCCTGAATACCGCGTTCTTCAATTCAACATTTTCGGGGACGGACTCGATAACCAGATCTCCATCCCTCACAGCCTCATCAAGGCTTGCCGCCTGGTGTATGGATTGTTTGCATTTCTCCCAATCTTCCCAGGGTATGAACGGGTTAACCCTTTTCATCCTCAAATCGTTTTCGACTTTATTATAAGTTTCGATAAATGCGTCTTTTTTGGGATCATATATCTTGACATTGTACCCTGCATTAGCGGCCAACATGGCTATCTGGGTACCCAAGATGCCCGAGCCTACTAGTGCAATTCTCTCAAATGGTTTCATTGGGCCTCCTCACGGCCAATCAATTAGCTGTCGGCCTCAGCGCAATTCTGCACCACTGCCCTGGACGCTCGGTGGCGGCAGGCAGTTGTGCGTCTTCCTTTCCTATCTATGATACTGCACGACTTTAAGAATGGGATGGCAGGCCTTCCGGCCCACCGTCCCTTTGAGATTGCATGTTCGTTCACCGGTCACTTGCACCGGGGGTTGCCAGTCTTGTCCGGGGCCACAGTGATGTCCTCAGACGGGAATTATCGTCGGCTTGCCAATGTAGGGGAAATTGAAGAACTCACTCTTGGCAACAATAGCAGCAGCCACCCCCGGAGTGATCATCTGGTGATCGCACTTCCGCATGGTGACTTTGCCCCAGGGCACGTCGTACTCCATTCCTTCCCACGCCGTAATAACTTTCTGCGCGTCTGTGCTGCCCGCCTTCTTGATCACGTCTGCCAACCATCGAATGCTCCAATAGCAGCGCCCCATAGAAATATCCGGATACCAGAACCCAATAGTCATGTTCTTGTGCGCAGCATGCCAATCCTTGACAAATTCTTTATTCTCGGGCGTGTCGATGGTGATCATGTAGCAGTCGGCCGTTACGCTCCCGATGCCCGCATCCTTTATCACCTCCATGCGAAGTGGATCGTTGAGGAAATAGTTGCCGGTTACGCATTTCCATCCCAATGATGCTCCCGTCTTGATGAGATTGTCCAAGTCAGGTCCGTAGTTCGCAGTAAGGACCACTTCAGCTCCGGAGGCCATCACCTTGGTAATATACGGAGCGAAATCCTTCAGCCCGATGGGGTGGAAATCTTCGCCCAGAAGTTTGGCACCCGGGATAGACTTCAGCTTCTTCTTGTATCCCTCCGCGGCTTCCCGGCCAAAAACATAGTCCTGACACAGGATGTAGAATTTCTTGTACTTGGTGTGCTTGGCGAAGTACTCGATCACGGCGGCAGAGTGCTGGTCCGTGTTCAGACAAGCTCGAAAGGTGTACGGATTGAAATCGGTCCCGGTGGTGCTGGCACTCTCGGTCCCGTATGTAAGGCAAATTTTCTTGTACTGCTCTGCCACCTTCATCAGAGCCTTGCAGATATGGGAACCTGTGCCGGTCATGACGAAATCTGCCTTGTCCTCGAGGATAAGCTTGGTGGCCTTGCGGGTCGCCACATCGGCCTTAAGCTGACTATCCTCGGCTACAACCTCCAACTTTTTTCCCAGAACTCCACCTTTGGCGTTGATCTCCTCCACTGCGAACTTTACCGCGTCGACATACCGGTCACCCACATCCTTCATGACCCCTGATAGAGGCTCACAAAGTCCCAGCACGATCTTGCCGTCTGCGGCATAAGTTGGTGGGACTCCGAGGCACATGGCAAGAGATAAAAGGATGACTAGCGTCCCCAACAGACCACAAGCGTCCCTTCTCTGCATTTGACTACCTCCTTTTTGGTTTGTGTGGGGCCAAGAGCGGTAATCGCCCCCGCCCACTCCAAATAACTTCTTTCACACCTCAAGGTATTTCTTACGGATCTCTCGGGCCTCCTTGAGCTCTTCACCACTACCTTGGAAAACAATCTTGCCTTTGCTGATTACGTAGATCCTTTTCGCCAGCCTCATGACCACCCGCATGTTCTGTTCCACCAGGAGTATGGCCACGCCATGGTTGTGAACGTCCGTTATGACTTGCTCCAGGGTTTTCACTACTAACGGGGCCAGACCTTCCGTAGGTTCGTCCAATAGAAGCACCTTCGGTTCTCCCATAAGCGCCCGACCGATTGTCAGCATCTGCTGCTCGCCGCCTGAAAGATAAGCCCCCTTCTGTCTGTCTCTCGCCTTCAGGGACGGAAAGTAGCCATAGATTTTTTCCACGGACCAGGCGTTTGCGGTCTCTTTCTGACCGGGTTTGATACCCATCAGGAGGTTTTCCCTGACGGTAAGCCTGGGAAAGATTCTTCTGTCCTCCGGAACGTAACCCACGCCCAAGTTGGCAATCGTGTGAGGAGCCAATCCGGAGATATTCCGATCCCTGAAGAGCACTTGGCCTGAACGCGGAGCCAGTAAGCCGATAATGGATTTCAAAGTGGTGGTCTTGCCTACTCCATTTCGTCCCAGCAGAGAGACAATCTCTCCATGATCCACGTCCAGGGAGATTCCTCGAAGGACGTGGCTTTCTTCGTAAAAGGCGTGAAGATCTTTGATCTCGAGAAGCATGGACTAATCTCTCTCTTCACCGAGATAAGCGTCTTTGACCTGCTGATTGTTCCGTATAGCATCAGGGGTCTCGGAGGCAAGAACCCGGCCGTAGCATATCACCGTGATCCTATTGGCCAGGCTGAAGACAACATCCATGTCGTGCTCGACTATGAGGAGCGTCTTGCCTTCAGTAACCTTCTCAATAAGCTTTACGGTCTCTCGGCTCTCCTTAGAGGACATCCCAGCGGTCGGTTCATCCAGCAGGATCAACGCCGGGTCCAGGGCAATTGTCATGCCGATTTCCAACGCTCGCTGGTGCCCGTGGGCCAGTTCACCTGCCAGTTCATCTTTCCGGTCCCACAGCCCGATCAGATCCAAGATCCGCTCGGTTTCTTCCGAAATGGTCCTCATCTTGGCAAGAACGGGAAAAATGCTGTAGCGCCTGCGGTTGCGCGAGACGACCGCGTTTCGGACGTTCTCGAAAACTGTCATGGCCCGAAAGATGTTGGTGACCTGAAAAGATCGGGCCAGACCGAGCCGAGCAATTCTGTGGGGAGGAAGACCGGTGATATCATGGTCGTTGAACGTTATCCTTCCGCGACTCGGGGCATACTTGCCCGTTATCACGATTGAAGAGAGTGGATTTTCCTGCTCCGTTGGGGCCGATGACAGCGTGTCTCTCGCCTTGTTCAAGGTTCAGGTCGATTCCAAAAAGGACTTTCAGTCCGCTAAAGTCCTTGAAAAGACTCGTTACTTGCAACAAGCGGCATGAACGCTTTCCCTTAATTATTCTTCACAGCGGTGAACAGAGATTTCAATCTGGTCTGGATCAGCCCCATGAACCCCTGAGGAAAATATAGGACGAGCACAATGAAGAGTATCCCCAGAATGAACTCCCAGCGTTCAGTCAGGCCGCTGATCCAGTCAGTGAAGTAAACGAAGATCCCCGCCCCCAGGACGGGCCCGAAAAACGAGCCGGTGCCGCCCAGGAACGCCATGAACAACACCTCTGTGGACATGCTCATGGAGATGACGCTCGGCGCGACGAAATCCTGAAACAGTGCGAAAAGGCTGCCGGCTATCCCGGCAAAGCACGCCGAGAGAATGAAGATCAGGAGCTTGGATTGGTTTACGTTGTATCCGAGGAACGAGGCTCGTTCTTCGTTGCCTTTTACCGCCCTGACGGTATTGCCAAAAGGAGTCCGCATGAGGTACCAGCCTAGAGCGAGGCAAACAACCACGATAACGAGAGTAAGATAGTACTTGCTACTAATGCTTGTGAAATCGATGCTCAGAATTCCCAGGTGGACGGGCTTCTTCGGGACAACGCCACCTATGCCATCATCACCTCCTGTCACTTCTCGCCATTTCCAGGCGATGGCCCAGAGAAACTGATTGAAGGCCAAGGTCAGTAGAGCGAAATAGGCTCCTTTACGCCGGACGCAGAAAAAGCCAATGACAGCCCCGCCAATTGCTCCAGCGAGTGCCCCCAGCAAGATGGCGACAAAAAAAGGCATACCTGCAAAATGTTTCAATGAGATGGCCGTAACATAAGCCCCGAGTCCGAAATAGGCCGCATGGCCGAAAGAGAGTAGGCCTGCGTAAGCAAAGAGGAGGTTGAAGCTGACTGCGAATAGAGAGAAGTAAACGATCTCGGTCAGCATCCTGGTGTGTACGACGGTCAGGATTTGCGGAGCGGCCAGCAGAACAGCGGCAAGACCGATGGCCAAGGCAACCTGCAATAAGGCGGAACGCCTCATGCCTTCTCCCCGAACAGACCAGTCGGCCTGATAATAAGCACCACGGCCATGAGCAGGAATTGAGACACCAAGGCGAGTCGAGGAATAAAGAGAACCCCGTAAGATTGCAATTCCCCGATCATGAGCGAGGCTACAAAGGCTCCGGGAAGGCTCCCGAACCCTCCCACCACAACCACTACGAAGGTGTCCACCAGCATATCGAGGCCCATGCCGGGGTAAGTGCTAAGAAATGGGGCGGCAACTACTCCGGCCAGGCCGGCTAAGGCCGTCCCTCCCGAGAAAACGCCCACAAACAGCCAGGGAACATTCACGCCAAGGGCGTCAACCATCTGGCCGTCCGAAACTGCCGCCCGAATCCTGATGCCGAGCCGAGTCTTCAGAAAAATGTATAAGAGTCCGGCCAAAACAATGGACGATATTACCAGGATGAACAGACGATACACCGGATATTGAAAGCCAAGCAGATGCACCGACCCGGCCAGAGCGGCAGGCGGGTCAACAGGTCGAGGAAAGTCGCCCCAGATCCACTTTACCGCTTCAGTAATCACATAGAACAGACCGAAGGTTATTAGCAACTCAAATGCGTGACCGTAGCCATGAACCTTCCTCAGGAAGAACCGTTCCACCAGCGCTCCGATAAGACCCACGCACACGGGAGCCACAATCAAGGCCAGCCAAAAGTCTCCCGTGGCGGTCATGATCGTGTAGCCCAGGTACGCCCCCAACATGTAGAACGCTGCATGCGCGATGTTTAGGATGTCCATCATCCCGAAGACCAGAGTCATGCCCGATGCCACCAGGAAGAGCAGCATCCCGTACACCAGTCCGTGTAACGCCTGGATGATTAGCATGGAAGCACTGGTTTCCATGAACACGGTCCTCGCCTTCCGAGTTACGGTCAGGGACAGCACAGGCTACATTGCCCGTCGTTCCCTCACCATTGGTAGTCCAGCAATAAGAAGATTAATATCCGTTTCTCGGCCTTTATAAACCCCGCGGCTTGTCGGCATATTCGTCGCCAATCCGATGTAGACGGCATGCGTTGTCGGGGAGTCGTCTACTCTCCGAATCGCCCGATCGGAATGAGCATCAGCGCCGTGAGAATTCATGCTGCCTCATGTTTCAACTTCTATCGCACGTTGGTGATTGTGAGACTGCACAGGCCGCAATCATGCGGGGTCCTTGTCATTTTGGGGCGTCTTGGTGCCAGTAACGTCCTGAAGGATGGATACCGGATAGCGAAAAGGCCCTATATCTCCTCGTGACAGCCAAGAAAGCAAAACCGTCGTTAGATTGATGAAAAGGCGGTTTTATGAGCCTATTGAGGATACTCCTCTCAATTGCGTCCGGTCAACCAAAATCACGTGACGTAACCACTTGCAGCAAGCAGTTGGGCAATCGTTTTTCTACAATACCAGCGCCCACAACGTCGACTTTCGCCTCTATACCGAGTCTCCTTAAGCCCAAAATCTTAGCTCTCGTTGAAAATCACCATGAAGCATTTCGCCGGCTTAGATCCGTGTGCAATCCCCAAATGCGGTATGCTAGCGTCGAAGTAGATGCAGTCCCCTTCTTCTACAAGCAACTCGTTGTCTCCGTGCATGAAACGCATGGCGCCTTCCAGGACCATCAAGATTTCCTCTCCTTTGTGGTGAAAAACGCCCCTACGTCTTGGGCTTACCGGAAGGGTCAAGATGTACGGATCCATGTGCCTTTGGGGGAATTTGAGAGCAAGCGGCTCGTACGAGTACCCGAACGCGGTTCCATTCCGCGCCATCGTTGTCCGTTCGGACTTTTTGACCAAGGTGATAGTTGTCTTGCTCTCGTCCTCAGAAAAGATCACGGAGACATTTACACCCAATGCTTTTGCGAGGATGAGGAGTGTCGAAACAGGCGGTGCCTTCTTGGAATTTTCAACCTTTGACAGATAGCCCTTTGTGAAGCCGGTTGCATTGGCAACATCTTGGAGGTTCAGACCTCGGTCGAGTCTCAATCGCCTAATCTTGCGCCCAATTCCTGCCTCATCAATCATTGAAGCTACCGCACGCCACGGTCCCGAAATCCGGGACAAAGAGGACTGTGGTTGCCTACAAGCAAAGTCGGTTCGACCTATTTCGTACTCATGAAGATCTGTTACGGGACTCTTGGAATTGCGGATGATGTTTCTTAGTAGGAAACCTAATACTCCGGTTTGGAAACACTGTCAAGCAATTTCTGCGACTCTGAGGGTTGAGGGTTGGGTCGAAACGGTTCGCTACTCGCTGCTAGAAGCTGTAAATTAGGACTCCATGACATTGACGAAAAGAGGGCACCATTGTGTCGAAAGCAGCAGCTAAAACGGGCGCAGGCCCGACAGCGATGGTCGCCATCGAGCAACGCTTCCCCCAGGATAAGCGCATTACACAAGATGACCTGGCCTGTCAAATCCTGCCGTTTGGCATGAGAGCCTTCGTGTGGCTAATGCGGCTTAACGCGGCCAGAGATGGGATAATCCGAGCCACCGAGAAGAGTTTTCCCGGTCTCTGGGGCGGCATGATGTGCCGGAAGCGGTACATAGATGAGAAATTGCTCGAATCGGCTGGACGGATCGACGCAGTGGTGAACCTTGGCGCGGGTTTCGACACGCGGGCATATCGTCTACCAACTCTAGTCGACACGCCGGTGTGGGAGGTCGATCAGCCGGAGAACATCAGACTCAAGCGGATTCGTCTGGAGAAATTGTTCGGCGCTGTTCCCACGCATGTGAAGCTCGTACCGATCGACTTCGACCAGGAAGAGCTTGGCGCTGTACTGGCATCTCACGGGTACTTCCCGGACAAGCGTACGTTCTTTATCTGTGAGGCTGTCGCGCAGTACCTGACCGAGACCGGCATCAGGACGACCTTCGACTTTCTGGCCCGGGCCGCCCGCGGCAGCCACTTGGCGTTCACGTACGTCCGCAAGGACTTTCTCGACGGTCAAGTTACGTACGACCAGGACGCCTTGTTTAAGAGATACGTCGTGAAGAATAGGGTCTGGCTCTTCGGTTTGGTTCCACAGGGTGTGGCTGACTTCCTTCGGCCGTACGGCTGGCGCCTGGTTGAGCATCTCGGTTACGAGGAACTGGCTGAGCGATACGTGAAGCCGACAGGCCGGGAGCTTGCGTCTACTCCGATCGAGCGGATGGTTTATGCCGAGAAAGTGTAGGCGACTGCATGTGCTCACCTGTCCAGCGGACCAACCCAATTCGTGGGGACGTGCGGTCGGGTGAGATCGGCTTGTTCAGGCGAAGGAGAACGGATAGCCCAAACACTGGATTCATCTCCAGCCAGGAACCTTTTTTGCCGTCGATGTATCCAAACGCATAAATGA
Source organism: uncultured delta proteobacterium (assembly GCA_963729795.1). Classification (GTDB taxonomy): domain Bacteria; phylum Desulfobacterota; class Desulfomonilia; order Desulfomonilales; family Desulfomonilaceae; genus CAWBBA01. The sequence goes on along the minus strand of CAVSPC010000012.1, from coordinate 69,656 downwards.
CAAATAGGCCAAATTGTCGAACGTTTTGGGCAAGTGGGGCTTGGAGTCATCAATTAGTACGGAACAAAGAAAATTGCTACGAATCTTGTTACGGGCATTTTTATGAGCGCTTCTCAGCAATACGACGCCATCATTATCGGTTCGGGACAGGCCGGCACACCCTTGTCCTCATCGCTTGCACAAGCAGGCCTGCGGACCGTTCTCATTGAGAGTGAACACGTTGGCGGCACGTGCGTGAATGAGGGATGCACTCCAACCAAGACCATGATAGCTAGCGGACGCGTGGCTTATCTTGCGCGCCGCGCGGCGGATTATGGGGTTCATACCGGCGCCATCACCATAGATTTACTAAAAGTCCGGGAACGCAAGCGTAATATCGTGAGCAACTTCCGTAATCGCAGCCAAGCGCGTATCGAAAAGACCGCAAATCTGGATTTGATCTTCGGTGAGGCTAAATTCGTCGGTCCAAAGTCTGTTGAAATTCGATTGAAAGACGGCACTCAGCAAACCATCTCCGCAAATTACGTTTTCATCAATACGGGAACGCGCGCTTCGCGTCCTAAGGTGCAAGGCCTGGAGACCGTTGCCTTTCTTGACAACGCTTCCATCATGGAACTGGACGCCGTTCCCGAACATCTTCTCGTGTTGGGCGGTGGCTATATCGGCGTGGAGTTTGGGCAGCTTTTCCGCCGCTTTGGCAGCCGCGTGACAATAATTCATACGCGCGACCGATTGCTGACCCGCGAGGACCCGGACGTCACGCAGGAACTCGAAGAAATCTTGCGGCAGGATGGTGTCGAGATTCTTTTGGACGCAAAAGCCAAGCGGGTGAGTCAGGCGGATGGAAATATTCGACTTGAAATCGAGCAGCAAGGGCAGGTCAAGACTGTTTCCGGATCGCACTTGCTCGTCGCAACGGGCAGAGTGCCGAATTCGGATGCTCTCAACCTGAGCGCGGCTGGAATTGAAACCGACGCTCGAGGTTTCATCAAAGTGAATGAACGCCTAGAAACCACTATTGGCGGCGTTTACGCACTCGGCGACGTTAAGGGCGGCCCCGCCTTCACGCACATTTCGTATGACGACTTCCGCATCATCCGAGCCAACTCTGCTGGAAGAAAAGACACGAACAACTGCGAATCGGCTGATACCGTATGTTCTTTTCAGTGACCCACAGCTTGGACGTGTCGGCCTAACGGAAACAGAAGCACGTCAACAGCACCTGAATGTTCGGGTAGCAAAACTGCCCATGAGCTACGTTGCTCGCGCGCTCGAAGTGGACGAGACCCGCGGCTTTATCAAGGCCGTGGTGGACGCTGACACTAAGGAGATACTCGGCGCAGCCGTGCTGGGCATTGAGGGCGGTGAGATCATGGCGGTTTTCGAGGTTGCCATGATGGGCCGACTGCCCTACACATCCCTGCGCGATGGCATCTTTGCCCATCCCACTTTGGCCGAAGCGCTGAATAACCTGTTTACAGGAATGGACACCGGGTAAGGAAATCAGCCGAGTATGTCACAATGACAGCCTCTAACGTCCATTATTATGATGATGAGAGAATAGGTAACAGGAGTCGCAGAAAAAACCTGAACCGTTTTTCGCGACGAGGCAGCTAAAAGAACAAATTGAAAAATGCGCCGAATTTGTGAAAATTTTGGTCTGAGTCACAATTGAGAGCCGTCATTTAACGGCCTGAACTGTCCGCTCTGGGGAAAGAGGAGTAGGAGTATGTTTCGCTTCCTCCGCTCAGGGGAGCAACATCATGAGGGAAAATTCTGAGTCGCGCGCGAGTGCGCTATCAGGTACTGATGAGAGCTGTGCGCATCCATAGGTTCGGTGGGCCGGAAGCGATTGTGTGTGAGGAAGTGTCTCGACCTTCTCTGTCAGAGGGACAAGTGTTGGTCCGAGTCAAAGCTGCAGGAGTAGGACCGTGGGACGCGTGGGTGAGGACCGGCAAGAGTGCTCTTCCTCAGCCACTGCCGCTAACGAAAACACAGGTAAGCCCCCGGCTTTGCCGGGGAGACTCCCAGAGGTTTGACCGTGTGAAGCAGTAGAGGCAACCTCCCAGACCACACAAACACTCAAGTCTGGGAGGTTTCAATGAAAGACGTGCAGAGTCTAAATCACACGAGATGGGACTGCAAGTATCATGTGGTGTTCATTCCGAAGCGTCGTAAAAAAGCCATTTATGGAGCAATACGCAAGTATCTCGGCAGTATTTTTCATGAGTTGGCTCGTCAGAAGGAGTCCAAAATTGTGGAGGGTTGTTTGCGAGCGGATCACATACACATGTGCGTGAGCATTCCTCCGAAGTACGCTGTTTCGGGTGTCATCGGGTACATTAAGGGCAAAAGTGCCATTTCGATTGCGAGGAACTTCAAGGGCAGAAAGCGGAATTTCACGGGAGAAAGCTTTTGGGCACGAGGTTTCTATGTTTCCACCGTAGGACTCGATGAGGATTCGGTCAGAAAATACATACGAGATCAAGAAGCCGAAGACGCCCGTTTGGACCAACTCAACATGTTTGACGAAGACCCGCCCCCTTCAGGGGGCTCATGAGCCGGCCCCTTTGAGGGGCTAACAGGAATAAGCCCCCGGCTTTGCCGGGGGTCATTTAACTCTTGGTTCCGACTTGGCAGGCATTGTTGAGGAACTCGGCTTGGGTGTGTCCGGTTTCCAACCAGGCAACGAGGTTTTTGGTGTGACGAATTCCCGGTTCACGGGTGCCTATGCCGAGTACGCCGCCGCTAACTCGGGCATGATCGCACATAAGCCCAAGCGACTGACTCACGTCGAGGCTGCCTCTGTCCCGGTCGTGGCGAGTACGGCATGGCAAATGGTGTTCGATCATGGAAACGTGGATGCCACGAAGCGCGTGCTCGTGCACGGTGCCGCGGGCAATGTAGGTAGCTATGCGGTACAGCTCTCGAAGCTAGTCGGAGCCCGAGTTATTGCCACTGTGTCTGCTCGGCACATGGATTACGTCCGAAGCCTTCGCGCTGATCGGATAATTGATATACGGCGAGGTCGTTTTGAAGACCAGGTGCAGGATGCCGATGTGGTTATCGACACGATAGGTGGCGAGATACTTGAACGGTCTTTCGATGTTCTCAAGCCCGGCGGCGTACTTGTGTCTTCGGTCGCTATGCCCGATCAGGACAAGGCCGCCCAACGTCGGGTTCGAGCCGTGTTCTTTCTCGTCGCGGTCACAACCGAAGGTTTGATCAGGCTTGCCGATTTGTTCGATTCCGGGCAGACAAAAACCAATGTCGGCGAAGTGTTGCCCCTCGCTCAGGTGAAGCTGGCACATGAGATGCTAGCCGGAAAGTCCCACAAGAGAGGCAAGATAGTCCTAACGGTAGAAGCATAATGGTGCAGGCGCTTCCAATCCAGCAAGGAAAGGAGAGAGCGATCGACTTCCCCGTTGAAGGCCCTCGCACGGGAAGACACTAGCGGAAAGGTCTGGTTGACATACAACGAACGCCAATATTTTAAAGAGCGGCATGGCCTTGCGGAGCAATTGATGAAGAACATCTCGGGCCTTGGAGACTTGGTAAGGAAAGCGGTTGAGTGAAATAAACTCGGAAGCGACACAACTCCGCCGGAATTCTTCAGGGAATTCGGTCGATCATATTGGCTACGGACGCGAGGCCAGGAATAGAGCTGTAGTCCGTTGCCGATGCTTTCTCGGACCCGATTGCACGGAGGCGGCTTCCTCATTTCGCAAGACACTGGATTTCGCGACTTCCGCGGCGAGATCCCTTTTCTGAATCGGTGCATCTAAGAGGATTTGAACATGGCGGAAAAAGGTTTGACTCTGACGCAGCGGGTGGCAATCTGCTTCGCGGCGGGAGTCTTAGGCGGACTGGCCGTGGTCCTTTTCAGCCGCGTCCTGTTTGGGTTCGGGGTTAGCTCATTATTCGAGGTAAAGGCCCCGATCTCCTTGAAATCGCCGGATATATACAGGCCGCTCTTCTGGGGCGGGCTGTGGGGTATCCCGTTCGGGATCTTTGTGAAGACCGCTTGGAAGCGACTCTACCTCTTCGGTCTTTTATACTTCCTCGCGCCGGTGCTGGCGTTGTTTTTAATCTTCCTGCCGATGCACGGCGCGGGGTATTTCGGGCTTCGGCAGGGCGGGCCGATGTTCACAGTCTACCTGCTGCTGATAAATCTGCCTTACGGGATAATCACCGCTTTGGCCGCCAGAGCGATAATAGGAAAGGAGGCGTAAGCATGCTGGACGAAAAGAAAGCCTCTGGTGATTCAGATCCTGGGCTCCAGGGCCGGGGAGGTGATAAGTCCGGTCGACGTCCTCTGAGAAACGAGGCGGCAATTTGCGTTATGCGGAAACCATACAAGAGTTCTTTCTTCACAAATGACAAGATTAGGAAATAACGAGTCCGTTTGTACAGGTACAGAGCCTGGCGCCGTGTAGACGTCCGTCAACTGCCTTCACAAAAAGGGGGAGAAATCAATGGCAAAAATGAAAGCCGTGCAAGTACCGAAACCGGGAGCGGATTTCGAAGTCGTGGAACGTGAAATCCCGGAGCCCGGCGCGGGACATGTGAGGATTCGAGTACAGGCATGTGGAGTCTGTCACAGTGATGTAATCACCAAAGAAGGCACCTTTCCTGGTATTTCGTATCCGCGCGTGCCCGGACACGAAGTCGCCGGCGTGATCGACGAGGTCGGAGCCGGTGTGAAGGACTGGAAGAAGGGCGATCGCGTGGGAGTTGGCTGGCATGGAGGCCAGGACGGCACTTGTCCCGCCTGCAGGAGGGGGGATTTCGTGAACTGTGCGAATGTAAAAATTTGCGGAATTAGCTACGATGGTGGTTATCAGGAATTCATGGTCGCACCGGTCGACGCCTTGGCCCACATGCCCGAATCGCTGGATTCCGCCGAAGCCGCGCCGCTGATGTGTGCAGGAGTCACTACATTCAATGCTCTCCGTCACAGCGGTGCACTGCCAAGCGATCTCGTGGCCATCCAGGGGATTGGCGGGCTTGGCCACTTGGGAATTCAGTTCGCTAATAAATTTGGCTATCGAGTCGCAGCAATAAGCCGTGGGCCGGCCAATGCCGCGCTCGCAAAAAAACTTGGCGCGGCTCTGTATATCGACAGCGCCGCCACAGATGCTGCGGCAGAGCTACAGAAACTCGGCGGTGCGCGCGTGATTCTTGCCACCGCACCCAGCGGGAAATCTATGTCTGCGCTGGTCGGCGGCCTGGGAGCGAATGGCACACTGCTGGTTGTGGGGGTCTCGATGGATCCGATCGAGGTGCCGCCCGTTCAGTTGATTATGGGCAAGAGGCGAATCCAGGGCTGGGCGGCTGGGATTCCCACTGACTCTGAAGATACGCTGCGCTTCGCGGAAATGACCGGCGTGCGCCCGATGATTGAAAAGTACCCGCTCATGAGGGCGGCAGAAGCCTATGATCGCATGATGAGCGGAAAGGCAGAATTTCGCGTTGTCCTGAACATGTGAAGCGCCGGGGGCATTCATCGAGATAACGCTCGGGACGGATGTTCCTGTCGGCATGGTAGCAAACACCTACAACGAAGGCACCGCTCGGTTTGGCATGGGGCTGGGCTACCAAGTGACGAGCATCAAGGATGCGACGGCTGTCTTCAGCCGAGAAGGAGTGCATGCGGCGCGACTAACCGCTCTCCACGAGTGAACTTTGTTTGGCGGTGGTTCGTTGTGAGTTCCAAATGATCCGGAGGGAAGTATTGCCAAGTGGCGTCACGCTCTTCAGTATCCGGATCGGAAGAGCTACGGAAGCTGCTTCACTCCATCTGAGCCAGGAGGAATCGACCATAAGAAAGTGATCAATCGGAGGAAAGCCAATGCGTTCCAGCCTTCCAGATCGTATGCAAGTGGTAGAGATCTCACGTCCCGGTGGACCTGAGGTGTTGAATATGGCGATGCGTCCTGTGCCGAGACCCAAGCCGGGCGAAGTCTTGATACGTGTCGCGGCTGCAGGCGTCAATCGCCCGGATTGTTTTCAGCGTGCAGGGAACTACCCCTCGCCGCCGGGCGATTCCGATCTGCCCGGGCTTGAGGTCGCCGGAACCGTGATCGAGTGTGGAGAAGAAGTCGAGCAATGGAAGCCTGGCGATCAGGTTTGTGCGCTCACACCAGGGGGTGGCTATGCACAGTATTGCACGACGCCTGCCGGCCAGTGTCTGCCTTTGCCCCTCGGCTGGACGCCGATCGAGGCTGCTTCCCTGCCGGAGACTACTTTCACGGTCTGGATCAATGTCTTCGAGCGTGGACGATTAACACCCGGCGAGACGTTGCTGGTGCAAGGCGGCGCGAGCGGAATTGGAGTGACGGCCATTCAGATGGCTCGAGCGCTGGGGCATCGCGTCTTCGTGACCGCGGGCAGCGCCGAGAAGTGCGCGGCTTGCGAAGAACTCGGCGCCGAAAGAGCAATCAACTACCGCACAGAGGATTTCGAAGAGGTGGTGAAGAAGATCACTTCCGGCAAAGGCGTTGACGTGATTCTGGACATGGTTGCCGGTGACTATGTGCCACGCGAGCTGAGGTGCCTGGCCGACGACGGACGCTTGTCGATCATAGCATTTCTTGGCGGCAGCAAGGCCGAGGTGGATTTCAATGAGATCCTGCGGAGGCGCCTGACAGTTACCGGCTCGACCTTGCGCCCCCGGAGTGTCGAGTTCAAGAGCGCCATGGCGGCGGCTTTGAAGCAGCAAGTGTGGCCCTTGATCGAGGCGAAGAAGTTTCGACCGATTATCTTCAAAGTGTTTCCGCTCGCTGACGCTGCAAAGGCGCACGTACTGATGGAATCCGGTGCACACATCGGAAAGATCGTGCTGGAGGTAGGCAATGACTGAAGCGAGAATGATACGAAAGGTATGGAAGAGTAAATCCACAATCGAAGGAGCCGGAGTTCACCTCAAACGGGGTTTCGGATTCAACCAAGTTCCTATGTTTGATCCGTTTCTCTTGTTGGACGATTTTCGTTCAGACGATCCTGAGCACTATATCAAGGGATTCCCTTGGCACCCCCATCGTGGGATCGAGACAATTACGTACGTCCTCCAGGGAACTGTCGAACATGGCGACAGCATGGGGAACAGTGGTGTCATTACTGCTGGCGACGTGCAATGGATGACCGCCGGCAACGGTATCATACACCAGGAAATGCCCCAAGGAGACCTTAATGGCCGGATGTACGGATTCCAACTCTGGGCCAATCTGCCCAGGTCTCACAAAATGATGGATCCGCGCTATCGGGACGTGAAGAACCAACAAATTCCCGAGATCTCTCTCCAAAATGGCGCAGTTGTAAAAGTAATCTGCGGAACGGTGAACGGAACGCAGGGACCCGTCCGAGACATCGTGATGGATCCCGAGTACTTGGATGTCACGGTTGCGCCGGGAACGAGTTTCAGCCACCCGGTGCATCGGGGGAAGAGCGTTTTTGCGTATGTAATTGACGGGGCAGGCTACTTCGATCAAAATCGTGATGCGTATGCTCATGAGATAATAGGGTCAAGTTATTTTGACTTTAAGCGGAGTTGTCTCTGTGGAAATGGGACTGTTGTTCTTTACTCTGATGGCGACGAGGTGTCTGTGACCCCGGAAAAGAGTGGAGTTCGTTTTTTGCTTATCTCTGGCAGGCCCATAGGTGAGCCGGTTGCCTGGTACGGCCCTGTCGTCATGAACACGCAGGATGAGCTAAAGCATGCCTTTCAAGAATACCAGGAGGGGACGTTCCTCAAGCATGCTCGGATGTAAAAGGGACATGGCGGTATTTGAGACGAATCATGCGGCCGCGATCACCAATCGACCAACGAATTGAGTATAGTGACTTTCGGATAGCTAGGTGCTCGGTAACACACGACAACCATGCGACGAATCACTTGTGCGCTGCCAACCTGAAGTGACCGATTGCGGTCAGTCCGCGGGACAGTGGGTGCTGGCCGCGGCGATTCTCGGCTCCAGTATCACGTTTATTGATGGCACGGTCGTCAATGTCGCACTGCCTGTGCTGCAGAGCCAACTCGGTGCAACCGTCGCCGAGGCGCAATGGATCGTCGAAGCTTACGCACTTATGCTCGCGTCATTGATTCTCGTTGGTGGGTCGCTGGGTGACGGTTTGGGCCGCAAGCGTATCTTCTTCGTGGGCGTTCTGCTTTTTGCCTTGGCTTCAATCTGGTGCGGCCTGGCCCCAAGCGTGACTCAACTCATTGTCGCACGAGGAGCACAAGGTGTGGCTGCTGCCCTGCTCGTGCCTGAAAGTCTAGCGCTCATCAGCGCCAATTTCGGCAAAGAGAGGCGAGGGCAGGCCATCGGAACGTGGGCGGGATTCACCGCGATTGCCGCCGGGATCGGCCCTGTCCTGGGCGGCTGGATTGTCGAGCATTTTTCGTGGCGTTGGATCTTTTTCATCAATGTCCCGCTCGCGGCAGTAGCGTTGCTGATTGCATGGCAACACGTCCCGGAGAGCCGCAACGAGCAAGCGAAAGGGGCGTGTGGACTGGCTGGCCGCTGCATTGGCGACGATCGGGCTGGGCGGCATCGTTTTTGGTCTGATCGAATCGAATTCGCGCGTCTTGGCCGCCCCATTCCTGATTGGAAGTTTCGCTATCGGCGCTGCCGCGCTTGCCTGGTTTATCTTCGCTGAGGCCCGTAACGAAGAACCGATGATGCCGCTCGGATTTTTTCGCTCGCCGACATTCGCAGGCGCGAATCTTTTGACTCTGTTTCTATATGCCGCACTTAACGGGCTGCTCTTTTTCCTGCCTTTCAACCTTATTCAAGTGCAAGGCTACAGTCCCGCAGCCGCTGGCGCTGCTCTATTACCATTCGTGCTCACAATGTTTCTGCTTTCGCGCTGGGCTGGCGGGCTAGTCAGCCGTTATGGCTCTAAACTGCCGCTCGTCATCGGTCCTGTCATCGCGGCCGCTGGATTTGCTCTGTTCGCGTTGCCCGGCGCAGAGGCAGGCAATTACTGGACAAGCTTCTTCCCGGCGGTGATGGTGATGAGCATCGGGATGACCGCGAGTGTCGCTCCGCTGACGACCACGGTGATGAGCGCGGTTGAAGACCGCCACGCGGGAGTTGCTTCCGGCATCAACAACGCTGTCTCCCGTATCGCAGCGCTGCTCGCGGTCGCTGTCTTCGGGGTCTTTATGCTGAACACTTTTGACAAGAGTTTGGACGAACGCCTGCACCAGATGCCTGTGTCGTCAGAAGTACGGATGCAACTGGTCAAACATAGTGCCGACTTTGTTAACACGAAAATTCCCGACAATGTGAGCGGTGAAGTCACGGACGGCAATCCGACACGCGATTCGAGAATCGTTCGTCAGCGGATTTCGCCTTGTCGCTTGCCTGGCCGCGGCACTTTCGGTGGCGAGCGCTCTCGTGTCGTGGTTGTTGATCGGGGGAGATTCGTAGCGGTGCATTAGGAGCTGAGTACGCCTTAGTTAAATGACCCCCGGCAAAGCCGGGGGCTTATTTCTGTTAGCCCCCCAAGGGGGCCGGCTCATGAGCCCCCTGAAGGGGGCGGGTCTTCGTCAAACATATTGAGTTGGTCCAAACGGGCGTCTTCGGCCTCCTGATCGCGTATGTATTTTCTGACTGAATCCTCATCGAGCCCTACGGTCGAAACATAGAAACCTCGTGCCCAAAAGCTTTCTCCCGTGAAATTCCGCTTTCTCCCCTTGATGTTCCTCGCAATCGAAATAGCGCTTTTGCCCTTGATGTACCCGATGACACTCGAAACAGCATACTTTGGAGGAATACTCACGCACATGTGTATATGGTCCGCCCGCAAACATCCCTCCACAATCTTGGACCCCTTCTGCCGGGCCAACTCATGAAAAATGCTGCCGAGATGCTTGCGTATTGACCCATAAATGGCTTTCTTGCGGCGCTTCGGAATGAACACCACATGATACTTGCAGTCCCATCTCGTGTGATTTAGACTCTGCACGTCTTTCATTGAAACCTCCCAGACTTGATTGTTTGTGTAGTCTGGGAGGTTGCCTCTGCTGCTTCACACGGTCAAACCTCTGGGAGTCTCCCCGGCAAAGCCGGGGGCTTACCTGTGTTTTCGTTATGACTGACCGGAGAACAACATTGGTCCCGTCCTATCTGTATGCTTCGACTGCACGAGACTGAGGAGGGATGGGAGAATCGTCAAGAGACGGTTCAACACGGGCCATGAAAAGACCGGGGCCTGCCGCACAGGAGAGGAGTCATGGAAAATACGGCATGCTTCGGAGAAGTGCTGGAAGCGGTGGACAAGTTATCTGCGGACGAACAAGAGGCCTTGATTGTTATTGTTTGGCGCCGTCTGGCCGAGCAGGGCCGAAAGAGGCTGGCTCAAGATATTCGGGAGTCCCGTGAGGAGTTTACGCAAGGTCGGTGTAATCCCACCACCGCCGAAGATCTTATGAAAGAGATACGGTCGTGAAGCGTGGATAGGGCGCAGACTGTGATGGAAGTTCCTACGGTTTTGGTTCCTGCAATTCGTGAACTATCGGCAAAGTGTCAAATGGAGTCGAGCGGATTCAAAGGGAGGTAGACTGAATCTTGTCGCTGCTCGGTCCCGGCCCTGCCCGGACGTGGGTTGATTAGCCTTTTAAGCGCGAAATAGTATTACTCGTGGTCCAGTTTTTCGACATCCATTGTAACCATCTTGACTCCAGACTTGTGCAGACCTAGAATCCGACTACTAACAATAGAGAGGCTTGTAATGCGCCGTGGAATATACGTCTTTGACATAAGGTGTCGGGATGCACAAGCAGGGCGCTACAGTATAGGGCATGCCTTCGGGGTAGAGGCAGGAAAGCGCCAATTCTTAATCACAACTCTCCACCAGATATTCCATTGTAGTTCGAATGAACATCTGCAAATTTTGTGGGGCGAGAAATGGGTAATGCTCCCAGTCAGCATAGTAAAACTTGACCTTGGCGGAGATGTGGCAGCTTTTAGAATAGAAGTCGATATGGGAATCCGCAACGTACCTCTGAAATGTCTAGATTCCACTGGTCTCAAAGTGGGTCAGGAAGTTGTTGTTATGAGGTCTCTAGCCGAAAACACTCCTTGGCCTAAGGGCACTTACGTAGGGCGCTGCCAGCTAGGCGAGGGAGATCTGTGGTTTGATGGCTTCAGTCAACGAGGGATGTCTGGGAGTCCTATATGCTATCATGATGAAGACTATCCTGGAGAACCACGAATTGCTGGTGTTCTCAAGGGCTTGGACCAGAATGCGACGCTAGGGGTCAGTCTGGTCCGCGCTTGTGATGTCACATATGTAGTGGAGGCTCTCAAAAAGGAAATGAAGTCCCCTTCATGCGATTAAAGCTTGCCAATTTGCTGGCGAGGAACTCCTCATGTGCTTAAGCCTCTGAGCCTGATAATCTCATGGCATAAATGACACAAAAATCGCGGAGTGGAGTCTGTGCCTGTCGATAGCAAGAGTTGGAAAAAACTTCGAGAGCAGACGCGGCGAACATTACAGGGGAATCTTGTCGACAAGAATCTCCCAAGACAGGTTCGTCGTGTCTTGGCAAGAAAGATGGAGAGAGATGCAAGAACACATGCTCGTGAAGCTGCAGATTTGTGGAGGAAGTCTTTTCGATCTGGAGTAGGTCTACTTGCGGATAAACAACTTCGTGAATTCTTGGCGGAATACAGTAGCCGAATGTTCAATTATGGAGGCGAGATGCCCTCGTCTTTCAACATAATGAGAAGTTTTTTCGAGTACAACGCAGAACGTCGTGTCTTTACTATGAAGCCTGAGAAGGATCATTCATTTTCATTTGGGGATTTCATCGACTTTGCTACCAGCCCTGATTGCAATATGGACCCTCTGACCTACGTTAGTCTTTTGGAGGATGAAACTATATATTCGTACACAAACTATGAGCCCGTGGACGAAACGACATTTTCGACGAATCAAGAATATGACTTTGGGTTTGGATCAGTCTCATTAGTGAAATGCGGTCATGAGGCAACAGTATTTTTGACGGCCGGGCGTGTAGCAGACTTTGATGAACTCCTGAAAGAACAGGAAGCTCCAGATGTCCACCGAATAACACCAGGCAGAGAACATATAGGCCCTCATCCGAAACGTGAGCACCGCCCAGAGGCCCTCGCCGGAGCGAAAAACAGATTTCTGCATCAGACTTCAGCTGCGTCCGGTTCAACGTTGACACCCGAGCAAAAGATATCCAGTACGTATTCATTGATATGGGAAACAACTATCGAATTGTCACCGACGATCCTATTTCACTCTCATGTCTGGGAGCAGAGAAAAGACAGGCGACACTGGACTCCCTGGCGAAAGAGATGATACCCTATCGAGCTTTGATTGAACTTTGCAGCGCTTCACTGGCGCTTCCTCACTATTTCAGGTTCAAAATAGATCTCGTTCGCGATGAACTGCCTAAAGCGCAAATCAAGGAGCCAAGCCAATCTGCCACCAACCAATCTTCACGAGGCCTGACGCTGAACTCGGGTGCAGAACCAGATATCAAGGTTCGCAGGATAGCGGCTTTGCGAATTATACGTCCGGTTCAGCACCGAACGGTCCGTCGGTACACCCCACCAAACTATCAAGTTGAGGTATCAGGCTTCTGGAGGACTCTGGCTCCGGGCTATATCGGCAAGGATGCTCAGGGTAATAAAGTGGAAGGCAAGACTTGGGTGAAACAGCATCTCCGATGGCGTGACAAGCCGGGCAGGTCAAGGGAAATCCTGATCAAGTCTCGCGTAGCGATAGCCCGGGCAATCGCTGCATCCGAGGGACAGCATATGGGAGAAGCGCCGCAACGCCCCTCACAAATCCGAGAGACACATGCAACTGCTCAAACATTAACTTCTTCTACGGAGAAGGCAGTCACATCCACAGTATCACGACAGGCAGCATACACGGAGCGCCGGAAACTTACCTCAAGGCTCAGATGGCGAATATTCATTCGTGACGACTTTCGTTGCGTTTTGTGCGGAGCAGATGCCGCTGAGGATAATGCCGTGCGTCTAGAAGTGGACCACATCTTACCCATTGTCAGCGGGGGCAAAACGGAAACTGATAACCTGAGAACCCTTTGCTCTAAATGCAACAATGGAAAAGGCGCGGAGCTACCCTGACCGTGCAAAAGAGAAAGGCACCTGCTCAGAGCTTATCCCTATTTCCTCGAGCCTTGCCCAACCATAGCCGGCGGATGTGGTGGCCGACTAGAACCGCATCGGTCGTGTATTTGGGGCTTCAAGGCTCAAGCGATGACAGTGAGTCCATTTGAACTTTCACTGCTGATCCTCGGGGACTCGTCGGATACAATCAGACAATTGGCACCACCAAATCTTCCTCTCCTCTACCTCAAACACTCTTTAGGTCACCTTGACAAAAGGCTTGCTTAGCTGCTCCGAAGAAGAAAGCCGTTGCGCAACAGAAATGCAGATCGGTGCAGTTGCGTATCGTGGATCCTAAACAGGCATGTTCTTCAATTATTGGCGGAGGCCAAACCGATTTTTGGAATTTGCAAAGTCATCCAGAAAGTGTAAGCTTTTATTGCGGTCTGTGCATTGCTCTGTGATGAAACACAAGAAACCCTTGCGACCGGTGCGATGATGAACGAAGTGGCGTCTTTTAACATTCCTATCGAAGAACTCGCAAGCATCTGTCGCCGACACCAGGTGCGGGAACTGGCGCTGTTCGGGTCCATGCTGCGCTTGGATAGCACTTCCGATAGTGACGTGGATCTGTTGGTAAGCTTCCAACCGGGTGCACGAGTTAGTTTTGTAACTCTGGCCCGAATGCAGCGCGAACTGGAAGCCCTACTTGGCCGCAAGGTGGATTTAGTCCCCAAGGATGGTCTGAAGCCGATCATTCGTGACCACGTTTTGGCCACAGCACGAGTATTGTATGCGGCGTGAATACCTCTATTTGAAGGACATCCTTGACGCCTGCGACATGGTTCAGACCTTTGTGAAAGAGATGGATCAGGCTAAGTTCCTTGCCAGCGAATTGCATAAGGCCGCCGTCCTTCAGAAGCTTATTGTCATCGGAGAGGCCGCTGCGCACCTCCCGCAGTCGTTTCGCGAGACCCACCCTCAGATAGAATGGCCCGAAATTATCGCCTTCCGCAATATAGCCGTCCACGCATATTTTGCGGTGCAATGGGATATCGTGTGGGCAACGGCGATCGATGAGGTTCCGGTGTTGCGACGTCAGGTCTTGGCGATCTTCCAGGCAGAACACTTCAGCGAGCTGGACGAATAGCGCGCGGGCCATCAGGTACGCCGAGCAAAATTATGAAATACAAGCTGGGAGGTGAACAGTAGATGCCGCAACAATATGAAATCATCATGTACTGGAGCAACGAAGACCGGACATTTGTTGCGGAGGTTCCCGAACTGCCCGGCTGCATTGCGCATGGGGAAACTGAAGAACTGGCCTTGAAGAACGTAAAAGAGGCCATCCAATCATGGATTGACACAGCTCGTGAGTTTGGAGATCCAGTTCCAGAGCCGAAAGGGCGACGCCTCTTCTACGCATAAGCTGCTCACACGGCCACGCATCGAGCCTGCAACTATCTTGCGTGATCCGCACGCCGTCTCCATATTTGATAAAGAGTATAGCGGGGAAGGGGAGCGATGGTTACGTCCGGGATCAGACCACATCGTAACCATCCTCGTTATGGTCCATACGTTCCGAAGAATTAATCGCGGGAGTGAGCTCGCGCCGACAGGAGACAAAAATGAAAATTCCAGGTCCGGATCATCCGATAACGATTGAACGTAACCCCAACAGGGTTCGAGTAACCTTTAACGGCCGCACCATTGCGGACAGCAAGCGGGCATTGACACTCCGGGAGGCGACATTGCCGCCGGTCCAGTACATCCCGCGGGAAGACGTTGACCTGGCCGCGCTTCAGCGTACCAGCCACTCCACTCATTGCCCATACAAGGGTGATGCAAGCTATTTCAGCATAAGTGCAGACGGCCGATCCGCGGAAAACGCTGTTTGGAGCTACGAGTCACCATACCCATCCGTGGCTGACATCAAGGACTACGTGGCCTTTTACCCCGACCTTGTGGACGTAATCGAGGAGACGCCTTCCTAAGTTGGAGTGCTCGCAGCGTCCTGCAAATTCAAATATTTTTACAATCTGTCAAAGAAATCCGACGACGTAGTCAAACTTTGTCTCCGCAAACTGCGTCGCGTGAGAGGACAAGAGCATTACTTGGCATTGGCATTAAAATTGCCATTATCGACAATAGGCGGATGGCGTTTTATAATCCTGAACGTGAGTACACCTAAGCCGATGCTTGTCCCGGAGAACTGACCGGAGCATGCCGGAGTGGATCGAAATGAAATGCGATTCAACGGCTTGCGATGCTCCGGTGGCGGCGTCGCGTGCGCAGGTTGAGGGAGTATCGTGATGCAAGTCAAGTTCGAAGACCCCAAGTAATAGCGCCATGCCAAAGGACATTCCGCTGTAAAGAATGAGGAGATGAGGCATGAAGAAGAGGCTTTGACTTGCAGTAGGGAACGGGCCGACCGGTTGTGTCGAATATTTATACGTAGAGTATGTTATACATAATGAAGCCATCAACTTCTTAGCCATCAGTCTTCATAACAACTTAGCGAGATCGCGGCCAAGCGTGTAGAGCATCTTCTACAGAGGCCATCAATGGACAAAACAATCTACAGACGGGGATACGATCCGGAAAGGAGCCGGCAAATGGTTGGCATTCGGCTCCACGGCTCTATGTCCGAACTTTTGGCACGATAGTTGCCTTTCTATAGAGAAGATACTTGCTGTCGGGCGTACTCGTCAACGGAACTATGCTTGGGGAATACGATATCGCGATCGGGGAATCTATTGAGAAACACACGGCTAAGATTCGAATCGGAGGAGCAGACTGATGACACATTTCAAGGTAAGTGAGCAGGATATCTATTTTATTCTGAAGGAACAGCTTAACTACGGGGACCTTTGTAAACTCCCCAGGTACCACGAACTTGATGTGGAGACATTGGACATGTTGGTCGCCGAAGCGGCCAAATTCGCCACGGGTGTCGTGGGACCGCTCCAGGAGGTCGGTGATAAGCACGGCTGCACTCTCGGGGCAGGTAATGTTTGTTGTGCCCCCGGTTATCGGGATGCATTTCGGCTTTACGGCGAAAACGGCTGGATCGCGCCTACCGGCGATGCAGAATACGGAGGGCAGGGCTTTCCTCACTTGATGGGAATCGTCATTAACGACCTCATGTACGGCGCGTGCATCTCTTTTCACATGGCCCCCAGTCTCACTCATGGTGCCGGGCATCTGATCGAGTGTTTCGGCACGAAAGAACTTCAGGAGCGGTACGTTGCCAACATGTATTCAGGCAAATGGTCTGGAACTATGTGTCTCACCGAACCGCAGGCCGGTTCAAACGTGGGCTGCCATCAGAACAAAGGCGATTCCGGAGGGCGATCATTACCGGATCAAAGGAACCAAGATGTTTATAACGTGGGGAGATCACGATCTCACCGAAAATGTTATTCACCTGGCTTTGGCCCGAATAGAGGGCGCACCTGCCGGGACGAAAGGGATCTCGCTGTTTGTTGTTCCGAAAATAAGGGTGCGGGATGACGGTTCTTTGGGGGAACCGAACGACGTTGTTTGCGTCGGGGTGGAACAGAAGATGGGTCTGCACGCATCCCCCACGTGTGTACTCAACTTTGGAGACAATGACGGCTGCATTGGCTACTTGTGCGGAGAGGCCAACAAAGGTCTCGCTCACATGTTCCAGATGATGAATAGTGCTCGCATCAACGTGGGCGTGGGCGGAATCGGGATTGCGGCAACTGCGTACCTGAATGCCCTCGCTTATACAAAGGAAAGGATTCAGGGACATGATCTGGCCCGTAGGAAATCTGGAGAGGTTCCGATCATAAATCATCCGGACGTTCGCCGAATGCTCCTCTGGATGAAGGCCGCGGTGGATGGCATGCGATCGATGGCTTATACCGCGGGTTACTGGCTGGATCTATCCGAAGAATCGGAAGATGAGAAGGAGAGGGCACGTTACAATGCCCTGGTGGAGTTCATAACGCCGATCATTAAAGCTTATGCCTCCGAAACCGGTTTCAGGGTTTGTGAATATGCGATCCAGTGCCTGGGCGGATATGGCTTTACAAGGGACTATCCTCTTGAACAATACATGAGAGACGCGAAGATCCTATCCCTGTACGAGGGAACAAACGGCATTATGTCAATGGATCTTATGGGGCGTAAGTTGATCAAGGATGGAGGAGCGCCCATAAAGGCTTTTCTTGGCGAACTTCGAGCATTCTGCACTAGATACGGGGATCACCCGGTGCTTGGTAACCATGTCCGATCTTTGGCAGATGCCGCAGTAGGCTTGCAGGAGATGACGCTGGCAATGGCGAATACCATTCAATCCGACGTTCTCCAGTGGGGATCGAAGACGCATCCTGCGCTCTTGTGCTACGGTGACGCAATCATGGTATGGCGCCTCCTGGACCTGGCAGCGGTCGCACAGAGAAAGATCGACGAAGGCGATAAGCAAGATTTCTACGTTGGCAAGGTGATGCAAGCGACGTACTTCGCGGAGATTACACTGCCTGCACTGAACGCTCGCTTGGAGACCTGCAAAAAGCCGTCCCGCGAAGTCGTTGACTTGCCTGATGGCGCTTTCTAAGCGATTTGGCATCCGTGGACCAAAACAATGTACGGGTGCATGGGGGAGCTGAGGAGTCTCGGCTCTCCTGCCTTTGGTGGCCCAGGTAGTTCAGGGCTGTTTAAAAGTGTGAAGGCGAAATGGTGTCACGCAGTGGGGGTGCCCTTTCCAAACCAGGCAAATCCCCAGTTTTGGGGACTACACGTGGCGGGCAATCTGAACGCATAAGTTGAGCAGAATAATTTGGGACAGTCACCGCAGTAACGAGTCGCGCGCCCCTTGGTGTGATCCCTCCGAAACGCTCTGTAGGACCTCTCCCTCCAAATCTGAGGAAGGCTTCTGTCGTTTATGTTGCCATATCTTAGAGTCGGTGGCACCGCTCCCTCTAGTGCCCCGGAGCCGGAGCCTTGAACAATCGGCAGGTTCCTGAAAACGCAGGGAGATACAAATCCCAGGGAAGAGATGAAAAGCGATTTCGTCACGTTTTCCGTGCATGCCCTGGGCTGCTTGTATCGTTCCACAAGCCGGAAAAAGATCTCTAACCCACGTTCTTTCCCCTCCTCGCCCACCTCTGAAATCATGCGGCGAAGAAACATTTCCTCATCTTGGTCTCGAGCGTGGAGAGTCTCTGTTGCGAGGTCCGGATGCGGAACAAAGTCAAGAGTAGTCACAACCACTTGGCTGACCCCAGTGCCCTCGAGAAGCGCGGGCAATCCCTTCAGAGCATTGATCTGCGAGCGGAGCCAAATATACGCTACATGCACTTCGGGAGTATAAGCTCCGCAACTTTTCTTGATGTCATCTATACGCCTGATGGCCTGTAGAACATTCCTGATCCGAGTGAGGCGTCTGACCTTGTCCTGGGATTCATCCGTTCCTGCCAACGAGAAGCCGACAATGTCCAAGCCTCCCATGACCATGCGCTCCGCAGTTTTGGCATCGCAAAGCATGCCGTTTGTTGTGGTTCCCACCTGTGCCCCACAAACTTTCGCGATGCGGAGCATTTCAAAGAATTGGGGGTGAAGGAGCGGTTCACCCCACCCTTGCAGATATACCAGATTCGTTCTACGAAACGCGGGTGCCAGCTCTTTGAAAACCTCCAAGGGCATATGTGCGGCATGCCAGGATTGCTTGAATACGCAATGCGGGCAATAAACGCATTCGGCATTGCAATGAGAAGTAATCTCTATCTGTATCCAGTCCAGGAACGGTAAGAAGAGGTTTGAGAGGAATTGCATCAAGAAGACCCCGAGCAGGCGTTGCCCCTACCGGCCTCGAAATGGTCTGATAGCTTTACAGATAGTTCTGGTTCGTCCAAAGCAGCGAGAGGAGCGGTAACTTTTCCCAATGCCACAACCGAAAACGCCCCTATGAAAAAAACTAAGTCTTGTTAATGGCTAGCCGTTTACGACAAGCATGTTCATTACCTACAAACACTTTCAGAAGGCTCCTCGATCATGCTTTGTAGAAACTCATTGTCACAAACCCGGCATTCTCATCGATGCCTTTCTCCAGGCTGGGCGCCGGAGCTTCACCTGGAGGAGTCAGGAGGCAACTGATACCACTGGAAAAAACGAACCCGACCTCAGCACAAAAGCGAACTATTTGCGCGCATTTATAGAAATTTGCTTTGGAATATAACGGGTGACCTTCGCAACCTTTTGCCCTATACAATAGGCCCCAGGCACTCTCGGCAGGCACTATTCCCACCACCAGGGTTCCACGGGAATGCAAAACGCGACGGCATTCCGACAGCGTTTTCTTGGGGTCTATTAAGAAACAGAGCGTAGTGACCATCAGAACTCCGTCGAATGCCGCATCCTGATAGGGCAATTCTTCACCGATCCCTCGGACAGCGTGAATACCACGGCGTGCCGCGATAGCCAGCATCCTCTGTGACGGATCCACCCCCTCAGAGATGCCTAGGGACGTGGCAAACCTGCCACTACCCACCCCCACTTCGAGCCACAAGCCCGTAAAAGTTTGAATCAAGGCTCGGAGACAATTCCTCTCAATATCAAAGATTGCTTTGCCTTCAGGGGACTCAAACCACAGGTCGTATCGGTCTGCTTCCACATCAAAGGGATATAGCCGCCTTTGGGTCACTACGGTTCGAGTGATCGTCTTTCCCTTCCCGAATATTCCACTTCTTTCGTGCTCTTTCCAGCCGGATGAGTCACGATGTCCGCAACAATAATCGTTGCAGCTCGCCCGCATGAACCAACTGCTCACGGCGCGGGCGAATCTACCGCACCCCCTGACATGTGGGACTCTATGATACAGGAACACGAACAGGTCTCTGCTTGTCGCCCTCGGCCTGAATCGATGCCGGCGAGGACCGCTTATGTTTGGGCTCACTACTGGGGGCACTGCAACCTCCAGATTGGTGCTCCTCGGAGTCTCCAATGGAGCGCCTGCCATGCGTACCCTCGTGGCAACGAGGCTACAAAACCGCAGCGGGCGCCTTCCTGTAGAATTGCTTACCCTCAAACTCCGTTTTTATGATGCGGCCGTTTTCAAGCAGCCGTTCGATCAGGGTCCAATCAGCACCTGCCTTTTGGAGAAATTTCTCTACAGCTTTCTGTTCCATGGGGTGCACGGATGTAATACTCAAGAGATCTTGGACCGCAGACCTTGTAACCGTGAACTGCCCTTCGTCGCCTGCAGTGAGGCATTCCACTGCAGGGAGCCTGGCTGCCAGCAACGAATAGCACTCCGACAGGACTTCTGCGGTGGGAGGCAGGACCCAAGATTCGGCAGGAGGCCGTGTAGGGGTGGCCAAATAACAGCACCGAGGATTTACCTGATCCAAAAGATCTGAAAGCTCCTGCAACCTGCCAGCTTCATCGTTGACACCTCTGACGAGCATGGTTTCGGTGACCAGATCACCTCGGAAAGACTTGGCAAACCGAATCAGGCCGTCTATCACAGACGACATTTTCAGAGCAGGATGCGGCCTATTGAGTTTACGCCACGCTTTTTCTGTTGCTGCGTCGATTTTCAGTGAAACCCAATCAGCCTCAGCGAGGTCTGCGCGAACATCCTCTCTCCATAATATAGATGCGTTCGTGATCACGCCGACCTTTATGCCGAGGGACGCCAAAGCTTGTATCTCGCGCCCGAGATTCTTGTCGAGGGTGGGTTCGCCGCTAGGAACGAATGTGAGGTAGTCGATAGGTTCTCCCGTCTCCCGCAATTTCACCAGATGCAACTCCACCTCCCTCAAAATCCGCTCCGGCTCAAAGAATTTCCGACGTTCAATGCGCCTGCGAACGGTTCTGCCGATCTGGCAGTATATGCAGGAATACGAGCAGCACTTAGGCGGCATGTTGTTAATCCCGAGGCTGCGTCCCAAGCGCCGTGACGGTACCGGTCCAAACGCGATCATTCTCTGAACCACCTTTTGATAGTACAGGATAGGTTCCTGGTTGCCGAGCCTTCTTGTGCGAGTCTCTTAGTACCCGATCCTCCATCTCTCGCCGCTATGTCCTTTATGGGGAAGACATTACGCATCAAATGATGTTTATTCTCTTAATCGGGTGGCTGCTTCCAATAGCAGCGACTTCAACCGGTCAAGGGAAATCGGATGAGCCTGGATAGGTATTCCCATCCAGTCAGAGTATTCAAGAAGCTCTTCGGGACGCTCCTCGACATATTGGTCGAAATACCCGATGGCATCCAAAACCATCGCCCCCCCCGTGTGACGTGGAAAGTTCTCGTTTGCAAGCCCCTTGTCCCAGCCTGCGAACACCCGATGTCTGAATTCGATCCAACCGGGCGTCATCCACCATATTTGTTCTCCGTCGGCTATTGATTCTCGCTCTGACGCGTCGGCCAACATGTCTACACAGTGGCTGGCCTCTATTCTGACGACATGTGGTCCCTGTTCTGCAACAATCTTTTCCAGGGTTCGAGTCGGCTCTTTAACGTTTACGTAGCAGAACTTGCCTCCGTAAACCACGATCACCTTGTCTGCCGTTTGCCTCGCTTTCGCTATACGCTGGACAAGTTGCCGCTCCAATTCACGACAGTCCTGGTGAAGTCCGGCTGTTGTGTACAGCAATTGCGTTGCGTCCAGAAACCCCATCTTTCTGAGATAATTAAGTTCCAAGCTCAGGGTGCCGCACGACACGATCGAGACGTCTGAGAATGATCCGCGTTGCATGTGGTTGGTCTCCTTTGTAAGTCGTTAAGGGTTCAATCCTTCCAGGAGCTACCCGAACTGCTTTGCGTGGCAGGTCCGCGCAACGGACTCATCGAAAGGGCCCCCTCCGGGCATGCGGTCACACAAAGGCCGCATCCTGAACACAAGTTCTGATCAATCCTGGCGATTTGGCTTACAGATATGGCCCCAACAGGGCACATCTCTTGACACGCACCGCAGCCAATACATCTATCCGTATCCACAATTGCCGCGAGGGTTGAAACACAGTCGGCCTTTTGTACGGCCTTCGGGCTGTGCGGAAAGGACGAAAGAGAGAATGGCGGGATTGGCTCAATTACTCGCCTCTGCGTTGCCCAACCCTGACTACAGGCGTTATGTCGCCCCAGTCCACGGTTACCCCTGCCGACTCCGTGACCCCGGTTCCTGCCACGAGGCCTTTTCATGTTTTGACATCCTTCTTTCTCCATCCAATCCGCGGATGGATTCCGGTCCTTCCGCAGTGGATGTCAATGTAAGGTTAATATCCCAACGCGACCCGGTAACCCGCCTGCGTAGCGCTGTAAATGTCCTGGACCTCTAGTGCGTCTCCGATTATCTCCACCTTTGAGACTTCCTTCCGGATCTCTTCTGCAGGCCCCTGCGCGGATAGCAAACCCGTGGACACGACCACAGTCTGGAACGGTTCCAGAAATGCCCTCACTCCGTCTTCTTCCACTTCAACGGCGTCGGTCCTGAATTCCTTCACTACCGTACGGGGCATGAAGGTGGCATTTGGCATATTGCCGATCCGCTTGAGAGCCAGGTTTCTTGTTATAGTCTCCATGTGGCTGCCAATGGAGTCCGTCCGTTTTGTCGCAACCACTTCATAGCCTTCCTGTCCCAGCAATTCCGCAATCTCAACTCCGACCCTGCCGGCACCGATAACCAAGATCCTAGGGCCACGAACGTTTTTCGCCCCGTTCAGAAATTCCACCGCAGTAATTCCCCACTGAGTGTCGAGCCCCGGGATTTCCGGTACATTCGGACTGGCTCCCACAGACCAAACAAGCAGATCGGGCCGGATTTCTTTCACCAGATTGAGATCGACGGTCCTCCCCAATATGATGGAAGCGCCGCTGGCCGTCACGGCGCGCTCGAGTGAATCCAGAGTCCTTTTCATTGTTGCCTTGCCCGGGGTCCGCCAGGCGAGACAGAACTGTCCCCCGAGACAATCCGCCTGTTCGACCAGTGTCACACAGTGGCCGCGTCCGGCAAGGTAGAGCGCAGCACACATGCCGGCCGGGCCTCCTCCGGCAACCAAGACTTTTAGGGCATGAGGAGCAGGCTCTAGTTCGGGCTGGCCGATCAGCGGGTTGATGTTGCAGCCCAAGCCCTCGCCGCTCTTGACACGTTGCAGGCAGCCTTGGAGACAATAGCCGCAATGACGCACGTCTTCATCGGCGCCCTTCCGCCGTTTCTCCAAGAGATCGGGATCCGCAATGAGAGGCCTGCCCAATGCGACGAGGTCAGCCAGACCCGCATCGAGGATATTCTTTATCCTTTCTGCTTCGCCCATTCTTCCTGCAACAATAATAGGCAGTATCGTCTGTTGCCGAACCCATGACAGGGCAGTTATCTGGGGCTTCTCCTGAAGGCTCATGTGGTGAAAGTACCAGGGAGGGCTGAAACAAGCATTGCCCATGCCAACATGTATGGCAGCGATCCCTGCTTCGTGCGCCCCTTCGAGTATGGGACGCAAATCTTCCTGGTCCAGCCCCAGGTCGGGCGACATTTCATTTCCGGAAATCCGCAAAATGCATGGTATATCCGGAGTTCCCTCTCGCACCACTGACAGCACTTGTCTGCCAAAAAGCGTGCGATCCTCCCCGTAGTGGTCCGGCCTTTTGTTGATTTTCCGGTTTAGAAACTGGGAAACGAGATAGCCATGCCCCGCCTGGACCTCAATCATGTCAAATCCCGCCGCCTTTGCCTTTTCCGCTGCGGAGCCATAAGCGGCTATAATTATCTTGATCTCTTGCTCTGTCAGCGGCTCAGAAACTTGACCACTGGCGGGACAAGTGACGGAAGAGGGAGCTTTCGGCTTAGTCCCTGCGGCCTTGGGATTAGCGGCTGCACCGGCATGATTCAAATGAAGGCAGACAAGGCGATCTTCCCCATGCACCACTTCCACAATTCTTGCGAGTTCCGCGGCGCTTTGGGGAAGATGGACGCAGAGTTGCTTGGGATGTTCCTTTCCTTCGAGTGACACGGAGACAGGTTCAA
Organism: uncultured delta proteobacterium; assembly: GCA_963729795.1. GTDB lineage: Bacteria > Desulfobacterota > Desulfomonilia > Desulfomonilales > Desulfomonilaceae > CAWBBA01. The sequence continues at coordinate 45,547 of CAVSPC010000012.1, read as the reverse complement.
GGATAACTAAGCCCGGACCGTTCGCCGCAATCTGTCTGTAAAAGATCAGTTGGCGTTGTGTCACAGCGCCGTCGGCACCTCCATACCCTGTCTTTATGGGCGGGAAAACAGCCCGATTGACGAGATTCAATCTTCCGAGAGTTATGCTCTGAAACATTCGGTTCATGGCCGGCACTCCTCTCTGTGGGCGACCCCTTCGCTAACAACGAGGGGATTATGCCTCGCCGGCCCCCCGAAAGGAGCGCAACGGCAAGGCGTTTAAGAAACTTGCTTCGTCTCATCGCGATCGCTCGGCGTGCATTCCGCCGCCATCGGAGCCTTTCTGCGGATGGACAGTCCTTGTCGGCCAATGAACTGGGTTTTGCAATCCTCTCTTCAGACGTCAGGCCGCGTCGGGTTTGAGCACATGGAGTACAAGGGCTGCCCACCCCGTAATTGGTCAACGATCTACTTCGCCTCGGTGGGGGTCTTTATCTCCGGTTTGGGCACTTCCTGATGCTCGGCCAAGGCTTCAAGCTGTTCCTTGGTAAGGGGCTCACCGAATCCGACAAATTGCTGGATCGGCTCAGCCGGGTGCTTGACCGGCACCCATTTCCCATCTTTCAGGTCGAGATACGCACATTCGTATTTGACGCCTCGAGCCACAGGAATGACTCCTTTGAGGTTTGCTACCTTGCCGTCTTCGAGCCACGTCAGCTTGAGCCTCTTTTCCTTTTGGACTTGATGCATAGTTTTCGTTCCATGACAATCGTCGCATTTCCTTCCCTTTTTCATGATTGAATGCCCCATTTTGGGCGCGAACATGAGGAATGTTTTGTCGGGGCGGACGAAGAAGGTCTGCATGTTCGCCGAAGTGACCTTGCCCCTGTAGTTCATGAGAAAGACCCAACCGTTGACGGGGATCGCCTTACGCTCTCCCGTCTTGATCAGATGATCGAAATGGCAGTTGGTGCAACTCACCTCGTGGCGCACGTGGCAGGCATTGCAGTCAAGCTTCCCTTCGTGCACGGTGTGGGCATAAGTAGGCTTGACAGCGTTATGGCACTTCTTACAGCTCGTATCCATCGCTCCGGGTTCTTTCAGGGAAGTGTACTGAACACCGTCGCCATGCATCTCCCGCTGCGAGTGACAGTCCGTGCAGGTCATTCCCTTAGCCAGATGGACGTCCTCTTGTTTTGCCTTTAGGTCAACCTTTATCATGGCCTTTTCCTTGGAATGACATTGCAGACACATATTGGGGTTTTGAGCTGTCTTGAGTGTGTAAGATAGGCGTTTTCCCCACTGAGTGCGATGACATCGGTCGCAGCCGGACACATGGCAATTCCGGCAATCAAGCTTGGAATAGGGGACTCCGGTAAGCAATTCGAGGCCGCCCTTTTCTTTGCCGTACCAGAATTTCATGCCATTGGTGGTAAAATGCAGGCTCTTGAGGAAGAAGCATTCGTGTTTGGGGACCATTACCCCGGTCTCAGCAAGCCCGTTCCCGCCTGCGAAACCAAGAAAGGCTAATGTCAGCACGACACATACATACGTCCTCATGAATACCACCTTTCTTCAGTATGATTGGAGTCGCTTATGGCAGTCGCCTCCAGACGCTGGAACTAAGGTTGCTCCCGAAATGCAACCTGAGTCCCGGCCTTCTCGCGGACCAGCACGGTCCGGCCATAGAAGTCTTGTCTTGCTCCTACTCTCCACATCCCGTCTGCAGATCAGTTCGTTTACCGTGCCAAATTGAAGGGGCAAAACTCGATCACAACTCCGCATGGGGCGGGTCGGTTACAACGATTATCCGAAATTCAGCCCCACATTCGGTTTTCACCGGCGTGACCTTGGAATCTTTGCGAAGCACACCTGTAAAACGGGAATTCACAGCGCAGCCGCAGCCTTATTAGAATCGGAGTACCCATACTCGGCCTTTTCTTCTTCCCAGGTTCGGTCGAAGAGGGCTCGCACCCTTCTGCCATAATCGTCCAACTCGTCTTTTATCTTGGTCCTGACGTCTTCCGCCCCTTCGTGGGTGCCGTAGGCTCCGCACTTCTTGCACACATCCCGGAAGACATGGGGGTTGTCGATAATCATACAAGGCGTCAAGAGATTCTCAGAATAGGGTTGCAAGGAGCGAATGTATTTGAAGAAGTCGCTGTTGAGGACTTCTGTGAGGCTCTTATCGTAGATTTTTTCCACAGCCACATGGGTAAACACACAGGGTTCCACATCCCCCCTTGGTGTGATGTGGAGGTAGTTCCTGCCGCCTGCTATGCAACCTCCCACGTACGGCGCATCGTTCCAGAAGTCGGCAATAAAGATCGGAAACTCACTTCTAAGCGCTTGACCTCGGCGTCGGAGATACTCTCGCTGCTCCGGGGTGGGCATCAGCGAGACATCAGGGTTTTGCCCCACCGGCATGAACAGGAAGTACCACGCAATCATCACGCCTTTTTCGTAAAGATGCTGAAAGAACTCTCTGCTGGTGATTTCCTCGATGTTCCTTCCGGTCGCGGTAAGCGAAGTTCCGAACGGTACCCCTCGATCTTTCAGCCGCCCCATTGCGTCCATAACCTTCCTGTAGACTCCTTTTCCACGCCTGGCGTCGGTGGCCTCCTGAAAACCTTCAAGACTGATTACAGCCCCGGCATTGCCCAGGTTCTGAAGCTGATCCGCCACAGAGTCACTTATCAGTGTGCCATTGGTGTAGAACATGAAATACATATCGTTGTATTTGCGTATGAGTTGAAACAGATCCTCTTTGCGCGTAAGAGGTTCGCCTCCACTGAACACGACAAACAAGATTCCCATATCCCTTGCTTCGGCCAAAATGCGGTCCAGAAGATCGTTCGGCAATCCCTTTTCCCGAACGTAGCGGCCCGAATAACACCCTACACATTGGAGGTTGCACTGCATTGTCGGGCTGATCAAAAGTGTGAAAGGGGGATCGAAGCCATTTTCTCGAGCGAAGTCGCCGCGAACCGCGGAACTCCGCAGAAGACCGTTAATGAACAGGGAATTTGCAACAGCTTTGAGACAATGGGGCGATAGCTCTGTCATGACGCGCCTAAACATTCGCGATGCCTGGCTATTCGGCCCTTCCCGGAGGCTCTCAATGACGGCTTGTATAGCCGCGGTCGCTCTTTCGCCGTCGGCCACACGCGATGCCAGGAGCGCCAGTTTCATAAAGGTTTCCGGGGACACGTGAGTTATGAGTTGAACCATGGCCCAGGCGGCCTGCTCCCTCGTCAAAATTCGAATTCGGTCTATAAAATCCATGAGCCCCTCCTTTCAGTTTCGATTACGGCACTGTGCCGCTTGCTTCGCACCCGCTGCAGCCCATCCCGGGGAATCGCGTCTGAAAGCAGCCCAAAATACATCCCTGCCTCAACGTGTCGCCGCTGACGTAACGAGCGAGTTCGGCGCCGCCACGGGTGATTCTGGTAATCTTCACCACGTTCCACGGCCCCGGCCTGTGCCTCGACCCCGGCCCATGCCCATGCCTCGACCGCCCCCTAACCCCGATGCGCCGTCGATTCCCGGAAGGCGTGTGGCCGAGCCGGGACCGTCGTCGGTCACGTAGCTGACCTCGCCGCGATTGAAACGTTCCAGTGCCTTTCGGGCAGTCCCTGACAGGACTTCGCCAATCTCGATCCCTGCAGCGCCAAGGGCTGCTAAGGCGTTTGGGCCGCACCTGCCGGTGAGAAGCACGTTGACTCTTCTGTCCGACAACATCTTTGCGGCTCTGATGCCGGCCCCTCCCATTGCGGCACGATTCGGTTCGTTGTCGACAACGTCAATAATCGCTCCCTCGGGATCTACGATGAGAATGTACCGCGCCCGTCCAAACCGAGGGTCGATCTCTGCGTCCAAATCTTTGCCAGTGGCTGTTATTGCTACTCTCATTGTTGTCTCCCCAAGACACGAATTGTCTGAAACGGGTTGAGAGATGACTCGAGTTACTGATGGGCGTGTCGTCCCACAGTTGGCCCCGTCTCTTATGCCCAACTACAAAACGCGTGAGAGATTGCCATCTGTAAAAGAGGCGCGGCTAGGCCTCCTTGACCTCCATCATCTGTCCACTGCCCTAAGAAGCCTTCCGTTCACGCTCCAGCTCAGATATCCACGTGCGCTGGAGGTCGATCCACCGTTGTCCGAGGGCTTCGGCCAACAGCCTATAGAAGACTTTTCCACTCCTCGGGTGCTCGTCGAATACACGTTCAAGATCCACTCTGTCGACCTTCATCACTGTGGTCGGTCCGAGACATTCCGCTGTCGCCGAGTAGAAATCTCGGCCCACCGCGCTGGACCAACCGAACAATTCCCCTATCTTGGTGGCCACATAATGTGGTGTGGCTGCGTCTTCGATGGTCATCAGCACCTTACCTTCAACCAAGACGTAAAAGTATCTCGCCGCGTCTCCTTCCCTGAAGAGGACAGTCCCTTTTTCGTGTTTTTCCTCGAAAGCTATCTCCGAAATGGCGTTTATAGCTTCTTGCCTGATGTCCTTGAAGATGTCGCTCTTTGGCAAAAACATGGCTGCCTCCTTTCTCAGGAAACCTTTCAGGGAAGTATGTTATCGTGCCGTGTTGGAAGACGCCTTTTGTCCAAGAACCGTCCTCAATGGTCCCCAGACCATTCACATGTTTTCCCTTCCAAGCCGCGCCTCAGATTGAAAGCTCTTGCGCACCTCCCTTTTCTCCCGCAGAGCGGGTCTGACCTTCAAAAGCTCAACGCTGGTGTCAGGATGCCGTTCCTTTTTGAAAGCCGGCATCGGTGTGCGCTATTCCTGCCCTGCTTGTGCCAAAGGGATGGCCGGAATTCGTCAGTTTCTTTCATGAACAAAACCATCACGCATATTGCCCACAAGATAAAGTCTGATTGCCTCTTGAAGGGTCCCCGAAGCCAAGGTCGCACAGTGCAGATCCTCCTCCGGCAATCCCCCCACTTCTCTTTCGACCGCGACATGGTCTATGTCTGCTATTTCCTCGGGGGACTTGCCGAGGGCGAGTTTGGCGGCTGCCGCCCCGCATGCGCCACTCATCCGGCAGCCATCGGTCCAGTACTTGGCCTCAACGACTCGGTCGTCGACGAACCGGAGCGAGATCTTCATGGAGTCTCCGCACTTGCCTCGCAGAAATGCACTGGCATCAGGAGAGTCAATGGTTCCTCGCTGAGGGTCTGATTTCAATTGGAGCCATGTCCAGCCGCCGATGAGCACAAAAATCAAGCCCGCCGCGGCTAGCACCGAAATCCAGGGAACTGCATACAGGAATTGGAAATTAGTCATACTTCAGTCACATGCAGACGACAGCCTGCGCCGAAGCACCGGCCTACTTTCAATCGCCCGACGGGGCTCAAATGGCAGGCGTCCAGGAGGGACGTTCGATAGTAGCCCGGCAATTTTTTGACAAGTGAGGAAGCATCGTGTCACAATTTTCTAGCAAAAATTCATTTTGAGACAGTTTCTTTTTTTCGGTCCGAGAAGGCGGCAGAAGAGACTTCTCCATAGCGAGGGGCAATTCAACCTCTTTCACTCGATCGACTCTTCTCAGATCCTGCCTCCACCGCAGACTTCGTGTTCCTGTATCACCTTCAGCCTGCCCTCGAGCAGATCTCCTATAACTGCTTCAACTGTGTCGCCTTCCGGGCCGTAATAGACGTCGATACCCGCTTGACGGAATCCCATAAGAGGCCTCATACCGATTCCTCCCACTATCAGGGCATCGGCTTGACTTTGTTGGAGCAAATTCACCGGCGCCTGACATCCGCCCTGCTGATGAGGAGGATTGGACACCACGGAAACATCGCGGATTTCTCCGTTCTCGACGCTTACCAGCGTGAAAGCATCACAATGCCCGAAGTGGCCTGAACGCACTGCGTCCAGTCCGCCGGGATGCATTGATGGAACAGCGATGACCTTTGTAAACATCTGGGGCGATCTCCTCTCCGTTTCGATATGACTAAGATTCTCTGCCTCGACGAACTGCAGAGGCTGTTTTCCATTCTTGACAGCTCGATCGGCAAGGCTATTGCCGACACATGAGCGTTCCGCACTTTGGGCATTTTTGCTCGAAGCAGGGGATTCCCCTCTGGTGCGGAGTTTTCTCTCCACAGTTGGGGCACATGCAGTCGCCGCCTGGACCCGCCCGACGACCTCCGCCCCGGCCTTGGCCTCCTCCTCTGCCCATGCCTCTTGCTGACCCCGAACCACTGCCCGATCCGCCCGTTTGATTTCCTTTTGGCATTTTTGGCTCAATCCTTTCTGCTGCCAATGGCAGCAAGGACTGTGCCAAATGGCGGCGCTGCCTCTATAGCCTGTCCAGAGCGTGGAATGCGATGCAACGCGGATCTTGAACGGGGGTCCATCGCTGCATTATGCACCATACCCGAAGCGAATGGACTGCAATTTGCATGTAATTTGGGTGGGGGAAACGTTTCTGGACACAATGGACCAAGAGACTTCAAAGACACTGCCTTGCGGCGTAGAGAAAGCACACCCGAATTCGGCGTCAAGAGTTTCCAGCAGATCCTGGAGAGTCAAGGGCGTTATCATCAAAAGTGAAATTATGCTTGATCCCCAACTTTGCCATCTTTTTCCAGAGGGCTTGCCTGGTAATCCCGAGTAATCGGGCTGCCTCAATTTTTTTGCCGCCCGCTTGCTTCATGGCTTCAACGATTCGGTCTCTCTCCCCTTGACCGTCTTTGGCTGGGGGAAGCGATGATTTTCTATTTTTGATCGCTTCGGGTAGGTGGCGCTCTTCTATGTATGCTTGCCGACAGACCACGAAAGCATATTCAATAGCATTAAGCAACTCTCTGATATTGCCCGGCCAGGAGTAGGACATCAGCGAGTTCATGGCCTGGTTGCTTATCCCGGTCATGTCTTTGCCGGTTTTCAAGCGATTCTCCTCTATGAAATGCTCGATCAGCAACGGGAGGTCTTCCCGCCTATCTCTTAAAGGTGGCAAACGGATCGGGATTACATTAAGACGGTAAAACAGGTCCTTCCGGAATTCACTTCGGGCAATCATTTCGGACAGATCTCGATGAGTCGCGGAGATAATTCTGACATCCACTTTTACTGGCGTACTGTCCCCAACCCGCTCGAATTCTTTCTCCTGCAAAACGCGTAATATTTTCACTTGCATGGAAAGCGGGATATCTCCGATCTCATCGAGAAAAATGTCCCCGCCGTCCGCCAGTTCAAAACGCCCCTTTCTGTTTCTGTCCGCGCCAGTGTAAGCGCCTTTGACGTGTCCGAATAGCTCACTTTCCAAGAGTGATTCTGTTAAGGCGGCGCAATTCACTTTGACCAATGGACCGTCTTTGCGGCTGCCCAGTTGATGAATGGCCGACGCCACGAGTTCTTTGCCGGTACCGCTCTCCCCATAAATGATGATTGGCGCGAGGGATTGAGCGGCATCGGTGACCAGATCGAATACGTCCTGCATAGGTCGGGACTTTCCGATGATTCCGTGAAAACTATCTTTGCCCTTCAATATTGAATTCAGTCTGGCTATTTTCAGATCTCTCGTCACTATCTCACTGAGATCCGTGATGGTTTCAACGCCACCATTTACCTTCCCATCATTTCCGCTGAGGACTCTGGCATTCTTCACTACAGGCAGCACGGTCCCATCTTTTTTGGTGAGGGTACATCTGCGCTTCTCGATTTGTCTTGTCTCAAACAGATCACAGGTAAAATCGCCCTTGGAGTCACGGGCAGTACATTGATCGCAGTTCAGAATCGTGCAAGGGCTTCCGATAAGTTCCTCTCGCTCATAGCCGGTGATTTCCTCAGTGGCATGATTGACCGCGACTATCATCCCGTCTGAATCGACGACTATCAAGCCGTTCATCATCGTGTCGACGATGGTTTTCCAGAAGCCGACCATCTCTTGCTGATTCATTGAAGCACCTCAGTTGCAGGGCTTAAACGTTAACGTAAACTCTGGTTTACAGGTTAACATTTGTCAACCCATTTTTCAAGAAAGATTGGCGTAGCACAGCGCCTTTGAAACGTCATCGACCGGCATTCCGTATGTATGTAGCTAATTTTATTGATATCAATTTGCATTGACCGTTCCGTCAGTAAAATGGCATGACAATTGCTTATTAAGAGGAACGTGGAGCCAAGACAAAATAATCCAGGAGGAAATATCCATGAGTAACGTAGAGTTGACCAATATGACCGCTGCTAAGGTAGTTGACGCTCGAGGCAGCGCATGTCCGGGGCCACTGCTCGAGGCCAAGAAGGGGATAGGGCAAGTCAAGGTGGGCGACGTCCTGGAGGTACTTTCCAATGATCCGGGAACCAAGAGCGACATCCCTGCGTGGGCAAAAAAGGTCGGTCATGAGTTCCTGGGAGTCCTCGAAGCCGAAGGGTACGATCGAATCTTTGTTACGAGAAAGAAATAGCGGGCAAAGACATGGCTACTTCATCAGACGCAGCCCAGGCGAAGATTCTGATTTTGGCGACAATCGCGTGCGCCTATCCCGGGGCAGATACAGTGGGACAGGCACACCTGTCCTATCCGCCCAATACTTACATCCTTCGGATTCCGGCTCCGGTGATGCTTCCGGAAGATTTCTACTTTCGGACGCTGGAAAAAGGAATAGGCGGCATCATCGTCATGTCGTGCGGTGAGGAATGTCCTTACCAAGGTGCGTATCATCGCTTTGCCGCGCGAATGGATAGAGTCACCGGCAGGATGAAGCAAGAAGGATACGACCGTCGAAGGATTAAGCTTACGGCTATATGCACCGTCTGTACAAAAGCCTTCCTTAAGGAAGTTAATGCGATGAACAATCTCCTCAAAGAAATCGGCTCCCCGCACAAAGGGGAGATAGAGCACTGAGCAAAATGAAAACGCTGCCCGAACACTATGACGCTCTTGTCGTCGGCGGAGGTATTGCTGGGCTCACCTCAGCCCTGGATCTGGCCGATCAGGGTTTCAGAGTAGCTGTCGTGGAAAAAGAGGCAAGCATTGGCGGGGTGATGATAGCCCTGAGCAAAGTGTTCCCGACTCTGGATTGCGCAAGCTGTATCACCACACCACGGATGGCTGCTGCGGCTCATCATCCAAACATAAAAATCTTCACCTACACGGAAGTCAGATCCATTACACGAGAAGGTCCACTCTTCCGAGGCAACCTCACACGAAAACCGAGATACGTGGACGAGAAGCTCTGCATAGGATGTCGTCAGTGTGAGTACGTTTGCCCCGTGGACTTGCCTCATGAGTTTGAAGGCGGAATGGGAGCCAGGAAAGCCATTTATGTACCTTTCGCAACCGCTATCCCACAGAAAGCGCTGCTGGATGCAGATAACTGCATGCTCTGCGGATCATGCGAAAAAGTCTGCCCCACCCATGCAGTGGATTATTACCAGGAGCCCGAGGAAGTGATCGTTGAAGCCAAGAGCGTCATTCTCGCCACGGGATTCCAACTCAGCCCGAAGGATGCCAAGAGACAGTATCTCCCAGCGCAGAGCCACAACGGTAACGTCCTGACCTCGCTCCAAATGGAGCGTCTGTTGTCGCCTCATGGCCCTTATGGGAGGGTAATTCGACCCTCGGACGGCAAAGTCCCTGACAGCATCGCTTACGTGCAGTGCGCAGGATCGCGCGATAAAAGCCTTGGGGTTCCTTACTGCTCCCGAGTCTGCTGCATGTACGCAATAAAGCAGGCTATGTTACTCTCGGGGGCTCTTCCGCTCGTGGATGTGACGATTTACTACATGGATATTCGGGCTTTCGGTAAGGGGTACGAAGAATTCTATCAGAACGCAAAGGCCATGGGCATAGAGTTCGTGAAAGCCAAGGTAGGGAAAATCATGGAAGGCGAGGACCACAATCTGAAAGTTCGGGTAGAGCTTATGGAAGAGGACGGTCGTGTTGAGGAGCGAAATCACGACATGGTCGTTCTTTCGCTAGGCATGTTACCCGGATGTAACCCGCAGGAATTCATCCAGGTGGGGCAAGCAGATGACGGTTTTGTGTTGTGTCCTAAACCCAAAATTGCACCGGCCCTTACCGATCAAGAGGGGGTCTTTGTGGCAGGAACTGCAGGCGGACCTAAGGACATTGTGGATACCATAGCAAAAGCTGGTGCGGCCGCTATGGAGACAGCAAATTATATTGCGTCCTTGGGGCCGATTTCCACACTCACCGCCGCAGAGAGAGACCGGAATGAGGAAGTGCTTGCCGAACAAGCGGTGGGCTGACCTCCCACGCAGAGTAATTCCTAATCCGAATTCAGAGGTACGAGATGCCCGAGGAAGTGCAAGTCAAGAAGCAATCGGAGACCATTCAATCAAAAGAGCCTCGGATAGGTGTTTATATTTGCCACTGCGGTGGAAACATCTCGGATGTGGTGAATGTGCAGCAGGTTGCCGAAGAAGTGCAAAAACTACCACAGGTCAAAGTCGCTCGCACAAACATGTTCATGTGCTCGGATCCTGGGCAAGATCTGATCCTTGAAGACCTCCGGAACGAAAATCTTGATGCAGTTGTGGTGGCATCTTGTTCGCCAAAACTTCATGAGCTGACTTTTCGCAACGCTTTGAAAAGGGGGGGACATAACCCATTCCTATACGAACATGCAAATATTAGGGAGCAAGTAAGTTGGGCGCACAGTCATGATGCCGGTGAGGCTACCCAAAAGGCCCTCAGACTGGTAGCGGCCGCGGTTGCCAAAGCCACCCTTCTTGAGCCGATGGAGCCAATCCGAATAGAAGCTCATCCTCACGCTGTCGTCATAGGCGGTGGGATTAGTGGTCTTACCGCTGCCCGAAGGCTGTCTAAGCAAGGGATTGGCGTTACCCTGATTGAAAAATCTCCGTATCTGGGAGGGCAAACGGCCCAGCTTGATCGAGTCTACCCTACGGAGGAAAAGGCTGGAGATTTGCTGACGGAACTAGTGGAAGAAGTGGTCGACGACTCGAATATCACTGTCTACACTCAGGCGGAGGTCGTCTCCAGCAGCGGAACGATAGGGGATTTTCTCGTTAAAGTTCGAAGAAGAGCTGGAGCCCGCCCCAGCGAAATCGGCGCAGCCAACAGGAAGATGATCTTTCGGCCGTTCGAGGGGTGCGCAATCAGGTCAGACTGGAGTTTGTCTCAAGATGAGACTCTGGAGATAAAAGCCGGCGTAGTGGTGATGGCCACGGGCTTCAAGCATTATGAGCCCAGAAGTGGAGAGTACGGATACGGAGAATCCCCGCAAGTGATAAGTCTGCCGGATCTCATCAAGATCCTCTCACCGGAAGGGCCTACCGGCGGGCGGCTGGAATTCCAAGGGCGTCCGGTAAGAGATATTGCCTTGATCCACTGTGTGGGCAGTAGGCAGGTAGACGGAATTCACGAACCCCAGCCCGACGGTAGAGTAAACAACTACTGTTCCAGAGTCTGCTGCACGGCCACTCTCCAGGCAGCCAACGACATCAAAGACCGATTTCCCCATGTGCACGTGTACGATTACTACCAGGACATCCGCTCGTACGGCCGCGGCCACGAAGATTACTATGAAAAGGCTTCCCGGAAGGGGGTTCTGTTCTTCAGATTCACCCCCGATTCTCCTCCTGTGGTCGAAAAGGCAGGAGCAACCTCCAAGCGTCCTCTAAAGGTGAGAGTGAAGGACACTCTCACCTTTGGCGAGGACGTGGAAGCCCTCGTGGACTTGGTCGTCCTGTCCGTCGGGATGATGCCCAACGACATCTCGGATCTGGTTGACGTATTCAAGCTGCCGGTAGGTGTCGACAGATTCCTTCAAGAAGTGCATCCCAAACTCAGGCCGGTCGAAATGGCGGTCAACGGTCTGCTGTTGGCCGGAACCTCGCAGGGCCCCCGAGACATCACGGAGAGTTGTGCTTCCGCAGGGGCTGCTGCTTCCAAGGCCGCCATAGCACTGGTCAAAGGATATGTCGAACTAGAGCCTTTCGTGGCTCAGGTTGATCCCGCACTATGCGATGGCTGTGGGCTTTGTCTCCAGGAGTGCAGTTACGAAGGCGCTCTAACGCTGACCGATTTGAAACTGGACGACAAGGTCGAGCAAAAGGCTTTGGTGAATCCTGCGCTTTGCAGGGGCTGCGGGGCTTGCGCCGCGGTGTGCCCGCACCGGGCCATAAACGTCAATGGTTGGACCCTCGATCAGTTCGATGCCATGGTGGATGCCATTGCAGCCCAGTAACAGCATGGAGAGAGAGGATGACGGACCAGGCTGAAAAAGAAAAACTCAAGGCGCTCAGAGACGTTCGCAAGACAATAATCGACGGCGTTAGAGAGCGAGTCAAAGGGAACAGAGGGTTGAGGAAAAAGCTCACTGAAGTACTTGCCACGGGCCCTAAAACGGTCCCGGAAATAGCCCTGGAAACCGGCATCCCTTCTCACCAAGTACTGTGGCATCTCACCTCCATGAGGAAATACGGAAAGGTAGCTGAAAGCGAACAAAGCGGTGACTACTTCCTGTATGTGCTGCTGAAGGAGTAGACAATAATGTCCCACACTGTAGATCCTGGATTCATGACTGAACTGGCCCGCTACGGGGCTTCAGATATAAGTGCCTGCTTTAACTGCGGTAACTGCTCTGCGGCATGTTCTCTCTCTGACCAGGGGGCTGTGTTTCCAAGAAAATTCATCAGGTACGCACAACTGGGAATGGAGGATCGTCTCGCCGCCAGCAAAGAGATGTGGCTTTGCTATTATTGCGCAGACTGCTCGGCCACCTGCCCGAGGCAGGCCGAGCCCGGCGAGTTCGTGGCGGCCGCTCGAAGGTACATCATATCTCAGTATGATCCCACAACGCTGGCTCGGCGTCTCTACACTTCCAAGACTTTTGCCGCGTGCTTCCTTCTGACTATCGGCGGGATACTTGCTCTCGTCATGCTGGCGGGGTATGGTTCCATGCCCACGAAGGCATTGAAGCTGGGAAGCTTCATCAATGTCCGTTATATCCACTATACCGGACAAACAGTGATGATAATCGCGGGGATCATTGCCTTGCTGAGCCTGGTCACCATGGTCAGTCGTCTTAACAAGGCTCTTGGCGGATCGGCAAATGATGCTGTTCCCCTCCAAGATGACGATGGGAACAGATCGAGTTTCTGGACAGCGCTCAAGTCCGCGGTTTACGAAGGTTTTGCCCAGACTCGGTTCGGTCGGTGCGACATTGAGCCTGAACCATGGTACCTGCGACGCCGCTTTGTGCATCTGTCCATTATGTGGGGCTTCCTCGGACTGCTGGCAACGACCGGGCTTGATCTGCTTTTCAAGGAGCCCTTCTCACAGGTCCCAATATATTATCCGATGCGATTGTTGGGCACTGTAGCTGGTCTTCTCGTTCTATACGGGACCAGTGTAGCCCTGATAAACAGGATAATACAGCCCAATAAATACGCCTCCCACTCCATGCTTTCAGACTGGTTGTTTCTCGTATTGTTATGGGGAGTGACCCTGACGGGATTCTTTGTGGAAATTTCCGTATATCTGCCCTTGGGGTCGGTGGGGGAGTATGTTGTGTTTCTCGTTCACGTGGTAGGAGCAATGATGCTCGTGCTTTTACTGCCATTTACGAAATTCGCTCACGCAATTCTTCGGCCTGTGGCCCTGTTCATGCATGAGTTAAGTGCTCACCGCCAGGTGTAGCCGTAGCCAAAGCATCTAGTGAGCGATTTCAAGAGTAGTTTCTCGCAGGATTATGTAGCAGCAATTTCCAGTACAAAGGCCATGAATCACGTAGTTGAAGCCAAAGGAGTAACCATGAGTCTTGACATATCTGAGTTTAACGATCTGAAGAAGAAAGTTGACGATTTGGGACCACCCAGGGAGGATAAGCTGTCCATGATCGTATTCTCCGGTGATCTCGACAAGGTGCTAGCGGCGATGATCATTGCCGTAGGCGCGGCTGTCATGGACATGAAGGTCGTGCTCTTCTTCACCTTTTGGGGCACCGCCGCACTGCGCAAGCCACAAGCCCAAGTTGGAGGAAAGAACCTGATGTCGCGGATGTTCGGCTGGATGTTGCCCACGGGATACAACAAGTTGAAGCTGTCCAAGATGAACATGGGCGGCATGGGAACGGCCATGATGAAGGGTCTGATGAAGAAAAAGGGGGCCCCGGACCTGGAGCAGCTCTTCGCCCAAGCGGCCGAACTTGGCGTCAAGATATATGTCTGCGAGATGTCTATGGACCTTATGGGATTCAGACGAGACGAGATCATAGAGTATCCCGGCGTGGAATACGTAGGTGTGGCCAGCTTTTTGGCTCACGCTGCCAATTCGAGCAATCAGCTATTCATCTGAGTAAGATTCCGCCGCTTTCTCCCAAATCGTCGGACTCAGCGTGTGAGAGGCAAGGTGAGACATGCTCGGAAACAAGATTGATGCTTTGATAAAGGCTGGGTGGCGTGTTGTGGAGACGGATTTTAGCGAAAGCATGTCTCAGGAGTGGAGAAAGCGGGCACTTGATTGCGTTGTCGCACTGTGCGGGAAATGTCATCCCTACGCGGACTACTTCAAAAGCGGTGTTCAGAGGGCACGAAAATCGAGCGTCCTCACAGGCGTAGGACTGTTGACAGCGGCTCGATCATGTGAAGGCAAGGTGGGAACGGTTGAAGAAGGCATTGACAAGGGGCAACCCACGGTTCGGCGAACCGACGATCCATGAACATGTTGCTTCGGCACAACGACGGAGGAATTCCAGCGGTGAACAGCTTCATAGATAACCAGGAACGAGCCGAGCACGTGGCTGAAATCGTCAAGGCCTTTGCACATCCTCTGCGCCTCCGTATTCTGGCTATCCTGAGCAAAGAGCAGGACAATGTCACCGGCTTGGCCAATCGTCTGGGAGCTTCGCAGCCGGACGTCTCTCATCAACTCGCCATAATGCGGACACATGGCATTTTGGCTTGCGAGCGCAAGGGGACGGTCGTTCGTTATGGCTTGGCCCGCCCGCGTCTCAAAGGGCTGATCGATTATCTGGAGGGATGCGAAGAATAACCACGGTGCACGCCTGACACGGCTGTCACCGAACTAACTTAACAAAAGAAAGGGCTTTATTGATGGAAGAAAGGGAAGGTGTGGTAATCATCGCAACGCATGCCGGGGATGACCCTGAGAGGGCCACGATCCCATTCGCCCTGGGCAACGCGGCCCTGGCAATGGACGAGCCGGGAATTATTGTTCTCCAGGCGGATGGAGTCTTATTGGCCAAGAAGGGATACGCAGAAAGCCTGCATGCGAGCGGTTTCGATCCGTTGAAGAAATTGGTGGATTCGTTCATGGAGCTCGGAGGAAGGATACTTGTCTGCTCTCCTTGCATCAAAGAGCGCAACATTGACCCATCCGAGCTGATTGACAAATCGGAAGTGGTGGCTGGTGCCACAATCTTAAGTGAGTGCCTCAACTCGAAAGCCGTTTTGAGCTATTGAAGGTGATATCCCCTGTCAGCCCGCCAAGGGGATAGACATTACTTTGACGGCGTCGAAGGGCTATGCCGAGGGCAGGAAACCAGGACTTGAGCGAGCTTCACTTCCGAACAGAGGTACAAGCCATGAATCAAACGATTGGTCTCGATCCTCCCATTCGCATTGGCGAGCTTGTTGCTCATGGAAAAAGAGGGGCAACAATCACCTGTCACACAGCTTTTGAAATCAACGAAGTGGATTTCACTCATACGAGCTACGAGTATCGAGCGATCCTCTTCTTCTGTCGTTTTTCCGGGAAGGTAGATGGCGCAGAATACAGCTTCCGGAAATGCTACGCTAAAGGCTGTCCGCATAATCTCTGTCCTCACGTATCCCAGGCTGTAATGATTGCCAACAGATATCTACAGAAGGATTATCGGGCGCTGAAAGAAGCGGGTATTCTTATAGAAACCAAGCTCTTTTCCTTGAACGACATGGTCGTCAAGTTCCAGGATTTCAAGGACACCCAAGGTCCAATCCTCACGCTGGAGGACTACATCCATATCGCAAAAGAGGGCAATGAGGTTTCTATGCAGATCAACTTGGAGTTTCTCGCCGCGGTTGAAAACTTCGGAAATCGGAAAGAGCGTCGGACCTTCTTGGTGGGAAACTTTGACGTGATGAGTCTCGGCGCAACACACGAGTGTCAATGGTGCCTTACCTGTTATGCTACGGACAACGAAGCAGAGGAAAAACCTCGCCAGGCACGTATAGCGAACGACAGGCTTGCCAAACTCTTCACGGAATTCGATGAAGTTGGGATCACGTGCGAGAAACGCTTCTTCGCATGAAATTGTCGATTGATTGCTTCGTCGTTTCACTCCCCGCAATGACATTCCCACTACCTGTCATTGCGAGCGCAGTGGAGCAATCTCTTTCCGTACCTTGTCTTTAACGTCATCGTATTTGCGAAACGGAGTACCAAGGGCTAGAAACACCTCGAGAGAGGAGTGCAGACAATGGTTTTGTCCTAGATCCCGAGGTCTCCCCGTCTGATTGAGTCCTCGTGGGATGCGGGAACCTCCCCTACGTTCAGGGCTGGAGAATCTTGCACAACGAACTCTGCTGCCGAGAAATATTGCAGAATAAGTACAATGAGCTTTCTTCAGAGGTCTCGATTGAGGGAGCCGGACAAAGAGTGAACTGCCCATAGACTTCTGGTGGAAGGTTCGCCTCTAAGGTTTTGAAGAAGGTGCCTTGGACAGGCCACGCTTGCGGCGGCTGGGAAATAGGACCGAAAAAGTCGTACCGCCTGATTGCTTACAGCTTTCGACGTTATTGACATGCCCACACAATGATATACGGCCTGGACACCGATCCAAATTGGTTGGAATGTACCGACATCTCGCGCCGGCGAAAGATATATCAAAAAAGCCCTCTTCCGATAGTATTTTCAAACGCATGAGTTCCAGCCCCTTGCCCCCTGCGTTGAAATCGAAAGGGTTCTTTGTCGCGTACCGGTCTGTATCTTGAGTGTGATGGAAGCCCGTGAAAACATATTCCCAGTCGCTTGCTGCAATTCCCACCCCGTGATCCGTCACTTCCAAGAGAATGCCCGAGGGGACTTGGGAGAGGGAAATGATTACTTGGCCTTGATCGGGGGTATTCTCTATTGCATTCTTGACCAAGGTTTCGAGCACATCGCAAAACATTTCCGGGTCAATGAAGTCCGTCTCGACTTCCTGGAGGCGGGTTCGTAGATCAACTGATCTGTGAGAACTTTCCATGAGGCAAGCATCGACTGTTTCGCGAATTGAGGGAATAATTGAAAAATTCCTGGGATTATACTCGCGCGGCGTAACGATTTCCTCCACGATCTGTTGTATGTCTGTGAGACGCCGTAGGTTACGTTGGATCCTTTGCACGTTGGACGCCTTCGATTCCTGGGTAAGACCTCCATCCATCAGGTTTTTCAGAGATGCTTTCATGATTACCAGAGGAGTTTTGAGCTCGTGGGACAGATGATGAACGACTCGTCGTCTGGCGAGTTCCAGGGACTTGAAAGCTGTTATGTCTCGGACGATCACGAGAGTACCGGCAGCCACGCCTTCATGATCGTGATAACGCGAGGCGCTTATGCTCACATCGAGCAGTCGTCCGTCTTTGGTGTAACGCTTGGTTTCAAACCCGCTGGTGGGAATGCCGTCCCTAATCAAATGGTAAATTATCGTCATAGTGGCTTCTCGTTCGGATTCCGGGAGAAATGGAATTCGCCTCCCCTCAAGCTCTTCCATTGTCCAGCCGAAAATCCGGGTAAAGGCCGGGTTGACGTATTTGGCCCTTCCTTCCAGGTCATAGATCACTATCGCGTCCACTGATGAATTGAGCAGTCCGCGATAAAGGTCTTCTCTCCTCTTGGACTCTTCATAGAGCTTCTTGAATTGCTCTTCGCTTTCCCGCAGTTTCTCTTTGGATCGAGTGCGGGTAATTTCGACCGCTGCGAGGTTGCCCAGCAACGAAAGCGTATCCAGGTCTGGCTTGGAAAATGAGGTCTTTGACTTATTAAACGCATATAGCACGCCAAGATTTTGTTCGCCAATCTGAACCGGAACTGCGATGCCGGAGATTAGACCCTCGCCTCGGACTGCGGCGTGCAACAACGGTCCTACTTCTTGGAAATAGTCCTCCACGAAATGCCGTTGACCTGTTTCTGCGACTTTTCCGCCAAGTCCGGCACCGAAAGGTATCCGCAACTGCTTGAACTGCTCGGTGACTACCCCGGACAACGTGTGCATGTAAAGATCACCGTCCTCCTGGTCACGCAGAGCGATAAACGACTTGTCCGCACCGAGCAACTCCCGGCTCTCCTCGACTACTAGTAGTAGATTCTCCTCCAGGCTACGCTCGGCGGTCATTGCCAAGGCCAAATCGTAAAGGGCTTGGAATTTGGTAAGTTCCTTTTTGAGATCTTGTCGGGTCCGCACCCGCTCCGTGATGTCGAGTAGAGTACCAATTACGGCTGGAGAGCCGTTGTAATCAGTTCGGGAACCGTACACCTCGACATATACAATCTCCCCATCCTTTCTCTTGCCTCTGAACTCAAAATTGACAGCTTCGATTTCACCTGAAACGCGCCTTCTCAAATTTCTCTCTACCAGAGGCCAATCTTCGTCAGCGACGATCGCCTTGGGCGCATGTTCAAAAATCAGTTCAGCAACCTGGTAACCAAAGATCCGCGCGAAGTTTGGATTTACGTATCTGAACCAATTTCCCTGGATCAAATAAACCCCGACAACTGCTTTCTCGGTTAGTTTTCTGAACTTTGCCTCGGATTGCACAAGAGCATCCGCAACCCGTTTGTGCTCGGTTTCATGTTCTTGCAACTCAGCGAGGCATCGCCGCAATTCGACCATTTCGCCGAGTAGCTCATCTCTGCTTTTAACTTCGTCTTTCATTTTGGGGCTCCCTTCTGGGCGTCCCGGAGTGGGGTGGCAAGTTTGCAGAGAAGACTGGAATCCGCCTGAGGCTGTTCCAACTCTACGGAATGGAATCCCAAAAGTCAAAGAATGAAAAAACTGCTGAGTATGAGCCGTAGACAAAATGTGCGGGAAAAAGACTCGTCTGTGTTTAATTAAGTCGGCTGCGCTCGCATCATCGTGCTATAGTACATGATCGCCACATCAAGTGAAAAATGGGGGTCAGATCATGGGGACTAGCCTGTTGCACGGTAAGCGCATGCTAGCAGTAGACGACGAGCCCGACATTCTAGACGTCCTGAAAGAGGACCTCGAGAAATATGGTGTCGCACTCGATACGGCTTCGTCTTACGAAGTAGGTTTCCAAAAATTGAGCTCATACACGTACGACCTGGTGATTCTGGACATTATGGGGGTGCGCGGGTTTGATCTGCTCATGTTTGCGTCATCGCAGAAGACCCCGGTGGTCATGCTTACAGCGCATTCGTTGAATCCGGAGTCACTCAAAAAGGCCATCGAGCTTGGGGCTCGAGCGTACGTGCCCAAAGACGAGATTGATCGAATAGCCCCTTTCATTGAGGACGTTTTGACTCTGAGCTATCAGGCGGCGTGGAAGTCACTTTTCGAGACACTGGGCGGATTTTTTGGGAGACGGTTTGGACCTCAATGGAGGAAATCGGAGAAGGAGTTTTGGAACAAGTTCGAGGCGGACCTCAACCAAGTGACCGAATCGACCATTATTAATAGATAGTTAATGTCCTTGGCGTGGCTTGTGTATGCCGCAGTTCGTCGCCGTCGGTTCTTAGAAATGTGATTATTGCAATATAGGCACAAGCGGATAAAGGTAATGAGTTTTTGAATCCGGCTTCCGTGGTTGCGCTGGAAATTTGGCGAGCGGTGATCAGTTAAAAGCCTAATCCGTCAGCGGCATGATTGCTGGCGGATCTCTCTGTTGTAAGCTTGCACGAGGCACAACTTTCACCCTAATCCGTTGGCCGCCAAATCTCGGGGCCACCCTGGCCAATAGTTTTAAGACCTGCTCCAAATCCGAAAAGTCAGGCTCAGGCCCGCATCTCACAAATGTCCGTAATTCGTCTGACAAAAGTGAACAATTCCGAAAGTGATTTCTCTGTCGGGCCGGTCAAAGGAGACTCCCCGAACTCTGGAATCTAGCTCCCTATGTCGCACGGACACCTCTGGCAATCCGGAGGGAAACTATCGGGCACTGAATTTAGCAGAGATTCATACAGAAACCACGCACACTCCCCAAAGGTCCTCCCTGGACTCTGTCGGTTATCTTCACCAGCCAGCCAACTGGACCTCAAGTGCTTTGCAAGACTGCGACGCGTGATTTCGGGGTCAAGGTGTCGGCTCTACCAAAGGAATCTGCCCTGGCCTTCGCGGCGTTACCACCGGGAAAGTGAAATATCGGTGGACATTGTACTGCCACTCTGGTCCGTCTCCCGCCCCTGTGGCTCGTTCTGCCGCGTCAGCGCTCCGATACGGACCCGATTCTATGTACCACCCGTAATGAGGGACCCCGTTTGTCACTGCCTTGTGACCTCTATAATCCGAAATCACATAGTAACCGTGAGCATAGACCACTGGCGGAACAGCTATCAGTGCTGCGGCTATTGTCAAAACCACCGCGCCTAGAGTTTTCATTTCAATTGTCTCTTTCTCCCCTAATATGCGTACACTTTGCTCTTATGCAATTCAACAATATCGAACTTCTGCTCACCTGGGAGAGTAACCTACCTTTAACCATCGGCCTAACAGTTGCTGATAACTTACAATAAATCAAACAAGTCTGGTTCGAAAAAGTTCCTCACAGAGGTTCCGCGTCAGAAAGAGATCGCTGGTTCCCTCCCCAGCGGGAAACCAATCTTTGCGCCGTACCGAAGCCTAGATTGCTTTCCCGCTGGGAACTGGATTTCACTTCCTGCAATGACACAGTACTCTGATTTCCCAGGGGAATCGAGGCGACACGCGAGCGGAATAAATTCTCTTGACAAAAATAGACTTGATTCGTATTTTGATTTCCATTCAATATAACCAGTTACCCACATGTAAGATTTGACCCGAATTTCTGTGTGAGCCTTCTGCATGAGAGGCCCCAGAGTCCAAACCTTGTTTTCGGGTATCCGACGGGTCAATCGAGTCAGGCGATTGGCTTTGGGGCTGATTCAGCAGAAAGAGCTCGTGTGCGGGTTGGTAAGAGCATCATAGTCATATAGTGACTATTCACTTGATGATCGGTGACGATCTTACGCACGTCGAACCTATCGGGTCCATAGGGCCGTAATCGCTGAGAAACCTCGGCCCTGGTGTATGTGTAAAAGATGGATGGTGATGCATTGATAGTCATTATGTGACTATGCCAAGCTGGAATAGGTTGCCATCAGTGTAATGGGGTATGAAAGGAGGATACATGTATAGATTCAGAGTGTTGATAGTCATCCTGGCAGGATTATGGTTCGTCGCCTCACCAGGGTACGCGTTCGAAGTGAACCTCACAGGATCGTGGATATGGGGCTACGATTACTTCGACCAATACGGTCGTGAAGGATTTTTCGGTCCGTACGACCAAGCGAGTGCCGCTGCCAACGCTAGTGCAACAAAATTTAACTCTATGAACTCTTTCATTGGATCTCGCACCATAAACGGTGAGCAGTATGGCCTTGTTACAGGATCGGACGCGTCACTGCAATGGTCGAGAATGGAAATTCTGCCTGAAATTAGAAATAATCCTGCCATTAGGCTCAGAGGTCTTTACCAGATTGGTTTTGGGGTTAGTCAATTCGGCTTGTACCCTAACAACGCAGATATCGGCGTGTACAACCCGATAGCTTCGGGAACGTGGACTTACTGGTGGTTGTCCGCGGAGTGTCCGTGGGGAATCATAGTTGCGGGGAAGCGCCCGCTGGATTGGGGCATGGGAGCACTATTCGATCGACGTAATGCCACCACGGAAACCTTCGGTGTGTGGGCAAATTACGGTCCTATGAGAATAGGGCTTGTCTTTCATCCCTGGCGAGGTCAAACCTGGACCAACTCCATGGCCGGGAGGGATGTTATCAGCACCACTTTCGCTGCGGGCCCTCAGTCCAATGTGGTCGATGCCACGCCGGTAGACACCATAGGCTACCGATTGTGGGACAACGATCGCAAGCGCAATCTCCATCCCGAGTGGGTCTATGTATATGCCTCAGGCCCTCTCGAAATGGGCTTGCTCGGGGAATATGTTCCTATTCATAATGGGCCGGGCGGGGCAACCTCAAATGCCAATTCGCTCATTGCACGAACCTATGACGCGACCTATGAAGATGGATCGGTTTTCCTGAAATACAACAACGGCAGGTTCTTTTTCAACAATGAGTTGGCTTACTTCAAAGAACAAATGACCGTGCAAAAGGCCATCGACGATGTAGCTGACTTCACCGACGGAGGTGGGAGCATTTTCGCACCTTACGATCTGGAAGCCTGGAAGTATATGGTGGAAATGGGGGCAATGGCCGGCCCCGCCAAGGTGAGCCTTTTCTATTCGTGGGTTCCCGGTCCTGACCGCCGACACGGGATCTGGATCAAGAAACAGTCGTGGGAGAATGTGGCCAATGGAGCACAGTTTGCCACTACACAGGCATTCCTGCCCTACAGCCTACTCATGGCTTATCAATATGGCGGCGGTTTGAATGCCATAAACAGGAACGGCGAAGGCTACATGACAGACGCCTCCTCTTTCGGGGCCAGGATCGACTATGCCGTGGCTTGCAACTTGGACCTTTTCGCTACACTCTTCACTGCGAATAGGGTGTCAAAAGGCTGGGGCTGGGGCTGCCTGGTTCCGTCATCTGATGGAACTAATGGAGGCGGCAAGGTCTTGCTGCTGGGCCAGCAACTCGGCACAGACGGAGTGATTCTGACTGCGCCGCAGAATATTCTCGCAGCTCCCGCACCGTCGATTCCCGACGATTCCCTGGGATGGGAAGTCACTGCCGGCGCCGACTGGAAATTGTTGGAAGGTCTGATTGTACATTTGCGTGGCGCATATTGGCAGCCGGGCGGATGGTTCAAATATGCTTGCATTGACAAGCTATACGCCAACACTTTTACTACAGTAGCGGGAGTCGGAACATTTGTCAGTCCTACGGCCGCTGACGGACCATCAGGATGGGCGATCAATCCTGCCCGAGAGATCGAACCTATATTCGGTTTCCAGGGAATCATAGAGGCCGATTTCTAGGAGCATGTCACTGACGATCGAGGTCGGACAAGGAGTGTAGGTCCTCGTAGAAGACTGATCTGACATTACGGGGGGGAGTCATAACCCCTGTCATTACGCACTAGGTTCGGGAAACGGCCTTGTTAGTGATTGCGCTTGGCCGATATATTTCTATGACAGGACCACCCGAGATCCAATAATCGAGATGATAGAAATTAGGTTTAGACGTGAGAAGGGTTCGAAGTTAATGGGATTCTTCGGTTATGGTTTTCTTTTCAAGCCTTCCGCCACATCTTTCAGCCCGAGTCGTTCCAACGTTGAACGGGTGGGTATGCCAGATTTAACGTCCCACCCCATTAACCCATAGTAGTCACTCTTGGAACGCTCCAGGTCTTCTTGCAGGTACTTCCGGCCTCCTGCGTCCTCTTTGTCAAAGTAGATACTGTGCAAGATGTCATCTTGACGGGTGCGCCCGTCTCGAGCCGCAATCGCCCTTTCCAGGGTGCAGAGCATCTCTCCTTTTTGAAAGGACTCCTCCAGCCCCATATCTATCCCTGTGACGGCAGAGTAGAGGCGAGATTCAAGGCTGAGATCTCCTACATGATCCGATGAATTGGCGTTGAAAACGTAAGGGAATTGCATATCGCAAACAACATAGCTATCTTTGAGTAGGGTTTGCTCGTGGCATCGTTTGACCACCGGAGCAGCCCATTTCCAGTTCAAGCTCTTACCATCCGGGCCGAAGAACTCCGCAGCCTCCTCTGAACCATATACGGCCTTCATCACAGGTTTCAGAAGAGGAAAGATATCGTCCGGCACCGCGGTGAGTGCATCCTGTCCGATGGCGGATGCAGCGCCCCACAGCATGGAAATATAGCTGTGCGATACCATGGCATCTCGGTTATCCAAGACCCACATCAGGGCCAGTGGTGGAACAGCGTAGCCTGTGGGGAATCCCCCTAAAAACATCCAATGTTCACGAAAACCGCCAAACTTGCCGGCACGAGGATAATAGATGACTGAAAGCTCTTCCGCTTTACCGCCAAGTTTGGCCGCTGCACGCTGCCCGCCTTCTGCGAGAAGATCGCCAAACCCCTCGCGATTGGCCATTTTATGTAAAAGGGTGGATATGAATGGCCATGAGCCGATCTGCTTGAGAGGGAGCCCTGTCTGTTCCTCGGTGATCAAATTCTCTCGGTAACAATCCGAAAGCCAGGGTATGATCCCCATGAGATCGTAAGCATTGATCCCAACAAGATTCGCCAGCTTAGCTGCCTCCCAAGTGATCTTGCTATAGCCTTTTTCAGGTTCATTGGTCATGGATTCCAAATACATATAAGACCCGGAACAGAGAGAGACTCCACTGGTGATGTCCGGTCCTTTGACATGGGAACGGCAGAATACCGGACAGGCAAAGCAGCCGTCCGGATGCTGGGAATAACCCGACGACGGGTTATTACAAAGATCGAGAAGCTCTCCTGGGAGGAGAGTCAGACTTCCCCGACCGTAACCTCCACCCCAGATATTATATTTGAAGCCTTTCTCATCAGGCAGGTAAGGATTGCCCTTCACAGATTTGCGGGAAAAGAGCTTCTCGACATTACGAGCTATATTCATCAGTTCTTTTGGCCTGGCCACAGCTACAGAGCCAGTTCCACGGACAGCGATTGCCTTCAAGTTCTTCGAACCCATCACACCACCGAAACCGGCCTGGCCCGAAACGTCGCCAGAATCGGTAAGAATACAGGCAATGCGGCTCCGATTTTCCCCAGCTTTCCCAATCGCCATCACTCGAGTCTTATTTCCGTGAACTTTCCAAATCACCTGCTGCGTTTGATAAGTATCCAACCCCCACAAGTGGCGAGCATCCAGTATCCGGGCCTTTTGGTCACAGATCCATAGGTAGACGGGTTGCGAAGCTTTTCCTTGGACAATGACAGCATCATAACCCGCCCATTTGAGTTCAGGAGCAAAGTGTCCTCCTACGCCGGAGCGGGCGAAGGATTCCACAGGAGTGGATTGGGGAGATTTTCCAAGAACGGTGAACCTTCCAGATGTCGGTGCTAGGGTCCCTTGAAGAGGTCCTGTGGCAAAGACGAGCCGATTCTCTGGATCGAAGGCACCCACGTCCGGCGGCACCTCATCCCAACAGATTTTCGCCCCAAGCCCGCGTCCTCCCAAGAATTTGGGGACATAGTCAAAAGTTGATTGCTCGGATATCTCGCCGGTAGTCAAATCAACCCTGAGGATTTTTCCAACCCATCCGCCTCGAGGGGTCATTTCAGTCCCCTTTAATCACGGGATAGCCAACTAGAAAGCCCTTTTCCGATCTTACCACCCGAAGCGCGCCGCTTGGGCAGAATTTTACGCACTGCGGATCTCCGAAGCAGAGGTGGCACTTGAATGCCTTTCCCTTCTCAGGATCGAACATAGACCTGGAAGGCCGGAAATATTGCTGGCAAGCCTTGACGCACTCCTGGCAGCCGATGCAAATGTTTTCATCGATGATACGAGCCAAGGTTCCTTTTGAACGATCTATTTGGAGTGCGCCCGACGGGCAAGCCTTCAAACAGGGCGGGTCGGAGCACTGATAGCATACCTTGGGCTGGTAGCTTCCTTTAAGATACTCCTTTTCTATGAAAATTCGTGCAAGAGTCGAGGAATTTCGGCCAGCGGCATTGAAGTTAGCACAAGCCATTTCACAGGTGCGGCATCCAGAACACAGCGTCTTATCCACGAAAATGACCACTTTCGCTAAAGGGACCTTTTGATCGTTTGCAAAGGCAGGTGCCGAAAGCAGATCACCAAAAGCGACGATTCTTCCCAGTCTAAAAGCACCGTAGGCGAGACCACAGAGAATTGTGCGGCGATCGACGTCCACAGCCATCTATCTTGTTACCTCTCGAAGGGCAAAAAGTGGGCCGTGCCGTTCATGCGGTCCCAATTGAGTAGCAGGAGGCGAGAAGTAAGGCCTAACAGGGATAGGGCCGAAGTATTCGCCGGTCTCTTTAACAAATAGTTTGTAATAGTATTTTGATTCAACTCCCATGCTTTTATCGACATACTGATAAGTGTTCTTGCCGGGTTCTAGCTTTATCACATCCACTTCTTTGTAAGGCCCTTGCTCAAAAGTTTCAGCCCTTAGAATCTGCACTGACAGTTCAGCTTTCAGGCCATCACGTGTTGCCCAGGTCAATTTGGCTGCCCGGTAAAGGGCCTGGATCTTGAAATCCACGATAGTAGGATCTGCTTTCTGGGACATAGTCACTTGGGGGCCAAGAAGGGCAGCAAAAAAAACTAGGACGAGGAAAAACAGAGCATATCTGGTCACACACCAATCTCCCTGGTCTTTTCCTACATTGAAAACTCCCCCCTTGCCGGAAAACAGGGAAGAGGGGAGCATGAGTCATATAATTGGATGTAAGATTAACCCAAAACGAGCTTGATATCGCCAGGTTGCTTGGCATATCCTATACCAAGCTTCACCGCCTGCAGAATCTGCTTTTGGTTCCACGCATACATACCAATCTTATTCGAGGCCATATTCGGATACCATTCCTGAAGGATCCTGATGCCCATGACATCGTTGGCCACCTGATCCCCCGAAGCCACGATCATTCCCGGCTTCACCTCCTCGCCATGAGAAGGGCCTCCGCTGATGAAAGATCTTCGCCCATCCATGATGATCAGATCAGGTCGGAGAGGAAGATTGATCTCAGCGGCCTGCTCTGCAACGAAGATGTGGTTGAATCCGTGAAGATAGGCCCCGCGATCAGCCCGATGCAAAAGCCCAACGGAAAGCTTCAAACTCTGGGTGATTCCGCCGAGGAAGTGAGTTTTCATCACAGGGGTGTATATAATCTTGTCATATTTCCTGAGATCCTCGGGATAGGCCACAGTGCCATCGCCACCACCGATCTTTCCGAGGAATTCGGCCTTGGGATTTTGGATGTTCATCCACTTTCCCTTATCGTAATCATTGAGAGGGGTGTTGGTCTGTCTGCATACGGAGTCATAACCCACCATCTTGATCACACGCTCGGTTGGCCCCCAAGGTCCGCAACTATCCGCCACGGTCAGGTTCTGATAGCCCTCATCTTTGAGAACGAGGATCAATGCCTGTAAGAACCGTGGGTCTGTGCCCCCACCCGGCCAAGGATCTGCGGTGTTCATGTTAGGCTTGATGAGTATCTTGTCCGTTTTCTTAAGGGACTTTTCAAATCCTCCGATGAGCTTTACGGCTTTCTTGATGTCCCCTTTTAGGCTTTTATCCAGAGGGGCAGCCATGATCAGGGCCACTAAAGATTTGTTCCCTTCACCGTACCAGTTCTCATGGAGATGGGACCATTTAACGGGTGCTCCTCCATTCACCAAAACTCCAGGTTTCTTTTCATCATACCCCTTGGGAAGAGGTGCATTCTTCATAAACTCCCCGTATTGTTTGAGTTGAGTGTCACGCATTCTCCAGACACCTGACTGGGCCGGGTCATCGAGATCATCGACGGCGCGGGCCCGGCCGCCGCCAATCAATCCCACTGCTGCAACACCGGCGCCGCAGTATTTGACTACATCTCCAAAAAATTTCCTTCGGGTGGTCCGCCACGATTTCATTGTCCTTCCTCCTTTGTTAGGGTTAAGGCCAACAGTGACCGTTCACTGGAACAACGAGAGTTAACTGAAATCATTAAGGGCGTCGTTGGGCTCGATCTGCTTGCGCCTTATGATTTCAGAAGGTTGCTTCGTTTCCCTTGGAAGCTTACGAAATACCTTCGACTGCCTCGTCGATTTCGCCAAGCTTGTCGACAACGTTTGCCTTGTCATTCACTCGGGAAACTCTCTTGCCGAACGCTTACTAACCCGTGTGCAACTACTTTTTGTCGTTTTTTGGGTGATGTCGAGATGTTACGCGAACGCCCTGAGAAAAACCTCTGCCAGCCTTGAGGCGAATGTCCTCTCAAAAGGACTGAACTGAATTATGGCGAGACGAACCCCCGCTTACTTACTATGTCTGCTTTCAAGCAATATTGTCAAGAAAATAATTTGAAGTGGCCGAAGCAGAAACCTGCTGAGGATCAACTATGAAATCGTGTGCTTCGGAACCAATTCGTCTCCTATGACGCCTTTCCTCGAGAGTACATAGCCTAAATAGGAGCCTGGATGAGCCCCTCCATTTCTCTGCTCATGGAGCACCTTTGTCGTGCGTTGTGGCGGTTTCCTCCGCCGGAGTTGGCGCGAAACTCGTTCCGGAGTAAATCCAACGAGTGCATTTTGCCCCCACGTTACTAACCTCAATAGTAGAAGCTTAGGGCCTCCGTGGAACTGAACCTACCAAACCCTCTTAGGCCCAAAAGAGGGTGCCATGTGCGGATTCCGAAAGGGGGCCGGACATCCGCCCCCTCTCTTCTGATTTAGCCAACTTTAAAGATCATGGATGCGCCGGTATCACCCGCGGCACAACCGGTCCAGAGGCAGTACCCACCGCCCAAATCTACCATCTCCTCCAACATCTCCGCGATAATCCTGCCCGCGGTCGGCGCCTGGGGATGGCCGTAGATCAGGGATGACCCGAAGTTGTTCATCTTCATTACGTCGATGTTAAGCTTTTTGGCGAAGTTGATGTCGTTGGTGGCAAAGGGATTGTGACTCTTAATTGCCTTCATGTCCTTTATTTCGAGACCCGCATTGGCAAGGGCCATCTCCGCCGCCGGTACGGGCGCTGCCGCCATGAAGCCAGGCTTGACCCGCGCGAAACCATAAGAGACGATCTGAATCTCAACGCCGGGATTTTCGCTGATCTCTTTTGCCTTGTCGCGGGTAGTAACGATGAAACCGCAGTTCCCATCGGCGGGGAACGTCTGGGCGCCGAAACTGTGGACGCCTCCCGGCTCCGCCGGTCTCAGCTTTGCCAGGCCTTCCGCGGTGGTCGGGGTGACTCCTTCGTCCTGCTCTACGAGTTTGGTTTGC
The DNA here is from genome assembly GCA_963729795.1 of uncultured delta proteobacterium. Lineage (GTDB taxonomy): Bacteria > Desulfobacterota > Desulfomonilia > Desulfomonilales > Desulfomonilaceae > CAWBBA01. Next base: position 16,494 of record CAVSPC010000012.1, on the reverse strand, counting down.
CTCTTTCCGACCTTTACATCTGGCGGGAACATATAGCGTTTCTGGAAGGCTCTGTCATTTGCCAAAGCCATGAGATACTGCTCGTAGCGCCGGAGCACCACCGCATCGACTTCCTCTTTGGTGATGCCCGCTTCCTTGGCCACATTCTCCGCGGTCTGGACCATCTTGAGGGGCGGGAAGACATTTGGGTCGCCGTTGAAGTTGTCCATCAACCAGTTTTCGGAGATTACCTCGCCGCCGGGCCCTGTGGGGTTGGGCCACACAGTGTGGCACCCGTTGGAACAGCGGTCCGTCATTAGGCCGAACCCCACTTCGTAAGCTCCCTGTTCTATTGCAAGGGCCGCTAGGTTCAAAATCGTGGCAGAGGTCGTGCATGCCTGGTGAATGAGGAGGGCGGGCAGGTTCTTCCGATTGTCTACGAGCATGCCGGCCGCCCAGTTGTGGGCATAAAAGAGGTGCAACTGAGGAATCGTGATTCCGAAGTACAAGTAGTCAATGATGGTGGGGTCGATCTTCTTCTTTTCCAGGAACCATCTCCTCGCTGTTTTCGCTCCCAACTCGATCGCATTTTCATTCTGCATGACCCCCTGCCAGCGGCAGAAAGGTGTGGAATAGTAGCCCCCGTACGGTATGTAAGCCTTTGAAAAAGTGTTCATAATACTTATCTCCTATGAGTTGGTGTCCAATGTTCCCACGCTAGGAGCCTGTCGCTCAACCTCGCTCGTCGTCGCCATCGTCCTACGCGGAGGTTCCACTCTTTGTTCCGTTACCTCTCCCTGGCTCCTAGGACTCTGACATACTAAGTCTTGTCCGTGACAGCCTCTGAGAAATCCCGATACAATGATCGCCATCGTGCCTCGAATTCGGAAAAGTCCCGCGGGACGCGGGATTGCGCAACAGTCTCCTGGTGTCGAGTGATCATCACTGCTTAAAACACGAACAGGTCAAGACCGCCCATCATATTCATGATGGATCCGGTCATATATGCTGCGCTGTCCGAGCACAGGTAGGCTATGGCGTCGGCGATTTCTTGGGGATTTGCAGGCCTCCGGAAGGCCGTCTTTCTTTCAACTGCCTGACGAACCGGCTCGGGGAGTAGGTCATAGCTATCGGTGGCACAGATGCCGATGAGCACGCTGTTTGCCGTTATGTTGAACCTGGCACCCTCCAGGGCAGCCGATTTTGCGAGCGCAATGAGACCTGCCTTGGCCGCCCCGTAGCTCGTCTGGCCAGCGCCGCCCAGAACACCGGCCACTGAGGTCATGTTCACGATGCGGCCCCATTTGTTGGCGCACATATCCGGCCATGCCTGCTTGATGCAATAGAACGCGGAATTGAGGCAGAGCTTGACTTCATAATCCCATTCCTCGGTGGTGGTCTTGGCAATGCTGATGTTGTGGCCCATGAGAGCGGCATTGTTGACCACGATGTTTACCGGTCCAAGCTCCGCCTTAATGGCAGCAAATCCTTTTGCCACATCTTCAGCAATGCTTGCATCCATCTGCACGGCCATAGCTTTTCGGCCCATAGCCCTAATCTCTTCTGCCAGGGCCATTGGTCCGTCCATGTGATGAAAGCCTGTTACCGCTACATTCGCCCCGTGTCTCGCGAGCGTAAGGGCGGCGTGCTTCCCGATGCCTTTTGGCATGGAAGCGCCCGTTACCAGAGCAAGTTTTCCTTCTAGGAACATGATTTCCTCCTTTAAAAAGGCTGTAATATTTCACCGTGAAGAATACTGACATCGCGGAGAGTCGCGTTTCGGAGCGCCTATTCGCTGAAGCACCGTAACCCCCCGTCCGCGAAGTGGGGCACTTCATGGATGACTGCACGAGCGTGACTCACATGGCGCTGCATAAACTATCTTCTTTTCTCTGAGTTCTCTGCAAGTCCCGAGTATCGTTGGACGGTGATCTCCCGCGGACCGCTGGCTGCTCGCCGGGTGAACGGTTCATGGAATTGAAATAGTGCCTAGCGTCAGACCAGTTCACGATAAATAGAGCGCCGTTCTTGTAAAATGCGTGAATGTCCTTGCCGTCCAATCCTTTTGTCGTTGCCGGAAATATGCCGTAGACCGATTCAGAGGCAGAGTACTTCCACAAAGCCCCATGCTCATCCCTAATAGTTCTTTCGTTTTCATCAGCCGGCGTTGTCTTCAATTTGATCTCCATCAACACTTCTCCTGTTTCCGACGAGGAAGAAGGGGACGCCCCGTGGAGCCAACACGTTGAATGCTCAGAATTGGTCTGAATTCGAAAACCTTTTTGTCCTGACGTTATTATCCGGACGAGTATTCATATTGTGAATATGCATATCACGGTGCCGACCTCAGGGCAATGAGAAAATTGATCCAGAAGTAAGCCTTCAGCTTAACCATTCAGGCTTGTGAGGTAGGCTTTCCGAAACTGTCTCAAAACCCTGGAACCGAACGAAATTGTTCCACGAATGGTCCTTTTTCCCGGCAATGAATTACCGGGCTACTATCGCAAGTCCCTCCGGGCCGCTTGTATTTGAGCCCCATCGGGGCGATTGAGAGTAGACCGGTACTTTAGTGGCGGGCAGCCATCGTGGCACGATTTTGGGCTTCAAAATAGTTTTGAGACAGTTTCTTCCAGCCTGCCGCGGAAACCCCTATCCAATGGCGGGCTAGAAAGCCCACCCCACGAAACCATCCGCCAATTCCGGCTGTAACTGAATGCTTAAGTTTCAGTCCCTTTTGCGCTTGACACTGGAGCGCCAGGGCTGTTATTGATTATTCATGATATGAATATGCGATATTGTGGCTTATTGCAAAACAGGAAATCCCACAATCCAGCAGATTAGACTTAAGTCGGCAGCCCGTCTCGGAAACGGGATCAGGGTTACTACCTGTGCCGCTGACTCAGAGAACGGCGGGGAGAGATTCGGGGGCTTCGTACGAGCCGTATTTCGTATGCTGAAAATGGAATAGGAGGATGATTTTATGACAAAAAACTCGCAATCGACAGTATTCTGCATAATGGCAATGCTGCTGACTTTTGGTTTGTCCTCGGCAGTGCTCGCAGCCGATTCCAACTCGGTCACTGTGTTCGCCGCAGCGTCCACGACGAACGCATTGAACGATATCGGCAAGCTGTTCGCAGAGAAGGGGATGGGCAAGATTGTCCCTGTTTACGCATCATCTTCAACTCTCGCTAAACAAATCGAATACGGGGCACCGGCCAATGTCTTCATTTCCGCAGATGAGCCGTGGATGAACCACTTGGAAAAGCGAAAGATGATCGTCCCCGGGAGCCGATTCGATCTGCTGAGCAACAAGCTCGTTCTCATAGCCCCGGCAGATAGTGCAATCAAAAAGGTGCAAATTGGGCCAAAATTAGATCTTGCAAAATTGTTGGGAAATGGCAAGCTTGCTACTGGAGACCCCGATCATGTGCCCGCTGGCATGTACGCGAAAGCGGCTCTTCAAAAACTTGGACTGTGGAATGGCGTTGAGAGCAAACTCGCGCGCACCGAGGATGTTAGAGGTGCGCTCGCGCTGGTAGAGAGGGGAGAAACCCCTTTGGGGATCGTCTATTCCACTGACGCAGCAATCACGCCCAAGGTCAAGATCGTTGGTGTTTTCCCTGCGAATACGCATCCCAAAATCGTATACCCTGCCGCATTAATAGCGGGGAAAGCTTCGCCGACAGCAAAGAAGTTTCTTGAGTTTCTCAAGTCGCCCGAAGCAAAGGCGGTTTTCGAGAAATACGGATTCATCACGTTTAAGTAATGGAACTATTTCATCTTACTCCTCTCGAAGTGGAGGCTCTGCGGCTGAGCCTCTGGGTGTCTCTGTGGGCCGTAGCCTGCAGTCTGCCCCTTGGGATCTTGGCCGCTTGGCTGCTGGCCAGAGGAAACTTTCCAGGCAAGGCTTTGCTGGATGGCATCATTCACATGCCTCTCGTGCTGCCTCCAGTGGTCGTAGGCTATCTGCTGCTTGTCACGATGGGAAGGAAAGGAGTGCTGGGGGCCGCACTTTACGATACTTTCGGAGTATCATTTGCTTTCAACTGGAAAGGAGCAGCTCTCGCGTCTGCCGTGATCGCTTTTCCACTTCTGGTGCGGGCGATTCGGCTATCCATAGATGCGGTCGATCAGGGACTGGAGGACGCTGCCCGCACTTTGGGCGCGGGTCCTGTCAGAGTGTTTTTTACCATCACCATTCCTCTGGCGGTTCCGGGCATCCTTACCGGCATGATCCTCGGTTTTGCACGAAGCCTCAGTGAATTCGGCGCCACGATTACATTCGTGTCCAACATTCCCGGTGAAACAAGGACCCTTCCTCTCGCCCTGTACGCACTGACTCAAGTACCAGGCGGCGACGCACCGGCTCTCAGATTGTGCGTGATATCCGTAGTGGTGGCTATGTCAGCCCTTATGGCCTCGGAGGTTCTGGCTCGGCGGGTAGCTTCAAGGATGAAAGGTTGACCCTTGCTGGAGATCAAGGTTAGGAAGAAACTCGGCAATTTCACTGTGGATGTGGCCTTTTCCACAGGGAAGGCCGGGGTTACGGCTTTGTTTGGACGCTCCGGCGCAGGCAAGACCTCTGTAATAAACATGGTTGCAGGGCTTTTTCCTCCCGACGAAGGCCTAATCTCTGTTGGCGGCCGCAAGTTGTTCGATTCGGCACATTCTGTGAATATTCCGCCGGGAAAGCGAAGATGTGGATACGTCTTCCAGGACGGTCGCTTGTTTCCTCATCTGACTGTCAAGGCCAACCTGGTTTATGGTATGAAGCTTGTACCTCGTGCAGAGCGCTATGTGAGATACGATCAAGTGGTTGACCTGCTAGGTATCGGCCATCTCCTGGCCCGCAGACCCGCAAAGCTTTCAGGTGGAGAAAAGCAACGGGTTGCAATTGGCCGGGCCTTGCTGACGAGCCCCAGCATTCTCCTCATGGACGAGCCTTTGGCGTCCTTGGACAGCGCTCGCAAAGCAGAGGTATTGCCATTCATCGCTCGACTTCCTCGTGAGCTTTCCGTCCCCATTCTTTACGTGACCCACGCAATGGATGAAATCCTCAATCTTGCTGAAACGGTAGTGTTTCTTGAGTCGGGAGCCGTCGTGGCCGAAGGCAGCCTGGAAGACTTGATGAGTCGTTTGGATCTGCAACACTTCGCCGGCACTTTCGATGCCGGAGTTGTCATCAAGACCGTGGTTGAGGGGCATGAAAGACCGGCCGGTCTAACGAGTTTGCGCTTTGTCGGAGGAACTCTGAAGATTCCGTTGTTCAAGTCAGCCGTTGGCGATCAGGTGCGGCTCCGCATCAGATCACGTGACGTAGCCATCGCACTGACTCGCCCCTACGGCACAAGCATTCAGAACATTCTCCCTGCAACCGTGGAAGCGGTAGGAGAAACTGGCGAATCATTCGTGGATGTGCGGTTGAATATCGGGTGCCCGCTGTTCGCGAGGATTACTCGCGCTGCAAGGGCAGATCTCAAACTCACTCCCGGGCAGCAAGTGTTCGCGCTTGTAAAGAGCGTGGCGATTTCTGGCGGGGGTGCAAACGGGCCGAATGATAAATAGTAAACGCGGCTGTAACGCGGCAAGGTGAGAAGATTGACTGTTCCGAATCTTCTTTTTACCTGGCCGAAGAATTGCGCAAATGATGCGCCACGCTACCCAACTATTAGTAAAGTATAATTTTATAGTCCAACTGTACCCCATCTTGACAGAAACCACACCTGGCCATAAGGTTTTCTGTAGGTGATAAGAATTCAAATACGGGGGGACGAAATTATTTGATCAAATATATCAAAGAGTTGTAGTCATGCTCCCGCGCGTAAATGAATGGTAACGGCAAATGTCAATTTAGAGACAAGGAGAAGAACTATGAAACTGAGTATAAGAAATGCAATTAAGGGTAAGATTGCGGCGATGACAGAAGGCATGGCAGTGGCCACGGTAAAGGTGGACATCGGTGGCGGGAAGTCTCTCACTTCCGTTGTTACGATGGATGCAGTCAAGGACCTGGGACTAAAGGTCGGAGATGATATTACCGTCCTGGTCAAGGCAACTAGTGTAATGTTGGCTAAGGATTAGTGGTCGCTGCGAAAAGGGCCTGAATTGCGCTAAGATCTGCAAAGGTAAGCAATTGCGCGCGGGAGCATGATTAGAAGCCTTTGATATTTTTGGTTGGTACCGCTCCCTCATGTAGGCATAGGTGCGAGTCAGGATGTATCCAAGGTGTCAAAATCCATCCGGTCGGACATCGTTTATGCTTATGCACTCGCCGCCCGAGGAGTCACCGGGGGAGAAATCTGTATGTATAAGGACCGTGAGGGATCGGCGGAAATCGAACCTTTGCGTAGAGTCAGGGTGGGCCGAGATCTTTCAACGGCACTTGCGTGGACAACGCGGCATTTCCTGTATCCACTTAGTGCAGAGTCGCTCGGGCGCGACTGGCAATTCAAAAATGCACCTGGGCGAGACAACCTCTCCACATAGCCTCTGCGGAGCCACAGGAAGGTTGCACTGTCTTGCAGGAGCTACAACGCGTCCGCAGATTGGCCGAGGAGCCACAGGTAAAGCGCATATCCTTTCAGGCGCTACGACCTGATTGCAAATTCTTTCAGGAGCTACCGGTAAACTACAGATGTTGGCGGGGGCCACTACAACGGCACATTCAGTGGAGCGCTTGCAGGTTCCTGTGAAACAATTCTGACACAGGGCTTCACCCGAGAAAACCAAGAGCAATCCGGCCAATGCAATAACAAGTTGCCGCATTCATCTACCCCGCAATCAGAAATCGGGCAGTCGGTCGTTGTGACAATTGTGGCGAATATTAGCACGATTTCGGCACGTCTGCAACGCTTTCCAGGCCAATCTTACAAACGATCCACCATAAAGACGCTTATCTCCTGCTCCGGAAATCCGTCCACGGCAACCAGCGAACGCGATTCTCAGCACATCGGAAACCCGCATCAGTCAGCCTCCCGAGGAAGCGAGTAATCGCAAGCCTCTTCCTATCGGCAAGAATTATCGTGCCGCCAGGTTTGAGTATCCGCTGGAAGAGCTTGATGAGCGAACCATGTGTAAAATAATCGTAGAGGATTTCAGAGCCGAACACTAGGTCGAAAGATTCGATATCGCGAGGTTTTTCCCAGTCGAGGAGAGCGAATGTGATGGCTTTCCCGGTTAATCCGTTGGCTTGCGCATTCATGGATGCGAATTGCAATGCCTCAGGAATATAATCCGTGAACAGAACCTCAGCCCCGCGCAACCCTGCGGTTATGCCGGCAAGTCCCAACCCGCAGCCCAACTCTACCACGCGTTGCCCCCGGAGCGACCGGCCGGCCTCAAGGTGTCGAGCAAGGGCGATTGCAGCAGAGGTGATTCCCCACCAGAATGAAATGCGCGAACCCTTTTCCTCCCGGTGCTGCGGGGCAAACATACGAACGTGGAGACGCCCTACGGGAATGGAAAGTTCATCGATAGTGGCGTTTGAGAGCGCATCAGTTTGCATCTCTCTATGATATGATAAGAGAGTCCTTCGATTCAACGTGTAAGAGAAATGAAGCCCTCGACGGCAGAAGTTTTTGCTACATCACAAGTCTGGAGAAACGGAATAATGCGGAGTCTCCGTGTCACAACGCCGGCAAAGATAAACCTTTTTCTAAGAGTTCTGGCCCGCCGGCCCGATGGATACCACGATATCGAGACACTTTTCCAGGCCATCGATCTATACGACGAGCTTGTCATAGAAGAGTCCGCTGGGTTAAGCAGCTTGCACGTTCCGGGTCGCCCCGAGCTTGAGTCCGAAGAGAACCTGGTAATGCGTGCGTTACGGTGGCTTGAGAAGAAGACCGGTCAAGCACTTCCCGTAACGATTAAACTCGATAAGCGTATTCCGGTGGCTGCCGGACTTGGTGGAGGCAGTTCCGATGCCGCTGCAACCCTGGTGGGTATTCGGTCCCTGTTCGGGTTGGACGTTGAGGATGCGGATCTTCGTCAAGGCGCTGTTGAGCTGGGCGCGGACGTGCCGTTCTTTTTGAAGGGAGGTTCCGCTGTGGGGGAAGGCGTGGGTGAACGTCTGACTCCGGTGAACTTGCCCATGAATTACGGTGTCGTATTGGTATGCCCGGATTTTGCGGTCTCGACGAGGGTTATCTTTCAGGAATTCTCCAAGATCTTGACAGAGGAGGGGAGGGAAGGTACATTGTGGCGCAGTCTGCAACAGGCCGCCAGAGTTGAAGATTTGCTTCATAATGATTTACAATCCGTGACTGAGGGGAGGCATCCGGAACTTGCAGAAATACGGCGGTCAATGGAAAATGCCGGATTCAAGGCGATCTTGATGAGCGGAAGCGGTCCCACGTTATTCGGGCTTGCCGAACGAGACGAGGTAGACAGCATCAAGCAACGCCTGCCGCCGGAGTTAAAGACACTGGCGGCTCGACCTGTACGTCGCGGCATAGTGTTACATTGATCGGTCCTACAGCATCGAGAATCTAACGCCATCCAAGGGCACTACTGGGGCGTCGTCAAGTGGCAAGACACGGGTCTTTGGAACCCGCATTCGGAGGTTCGAATCCTCCCGCCCCAGCCAATAACATATTGTAATTATTAAACGTGACCTTATGAAGATTTGTATGCAACGTCAATGCAAATTGTTCGGGGGTGGTTAGTTCTGGCAGTTGCCCCTCATCGTAGTGGCAAGGCAACCCCTTTTGGCTTCCTCTATGGCTAAATCCTTTTGTCATTCTTTGGCCATGCCTGGCGCGCTTTGTGCGAGGAAGGGCCGGCAGCCATTCAAGACCCGTCCGTCTGTTTGTTGGGAGCTTTGCCGGCCAGGATCGCGCCGATCAGTGATGCCCCTCTACATCCCTGAAACTTGGGAGCAGAAACGCTCACCCAAACGGGTCTGCTAAAGAAGTCTCCGCGGATCCTTATCTGTAGAGTGTGTCTGTATGGAGGCTCACGAAGGAAATTGCGCTTGACCGAGGGGAGTTCACAGCATAGACTTGGAAACAAAAAAGGGGCCGGAAAAGCGGCGGGGTGGATGAAACACATCTCCCGGCGCAAAGGGGGACTGCTGAGGGGTTGTGATGCGAGACGCGATTTGGATAGAGATGCTAGACGCAGACATGAATGTCCGGTACTGGAAGGCACTCGCTCAGCGTTATGCAAAGCGTGATCGCCTGGTAAAAATTTTCTTGGCAATAACGACCTCTGGCACCGTGGCCGGCTGGGCAGTATGGGAGGCGCGCCCTTACCTATCTTACCTATGGAAATTCTTGTCGGGGTTGTCCGCTCTCGTTGCTATTAGCCAGCCGTATTTTAAGTATCAAGCAACGATTAAAGACGTTTCGTACCTGAGCGGCAAGTGGTGGGAACAGCTGACCGCATACGAGGATTTGTGGCGGAGAATAGAAAACGGCGACGTTAAAGGAATAGAGAAACGATTCGCGGATACCAAGAAAAAAGAAATGGAACTTGTCAGGAAAGAAACAACCTTACCTAACGATGTGAAATTGGCGAAGAAGTGTCAGGCGGAAGTAAATCACTCCCGATGTCTGGCCTAGCGAAGGAGAAGCTATGAGCGACGAGGAAGACGCAAAAGTGGAAAAAGGGTCTTGTATTCCCGATAACAAGCGACGCGAGATTGTGGAGAAGATGCAGGCTCCCGATCCGTGGCCTGCGCCGCCGCCTCCAAAGGAGTCACCAACTCCGGCGGCAGGCGACAAGGGAACGCAGCACACTAATGCGAGCAGCACGAGCAGTGGAAATCAATCGGATACAGAGAAAAAATAGACTCGGCGCTGATCCATTTTATTAGCACCATGTGGAGAAGGCTTTTGAGGCACTATGTCTTTATTAGGAACCTGCTAAGACCGTTCGCTTAAAAGCGGCTCTAACGTTTGTCTCAGGTATACCAGGGCCGGTGAGTGCCAGTATCCCAAACAACACTATCTCCAATCCCAGACATGAAAACTTTCGACATTCTAGAAGCGTTAGCCGCATGACATGGCTAATTATCGAAATATCATCCTATTAGGCTCAACAACCTATCGAGAGAGGCGTATCACTGCTGTATACGTCCGGAAATGGGGAACCCCTGACAGGAGAGTAAAGCCCAGCAAGGGCAAGGACGGCTAGCAACGCAATCAAGAAGAAAACGAAAGGGAAGCATCAAGGCTGGACCGATTCAGCTCATGGAGGGCGGCCTATGGCTTCATTTCACAACTGATTTTGAAATATAGGGGTAGGTTTGAGGCTTAGCGAACGTGCTGCTATTTTCTGCTTCGCGAACAGATTCTCTTTGTAGCTCCGACAAAAGAAATTATGATATTGCGCTACCCAGGCGTATTTGCTCCACAGAGCAGCGTATGGCTTACATTTTTCAAGCTGTGTCTCCAGTCTCGATTTGTGAATTTCGAGTACTTCGACCATCATAGTGACATCATATTCTAAGGCACCCAAAAAAATCTCCAAGTAATTTAGAAAGATTTGGCCATCTGGATCGCGAAGCCATTCACTATGTTGCGGAGATTCTTTTGGTTTTCCGTAATAGCTAACGTGCCTGGCCCAATCTGTATAGGCAGATTTCCCGAGGACAATGCGCGGATCGCGAGCCAATTCCTCTTCGGTGCGATATGCCTCTAAAAGCCCTCTTCCGTAAACGATTTCTCCAATATGCAGATTACCGATAGTTATCGCCCCGCGTACGAAGAAACCGGCTCTGACCATCTCAAGTTGAAACAGGGCAACCTTGAAAAGAATTGACCCGAGCGGTCCTTCGGAGTCAAAGTCCGCGACTGGGAATCCAATTATGATGTTGTCAGTAAAGGTTTTGATGGCATACAGGTCCCGCTCTCCATAGAAATCCGGCCGAGGGGGTCGCAAACGCTCTATAGATGAGTCGAGCGCTCTCTGAATGTCTAATAAACTTCTATACTCTCTCCTCTGCTTGATTGCCGTGGTTAAGAAATCCTTAAAGCCGAGAATATCTAAGAAGGCAATCACAGACCTACGAAGCCAGGGTTTGCCGTTCTTGTGGAAATATGGATTCCGTTTGTCGCTGATAGCCATTTGGGCATTTCCGGTATAGTTTGTTGTAATTGTTACATTATCTGCGTCCTGAGATTATGTCAACTGGCTGCCGATGCTATCCGCAGAAATTGGAATCGCCTATCTCGCTGTCTGCGCTGTCTCGACAAGCTGCGGCGCGCCTAACATTGGCGTGTCCATCAGCAGGATTTTTGGCCGGGAGTACTTTAGTGTCGGTTTTGAATCCGCTGTGTTGTCACCTCTTAACCTGGTGTTGTTATTCGAGATCCGCTGCTTCGTCCAGGAGAACTCAAGCTCGTGTTGTGCTCCGTGTTCGAGGAGAGCCCTTAGGGCACCAGGATGCAGTTCGACGCACCAGAAGTTATCAGCCCAGGAGATCTCCAGTTCAAGAGACAAGATCGAGCTAAATGAAGAACCCTTCAAGAACCACTCCCGCATCATTACAACGGTTAAGCCACCGAGTTACGATCAGCCATGGACGAGGGGGAAAATTCTGATTTAAGGGGAGCATGGGTACAGCTATATCCAATGATTGCAAAAAAAAAGGCTTTTCCCGGCAACCCGTTGGCAATTTTGGGGACTCCGTACTTAATTGATGCCGCGGTTTATAACTTGTGTCTATTTTGACCCAGGAAATTCGGAGAAAGCAACACTGATTTGTTGCTGGCCTGTGCTCTGCTTTCCAATAACATCGCTTTGTGGCTCCCCTGTAGCGCACCGTGGATCCCGGCTATCCCGACGTATGAAGCAACGTGGTGTTAGTTCGATGGACGTGTTTCATTCGAGGGCGGATCGCCGGAGCCTCTCGGTATGCTTCGGTGAAGAAATCCTGTGGCATGAAAGCTCGCCGGCCGGGACCTGGGCCGTCGGCGACCCGTAAGAGTGCGGGAGCGCCTCCTTGTAAAAAACAGTATTGTCTCCTCCGAATCCCCAGATTGACACTCCGCCGCCGACTCAAATCGTTTCCCATGGATTTTTCACACTGCAAACTCGCCGCTGCTCAAATTTAGCGTGCCAATTTTCCAAATTTCAGGATCTAGCGCTTGTCTCATTGACAAGACCTAATAGGTGTATATGCTCCCAATCGTTGCGTCGGCTTCGAGCGCTTGCTGGCGATTCGGTGACGAAAGATGACCGGTGAAAAGAAACGGGAAACATCAAATATGGAGATACTTCCGCTCGATATAACTCTCGAAATTGGCCGGAGTTGTACTTGCTTCAATCTCCGAAAGGTTTTCAGGCATGTCACGAGCTTCTACGATGCCGCCGTCAGACTCCGAAAGTTTTGACCGTGTGGGGTATTGGAGGCAAAACTCTCAGAACACAGAAACTGAAATCGCGTCGAAAATACCTCCGCATAGATCGGAATCCTTTTGTCTATTTTCATCGTCTGAATGAAAAGAGAACTCAGTGGAGGTGCAGGCATGGCCGAGATGAAGGAAGACCAGAAAAAGAGATATGAATCGGAAGCCAGGAAAGCCGAAGAGATCTATGCCCAATGTAACAGGATTGACGATGCCGTCAGGAGGGGACTTTGCAAGGTCTGCGGAACTCCAGTGGCTGGTGCAATGCCATTCTGCCGGCAGCACGAGGCACGTGTACCATAGACTCCAGGGGCAAGTATTTTCAGCGCCCTCGTTATTGACTGTCCTTTTGTCGTACCGGAATTTGAATCTTATCAGTCTCATCCAAGGCAGGCTTGATGGTTTAGTTCACCGGTGGCTCTTTCTGCGGCCAAGAGTTTATGAAGGGCGCGGGATCATTGGCAGCGAGAGGAAGAGATGCAGCCCAATTCCAGACATGAAACACCGTTTGGTCAAGAGGGTAGCATAATCAAGACGTAAACCGACACAAAGACCGGAATCAGCCAAAGGATTTACGATGCTCACTCTCTTCAAACGACTCATCTTTCTCATTGCACTATTAGTTGGGTTAGCGCCCTGGTTTGTCGCGCAGGCGGACCGTGCCACGAGCCATACTCTCCTGGCGTATTCCTTGAGCAGGCATCAGAGCAATGTTGCGGATGCCCCCACAATTTCCCTGTCCGACTTACCGTCGGAGGCCAGGCAGACTCTGAGTCTCATCAAGCAGGGCGGACCTTTCCCCTACCCCAGGGACGGTATCACTTTCAAGAATCGAGAGGGACGGCTCCCTCACCATCGGCGAGGATACTATCGGGAATACACCGTTAAGACTCCCGGCAGACGAGACAGGGGCGCTCGTCGAATCATTGCCGGATCGAGGGGTGAATTCTATTATACCGATGATCATTACAAGACGTTCAGACTGATCAAGGAGTAACTCGTGAAAAGGCTGTCGGACATGCTCGAAGATCCCGGGTCGTCCAACGTCTATCTGTTGGGAGATTCCCTTTCAGTGGAACACCTTGAAAAACTCACCGGAGAACGAGGTTTGGCGTTTTTTCACCTTGAAGGCCGGGACATTCGAGATAAAGATCAATTCTTGAAAAAGGCAGCCTTAGCTCTCCGCTTCCCTGAATATTTCGGTAACAACTGGGACGCCTTTTCAGACTGCCTCACGGATATGTCATGGCATGAGTCGAGTGGTTTTGTGATCCTGTATGATCATTTTGACTCTCTGGCAGAGCATTCGCCTCGTGACTTCGAGATAGCCCTGGAAATCTTCAAGGAATCGGCAGAGTTTTGGCACAATCAGGGGAAAGCCTTATTCGTGTTGTTGCAGGGAAAGCCTATAGCGGGCATTGAGATACCGAGAGTCCGACTTTAAGTTCATCAACGGTAATCATGGCGGCGGACTACCAGCCTGAAGTGGGGATTTTCTTTGCTGTGGGCGACTCGAGGGAATTCTTGAAAAGTGGTGGTGCCGAGGGGCGGAATCGAACCACCGACACAAGGATTTTCTGGCCGAATCTTACAGTATCTTGGTAGTTATATCACCTAGGAGGCTGTTGCGTAATCCCGCGTCCCGCGGGACTTTCCCGAATTCGTGGCACGATGGTGACTATTGTATCGGGATCTCTCAGAGGCGGCCTCGGGAAAAACTTTCTATGTGAATACCCCCGTGCTCAGGCACAACGGTGGGGTAGGTTGTCTGAAAAATGACCCCGAAGCGAAGCGCCGGGGAGTCCCTATTTCCTTTTTCGGTGACCGTTCATAGAGCCTTCCGTGGGCAGCCGGCACCCATGATTGTGATCAGCGGATGAGAAGATTTCTATGCGTGGTCGCTCAAGGAGTGCCTACACTTCGTTGTGCTCGCTGACCATGGCCATGTTAGTATCCGCGCTCTGGGGCTTCAGTTCATTATCGGCCTTAGTTTGTGGATCACGGTCCGTCCTGCTCGTGGCCTCCGTGAAGATGGAGCCGTCTGGATGTTCAAGCTTGTGAGGGGTGAATCATCGTCTTCCACGTGGACTCGGGAAGAAGAATCATGCCAAGTTTCTGAGCCTGACGCTCAATATACGAGGTGATTGACCGCCTCCTTAGCTCCACCAAATAGTTCTCTCCGAGGTCTCTGAAAGAATCACCATGCTTGATGATGTAATAAAGCGCTTTGAGAATCCGATGTGCGATAGCCATGATGGCTTTCTTTGGACCCAGGCGCGATCTGAGACTGAAATACTTGCTGCGGAAGTAGGACCCCTTTACCTTAACTGCACCCCAGGCCGCTTCCACCAAATGAGTCCTCAGATGACTTCGCCGGACAGGACTTCTTGTGCTCCGCCTCTTTCCTGCACTCTCGTTGTTGGCCGGACACACTCCCGCCCAAGAACAAAAGGCTCCAGAGCTGGGAAAAGACTCTAGCGTGGTGCCGGTTTCGGAAAGAATGGCGTACGCAGATGTCTGAGCGATTCCGGGAATCTGAGTGACCCTGCCGATGAGTTCGCCGTGTGGCTCCAACAAATCCCTCAAACGCGATTCTACCCTAGCAAGCTTCGCTTCGTGCTGGTGAACGCGGTCGATCATTTCCTGCAACATCCATCGATGATGCTCTTCGAAGAAGCCTTGGACCGCACGAAACAGCTCGGTGGATTTGGACTTGAGTTTGCCTCTGAGACAGTTTTGCACTTCTTCCAAGGTGATTTCGGCTTTGTCTTTGAGCAAAAGTTCTATCAAGTTGCGACCGGTTCTTCCGAAAAGGTCGGACACCACCGAGTCGATCTTGATGTTAATGCATTCCAGCAGCTTATGGACCTGCCTTTTCACGTCGCCCAGGGCTTCCACGAGGCTCCTTCGATACCGCGTAAGGTCACGCCATTGGCGAACGATCTTGGGAGGAATGAAGCTCGCCTTCAAGAATCCCACTCTCAACAGAGTGGCGATCCACTGGCAATCACTCATGTCCGTCTTGCGGCCGGGTAGATTTTTGATGTGGCGAGCATTCACCAGCACAACGGCCAGATGCCCCTCCAGGATGTTGTGGACGGGTTTCCAATACACGCCCGTACTCTCCAGGGCTACCACGGGACACTCATACTCCAGCAGCCATTCCCTGAGCCGAATCAGATCGTCGGTAAAAGTGCCGAAAGTCTCTAAGACCGACCTTTCGGTCGTCGCGTCGCTGATGATCAGACAGGCCGTGACAAACTTCTTATGGACATCCAACCCGCAACAAATGGGGTGCAAAACCGTCACCACTTTCGTATCCTGTACCTGCGTCATGGACAGCCTCCTGCTCCGATTCAAGATTTACCTCATGCAGGAGTTTGCCATGATCCTTTCACTCTAGGCTATTCTCATTTTTCGTTGTGCCCCACCGGGGCATGGGCGTTAGTATGTCAGACTCCTAGGAGCCAGGGTGAGGTAACGGAACAATGAGTGAAACCTCCGCGTAGCACGATAGCACCGACGATTGAGGTTGCGCGACAGGCTCCTAGTTAATCCGAGCGACCGTTGCACTCAAGTCACTACTAATCACAGCTCATCACGACCGTGTCCCGCAAAAGTCCCGCACGTTGTTCAGGGGGCTATTGGCAGGAGGCATCCTGGCCGGGGAGACGACAATCATCGAGGGGCTCCGCTGAGATACTCGGTATAAGTCATCTGCCCTGTGGACGCACACTTCCAAGACCTACGCAACTGGCTACGCTCCGATTTTCTTGAAGAATTCACTCATCATTGATGATTATCGCGCACTTTGGAGCAGGATTTTCACGTCAAAAGCGACGCCCAAATGACGCCCAAACTTCCCGCCGTAATCAGCAAATTCGCTTCGACCTTGGGTCCCTTTGATTTTTCCTCTCCCTCAGTTCCCGCCTCGGTGAACTGGACGTCTCGCGACGAGTGCTTCCCTGCCCCACAGTCTAGTCTCCATTTGTAGAATTCGTCCCTTTTTGCCATCTGTTTTGGATATGAACAGTTGGCGCAAAAAGAAACTTGCCTAGCAAAATAGCTATTCCTTCCAATCTTATGTTATTATCTTGGCTTACACCCGCTGTTTTGCCACCTGCAACTCTAACCACCAATCAGGGGTAGGACCATGAAG
>CAVSPC010000011.1:0-58199 GCA_963729795.1 uncultured delta proteobacterium | reverse complement strand
GAGGGTCCTTGCCACCAGGACCCCTCTCCGGAGAGGTTCGGGTGAAATTGTCGGCATCCTGACCATATTGCATGACATCACAGATCGGAACAGAAGTGAAGTATCTACGGTAAAAGCAACAGAGGACTATCCTTCAAAGGCGATGCGAGCCACGCTGAATCAGGTGAGAAAAGTTGCAAATAAAGCTTCTACAATTCTCTTGACCGGCGAGAGTGGTAGCGGAAAGGATTATCTGGCGAAATACATTCACGATCATTCCGACCGTTCTGCCGGACCGTATTTTTCGATAAATTGTGCGGCGATAACACCGGAACTTGCGGAGTCCGAACTTTTCGGTCATGAGAAAGGATCTTTCACAGGGGCGCACGCGAAAAAACGCGGGCTTCTGGAGCTTGCCGAAGGTGGGACCCTTCTCTTAAACGAAATTGGAGAACTGTCACCGCAACTGCAGTCAAAATTGTTGACTTTTCTCGATACCAAGAAGTTTACCCGTGTGGGAGGTGAAAAAGAAATCTCTGTCAGTGCCAGGCTCATCGCGGCTACCAACAGAGACCTAAAGACAGAGGTTGAAGAAGGTAGGTTCAGGAAGGACCTTTTCTATCGGCTCAATGTCTTCTCCATAGTGCTTCCGCCTCTCAGAGAAAGGCAAGAAGATATCACCACACTTGTGCAGGAGCTTCTCGCCTCAATCCAAACAGAACTTCAAATTCAGGAGATTCCCGCGATCGATACTGCGGCCATCAATGCGCTTAAAAACTATGACTGGCCCGGCAATGTCAGAGAACTCCGTAATGTGCTGGAAAGAGCCGTGATGCTTTCGCCTGAAAGAATAAGTTTGTCCAACTTGGGGCTGCGCAGCACTGGGGAGTTGCGCACTGAAGACGAGAAGGATACCTTGACGGTCTCTTTCCCCAGCGACCAATCCTTAAACGAAGTTACCAGACAACTTAAACGATTTTTCGTTGGTGCCGCATTGCAACGGTCTGGGGGCAGCAGGCAAGGGGCTGCGCAGTTGTTGGGAATTTCACGGCATTCTCTGAAGCATTATATGAAAACTCTTGGTTATAAAGATGGAGACGAGTGATTCGGAGAGCGATGGGCAAAATTATTGGGAACTATTCACTTGGGAAAGGTCCATGTCCGTCATTCCGGCGAAGGCCGGAATCCAGGTCTTCTGGACCCTGGCCTTCGCCGGGGTGACCGTCTTATTGAGCGCCGCATGAGCCCTAATAGGCTCCCTGCGTCTATCTTATAATTTCACCACATTATTCCGCGTAACTTTTGTCAGGTGCATAATTCCGAAATAATTGACAGTAGAAATTCTGCGCGAGAACATTAAATAAGATATTGCAAAAGGGGGAAATTATTACGGAAGTTTATACTTTACAAACGCAGATTTCTATGGTACACTCCCCCCTAGATGATTAACACTATGAGGGCTGCTATGAAAACCGAAACTTTAAACCTCGCCACTTTATCCCCGCTGTTTGCTGACGAAGAGGCTGCCCGTGCCTTTTTGGAATCGAAAAGATGGCCGAACGGTCCGGTTTGTCCTCGCTGTGGTAGCACAAGAGCACACGCACTGACTGCGCGAAAGGGATCTAGGAAGCCGGTAAGAAAAGGTGTGTACTTTTGTGGAGGGTGCCGCAAGCAATTCACAGT
Organism: uncultured delta proteobacterium; assembly: GCA_963729795.1. Classification (GTDB taxonomy): domain Bacteria; phylum Desulfobacterota; class Desulfomonilia; order Desulfomonilales; family Desulfomonilaceae; genus CAWBBA01. The sequence goes on along the minus strand of CAVSPC010000011.1, from coordinate 56,537 downwards.
CCGTATTGGCACTATCTTTGAGGATTCTCATATTCCCCTGAATAAGTGGCTCATGGCTTTTCATCTGATGTCCAGCAGCAAGAAGGGCATCAGCTCTATGCAACTGCATCGTGAACTCGGCATCACTCTAAAATCCGCTTGGTTCCTGAGCCATAGGATTAGGGAGTCTATGACAGAGAAGCATGAGAATTTGCTCCGTGGAGTAGTTGAGGTTGACGAGACTTATGTAGGGGGCAAACCTCGCAAAGGTAGCAGCGGTTCTAAGCGTGGACGTGGAACCGACAAAGTCCCAGTTATGGCCCTTGTGGAAAGAGACGGAAATGTTCGGTCTAAACCGGTTGAGCGGGTTGATGCTAAAACATTAAAAGGCGCAATCTTTGAGAATGTAGATCGTAAAGCCCGCATAATGACTGATGAGTTTGCCGCTTACGCCGGAATCGGGATGTATTACCGTAGTCACAAGAAGGTGAATCACAGCATAGGCGAGTACGCAAGGGATGAAACGAACACAAACACGGTTGAATCCTTCTTCGCCCTGTTGAAGCGTGGTCATTATGGAATTTTTCACAGTCTATCTAAGCAACACTTGCATCGTTATTGCAACGAGTTTGCCTTCCGGTGGAACAACCGCAAGGTGAGTGACGGTGAGAGAATGATTGCTGCTATAATGGGGGCAGAAGGCAAGAGGTTGATGTACCGCCAGCGTGTGAACTGAAAGGAAGGGGACAACGTCCTGATCGGAGAAAAGTCAAATGAAGACAGGAAGCGCAAAGTCAAAGCGAAAAGAGAGCGCTGGCAAAGAGAAGCCGCCTGGCGAGAAACGGAAGCTGTGCAAACCGCTTTCGCTTTCATGTTTTACCTTTGATGAAATAGTAGAGACCGCTCTAGCGACTAAACCGAAAAAAAGAACGCAGGACAAACCGCTGATCGACGGGTCACCGAACCAGCCTAAAAAATAGAACTGGGCAATCAGGACAGTTTTTTATGAAGGCCACGTGCTCCCTAAGACAATCGTTCCGTTGTCACTATAGATGAACCCGGCGTCGGTAAGCTCTATGAGAATCTGCTCATAAAGCAATAGGACTTCATCAAGCGAATTGGTACGTGCAGCCAGTAGGGGACCTAACGCTATGGTCGGGTATTTGTGCTGCTTCCATTCTTCTGGCATAAACATTGCACTGGCCTAATTCTTTCTCTCAAGCTAAAAATACTTGACAAAAATGCCACGAAGAAGTAGAAATAGCTTGAGTCTTAGGACCGACAAAAAACGGTCCGTGGTTTGTGGTTGGCCAAGCGGCAACTTGGCTGCAACAAGAAACAGGGGGTAGGTTCATAGTTTATTTCGTTTTTAAACCCACCGAATTTGACTGACGGTCCAGGTTCCCTGCAAAAGATTCTGGGCCGTTTGTCGTTCAGGGTTACCTTCGCGTTCTCCGGGAAAAGAGTCAAGGGGGAAGATACAAAAAAATTACGCAGTGCGAAGTTCTTTCGCAAAAACTGCACAAATAGTGACATTTTGCGTCAAACATAAATTCGCATTCAATTTTCAGACCATCTATGATCTCTTAATTAATTGACTCAGTTAGAACTTTAGAGCTTGATACCTGTCCACTTCCTAGACTAGAAACACGTACATCAGAACGATGAATCGGGTAAGACCACTGCCAAGCTTAACCTTACCTTAACTTTCTTCTTTTTTTTTCTGTAAACAAGAAGTACACTAGCCCGACTATCGAGGACCATAAGCAAACCAGGAAGAAGATGAACGGCCACAAAGGCAATGGAGGCAGCACGTTGTGGGGATACTCAGTATCATTTTGGGAATGGGTAATCATTGTCGCTTTGTCCACGGCAGCAATAGCGGGCGGAATAAGTGTGGTAACAGGATTTGTTGCAGGAATAGTCGGATATCGGGTCGCAGACGTAACCCAACGTGGGGCTAACGAAAGAATTCGGGTTGCCGAACAAAAAGTCAAAGAATCGGACGAAAGGATTGCCGTTGCAGAACAGAAAGTTGCTGAGGCAAAAGCGAAAGCTGCTGAAGCCGACGCAAAGGCAGAAGAGCAACGATTGCGAGCCCTAAGAATAGAAGAGAAGATAGCACCAAGAAAGTTGTCACAAACCCCAGCGTTGATTGACAAGCTGAAATCGTTTACCGGGATTACAGTAGCGATAAGAATCCTCATAGATAATAATCCTGATGGAATTCCTTTTGCTAACCAATTGGCCTCAGTGCTCCAAGCTGCGGGATGGCAGGTATTCACCCACACAGCGGGAGATGAGTATTTTCGGGGCATCATGATCACACTTTCTAACGGATCAACAAAAGAGACGACAACGGCTGCACATATGCTAGTAAGCGAATTAATGTCCGATGGCATTTTGGCAGCATTAGGCCCCCCTAATTTAGCACACGACGAACCGAACATTATAAGAATAAGAATAGGTATTAAACCGTAATACCTTATCATGGATTTACCCCTCCCCTCGCACGGGATGCATTTGTCAAGTATAAACTTCCGAATTATTATGCCAAATCCTGAGCGCGTCGGCGCGGAAGAGGCTCATGAGGAATTGAGTGTCGGCAACGCAATCCTGGCGTGCGCCTACGCTGATGATGAAAAGTGCGAAAGGCTGCGTCTGGAGGGAGCTATTTCCCTGAATGCCTTGCGGGACAGATTACCTTCCTTGTCCAAGGACCAGAAAATTGTCTTTTACTGCGCTTGACCCGATGACGGAGCCGCTGTCGGTCAGGCAGCCAGGTACATTAAAATGGGATACATGAACTCCAAGGTTCTCAATGGCGGCGTCGACGCTTGGAAAGGTGCGGGGTACAAAATGGCTTAGGTTCACGGAACCGACCGATGACCGCATCCTTTTGTTCCATGCCTTATAATAGGGATGAAAGGAGTTAAGGACCATGCCAAAAACCCAGCCGGATTCACGAACTATCAAGGGGAAGGAATTTGTAAAAGACATTCGGTCGGGCATGACCGATTTGTACCTGAGCGAGAAGTATGGTCTGACGGTCGAAGGGTTCGATCGAGTCCTGGGATACTTGGTGCAAGCGGGGTTTATTTCCAAGGGAGAACTCCAGGAGCGTCAACAGCTATCGGATAGCCAGATCCTCCGGGCATTTGTCGAATCCTCTCAAGACATTAAGATCGTCGATTGATACGGGTTTGCATAGAGAATCTCCCTTTCGCCCTTTACTAAAGGGGGTTGGAAGATCGGTATGATACCGGGTGCAATTGGCCAAACACATTGCTGCCGCCCTGTTCAGCAATAGGTATTCAACTCCCCTGGACCAGTCACTTTACTGCTTGTCTGCCCCGCAATATTGAATCGGATCGTGATTTCTGTACCATTGGCAGCATTTATTTCGACCTCCCCTTGAAGCTGTTTTGCCAAGGTTTGGACCAGCCCTAGACCCAAAGACTCAGTATGACCGATATCTATTTCTTTCGGTAGACCCACCCCATTGTCTGCTACGGTCAGTGCCCATTCGTCATCGCCGGCATTGTGAAGACGGACTGTAATCGTCCCTCTTTTGCCGTCAGGAAAGGCGTGCTTCAACGAGTTCGTAACGAGTTCGTTGATAATCAGACCGCAGGGTATGGCAGTATCGATGCCGAAGCTGAGATCTTGCCCTTCGACGCGCAAGCTGATGCCCCGCTGAGTAGTATCGTGACTGTGCAAGAGATAGTTCCCGAGTTCCTGGATATATTTCCTTGCCGAAATCTTGTTTAAATTCTCAGATCGATAAAGCGCCTCATGAAGCATGGCCATCGACCTCACCCTATTTTCGGATTCGATGAAAATAACGCGATTTTCTTCCGAGGCGACGCGCCGACGTTGGAGCCTCAGCAGACTGCATATAACTTGGAGGTTGTTCTTGACCCTGTGGTGGATCTCTCTGAGAAGCGATTCCTTTTCCTCCAAAGACTTTTTGAGGCTTACCTCGTTCTTATTCAGCGCCCTTTCAGTTAGTTTCCGCTCTTCAATTTCTGCCAGTAAATTCTTATTCAAATTTTCGGCTACACTTTTCTGTAACACCACAGATTCCAGCAAATCCTTATTCTCGTACCGCAATGACAAACTTTCGGCCAAAGCCAAATTCATTTGCTTACCGGCAGCGAGGAGAGCTGCCGCAAGTATCATGATGACAATGCCCAAAAAAGGGTGGTGAATCCCTGACCCTTCGTAAAAAAATCGGCCGGATAGCGGGACCAAAACTGCTAAGATCGTCGGCATGTAACAGACGATCAGCGGAGAATAAATAGCAGTAGCCGCGGACGCTATTCCTGCCAGGCAAATAGCAAGAAACGTCTGATGGACGGGCGAATTCGCGGGGAAAATAATTATTGCCGCGGAGCCCCACACCAGCCCGGACGCAATGGTCGAGAAACTGAAATTCCGACCCCATTTGACTATTCTTTCCGGAGCATTGAGTTTGAGAAAATTGTGTTCAAGATAGTACCGATAAACTTGGATCAACAAATAAACTAGCACCCAGGCTGCAATTCTCGCCCACGCAACTTCTCCGCGGAGAACAATTGCAACAATGAATACGCTGACCAGAGCCCAAAGGATTCCCGTCCGGGACTGTGCGTAAAGCTGGCGAATTTGCGCAACTCGCAATTCAAGCGACTTCTTGGCGGAAATCATTTAACAAGAAGCCCCCTCTTTCAAAAGTTAGGCGCTCATTAGTGCTCGCCCCACTCTGGGCGAGTTTCAGATCGGAGTGTAATTTAGAGGTCACTTTATCCTGCAATGGAGCCTTTTGCAAGCAATTAGGTTGACCTGTCGGCGAGTCCACGCAAGAATAAGACCTGTTAGAGACGACATATAATTTTCATGCTCCGTAATCTTGTCGTGAAAAACGTCTCCGGCGCTGGCTCCGGGATTAATTGGTATCGCTAGAGGGTATTCCTGATGGTTGACGAAGAAAAAGAGCAAGTTGTAGGCGAAGAGCCGGAAAAACTTGAGGGCGACAATGGCGAACAGGAACAACGTCGCCCGGAGGCCCGGCAAAAGGGAATGCTCTTAGTTTCTTTAACCGCATTAGGCATTGTCTACGGCGACATCGGCACAAATACTCTCTTTGCGCTACGTGAGTGTTTTAACGGCAAACATCCAGTCTCGCCCTCACCCGACAACGTGCTTGGTGTGCTTTCGCTCATATTCTGGGCACTTATTATCATCGTCTCTCTCAAGTACATCATGTACGTAATGAGTATGGACAACCGAGGGGAGGGGGGAATTCTAGCCCTTATGGCTTTGCTGTCACCCTGGCGTACGAGGAAAACTCGGTCAATAGTAATTGTGCTCGGCGTGTTCGGAGCAGCCTTGCTGTACGGGGACGGTATCATTACGCCGGCCATCTCGGTTCTCAGTGCAGTAGAAGGGCTGAAAATCGCAACCTCGTCGCTGGATCCGTATGTCGTGCCAATCACTGTAATCGTCCTGATCTTGCTTTTCGCCTTCCAGAGAAAGGGGACGGCGGGAATAGGGGCGGTGTTCGGCCCGATCATGCTCGTGTGGTTCATTGTAAGTGCGGCCCTGGGAATCTCGGGAATTGTCAGGGAGCCTAAGGTCCTTGCTGCGTTGATTCCGGTACACGCAATTCGTTTCTTGGTGAACAACCAATTCAGTGGATATCTGGTGCTGGGAGCCGTCTTTCTTTCGGTAACAGGTGGAGAGGCGCTCTATGCAGACATGGGACATTTCAGCGCCAAGCCGATTCGAATAGCCTGGTTTTCAGTTGTATTGCCCGCTTTGGTGCTGAACTACTTCGGACAGGGAGCACTATTGCTTACAGGCGTGAAATCGAGTCACCCCTTTTATCAACTAGCTCCAAGCTGGGCCGTGTATCCTCTAGTAGTGCTGGCCACTATGGCAACTGTCATTGCTTCCCAGTCGGTAATCTCCGGAGTTTTTTCTTTGAGTCGTCAGGCCGCTTTCCTTGGATTATTGCCCCGCCTACGCGTTTTGCAGACTTCCGCTCAAAAGGTCGGTCAAATCTATGTTTCGAGCATAAATTGGGTGATGATGATTGCCACCATAGCCCTGGTACTCGGCTTTCAGACGTCGAGCCGCCTGGCCGGAGCTTATGGAGTAGCTGTGTCAACTACTATGGTAATTACGACAATTCTTGCCTACTTTGTGACCAGGGAACTCTGGCACTGGCACTGGATTGCTTCCTCCGCCGTTACGGCCGGGTTCCTGGTTGTAGACATTACTTTCTTTAGCTCGAACATGTTCAGGATCATTGAGGGGGGCTGGGTTCCTCTGCTGGCGGGCACGGTCGTTTATATCATCATGTCCACCTGGAAGCAGGGCCGAAATGTCGTGAAACAACGGCTTGACAGAAACATAATCCCGGTGGATCGTTTCGTTAAACGAATCACCGACGATCCTCCGGTGCGCGTGCCCGGTACGGCCGTATTCATGTCCGGCAGTGGCGAAGGAACACCACCCATGCTGCTGCACCATCTCAAACATAACCAGGTGCTGCACGAGCAGGTCATCCTCCTTACAATCACCATTGAAGATATCCCGCGGGTACGGATTAAGGACCGTTCGGAGGTGAAAGAGTACGGAATGGGGATCTATGGACTAATTCTGCATTTCGGGTTCATGAATGACCCAAAAGTCCCGGAAGAGCTGGAACGAGCACGGGAGCACGGATTGGACGTGAATTTGGACACTGTAACGTACTACGTGGGCGGTCGGATATTGGTCTCGTCGAAGGATGAGCCGATAATGACCCTCTGGCGGGAGAAATTGTTCCTGTTCTTGGCTCGAAATGCGGCCTGGCCCGTCAATTTTTACGGGCTTCCCGCGGATCGAGTCATCGAACTGGGCATGCAGATTCAACTCTAGGAGTTGCGAACCGGCAATCCCAGGGCATTCCGCCACGGCTGCAAACTGATTTTCACCAATATCAAGCTTTCTTGCGTTGACCCATTACCTACATTGCCGGCAGTCATTAACAATGTGGCCCCCGAGCTGCTGGCAGGCCGGTCTCGCCATGGTTTGGCACTTACCTTTGGTGCAACACTTTACCATAAACTCCGGCTTGGCCGCAGCGAGAGATCCGGCAATAATCAAGGCCGCCATAGCTCCCAACAATATGATTTTCTTCATTTGCTTCCTCCTCCGTTCGAACGGACTAATAAATGCACAGACAATTGTACGTGGAGTTTACCGGGGTCTGTTCCTCTGTCAAGACAAAAACGCCTCTCTGGGCACTCCGCGGCCGCGGGAGCGATGCAGGAGGGACGGCAGGGAAGGACGGGACGGCATGGAGCTGTTTGTGGTATTGATTTAAATTGCAATATTGGCAAGTTACTTAATAAATCAAATCTATAAGTTAATAAATGACGAAACTAATTTCTCGACTCTTGTCATAATTATTCGGATATGTGTGATTTTTTCTTGACATAAGTCTGAGTTGGTTTTAAAGAAGTCCCCAACAACTCGCACCGAGAGGAAGGGTATGTTGAGAAGGATACCTTATACGCTATACGTATTTCTAGCCATTTGCCTGATCGCAATTCTAAACCCAATCCGACTTCCTTCAAAGACGGACTGGAAGGCGGATTCATGAAATCTGAATCCATCTTATAATTACAAGATCTTAGTCAGTCGGTGAAACTAGTCATTATCGTTTGGTTCGAAGTCACCACACGGTAAAGATCGCTTACTCCGACTCTGGAGCTTAAACGGCAACCGGCAAGAGCGATTCCCACTTTTCACCAACTGTTGTTTTCGTGAGCCCGGCCGCCTAACGGCGTCTCCCAGCTCGACCCGAGGTCGGGCTCTTTTTTTTTGACAAACTAAGGTACCTTGCTTGCCCGCTTTGGCCACTTGGCCCAAGTCGAAAGTACCGACATAATCGCCGCAGTGTCCGCACGGTCGATGGCGGTTCGGCAAGTTGGCAGCTTATGTCACAATCCGTTTAGGCAAGAAGCTGTAGCTCGGTGATGATATCAGAAATTGCCCGATTCAGCTTGCTTTCCTTGGTCCTGGTGACTATGTAGCTTCTGACAGCGAATACCGTCACGGCGATGCCTATTACCACAAGGCCCCCGTCAAGGAATGTCCAAAGCCCCAGACCGAAGAAACGAATCAAGCCGATACCCAGAGCGATCGAAGCAAAGCCCGTGCGTATGAGAGCGAGATCTGTTCTGCCTTTGGCCAGAATGGAACGGTAAGTCGAAAATACAGTACGATTGCTGGCCAAGTCGTTTCGTTCCTTGGCCAAAGAAGTTCGTCTTTCGGAAAGGTCTGTTCGCTTCGAAGCAAGTTCGGTGCGGTCATTCGCCAAGGAAGTACCGATCACGGGACAGGTTTGTTCGAAGATCGGCAAGTTCCGAGCGCTTCTCGGCTAGAGTGGTCCGGTCTTTTGCCAGGCCTGTCCTCTTTGAGGCCAATTCGGTCCGATCGTTGGCCAGGGAAGTACGATCGCGTGACAAATTTGTCCGATAATCGGCAAGCTCGGTACGTTTGTCGGCTAAATTGGTTCGCCCTTCTGCCAGAGAAGTCCTTTTCGTGGCCAGTTCGGTACGATCGTTTGCCAAGGAAGTACCGATCGTGTGCCAGATTTGTTCGATAGTCGGCAAGCCCGGTACGTTTTTCCGCGAGGGACGTCCGACCTTCTGCCAGCGATGTCCTTTTTGTGGCCAGTTCGGTACGATTATTGGCCAGCGAAGTACGATTACGTGCCAGCTCTGTTCGATTCTCGGCAAACCCGGTACGTTTCTCAGCGAGCGCGGTCCGACCCTCTGCTAGAGATGTCCTTTTTGTGGCCAGTTCGGTCCGGCCGTTTGCCAAGGAAGTACGATTGCGTGCCAACTCTGTTCGATTCTCGGCAAGTTCGGTGCGTTTTTCTGCCCATCCTGTCCTCTTTGAGGCAAACGCAGTTCGTTGCTCCGCAAGCTCGGTGCTCTTTGCGCTGAACTTGGTTTGATCTCTTACAAGCGAAGTCCGTTCCCCGGACAAGGAGGTCCGCAGTTCGGCGTTTGCTGTCCGACTTGCAGCCATCTCATTTGTCTTTCCCATCATATCTATCATGGTCTCAGTGAGCTTGTTCTCTTCCTCAGCCAGCTCAATCAGGACTTTCATGATCTGCTGTTCATCTGTGCGTTCAACCATGGCAGGCTCCTTGTTTTCAGTGGTGTTCGTCGGACGGTATGGTTCCTCACCTGAGCCGAATAAAACCGTTCTCGTAATGCAACGGTCGTCAGCCCGGATGGATCACGATCTAAGATCAGTTTCGTATGTCTTGAAAGCCATGCTAGAGCGGCTATGGCAAAATGTTAAACTTGGATAACATATCCTTGAGTCAGTCTTCAATGAAACCTTTTCAATAATATTTCACCGCGGGGAACGCGGAGAATTCTATTTTCTCGGCACCGCAGTGGGCAGCGGCAAATTCCGATTTGTGACGGCTTGTTGGTGAATGGAATTCGCCTGGGGCGGTTCCGGTCGGCATTTGGAGCCAAGAGGCGAATGCTCTGCGGTCTCAGCGTGTTCTACAGTGAGTTCTAATTGTCGGCCGACGTGTTACAGAAAGAGATGAAATTTATCAATCTTGCTCTAGCGATAAAATCTGCTAGAATATTTTACGAGTTTTGGACTTGATGGCCGGCGGTCAGTTCTACCGCTTGACTAGGGGTTGACGAAGACGGTATCCGCTTGTCATGGTGAATCCCTCACTGAGGGGCAGATTCGCGGTCCCGGTAAAATCCTACTTGGAACCACCGAATATGCTTCTTTATCTTCAATGGAAAAACGATCTAAGCCCTTTCCTTTTGAAATTGACGACGCGGTAGAGTCTTCTTCTGAGTGAGGGCACCATCAACGATCATCAATGCCTTTTCTTGGCGGTAATTATCCTTCATGGACTGGATTCGCAACAGAGTCGTGCTCGGGAAATAAGGGGAGTGTATGGCAGGTTGCCGCGGTGGTGAAGCCTGATCAGGTATTTCACAGTCGTAGGAGCGCGCATGTTAACATTTTTAACCAGAACGTTCCGTAGAGTAGTTGCACGCCAGCGCAGCGCGGTAGCGTTTGCCCAGATTTTCGAGCAATTTCAGAATACGTTGCTCCAAGACCACCAAAAAGCCATGGAGCTCATGGCGGATCTGGGTGAAAAGGCTGGCGGAGATTTCATATTCGACCGAAAATACCTACAGGATTCCGTGCGCGAACTGCAGAACGTGTTGCTTCGCATGATAAAAGGCTTGAACCTGATCGGAAGTGATCGCTATTTGAAGCTTTACTCGACTCTGGACCGAGTTTTACCTGTCGAGTCGGAGCTTAGAGGCCGGCTGAAGTCGTGGGACACACCGTACGTGATTCGGCTCGGCGACGCTCCTTTGGACAATCCGGAACTGACCGGTGGTAAGGCAAATAATCTGGCTGAAATAATTCATCGCCTTCGTTTTCCCGTGCCCGATGGATTCGTGATCACCAGCCGGGCTTATTACCGATTCCTCGAGCACAACCATCTTGAGGACAGAATTCATTCTTGGCTTGAGGCCTGGGCCTTGGGCAAAGAAGACTTGGACAAAGCTTCCGAACAAATTCGAAAAGGCATCTTAGATGGTGAAATTCCCCAAGACTTAGCCAAGGCTATCACGCGTCGAGCCGATAAAGGCAAACACAATTGGTCGGTACGAAGCAGCGCGTATGGAGAAGATGGAGAATTGTCTTTTGCCGGGCTTCACGAGACTTTCCTGAATGTCCCCCCCCGGCGAATCTTTGACAGGTACAAGATGGTGGTCGCGAGTCTCTACTCGCCGGAGGCTATTAATTACCGCCGCCAGATGGGGACCATAGGCGAGGAGGTGGCCATGGCCGTCCTTTGCCAGGAAATGGTCAACAGCCAAGCAAGCGGAGTGCTTCAGACAGTGTGTCCGGACGTTTCGGAGCCTAATTGCATGGCAATTTATGCATCGTTCGGGCTGGGGCGAACAACCGCAGAAGGAAGGGACGTCCTGGATCAGTGGATCGTAGAAAAGGAACCGCCGTACAAGATTGTGGAAGCTAGAATCGCAAGAAAGAAACTTTTCTTGAGGTCGGCTTCAAATGGCGGTGAAGAAGAAACCGCTCTCCCCCCCGAACAACAAACACAAGCGACTATTCCGGACGTAGCCTTGCGTACCCTAGCGAAATGGGGAGTTGTTCTGGAACGTTATTTCAAACGTCCGCTGGAAATTGAGTGGGCACTGGATGCCAAGGGTGGCCCCAGGTTATTTCAGAGCAGGCGCCTGGGACTTCCGGATACCGCGGACAGGATCCCGGAAGAGTTTTTCAAATCCTGCTCCAATTACCCGATATTAATACGCGACAAGGGAGTGGTGGCCCACGGAGGCGTCGGATCGGGATCAGCGCGCATTGTGCAGTCGAATGAGGATATGGCCGAATTTCCCGAGGGTGCAGGTACTGGTCGCGAGGTATACCGCGCCTTGGCTGGCCCGAATAGTGCCCAGGGCTTCCGCCATAATTTCGGAACGTGGTTCGGCAGCAGGACATCTTGCCACTATCGCAAGGGAGTTCCGAGTACCCGCGTTGCTGGGCGTCGATAACGCCGTCGACATGATCACTGATGGGATGGAGATTACGCTCGATACGAGCCACCGAATTGTTTACAAGGGTCGTGTCGAGGAACTGATTCGATACGAGTTGGCCCAACCAATAGTTTTCGAGGAAGCCCCTGAATTCCGTCTTCTGCGGAGAATTCTCCAACGTGTCGCTCCTCTCCATCTCATGGATCCTCATTTGCATAACTTTACCCCGGACGGGTGCGAATCTGTCCATGATATGATCCGGTTTATACATGAAAAGGCAGTTCAGGAACTGATGGACCTGCCCAATGTGCTCAAGCGCTTTAAAAGCACCAATGTGTGGACCCTTGTATCCGATGTTCCTATGGGACTGAAAATTCTCGACCTCGGAGGCGGGCTCGATCCTCTGGCGGAGGGAAACACCGTCAGAGCAGATCAGATTCGATCATTACCACTCAAGGCTCTGTGGGAAGGTGTTTCCCGGCCGGGAACATGGAACACGGAACCGGTTGCAGTGGATTTTAGGGCGTTGATGTCGAGCTTTACAAAGAACTGGGAAGCAGGGGGAGCAACCCTCGGGGGAGTTAACTTGGCCGTGATCAATGAGATCTACATGAACCTCCACCTCCGCCTCGGATACCACCTCAATCTCATCGATGCCAAGATGGAAGACGACGATAATCAAAACCATATCTACTTCAGATTCCTGGGGGGAGTGACGGATTTCACGCGACGCTCACGTAGAGCTCAACTCCTGGGCGACATTTTGACCCACTATCACTTTAAAGTTACAGTAAAGGGCGATCTCATCGTCGGCCGAATTCTCCACCTTCCAAAAGAAGAGATTCAGCGCCGCCTCCGTGCCCTCGGCTCATTGATCGGTTTTACACGACAGTTGGATGTGCAGTTGAAAAGCGACGAGGACATTGCGAAATCTTTAGCTGCCTTTTTTGACAAACACGGAGATCTTGATGACGCCGAATTCATGGGAGGAGCGCAACAGGAACGATCTCACGTTCCGCCACGTAGAGCGACTACTGCCTCGTAGCAAAGAGCGGGTCTCGGTTCGCAAACAAGGGTAGCGCCGTGAATTTCGAAATCGCGGCGCGTGCCCATTATCAAGTCAGATATTACAGGTTGCAGCACATAGTAAGACGCGGCCGGGATCCCAGTGAGATTCAATCATACAACTATCGTAACATTCGCCGTATGATCGCAGGTTGCTGTGATCGTTCATATTGTCGAAGATGGCATTTTTTCTCCCCTTGGCGGACCGCCACACAATGGCCAGCAGTACCTCATACGTAATGAACCCCCCGATCGCAAATAAGAGGACCGCAAGTATGTAGACAAGATTGATGTCCATGGGAATTTTCCTCCTTGGACGAACCGACAACTTTGGAGAGACCTCGGACCTTTTTACTTCAACCTCTCCTTCTTCCGGTTTCCTGACTAATTTGACGAAATTTGTGATTCTTCGTTAAAAGGCGCGGAGACTTTTCCACATTGCCACGTTGTGGATTTTCGATCTTCAGCTTCTTTCCGTTCGGAAGTTCTCGACAAGATCAATAGGATTCATCGCACAGACAAGGTAAATATCACAAAGAGTGCCTTCCAGTTCTAGGGTAGGATTGCTATTCTTAATTTATAACTTTAATCTTTTGTTGTAATTTGTTGTTATATATGATAGTATCCTTCACATAAGGATAGATTCTTATCCAACCTTTCCTGGAGCTGAAGAGATGAAAACTATTCTGTTGATAAGCCTGGTTCTGGTGGCTACTGTAAGCACTGGCATGGCTGACCAGACCAATATGACCATTCAGACTAATATGAGGTTGAGCATCGGCCCAAAAGACGGCCGAATCACAGGGGATGTCATGACCCAGGTCAAGGGAACGAAGAGAACCTGGAAAGATCCTAACGCTGCTACAACATCCACGACCACAACTTCGGGGACGACGGACCCCGGACAAATCAGGACACTACTACACAGGTTGCTCCGACATCCTCTACTAATCAGGACGCGACAGCAACATCGACGACAGCAACGACCTCAGCCACTCCGGACCCCTCCACTCAGACAGCCCCAGGAACAGCAGGGTCTACGCCGTCAATCAATTCCACTCCTACTTGCCCGTACGCCGCGGGCGGCCAATAATGTGACGGGCATCTAACGAGCGGATATTCTCAGCTCTGGGCGTTGCTTTGGACCGGTCTCTGAAACCGGTCTCCTAGAAGTCAAAGCTGGGGATAAGAAAAGAACAGGGGCGGTTCGAGGCATGAGACTGAGTGTCTGAACCGCCACATCTCGTCATCCCGTATATGAATTTAGACTTTATCTGATAGCCCACCTCTCGAAGCCGTAAGCAGCACCCGGTCTCCCCAACTGATGGCCTCCTGATCATTTCCCGTAACTATTCAAAATTCTTCATCGCTTAATTGTCGAGAAGTGCCCTGCACCCTCTCATCTGAATCTTTTTTGCGCGACAGGAATCTACACGAGTATAAGCAATTGTTGTGGGGATGGGGGCAAGGAAAATGAGAGCGTTATTAATATGCGTGCGGTTTTTCACAGCTCTCATACTGCTGCTTGGAATTACGGCCCTTCCTCAACAAGCATTCGCCGGTAAAGCGGCGGTGCCTACCCAGCAGCAGTGGGAGCGAACGCAACGTAGAGCACTTTTCCTCAGAGGGCAGTATGACAAGCTCTTACAGCAAGCCCGCCGGCAGCGAGCACTGATATTGGCATGGCAGAGAAAAACGCGGCTGGCGCAAGAAAGGCAGCGTCGCCTGTACGCTTCAAAGCAACGAAAGCGACACATTGTGGTGGCCGCATCCAGGTGAGTCTCGTACCGGATTTTCCTAATACCAAGTAGGCATATCGAAGACAAATTCTTCGGCGAATGTTTAAGTTTCGACGCGGCCGTCCGGTTTACACTTTCTCCCGTGGTAGGCCTGGTGGGCGGGAGGCACGGGACGCGTTTGAGGTGGGAAACCCAGCATACCAGACCGGCACCAACCGCTCACAAGTTCATTACGCGAGAATCATCGACTCATCCGATAATCGCTATTGCCCTCCTATTCAACTCCTTGCGTCTTCAAGTACTCCACTACTTCTTTGTACCCCTCGGAGGATGCCCACATCAAGGCGGTCCACCCGTTCCTATCCTTGGCATGGACGTTGGCCTTGGCATTCACGAGCTGTTTGACTACATCCAAATGACCTTCGGAAGCGGCGATGATCAAACCGGTGGCTCCATACTGATCCTTTGGTTCGGTATCCGCGCCCCATTCCAAGAGATATTTGGCCACTTTTGAATAGCCTCGTCGACAACCCCTCATCAAGGCATTCCAGCCATAGTCGTCCTTGGCGTTGACGTCAGCCCCCTTTTCCAGGAGCAGTTTCGCCACCTCCTCGAACCCTCTACGAGCAGCCTTCATCAATGCAGTGGCGCCGTATTGGTCTCTAGCCTCCAGTTCTGCTCCATTTTCGATCAGCAAGTTTACTATTCTGTAGTGTCCTGAGGCCGAGGCCCACATCAGCGGTGTCCAGCCGTGACCGTCCTTGGCTTGAACGTATGCGCCCGCTTCCAAAAGCTCCTTTACCACCTTTGTGTGGCCTTCGCGGCAGGCGGAAATCAAAGCGGTCCAGCCGTCGGGATCTTTCGCGTTGACATCAGCCCCACCCGCCAAAAGGTCCCGGACATTCTCCACGTTGCCCACCTGTGCAGCGTGTATAATCTTGTTTTCCATCGGCGCTCCGCAATGGGGACACGCTTCAGCAAAGCTGGAAACCTTTTCCGCGCATTCATAACACGTGGTCAGAGACATTGGTATTACCTCCATGCAATCTCTGAGGCCCTTTTCGTCTAGCGGGCGGCTTTCAGTTATCCAAGCCCAAAACTCCTAGATAGACGCAGTTACACGCGGCCGGCCGTTTCCTAAATGCTTGTCCGCCGCTTTTTCCCGGCCTGATGAAATTACTTATGCTGCGCATACTTTTCCAGGAGTGCAACGATGTCTTTGTTCCGTATAGACCGGGCCCACATTGCGGCCGTCCAGCCGTTCTTGTCTCGTGTTCGCAAATTCGGACCTTTTTCCAAGAGGAGCCTTACCGCTTCTCTGTGCCCCTCGCTGGCGGCTAAAATCAACGCGCTTTGCCCCTCGTTGTCGATTTCGTCCACGTCGGCTTCTTTTTCCAAAAGCAGTTTCAACACCTTGGTATGACCAGCTCTAGCGGCCCTCATCAAAGCCGTGGAGCCGGCGTTATCCGCAACGTTGACATCAGCCCCGTTGTACAACAGCAGTTGGGTCGTCTCAGGATAGCCGCGACGGGCAGCCTTCATCAGGGCTGTGGCACCATGTGGATCGCAAGTATCAGGATCCGCTCCCCGGCTCATCAGCAACTCAACCACTTCCACGTGGCCCAGAGAGGCAGCCCATATCAGAGGTGTCCATCCGTTGGCATCCACGGCAGCAATGTCAGCTCCTCCATCCAGCAGCACCTTGACGACTTCCTCGTGGCCTTCGCGGCAAGCAATGATGAGAGCCGGCCATCCTTCCTTGTCTTCGGCTTCCACGTCGGCGCCCCTGGTAACGAGTAACTTCACAACATCAGGATGATTCATGAGAGCTGCACGCATGAGCGCAGTGACGCCGGCTTCGTTACGGGCGTTCACATCAGCGCCGTTATCCAGAAGGAGGGTTACCACATTCGCGTGGCCGTTGGCTGCGGCCCATCGGACCGTCCTTGGCTCGGAAACAGCCCCTTTTCTCAAAAGGAGTTCCACCACCTTAGTTCGGCCTTCTCGCGAAGCCTTGAATAAGGCACTTTCAGCGGCCTCGTCTTGTCGATCAACTTCAGCGCCGCGCTCGAGAAGGACCTCGGCGAATTCGACATGGCCCCGCGCGCAAGCCTCCATCAACGGCGTTCGGCCTAAATCATTGGTGGCATTCACATCCACCCCGTATTGTATGAGAAGGCGACATACCTCCGGGTACCCCTGTGAGGCAGCCCAATTTACTGCGGTGCTGCCTCCTTCACCTTTGGCATTGACTTCTGCCCCAGCGTCCAACAGTCTTCTCATTATCCCCGCGTTTCCGGTCGATACAGCCCACATGAGGGCTGTGGCACCTGCTTGATCTGTAAGCCTGTAGTCAGCGCCACAACTCAGGAGTAGCTCGACCATTTCTATCCGCCCTAATTCGGCAGCTTTCATAAGTGCGGTTGCGCCCATCTTGTCGCCGGCATTAACATCCGCCCCCCTTTCTACGAGCTGCCGTAATGTGCTCAGGTCACCTGACTCGACCACATGTATCAATTTGTTCTGCATGGGAGCCCCGCAGTGAGGACATGCTTTGGCCAGGCTGGAGACTTTTCCATCACATTCGTAACAGATCATTAAGGCCATCGACATTCACCTCCCCTGACAATCCGGGCTAAAGCTCCGACCGTGTTGTGACGCTTGGCATAACGTGTTTTGTTGCAACCGGTTCTCGTCTGTCGCTTCGTCTCCGGTCTCACAAATGGTTTGGCGGATCTCTTCGTGTGGAAACCCGAATACGACCGCCGGGGCCAAATTCCCTGATGTTTCGGCATGACCGAATAACTCGATAAACAAATTTAGCAATTGCCGTGCCAAGACGAAATATTCGGTACAAATCGCCTAACTATTTGAAACCTGGCCATATAATTAGTGACCAGGTCAATTTCGGCTCGGCACTAAAATTGGTGGCTGTTGTAATTTTTTACAGGATGTAAAACGGAAAACTACACTAGGATTAGTATTCAGCCCCGTAAGTTTTCAGCAGTTTCACTACTTCCGCATGGCCGGCGGAAAAGGCCCATAACCATGGGGTCCAACCGTTCTTATCGCGTGTGTGGATCGCAGCCCCAAACTCCAGAAGCACTTTGACCGTCTCCACTTGGCCTTCAGATGCGCCGATTATGAGAGCAGTGGCGCCGCGTTCATCCGACTCCTCGGTGTCAGCCCCGGCATCCAAAAGCAGCCTAGCCACCTCTGAATACCCTCTGCGCGCTGCCCTCATTAAGGCTGTGCGCCCCATGCCGTCCTTGGCGTTAACATCAGCGCCGCTCCCGATCAAAAGCTTCACCACATTCGGGAAATTCCGTCGGGCGGCTTTCATTAAAGATGTAGCTCCATACTGGTCTTTGACTCCAAGATTGGCTCCCTTTGAGATGCACAGTTTCGCTATTTCCACTTGGCCCAACGAAGAGGCCCATAACAAGGCGGACCAACCATAGTTGTCCTGCACGTCCACGTCGGCCCCTTTATCAAGGAGGACTCTTGCCACTGCCGCATGGCCTTTGAGACAAGCTCTCATGAGAGCGGTGAGGCCGTCGGATCCCTTTGCATTTATACTGGCCCCGCCAGCCAACAAGCGTTGAACCTCATCGCTGTTTCCTGATTCGACTGCAGCCGACAACTTGTCCTGCATGATTTCCCCCTTCAAAAGAATCAATATTAAAGCTGATCTCGAGAGCTTTCACGGAATGCACAACCTTATCCGTTGAAATCCAACCCCAAAAGACAGACTTTTTGAAAACACGTATAAAGCGCAAGTGACGAGGAGTGATAGATAGTCTCAACTTTCAAAGCAATTGTGCCCGCGGGCCGCTTCATGAACCGTCACGATTGCGTGTCTTTCCGCTCCAGGCATGTCCGTTGACGCTAGGAGCCTGTCGCGCAACCTCACTCATCGGCGCGACCGTGCTACGCGGAGGTTCCACTCATTGTTCCGTTACCTCTCTCCGGCTCCTAGGAGTCTGACATACTAATTTTTTTCCGTGACAGCCTCGGGGAGATCCCGACACTATAGTGGCCATCGTGCCACGAATTCGGGAAAGTCCCGCGGGACGCGGGATTACGCAACAGCCTCCTAGGGTCTCCATATGCAATTGTGAAATGAAATGGAGATAAGAATCAAGTCAAAAAATATGCCGGATACGTCATGGTGTGACATGGAAACCGGCTACTAATTGTACATGGAATCCAAAGTAGCGAAACATTGGGAATCTACGGGTCACACTTGTTGAAGTCTTGCTGAGCGCATGCAGGGGGAGGTGATCTAATTGAATAAGAAATGGCGGTTTCTCTCTTTCAGATGGTGGGCAGTCCATTTTGTCGGATTTAGCGTCGTTTACACTGTAGGGCGTCTTGCATCACAAATATTGTGGGGGAGATGATCATGGTGAAGCGCTTGATCTCGGATTCGGCACCACTTTGAGGCCAAATTAGGGCATTTTTGCTCTGAGGCAACATATTAATATCACAAAGTAACCTTGTCTTACTAAACCTTGCCCGACTTGGTGTCTCCCTCTGTCGTACTGATTGCGGCGAGATTTGTTCAAGGTATACGTGTCAAAGATCTTTCGTTGGATGCCCGTGCCCCCCGTGTCATGAACACAAAATGCATAGCCAGACACGTTTGGCGGGTCACCAATGGAAATAAGATTAACATAAACAGCGTGTTACGTCAATCACAAAAAATGGTGAATTTATGTGCTGAAGTGGTGCCGAATGGGAGCTTGATGTATCCGAAGGCAGGCTTTTGGATTCTCCACGTTGTCACAATAATACTTCTGTTCCTGTTGGGTTCGTCCATCCATTTTAAATGAGGAAAATTATGCCTGAACAACGCTGGCAATTGTGGGTTGCTCTGATAGGTCTGAGCTTGGGCGGGTTCATGCTCCACTTCAGGATTCACCCGCCCAAAACCCTCACGTACTTTTGGCCTTCATTATTTTCAGGGGTTCACGTCGTAGTGGTCAGTCTCCTCTTTCTTTCAAGACGTACTGCTGTGTGGGGGTTACTGCTCAACAGTTTTCTCGCTTTTATCGGCATCATAATGATGACCGATTTCACTATCTTTTCTACTTTGGCAGGCTCGTATAAAGCCAGCCCGTCGACTCAGCCTCTAAGCTGGCTACTAGAATCCATGTTTCCCGACAATTGCGTGCTTTTTGCTGATTTCCTGGTAGGGCTGGCCTTGTACAGGGCTGTCATTTACGTTCCGAAGAATTAGCCATTAGCCCGAGTTGACGCGACCACAATGCGTCTGAGTCAGGCCTGGAGATTACCGATGGAGCGGTTGGTTCAACCATGGGCAACCCAATACTTTATCGCTCTGCTTGAACGTTACAGCCATAAAGAGTATTGTTACAGTAGCTAGGGCGACCGCGGAAAGCGGAGCCGCCTGACGAGACCGCGGCAATTCTCGAAAATAGCGTCCGATTGTGTTTTGGCTTGATCCCGTCGAAGGCCGGAGGCTGGCAGCAGCCAGGTCCGGACTATAAGCCAGGATGACGAGAATGCGCCATTCGGAAAGAACCTTAGAGAACCGCTATAAGTAAGACTCCGCATGCCGAGATTATTCTGAGAAGGACACAACTGTGAACGACGATGAAGGGCGGATGCCGTTTCTCCAACACCTGGAAGAACTGCGTTTCCGACTGATACGATCAGTTTTGGCAATTTGCGTCGGATTCGGAATCTGCGTAGTATTCAGCCAGCGATTATTCAGCATGCTCGCCGCGCCGATTACTCGGCTGCTGCCCCCAGGCACTGCACTGGTCTTTACCAGCCTTCCCGATCCCTTTTTCATTTATCTGAAGATAGCGTTTTTTGCCGGACTCTTCTTGGCTCTTCCGTTCGTGCTGTACCAATTGTGGCAATTCATTTATCCCGGACTTCACGAGCACGAGCGCAAGCTGGCTCTACCTTTTATCGTTTGTGCCACGTTGCTATTCTACTCCGGTGGGGCCTTCGCCTATTTCCTCGTATTTCCGGCAGCTTTCAAATTCTTTCTTGGTTACGTGTCTCCAGAGCTGAAGCCAATGTTGGCCATCCGGGAATACGTTTCCCTGGTTGTCCTCCTGATGGCGGCTTTCGGCGCAATTTTTGAGACACCCATTGTGATTGTATTTCTCGGGCTTCTCGGACTCTTTAGCAGCGCACACCTGAAGAAGGGACGCAGATACTTCATCGTGCTGGCTTTCGTTATCGCGGCCATACTCAGCCCTTCTCCCGACGTGATGAACCAAACCCTCATGGCTGTGCCGATGCTCCTGTTTTACGAGATAGGCATTCAGGTGCTGGTCTTGCTCGAAAAGAGGAGAGAGCGAGAGAGAAAACTTGCCGAAGCAGCCGAGGCAACCGCGGAGGATTCACCGTAGGACGGGCGGCCAGATACTAAATCCAGCGGTGTTGCTTATACCAAAGTTGCGTCTTTTCAATTGCAGCGGGCAGCGAGGTCCTTGGGCGCCATTGCAGATCCCGATAGGCCTTTTCCGCAGAGCAGACCCAGGCAATTTGTTTCATTTCTTCGAATTTTTCCGACCTGACCAGTGGAGCAGTATTACGTACCTTACCGAGCAAATCTCCGGCTAAGGCTGCTAGCCTCATCGCAAAAAGAGGCACGGGAAGCGTGACAGCCCGACCACCGGAAATACGGGCGACGAGCAGCACGAATTCTCGCCACACCACCGGGGCCTGGTTTGCCAAAAAGTAGATCTTTCCCTGCGACTTTGAAGCCAAAGCGGCGGTCAAGATGCCTTCAACAAGATCTTCCACGTAGATTATGCTTATCATCCTATCCGGTCCCGCGAGACACGGAGCAACCCGATACCGCGCACACTTGAATACGCTTAATACATCCCTGTCTCGCGGCCCAAAGACTGTCGGTGGACGAATCACCGTGACCGGAACTCGGTCCGCGAAGTTCAGGGCGACTTCTTCCGCTTCAACCTTGGAACGCCCGTAAAGTGAAATAGGCCGCAGGGGATCAGACTCCGTGACAGCGGCTCCGTCGCCTGGCGAAGGCCCACAAGCAGCCTGAGAGCCGACCAGCACGAACCTTTTCAAGACGGCACGAGCAGCAGGTTGTGAAACGAGTTGCAGCAAACGACAAGTGGATTCGACATTTGCTTCTCGATAACCTGCGTAATCCCGCGCGCGCGTTGCCCCGGCCAAGTGGAATACATAGTCAAACCATGCATTTTCGCACGCCTCGCGGTCTATCTCACTTTGAGGGATGACTCGGGCCGGAATGCCTTGCAGATTCCGCAGGTTCGACATGTCGCGAACCGGACATACGACTTCCCAACCCTTTTCCACGAGTTTCTCAGCCAAATGGCTTCCGATAAAACCCGTGGCCCCTGTAACCAATGCTCGCAAGATCAGACTCCTTACGCCGCGTGGCGTAGTCTTCTAAGACCAAGGCCAAACAAAGGATTTACTCGACCGAGCCGCCCTCCGATCCATGCCGAGTGGTTTGAAATGATATATTCGCGCTAACAACCGTGGTGAAACGCCCAGGAGGTATCCGAGGATCATCAATTGATTGATCGCGGTGGTCCACCAGACGCCCTTTTCTTTCCAACGACGCGCGGATGTCACGACTGGCTTTGTTACAATGCTTATTCGTCCCGTCCTCCGCAGACGACGCATAAACTCGAAATCTTCCATGATAGGAAGCTCATGAAATCCGCCCATGGTGTGGAAGAGTTCCGCTCGTACAAAGATGGCCTGATCGCCATAAGGCAGCTTCAGGCGACGCGATCGAACATCCACCAACTTTTCGATTATTTTCGCCCAGCGCGCGGCCTCATCGAGCTTCAGGGTGAACGCTCCGCCCACAATTCCCGGCTTGTTCAGCTCTGTCCGAACATGATTTGCCCACTTCTTCGGCACTCGAGTGTCGGCATGTAAAAACAGCAGGATTCCGCCCCGCGCTTCTCGCGCTCCCGCATTCATTTGTCCTGCCCTAGAGGCCGGGACCTGTGAGTTCCGCACGTGGTAGGCCCGCGCAACTTCCATTGTTTGGTCGCTACTGCCTCCGTCCACGACAATTATCTCCACTTCTTCAGCCTCTCGCACCGCATCCAATGTCCCGGCAAGGTTGGAGGCTTCATTCAACGTTGGTATTATGACAGAAATGACGTCGGGAGACCCCGCCTGTTTCTTCGAGTCAAACGGAAGACAAGGCGACGGGAAGCAAGTTGCACCCTTGGCCCAAACTTCCAGGTCTTCAGGGCGGTCCACGTCGACCATGGTTTCCAATAGCTGTACCGAAAGTCCATTGCGCTGGGCGATTCCGAGTGTTCTCGTCAAGACTTCGTATGTTCCCCATTGTACGTCCTGGAACAAGGAAGGGTGCAGCCGTTTCATACCTATGAGATAATAGCCGCCATCGCAAGCAGGGCCGAGGACTACATCATTGTCTCGAAGGGCCTCAAGGGCTTGTTCCAGCAGCTTGTGGTTGAGCCTCGGCAAATCTGTTCCCACGAGTATAGCTCGATCCACTCCCGCCAGAAATGCATGCTTGAAGGCCGCGTACATACGACTGCCAAGATCTTCTCCATCTTGCCGGCGATAGGATAAATGGCCTCCCAGCCAATGGCTCAGTTGGGCTTCATCGCCCCCTTCGTAGCATACCTCGACTGCGACTGTGCGCCTTGTCCGCAGCGCCTGCACTTGAGCGAGAACATGTTCCGTCATTCGGCGCTGGAGATCCGCCGCTCCTTCCCGTCCAAGCACCGGGATCAAGCGGGTCTTGGACTTGCCAGGTTCCGGGTACCGTGTGAAAATAATGATCTTTTCTTTTACGCGTGGAGCGATATGAAGACTCCTTTCAGGGTTCTTCTGAGGGCTGCCGTGACCAGGAGGAGAATCGACCGGCTTGAGGGATGAGGCTGAAAATCGCGATGGCCGAGGCCGGGCATGTTGCATGTAATCTCGAGGTCGCGGCATTCCGTGCCCGGATACTAAACGTAGTTTTCAATTCGCCTGATCATAGCGTGCTGCATTAGACTCTTTCCGAAACAGATTTCATCTCTGCCTGTTGCGCTCTCTCTTCCGCTATCAACTTTCTTTCATAGGCACGGGCCATCTGCTTTAGCAAGTCATCAAGAGGAACCGGTTTCATCACATAATTGTATGCCCCAAGCTGTAGTGCCCGAATCGCCGATTTTACGGAATCGTGCCCTGTAAGCATAATCACTTCCGTAAACGGTTTTCTTTCCTTCATAACCCGGAGAGTTTCGGTGCCGTCCATGCCAGGCATCTCCACATCCAGTATAACCACATCAAAATCCTTTTTGTCCAAAAGATCAAGGGCTTCAGGTCCACTATGAACTCCGGTTGCTTCAAGTCCTCGATCAATCAGGCGTTTGACGATGGTTTCCCCGAAGTCCTTCTCATCATCGACCATCAAAACTCTAAACTTCTCCACGGCTTAACCTCCTGCCCTCCCTCACCTCGAGGGAATCACATTCATGAGGTTATCGGGGGCCGCTCCTTTCAGGGAGGCAAATGGTGAAAGTTGTGCCTTTGCCTTCTTCGCTCGCCACAGTGATTTTCCCTCCCAATTCCTCAATGATGCTGTAACTGATGGACAGTCCCAATCCCGTTCCGTCACGAGCATCCTTAGTGGTGAAAAACGGTTCGAAAATTTTCCCTAAAATCTCCTTAGGGATCCCCGGGCCGTCGTCGGACACTTCGATGACAACATTGCCGTAATCCCTTCCATCGTGGCTTGTTCTCAAGTTGATGTGACCGTCAGTTCCGACCGCGTCGATGCCGTTGTTGATAATGTTGAGAAGAACTTGCTGAAGCTGTGAAGGATCGGTCATGACACTGGGCAGATTTTCCTCATACGAAGTGTGAATAGTAATGTTCCTATGCCGGGCTGCCTTTTCAAGAAAGGCGACGGTCTCCGCCAAAACATGATTCACGTCCACCATCTCTTCCGTTGGCTCCATTCGCCGCCCAAATCGCAGAAGTCGGTGAGTGATGGTTCTGGACCTGTCGATCTGGCGCTCTATCTTCTTTAGGCAGTCCTCGAATTCAGCGAAATTTGGGCTGGACCCAATATTTTCCTTTTCAATAAGGTCTTTCATCCAGCCGGCTTTTTCCCCGATGATGGCCAAAGGATTGTTGATCTCGTGAGCTATTCCCGCAGCCATTTTCCCCAGCGAAGCCATCTTGGCCGATTGAACCGCCAAGTCTTTCCTCTCGGCCGTTTCATGCTCCACGCGAATCAGTTCGTTAGTAATTGACCGCGCGGCAAGTACTGTGCCGACAACGATAGCGAAAATCCCTCCAACAAGGATTAGAATTCCTGCATATTGATCCTTGAACAGGGCAGCCGGCCCTCCATGTGGATCTTCCTTGAGAACCACCACCCACCTCGTTTTATTGATCGGGCACACGGCAAAGTAGCTACGATCCCCGTTCGCTGCGATTTCTTGGACAGTCGGCCCAGTGGTTGACGAGAAATCCGGTGCGGTAGGATGGTTGAACAGCTTCCCGCTAAATCGCGGGGCCGACTGGAGCACATTGGCCCTATTTACTATGAATGAGTCTCCTTTTTTGCCCATCTGGCCCCGGCGCATGATGTCGTCGACGATCGCCGAATTGACCGCGGCGCGCAGGATCCAGCGCGTGCTGCCGTCCATACCAGAGACTGCAATAATGAGATGAGGAACCTTGCCAAAACCTGGAAACACGTCGCTTATGTAAACTCCATGAGACAACGTCGCTTTGAACCAAGTCTCATTACGATAGTTGACTGGTTTCAGTTTGTTATAATACGGCCCCGCGTATGCAACATGGTTTCCCTCGTCATCCACGACCTCAAGGTCCAAGATAGATCTTGACCGCGATTGCATTGTATCAAGGACTCTTCCGAGGTAAGCCCCGTCCTTCAAGCGATCCAAAGGCTGAGTCTTGGCTATTGTGACAAGCTGGGCCGCTCGTTCGCCAAAAAAGAGTTCAATGGATCTTTGCAGCGTCAGGGCACGAGTCTTCAAGGCCTCTCTAACCTTGCCGGAGTAGGCCGCATCGAATTGGTAATATGTAACGATGCCTAGGGTGAAGAGGGGAATGAGCGAAGTAAAGAGCGTCAAGGCCACGATCTTGATTCGAATGGTACGATATTGACTCGACGCCATTAGGACATGACCTCCTGAAACATTGGCCTGTGGTCACGGATCGGATCTCTGGGTGTCCAGGGGTCTTTGGAGGGTGTTCCTCCGAATGCGGAGCATGGGGGCAGGGCATGCTCGGGCGGCTGCCGTTGCCGACATCACATTTTCTCCGGCATGCCCTCAAAGCGGCTTGGATAATGTTTCTTCAGCACCTCCATGACTGCGGCTTTCAAGCAATTGGTGTCTCCTTTCTTCTCTACGAGGGCTGCCGCCTTCTCGACAGCGGGTTGATTTGAATGCTCCGCCAGGAAAGCGTGTATCACTACAGGCAGAAGTGCGCGCTGCGCCTGGAGACGTTGCAGTATTTCCAAGCCGTCTCCGTGGGGCATTTCCAGATCGAGGATGAGCAGATCGGGCGGTTGCTCGGCCTCTACGATCGTAAGGACTTCTTGGCCGTCTTTTGCCACCTGGGTTTGAAACCCCGCGTGCCGGAATTCGCGCTGCAAGAGTTCCCTTACGTGGCGGTTCCGGTCCGTGATCAGTATTCTGAACGGGTTCATGGGAGTACGCTCTCAAGCAACAAAAGACGACAGAAATCACGATGTTGCAATGACCGTGCCAGTCTGAAAGAGCCACTCCGTTAATTTAATGATGTCTAAACACAGTGATTTCTTTCTGCCCCTCCAATTCGCGCCATCAGATCGGGCATCCTCCATGTCAGTATTTCTTACAGCCTGTAAAGGCAACGCGTGCCCGGAGAAAGCAAGTGACGAGAGATGACCATTATCTCTTATCCATCCGCTATAGAGTCGACGAATTACATCATCCCCGTCTTCTATGTTCTCAATTTTCACTGATGGCTTGGGGGACATCAGATCCATGACAAAAAGCTATTTATTGCTGGGTGTTCATAGGGTGATATGGTGAATTCTCCTTCTTCCCAGGTACTGATAGCCGACCTAGGACATAGAAGGTACGCGTACCGTGGCTGTTGATTTGACATCATTATTTCAAGCTCAAACTCCTTGTCTCCGAATTGCCATTCCAACTGAATTGAACCATCCGGCCCTGGAACAATAAAGGGTTCTGGAAAACGACGTCCCATTGCTTCTGCGGTTCTTTTAATGTCAAAAACCACCGAGTACGCAAGATCAATAATATCGCCAGATAATGAGGGAGCACCATAAGTATCCCAATCTGGTTTAAGTTGTCTAATTTCTTCAAGAAGTTTATATGCAGTGGGGCATTCTCTTGTCACTACATCTTTTCTCATCAGACGTTCTATCTGTTCCATCTGAACATACCCTCCCTCCATAGAAGCCGGGAGCGGTTCCTCGGTCTGAATTGTTTTCACGCCCGGTGGTCCTGATGATTCGGTGGTAGTTTTTGACATCGAGAACTTTTCCCTGAGCTTATTCAAAGCCTGATAGCAACCGTCAATCAACTTTACGTCCAGAGTCCGCTGAATGGTTTGAGAGAGACGCTCCTCCTGAAATGCGCTGGTGCTGGGAATCTCGTCTGGATCTACAACTAGCGTACAGGCTAATCCTCCGTTCATGGCGTCACCTCAGAAATAGTTTGCATTACTGCAAGAAGTGTATGGGCTGCGTCCAGGTAGGTTTCGGCGATTTTTTTGAGTTTCTCCTTCTGCGTCTTGAGGTTTCTCCATTCATAGTTGAGAGCTGCTCTGATAAGCTTCCCTGAAGGGTCGTTTGTGACTTGCAAAGAAATCCGTACATCTGCATCAGGGTTGAAGGCAAGACTACCGTGGTCCAATACAAATTTTCGATCAGACAACCGGCAATGAGAAGCTATCTCCACAGCAGTAGCTTTAATCAGCTTCAATGGCGGAATGAAAACATCAGGATTACCGAAATTTGACCAAAAAATTGTGGGATCGGCGACACAGAAATCTACGTTTAGGTTAATCCCGGCGGCAGTCAGCGGTGTATACGGTAAAATATCTAGATAGCGCATGCCAAGCCCCGGGCTCGTAAATTCTCTTAGATTGATTAGGGCACGGTTCTCCACTATCATTCGATTAAGATCCATAAACCATCGGAATTTGTCGTAGACGATCTCCGAGACTACCCCAATTTCCCGAGGCGACTGGCTCGTTGGTTCTCCCAGCTCGCTAAATCCGCAAGTGTCTACCAGGAAGCCATGTGTAAGAATCGCGGGGTTAAAATGACCGAGAATCGTGAAGTTCGCAGAGAGAAAGGTCGGATTTCTACTCATTCAACACATCCAGAAGCCTCATCGAAGCTTTCAGTCAATACTCCAGGTGTTACGCCCTAGACTACAACACCACACGTGAGAGGAATAGAACATCTCAGTTCGCTCAAATTCCGCCCTTGAGACGTTTTCCCGATAATCAAACTAACAACCTTCTGCTTATATGGGACACCGCATCATACCCCAAAGATTTAACCCTGCAAACTTTTTCTTCACAAGCTTCCTCCTTGGCAATAAAGATGCCTTCCTTTATCGTGAAAGTCAAGCAAACTCCGTTGCTTAGGTATATATAATTGAAATCGTGAACTATCGCGCACATTTATGAAGAAACTCGGTGTGAGTTCAAACCAAAAATCCTGAATTCAAACTGACCCAACACCCACTTATGGCATGCTCCTTGCGTCCGAGAATGGCGTGCGTCAAGATTTTTTTGATGTAGATTTTCAAATTAGGACACTACCCGTGCTCGGACGGTTCTTGCTCCGATCACAGTGCTGTCTCAGTCTGCTATGTTACGACATAATCCTCACCAGCACTGCTGCTAATGGATCCAGCGACGAAAAATACACAAACACGTTACAGCCAGTAGTAGCAAGCTAGGGTATCGGCCGCTTTGAACAGGTCGCTTCCTTTGCGAACTCCGCCCCCACCATGCCGCGGGCATGCCTCTAAAGCACCTGAAACCGTCAATACTGTTGTTGCTCGTTAAATAGGGAATTAATGCGTTAGTCCAAGGGTAGGCCGTACCTCTTCATTTTTTTGTACAAGAGTGTCCGGTGTATTCCCAGCAGGTCCGCGGCACGCGCCTTGTTGTTGTTCGTGGCAGCCAGCGCATGGCGAATAGCGTCCTTCTCCGAGGCAGATTTCACGTCCTTGAGAGAAGATCGACTGGGTTCGGCTGAATTTTCTGGCTTGCTGTGCAGATAAAACGGTAGATCGCGAGGATAAATAGTGTCTTTTTCAAGCGAACAAGAGACTCGCTCAAGAACGTTGGACAGTTCACGAACATTTCCCGGCCACTCATAATTCCTCAAAACTTCCTCGGCTCGGGGATCAATTTTAATCCCCCGCAGGCCTGCGTCTGCCACGATTTCTCTTAGTATATGAGACGACAGAGGAATAATATCTTCGCTACGCTCTCTGAGCGGGGGAATGTGCAACGGTATGACGTTCAAGCGATAAAGGAGGTCTTGCCGGAATCGCCCCTGACCGACCATCTCTTCCAGATTTTGGTTGCTGGCGGCAATTAGCCGAAAATCAGCCCGAAGCAAGGAAGTTGCGCCAATACGTTCAAATTCCTTTTCTTCCAAGACTCGCAACAATTTCGGCTGCATTTCAAGCGGTAGATCTCCTATCTCATCAAGGAAGACTGTGCCGTGATGGGCTAACTCAAATTTGCCCGGTTTCCCGTCGGATCTGGCGCCCGTAAAAGCGCCTCTTTCGTAACCGAAAAGCTCAGATTCCAACAGATCTTTCGGTATTGCCGCACAATTGATACGAATGAAAGGATATAATCTGCGCCCGCTGGCACAGTGGATAGCCTGAGCGAACAGCTCTTTTCCTGTCCCCGACCGGCCCGTTATAAGGACCGGGAGGCGAGTCCGAGCGGCTTTGAGCGCCTCTCTTTTCAGGTTGACCATCTGATCGCTCACGCCCACGATACTGTCGATCGTGTAGCGAGTGGAGCGCAGTGAAATCAGCTCCTGTTCGTAGAACTCTACTTTTGATTCCAACAGAGAAAGCTTCTTGGCCAATTTGCTCAAATCGCTGACATCCTTGAACATAACTTGGCCGAAGACCGCTATGACCTTGCCATCCTTTTTCATGGGAATACGTTGCACAACCATGTTTTGGCCTTTGATGCGATGGCTCCAGCAGATCTCAGGTTGGCCGGTTTCTGCCACGATGTGCATGCGCGTGTTTTCAATGACTTCCGTAACGTGTTTGCCGATTTGGGCTTCCGGATCGACGCCGAGGAATTGTCCGTACGGTTTGTTGAAGTGGGTCACGTATCCGTACGCATCCGTCACGACAACGCCATTGTAAACGCTGTCAAGGATAAGTTTGTACATTTCGAGTTGGTCGAGGTTCTCCTGCGGAAGCTCAATTTTGGGCTCGGATTGCCTCGAAGCACCGATGCGGCGGGAATCGATTTCTCGGTCGTCTCTCATCATGACATTCCTGTATCAAATTTACTGCATGTATCCATTCTTCTACATTATCCGGCAACGATATGCGCATATCAAATGAAATGTGAGACTCCCGATCACTTTATCTGAAGACCTCGGAGAGCCGCTCGCCGTTATTCTTTGTGGCGAGAGTTGCCAACAGCGGCCTTTGGTCCCAAATTTGCTTTCCCGAAAGCGACACGCAATTCACGTTAAGTTTGGCGAGGAACTATGGATATCAGCGAGCCCAGAATAGCTAGAGAGGATATTCTCATCCTTGTGGACGACGATTTCAACCTAAGGAACGTCTGCATAGTGAGTGGTGCAGGAACCGGGATCGGAAGGGCAACAGCTGTTGCAGCCGCGGCCAACAATCTGATGACGGTGGGTCTGGACATCAATCGCGAGGCAGGCAAAAGGACGCAGGAAATGGCCCGTGAAATGGGCGGTCAAATGGTCTTTATCGAGACCGATCTTGCCAGAGATGATGGTATCGAACGCGCCGTGAAGGAAGCTGCGAAGCTTGGGTCCATTAAATATCTGGCCAACATCGCCGGCATCCAGCATATTGACCCGGTGGAAAACTTCCCAATGGAGAAGTATGACCTCATGCAACGTATAATGCTGCGTGCCCCATTCTATCTTTCCAAATTGAGCATTCCCCACATGAAAAAGAGTTCCGACGGTTCGGGAGTCATTGGCAATATGGCTTCGGTTCATGCTCATATTTGCACTAAGAACAAGGCCGTATACAACATCACGAAGTTCGGGCTCAGAGCGCTGAGTCAATCTATCTCCGCGGAAGGGGAAGGGAGAATTCGGTCTTTCTCGGTCAGTACCGGATTTGTCAGGACCCCGCTGGCGCTTAATCAGATACCGGCTCAGGCCGAACAGCGGGCCATTACTCCCGAAGAAGTGGTCCGGGATATCATGATGGGCAAGTCGCGGGTTAAGGAGATGATGTCTCCTGCGGAAACCGCGAATCTTTTCATCTTCGGGTTCTCACGTTACGCGAGATACCTCGTAGGGGGTGACTTGTTATTCGACGGCGGGATGGTCTTGACCTATTGATAACGGTGGCAATTATACGTGCCGGCTCGACAAGCGCGAGCCAAAACAGCGGCTTGGGCGGCAGGATACTCGGACGACCGAGGCTTCCTCGAACCCACAAACATTTAGCTTTGGAGGGTAATATGAGACTTAAGGAATTCGGAATCGTTGCAGCCTTCTTGTCCATGTTGCTGATTGCTGGATTGGCCACCTCTGGTGGTGCCATCGCAGGTGACACTATTCGACTCGGATTCGTGGCGGACGTGGGGGGAATCGCGGCACCCTTTTACAAATCCCAGAAATCCGGGCTCGACATGTTTATTGAAGAAACCAACGCGAAGGGCGGCGTGCTTGGCAAGAAGCTCGAGCTGATTGTCCGTGACGCCAATCTAAAACCCGATGTCGGCGCCAACATGGCCAGGGAGTTGATCCTCAACGAAAAGTGCGACTTTCTTATTGGGCCCACCAGCAGCGCCGTGGCACTGGCTATTACGAAAGTGGCAAAGGAGCTCAAGAAAATTGTGGTCTTTCAAACCTCAAATGCCGAATCGCTTACCACGACGGATTTTCAGCCTTACATGTTCCAGGTGGTGCCCAATACAGGAATAGAAGGTCGTGGCATGGCCTTGGCGCTGTCCGCGAAGCCGTTTAAACGGTACGCGCTAACAGGTCCCGATTACGCATACGGTCACGACCAGTTGAAGGCCTTCAAGACGGCAATGGCAAAATTCAAGCCCGATGCAGCAGTTCTCGACCCGGTGTGGGTCAAGATCGGCGACTCAGACTTCTCGCCGTTCATTCCAACCCTCATGGCGAAAAACGCCGACGCCATATATGCAGCCTTCTGGGGCGGCCAACTGAGCTCGTTCATAAAGCAAGGCATTCCCTATGGCCTCTTCAAAAAAGCACCTCTGAGTTCGCTCTTCGACCTGGATCTGCTTAGAAGCACCGGTATGCAGATGCCGGAAGGGCTGACAGGGTATGCACGGTGCCCGTTTTACGCGGTGGACACTCCGCAGATGAAGGCTTTTTCCAAGAAGTACTTCGACAAGTACAAGGAATGGCCGGCTGACTGGGCACTTATGGCTTATGACGGCATGACAGCTTTGACTACAGCCATAAAGAAAGCCAACAGCGTCGACTCGGAACAGGTGGTCAAAGTACTGGGCGGACTTAAGTTCAAATCATTAAGGGGCGAGCGTTACATCCGTGCGATAGACCACATGGCCAACGTAGGCATATATGTGGGCGTGACCACCAAAGATCCCCACTACAAGAAATTTCTCGTTATGAAGGATGTAAAGGAAATTCCTGCAGAGAAGGTATGGCTGTCAGTTGAAGAAGTCAAGAAGTTGCAGGAGGGAAAGAAATAGCTTGAGGTTGCCGCGGCAAAGCGCTTCAACGCCAGAAATCTGCTCCAAGGGACTGTCTGTTATATTTCCTCGATTCTGCCCTGGGCCCAAGCGGAGCAATGCCACATTGCTCCCGCCGCCCGGCTGTGGGTTCATAGGCGCTGATTTAGCCCCGCGGAACGCTGAATTCCCCCCTTTCGTAAGGGGGCAGTGGGCATGAGGGTTAAAATAGGCTCCAAGTCCTCTTCGTCCCGGAGGGACATGCTGATAATAGCCCGGCGATTTATCGCCGGGAATGAACCGCCAAGAGACTTTTCTTCATCCCCGAGGGGATGAAGATTGAATCATTGCTTGTCGGCCACCCGGCAATGAATTGCCGGGCTACTATCATTGAGCCCCTCCAGGGCTCACAGAGGGCAGGCTCGTTATTTTAACGCCTATGGAGCTAGGGGGATTTGGGATAACCCATTGAAAATCCCCCTTTAAAAAGGGGGACTTTGATGGCCCTTGGCCCGTTGGACCTCTTCAGCGGTAACGAAATGCTCTTAAGTTAGCGCCAATGGCCCTGGGTTAGGATTTTGCGCACAGCGCGGCAAAATGCCGAAACGAGATTAGCGACAACCGAGCGGCTTCGGACTGAACACAAGTATATAATTTCAAGGGCTTATTTCGCGGAAGTAGCCCGGACTAAAGCAGCGACGAGATCTGTGGGGACAATAGACCATGTCCATCGAAATGATCATGTTCATGCTGATCAATGGCCTCTGCCAGGGGATGCTCCTGTTTATCATCGCGTCCGGGCTTTCTCTGATATTCGGAGTGCTCAGAGTGATCAACTTTGCCCACGGATCTCTTTACATGATCGGCGCGTTCGTCGCGTATTCATTGTCCACGCTGATGACCGGAGGCACCCTATTCAGCTTTCTGATATTGTTACTTGTCGTTCCCCCTGTGTTGGCCGTGATAGGGCTCTTGCTGGAGGTTACACTTTTTCGTCGTGTGTACGGTAAGGAGCACCTGCTCCAGTTGTTGCTTACGTATGCCCTGGTTCTGATTCTGGACGACCTGGTGCGAGTAATATGGGGCGGAGAGCCGAGAAACGTCACTCGGCCGGACATTCTGGCTGGATCTGTGAGCGTTTTCGGACTGTCCTTGCCGACGTACAATGTATTTATACTGATGATAGGGCCGGCAATCGCACTTGGATTGTGGTTTCTTCTGTATCGAACACGGTCGGGAAATGTGATTCGGGCCGCAGTGTCTTATCCAGACACTTTGGGGGCCCTGGGTGTCAATGTTTCCTGGGTGATGACTTCCACCTTCATGCTGGGATGCTGGTTAGCCGGCCTCGGCGGAGTGCTGACTGCGGCTCTCGCCAGCATCGACCTTGGCATTGGAATGGAAAAGATAATCGAATGCTTCGCAGTGGTGGTCATTGGAGGTCTGGGAAGTGTGGGCGGAGCATTGTTGGGGTCTCTGATCATTGGTACGGGGACCACATTCCTGCAACTCCCTATTGGCCGATGGGCTCTGGTCTTCCCCTATGCCCTCATGGCCCTGATACTCGTCCTGCGGCCATGGGGCCTCTTTGGAAAACCGGAACGGTAGAAATCGAGAGGATAAGCCATCAATGGACAAGCCAACCTCGAACAACACCATGAACTGGATCGCAGGGATTGTCGTGGCGGTGGCTCTGTTCGTTCTGCCATTCGTCTTGGATCGGCTCGGCAAGACGGGAGAATATTGGATCTGGGTCACTACCGAGATGATTATCATGGCATTGTTCGCCCTTAGCCTGAATTTGATTCTCGGCTTTGGAGGAATGGTCAGTTTCGGCCACGCGGCCTTTTTCGGCGTCGGCGCGTACACTGTGGCGCTGTTGATGAAAAAAGCCGGCTGGCCTCTGTACCTGGCTCTGCCGGCCGCGCCTGTTGTGGCCGCTTTCGTTGCCGCCGTTATTGGGTGGTTTTGCGTGCGTCGTTTGGGGTTGTACTTCGCAATACTCACTCTGGCATTTGGCCAGCTTCTGTACATGATCGTTTTCGAGTGGTACACCTTTACCGGTGGAGATGACGGGATACACGGCATTCCCAGGCCTGAGATATTAACTCCACCGAATTATTATCTATTGTGTCTTGTGCTCTTTCTTGTCTGTTTCATGATCATGAGGATGATAGTAAATTCCTCCTTCGGGCTTAGTATTAGAACCATAAGAGAGAACATGGAACGCGCCAAATTCATAGGAATAAATGTCAGGCGTTATCAGTTGATCAACTTTGTAATCGCCGGTGCTTTTGCAGGACTGGCCGGAGGTTTATTAACCGAGCTGAATCGCTTCGCTCAAACGGATTTCCTCCATTGGAGCAAGTCCGCGGAGCCTATTCTGGCCGGTCTTGTGGGAGGAATGTATTCCCTGGTAGGGCCGGCAATCGGGTCGGCAATACTGATGTTCCTTAAGATCATTCTTCAGCAATCGAGCAGCATCATGGTCGAGATGTGGGCGATTGTCCTGGGCATAATATTGTTGGTGGTCGTGCTTTTCGCCCCGGGGGGCGTGGTCGGTCTGTATGAAAGGCTGTTCCGCAAATCACAGTCGTGAAATTAGGCGTTCCAATGGGCTTTCAAGCGAGCAATCCTCCAGCGGTCGGATTCATCCAACAATTCGCGTATTCGACGATGGACTGGCATCAAATGACGGGCGGTAACAACTGAGATGGCCGATCATATTCTGCGAATTGAAAATCTGTCAAAATCGTTCGAGGGCAACCAGATCTTTAACGACGTGAATTTCGCCGTCTCTCGAGGTGAATTAAGCGCCATCATCGGGCCCAACGGCGCGGGAAAAACCACGCTGTTCAACCTGATAACCGGATACCACGTTCCGGACAAGGGACGCATCATATTCAATGATAAAGATATCTCGGGGATGGAGCCTTTCGACATCGTCAGGCTGGGAATGGCAAGGGCTTTTCAGATAACCAACATCTTTCCCAGAATGACTGTGCTGGAAAATGTGGTCACCACCATCATCACCAAAAACAACGGCAATCTCAATCTGGTTACGGCCGTGAGCAGGCTCAAAGCCGTGCACGACAGAGCATACGAGCTTCTGGAGGATGTCGGTCTTGCGGACCTGGCCAACCGGCAAAGCGGCACCCTGGCACACGGGAACCAGAAAAGGCTCGACATAGCTGTGGCGCTTGCTTTGGAACCCGAATTGCTTCTTCTTGACGAGCCTATGGCCGGGATGAGTCCCGAAGAGCGCTGGCAAACTGTGGATCTGGTCAAGCAGCTATGGGAACGCCTGAAGATTACTATGGTATTTATCGAGCACGATATGGACATGGTGTTCGGGATCTCACAGAAAGTGCGGGTGCTCTGTTACAAATCTTTGCTGGCCGAAGGGACACCAGAGGAAATTTCGTCCAATCCCCAGGTGATCGAGGCATACCTCGGTGAAGAGGATTGAGCATGCTGTTGGAAGTTGAACATATTAATACATATTATGGATTTAGCCACATCCTCTTCGACATTTCCCTCAAAGTCGATCGAGGCGAGGTGGTGGTTCTGCTGGGGAGAAACGGTGCCGGGAAGACAACCACCATGCGCAGCATAATGGGTCTCACGCCGCCAAAACAGGGGAGAGTGCAGTTCGGCGGCCGCGACATTACGGCAAAGCCTCCGTACAGAATAGCCCGGCTCGGATTAGGGTTCGTCCCCGAAGACCGGCGAATTTTTCCTGATCTTACAGTCCACGCGAACCTTGATGTCGGCCGGAGAAGATCAAGATCCAAAGGCAAAGGCTGGACCATAGACCGTATATACGAGCTGTTTCCCAGGCTTAAGGAGTTGTCCAATCGCCGAGGAGGCAATCTGAGCGGCGGAGAACAGCAAATGCTCACTATTGCCCGCACTCTCATGGGCAATCCGCAATTGATCCTTCTTGACGAACCATCCGAGGGTCTGGCCCCCATTATTGTCAAAGTGTTGGGGCAATTTATCGACCTGATTAAACAGGAGGGGATGACGGTGCTCCTCTCGGAACAGAACGTGAAGTTCGCGTTGAAGCATTCGGATCGGGCTTACATAGTGGATAACGGTCACATCAAATACCACGGAACCATAGCTGACCTGGAAAAGAACGAGGAAATCAAGAAACGATATTTGGCTGTTTGATATCTAAGCGTCGTGAAACAAGTGACACCGTGTTTCTGTAGGGGCGGGTTTGAAACCCGCCCCTACATTTCGTAATGCCAGCCTATGCGGAAAAGTGTGAAGGGGAATGGCAGGCAGTCCCGCGTTCCGCTCGGGACTGCCTCACCGAAAACACTGTATAACTTGCTCAAAAACGAATCGGTATGGTGCTCGCGAAAAATACAATCTACTTTTTGATACGTTTTCTTTCCTTTTCGAGTTTGCGTAACTCTTTGCGCATAATCTTACCGGTTGCCGTCATAGGGAGTTCCCTCACAAATTCGATTTCGCGCGGGAATTCGTGAGCAGCCAACCTGGTCTTCACAAAGTCTTTGATTTTCTGTTCCAAATTTGGAGTGGGCGTCACGCCCGGTTTGAGCACTATGAATGCCTTCACTATTTCCGTACGGACCTCATCCGGGCTCCCAACGACTGCAACCAAGCTGACCGACGGGTGTTTCAAAAGGCAATCCTCGATCTCCGCGGGCCCTATCCTGTAGCCGGCGCTGGTGATGACGTCGTCCTTTCGTCCGACAAACCATAAGTATCCGTCTTCGTCCTTTCGAGCCAAGTCGCCTGTCAGACATCGGTCACCTATGTATTTTTTTTGCGTCGCTTCAAGGTTGTCCCAGTATTGCAGAAACATCACCGGATCGGGCCGTTGGATTGAAACTTCTCCCACGGTTCCGATGGGCACCGGCACGCCCGATTCGTCCACAACCTCCACGACGTGGCCGGGGATCGGCTTGCCCATGGAGCCGGGCCGAATCTCCATTATTTCCGCGCAATTTCCAACAACCAGGTTCACTTCGGTTTGACCGTAGAACTCATTGATCGTCACGCCCATCACTTCTTTGCCCCATTCCAGGAGTTCCGCGCCCAGAGTTTCTCCTCCGCAGCCGATGCTCCGGAGATGAAAATCATAACGCTTTTTCGGATTTTCGACCTGCCGCATCATCTTCAAAGCAGTCGGCGGCATAAAGGCGTTGCGAATTCGATGCTTCGCTATCAGATGGAAGGCTTGTTCAGGGTCGAATTTTCGCGCCCGGTGAGCCACCACAGGGACCCCATGATGCCAACTCGGGAAAAGTACGTCGATGAGCCCACCAATCCACGCCCAGTCGGCAGGGGTCCAAAAAAGATCATCCTTTTTCGGAAAGAAGTTATGAGGAAACTCTACGCCGGGAAGATGCCCCAAGACCACTCTGTGACCGTGCAGGGCTCCTTTCGGCGGGCCGGTCGTGCCGGACGTGTAAATTATGAGAGCCGGATCGTCGGCTTTGGTCTGAGCCGGCTCAAATTCTGTCGATCCTTTATCAATCAGGTCTTCGAAGTTAATTACTCGGTCGCTTCTTTCTTTGCCGGTGACGATAACTAATTTCAGTTCCGGCAAGCTTCCCCGGATATCCATGATCTTGGGCAAATTGGCATGATCCGTCACAAGACCTTTTGCTCCGCTGTTAGACAGCCGATATTCCAACGCGTCGGTACCAAAAAGCGTAAAGAGCGGTATCGCTATTGCCCCAATCTTGTAAACCGCAATATGGCTGATAGCCGTTTCGGGGCGCTGGCCCAGTAAAATGCCAACGCGGTCACCCTGTTCGATACCGTGGGCTCTGAGGCCGTTGGCCAGTTGATTTGAGAGTCTTTTCAGGTCCGAGAAAGAGTATTTTGTGACCTGCCCCTGGTGATCCTCATAGATCAGAGCGGTGCGCTGTGGCTCGCCGGCCCATTTGTCGCATATATCCACTCCGATGTTGTAAAAGAAGGGAACTTCCCAACGAAATGAACCGTACACTCCCTCGTACATTTTGCCAGGCGTCAACATGTTGCCTCCAGTGAATAGGTGTCTGAGGGAATACTCCGCAGTTCACCTTCTCCTTGACAGTTTTCCCCCGAACGGTTAGTGAAGAAATGCTTTAACACTTCTATGCAGAGCCGGAACAAGTTGAAAACCTCCGATCAAGAGCCTATTCAGGCCGTTGGATTTGTGTGGGCACGGTTTCGCGGGATGCCCCCTAACTATTGAGAGCAGGGCCTTCCTGTACCTGGCCGTATGATCGTCACCTCCGCAAGAAAATGAATCCCGGGCCTTGCAATCATTTCTTGCGGCACATGGAAAGGACATCATGTCTACTGGACATGAGCTCACTCAGTTCGTCGTTTCCGGTCTTACCACGGGGAGCATCTATGCGCTAATCGCCCTTGGCTTTTGCATTATTCACAATGCAATCGGGATTGTTAACTTTACTCAAGTAGATTTTGTCACCCTGGGCGGCCTCATGATGTATACATTTCTACTGCGAATGAATCTGCCCATGCCTTTGGCTTTCATCCTCGGTGTGCTGTCTGTGACAGCAGTGGGCGCTCTTGTGGAACGCTTGGCCATAAGACCGGCCAAATCTCGCGCCGTCCTAATCCTCATATTTATCACCATCGGTGTTTCGATACTGATGCGTGGAGTGTTCAAAATTCTCTGGGGCACGAATCAAATGGCCCTCCCCTCTTTTTCCGGGGATACGCCGCTGCTGATCCTCCGGGCGGCGATTTTGCCTCAGAGCCTATGGATCCTTGCCATTACGATCATTGTGGTAATCTTGCTACACCTATTCTTCGCCAGAAGCAGAATAGGAAAAGCCATGAGGGCAGCGTCCTTTAACCCAAAAGCAGCCGCCCTTATGGGAGTGAACGTTAATCGAATGGTCCTTTTTTCGTTTGCATTGAGCGGGGCTCTCGGGGCTGTGGCTGGAATCATTATCGTTCCGATCACCACTCTGTCCTATGACATCGGTGTGATCCTTGGCCTAAAGGGTTTTGCGGCGGCGGTTCTCGGGGGCTACGGCAACATCGTAGGCGCCATCGTAGGCGGGCTGACGCTGGGATTGCTGGAGTCGTTCGGCGCGGGGCTGGTCTCTTCCACCTACAAGGATGTGATAGCCTTCGCGGTGCTTCTTCTGGTTCTCTTCATGAAACCCAGCGGGCTATTAGGCTATGGAGAAAAGGAGCGCATTTAACGCCGATGCCTTCTCAAGAGAGTAATGCTTCGCTGAGACAGCTAGAGCCGTTTGAAGCTGAACTCCTCGCGTATGAACACCACGACGCCGCTTCCTTGCGTGAGTTACGCAAATCCGCTCCACAAGGCCATCTGTCGCGCCTGCGGCGGGATTGCCTGATTGACAGCGCATTGGGATAAGTATATGGCGCAAGGCCTATTGAAGATCAAACCGTATCTGGGCTTCGTAGCGCCGGCCCTGGTCATCATCATTATTCCTTTCCTGATTCCCAACCCTTATTATCTAAATGTAATCAATATCATCGGCCTGAACACAATAGTGGTGGTGGGCCTGAGCTTGCTGATCGGATATGCCGGTCAGATCTCGTTGGGACATGCCGCATTTTATGGCCTGGGCGCATATCTTTCCGGCATTCTCACCGTAACATACGGTTTGTCTCCCTGGTCGGCCATGCCTATCGCGCTGGTTGCCACCGGCTTGGTGGCGCTGATTATAGGCATCCCGACTCTTAAGCTGCACGGGCACTACCTGGTCATGGCCACACTGGGCTTCAACTTGATCGTCAATATTGTCCTGATCGAGTGGGAGGACATGACCGGCGGCCCTTCAGGTTTTCCGGGGATTCCCAGTCTCACAATAGGTTCCTGGGCGCTGGATACCGATCAGCGGATGTACTACCTCATCTGGTTCTTTGCCTTCGTCTCGATAGTTCTGGCCCTAAACCTTGTGAACTCACGTGTAGGAAGAGGATTGAGGGCATTGCACGACAGTGAAGCCGCGGCCGCGTCTGTTGGTGTGCGGACGGATAGATACAAGGTCGAGGTTTTTGTATTGAGCGCACTTTATGCCTCGGTTGCGGGCAGTTTGTACGCGCATTATCTGACCTTCATAAGCCCAAAAACCTTTGACATTTTCTTTTCGATAGAACTGGTGACCATGGTCATCATCGGCGGCATGGGGAGCATTTGGGGCGCTCTCTCCGGAACCATATTTTTGACGCCGTTGCCTCTTGTCCTTCATTTCTTTGATGAATACAAAGATGTGTTTTACGGATTAATCCTCGTGTTAATTTTGATTTTCCTTCCTGAAGGATTGCTCGTAGCGATTCAAAGCCGATGGCGGTGGAGGAGATCGCCGGGGAGAAGCGAAATTTCCGGTGATGGCCAGGCGCTTGAGGTTGATGCGGTCCGCAACCTTTCCATATTTACTTCCGAAAGCGGAACGGCTGCATCGAGCTTGAACAATCGGTCTATCTTGCGAGTTGATAAAATCACTGTGAGCTTCGGGGGATTAATGGCGCTCGGCCAAGTGTCCTTTGAAATGCCCAAAGGGTCAATTACAGCCTTGATCGGACCTAATGGCGCGGGCAAAACGACTCTTATTAACGCTATATCCGGCGCAGAGCGGCTCCGGAGCGGCAAAGTTTTCTTTGAGGACCAAGAGATCAGCGGTAGGCCGCCTTATCAGCTAGCATCCATAGGGTTGAACCGGACCTTTCAGAATCTGCAGATATTCGGAAATATGACTGTGCTGGAAAATGTGATGGTGGGTCTGCATGCCAAAACCAAAAATGAATTTGTATCCTGTCTTTTTCGCCTGCCCGGCTTCCAAAAAGAGGAAAAGGAAATCGAGCGCAGGGCCTGGGAGGTCCTAAGGTTTTTCGGCCTTGGGGAAAAAGGGCTTTGGCCCGCATCGAGCCTCTCTTACGGCGAACAGAAGCGCGTTGAGATGGCCAGAGCCATTGCTCCGTTGCCAACAACTGTTTTGCTGGATGAGCCGGTGGCGGGCCTTAATATGGCTGAGACACGGGAAATGGCCGCGAGGATCAAAGAGATCCGATCCCAGGGTATCTCCGTTCTTCTCGTGGAGCATGACATGAACCTGGTCATGGGAATTTCGGATAAGATTGTAGTTCTCAATTATGGCAGGAAGATTGCCGAAGGACATCCCGAAGAAATTCAAAGAGATGAAAAAGTGCTGGCTGCATATCTCGGCGGAGCAGTTTAGATGTTGCAAGTGGAAAACCTGGAGGCTTACTATGGCGGCAATCTAGCGCTCAAAGGAATTTCTTTGGAGGTGAAGCAAGGAGAGATTGTCTGTTTGATAGGGGCTAACGGCGCGGGCAAAACCACGCTGCTAAATTGCCTCTCGGGTATTCATCCGGCCCGAAACGGCAGAGTCGTTTTCATGGGAGAAGATGTTTCACGTGCCTCCTCGCAAAAAATGGTACGCCTGGGCATGGTCCACGTACCTGAAAACCGACAACTGTTCGGACCGCTCACGGTCGAGGAAAACCTTGAAATGGGGGCTTATTTGCGGTCCCGGGAAATGAACAAGAGACGTCTCACGTTGGAAATGGACCGAATTTTTCGAATTTTCCCCCCTCTGAAAGCTCGTCGAAAACAACGAGCGGGAACTCTTTCAGGTGGTGAGCAACAGATGGTGGCCATGGGACGAGGCTTGATGTCCAATCCTCGCCTACTGTTATTGGACGAGCCCTCCCTCGGGCTTGCGCCCTTGATTGTCCGAGAAATATTCCGCATTATTCAGGAATTCCGCCGCGAAGGCCGGACCATACTTCTAGTGGAGCAGAATGCCTTGGCCGCGCTAACCATTTCTCAACGGGCTTATGTGCTTGCGAACGGAACAGTCACTGCCAGCGGCCCGGCCGAGGTGCTAATTCGAGACACTGAGGTACGTAGAGCATTTTTGGGTCAGGAGGTGGTGGAGGCCCCGACTTTCAAATCTACCTAAAGGAGGTGAGCAGACTCTACAGCGATTTTAGGGAGTGCCGAAACTCTGGACCTTTTCCGGGCTTGAAACATCGAGAGGCGTCGGGCAATCTTTTGGGAACCGCAGTATTCTAACAATGCCATCAAAACCAATTCGTGTTCAAAATCATGAGACAATCCCCTCTAAAGTTGGAAAGGACATGAGCGTTAAAATATCAAAGTTTCGTTTGCATTTCACCCGCCCCCTTCCCCCTCCCGTCGAGGGAGGGGGTTCAGAATCCTCTCCCCTGGTGGGAGAGGGCAGGGTGAGGGGGATTTTGAATGCGGATAGCTATTAAACCCTACGAGAAGTGGGGCGAGGACTGAAGGAGAGCATAATGAAGAGACTAGGAGCATTGCTGCTGGTAGCATTCTTTGTTTTGGGGGTAACTGCCGTGCAAGCGGCTGAGCCCATTAAGATCGGAGCGTTCTTTTCCCTGTCGGGTCCTGCGGCCAACATTGGTATTCCCACAAAACTGGTTACCGAAAT
Source organism: uncultured delta proteobacterium (assembly GCA_963729795.1). GTDB lineage: Bacteria > Desulfobacterota > Desulfomonilia > Desulfomonilales > Desulfomonilaceae > CAWBBA01. The sequence goes on along the minus strand of CAVSPC010000011.1, from coordinate 13,736 downwards.
GGTGGTAGACAAGATCAATAAAGAAGGCGGCATCAACGGCCGGCCCATAGAGTTGATCGTTGGGGATACTGAGTCTGATCCCACCAAAGCGGTGATGGTGGTCAAAAAATTCATCAATGTGGATAAAGTAGCCGCGATCATCGGCCCGGACACAACTGATCTCGGCATGGCCGTAAAAAAACAGGTCGAAGAGGCAGGCATACCCACGTTTATGACCGTGGGTGGGGATCCGGTCATAATGGGAGGAGGCCATTTGGGCACGTTCAAATGGGTTTTCAAATCTCCCCAGCGAAGTTCCACCGCGGTCGAAAAGCTCTACCAGTACATGCAGCAGAAAAACTTGAAGAAGATTGCCCTGATCACGGCTTCCGATGGCTTTGGCAAGGACGGAAAGGGTTGGTTACACAAGTTGGCTCCCAAACATGGGCTGACGATAGTAGCCGACGAATCCTTCAATCCCAAAGATACTGATATGACCTCACAGTTGACAAAAATCACGGCCACTAACCCCGACGCAATCGTGTGTTGGACAATCGGTCCTGCTGGACCGATTGTGGCCAAGAATATTAAACAACTGAATATAAAAACCCCCTTGTTTCAATGCCACGGCCAGCCGGGTCCGAAATATATCGAGTTGGCAGGGACAGCCTCTGAAGGCAATATGATGCCGTCAACCAAATTGATGGCATGGGAGCAACTTCCTGACAGCGATCCGCAAAAAAAGGTCATAAAGGAGTTTGTTCACCTGTATAACGATGTGTATCACTACAACAAAGAGTATCCGATAAATACCCACTCCGGCTACGCCTGGGATGCCATCTACATTGTGGCCAATGCAATGAAAAAGGCGGGAACGAACCCGGAAAAGCTGCGCGAAGCGATCGAGCACACAAAGAATTATGTGGGTGTCAGCGGCATCTACAACTTGACGCCTGAAGATCACAACGGGCTGGATACCAATTCCATGATCATGGTCCGGATTGAGAAAGGCAAATGGAAGTTGGTGAAATAGGATTGATACCAATGAGAGGTCAACATTCACCGCTATAGTTCCCCGCGTTCGCGGCAGGACGAGATGTAGGGGCGGGTTCGAAACCCGCCCCTACCGGAAACACGGTGTCACTTGGTTGGGGGATTTGTTTGAAATGATGCCCTTAGGTCAGATCGTCCGGCCGGTCGCTAACAGCAGTATCGAACATAGAGCCCAGAGCAGTCAGGCGATCAATACCTTCCTGGATCCTCTGCAAGGTTTCTCTCTTTTCTTCCCGAGCGCGGCGAGCGGACGCTTCAAGGGTGTCATTCAGATTCTTGATCGCTGCTGCAGCAAAGTTGCGGGCGTCCTTTTCGATCTTCTTCATTCGCTTTGAAGCCAGGTAGAAAATGAGAAATAGTTCGCAAATGAGTAGCACCAGGAGGCCCGTCAGGCCGTCGGAACTGAAGAGAGACGTAAGAAAGCCCACTGCGATCTTTAGACCGCCGGACAGACTCGGATGCTCCAGCCACGCTTCGACAGCGGGCGGGCCGGCCAATCTCGCGATCAAAATCAGCATGGGGATACCCAAAACCAGTCTCTGGAAGAAACGCCGCCAACCTGACAATCCAACTGCACGTGATCCTTTGCTTCGATTTATCTTTTGAGCCAACAGTTGGGATGCCTGGTTCACTGCCTTGTTCAGTGTCTCTTCAGGTTCTTCTCCGCTGCGATAAGCTTCAGTCTGCCGAAACGCGAGAAGAAGCTCCGAGCCCAATCGCGCGTCAAGAGCTTCAAACTCTTTGCGTCTGTTCCTGCTCACGGCACGCGCCGTTCTCAGGAAGATGCGGTCCAAATCATCGTCGACGGGCTTCGCTACTCCGGCACGCCCCCAGTTGAGAACCCTCAAAGCGAGCCTCACAGGCCCTATCGACGTGTCTTCACTCAAGAGAAGGCACGAAAGTTCGCCGGCAAGTTTGTTCTCGTGATCGCTAAGCTGGAATTCCGAAAGCGACGGCTCTGGTGAAGGTGTGATCAGGATTTCAGGGAGACCGCTGAGAAGTCGTTTCTTTTTCTCCGGGGAAATGACGACATCCAATTCTTTGAGCAGATGCCGGGTTTCCTCCTCGAGATTAACCGTTTTAACAGACGAGATCTCCTTGGCGTCCCTGCGAATCATGAGAAAGCCTCGGAACCTGTTGAATTCGCTCTCCAGAACCGGTTGGTCTTTCTTTCCGTCAACTTCGTCCAATGCTGAAACAGTAAACACTTTAGGTTGTTCGATACCACTTTCATGCTTGAGACGAAATGTGAAGTCTCCCAGCGCTTCCTTGAGTTTGCTATTTGGATCCCCTTTGCCGTGCTCGATCAGTTCATCGGCTTTATTAAACACGAATGTGAAATTCCGGCGATTTATCCGAGTTTGTCCCACTAAGTGATAAAGGACGGAATCCGCGTACTTCTCCGGACTCACCACCCAGACAACGCAATCAAGAAAGGGGAGTATTTCGTGGACGGCTTTGAGATTATCTTGTTCAACACTATCAAAATCGGGAAGATCCATGAGCACGAGATCTTTTATGACATTGGAATCATGCAGAGCATCATCTTCCCGTATGAGGCTGGAGATCTCGTCAAGACCCCGCGGAGTACTCTTATGCCGATATACCACGGCGCGATTCGTGAAAGGTCGTTTGTCTGAAGCATCCGAGATCCGACTTTTCGCCAGCGCGTTGATGAGAGTGGATTTTCCCACCCCGGTTCCGCCGAGAATCCCTACATACAGCGCCTCTCTTTGCTGATGCGCCTTTCGGAGAAGAGCCTGAGCCTTTTGAGCAAATGAATCGCGGGCCTCACTTGTCATAAGAAAGGGCCCGTCCCTGTGCAGGAAATGTAGTATCTGCTCCAAGGTCAGTGCTAGGGCAGAACGATTCACGCTAACAAGACCTCTTTCATCACGAGCCCGAAGAAACGACAAAACGGTTTTCACGTGGGAAGGAACGGCCTATAGGGCTTGCCAAAGTTGTTGTCCGATTTGCCCCCGCGTTTAGCCGGCTCACCCCGCACTTGATCGGGAGGCAGCGCCGGGGCCACCAGAGCGCCCCAGCTTTTCGTGCGGGACGAACTTAATACCAATCACGTTAGTCTGCAATTCGCTCGCGAAGTTCTCGGCGCAAATGGATTCAAGGAACGCCGCACGCTCCCTTTTCTGTGCACTCCACATCGAGTGGCCTGAGCCACGGGAACCACACAGGAATAGGCTTCAGCGAAAGACAAGGTGCAGGAAACTCAATGGTTTTGCAGGTGCCGGGGATACAAACGGAGGCCCTGCCGATGCTCACCCAGGGAAGGATGTTAAACTCAGTTTTGACCAGCGTGGGCCAGATAGGAAGGTCGAAAGGAACCGAAATGGGGCCGACGCTCTCGGGAGGAATGGGCCGATCCGGGACACAGGTTCTGTAGCCTGCTTCGCCGGCGAAGCAGGGTAATTCTATGGCCGCCAAAAGAATCGCAAGCATGAGAACCACGGCAACCCTGGGAACTTTCATGGCTATACCCCACAATGCACGAATCATCGAATCGCAAAGTAAATCAAGTAAAATAGAGCCGCTACATTAGCATTGCGAGAATTGCTCTGTCAAGGCGCGATCCGCCCTTCCTGCAATCCTTCAGTCACTGATAGCAAAAGATTGTCATTGCGAGTCCCGCGTCTCCCGGGAAAGCAATCTTCTCCTTTAAGGAGTTGCATTTCTTCGTTTCACCCCTCGCAATGACAGGGAAACAATTTCTCGATGGCTACACTTCCCTACATGTCGTAGCTTTTCTCCGTCATTGTCGCGTGCGCCGCCGCCAGGCGTGCAATCGGCACTCTAGGACCCGAGCATGACACGTAATCCAAACCTACATGATGACACAGGCGGATGGAAGCGGGATGTCCGCCGTGCTCGCCGCATATTCCTATCTTGAGGCCGGGCCTGGCTTGGCGGCCCAATTGCACGGCCATCTTCATAAGAGGTCCTATTCCCTTGATGTCCAGTACCTCAAAAGGATTACCTTCGAGAATACCGCGTGCCTGATAGAAGGGGAGGAATTTGTTCTCCGCATCTTCACGGCTGAAAGAGAACGCGGCCTGCGTTAGGTCGTTGGTGCCGAACGAGAAAAACTCAGCGACTCGCGCCATCTCATCGGCTGTCAGACAAGCCCGCACTACTTCTATCATGCTGCCATACTTGAAATCCAGCTTCATGCCGTGGGCTTCTTCCACCTCTTTCTGCACCCTATCTACATATCGTTTCACCCATTTCAATTCGGTGTCCGCGCATACCTGAGGGTACCATGATTTCCGGGTGAACTTCTATTCCTTCCTTCACGCATTCGGCCGCGGCCTCAAGTATGGCTCGTATCTGCATCGTATAGATTTCGGGGAAAGAAATGCCCAGACGAACACCGCGATGCCCGAGCATCGGGTTGGTCTCTCGGAGGGCACGGGCCCTCTGGAGCATCAACTCCTTTTTGCTGATCACGTCCTCTATTGTTTTTACGTCGAGTTCTGCAAAGAATATCGGCAATCCCCGTCGTTGTTCCAAATAGTTGGCGTGCAAATCGGGATCTACAAGCTTCACGCTCTGCAAAAGCCTTCCAGTAGTCCTGGCGGTTTTTCGCAAACGTCTCAGATCGTCAAGCTGTTCCAGAAGCTCGTTTTCCAAGGGGAGGAATTCGTGGAACGGGGGATCGAGGAGCCGAATCGTTACCGGGTAAGGGGACATGGCTTCGAACAACCCCTTAAAATCCGAGCGCTGAATCGGCAATAACTTGGCTAGCGCCTTTTGCCGGTCCTCAAAGACCTCCGCCAGTATCAGCTCTACTACTATGGGTAGACGGTCGGGCGCGTTGAACATGCGCTCGGTGCGACACAACCCTATGCCCACCGCTCCGTATGTTCGCGCGCGCTCTGCATCACGCCGCGTATCTGCATTGGCCATGACTTGCAGTTTGGCCAACTCGTCAGCCCACGCTAAAAGGATGTTCAGTTGGGGACTGAACTCCGGCTCGATCGTAGGAATCTCACCGAAGTAAACATTACCTGTTGCACCGTCGATAGTGATGATGTCACCCTCGTGGATCACCTGGTGGCCAACCAGTGCCAGTCTGTGCTGGAGATCGACCCGAGTCCCTTCGGCACCCGCGACGCATGGTTTTCCCATGCCTCGGGCTACAACCGCTGCGTGCGAGGTCTTTCCCCCGCGGCTTGTGAGAATACCCTGAGCGGCAAAAAAACCGTGAATATCCTCGGGCTTAGTCTCTTCGCGCACCAGGATCACCTTCTCACCGGCTTTTCCCAGGGTTTCCGCTCTATCCGCATCGAAGACACACTTGCCGGACGCCGCGCCCGGCGATGCGGGCAGGCCTTGAGCAAGTGGTTCAGCTTTGAAGGTCGGGTCGAGTCCGGGATACAGTATCTGCTCAAGATGCTCCGGGTTGATCCGCAGCAACGCCTCTTCTTTGGTCAGCAACTCCTCTTGCACCATTTCAACGGAAGTTCGCACCATCGCGGTTGCAGTCATCTTCCCGTTGCGGGTCTGGAGGCAATAGAGAACGCCTTTTTCAATCGTGAATTCAAAATCTTGGATTTCTCGATAATGGTTCTCCAGTCGAGTACGCAAGTCTTGCAACTGGCGATAAAGATCCGGCATTTCCTCGGCCATTGCCTGAATAGGTTTAGGCGTACGGATACCGGCCACCACATCTTCCCCTTGCGCATTTACCAAGTACTCGCCGAACATCTTGTTTTCACCGGTGGCCGGGTCCCTAGTAAAGCCCACACCCGTACCGCTGTCGTTGCCCATGTTTCCGAAGACCATGGCAACCACGCTGACGGCAGTTCCGTTGCACATTTCAGGTGTGATGTTGAACTGGCGGCGGTAGTCAACTGCACGTTTCCCCATCCACGAGTTGAATACTGCTTTGATTGCAAGTTCCAACTGTTGGTACACATCTTCGGGGAAGGGCTTGAAGGTCTGTTCCTCAACTACATGGAGAAACAGTTCACAGACTTCCTTGAGGTCTTCAGTAGTGAGGTCCACGTCCGATAGCGCGCCCGACCTGACCTTGATGGCTTCGAGGGTTTTGTCGAAGTGATCATCCGGGACGCCCATAGCAATTTTGCCGTAGAGTTGAATGAAGCGGCGATAAGCATCATAGCCGAAACGCTCATTCTGAGTTTGATTTATCAAACCTTGCACCGTGAGCGAGTTGAGCCCGAGGTTGAGGATGGTGTCCATCATTCCGGGCATTGAAAGTGCAGATCCGGAGCGCACAGAAACCAGTAAGGGGTTGGCGGCATCGCCAAAGCCCTTGCCAGTCGACTTCTCCAGGGTCTTGATATGGCCTTTGACCGCACTCATAAGCCCAGGAGGAAGATCGCCATTTGGAGACTCAAGAAATGCCAGGCAGGCTTCAGTGGTGATCACGAAACCAGGTGGCACATTGAGGCCGATCTGAGTCATCTCGCAAAGATTGGCCCCCTTGCCGCCCAAAAGGTGCTTGTTTTTTCCGTCCCCGTCGCGAAAAGAAAAGATATACTTGTGGTTCATACGGCTCTCCATGAAAGATATGATCGGCTTGGCGACCGGATCCTAGCGCGCGGCCTTGAGTTAGATGCAAAACGGAATGCGCGGATTTATCTTGACTCCGCGGTGAATTGACAAGCCTCCTGCCAACGCAAAGGCTTCCACGAGAAAATCGTAAACTGCTATTCGGGAGGGTGTCTTTCATAGGATTTGGACCCGTCGACAACTACTAGGTAGCGTGTTGTTTTACCAAAAAACTGCTCCTTTATGCAACAAATTTCAGAGAACTGAATAATTGATTGCAATTCATCATAACAGTAAATGCTAACTGATTTCGCTCAGATGACTTTGAGTTATTACCTATCATTGAGTACTGAGGTTGAAGGATTATTCCAAGATCGGTGCATGCGCGAAGTTCGTGGCGCGATGCCGGGCATCAAAATAGTTTTGAGCAGGTTTTTCAACGACCGAAGAACCCCGAACTTTCAAAGACCTTTATCACATAAATGCACGAGGAACGTGAACTCCAAAAACCTTGCCCTGACATTTTCCAGTCCCAATGGCTAAGGATCCGGCGTAAAATAAAGATATCAATCTTGAGGATCCCTCGGCCGTAGAGGCGCAGCGTGCTGCGCCCCTACCATTGGCTTTAACACAGGCAAGATGCGATATCTATCTTGTAACAATCCCTGTCCTCAGCCACCAACCCGCTCCGGCGAAAACCGTGACCTCTGAATCCGCTAGTTGTGCGGCGGAACTCGTTGCTCGGGATGAGACATGAAGACGGCGCAGTTGTCGCAAGAATTTCAAGGGCGAAGTATGAATCAACGTCAAATGAGCAAAGAAAGAATAGCCTTCTTGAAGAATGATTATGAGCGCGGATTCATCAGATTCTGTAGATTCAAAGCAGAGAATGCCGAGTGGGGAGCATTTAGGTCAAGCGTAAAAATCGAAGAAGAGCACCGGCAGCAGGACGGGTTCATTCATGCCGGCGTCATGGCAACCATGGCGGATCATACGGCCGGATATTCGGCATTCACTACTGTGCCCGAGAACATGCAGATTCTGACTATAGAATTTAAGATTAATTTCCTTCGTCCGGCGTTTGGGGAATCCTTGATCTGCAATTCGCGTGTTATCCGGGAAGGACGCCAGATCATCGTTTCCGAATCCGAGGTTTTCGACATAAGAAACGGAAATCAAGTCCCCGTAGCAAAGGCCATGGTGACGCTCATGGCCGTGCCCCAGGAAAAACTCACTCGTCAGGAACCTTGAGGCCGTTTTTCGTCCATTGGGCGATCCCGTAGGGGACAACTGGGGTAATCGCCACCTTTCGAACAAGGGGGCAGGGCGCTAGCCCAACGATTTTGCTCCCCTTTTCTTAAACCGAGCATGTCCCACAAGTGTCTCGTTGGACCCGAAGTCTACCGACAATGGGTCTGCAATTCGAGTGCCTACCCTGATCGCCCCACAGGGGCGGACCGTGAGTAGCCACGGGTTTCAACCCGTGGCTATGGGCATATCCACCCCCTTGGCGGAAACGACCCTGAGGGGGTCGACCAGATGTGGCAACCCTTCTCGTGAAGTTCCTCATCAAGGCGCGGTCCTCAGTGTCACGCGCGCTGTCGCATTAGTGGACCCACTCAAGGTCCAGCTCTGTGTATCTTGTCCCCTTTACCATGGGTTGAAACCCATGGCTATTCAAGGTGTGCCCTTCAGGGCAAGAGCCCTCATTTGGTTAACTTTTGAGGCCGGAATCGTTTCTTTTCCCGAAGATAGGGAACCTTTCCTGTTCATACCTCCAGGTGAACCGACGGGAAAAGCTCCAGCCTCGTATGAGGGAGGAATAGGGCAGCCATAAAATTGTCCATGTAAGAAGGATCCTCAGAAAGCTCTATGTTTGTCATGGAGCGTGCTATGTCGCGAGATCGGTTAAAGAGGTTGCGGTCAACGACGGCCAAGCGCGCTCCTTTTAGCGAAGAGTTTCCGATAAAGGAAAACTTGTTTCTCGGTATGTCCGGCAACAGACCGATTGTCACTGCATGTTCCAAATTGATGAAACTGCCGAATGCCCCCGCGATAATTACACGATCCAAGGCGTCCACGCTCAGGCCCACTTTTTCCAGTAGGCAGGTGTACCCGGAAAACATCGCGGCCTTGGCCCTGAGTATATTGTCGAGGTCTACCTCGGTCAGCACGATGTCTTCATCCAGCCCGCTTTCCGGTGCTCGGCAAATTACGTACTCATACCCACTGCGCCCTTCACGGATCCGGTCAGTCTTCAAATTCTCTGCATACTTGCCATTCTGGTTGACAATGCCCAACCTCAGCATCTGAGAAATTATATTGATGATTCCTGATCCGCAGATCCCAAGCGCAGGTTTGGAGTCGATGGTCCTGATCATCGGCTCGTACGTTTCAGGATCGATAAGTATCCCTTCTATGGCTCCGGGCGCGGCCCTCATTCCATATTCGAGGCCGCCTCCCTCGAATGCCGGACCTGCGGAGCATGATGCAGTCATGAGAAGATCCCTGTTCCCCGCCACGATTTCACCATTGGTTCCAATGTCGATGAAAAGCGTCATCTCATCGGAATCCCACATCCCATTGGCCAATACGCCGCTTACAATATCGCCTCCCACGTACGATGCCACGCCGGGAAAAACCCGCACAAAAGAATGGGCCGGGAGATCCAGGCCAAGGATCGACGCCGGCATAGGTTCCACACCTTGTGCAGCAGGCACATAAGGCGCTTCGCGCAGGAACTTGGGATAAAGCCCAAGGAAAAGGTGGGTCATGACGGTATTTCCGGCCGCCACCATATAACTTATAGAATCTCGCGGTCGTGCGCTTCTTTCAAGCACTTCATCGGTGATTTCATTCAGGCCCCTTACCACATGTTGCTGGAGTTTTTCGAGCCCATCTTTCTTCAGGGCGAATACGATACGGCTTATTACGTCATCTCCCATGGAGATTTGTGGATTGTAGCGTGATGCACGCGCCAAAACTTCACCCGTACTTAAATCGACAAGCTCTCCCCAAAGTGAAGTTGTGCCTATATCAACCGCCAGAGCAGTGGCAGGCTCCCGGAGGTGTCCGGGAATCAACTTTCTGATGCGATAGAGCTTGAAGTCTGACCCCGGGAACTGCTCAACTTGCAGGCAGGGTGTCACTTTCCAATCTTGATCGCGAACCTCCACCGGAAGATCTCTCAGAACCGCAAGACTTGCAGTAACAGGCGCTATGTCGTGATCGACCTTTAGGGTACGCACAATTCGGTCGTAGTCGCTGAGATTATCCGTAATATCCGGGGCGTCAGGCTTCAGAAATACCCGGATGGTCATCGGGTTGTCTTCGGGGATTATCGGCGATTCCATGGGGAGAGCGGTCAACCGCATGCGTTCCGCTTCATCCCGCGGGATTACTTTACGCCCCACTTTGACTCGGGGAACCTCCACTGTCACATCGCCGGTCAATCGCGCCTGGCATGAGAGAACGTAGCCCTCGGCCCTGGCACCTGCTTCGAGTTTATCGAGCTTCAGGGCTTCGACCGCCCCATTAACAACTCTTACCCGGCACTTGCCACACGCACCTGATCCGCCGCAGACCGCCGGTATAAAGACTCCCGCCTCCAGAGCCACATCGAGCAACAGTTGCCCCACATCTGCCTCAACAGTTACATCGTCGGGGAGAAATTTCACCTGGACTTTTTTCAACCGCCTACCTCCAGAGTCGGTGTCCGGCCAAAGCGCAGTTGCCGGTGCCGGCTGCGTTATTCGAAGAAATTGTCTTATCAGAAGGCCCAAAATACAGTATCTTATCACCAGGGAAGACTTTTTCAACTTTTGGTTTTGGGGTTCAGTATGTGACCATTCACTGAAGCGCCGGCTGTTCTGCCCTTGTCATTGCCAGGAGTTGATGGTGAGAGGTAGCGCGGCGCATGGGACAGCCTGTCTACCAGAGGTGACGGGCATGATGCCCATCCCACTGGCAATTTGAGCGGCGTCCAGAAGGAGTACATTGCTTTCCGGCGTTTCGAGCATAGGCATAACCCCGAGGCATTTTTTGCTTTTGAACTGGGCCTTGTGCCATCAAAGTCCCCCTTTTCTAAAGTGGGATTTAGGTGGATTTGCAAGGAGTTATACCAAAATCCCCCCTCACCCCCCTTTACGAAAGGGGGGAACCCCTCGAAACGCGGGGTTAAGTTAGCGCCTGTAGGCGCTTCGCGGGACTCGCAATGACAGAGGACGAGCGACTTCCATACCAAATTGACTAGTCATTGATAGCCAAGGAAGCAGCCATGAGTTTGATGGTATACGAAATCTTCAGAAGCATTCAGGGAGAATCTTCGCATGTTGGCCTGCCGTGCGTGTTTATCAGGCTTGCAGGCTGCAACCTCCGTTGCCGATATTGTGATACCCGCTACGCGCAGGAAGGCGGGGAACCGATGTCCCAGGAAGAGATTCTCAAGCGTGTTTCGGCATTCGGGATCAACCTGGTGGAATTGACTGGTGGAGAGCCTCTGTTTCAGCAAGAAACACCTGCACTTACCGCGGCCTTGATAGAACATGGTTACCAGCTCCTTGTAGAGACTAACGGCAGCCTGGACATCTCCGTGCTTCCAGAGGGGGCAATCCGAATTATGGACATCAAGTGCCCGTCGAGCGGAGAGAACCACAATGTACTGTGGGAAAATATTTGGAAGTTGCGGCCCGATGACGAAGTCAAGTTCGTGATTTCAGACCGTCACGATTATGAATGGACTCGGGGGATTATCTTGGATCATTTTGCGCACGCAAGAACAAAAATACTCCTATCCACGGTATTTGGGGAATTACCGCCCAGGAATCTTGTGGAATGGATGCTTGAAGATCGAATCCAGGCCCGCTTTCAGCTACAGATCCATAAGTATATCTGGCCCCATGAAGCGCGTGGTGTCTGATAATTCCGGCCATTCCTGAATCCCGAAGCCAATGTTGTCGATATGTTTAGGGCGACAGGCATCTTGCAGTGGGGATGGGCATCTTGCCCGTCCATCAAGTCATAAGTCGTAAGCCAATACGAATTAGAATGAGGCTGTCTTCATCCCTCTTTCTTAATGGGGAACAGACGGAATTTTAGGACAATCCATTGAAAATCCCCCTTGTAAAAAAGGGAGACTTTGACGCGCCTTTTGGTTCCCAAACTGGGGCTGCGGACCATATTTGGCGGGTGCCCCTGCTGGCTTGCCCAGCAGTGCTCTCAAGTCACGCTAGGCCGCATGGAGTCAGTGACCGGCCTCCGCGCCGGTCGCTGACAGCAAAGACCGGCACGGAGGCCGGTGCTTTTGAAAAAAGCAAAATAATCAGTTACTCTCCCGAATCAGCCTTGTACGCGCACAGATCCCCGCACATGGTGCATGTTTCGTGGTCCTCGCGGCAGGTTCGGCCTCGTATTTCGCGCGCGAGGTCGGGATCAATGGCCAAACGAATCTGTTCGGCCCAGTCTCGCCGTTTTCTTGCCAGGCTCATTTTCTCGTCCCATTCCCATGCACCGGGCCTTCGCCGCGCCAAGTCAGCCGCGTGTCCAGCGGTCCGGGCCGCGAGCACACCGATGCGCACATCCTCAGCGTCCGGAAGCCCAAGATGCTCGGAGGGCGTCACATAGCAGAGGAAATCAGCGCCTGACATGGCTGCAATGGCTCCTCCGATCGCGGCGGTTATATGGTCCAGACCTGGCGCAATATCCGTCACCAGGGGGCCCAGCACGTAGAAAGGGGCGTTATCGCAAAGCTGCTTTTGGAGCTGCATTTGAGTTGGAATCTGGTCTATAGGAACATGGCCCGGTCCCTCTATTATTGCCTGCACTCCTGTTTCCCGTGCGCGCCGACTAAGCTGCCCCAGGGTGGCCAACTCCTCGACCTGCGCCTGGTCAAGAGAATCCGCGATTGCACCCGGCCTTAGCCCGTCACCCAGACTGATGACCATCCCGTACTTCTTGCAGATCTCAAGTACTTCATCGTACCGCTCGTAAAGAGGGTTCTCACTCTGGTTGGTGCGCATCCAACGAGCGAGAAAACTGCCCCCTCGGCTCACGATTCCGCACACTCGGGGCCTCATTTTCAGATGGGTCAAAGCAGAAAGCGTCACCCCGCAATGAACCGTGACAAAGCTAATGCCGTCTTCTCCGTGGAGACGGATGGCATCCAGCATCTCCTCGGGGTCCATCTTTTCGCCGCCGCCTCTCTTGCGCGCCGATTCCACAATGGCCTCGTAAATGGGGACGGAGCCGACGGGTACGGGAGACTCTTCAATGATCCTTCTGCGCACTGAGCGTAAATCCCCGCCAGTCGAAAGGTCCATGACCGTGTCAGTGCCGGCTTTAACCGCGGCTTCGAGCTTGCGCAGCTCAAAATCCTCATCATGCACGTCGCCGGAAGTGCCGATATTAGCATTGACTTTGACTCTCAGATTTTCCCCCACGGCAACGGGTTTGCCAGAGCCAGAGGGCTTCAAAACCGCCACCCTACCCCTTCCAAAACTCCCCTGGAGAACCTCGTAGTCCACGCTCTCTTCCCGGGCGATATCCTGCAGTAAGCTGTTCAACACAAGAAAATCTCCATTCCAAATTTGTCTCAGTATAGAAAGACAAAGGGATATTGTCCATCCTGCCTTAGAGTAAATGGCATATAGCAATTGTAGAAAATTTTGTCCGATTTGCCCCGCGCATCGCGCATAGGCGTTAACTTAACGATTTATTCCCCCCTTTCCTAAAGGGGGGTTAGGGGGGATTTTGCTTAACCCTTTGAAAATCCCCTAAATCCCCCTTTACAAAAGGGGGACTTTGATGGCACATGATCCTCGAAAGCGAGAAAATTGCCTTAACTTAACGCTTATGCGCGCATCGCGGAACCCAGCGCGCGGGAATGACGACGTTCCGTAGGCGCACGGCATGCCGTGCCTCTACACTCTGGATTCCATCGTGGGGGGATCACTATAAAATGCCCCGGAGGCCAAGTCCTAAAATGATTAGAGATATGGGTTCCCAGGCTCCGCCTGGGAACCCATATCTCGCGGGCTCGGCCTGCAAACTACCGTTATTTCGGCTCATCCGGTAATTGCGTACTTGTGGTTGCAAAGTAAAGTTGGACATGCTTGGTCCTTCTTGGTTTTGAAAAAGGCTGGGAAGGAGAGACAAGCATGTCCACGAGCCTATTG
>CAVSPC010000010.1:0-42108 GCA_963729795.1 uncultured delta proteobacterium | reverse complement strand
AAACGCGATCCGCACAAGATCGCTTACGGCAGGCCAGGCAATCAAGCTCGGTGCGGCGAATCACGACGTGCCTTTCCCCGTAAGGTCCTACTTTCGCAGGATCTGTCGGCCCGAATAGCGCTACCACCCGAGTTCCGGCAAATGCCGCGATACGCATGGGGCCGGAATCCACTCCAACATACACGTCAGCCGCTTCGATCAGGGCCACGGCTTCGGCTAAACTCAGCTTGCCGGCAGCGATTACAGGTCGTTCTTCATCTGCTCGGAGATCGCACTAATGTGGACTGCGTCGGCAGGGCTCCCCGCAAAGACCACGGCCACACCTGCACGCCGGATTAGAAGATCAGCCAGTTCGGCCCATCCATCCACGGTCCACAATTTGGTCGCCCACCGGGCCACGGGGTTTGCATAGACCAGCCGGGCGCCTTCGGCCACGCCGTTTTTGTGGAGAAACTCTTTGATCCTCTCGCGAGCCTTTGGATCGACGACAATTCGGTGATCTTCCGGCAAGGTGGAACATCCGAGGTAATCCGCGAAGGATAAATTCTTGTCCACCGTGTGCCTGTTATCAGGGTTGCTCCCGACCAGATGATGCTGAAAAAGCGTGTTCAACTCTTTAGCATCTCGAAGACCTATCCTCACCCCTCCAGGATTCGCGAGAGCCAAAAGTCCGCTCCTGAACGAGGCATGAAGGTCGAGAACAAGGTCGTACGGGCGATCTTTGAATCTTTTTCTGAGGTTGCGAAGAGTCCATATTGTCGCCGAGGCCGCACTGATCAATGCTCCTCGAGGAGCTTGAGGATCGCTGGTGGATGGTATGGAGATCGGAATTATTTCGTCAATCGCGGGATCGCTCTCGATAATCCCTTGGAAGCCCTTCTGAACGATCCATCCGATAAAACAGGAGGGATAATTCCGCTTGAGTGCGTGCACCAGAGGAAGCGTGTGAACAACATCCCCAAGGGAGCTTGGTTTCACGATAAGGATGCGCTTGTTGGAAAGGCCCATCATATCAATTTCTTTATCGTTTTCTTTCTCGTTCCCGGGCTCTGCCGGAATGCCGTCTTCCGGGCTCTGCCCCGGAATTCCTAGGCCACCACTACCGAAGAAGATGTCGTAGGATGTGGTGAATCCCCGCTGCACGCAGGATGAACCGCATCTGTCGTGTGTCGGTCGTCCATAAACTTTCCGGCCGGGTTTTTCGCGATTGATGCGGTTCGCTTTGCTCACCACATCCTACAAATTTCGTTCCCAGGCTCTGACTCATCCTTATCGACTAATCAGAGCGGGGATCAGAGCCCCAAGAGCAGTCCAAAACCCGGGCTCATCTTCAAGAACCATCTCGATCCTCAGCGCTGCAACGTGCTCTATTTCCTTGATCCATCGAGGGAGCTTCACCCAGTCTTTTTCGGTGAAGACGACAGGCAACCCGGCAGCACGGTCTAAAATGGATCTCAATTCTCTGTCCTTGAAAGCGTGGTGATCCGGAAACGCGTGGTGGTCCTTTACTATCCATCCCAAGTGCTCGGCAGTACGGCGAAAACGTGGAGGATTAGCTATCCCTGACACCAGGATCACGTCACGACCCGAGTGACTGTCAGCCGGCGCGCACCGCGAGGTAACGCCTGTTTCCAGACCAGCGGCCACAGGACGACATCGGAAAATCGGCCCTCGCACGTATTTCTTGGCGACCGTAGGGATTTCATCTGCCGTTACCAAGACTACTATATCTGCTCGTTTTAAAGCCGACAACGGTTCCCGCAGCCGTCCCCACGGGAACATGTGGTCTTCTGAGCCGTTCAACAAGACGATGTCGGCATCACGTCTCAATGGAAGATGCTGGAATCCGTCATCGAGCACAACAATATTGCAGCCGAACAACTCTTCAGCCGCTTTGACCGGATAAATCCTTTTGCGCCCTACGATGACGGGAATATCAGGCAGACGCTCTGCGATCAGATAAGGTTCGTCACCGCAAGCATCAGGGCCGACAAGAGGTGCGCTCGATGAACCGTCTCCGACGACCAAATAGGGCGCTCGGCTTGTCCCACGGTATCCGCGGCTTACCACCGCGGGTTTCAGCCCGCGATTTGCAAGCAGTGCCGCCAGGTAAATCGCAAACGGAGTTTTGCCACTTCCCCCCAGGAGCAGGTTGCCCACAGATATCACCGTAACCGGCGCTCTATGCGGCGACAGAATCCCCCAGTCATAAACCTTTTCCCTGATTTTTTGGACCGAACAATATCCGGCTGCCGGTACGGATAGCAGTGCATTTAGCGCTGAAGAGCCTGTAGTCATTGTCCGACAGAAATGACTGACGCCTCGTCCGAGGTGGTCACCTGGGAAGCAAATTGCATGTTGTACAGGCGTGCAAATTCTCCGTGCCTAGCAAGAAGCGCGTCGTGACTCCCCTCTTCCGCGATTCGTCCGCTCATCATCACGTAGATACGGTCCACATTTCGTATGGTGGACAGCCTGTGAGCTACAACAAGGGTGGTCCTGCCCTTCATCAGCTCTTCCAATGCACTTTGAACCGCTTTTTCCGAGTCCGAGTCAAGATTGGAAGTGGCTTCGTCGAGAATAAGAACAGGAGGATTCTTCAATAGTGCCCTGGCTATTGCTATTCTTTGGCGTTCACCGCCCGACAGTTTAATCCCATCCTCTCCGATCATCGTGTCGTATGACATGGGCAAGGCCGTGATGAAATCATGAGCATGCGCGGCCTTTGCGGCTTCAACAACTCTGTCCAGAGGAAGATCAGGTCTGCCGTACGCAATGTTGTTCCGGATGGTATCGTCAAACAGTATGGTTTGCTGAGTGACAATACCAATCTGTTCACGCAGAGACCTTTGGGTGAGGTCCCGTACGTCTGTCCCGTCAATCAGGATGCGGCCCGCAGTGACGTCGTAAAACCGCGGCAGAAGATCCAGAAGCGTGCTCTTTCCCACGCCGCTCTCGCCCACTATTGCAACGGCCTCGCCCGCCTGAACTCTGATGGTTATACCTTTCAGTATAGGCTCGTGGTCGTAAGCAAAAGTCACGTCCTCGTACACTATATCCCGCTGAACTGTTTTCAGAGTTCCAGCGGCAGGGCTGTCTTTTATCTCAGTAGGTGCGTCAAGAAATGCAAAGATTCTTTCGCCCGCGCTTGTTCCTTCCTGGATGGTAAGGTTGACCTCATTAATTCTCTTTATGGGCTCATAGAGCATAAATAGCGCGGTCATAAACGAAAAAAAAGTTCCTGGGGTCGAGTGGCCGCTTATCACCTGGCTTCCGCCGTAATATACAATGGCGCATACTCCGAAGCCGCCCAGTGTTTCCATCATCGGATTTGACAGAGCCCTTACCTTGAACCGCCGCATGAACGCTTTGAAAAGAGTGTTGTTGACCAGTACGAATCTGTCAAGCTCGTAAGGCTCCATTGCAAAAGCCTTGACAATCCTGATCCCCGTGATGGTTTCGTTCAGGCGCTCGGTAATATCCTCGAGCGAGACCAGCATTCGCCGTGTATAGCGTTTGAGCTTCTTGCCGAAGGAGAGTAGCGGATAAATCGCTAGTGGAAATACCACCATAGCAATTAAGGCAAGTTTGTAATCCCGGTAAAACACCACGAATATGAGAGCCACCACCATTACCGCGTCTCGCATCATTCCGGTGATTGCGCTCGTCATGGCCCCTTGGACCATGGTCACGTCATTGCTCATTCTCGAGAGTAGTTCTCCGGTGGAATGGCGCACAAAGAAGTCTACGGACATCTCCTCCATTCTGGCGAACATTTGTTCCCGCAGATCACGAATGACGCTCTGCCCGATGAAGGACATGAGATAGTATTGGCCGAAATCACAGGCGCCTTTCAGCAAATATATCAGGCCGACCAACACAGGAATCCAGGCAAGCATGGCCGAGTTCTTTGCGACGAATATATCGTCAAGCGCCGGCTTCACGAGAAAGGCCAGGTACGCGGTGAGGCCGGCGATCCCGATCATGCAAATTCCGGCCAGGACAAGCTTGCTCACGTAAGGCTTCAGGTATTTGAGCATTCGCTTATAAACGTGCACAGCTTGCCTCCCGGCTAAAATCAATTACTGACAGATGGGATAAGGACCGTCTGCTACGGCCGGACCTTCGGGGGGGATGCCTACCACTGAAATCTTGGCCCCGTCTGCTTTGCCGATCATTTCTTCGCAATTTGTAATCATCGTCTTCCCGGCCTCAACAGCAAGCACGCGGGCCTTTGCCGCTACCATACTGTCAATGGTGGAGGGCCCCACACCCGGTACGTCGAAACGCATATCCTGTTCGGGTTTGGCCATTTTTACCACTACTCCGTTGGGAAACCCAAGCTCGCCTGCGCGTCGAATGGCCTTGTCTGTCCCTTCAATGGCCTCTACCGCTATTACCGCGGCATTCTTAACCACCACGGTTTGGCCGATATCCAGTCCGCCCACCCCCTGAGCCATTCTTCTGCCGAAAAGAATATCCTTCCATTGCTTATCGTTCGGATGTTTCTTTGTGAGGACACCGAGGGGAGCCATAAGCTTCGCGGCCCAAGAGGTTATCTCCTCGATAACGATCCCTTCCTTGAGCAACTCGGCTGCTATGGCCGCGAGAAGCGTATCGTCGCGCCAGTCGTCCAAGGAGCGGACCATCCTGAGGACGCGACGGTCCGGCCTCAGATTCCACGGGCGCAACAGATTGGATTTCTCTATCTTCCCGGCCATTATCACTCGATTGACTCCGCGGGTCTTTAGGATGGAGATCGCCTTTTCGAGTTGGCCAAGTTTCAACCAAAACGTTTCTGTTGCGCGGCTTGCCATTGCCGGATCGGTGAATCCTGAAAAGGCGATAGCTACAACCTGGAATCCTCGATCGAGAGCTTCGGCTCCCACGTAAAGCGGCAGATCACCGGTACCTGCTATTATGCCTACGCTTCCCAAGATCAAGCCCGCCGAAATGTGTGCCGACTTAAGGAGACTCGGGCCGTGCCGCGCTTGGATGTGGCAAGAAAATCGGCAAATCTCAAAGCCTCTGGCGTTTGCGTCATTTCCGTGCGGATCTTTTGGACCGCTTGCTCCACTTTCAGAGAAGACCTGAACGCTATCTTGAAGGCCCTCTTAAGTTGCCGTATGGTCTCCCTGGCAAAGCCATTGCGCCTCAGGCCGACTTCGTTAAGGCCATACACATAGATTCGTGAGCCCGACGCCAGTGTATATGGAGGCACATCTTTGGCCACTCCGGAAACTCCTCCCACCAGGGCGTATTCGCCTACTCTTACGAACTGATGCACAGCGACAATTCCGCCCAGTATCGCTCTGGTCCCGATCTCTATATGACCTCCCAGATGTGCGGAGTTCGCCATAATTACGCCCTGCCCCAGGACGCAGTCATGAGCCACATGGCAGTACGACATGAGGTAACAGTCGTCACCGACAATGGTCGCACCTCGTCCCCTGAGCGTCCCGCGATGGATCGTCACGTATTCTCGGACTGTGACACGCGCACCAATCTCCACGCGAGTGTCCTCTCCACGATAGGTGAAATCCTGGGGAGGCCCACCGATGGCAGCGAACTGGAAAACACGGCTTTGCGGGCCAATTGAAGTGTTCCCTTCGATAGTGACGTGGGAACGGATTTCACACTCGTCTCCTAAAACAACATGCTCACCAATCACCGAATAGGGGCCTATCGAGACGTTGTTGCCTATTACGGCTCCTGGATGAATAACTGCCGTAGGATGGATCATAAGTTTTCCTTGCGGTCGGATTGAACTAGGCGCTCCAGTTTTCTGATCCGATCCAGGATCTCCGGGAGCCTCTTGAAAAGGGACTGTACTCGAAGAAACACTTTGTGGGGCATGGCCGGAATGGAACCGGCCATTACCGAACCGTCCGGAACGTTCCTGTAAATTCCTACTCTCGTGGCCAGGATCACTCCGTTGCCGACCGCTACATGATCCTTCACCCCGGCCTGGCCTCCGATCACGCCATAGCGACCAATGGTGGAACTTCCGGCAATTCCTACTTGGGAGGCGACAACAGTGCCGTCACCGATTTCGACGTTATGAGCGACCTGAACCAAGTTATCAAGCTTCACACCTTTGCCCAGCCGCGTAACTCCACTCAGTGCTCTGTCAACCGCAACCAGGGCGCCAATCTCCACGTCGTCGCCGATTTCAACGGTCCCACTGTGATACTTTTTGATGTACACGGGCAGTCCGCTCTCATCAGCGGTCCTGGCAAAGCCAAAGCCGTCTGAACCGATAACTGAGCCGGAATGTATGATAACTCGTTTTCCGATTCTCACTTTAGAATAAACAGTTACGTGGGGGAAAATGCGTGCATCTTCACCTATTTCCACATCCTCCCCGATCTCGACATGGCCCCCTAATATGGCCCGGTCCCCAACAATGGTACCTCTCCCGATGGCCGTGAAGGGGCCGACTGATACGTCGCGTCCCAAATGCGCTTCAGGATTGACCTCGGCCTTCGGGGAGATACCGGATGGCGCCGCGGGGTGCGGGTAAAATAGGCCGGTCAGCAGAGCGAATGCCGCCTCCGGGTTATCGTGACGAATATGCGGCCGCCCTCCCGGATCAAGGTCACGAGGAAGAATCACTGATCCCGCGGAACTCTTGGCCAACTTCTCCAGAAACTGCGGCCCAGCCAGGTACGTTATGTCGCTCCCGCCGGCGTACTCCAGGGGTCTTGCACCTGAGATCGTGGGCCCCGGTGTCTCCGAAGATGTGGCTCCGAGAAAACGGGCCAGTTCTTCCAGGGTGTAAGTCATTTTTGAACCGACCCAGCCCTTCTCTGCGCTACTTAGGCACCGCTTTTCTTGCAGGACCGGCCGCAGGAACCCTGGGCCTTACCGCCCTAGTAGCCGCCGGAGCCTTTGAAGTAGTCGCCTCCGCATCATAGGCTCTAGCTACTTCGTCTGTCAGATCCAGGGTGTCGTCTGCCGAGAGCAGAGCGGCCTGGTTGAAAACCAGCTTAAGGCCCTTCTGGGCGCGAATCCGACCTATTATCTTGGTAAGATCACGCTGGAAGATTGCCATTGCATCACGTTCTTCGTTTTGTACGGAGTTCTGAGCTTCCTTTTCGGCTAGCTTGAGCTCCATTTCCTTTATGCCCACTTCTTTTATCTTTTGGTTCCGGACCCCCTCTTGCAGCATGGGCCCCTGCTTTCGCAACTGATCCTGCAGACTTGTCAGCTCCTTCTTCCTGTCCTCCAGAGTTTTTTGCTTGGCCTTCACAAGATCCATAAGCTTCTTCTGCATCGCCCTCGCCTTCACCGATTTGGTGGCAAACTTCTGCAAATCAACGAACGCCACTTTGAAATCTTGCGCTTGCCCCATGGCGGCCCAAACAAATACCAGCCCCGATACGGCGCAAACGACCGCTAATAAATGCTTCCTCATGTCATCACTCCTTTATTTTTTCGCAGCTTGGTATGAAACCGTGCCACGGTTAGAGTCGAAGTCTGCCGGATGAAAGGGGGGCATTCCCCCGAACTCCCGGTAACACCAAAACACAATGAAATGGAAAGTACGGTCGGTAGACCCGAGATTCCGCTCTTGCAAGCAGGGTCAAAAAAGTTGCCCCATAGCAAAGGCAAAAGCGCCACGCTCCTCGCCCGGCAACGGATTGACCTTCCATCCATACTCTATTCGGAGAGGTCCCATTGGCGACACCCACCGAATTCCCACCCCTGCCCCTGCCTTGACGTCAGTCAACAGAGGGCTTTCTGAGGAGTTCCATGCATTCCCTGCGTCGACAAAGACTACCCCGTTGAGCTTGAGCTGGTCAACAAGGGGAAAAAGGCATTCAACATTAGAGTACAAAGCCCTATCCCCGCCAATGAGACTACCATATCTGTCCCTCGGGCCGATCTCGCCAGGATGGTACCCTCTAATGCTCTGGATGCCGCCTAACAGGAGCCGGCGGTCAAACGGTATGGGATTGTCCCCTATTTCCTGCAACATTGTCCCGTTCCCACGGATCTTCAAAATTGCCCGCCAAAACAACTGATGGTAATAAGTCGCCTCAGTAAAATAGCTGGCAAATGTCACGTCTCCGCCCAAACCCGAATAGCGGGACCCAAGGGTAATCCTCGACCCCGCAGTCGGAATCACAGTGTTGTTACGCGTATCCCTGTTGAAGTTTACCGATATGGCATTCTCGGAAATATTCGAGAATTTCTCAGCGTTAGTGCCATAGTGACGGTAGTAGTTCACAACCGATCGAGCAAAGACGTGTTCCATCCCGCTGAGTTTGCTGGAATCATGACCAAACCCTGTTGTCATACTCCATAGGCCATAAACCGGATAGGCCAAATGTACGCTGAAACCGTCGCTGTTCCTCAGGTAATTGCCTTCGTTCGACTGAGACTTATATCCGCGCAATGTCCCACTGAGCGGCAAATCATAAATCCAAGGGTAGGTTATGGATCCTTCGTATGTATTGCGGCGTCCAGACAAGTTTGCCTTGCCGTTGGTGACAATACCCATCCCGAAAAGATTTCTTTCTTTGATCTCCATATTCCCCATAGCCCCGTCTTGAGAAGAATATCCGAGCCCTGCGGAGAGAGATCCGGTCTTTTTTTCCATAACCTCAACAGTCAGGTTCATTAAGTCGGGTCTGGAGCCGGGAGAGGTTTTGAGTCGAACCGCCTCGAAGAAGTCCATACCTTCGAGTCTTTTCTTAGTGGCCTCGATTCTGTCCGCACTGTAAAGATCGCCTTCACTTATGACCAGGGACCGTCGAATAATTTTGTCACGTGTTCTATCATTCCCGACAATGTCAATTTTTTCGATCGTTACCCGCTGCCCCTTATGGATCTTGTAGGTCAGATCCACGAACTTGTACCGATCATTCACGCGCTGGAGAGGTTCGACGTCCGCATACGCGTAACCCAGATTGTTGTAGAGTTTGGTCAGGTCCTTGATGTCGTCGGCCACGAGAGATCTTTTGAACCATGTCTTGGGTTTTGCTTTCAGTGCCTCGATCATCTTGTCAGGCGGCGCGACGAGATCACCTTCGACTTTCACCTTTCTGATCTGATAGCGATCACCTTCGCGAATAGGATACACGACCTTGACGGATCCATCATGAATGTCAACGTGCGGGGCACCGACCTGAACGTTGATGAACCCATGGTCAAGATAGAAGGCAATTAGCCGCATTCTATTTTCGTCGAGCTTCTCTCTGGTAAAGCTTCCCGACTCGTCCAAGAACCAAAACCACCCTTTTTCCTTTACGGTCATGATCTTTAGCAAGTCTTTTTCCGGGATGCTTTTCCTGCCTTCGAAGACTATGTCCGTCAGATAGGCCTTCTGGCCTTCTTTTATCTTAAAGACCAGGTTGGCTTCACTTGGGGAAAGCTCCTTAATTTCGTAGTCGATCTTGGGTTGGTAATATCCGCGCTTTTCGTACATTTTCTTGATCTTGGCAATGTCGTTACGGATTTTCTCGACACTTGCCACTGAAAAAGACTTGGTGGTAAGCGCGTCGATAAGTTCATCACGGGAGAAGACCTTGTTCCCTTGGATCTCGATTTTCTTTATGGAGGGACGCTCCTTCAGGGTGATGTGGAGATCCACTTCGCCCTGCGCGACATCGTCGGCCCGAATCTGAACGTCGTCGAAATAGCCCATGCCATAAATTTCCCGGATATCATCACCGATGGCGGATTTGCGAAAAGGGCTCCCGGGCTTCAGATCCAATTTGTTCAGAATCGCTTCCTTTTGCACCCTTTTGTTGCCCTCTACCTTAATCTCATGGATTTTCGGCCTGTTGAGGGTCACATTTCCGATCTCAACAGCCAGGTCTTTCATTCGGGCGACAAGCTCTTGTTTGTCCTTACCGTCGGCTGAGAAACGATGGGCCTTTTGCGCCTGTTCCGTTTGCACCACCCACACTTCAAGAGAGTAGCCGTCCTCCAGCTTTGAGACAGTCCCCCACAAAGCCGCGTAGCAATCCAACCGGCCGGCCACTCTGGCAACGCGCACCGGATCAACTTTCTTTGCCTGCACGATCGCGGCAAAAGTCACACCGGAGACAATCTCCACATCACCTTCCCGCGCCAATTCAGCGCCGAGTTCACTAGCCAGTTCATTGCTGAACACTTCCCCCACGTCTTTGGTGGCCGCCTTGAAGGGGAAGACCATGATCTTCTTGATTTTGGCCTCTTCTGCCGACGAAACCAACGGAATTACCAGCAGAATCGCGAGTATGGGCAGGAGCTTGTTCATCGAAGCTCCTCCAGTTTACCGCCCACTAGTGCCACTCGCCTGTCCATGGCTCTGGACAACGATTCTTTGTGCGTGACTACGATCAGCGTAGTTTCAAGTGAGCGATTCAGATTCTTCATGAGGACCTCGATCTCTTCTCCAGTGTCAGGATCAAGGTTGCCCGTGGGTTCGTCAGCCAGCAGAACCTCTGGGCCCATGACAAGTGCTCGCGCTATTGCCACTCTCTGCTGTTCGCCTCCGGACAGCTCACCAGGCCGATGGCCGGCTCTATCTGCCAGCCCGACGTCCTCAAGCAGTTTAAGGGCTCTCTTTCTTAAAGCCTTTCTTGGCTCTCCAGCGATAAAACCCGGCATGGCGACGTTTTCCAGTGCAGAAAACTCCGGAAGGAGCTGAAAAAACTGAAACACGTAACCCATTCGTTTGTTTCGAATGAGGGCTCGATCAGTATCGCCAAGCTGGAGGATGTCAACTCCATTCAGAAGCAAAGTGCCGCTAACGGGCCTGTCCAGTAGACCCAGGATGTGAAGAAATGTGCTCTTTCCCACCCCTGACGGACCAGTAACGGCTATCGTTTCCCCCGATCGAACGGAAAAGTTAACCCCTCGCAAAACCTCCACTTTCCTTGTCCCATTGGAGTAGCTCTTCCAAAGATCCCTTACTTCATATAGCCAAGGGCTACTCATATCGGAGCGCCTCCACCGGTTCGAGGCGGGCCGCTCGCAGGGACGGGTACAGCGTGGCAAGAAAGCAAATGGTAAGAGCCACCACGCAAATGATAATTACATCTGAAGCTTCAATATACACGGGAAGAGTGGATATGGTGTAGATCTCTTCCGGAAGCTTAATGATCGGATATCTCGCCAGAAGTGCCGATCCGACAATGCCGCCGATTGCGCCAAGGAAGGTACCCACGCAGCCCACCACCATGCCTTGTACAATGAAGATCCGCATTATTCGGTCCGACGTCGCCCCAAGCGCCTTCAGAACGGCTATATCTCGGCTCTTCTCCATTACCAGCATGATGAGGGATATGATGATGTTGAAGGCCGCAACAAGGACTATGAAGGTCAGGATAATGAACATAGCTATCTTCTCGAGCTTGAGAGCGCTGAAAAGGTTTCGGTACATATCTTTCCAGGACCTAGTCCAAAATGCGGCACCCAAAGAGGCCTCAATTCGGTTTCCCAACTTGGGAGCGCTGTAGATATCCTTGAGATATACCTCTATTCCGGTAACCCCTCGGCCCATCTCGAAGAACTTCTGAGCCTGGCCCAGTTCCATGTATACGAGGTTGGAATCGAATTCATACATGCCGGACTTGAAAATGCCGACAATTCTAAAATTTCGAACCTGAGGCACAGCTCCGATGGGCGTCCTTTTTCCCAGAGGAGAGATCATTTGGACCACGTCCCCAACGCGCAATGAATTGAGCAATGCCAATTCCTCTCCTATAATCAGGCCGCCCAATCCGTTGGTCGCAGAGGCCAGTCCATCGAGAGAACCTTTAACGAGATATCTCGGTAACGAAATGACCTTTCCAGCAGTCCGGATATCTATACCACGAACTATGACACCTCGCACTCTGCCGTGAGTCGAGATCATAGCCTGGCCGTAGATGTAAGGGGTCGTAGCCTCCACTCCGTCGAAAAGCTTGATTCGGTCCATTATGCGAGGCCAATCCGTCAGCATCCGGTTTGAATGGCTCATGACGACAAGATGTGACACGGTTCCCAGGATCTTTTCTTTCAGGTCCTTCTCGAAGCCGTTCATGACGCCCAGCACAATTATGAGTGTCATGACACCCAGCATAACGCCCAGTACACTGAAGGCGCTGATTACGGAAATAAAGGTCTGCTTGCGCTTGGCTTTTATGTAGCGCAGACCAATGCTGATCTCGAAGGGTAAATTCATCCGATGCCTTTTTCCGGCCTCATGTGAGGGAACAGGATCACTTCCCGGATCGATTGGGAATCTGTCAGGAGCATCACGAGCCTGTCTATTCCGATCCCTTCTCCTGCTGCCGGGGGCATTCCATACTCTAGAGCCCTGAGAAAATCCTCATCCAGGAAGTGGGCCTCTTCGTCTCCCGATGCCCTGGCCTGCACCTGTTCTTCAAACCGCCTGCGTTGATCCAAGGGATCGGTGAGTTCTGTGAATGCGTTGGCCAATTCTCTTCCGCATACGTAAAGCTCGAATCGATCTGTAACAGTAGGGTCCTCGTCATTGCGCCGGGCCAACGGGGAGACCTCCACAGGGTATTTGTGGATGAATATGGGGCCCCAGAGCTTCTCTTCCACGACCAGGTCGAAAAGCTCCGTCCAAAGCTTTCCGAGCGAGTCGTTCTTATCCACATCAAGGCCCATTTCTACTGCCTTGATAAAAACCGCGTTGCGATCATCTATCTGGTCGGAATCCAGACCGGAATACCGCAGGAGGGCTTCCCTGACCGTCATCCTTGGCCAAGGTGGAGCCATGTCCACCACACGTCCCCCGTAACGAAGCTCGAAACTGCCCGTCACCTCCTTGGCCAGGTCGGACAGCATATCCTCCGTCATGGACATCAGGTCCTCGTAGGTACTGTAGGCCTGGTAGAACTCTAGCATGGTAAATTCCGGATTGTGTTGGGTTGAAATTCCCTCATTCCTGAAATTCCTGTTTATTTCGAAAACCCTGTCAAAACCGCCCACAAGGAGTCTCTTGAGGTAGAGTTCAGGGGCAATTCTCAGATACAGTTCACGATTGAGAGCGTGGTGAAACGTCTCGAAGGGTTTGGCGGTTGCACCGCCGGGAATGGTCTGCATCATGGGGGTTTCGACTTCCAGGAAATTGCGAGCGGTAAGAAAGTTCCTGAGGTAAGCTATGATGGCGCACCGTTTTCGAACCAGTTCCCTGGCTGCCGGATTGACTATCAGATCGAGGTACCGCTGCCTGTATCGGGTTTCGACGTCAGACAAGCCATGCCATTTTTCCGGGAGAGGCCTCAGGGACTTAGTCAATATGCAAATGGAGTCTGTCAGGAGGCTCAACTCTCCCGTGTGAGTTCTGAACGGCCGTCCTCGTATCCCGACGATGTCTCCGATATCCAGCTTCTTCACCAGCTTGTACGTTTCCACTCCCAGAGAATCGCGAGCCAAGTAAGCTTGAAAATCGCCTGATTCGTCCCGTAGTCTAATGAACGACGCCTTGCCGAGAATACGCAAGGCTATTATCCGCCCAGCCATCTGAAAAGGATCACCCAGAAGTTCCCGATCATCCACCTCTCCAAACCTTTGTTTAAACATTGCGGCAGTGATATCGGGAACAAAGCCTGTGGTGAATGGAGACACACCCAGCTCTTCTAATTCCTTTATTTTCCGAAGCCTTGCCTCCGTGAGGACAGAAGCATGCGGCAATTTTGTTTTTGAAGAAGGATCGGACAAGATCTGGGGTCTCCTCGCAATTTTCCAAAATCAGACCGGGGTTTTATCCCTTTCCCCTATAAAAGTCAAGCCTATCGCCATCTTCGGAAATGTCCTCCATCAGAACATCGGCGAGCAGTCTGACTTCTGGGAAACCGACTCCATGACGAAGAGTGCAACAAGAAAACATGATAGTGAATTGATGCCGACCGGCAATCGCGCGTTTCGCACAGGTAGATAGCGCCAACGTTTTCAGCGCTCTTTGAAACGAACTTAAGCCGATTGCACAGGCTTTACCGCAGAGAGCAGGTCTTCTGAGGTGCAACGCCTCACCTTGACGGTGGTAGACTGCGCCCGAGATCACCCTAAACGGCAGCAAGTCCTGCCTTCAAGCGTTATCACTCATCGTGCAGCGCATTTCTGTGAAATTCCTGCAAAAGATGTCAAAAAAAAAGAGGCATTCTCAGCCTCTCCATTCTCCTTTGCCGAGTCTCAACCGTAGCGGCTTCTATAATGTGGCATTAAAACTAACTCAGTGTCCCCCTGCCATGACCCCTGCCATGGAGAACACAGGGAGATACATCGCTATTACCATGCCACCGCACACCCCGCCGAGGAACACGATCATAATCGGCTCCATCAATTGGGTTAGGGCTTCCACTGCGGCATCGACCTCTTCGTCGTAGAATTCCGAAATCTTGGCCAGCATGGCGTCAAGGGCTCCCGTGGCCTCTCCCACGGCGATCATACGGACGACCATTCCTGGAAAAACACGTGTTTCCATAAGAGGTTCTGCGATAGTTCGGCCCTCGGCAATAGCAGTCCGGGTGTTCATGATGGCTGTCTCAATAACGACATTTCCCGCGGTCTTGGCAGTAATTTCCAGTGCATCCAAGATCGGCACGCCGCTTGAGATCATGGTGCCAAGCGTGGAACAGAAGCGGGCCACGGCTACCTTTTTGAGTAGTATGCCAATGACGGGGGCTCTGAGGGACAAACTGTCCACGGTGAACTTTCCCTTTTCGGTTTGGTAGAACTTCCGAAAAGCGAAAATCACGATGCCGAGCACTACGATCATGTGGATAATGTACTTTTGCAGAAAGTCGCTCATTGCCAACACTAACAGAGTTGGACCCGGTAACTTCTGGCCCGCCCCTTCGAACATTTCTTTGAATACCGGAATAACGAAGATGAGAAGGATGGCAACAACGCTTACGGCGATAGTAATAACCACAGCCGGATATATCATCGCCCCCTTTACTTTCCGCTTCAATGCTTCCGATTTTTCAAGGAATACCGCAAGCCTTCTTAGAATAGTGTCGAGAATACCTCCGGTCTCGCCTGCATGCACAAGATTGACAAAGAGGTTGTCAAACACTTTCGGATGATTCTTCAAGGCGTCCGCGAAGGTACTCCCACCTTCCACACTGGCCTTGACCGATGTGAGGATTTTCTTGAAGGTTTTATTTTCCTGCTGGCTGGCCAGAATTTCAAGACATTGGACCAGCGGGAGACCGGCATCAATCATCGTCGCAAATTGACGAGTGAAGATGACGACGTCCTTGGTGGTGACCTTGGGTTGAAAAAATTCGATATTTTCCAGGAGGTCCTTCGGCTTCTTTTTGACCTTTATGTCGGTGTAATTCATCTTGCGCAATTTTGTGATTACGACCGACTCGTTTACCTCCTCCATCTCGTCATTAACTATATTCCCGGCAGGGGACCTAGCTTTCCAAACGTATTCAGGCATTAGGGATACTCCTTTGGATCCAAGGCGTGCTCAAGCTGCCCAAAAATGTGCTCATCCCGGCCTTATTCCTTTCTTTACCGGTTTACCCGTGCCACCCATCATCTGTTTCAACTCGTCGGGATCCAGCGAGCGTGACATGGCGTCATCGAATGAGATGACTCTCCTCTGATAGAGGCTCAATAGAGACTGGTTCATGGTTTGCATCCCGGATTTTGCCTGACCTACTTGAATCTGTGAGTAGATCTGGTGAACTTTGTCTTCTCTAATGAGGTTCCGTATGGCCGCATTAGGGACCATAATCTCGAGTGAAAGCGCTCGTCCCCGGCCATCCATGGTCGGAATCAGGTTTTGGCACAAAACCCCTTCCAAAACGAAGCTTAGCTGAGCACGAACCTGCGGCTGCTGGTGCGCGGGAAATACATCGATCACCCGGTTGATCGTCTGAACACACGAGTTGGTGTGAAGAGTTCCAAACGTAAGGTGACCTGTCTCGGACACCGTTAGTGCCGCCTCTATCGTTTCCAAGTCTCTCATTTCGCCTATCAACACTACGTCCGGGTCTTGCCGCAGGATAGTACGGAGCGCAGAGTGGAACCCCTTCGTGTCCTGATGCACCTCCCGCTGATTCACTATGCAGGACTTGTGCTGATGCGTGAACTCGATTGGATCCTCGATAGTTATGATGTGTTCACGGCGGTCGGTATTGATTTTGTCAATCATAGAGGCCAATGTGGTTGATTTCCCCGATCCGGTTGGGCCCGTCACTAATATGAGGCCCCGAGGCTTGGAACACAACTCACTGACTATCGGCGGAAGACCCAGCTCCTGAAAGGTCCGGATCTGGTATGGTATTAGCCGGAACGCTCCAGCCAAGGCCCCTCGCTGCATGAAAATATTGGCCCTGAACCTACTCAACCCACGGACACCAAAAGAGAGGTCCAGTTCCTGGTCTTCCTCAAAGCGATGCTTCTGGGAATCAGTCAGGACGCTGTAACACAGTTGCCTTGTATCCTGGGGCTTTAGGGGCGGGTACTCCAGAGGGATAAGCTCACCACGAACCCGAATCATCGGAGGGACACCGGGAGTAATATGCAGGTCCGAAGCGCCACGTTCCACCATCTCTTTGAGAAAATCATGAAGACTTGCCAAAACTTGATTCCTTTCCGCGAAAAATCCGGCATGGGCGGAAATTTCCGTTTGATGTCGATCCGGAAACCCAGGAATATGACCTGGCTGATGCGTAAATGGGCGGCATTCGGCTCTAGTCGGCCATGGTCGACCGCGCCACCTCATTGATAGTGGTTATTCCTTCTTTCAGCTTGTTGACGCCGGCCATGCGCAGGGTGTCCATTCCCAACCGAATGGCCTCTCTCTTTATTTCCATTGCAGATGCGCCTGCAAGTACGAGCTCTTTAATCTCGTCGGTGATCGGCATCACTTCGTAAAGGGCAATACGCCCCTTGAAGCCGGTATTGCTACATGACCCGCAGCCTGTGCCCTGATATACGGGAAAAGTTCCTATCTCCTCCATCTTGACGCCGAGATCTCGCAGGGCCTCGGCCGGCGGATCGATCTCCACTTTGCAGTTGGAACATATTCTCCGCGCCAGCCTCTGGGCAATGATTGCATTCACCGAACTTGCCACCAGAAATGGTTCTATACCCATATTCAGGAGTCTGTTTATGGTCTGGGGGGCATCATTAGTGTGGAGAGTAGAGAGGACGAGGTGGCCGGTGAGGGCAGCTTTGACGGCTATCTCGGCAGTCTCGAAATCGCGAATTTCCCCGACCATTATGATGTCCGGGTCCTGCCGGAGAAATGATCTAAGGGCGGATGCAAAGGTCAGTCCGATCTCCTCATGCATCTGGACCTGGTTTATACCGTGGAGGTTAAACTCTATCGGGTCTTCCGCAGTGGATACGTTCACATCAGAGGAGTTTAGCTCTGAAAGAGCGCTATACAACGTAGTAGTTTTTCCTGAGCCGGTGGGCCCGGTGACAAGCACCATCCCGAAGGGCCTGTGGATGGCATCCTTGAATGCCTTCAAGGGCTTTTCCTCGAAACCAAGCTTCGTCATGTCGAGCTGCAATGTTGACTTATCCAGCAGACGCATGACCACTTTTTCACCGTATAGCGTCGGCAAGATCGAGACACGGAAGTCCATGTCCCGCCCTTTTCCGAGTTTAAGTTTTATGCGACCGTCTTGAGGGAGGCGCCGCTCTGCAATGTCCAGCCGCGACATGATCTTGATGCGGCTGACTACAGGAGCTTTAAGCTTTAGAGGCGGTTTCAAGACTTCGTATAACGCTCCGTCAACGCGGAGCCGTATTCGCAGAATCTTTTCATAGGGCTCTATGTGGATGTCACTCGCCTTCCTGGAAATAGCTTCGCGCAAGACGTGATTGACGAGCTTAACCACTGGCGCCTCTTCAGCGAGCTTCGCGGCGTCAGTTTCATCCAGATCTGAGGCTTCCGAAGCAAGAGACTCCAGATCATCATCCTGGAACTCTTCTAGAATATCATCAACGTTAGCACCAGTGTCATAATATAGGCCCAGCGCTTGTCTGATTTGCGATTCCGCAGCTATGCTCACTTCCACGGAAAGGCCTGTAAGGAACTTGATGTCATCAATTGCGCTGTAGTCGGTCGGATCAGCCATGGCTACATAGACAGAGGAATTCACCTGGCTGTACGGTATGGCCATGTATTTCTGGGCCTTTTGCGACGTAATTAACTTTACTGCATCCGGGTCGACATCAATTTCATCCAATGAAACGGTAGACAATCCGAGCTGTCTTGAGAGAAATTCTACCAAATCGTCTTCATTGAGATACTTCAACTGGAGAAGGGCGCTGTAGACCTTCCCTCCCTGATTACGCTGATGATCAATCGCGCTCTCAAGCTTCTCTTCATCTATGATCCCGGCTCTCAGGAGCATTTCACCTATTCGATCTCTCATGGCCAGCGTTATGTATCCCTTGGATTATTTTTGAATTCGTGAGCACTGGATTTTTCAGTCCACCATTTATATTACCGCGCGTCATCACTTTTTTCAAAAGTTTTTTCTTGTGATTTCAACTAGGCTGCGGGATAATTTTTGAAATTCTCATCGAAAAAACCTTGAGGTAATTGACTCTTGTCCTCCACCGTTTTCATGACAGATCTATCTGCTGACTGGAAGAAGAGCCTCACCGGTAAGGTAGTTGATCTCTTCGACCAGACCAAGCCGGCCGAGATCTTTGGCCGCGGGGACCTCGTGGCCCTAAAGCTCCACTTCGGAGAGGCCGGCAACACCGCCCACATTCGGCCTCAGTATGTCCGCAAAGTGGTCGACCGACTGAAGGAGCTTCACGCAAAACCTTTTGTGACCGACACGAACACTCTATACCTGGGGTCGAGAACAGAGGCGTGGTCACATCTTGTGACAGCTTTTGACCACGGCTTCACAAGAGAAGTAACAGGAGCGCCCGCGATCATAGCTGATGGGTTGCGTGGCAACAACTCTATAAAGGTACCCGTTAACGGTCGCCACGTCAAGGACGCCCATGTGGCCGCAGATATCCATTATGCCGATGGAATTGTTGTGTTGACCCACTTTAAGGGACATGAACTCTCGGGCTTTGGCGGAGCCTTGAAAAATCTGGGAATGGGATGCGCTTCACGGGAGGGCAAGTTAGAACAGCACTCAAACATTTCTCCTAAGGTAAATAAGAAAAGGTGCATCGGCTGCGGTGAATGCGTAGTCTGGTGTAAAGGCCAGGCCATCACAGTCCGAGGAGAAGGTAAGGAGCGCAAAGCCCAAATCAATCCCGAGAACTGTGTGGGTTGTGCCGAGTGCATACTGACATGCAATCAACGAGCAATTCAGGTGCAGTGGAATGAGTCTATTCCCGTCTTCATGGAGAAGATGGTGGAGTATGCTTCGGCAGTACTAAGTCAAAAGCGGAATAAGGCCGTGTTCATGACATTTGTTACCGATGTTTCACCGCTTTGTGACTGCACGCCGTTTTCAGATCGGCCGATAGTCCCAGGCCTCGGTATATTGTCATCCTCTGACCCGGTGGCAATTGACCAGGCAGCAGCCGATCTGGTCAATGGGGCCCCTGGCAATCCCGTTTCCTGTCTCAAGAAAGCCATGGCTCAGGGCGAAGACAAATTCCGGGCACTCTTTCCCCAGATTGATTGGGGACATCAGCTTGATTATGCAGAACAGATCGGCTTGGGAAAGCGCAATTACACTCTTATCAATCTGTGATGTTAATCCGAGTTCAAGGAACGGTCTCGCAACGACGGAGAACCAGAGATTTTTTCCACAAGAAATAATTCGGCGACCTCGCAATTGACGCAATTGAGGGGAATAAGTCTAAGGGCATTGTCTATATTCTTTGGCTAGTTGCGCGCAAAAATTGAAGCACTGCCTTGACAGAGGTTGCGCGGTATTATAAAATAGTGCAGGATCAGGTTGAAATGCCTATTCCTGTTCTTCTTCCACATACTTCAAGCTCTTCATGTCGAGCTGCAAGGAGAATAAACAATGATACGAACAGGACTGCTGACTATAGTAATGATCGTAGCCCTGCAAGGATTCTGTTTCGGACAGGGACTTCTGGACTCTGTTCTGGGACCCGGCGGCCTCGGCCTCTGGGGTGGCGACACGACATCGCAATACCAGAACCCGCAAATGTGGACCGGAAACGCTCAGGGACAGATGCAGCAACCCGCCCCCGGGCAGCAGCCGACGGGCTATCCGCAACAAGGATATGCATATCCACAAGCTCAAGCCTATGGCTATCAGCAGCAGGGAGTCAATTCCGATTGGCAAAACTATCCGTCTGCTCCTGTTGGCAGCGGGGGCCAACAGTATTCTCCTCCTCAACAACCTGCTGCTCCTCCGCAGTATGGAGTTCAGCAACAGTACCAGACTCAGCAGCAATTCCCGCCGCAGCAGAGAGTCCCGGCCCAGCAGCAATACTCCGGTTCTCAGCGGTATAATGCTCCGCGGGCTCAGGCTGTTCCTGTAAGGCCGACACAGGCAGCTACCGCCCGACCATCTTTCAAGCCGGGAGAATACGCGCCGGGTCAGGCGCCAGTCACAGCGGAAGATCTTCCTGCCGGAGCGGTGAGGATGACTACGACCACCCCTCAGGGAACAAGGGTAGATTACTATCCACCTGCTGGAGAGCCCAATCCTGCTCAGGGTGCAGTCCGCCGCCCAGTTCGGCACCTCAAACCCAAACCTGCCGGAGCGAAGGCCCAAAGCGCCAGGCGGTTCCAACCCCGCGAACAGACCGCGGGTAGAGCGGTGTCCCAGGCGAGCTCTTCCATAGCTATGCCGAAACCCGTAGCGATCCCGCAAGGTCAGGATCCTCGGTTCGGCTGGAGTTCAGCCGTCAATCGAGGGCCGACTGCCCAGCCCGCAAGGTGATCCGGCTCGGCAGAGAACAGTTTCGGACGAAACGCGCTCAGCCCGCAAGTTTGCTTGATAACGGATAATTGCGTGCTTAAGAAGATCGATCCGAACGTGAATTCGCTGAAGACACTATGCCAATTTGTCGCAAACCGAGGAGCATGTCGATTGCGCGTTTTCGGCAATGCTTCTCGCCACCCTAACCCTCATTACACCTGAACCCTTGACGGCTTGAGTATCCTGCGATACCTTCAGAGTAGTCTCCGTCGGAATGTGTCTCATATTTCACAATCAGAGGCAGTGATGTTTGATTCCCCCTCCAAGAAGGAGGCTTGCGGGATCTTCGGAATTTATGGTGCGGACGATCCGGCTCGCCTCATTTATCTGGGGCTGTACGCCCTTCAGCACCGCGGACAGGAGTCCGCAGGAATTGTGGTCAGTGATGGAACCACCATCAAATCACATAAAGGAATGGGCCTGATTCCGGATGTATTCAAGGAAGGGATGCTCCAGGACCTTCAGGGAAGAATGGGGATCGGGCATGTCCGATATTCTACCACAGGCAGCTCGATGCTGCGTAATGCACAGCCATTCCTCGTCGAGCAGATCGACCGCATTTTCGCTCTGGGTCACAACGGCAATATTGTCAATGTCGCCAAACTCCGCCGAAAGCTAGAGTCTCAGGGAGCGATTTTTCAGACTTCCACAGACTCGGAACTGATCGCTCATCTTGTACTGCACAAAAAAGGGTCTCTCGAAGAGCGCCTGATAAGAGTTTTCGATGAACTGAAAGGGGCCTGGTCTGTGGTGTTTCTCACTCCCGAAGGAGTGCTGGCTGCTCGGGACCCTTACGGAATTCGCCCATTGTGCATCGGTCGCAAAGGCGATGCAATAATCTTTGCTTCCGAAACTTGCGCTCTGGACATTATCGATGCCGAATACGTTCGAGACGTTCAGCCGGGGGAGATTGTCATAGCGGATCACAATGGCCTGCGATCCGTTCAAGGCCCGAGAAAATCCCACCCGGCCATGTGTGTATTCGAATACATCTATTTTTCACGCCCTGATTCGATGATTTTTGAGCATGGTGTGTATAAGGTTCGCAAGCAGCTCGGCTTGCAGGTTGCTTTGGAGAGTCCTGTCGAAGGAGCGGATCTGGTGGTTCCTATGCCTGCTTCAGGGAATTATGCCGCACTGGGGTATTCTCAGGGTAGTGGGCTCCCGTACGAATACGGCGTGATACGCAATCATTACGTGGGACGCACCTTCATACAACCATCTGCTTCCATCAGGAATCTTGGGGTCAGGCTCAAGCTCAATCCTGTGCGGGAGATACTCCGGGACAAGAAAGTGGTGGTAGTGGACGACTCCATCGTCAGAGGAACGACCAGCAAATTGAGAACCAGGGCCCTTCGGGAGGCAGGCGCTCGCGAAATACACATGAGGATTAGCTGCCCGCCCATACGCTACCCATGCTTTTACGGCATAGATTTCTCAAGCAAAGGTGAATTGATAGCTTGTTCTAACACAGTCGAACAGATATGCGACTTCATTGGCGCAGATTCGCTGGCTTATCTGAGCCTGGAGGGGATGTTCCGGGCAATGCCTTTCCCAGCCAAACATTTCTGCAGTGCTTGTTTCACTGGGAAGTATCCCATCAGGGTTGACGAAGACTCGACTAAGAACTGCCTTGAGTGCCGGCCTGTCGAAACTGTCCGATGGCCATAAGCCGCCCTGATCGCAAATTGATAACGGGTCCGCCAGGGCGATGTGCTCAAAATAACGTGGAAAATCCGGGGAAAGGGGGAATCTCCAGCATGTTAAGATTGGCCCTGTTTCTGAGCGTGATGGTTCTCTTTCTTTCGGGTGCCGGGACGTTCGCGCAGTTTTCGTCGTCTGAAAACCCCGAAAAGACCCACCCGTGCCCCCAAAGCCCCCTGCAAGCGAGCAAACTGGCCGCCGCGGACGTCGCAAAATTCAAGAAAATGTATTATTCAGGCACTTGGACCGGTTTCATATACCAATTCAACAAGAAGTATCCCGACTGTCCTCCTTACATCAAGCGTGTTTATCTTGATACGGCCAGACCGTTGATGAACGCGGGCCCGCCTCAAGTCGGGTCTTTTCAG
Source organism: uncultured delta proteobacterium (assembly GCA_963729795.1). Lineage (GTDB taxonomy): Bacteria > Desulfobacterota > Desulfomonilia > Desulfomonilales > Desulfomonilaceae > CAWBBA01. Next base: position 19,175 of record CAVSPC010000010.1, on the reverse strand, counting down.
AACTCACTCAGGAAATAATAAAGGGCCGCTCTCTCGTGCGGCCCAAAGCGGACATGTCCCATCACCAGGGGACCTCCCGGCCCCGAATCTCTTTCTCGCAGCCGGTCTCATCAACTGCGAGAATGAGATTTTTGAGCGCATGGTCATTGGACCTTTCGGAAACCTGGGGCACCAGGAGTGACGGCAGAAGGGGCCGGACCTGCAGCACCCGGCTTGGCGGCCGCAATGGCTGGCTGGTGTGTAGACGCAGAGGGCTGGGGTGCCGACGCAGAAGGCTGGTGAGTAGAGGCAGCGGGCTTGTGCGTGGCCGCAGCATTCTTCTTGGCCGTTTGATTCGCTATCTGCTGCTTCACGGTAACAAGTTCGTCTTGGTACTGCTTTACCTGTCGCTGGCAAGTAGACAATGCACTCTGCTTGAGGTCCTGTATCTGGGACTCCATTTGCTGAATTTGAGCCCCGAGTTGCAGGCGCTGCTTGACCAAATTTTCGACTGAATCCGAAAGAGGCTTCAGTTGATGGCTAAGGTTTGCGCCGCACTGCTGCTGGGCCTGATTGATCTGGTTTCGGAGCCGGTCAGCCTTCTGTTGTAGGGCCGAAATCTGCGAGCTATCGTCTGCATAGGCGCTGAGGCCCAGCCCGAGCATAGCAAAAGAAAGAATCATCATCAGCACTAGGCTCTTCTTCATGTGTGGACTCCTGTTTCTTTGATTTGAAACGCGCAGGTTCCGCCTGCAGGAGCGACTTATATCATATATTTCCGGGAATTCAAGATAAATTTATACAATTATATTCCATTGTTTGTCCATTATTATTATGTAATACGTTAAGTAAATGGTCGGTGAGCGGCAGATAAGTACGAAAAGACGTCACCGACCGAACATGTTCAGCTTTCGGCCGGCACGACGCTATGTCCCTGACAGTCAGCGCGCATGACATTCTTCCTCCCAGTCCCTCGGCCGGCGAGAAAGTTCGATTTAGCCTCCAGTGTGCACAGGCTTCTTCGGCGTACGCTGCAAAGGGATTGCAACGCATGAGGGCAATTTTTGATATTGGCTTTTATTTGACGATCAAGCTCGTCGGTGTTTGGAGGCTACCTCTTCCATAATGGCAGAGATCTTTTCCGACAGCACGTAGCTAATTCCACCCCGCTCGAAGGAATCCCTGACGAGCTCTATGAACTCGTCGAAAGCGCGCCCATCCTCCAGAATGGAGGCGGCGTTTCGGGATTCCTCTTCAGTATATTCACCATCATCGTTCTTGGCGACCTGTTGAAAGGTTTCTCGGAATTCCCGTTTTCCGCCCCAGAAAACGATGACGTTGTCCATATAGTCATTCATTTCCTTTATGTGTTGAACCAACTCTTCCCGACTCATGCCATCGAAATCCATGGCTCGTCCCCTTGTCCCCGCATCTGTATTGCCATAAATCTAAATCACGCCTCCAGGCAAAACGTGCGAGTCGCCATCCTCAATTACACCTCCGCGACTTGCTACATAGCGCATGCGCTCGAAATCCTGTCGTCCCGTCTGCAAAGTCGAGGTGTTTCACATAGCGATCGCTAATGAGCCTCAAAAGCCCAGAGGCAGCTTCTTTATTTCCCGTAAGTCCTCTTCTCTCTGAGAGCGGCGCATGGTCTCTTCCCAGTGGAAGAACTTCTTAGAAAGGTGCTCAACTCGGATGAGGATTTCTCCGATTTCCGATGCTAGTTCCTTGTTTCTTTCCCGGCGGGCTTTGTTCAACTCGCGTTGCAGGTGTCGGATCAGCTTTCGAGCCTGCTCCGGGGTTTCGAGAAAAAGCACCGGGTCGTAGAGGCTTCCGCGCCTCTCTTTCGGATTCCAACGGGTCATAATGTCGTTGATATGTTCACGCAACATGGCGAAGTAGGTCCTGTCTCATAAAGTATCATGGTCGTCACAAAAGAATTTGTCCGAACTTTCATCAAAAAGTTCCCCAGCAGCACCAGCGTCCTGATAGAGTCATTTATGCATCAGACTGCAAGTGCGCCGAACAGCCGTTGCATATTACACCACCCAGGGGCAAATTTCAATCGCGGAAGTGGCACGGCGGGGCTTGCCGAGCCGGGAAGAGGCTCCATTTTCGAAAAAGATCATAAAGCCAATAAAGAATGGCAAAAGGGGCCTTTTCGTCGAGCGGCCCAATTGGTATACTGGGTTAACCGGCTGGACCCTCCCGGGCATTTGAGCCGCTGGTAGAAAACCGGCACCAACGAAGAAGAAACCATGAATACACCAGGTGAGCAGGAGTGTGTCGCGCTCCTGGAAAAATACAGCACTCCAGAGCACATCATACTTCATTCCCGAAAAGTCTGGGAAGTCGGAAAGTTGGTGGGTGAAGGCCTCTTGCGGCGGAACCATCCGGTGGATTTACCGCTGATCAGAGCCTCGTGTCTCCTGCATGATATAGGTAAATATCCCTGCATCCTGGACGGCACACGATATCACGATATCAGGGGCAAGCAGATACTGGAGGCCGAAGGCCTGTCCTCGATCGCGGACATCGTAGTTCAGCATGTGATCCTGAGGAGTGAGATTGAGGGGCCTGTCAAAGAGGAACATGTCGTACACTACGCCGACAAGCGAGTTGTTCACGATGAGGTGGTAAGTCTGGAGGAAAGGTTTCTATATCTCAATCGAACGTATGGAAAAAGCCCACAGGCTCTTGAAAGGCTTATGATGATGAAGCAGGATACGCATCGCCTGGAAGAAGCCATTTTTATTCTGCTAGATTTTGGTCCTGAGGACGTTGTAGCACTTCTCCGCTGAGAAAAACCGACAGGTTCCCCTCCAATCGGACGCTCTGGTGCCGAGGACACTTTTTGAGGCTTAAAAACCTCTTTGAATTTCAGCAAGTTTTTACTTTTTTACGAATGCCCCACAAATATCTTGACCTATCCTTAAGAATAAGTTTTAGATTCTGTGAAGAAAGAGTGACCGCAGTCCGCCTGGGCGGGAGGTTGTATTTCGTGAGATCATCTGATATAATCCGATTGTTTATTAATATTAGGTGCTGGTCTACTCTGTAGTGCAGCGTGTTCCGAGTGGAGGTTGTGGAGCGATTGTCCGTCCATTCTTGCCCTATGGGCAGCCCAACTAGCGGGAGGAAAGAACTCCTCCGGTTCAGTGTTTCTAGGCAATCCACTCCCATATTGACATATTGGGATAGAGAAATCTTCCCAGAATACTCCGGGTTCGGAACGAGAAAGCTGTGAGCTGAGGTCACGCGAGGTCTCGCAGCAAAGAACACGATTTTCTGGGTGGGACATGGTGGATAGCATACTCAAGACATTAATTATTCCGGCAATCATCATCGCGGTCTTTTCAACACAATCTATGGGGCAGGAATCGAAACCCTCCTTGGAAAGACAGGCAAGACTGAACACGCAGTCTACGGAGTATGATGGAGACGTTTCCGCTGCCGAATCTTCCCCCCCCGCTTGGCTCGAAGATCTCCTTACCCGCGCTCCGGCAGAAATGACGGAAGATTCGCAAGCCGAAGACTCTCGAACCGACATCGACCAAAAAGGATCCGAACCCGGCGTTTCGACGAGCCAAGCTTCAGTTCCTGAAGCCCCGCCGACTCAGGCTGCGGCACCCCGGGAGACAAATCCCATTTTTCCTAAACCGTCCGACATTCCGCCGCTTTACACGTCCCCAAAATTGGATGGAGAGGGGACTTGGACCGCGGAAGATATGCCCAGATCTGCCGATGGGCTGCCTCTTGCCTACAAGACCGTGTACCGTCCCAGCGTGGAATTCCCGAATTCGACTGTGTACATGGCTCTTTTCGATATGAAGCGGCTCAAGATCCGCCTCTTCATCGGTCAGACGGAGCCAGGCATATATCAGGTTGCCCATCGGCCGGAAGAAGAAGATCTGTCAAAAATCGTCGCTATTACCAACGCCATGTGGATGCAGCAGCATGCGAGGGGAGCCGGTGCCATATTCAGAGGACAGGTGATTTACCCGATGGTCTCGGGCATGGCCACTTTGGTCACCTACATGGACGACTCAGTCGATGTCATTGAGTGGACGGATGAGATACCTCTTTCTCTGGTCAAGGATGCGAGGCAGTTGCGGCACCTCATTGTGAAAGACGGCAAGCCGGTTGAAAAGATCGTGAAGAACGGCAAAATTGCAGATGCAGAAGTCGGACTGGGCGGCTTTTTGATCGATGAGCAGGGCCGCAGCACCATGAGCAACAAATATTGGTTTCTGGCTACCCGAACAGCGTTTGGAATACGCGACGACGGCAACCTGGTTTTCGCGATGGGGCACCACGTCAGCACGAAAGGTCTTGCCAAGGCCCTCGTGCTTGCAGGCTGCCAGAGGGCAGTCCATGGCGATGCAAACATCCACAACACCGTCTGTAACTTCTACTTCAGAGACTATAGCGACAAGATCGTAAAAAGGGAAAAACTTTCCCCCGACCAATTAAACTACACTCTGAAACGATACGATCAGGGGTATGCCAAGGACTTCTTCGCCTTTTACGAAAAGTGACCAAAATCTGCATGTTGGGGGGTACTCTTGTTCGAGACGGTCAGCGGGACCCTTGGCTCCTTCATCTAAACCTGTCGCACCTGTTCGGGCAATTACCTGAAATTTGAGTGGCCTGTTTGCAAAGTCCTTCACACCTATTCCGAGGCGTCCCTCCCCGGGATTGGCTGGCAACGGCTTCCGCCCGGTAGTGCATTTCCACGAGGACCTTAGGTCTTTGTCCCTCTGACCTGAGCTTAGGGCACTGCTCGCTTACTCCCCCCTTTATTTCCACAGCGTTCCTACCTATATTATAACAAGCAAAAAGGCGACCCATTGGAGGAAGAATTGAAAGACGGCAAGCCGCGCATAATCATATTCTCAGGCAAAGGCGGAGTTGGGAAGACAACGGTGGCGGCAGCCACAGGGCTGCGGTGTGCCGAGCGGGGGCTCAGGACAATAGTCATTTCCATAGACATCGCTCACAGTCTCTCCGACGCTTTTCAACTCGACACAGACCTCCACGATCACAACCGCGGGAAGCCGCGCCGCATACGGGAAAATCTTTGGATTCAAGAAGTGGATATTCAAGAAGAGATCGACCACCACTGGGGGGAAGTTTCGAAATATCTGGCTGCGCTTCTTGGATCAAGCGGTGTGACCGAGGTTCTGGCGGCAGAGCTTGCCATCATACCCGGGATGGAAGATGTTGTGAGCCTGCTTTACATCAACCAATACTACCGAGAAAACACTTACGACGTTATTGTGATCGATTGCGCACCCACCGGGGAGTCCCTCCGCTTCATAGGTATGCCCACCACCCTGGAATGGTACATCAGAAAGGTCTTCAAGCTTGAGCGAAGTCTAATGAAAGTGGCGCGCCCGATAGCCAAACGACTAACTGATATTCCTCTTCCAGAAGATACGTATTTTGAAGGTTTACAGGAACTCTTCCTGAGACTGGACGGCGTTGACCATGTGCTTCTGGACCGGCAAATAACTTCCATACGACTGGTTACCAATGCTGAGAGAATGGTAGTCAGGGAGACACAACGAGCATTCATGTACTTCTGTCTTTACGGTCTCGTGGTTGACGCTGTAATTGTCAACAGGCTCTTCCCGGAATCTTTGCACGACGAATACTTCAAGGATTGGCTCGTAACCCAACAGAAGAGCCTTCGGCAGATAGACTCTATTTTCCAACCAGTCCCCACCTACAGAGTCAACATACACAGCGATGAAGTAGTTGGGTTGGACAGGTTGTCCACGATGGGAAAAGCGATTTACGGTGAGATCGATCCATCGAAGGTGCTTCACGAGGATACGGTCTTCGAAATCGAGAATCACAATGGAGATCTTGTTCTCAAGATCAAACTACCCTTTGTGAAAAAGGATTACGTGGATCTATTCAAGGAAGAGGGAGACCTGGTCGTACGCATCGGCTCTTTCAAACGGCACGTGTTCTTACCTCGAATGCTTTCTCACAGACAGCCGGGAAGGGCATCCTTGGACAATAATGTGCTGGCAATCCACTTTCCGAAATCGATCGAAGCGGGAGAACAAATATGAGTCCACTTTGGTTCTTCACTAGGGCCGCGGGAGTGGCCTTACTAACAGTTGCGGGAGTAACGCTGGTGGTGGAGAAATTCACTCCCCGGCCTTCGGACTTGATAGCCGGAGCCATTCATTTTCGCAAGGGGATCAATGAATTTCAAAAGGGAGTCTCGACCATTCTTTTTGGTTCCCCGGTGCCTTCAGCCGAGGAGGCAGCCAAGGCACGAGAGGCCTCCCGAATTCCGATCGACTGAGTGCTGCTGATGGGGGACTCGAATGCAATAGGGTGCATTGCTTGCAATTTTGGACCGTCCTTTAACATGTTCTGGCATCGAAGTAGCATTAATGGTAAGTCCATGCCGAAGGAGTGGTTTCTGCACAGGACGCGTCTCGGTACCACCGGCCGGGAAAGCGCGTAACGTTGTTCTGTAAATGGAAACTGCATGCTGTTAAGTTATCTTGCGAAAGGCTTTGTCATTGGATTTTCGCTTGCTGTGCCGATCGGGCCGATTGCTCTATTATGCATACGGCGAACATTAACCCGAGGGGCCGCGTCCGGCGTGGCCTCCGGGCTTGGCGCTGCCACTGCGGACGGCATCTATGCTCTAATAGCCGCTTTCGGTATCACTTTTATCGCCAATTTCCTTTTCAGCCACAACATCATTCTACGGCTCGTAGGGGGAGGCGTTCTGTGCTATATTGGCGTTGAGATATTCGTCTCGGTTCCAGGGGAAAATCCTTCTTCCACTCAGGAGGACGGACTCGTTCACGATTACGTGTCCGCGTTGCTCCTCACACTCACAAACCCTATGTTGGTTGTCGCTTTTGCAGCCGTGTTTGCTGCGGCAGGCGTCGGATATCCTCGGGCGGATTATCTGGACACAGCGGTACTCGTTGTAGGGGTGGTTCTGGGTTCAACGCTTTGGTGGCTCATCTTAAGCGGAGCCGCCGGTTACATTCACGGTAAGATCAGCGATAGGATGTTGAGACTTGCCAACCGAGTTGCCGGCTCTATTCTTGCTGGCTTCGGCCTGATCGTGCTTATGAGCCTTGCCTTTTGGTCTAAGTAACAGGAACACTAGGAGCCTGTCGCGCAACCTCAGTCGTCGGCGCCATCGTGCTACGCGGAGGTTCCACTCATTGTTCCGTTACCTCACCCCGGCTCCTAGGAGTCTGACATACTAAGTTTTTTCCGTGGCAGCCTCTGAGAGATTCCGGTACAATAGTAGCTATCGTGCTACGAATTCGGGAAAACATTGCGTTACGCAACAGCCTCCTAGCTCGATTTGCTGAACCGTTTACCAGCATGCAGCAACAGGTCCGCAGAGCCAAGTGGAGTTGAATGAACAACATGGACGAACAAGTCTATGAAGACATTTTGGATAATCTGTTCGAAGGCGTTTATCTGGTAGACAGGGACCGAAGAATAACGTACTGGAACAGAGCGGCGGAGAGGATCACGGGATTTTCGAGAGATGAGGTTGTCGGGACCTTCTGCCGAGACAATGTCCTAAATCACGTTGACGAACTTGGTACGCCGCTGTGCGACTCTGCTCTGTGCCCGGCTGAGCAAAGCATGACCACCGAGCGCACCATGGAACAGAGCTTATATCTTCGCCACAAAGAGGGACATAGGGTTGCCATAGCCGCACGTGTTGTTCCCATGAAAAATTTCAATGGAAAAATTCTGGGAGCCATACACTCATTCACCGATAACAATGCGGCAGTTGAAACCCGGCGCCAAATCGAAGACCTGGAGAAGCTGGCGCTGCTCGATCCACTCACGCAACTTGGAAACAGGCGTCACCTGGAAATTCACTTAGAGACCAGCCTCGCGGAGATGCACCGATATGGTCGACGGTTCGGAACGCTATTCATCGATGTAGACCAACTCAAACGAATAAACGATCTCTACGGACACTACGTCGGAGACCGGACGCTCAAAATGATAGCCACAACCATGTCCAACAGCCTCAGATCTTCGGATTTCTTGGGACGATGGGCCGGGGACGAATTCGTGGCCATAACGCTAAATGTCTACGCAGATCAGTTGCTTGCCATCGGAAACAAACTGCGTGCGCTTGTGGAACAATCCGCAATTAACCTCGGGCATGAGTTCGGGCGCGTGACTATCTCGGTGGGAGCGACTCTCGCTGACACAGCGGACACCATGGATACCCTATTGAAACGTGCGGACATGCTAATGTACCGAAGCAAGGCTCATGGAGGGAACCTTGTGACAGCGGATTCCACTTCGCAAATTGAAAACACTGAGAAACTTCTTCAAGAACGTGCGAGGTTCTTCCGATAAACTTCCAGGTCCGAATCGGAAAACAGGACAAAAATAATCCTCTCCATCTCCGGAAACCGTTTAAGCTGAGCCAACGTGGTTTGCAGTGCAATTTTAGAAGCATCTGTTATGGGATAGCCATAGGCCCCGGTGCTTATCGAAGGAAAAGCTACAGAGGTGAGCCCGTTTTCGTGCGCGACCTCAAAGCACCTCCTGTAGCAGCTTTCCAATAATCTAGGCTCTCCCGAGTTACCACCTCTGTAGACAGGACCTACAGTATGTATGACATGACGCGCCTTGAGATTGTAACCTCGGGTGATCTTCGCGTCGCCGGTTTCGCAGCCTCCCAGAGTGCGGCATTCAGCCAGCAATTCCCGCCCGGCTGTACGATGGATGGCGCCGTCTACCCCTCCCCCTCCCAGCAGACTTTTGTTGGCCGCGTTGACGATGGCGTCCACGTCCATTGTGGTGATGTCGCCCCGAACCAACTCGATCTTGTCTTTCATAGCCGTTTCCTCCCCTCATACAAGTACAGAGGCACCGTTCCTTTGCCAAAGCGGACCCTTAGCAAGATCTAAAAAATTCTTTTCAAAATAAGATCGGTCTGTCAAGTTGATGGAGTGATTGCAGTGGGATTGAAAAGCGATACTTTCCATGATTGTTGTCGCAGGTTCCGGGCTCCCCGAACTCGCCACGCGGCTGATTTTCGGCTTTTAGCTTGACAGACGCGCCGGCCTTCATTAATATTGGTCGATTATAATTAGAGAGGGATCACTCACGCGGAGGTGCGTCCACCTATGGCAGTTAAAATCCGTCTGGCACGCTACGGCGCCAAAAAGAAGCCCTTTTACCGGGTTGTTGCAGCGGACTCGAGATTTCCCAGAGACGGTCGATTCTTGGAAGTTCTAGGCACTTATGACCCCAGAGACAAATCCAGGGGCCTGAACCTGGACTTGACCGGCCTGCAGGGCTGGATTTCGCGGGGAGCTGTAGTCTCCGATACCGTTCGTAAAATTATGAGGCACGCGAACGCACAGGCTGCCTCCAAAGACTGAGGGCCTTGCTGATCCGGTTGTTCACTGTCCGCCGGGATTCCCTTTGAAGAAAGAGAGAGACGGATGAGGGAGCTTATCGAGTACATCGCCAAAGCGCTTGTGGACAATCCTGAAGAGGTATCGGTCTCGGAACTCGAGGGGGAAATCACCTCTGTTCTTGAGTTAAGAGTCGCCAAAACGGATCTGGGAAAGGTTATTGGGAAACAGGGCCGCACTGCAAGAGCAATGCGAACCATACTCAGCGCTGCTTCGACTAAACTCAAGAAGCGCGCCGTCCTGGAAATCCTGGAATAGTTGCAAACCTTCGACCGGCAAGACGGCCGAAAAGCCGGTGCACCAGATCCTGAATCAAGGATGTCCCAAAACAGGCTCATTGTAATCGGAAAGGTTGTGAAGCCCTTTGGCATCAAGGGTGAAGTAAAGATAAGCCCTTTCACGGAATCTTTCGAGTCATTTGAGCGATCGGCAGTTTTGGTCTTTGATGAATCTCCTTACACCGTGCGAAGCCTTCGCACACACAAAAGGACTGCGGTGGTTGCTCTCGAAGGGGTGGATACACGAGAAAAGGCCGATAAACTGGTGGGAAGCCTGGTCAGGACCGACGAACACAACCTACCTCCAAAAGAGGAGGATGAATACTACTGGATCGAATTGATCGGCATGAAGGTCCACACATCGGATGGTCGTTATCTGGGTGAAATTACACAAATTACACCTACAGGCGCGAACGACGTCCTTCACGTAGAGGGAGCATACGGAGAAGTCCTGCTCCCCATGATCGACAGCGTCGTGGTGACCGTGGATCTTCAGAGCAAGGAAATGACAGTGGATCCCCTCGAGGGGCTGATCCCTGATGCTTGATATCAGGATCTTGACCGTATTCCCGAGGATCTTCGATTCGTTTCTGGCGTATGGGAATCCGGCGCGAGCCATAGAAGCGGGGCTGCTGAACGTCGAGACAGTGGACTTGAGGGATTTCACCAGAGATCGCCACCATACCACGGATGATTACCCGTACGGCGGCGGAACTGGTATGGTGATGAAACCCGAGCCTGTAGTGCAGGCCATTCGGTATGTTCGCGGATTCATGGAAGACACAAGAGTTATTCTCATGACCCCGCATGGAAGACTCTTCAAGCAGTCCGTAGCAGAGGAACTGGCCGGGTTGCGGGGCATGCTCCTTGTTTGTGGCCGATACGAGGGACTTGACGAAAGAGTGAGGGCCTTCGTGGATGATGAAATTTCGGTAGGCGATTACGTCCTATCGGGAGGAGACACCGCAGCTATGGCGGTGGTTGATGCGGTCTGTAGGCTCATCCCGGGTGTCCTTGGAGCCGACAGCCACATAGAGGGAGAATCGTTTTACGCAGGGTTGCTTGAGTACCCTCAGTATACGAGACCCAGTGTCTTCGAAGGCATGGAAGTTCCGAAAATCCTGCTGGAAGGACACCACGAAAACATAAGGCGATGGAGAAAGAAACAGGCATTGGCCCGCACCCTCGCCAGGCGCCCGGATCTTTTGAGGGATCGGGAATTGGACTCTGAGGAACAGGAACTCCTCGACGAAATCCGATCTGAGAGTTCTGAACAAAAGGGAGAAGAACGATGAACGTGTTGGAACAGATTCACAAGGAGCAGGAGAGACTGGACCTCCCGGCATTTCGGAGCGGAGATACTGTCAAAGTCCACGTGAGGATTGTGGAAGGAACTCGTGAAAGGATTCAGGTCTTCGAGGGGGCGGTCATAGGCATTAGTCGAAAGGGCGCGGGAAGCGCATTCACCGTCCGGAAGATCTCCTATGGAGTCGGTGTCGAGAGAGTCTTCCCCCTCTACTCCCCCATGATCGACAAGGTGGAAGTCGTTAATCGCGGTCAGGTACGCCGCTCGAAAATTTATTACATTCGAAAATTAAGGGGCAAAGCGGCCAGAATCAAGGAGCGCGTGAACAGGATTGAGAGATAGCCCCCTGTCCTGTTTGGTGTGCATGGTGTATACGGTCTTCGTGGATCATGGATCGCCGACTCATCGCAATTGCTCCCGGATGGTAGCTCGATGCCCGCTCACAAACGTGGCGCCAAGACTTCCCCGTCATCCAAATTTGAGAAACAGGCTGCGGACCTTGGGGCCCTGAGAATAGCCGGCATTGATGAAGCCGGCCGGGGCCCGTTGGCAGGCCCGGTAGTGGCCGCCGCGGTTGTGTTGCGCGATCCTGACTGCCTTCCTCACCTTAATGATTCCAAACTTCTTCCTGCGGAAGCTCGGCTGAAGTTGTTCGAAGAGATCCAAGAGAACACTTTTGCCGTAGGCGTCGGGATCATCCCATCGGAAACCATAGACCGGATCAACATATTGCAGGCCACACGGTTGGCAATGAGCCAGGCTGTGATGGAGATTAATCCCCTGCCCGACTATTTGCTCATAGACGGCACAATATCTCTTGACCTTCCTATCCGGCAGCGCGCCATCATTAAGGGGGACCGCCTCTCCTTTTCAGTGGCTGCAGCCGGCATTTTTGCCAAGGTGACCCGAGACAGGATCATGATGGAACTGCACGAGCAGTTTCCGCAATACGGATTTGCCGTGCACAAGGGTTATGGAACCAGAGCTCATAAAGAGGCGATCGCTCGATACGGACCTTGCCCTGTTCATCGTTTGTGTTTCAGAGGAGTGAAAGAGCCTGACCTGCCGCTCTTCGGCGGCGCTCCTGATGGAGATGAATGACAATTTTGTATGGAATGTCTTAAAATCGGAGAAGTCTGAAATACCGGCCGACACGGTTGCAATATTCGCGGTACTGGTCCCCATAAGCGTCCCTAAGAAAACTCTCTTCTCGACGAATTTGACGATGAAACAATGCCACGATAGCCAACGCAACTACTAGCAAGACCAGCCTACCCACAACAAAGAACGCACCCAACGTTACCAGATCCAATCCCACGTAGATTGGATTGCGTGACAACGCGAATATTCCATTGGATACGAGGGGGCCGGGCGCTTCTCTGTCGATGCCCAGCCGCCAGGATTCACCCATAGCCCACAATGCCAGCCCATAAATCACCAGACCCAGGATGGACAAAACCATCCCCACCACTTTGGATACCAGGTTCTTGACGACCACGGGGCTTAGTGACGTGGGAATAAGATGGAAACTCATGGGCAGCGCGTACGCCAGGGTTTCGTAAACCCACAAGATAACACAGGTGAGAAACAGCAGATCCGTTACGGCCTGAGTGGCCGAACATGGCAGATCAACAACAAGGACCCGTATGCTGCGACTGCGCAGAAACAGAGCTCGCCCAAAGCCGAGACACACAAGACAGGCCAGCACGGCTAGTTGGAACCAATCGAAGAATCTGGTCATGAGAAATTTATCCGCTTAAGTCCCGAAGAATTCCCTAAGTTGTTCGCAACAGCGCTCTTCAAGCTAACCATGAAATCCGGCCCCGGGCTTCAAGAAATATTGCGTTTCAGGTCCGACGCCGGCGCCGCTGCCTGGCTGCGGGAGAATTCGGTCAGCAGCCATTCCAGGATCAATCGTGCCTTCGTGAACTGCCTTGCATCAAAATGGGACTTCCCTATGCCGAGCATCAGGGACGGGATGAATTCCTCAGGAGGTAGAAAGCCCACAGTCCGGTGATGTTCTTTGCCGTCATCGTCAAGCGTTAGTACGGTAGGGGTGTATTGAATCACAAAACGAGCGGCCCAAGCGGGCAGAGAATTGGTATACGCGCGTAGAGGTATCATGTAACGATGCACGAATTCTGACGTACGGGGATCTGGATACGTAACTGTATCCATCTGTTTGCACGCAGGTCAACCCGGGTTGGAGAAATCCAAGAGCACATGTTTCTCCTGCACTTTGGCCATCGACAGGGCCAAATCCCAATCCGATTCCCACCTTATGTTCGCAGCCATGAGATAGGCTCCCCAATAGTTAATCGCATCCTTAGAATTCCGAACTCGACTATAATAACACGCACCATATTGTGAAAACTTCCCGAAGAAAAGGTTTCAGATCGTTAGCATTGCATCCCATACGGCCGAAAAATTGGAGTATAATTTGTTTTTTTATCCGATTTAACGTTCAGGTGTCCCAACGGCGATCCAATGGAGCCACAAATTCCTCGATACAGCAGGCATCAACTACTTAGAGTAATCGGAAAAGAAGGCCAACAGAAGATACGGGAGTCCCGCGTCCTTATAGCCGGGCTGGGCGCTCTTGGGTCCCTCATTTCGATTCTTTTGGTTCGTGCGGGGGTGGGTTTTGTGAGAATCGCCGACCAAGATTGTCCCGAACTCCATAACCTCCACAGACAGATTCTTTATGAGGAAGAGGACGCTCTGCGCTGCATCTCCAAAGCTCAGGCCGCGGCCCACCGGCTCCGGGCAAGCAATTCTGATGTGGAGATCCAGGCGGTGGAAGCTGCAATAGCTCGGGACAATGTTGAGGAACTTACTCAGAACGTCGATCTCGTGGTAGACGCGCTCGATAACATACGAACGCGATACTTGATAAATGACGTGATCCTGAATCGAGGAATCCCTTATATATTCGGAGGAGCGGTTGAAACAGTGGGAAATGTCATGACCATCATCCCTGGAAGAACCCCCTGTCTAAGGTGCCTCTGGCCGGACCCCGGAGCGGTTGACAACCATCCGAGAGCATCGGCTGTCGGAGTTCTTTCGGCAGTAGCCACCGCGGTCGCGTCCTTTCAGGTGACTGAAGCGCTGAAAATCATGGTCGGCCGTGAAGAGGATATACTCTCCGGCCTTTTGGTTTTCGATGTATGGCGGAATGATTTCCACATAGCCCCTCTGGAGCGGGATCCAGGATGCATTTGCAGCAGACTCAACGGTAACCGCTGAATTTCGGTCGTCTCGGGCATCTGAAAATAAGGGCAAAAAGACAAACGGATAAGTAGTAATGCAGATTGCCGATCTCCCATTTGCCGCTCTGATACTCGTTGGAGGCTTGGGTCAAAGGCTCAGATCGGTTGTTTCGGATAGGCCGAAGCCTATGGCCCCGGTTCAGGGTGTTCCCTTCCTGGAGATACTTATCAGTTCCCTCGCAGACAAAGGCGTGCGAAAATTTGTTCTCCTCACGGGATATAAGGGGGAAGCGGTTGAAGAATACTTCGGTCCGAGTTACCGAGACGACCTGACGATAGCTTTTTCCAGGGAAGGCTCCCCATTAGGAACAGGCGGAGCAGTGAAGAACGCGGAGGCGTACGCCACGGATCCTTCGCTTCTTGTAAATGGAGACACCTTCTTTGATGCGGACCTGGGGAGTTTGCTGCGCTTCCATGCGGATAACGGGGCGGAGGTGACTCTTTCACTATTCAAGGTGGAGGACGTGAGCCGCTATGGTTCGGTTATGGTGGATGGACAAGGTACTGTGGTCGGTTTCCGAGAAAAGGACGAAAACATCAAGGAGCCCGGCCTGATCAATGCCGGTTTGTCACTTCTCTCGAAACGTCTTGTCAGCGGCCTGCCGGACGGTCCCTTCTCCATGGAGCGAGAAATTTTCCCTTCCCTTGTGGGATCCGGCAAGATGTTCGGGTTACTTCAGGAACGGCCGTTTTTCGACATAGGGACGCCGGAGAGTTATGAGGAATTCAAGTCGTTCGTGAAAGACCGCGGCCACAGCGTATAGCCGTCTGTCGCGCGCAACCACTAGCGTTGAGTCTGAGGTGGAGTCAGCTCAACTCATCTAGGGCCGATGGACCGAGCTGGAGCCGGCCTTGTCATCTGATCGACGACCTGCTCAAACCCATCCGAGACCACATGGCCATCTCTAATACGAATGATCCTGTCGCAGGCATTTCCGATGTCGTCCTCGTGGGTTACCAGAACCACTGTGAATCCTTGGCTGGTAAGTGCTCTCAGTTGTTCCATAACAATTTCGGTATTTTTCTGATCAAGCTGTCCTGTGGGCTCGTCCCCGAGAATAAGCGAAGGGTTGTTAACCAGGGCCCTGGCAATGGCAGCGCGTTGGCGCTCTCCTCCCGACAGCCGGTTGGACCAGTGGTCCACTCGATGAGAAAGCCCTACCCTCTCCAGCGCTTCTAGGATCTTCTTCCGGCGAGAGTTCCGGTCGGATTCAGCGTATATTAAGGGTAATTCCAGATTTTCAAAGACAGTGGAGTTTGCAAGTAGATCGCAGCTCTGGAACACAAAGCCCAGTTCCCTGTTTCGAAAGTTAGCCTGTTCCTCACGATCATATTTCAGGATGTTTTGGCCCTTGAACATGTATTCGCCGGAGGTGGGGGGCTGGAGAAGGCCCAAAATGTACAGGAGGGTAGATTTGCCGGACCCTGAAGGGCCCATTATGGCCACCATTTCTCCGCGGTAGACCCTTACGTTGGCCTTGTTCAGGGCATTGATAACATTCCCGCCGTCTATGTATTGTTTAGTCAGGTCCTTGGTCTCAATGATAAGCTCGCTATTCATGTCCTATCACCGTCCCGCACATAACAAATTTCGTGAACAAGTGCCAGTATAACTCATTGGGAGGCCGTACGCACATGCGGTCTAAGCCGACATCCGGATTTTCACATTTTACGACACTCCTGTGCTATATTACCCCGATGTTTCAGATAGCTAAACAAGCCCGGGGTGACAGAGGCTCATTCGTAAAACTCATTCGCCTTGACGCGGATGATTTTGCGGTCATCGTGCGGGCTCCCGCGGACGTGAGGCTGCACCACCGGTATATAGGGCCTGATCTGCTGAAGGCAGAAGAGATTTTTAACGCTGAAGTTGGCAGACTTGGCGCAAGGGTCCACCAATCCTAGGAGGCTGTTGCGTAATCCCGCGTCCCGCGGGACTTTCCCGAATTCGTGGCACGGTGGCGACTATTGTATCGGGATTTCTCAGAGGCTGCCACGGGAAAAACTTAGTATGTCACACTCCTAGAAGCCGGGGAGAGGTAACGGAACAATGAGTGGAACCTCCGCGTAGCACGATGCCGCCGATTAGTTAGGTTGCGCGACAGGCTCCTAGGTGGCCACATCCGGCTGAGCGGTTCCGGGCGTCCGGCAATCCTCCCTAGCGCCGTTGTGAGCCGTTATGATCAGGAGAGCGTTGTATGGCGAAAATTCGCTTGCAAAGTGAATGGAAAATGTGGGTGGGGCTGGCTGCCATACTTGCACTTGTTATCTTCTACCTTTACATGGTCAGCCGCCCTCCGATGGAAGGAAACGTATATCTCTGGAACGTGACAAAGATCGTAGATGGTAAGAACTTGGAGCTGAAGGGTTCCGGGACTGTCATGCGACTGAGGCTCGCGGGATTGCGGGTTCCGCCGAGCGAGGCAAACGCTGCACAAGAGTTTCTCACCAAGACGCTTGAAAACCAGTGGGTTAGAGTGAAGGTCCTCCGGAAAGGGCCAAAAGGGGTTAGGGACGGGTTCGTGTTTCTGTCGGGTGAGGACATAAGCGCGCGAATGGTCCGACAAGGTCTGGCCGAAATTGATCGAAAAGAGAAAGGTTTCGACATCAGGCCGTACATTGAGCTGGAGCAAGAGGCCAAAAGAGAGCATAGGGGTCTGTGGGAACAGCAGACTCCAGGAGCTGGGTGATATGAAGGTCCTTATCGTGGGGTCCGGGGGGCGGGAACATACTCTCGCGTGGAAAGTGGCCCAATCGGATCTGGTCGAGGAAGTCATTGTAGCCCCCGGCAACGGGGGTATTGAACGAGAACCCAAATGCAGGTTGGCCCAAGTGTCTTCGGGAGACATCGTCGGACTTCTCCGGCTCGCTCAGGAGGAAAAGGTGGACCTCACCGTGGTAGGGCCTGAAGCACCCCTTGTAGCCGGAATGGCTGATGCCTTTCGTTCCGCGGGGCTTAAGGTTTTCGGTCCTTCCAGGCAAGCGGCTCAGTTGGAAGGGAGCAAGGTCTTCACCAAACGCCTTCTAGCGAAATACGGAATTCCCTCGGGTGATTTTGAAGTCTTTGATGAATTCGATGCGGCTAGCTCGTACCTGAAACGGTTTTCCGGCCGCGTGGTGCTAAAGGCAGACGGTCTTGCAGCCGGCAAAGGCGTATTCGTGTGCGTCGATAAGGCCGAAGCTCAGTCGGCCCTATCGACTATCATGCAGGAAAAGGCATTTGGCGACGCGGGCAACAGAGTAGTCATAGAGGAATGTCTCGAAGGTGAGGAGACATCTTTCATCGCCTTCACGGATGGCCGGGAGGTGCTCCCGCTGGCCAGTTCCCAGGATCACAAGGCCATTTTCGACTGTGATCGAGGCCCCAACACCGGGGGAATGGGGGCCTATTCTCCCGCACCGGTGGTCACTCCTGACATTCATGATCAAATTATGACTCAAATCATGATTCCGGTAGTGCGCGCAATGGAGCAAGAAGGATGTCCCTACGTGGGTTTTCTGTACGCGGGCCTCATGATCAAGGACGGGGTGGCAAAGGTCTTGGAATTCAACGCGCGCATGGGGGACCCGGAAGCTCAACCGCTACTTTTTAGGATGAAATCCGACCCCGTGCCCCTCATGATGGCCGCGTTAGAGGGCGGGCTTGCCACCATGAAAATAGACTGGGCCCCGGAAGACGCGGTTTGCGTGGTAATGGCCTCGGGGGGCTACCCGGGATCGTATGACAAAGGGAAACCCATTACAGGAATTGAAGAGGCTGACGCAATGGAAGGGGTTAAGGTCTTCCATGCCGGGACTGGAAAGACGGGCAACGGATTCGTCACTGCGGGTGGCCGCGTTCTAGGAGTGACGGCCAAAGCACCAGGTATAGCCAATGCAATTGCAAGGGCTTATGAAGCTGTTGGAAAGATCCGTTGGGAGAACGCTTACTACAGAAAGGACATTGGGAAAAAGGCTCTACAAAGATGCGGCGGGCCGGCTTGAATTGCGCGGAACGAGGTGAGAAAAGCGCCTAGAACGCACACGCCCGGGCCTTTGTGCAAAGGACCCGGACATGCTGGAGAAAACGTGCTCGCCTGTTGTTTTAATTATACTTCATCTGGGTGATGGGTCAACAGGGTTTCGGACCAGACACGGATCAGCGACAAAAAAAAGCCCGTTCGGAAACGGGCAAAAGGAAGGATTAGGTTTGGTTTGTCGCTGGACGAGAAACAACCACTTTATGAGGAGGTTGTCAAGCTTTTTTAAATTAAAATATTATAAAATATTAACTACAATCCCGCATGCTGCTCCATCGCACTGAAATAACATCGTGTTTGACATGATTTCATCAATTCGAAATTCCACCGAAAAACCGCTGTGCTCAGCGTTGTACTCGGCTCAGTGGCCCTCCGGCATCACGTGTCCCTCAATTTGTCCCCCCGTTATGGCGGAAATCCTTTCCGTGGGCGGAAGCCGGCTTCAGGAAGCGCGACTCATGGAGCGCTTCTCGATACTAAGGATCCGCCGTAAAATAAAGATATCAACCTTGAGGATCCCTCGGCCGTAGCGGCACCGCATGCGGTGCCCTGGGCGCAGCGTGCTGCGCCCCTACAATTGGCTTTAACACAGCCGAGATGCCATATCTATCTTGTGACAATCCCTAAGTCCGATTTCGCAAGTTCAGGGGCAGAGACGCCCATCATTCCGCGCGGGCTACTCGCAGTCATTCCCGCGTAATGGGTGCCCGAGTACCCGGACGTGAGGAGGGCAAGATGAAGCTGTCTCAGTGTTTTTATGCCGAGAATCGTGGCACGATGTCAGCCAAGACTTTGGCAAGCAGAGATCCCATAGTCAGGCCAAATCTCTGACCTCCCGCGAGATCGCTGACCTTGAGACGCACTGCAGCCTT
>CAVSPC010000009.1:0-25264 GCA_963729795.1 uncultured delta proteobacterium | reverse complement strand
TGGTCTTTACTAATGCTCGCCGCAGGAAGACCATTTTTGCCGCAGAATCTATCCAACGAATTGCAGGTGCGAATACTTTCGTTCAGGACTTGCCTTCTGCAACTCCCATAACTATTTGGGGGAGCGCTCGCACACGGCTTGACAATACGGTGCTTCTTCAGGGTCGTTAACGTCGCACACCGGGCATTCGCACACCTCGGGCCCGTCGGCCGGTTTTTGGTATTTGGCGCCTTTGTTCTTGGCTCTGTAGTCCTCGATGGCCCTATGCAGTGCATCAGCACCCAAATTGGAGCAATGGTGCTTCTTGCTCGGTAGTCCGTCCAGCGCAGTGATAACGGATTTGTTGGTTATCTTCATGGCCTCATCAAGAGTCTTCCCTTTGGCCATCTCGCTGACCATGCTGGACACCGCAATCGCGGCCCCGCATCCGAAAGTCTTGAACTTCACATCCTCCAGGATACCGTCCTTAACCTTGATGTAAAATGCCATGATATCTCCGCAAGCGGGATTACCAACTTCGCCGACTCCGTCGGCATCCGGGATTTCGCCCACATTGCGGGGATTTTTGAAATGATCCATGACTATCTCGCTATACATGTTCACCCCCTGGGATTATAGACAAAGGCCGATCGACCGGCACCAAGGCCGGCACGATCCCCACAGATTTTTCGATTCTTCGGGCCCGAAAAGAACCAAACCCGTTGATTGTTCACGGTTGGCCTCATCCTGCGCCCTCAATTTATATAGACCCCGAATACGGGCCGAGCATTTGAAGCTCTGGGCTCTATGGCATTGCTTATCTTGCTTTGACACCCATTGTCCCATCGACAAGCCCAGTCACCCTTGCCCCACGGATTTGGTTTTGGTCGTTTTTTTGTAAAGAGGCGACATATCTCTCAACTTTTGGACAATAGGCGGTAACACTTCGGCTACTGTGTCCACATCTTCATCCGTATTGTCCCGGCCCAATGTAAACAGAAGCGAACCCTGCGCAGTGGCGGCATCAATTCCCATTGCTAGCATGACATGCGAAACCTTCAGAGATCGAGAGATGCAGGCCGAACCGCTGGCGATCTTAATGCCTTCCATATCCAGGAAGAGCAGCATAGACTCTCCCTCAACGTACTTCACAGTGAGACTGGCATTGCCGGGGAGTCGCATGGTCGGATGACCTACCAGGTCCACTTCCTCTATGGTTCCAGTAATCTCCTTGATCAGCCTGTCTCTTAAGGGGATCAAATGATTCATCCTTGTCTCGAGTTCTTGGACCGCGATTTCGGCAGCTTTCCCCATGCCTACAATACCGAGGACATTCTCCGTGCCCGCTCGATAACCCCCTTCTTGGATTCCCCCGTCCATCAACGGCGCGATTTTGATCCCTTTACGAACGTAGAGCGCTCCGACGCCCAGGGGTCCGTAAAAGGGATTTGCCGCCAATGATAGAAGATCCGCGTTCAACGATTCCACGTCGACAGGGATGGATCCGACGGTTGCCACTGCATCGGTATGGAACGGTATCTTGTGGTCTCGGGCAATTTTTCCAACTTCAGTTATTGGCTGAATAGTGCCCGTCTCGTTATTTGCGTGCATGACGGAAACAAGCACAGTGCGAGGGGTGATTGCCTTTTCCACATCCGCGGGGTCAATCATTCCGTATTTGTCCACGGGGAGGCGCGTCACTTCAGCTCCCTGATTTTCAAGTGCTTTTATCGCGTGCATGATCGAGAAATGTTCGATGGAAGAGGTCACTAGATGATTCCCGCGTGCACGATTCGCTTGAAGCACTCCTTTGAGCGCCCAATTATTGGCCTCAGTTCCTCCTGACGTGAAAAAAACTTCATGCGGCTTCGCGTTGATCAGCGCCGCTACCCTCTCTCTTGCCTCATCGATAGAGTCGGTCACGTCGGCGCCGAGACTGTGCATGCTGGAAGGGTTGCCATATTTCTCCTTCAGAAACGGAAGCATCGCGTCCACCACCTCGGGTAGTATGGGACACGCAGCAACATGGTCCATATTGATACTTCGCATCGGATCGCCTCCCTGAAGTTAACGGAGGATACAGGTTAGAGCCTTGTAATTGTCGACATAAACATAGCTATCGCGCACTGAAATGTCAACGACAGCGCCTTGCTTTGAGGCTTGTAGCCAACGTCACAATTGTGATAATCAACTTATGCCCGTGCGCTTTCGGAAGGCGAAAGGTTCTGATGTGAGTACCATGAATTGCGGGATATCGAGAGAAGAAGCCCAGGCGCTCATGGAGCAGTACCTGGAAACGGACAGCATGCGAAAGCATTGCCTGGCGTCTGAAGCAATCATGAGGGCTCTGGCGCCAAGATTCGGCGCGGACCCGGACATGTGGGGATTGGCAGGCCTGCTCCACGACATCGATTACAATGAAACACGTGACAACATGCCTCAACATACTCTCCTGACCGAAAAGATTCTCATCGAAAAAGGCGTGCACAGCGCAATAGTCGAGGCGATCAAATACCACAATGCGGAAAACTTGGACCTCGTGAGATGTGAGCCCATCCACTTTGCCCTCACTGCGGCAGAGACCATAACCGGCATGCTGGTTGCCGCCAGTTTGGTCACGCCTGAAAAGAAACTGTGCGCCGTGAAAATTAAATCTGTAAAGAAGAGAATGAAGGCCAAGGAATTCGCCAGATCGGTGAACCGCGATCACATCCGCTTGTGCGAAGAGATCGGCATCCCTTTGGATGAGTTCATCGGCCTGAGTCTTGAGGCAATGTGCGGAATAAGCGATCAACTGGGTCTGTGATAGAACAAGTCCAGTGACTTCAACTCACTGTATAATTTGGATGGCATCGGCAAAATTGGTCAGCTTATCCAAGCCCTTTTCGGTCACAACGAAAGAATTTTCAATTCCGGCCAAACCTTCACCCGGCAAAATAAATTTGGGCTCCAAAGCGATCACCATTCCCTGTTTCAGAACATAGGGTGCTTTCCTTCCGATTACCGGCAATTCGTCCAATTCCAGTCCGATTCCATGCCCCACAAACGGAACAGATTGCGGATATCCCATAAAGCCTTTCTCTAATCCCGCCTCTTCTGCCATGTGCATGGCAGTGTTGTAGAGGTCTTCCGCTCTGGTTGCCGGGCGACCTTGTCCTACAAGGGCATCTTGAATAGCCAGAGCTGTCGAATGTATCTTCCTGAATTTCTCGGGAGGCTCTCCGATGAAAAAAGTTCTTGACTGATCGACTAGATATCCACCCACAATCCCTACATAGTCTATCTGCACGGGTTCGTGTGTCCGGATAATCTTCGAGCCGGCCCCTTGTGGCATCGTGGCATTGAGTCCAGGTCCGCCGGTCGGCCCTATCGAACAACTCGGCACTGCCAAATTGTGCCCTGACATTATATGCCCGTAGAAGACCTCGTTGTTGAAGCTTCTTATCCTTACAAATCCCTGATGACCCCTCTTCCGATACCGAGCTTCCAAGAGCCCGGCGAATTCAACTTCCGACATCCCTTCCTCGAGGATTTCTCCCACCTGGGAATATATCGCGTCATTCATGCGAGCGGCCTGTTTGATGATCTGAAGCTCGTACTCGGATTTGACCATGCGGGTCTCTTTTATCAGAGGTGAGATGTCGGCGATGACTGCTTGAGGAAAGAGTTCGGAATAAAGCCGATAATTATTTACAGGCAGTACGTCCAACTCCATCCCTAGAGTAGTCATACCGCGAGGGCATGCAGAATCAACGGCTTTTTTTAAGTCGGAAAGGCTCTTCACGGGCGATACGGATTCGAGGGGTGATTCTTGTACAGCCCGTTCAAAATCCTTTCGCACCATAAGCAGAGGTGAGCCGTCAACCGGGACGAAAAGATGAGCGTCCTGGCCGGTTCCGGAAAAATAGAAGAGATCCACTCGTTGAACGATTAAGGCAGCATCAAAGCCGTTCTCAGCCATTGCAGACTGAAGCGAGGTGATACGCCGCTGGATTTCACCCAAAGGTGTTGAAGGCATGAGCGATCAGTCGTGTCGGTAGGTGCGAAGCTGCGCAAGCAGTCCCTGTGTCCGGACATTTCTCCGAAGAGGTTTCACGCAGTCTCGGTTGTATAAAAAACTCCCGTATCTATTCGATCCGCATCATTTCTGAGGTTCGACGACAACTTTCATGGATTCCGTTGCTTTCACCACCAGGGAGAAGCCTTCGCTCGTCTTTTCCAACGGCAAACGATGGGTGATCATTTCGGTGACACTCAGCCTGCCCGATGAGATAAGCTCGATCGCCATGTTTATGTTCCGTGGGCTCCCTGCGTACGAGGAGGTCATGGTGATCTCCTTTCGCCAGAGTTCGTTAAACGGCATCTCAACCCTGGCCTCAGGGTCTGAAGGAGCAAAGAAAAGTATGCTGCCGCCCCGATCTACGGCCTGGAATGCCTGCTTAACTGCCGAAACCGCGCCGGTCGCGACTACGACCAACTCGGTAAGCCGGCCGTCATTGCTCTCTTTTAAGCGGTCTATGAAATTCTCGCCAGGCATCAGGACAGCATCTGCTCCGAATTTTCGAGCAGCGTCCAGTCGGGAGGCGTTGATATCCACCGCTATAATCCGGGCCGCGCCTGCCGTTCTGGCAAGCTGGATGTGCAGTAAGCCGGCTATACCGCTGCCAACCACAAGAACTCTTCGCCCTGGCATCCAGCCGGCATGCTCCTGTCCTCTGACCACGCAGGCAAGGGGCTCGATAAAGACGCCCTCATCGTAAGACATAGAATCGGGCAGGCGGTACATCCCATTGCGAACATTTATTGCGGGCACCCTTACGTACTCCGCGAACCCACCCGGGTCAAAATTGGTCGCAGAAAGGGTGTCGCAAACCGAATGATGACCAGCCAGACAGTACCTGCACATGTTGCACGGGACATGATGAGAAACAAAAACGCGGTCGCCTTTCTTCCATCCGCGGACATTAGACCCCATTTCTGCTATCTCGCCGGAGATCTCGTGTCCGAGCACTAGAGGCGCCTTGGGAAGACGATACCATTCCAGCACGTCGCTACCACAAACGCCACTCGCCCAAACCTTCACCAGGAGTTCATCCGGGCCGATGCGTGGAACTGGGATCTCTTCTATCCTGATATCCCTGTTGTTGTAGTACATGGCTACGCGCATAAATGTCTCTCCAAAATCCGTGCCCCCATACGTTACAAACGTTTCAGGAGAAGAACCTCGGGCCCTCTTTAGAGATCCGGGCAGAGGCCGAGATCGTGCACCGGAAGATCCGCCTATGGCCCATCAGCATCGAGCCGCCTTCTTTTCATCCTCATAGATTTTCAAGGCACTCTCAGGCTTCTCATCATGGTGGACTACCGCGCGCACCGCCTTTATCATGCCTACGGGGCAATCAGACTGAAAAATGTTGCGTCCCATATCCACGCCTACCGCGCCCTGAGAGACAGCGTTGTGAGCCATGGTGAGAGCCTCAAGCTCGGGAAGTTTCTTGCCGCCGGCCATAACAATCGGGACCGGGCAAGTGGTTGTGACCCTCTCGAAGTTCTCGCAAAAATAGGTCTTTACAATGTTGGCTCCCATCTCCCCTGCAATTCTCGAAGCAAGAGACAGATAGCGTGCATCTCGTGCCATTTCTCGACCGACAGCCGTTACGGCCAGAATGGGGATACCGGCAGAATATCCTTCGTCGATAAGATCGGAAAACGCTACGAGAGTCTGGTGTTCATGCGGGGCTCCCACATAAATTGACAGGGCCATTCCAGACACATTCAGGCGGATGCAGTCTTCCAGGGAGACATTGTATGTTTCATTGGATAGTTCGCTGAGCACACTGTTTCCACCTGAAACCCGCAACACGATGGGGACCTGGCTGCCGGGCGAAACCGAACTACGCAGTATGCCCCGTGTGAGCATCAAACAATCAGCGTAGGGAATCAGCGGAGCCAGGGTTTGCTCCATGACCTCAAGTCCGGAAGTCGGGCCTTGAAAATATCCATGATCTACTGCCAACATGACCGTACGTCCCGTATCAGGCTTGATGATCCGGGAGAGACGGTTCTTCATCCCCCAATCCAGGTGGGAGCACCCTTTCAAATGAAACCCAACCGAGCTTCCAGCGACCGGTGCTCTCACATCTCGAGCATCCAGGAATCCTTCAACATCCGCCATGGCTGGTTCACCTCTTTGTTGAATAATGGGACGCGAAAATGTAACAAAGGGATCAAGTGGTGTCAACTTTGGACGAGATAAGGACCGCGAACCTCTGGCAAAGTGTCAAAAACGATGAATAACTGAGGCCAGGCCCTGGATCATATCTGTCCCTGAATTGGAATTGTGAAGCTCGTCCCCTTTACCCCACATGTTTCCATTGCAGAGGTGTCTCCATTGTACGCCCAAAGAAAAGACACCCTCACCCGGCAAACATCGCTCAAATCCGAATCCGCCGAGAAAAGACCAATTCCAGCGGGAACCTGAATTGCGGAAAGTCTCCGACACATAGCTTAGACCGGCACCACTTTCAAGGTACGGCGACACCCCGAGCGGGCAGGTAGGAAAAGTAAAGCGGCCCTTGGGAAGCCATGCCAGTTCGTATCCGTCATGAAAGTCGAGCTTTTTTATTCGTTCAATGGTTCCCTCATAATAGACAACATACGACGCAAGCAGCGCCACTTGGACTTCTGCCAGCGCAGGGCCCCAAATGGTGTCCGCAGGATAACGGCTTACAGGCTTACTGAATTCCATGGTCGCATAGTCGAGCTGCGTCGACGTCCCGTAAGTGCGGCCGTAGGCTAGTTTTAGGCGAAAGTCCTGGAACGGTAGGCAGGCTGGAGCCTGGGGGAGGAGACAAGCTTGCAGACAATTTTCCTGAGTAGGTCGATCAAATCTCAGAGGGCTCATATCCGGCAAGATTCCGTCCCAGGTATGGGCCGATGAGCACCACCCGATGATAATAAACGTTGCCGACAGAATGACGCCAAAATACACGCGACAGCGCGAACCCACCACATCCTCCTTGCAGCGAAACAACAAAAAACCAAAAAACAACAATGAACGGCTCGGTAACACGAACTTCGCGCGCTGTCAAGCAAGAAAAAGCTATAACTATGTGAGAATATAGTAGCTCGCGGGAGGCCGAATGCGAGACTTGGTCTGTGCTCGCACGTAGCCTCTATGAAGGGTGTGCAGAGATTGAAATGGCGCCAGATACTCGGGCCAAATTTAGTGCTTTGGAATCCTTTTTTCCAGATCGACGATTTCTTCGGCCAGACGCCTGCGCGCTGTCTGATCATTTTCGAGCTTCAAAGCCATGCGATACAACCTCGCCGCTTTCTCAGGCTCCTTCTTTTGTCGGTAAATGAAACCCAGATGCTTGATGGCCATGAGATGGTTCGGGTCTTGAGCTACTATCACGGACAGATCTTTGATAGCGTCGTCGTACCTGCCTAATTGCTCAAAAATGTAAGCACGGTTGCCCAGGGCCCTTATCATCCGCGGGTTAAGCTGGATGATTTTGCCGAGATCAACTAAGGCCTTTTCGTGCTCGCCTGTGTCAAAAAATACGGCCGCCCGATTTGTCAGTGCATCGGTATTGTCCGGGTTCAGGCTGACCGCTTTGTTCAAATCTTTAACGGCCTTTGAAAAATCTCCCCGCAATCTATGGATGGTTCCGCGAACGACGTACGCGTCCGCGCCCTCCGGATCAAGCTTGATTGCTTTATCGAGATCCTGAAGGGCGCGGTCCAGGTGACCCTGAAGGAGGGACACCTTGCCGCGATTGAGGAACGCTTTGACATTCTTTCCACCGGATGCCTTCAGACTCGCATCGAACAGTTCGATAGCTTTCCTGAGATTTCCAGCGTTAGCCTTTAGTATCCCCTGTTGCGCCAACTCCAGGGCCTGTTCGTTCGAGACCGGGCGCGATTGCTTGGCCCAGACGTGGGGTCCTGTCACTGCAAGCAGGCAAACAATTACGAACGGGCTTATTATGCCGAAGCCTTTTGGTTTCATTGCCTTCGATGCCTTCATGGAGTAGATCGGAGGGGAGTATCGTTGTCGCTGCGTCTGGCGGTCTTACCGGCAGCGTCCAGGGGTTCTCTGGAAAAGAAAACAAAGAAGTCCTTCGAGTAGCCGTCCTCGTATCGTTTCAACGTATATTTGGACTGTTCCGGGGAAAGCCTCACTTTCCTCACGAGATTGCCGAAAGAATCCCTGATGTAGAGGTTCCCAACTATATTGTCTGGGTTAGCGTCACCGTGCAGTCCTCGTTCGCATCCCGCCAGAACCAGGGCCTTAGCCAAATCCTTACTGCCTATGTGGTGTCCGATGGCAAATACGAGGTTGCCGTCTTTTCTGATTCCAAATGCACTCCGATGAGCCACAAACCAAAAATGTTTGCCACTGTAATTGTTGCCGCCGCCTCCGAGCAGGAAACCGAGGCCGATTTCGGAGTCTTGCAGACGCCCGTTTTTCAGGACCGACTGCACGACCATGCCATTCTTCACTATGAGATGCTTGAGTTGCCGCGCATCGCGTACCTTGCTCAGAGGAATGCCGGAATGCCATTCCTGAATGTCAACCGAACCGTCGTTGTAAACGATGAGAGTAGCCATGCCCGGGACCATCGGATATAAGACCTTGCCGCGGAAAATCGCTCCTGCTCCGCTGGCATGGCGTTGCATCCACATGGCATTGGTTATAGCCACGATTCGGGAGCGGAGGGGTGTCTCGATCTCTGAAGAAGCAAGACGAGCGGCTGGTTCCTGAGATCCCACGTAGTACTGCATGAATGCTTTGCTCATGTCGACGACCATCATGTACACGATGGCGTTTGGGAATTCCACGCTCGGCCTGTAGAAAGTCTTATAAATGATGGGCCTGCCGCGCGAATCGCGCGGGGTTTCTGACGCCTCCCACACTCCTTCGCCGGGAAGGCCCGGAGAGGTATAAAGCGGCTTGATATTGTCCAGACGTATTTGGTCCAAAGGATCGCGAGAGAGTAGATCGAACTCTCCCGCAACAGGGAGCGCGACGGTATCGGCGCTTACACTGCCTGTGCCTTCACCTTCGGTGCGATGCTCCGCATTCCCTGTTGCTCTTTCAGTGTGTGGCCGGGCTTGAGCAACCAAGGAGATGCCCCGATCTGCTTGACCAAAGTTCTGGCGGGTTGAAGACGATTGATCGAAAGCCCGGGTACTCCGAGTTCTGGACTCTCTATAGTCCCGGCCTCCATAAACCCACGGCGTCCACAAACAGAGGACCGCTACCGTGATGGCCGGCAATATTCGTTCACGCAATTCAGCCACCCTCAGACAAAACTTACTTCAGCATAAAAGCCCAAGGCAATTCACAAGGGCATTGTAGTTTTATACTCCAAAATGCGCTGAATTTCAATGGGCATTGAGGAGAAAAGCAGCGATGCCTCTTCCGCAGGGCCTTTGTGGCCTGATCCCAGTGACCTTGCGCGGAGAGTGCCGGTCCTTCTGCCCGGAAGCTGTGGTTGTCGGACAGGTTGAAAAGCTCGCTCGAGGAACGGATAATGGGCCAGTTTATAATTTAGGAGTGGACACCGGACGCTGCAAGAGTTAAAAAAAGAGGATATAGGCTCGCTTCGGTTGCATCAACATGCGAGCCGGTTAGTAGTGGCAACCGTTATCACAATTAATAAAGGCGGAAAGAATGGTCGAACATCTCGCTGGATATTTCACGCAGGCGATTGAACAGGCCGGATACTTCGGAGCGGCATTTCTCATGGCGTTGGAAAGCATGGTTGCCCCAGTCCCCAGCGAGCTTGTGATGCCCTTTGTCGGATTCCTGGTAGTGGAAGAGAAATTCTCGTTCGGCGGCGCCATCCTTGCGGCATCCTTGGGCTCTGTTACGGGCTCCCTGATTTCTTATTACATGGGTTACTTCGGCGGTAGACCCCTAATCCTTAAAGTGGGCCGCTATCTTTTACTCAATCGGGAACACCTGGAATGGACCGAACAGTGGTTTGCCCGCCACGGTTCGTGGACGATTCTTGTGAGCAGGTTCGTTCCGGTCGTGCGCCATCTTATCTCCATCCCCGCTGGTTTGGGCCGGATGAGGCTGCTTCATTTTTGCGTGTACACTATTATAGGTGCTACAATATGGAATTCCTTCCTCCTGTGGTGCGGTTACAAATTACGGAAAAACTGGATGCTTGTAGAAAAGTATTCGCACGAACTGGATCTGTTGATGGCCATTGGCCTCGCTGTGGTCATTGTATGGTTTGTCGCCGTACATTTGCGGCGCGCTCGAACCGTCAGTGCCTCAAGCCAAGACTGATACCGGACGCGGTTTGTGAGACAATTCTCTGAGCAGTAGTTGGATCAGTCTCGCCAAGAACTTCTTTCTTTTTTGGTCAATTAATTCTTGATTAAAATTGTATGAAGCGTTAACATTCCTGTATGTGAGTCATACAATTGTATAGGAACGAGCTGAATAATTAAATTTCGCTAGCTTCAGTCTTGCCACGCCAGAAAGTCTATTAAATTTCCATAACAAAGGAGGGGCTCTTATGGAAGTAATGGAATGGATCAAGACTATGACTCGAGACCAGGTTGCAAACAGGATGGTGGACCTTGTCACCCACGTTTCGCCTGACAATTTTATGAGATTGAGCCTCATGGCCTCTTACCTGATCAGCGGGGAAGATGCCGGTGCAGCCGTGGAAGCTGTGATCGACAGCTTGAGACTAGGAGAAAACGGACAGGCCACTAAAATGTTCCGGCGTGTCATGACTGAGCTTTCCCCGCACTGCCTGAAGACCGTGTCCCGCAACCTGTTTGTTAATGGGCTTCTCCGCAGTTCCGCGCTCCGCGACGAGTTTTCAAAGAAAAATGGTTTTTCGCCCCCTTTTACTGTGCTTATTAGCCCGACCATGCAGTGCAATCTTCAGTGCAAAGGGTGTTATTCGGGGAAGTATACTCGGTACCAGGGATTGTCTTACGAGCTGATGGATCGCGTTGTGGGTGAGGCCCGCGACTTCGGTTCCATGTTCATTGTTTTAAGCGGAGGGGAACCCCTTACACGCAAGCAAGATCTATTTCGTCTTGTCGAGAAGTATAATGATATGTATTTCATGTTCTACACGAACGGCACCCTTATTGACGATTCAGTAGCCGACCGGCTCTGCAGTCTGGGCAACGCAGGCGCAGTCATGAGTCTTGAAGGTTTCGAAGAGGCAACAGATGCCCGCCGCGGGAAAGGGGTCTTCAAGAAGGTTATGAGTGCCATGGATCGCCTCAGGGAGCGGGGCGTTGCGTTCGGCACTTCGCTTACCGTCACCAGGCGTAACATCGAGGAATTGACCAGTGACGCCTTTTTTGATCACCTGTACAGCAAAGGGGTGATGGTATGCTGGCTCTTCCTCTTCTTGCCCGTCGGAAAAGACCCGGATGTCAGCTTAATGCCCACGCCCGAACAACGAGAGTACTTAAGGCGGCGCGGTAGCCAACTCCGCGAAAAGTATCCGATATTCATCGCGGATTTCTGGAACGATGCTCCGCACGTGGGGGGCTGCATTGCCGGCGGTCGCAATTACATCCACATCAATGCCAATGGTGATGTGGAGCCATGCGTTTTTACCCATTTCGCAGTGGACAAAATTCATGACAAGACCCTGCTGGAGGTGCTTCAGAGCGATTTCTTCCGGAAAATTCGATCCAAGCAGCCATACTCCGAAAATCTGCTAACCCCCTGCATGATTATAGATAATCCGGACGTTTACCGAGAGGTAGTACATTCTTGCAATGCCTATCCGACCCACGATGGGGCCGAAGATGTCCTGACAAAGATCAAGGACGACCTCGATGATTATGGCCGCAGATTCAGAGCGCTCTCGGATCCTATTTGGGAACGCGAAAAGGCAGAGTACGGGTACGCGGAATTGCCTCCCAAGGTCTTGCCTCCGAATAACGGCAGACAAGTCCCTGTCGGAAGATAGCACTGCAATAGAGGTTACGAGAGAGAAGTTGCAGAGTGAAGGGTCCGACGCCTAAATGGCGGTGGCTTCGATGGCACTTTCGCTCCACCGGATAAATCCGGTGTCGCCGCCGCCAAGGGACCGGAGTCGGTGAAGGCGTAGAATGCTGGTGAGCCCGCGCCATGAGCGGGAGGACCGCATCGTTCGCGATCTTTTCTGGGTTGATGCGGTTCGCTACGCTCACCACATCCTTGTATGTTTCGATTTCGAGCCGCGTATATGGATAGCGGTACGTACTGAAGCCTTCGCCTGAAGGCGAGGGTTTTTCTCCTATTCCCCGAAGGGAGACGGTCTACAAGCCGGAGCTTTCCCGCCCCAAAAAATCGAAATCCTACTGATAGACAGAAGTCCAAAGAGAGAATTTTTGGGGTCAGCTATGCTTGACTCAAAGGTCCTCCGATGTTACACAAATCCGATTACAGGAATTCTCGAAAGTAATCACGGAAAAAGAAAATGATTTGGTGGAGACGGGCATCTTGCAGTGGGGACGGGCATCCTGCCCGTTCAACGGCGACAGGCTGGAAGCCTGTCCCACCATTCTAAATTTGATTCCAACACGCATCCCGCAGGACGACAATTCTTTCGAGAACCCCTATATTCCGTTCCTTTCCATCGTTTGTCTTGATGGAGAATAGCTCATCATGAGGCCCAGTGCATGCTCACATTTCAGGAGTTGATCCTTTCTCTGGAGAAATTCTGGTCAGAACGCGGATGCGTGCTTCAGCAACCTTACGACATCGAGAAGGGCGCGGGCACGATGAATCCAGCGACCTTTCTGCGAGTCCTGGGCCCGGAGCCATGGAATGTGGCTTACGTGGAGCCTTCCCGAAGACCCACTGATGGCCGTTACGGCGAAAACCCGAACAGATTGCAACATTATTACCAGTATCAGGTGATTCTGAAACCGTCCCCTCTCGATATCCAGGACATATACATTGAATCTTTGGCCGCGTTCGGAATAGATCCTTTGGCTCATGATATCCGGTTCGTAGAGGACGACTGGGAATCACCTACGCTTGGCGCCTGGGGAGTCGGATGGGAGATTTGGCTCGACGGTATGGAGATCACCCAGTTTACTTACTTTCAACAGGCCGGTGGATTGGATCTGAAGCCAGTGTCCGTAGAACTTACGTACGGTATCGAGCGGATCTGCATGTATCTTCAAGGAGTCGAAAGCGTTTACGACCTGAAATGGACCAGGGATATTTCGTACGGAGACGTACATCATCGCTCAGAGGTGGAAGGCTCGATCTACAATTTCGACAAAGCAAATACTGACATGCTCTTCAAACTGTTTGACATGTACGAGACTGAAGCGGTCGAACTGCTGGATGCAGATGAGCCTTTGGTCCTTCCCGGATATGACTATTGTTTGAAGTGCTCACACGTGTTCAACATACTGGATGCCAGGGGCGCCATCAGCGTCGCGGAGCGAACTGCCTACATTCATCGTGTGCGCAATCTAGCTCGTAAGGCCGCGTCGGCATATTTGGCGCAGAGAGAGGCCATGGGATTTCCGCTCCTGGATAAGTTCCGGGAAGGTAGGGCTGCATCATGAAAGGCGAATTCCTCCTGGAAATCGGCACGGAGGAGATCCCGGCGGGCTTCATTGGTCCCGCGACCGAGTCTCTTTCAGATCTCTTCGCAAAGGCATTGAGCAGCGCTCGCGTTGCGCATGGGCGAATCGAGACCTACGCGACGCCTAGACGGCTGGTCTTGTGCGCGTCGGACGTGGCGGATCACCAGCCTTCTGTAGAAGTTGTAAGAACCGGGCCCCCCCTTGCTTCAGCGTTTGATGAGCAGGGGAATCCCACCAAGGCCGCAATCGGGTTTGCACGAAGCCAGGGGGTTGAGGTTGCGGACCTGGTCATAACGAAGACATCGAAGGGAGAGCAGATAGCGGTCCGTAAAATCGAAGAAGGACAGCCAACCGGCCAGGTACTGGCAGAAGTCCTGCCAGGATTGATCGAGAGGGTTACCTTTCCCAAGACAATGCGTTGGATGGACCTCGACGTGCGGTTTGCGAGGCCTGTACATTGGATCGTCGCGCTATTCGAGGGACGAGTGGTGCCGTTTGTCTTCGGAAACATCCACACCGGAGATACAAGCCACGGTCACCGATTTAAGAATCCTGCGGCCTTTCGTGTGAACAGCTTGAGCGATCTCAGGGAAGCGTTGGAAAAGCAGGACGTGGTTCTGGATCAAGACAGGCGACGCAGCCGCATAAAGACGAGTGTCAAAGAGTTGGCTGCACTCGCTGATCTTCGGGTCTTTGATGACCCTGAGCTTCTGGATGAAGTGAATTTTCTTGTGGAGAGCCCATACCCTATCATGGGAGAGTTCTCGGAGGATTTCCTGGAACTCCCTGCCTCGATCCTTATCACCTGCATGAAAAAGCATCAACGCTACTTTTCGATTCAAGATAAAGAAGGCCGCATCACAAACAGATTTATCGCAGTCAATAACACACCTGTTAAGGACCCATCCGTTTCGGTGAGGGGCCATCAAAGGGTCCTGAAAGCCAGACTGGAGGACGCTCGTTTCTATTACCGCGAAGACAGGAGAATCCCCCTGTTCGACAGGCTCGAAGCGCTCAAAGGGGTGGTTTTTCATTCCAAGTTGGGAACGGCTTACGAAAAGGTCGAACGATTCGCTAACCTGGCAGTAAAGCTGGCCGAACTGTTTGCGCCTGAGAAGATCAAAGAAGTTGAACGGGCTGCATGGTTGTGCAAGTGCGACTTGGAAACAGGCATCGTTTACGAGTTTCCGGAACTGCAGGGTATCATCGGCAGCTATTATGCGAGAATGGACGGAGAATCGGACGAGATCGCTACAGCCGTGAGGGAGCACTATCTGCCGGCACATGCTGGAGATAGCCTTCCGAAAGGTATTATCGGCTCCCTAGTCTCTATAGCCGACAGGATGGATACGATAGCAGGCTGCTTCAGTGTGGGTCTGATTCCGACCGGGGCGGCCGATCCTTATGCTCTCAGGAGGCATGCACTTGGAATTATTAACATTCTTGTAAACATGGATCACCCGCTCGATATCGCCTGGCTGGCGGCTGAAGCAATAGATCTGCTGGCAGAGAAACGGACCCGCGAAGCGGATAGAGTTCAGGCCGAGGTCCTGGATTTCTTCAGAACCCGTTTCGTAAACTTCCACACCTCGAGAGACTTCCCGTTGGATGTGGTCGAAGCAGCCGTAAGGGCCAGATTCGACGATGTCGTGGATGCCCGCAGGCGAGTGGAAGCATTGAATAAATGGAAAAGCCGCGAGGACTTTGATTCGATCATAATCGGCTTCAAGCGAGTGGTTAACATCCTTAGGGACACCCAGCCGCAGCAAATGTCGGAGGAATTTCTTGAGGAGGATGAAGAGAAGAAGCTGTACCGGACTTTCCAGGACGTGTCCGGGCGCGCCGACTCGCTGATTCGAGAGGGGGAATACACCGAGGCCCTGGAAATAATTGCTGAACTAAAGTCGCCCATCGACGTATTTTTTGATGGCGTAATGGTCATGGTGGACGACGAACGGTTACGCAACAACCGGCTCGGCTTATTGCGGAAAATTGCCGATTTCTTCGGCCGGATCGCCGATTTTTCATTTATCGGCTCAACGGCCGTGAGTAAATAGAGGGAATCTCAGAAGCAATGATGAAGGAGAAAAAGATACAGTGGCGACGGGCATCTTGCCCGTCACTCCCAAAAACCAGGCTGGAAGCCTGTCCCACCGCTCTATATTGAACACCGACCTGCATTGTGTATTGGACAAAACTTTTGAAATTTACCGTCAGGAAAATAAAGTATTTACAGGGTGGCCCTTAGAAAGGACGCCAGATTCTGCCGCGATTTGGGTAAAACAAGTTTTCTTCTTATGTTTTTGCGATGCACAAGAACGGTTTGGGGCGATATACCCATGACCTTGGCAATCTGCTTCGAAGACAATCCTGATCGAACCATCTCGCATATTCGGATCTCGCGGGGCGTCAGTGAGGGGCTGTTGCCGGCTAGATTCGAACCAAATGGCGAAAGCATGTTGGCTAAATTGAATTCGAGGGACCTCAGAAGAAAATTTGCCTCTTCCGGAAGATCCTGAGACCTCAATTGCTCAAGTATCGGCTGGACCGTGAGATTTAAGTTATGAGAAATCCTCGTTTCGACCTCTTTTTTCTGCTCCTCGATTCCCTGTATAATTACTTTAAGCGCCTCGTTGGTCTTTTCAAGGCTCGCAGAATATCGCTTCAGTTCGGTACGAGAGTTTTCAAGATCTCTAGTGCGTTCTTCCACTTTGGCTTCAAGGGAAGTCGAGTACAGCTCCAAAGCCTCATGGCTCGATCGCAATGCCTCTTCTGCTGCCTTAGAGTCACTGATATCCCGTAGCGTGATAATGATGCCCAAGGGATTGTTCTCTCCATCCCGCAGAATTGAACTGTGCATGAGGACCGGTACCAGGACCCCGTTGTGGGTATGCGGAACTTCGGCGCTGTGTTCCCCTTGCCATCGTACCAGTCGGAGTGCCTCGCGAACGCAGCTCTTTTGGTCGGCAGAATGAAATGCTGCAACGCCTTTCCGTATCATTTGATCGGGTGCGCAGTCGTGCATTGCCGCGAATGCTTTGTTCACAAACATCAGAGTGCCGTTCAGATCTACGACGGCAAGTCCTTCGGAACTTTGCTCTATGGCTTGTGAAAGGAGTCTGAGACGCTCTTCCGCTTTTCTTTGTTCCGTGATATCGCGGAAAACCAAGACCAGCCCGGCGATGTTGCCCTCGGAATCTCGGATCGGTGCAGCGTTAAATTCTACGTCAACCAACGAACCGCTCTTTGATCTCAGCACAGTATGATGGCCTCGGGCCGTGTGGCCGCCTGCTCCGGCAAATTCCTCCATCAGGGTCACTGGCTTGGTCTTGGCCAGGTCTGGTCCAATGTCGAAGACTGCTTCTAATGTTCTCCCCTTCGCTTCAGCCAAGCTCCACCCGGATAATAATTCCGCCACGGGGTTCATGAGCTTGACTAAGCCTTTCTCGTCAGCGGCAATAATAGCGTCAGCGATGCTGTTGAGCATTACTGAAAGCCACTCTTGATGCTCTCTGAGCCTTCTCCTAAGCCCGTATCGAAACAAGGCCATCTCGATAGTGGAGTGCAGCTCTTTCTCGCGGAAGGGCTTGATCAGGTACCCAAAGGGTTCGGTCACTTTTGCCCTATCCAGCATTTTTTCGTCCGCGTAGGCAGTGAGATAAATGATAGGGATCTTGAAGCGGCTGTGAATAAGGCGGGCAGCGTCGATACCATCCATGGGGCCTTTCAGAACTACATCGACCAGCACCAGGTCCGGCCGTTCGGCTTCAGCCATCCTAACGGCTTCCTCGCCCGTATTGACGGTTGAACAGACCTCATATCCCAGTTCTTGAAGGCTGATTCTTATATCCTGAGCGATTATCCCTTCGTCCTCGACTACCAATACCCTCGCTTTGGGCATAGTTTCGCCCTCCGAATCGCAGGTGGTGTCATTAGGAAGTTTTATATCATTTGGCGAAGGAAGGCGGAATAGCGAGAATAAAAAAGATGAAACCCTCGTCCGGATCGGGCAATTGCATACGGCGGACACGGTCTCGAGCAGTTGTGGATATGTTGGGATTACTCTTAAGTTGGAATGCTACGTATATAGTCGGCCAGTGAGCAAACTGCCTACTGCACCTATGCACTCCCGTCGAGCCTCAAATATCGGAAGTCAACCCATCCCGCGCGACCGGATGGCGTAATCACTCTGAACCACATGGAATCCCTGAGAAGACGCTTTTCCGTGACCTTGACCTGTTGTCCGGCACAAAGTTTTTCTATAATCTCAGAGTTCGGTTGAGGCCGCTTGTGGACTCGCAACTTTTCAGGCACAACATGGCCTTGACGGTTGAGATCCATCGAGTAGCCCCGCTCACTTTCATCTTTCCTGGTTTGAAAGAGCTTTCCAGAGGCCCCATGGATGCTTGCGGCTGATGATGCCTTTGCTTCTCTGCCAAACCCCTGATTATCGTTGCTTACCTTCCCTCTTCGAGAATTCAGCGGTTTTTGCGCCAACAACCCGGCAGATGGACTGCCTGCACCGCTAAAAGCTTCGAGATCTTTCACATCCGAGATCTGTTCGGATCGCGTGGCCTGCAAAAGAATGCTGTTCGAAGCGGTCTCTTTCCTGAGGTTTTCAATCATACCTGTGAGTTCGGTGATCGCCAGAAGACTCCGCTCTTGCTTTTTGCACATATTCGTCACGCAAGCTATTTTTTCGTGGATCGTTGAAGAAGCCCACAGAAAGTAGATTTGAACCATACAGCTGAGAAACACCAAACCGAGTAAGAGATGACAAAAGTGCCTCAACGGCAGGAGCACCTGTTCGGACTCTTCCGCGCATGATGAAGAGTGGAGTTTTCTTTTTAGCCAGAAGTACCACAATATAAGGAATGCGGCCATAGCCGTGATCTGGAGAGCGGCGACGGTGAAGTTTATTGCCATGCGGCGGGAACCTCCGATTGGTCTAGAGATTTATTTACCATTAAAACCAGATGATTGCAATAATTATTTAAAGTATACTGCCAAGCGCTCAGTTACGGGCGGAATCTGGAATTCATTGACTTCTCGCGCGATTTGAGATAGGCAGGATACCGGATGCAGGCTGGGGGGTTACGACTCTGTAATGCCAGCAACTTTCCGTGATTGAGTAAGGCGTCCTAACTCCGTAACCTTATTAACTGAGTGTTCTACTCGAAGCCTTTTCACATTCGCCAGTAAACGGGGCGGCCCCCTATGGGTTTACACTTTTGAAACCGTCTCAACGACTTTCGGCAGATCGAGTCCGAGGGCCCATGATAGAGCTTTCACCAGAGGAGTTCCTAGAAAGTTTCCCTGATGAGGCGTGTCTAATCGGTCATGATTCCAAAATACTCCATGCCAATTCACGCCTGATGAAGGTTTCGGGCGCTGTGACGGGACGCTTGTGCTATGAGGCTCTTGCGGGACTCGCCGACGTGTGCCCATTTTGCCCCTTTGATGAACTGGTGAAGGGAAAAGCCGGCCCTATCACCGATGCTTTTCAGGTCAGACAAGGGAAACCGTGCTCGATTAATGTTCGTCTGCTTCCAGACTTGGGAGAAGCTGGGGTAGTCCTGGAAACCATCCAGCGCATGAAGCAGCATGAGCGGTCGAGCAATCCCGGCGAGCAACACCAAGATCCGGACCCGGATCTTTCGAATAAGCTCACCGGATTGTTAGAAATCACTCGGGACTTCATGGGCAGTGCTCCCTTGCAAGAGAAGGTGGATAGGGCCCTCAGTCGAGTGGCTGCATGCCTGGATAAACCTGCCGGCGCCGTTGTCTGGCTGGATTTGGATGACCGTGTCTATGGCACGTTGCCGAAAGCGAATACCAAAAGGGAGTATATCCAACAGATTGTAGTGGAATCTAAGGTTCGAGGATTTCTCCACGCTAGCTGTGCGAAATGTCCGGACCTCAGCCCGCAAGAAGAGTATTTCCTGGAGGAAGTGGCAGATATCATAGGGCGTCAATTGGAAATAGCCGATCTTTGGACCAGGCTCCGTCAGTCGGAAGAACGTCACAAGAAGTTAGCCGGGAACCTTGCAAAGGAGATGTGGAGCCGAACCGAGGCGCTGGCCAAGGAATCCAGCTATCTCGAAGGGATTCTCCGATGCTCTGACGATATGATTATCACCACGGACCTAGACGGCCGCATTGTCGAGTTTAACCCGGGTGCGGAAAAGATCCTCGGTTACACGGCGGAAGAGATGCAGGGTCGTCGGATTTCAGATGTCTGGTTTGACGCGGCGGAGCGCGAAGATCTGATGGAAGAAGTAAACCAGTCAGGCGGAATTCGGAACCATCAAACGCGCTTAAAAACGAAGTCGGGAGAATATCGTGAGATTTCCTTGACCTTGTCTCTTTTGAAGGACGAGCAAGGGCGAATTCTCGGCACCGTCGGAGTCAGCAAAGACATCGGCCGAGAGAATGCGGTCAAGCGTGAATTGGAACAACTCAATCAAAACTACCGCGAAACAATCCATTTCATCAATCACGAAAACAAGAACTCTCTCGTAGTCATAGCAGGTTTCGTCCGACGGCTTTTGGAGGCCGAGACAGACCCCTCCAAGCGGGATCAATTGGCTGTAGTCTACCATCATTCGCAGTTTCTGGAGGCAATGAGTCGTGACTTTCTCGTGATGGCTGATCTGGAACATGGAGAATTTCAGGTCAAAAAGACTCTGATCAGGAACTTCTACGAGGAAGTAGTCCTCCCTGCGATGGTCGGCCTGAAGGAGCGCTATCCTAATTCATTTCAGAGTTATGACGAGAGCATGGGAGGCGTGGGCGCTATCCAACTTATGGGGGATCCTGGCCTTCTGGAAGTTGTTTACCGGAACCTCTTCGGCAACGCATTAAAATACCGACATCCTAACGGTAAGATCGCATACGGCGTGGTAGATCGTGCCGACAGCTATCTCTTCAACGTTTGGAATGAGGGGCCAGGAGTGCCTTCGGATCAGGCTGAATCCATCTTTGAAAAGTTTTACCGAGTCCAGAATGATAACACTCGAGAAAAGCCCGGAACCGGTCTGGGACTGTACAACATACGAAGAATAATCGAAGCCCACGGGGGCCGAATCTGGTGTGAGACGAAACCGGGGGAGTGGATAAACTTTCTGTTCGTCATACCAAAAGAATGATAGCCCTCTGAACGAAATGCGGCTCCGGCGTTCCTTCAAATGAGGGATTGACTTGCGGGTGCCTCGCTAACGCTGGGCTGGCTTTTCCTGTGCGACTGCATCCAAGAAGCTCCTAGGGAGCCACTATAACCTGTCGGGATATCTACCCCAGGCAGCTAGCCGTGGGCGCACCGCCGTAGGAACGATCCTCATTCGATTAGTCTCTTTAAGCGCCTTGTGATACACGAGTCGAGTGTCACGAAAGTGGTTCGGGCTGCCCAAAACCACAATCAGAAGGATATTTCGGCCCGGGGTAAACTCGGTTGCGAGGCAATGGCCTGCCCGCGCCGTGTATCCGGTCTTACCGCCTATGAGGGGTAGATGGTCTCGAAGCAGCTTGTTTGTG
Organism: uncultured delta proteobacterium; assembly: GCA_963729795.1. Classification (GTDB taxonomy): domain Bacteria; phylum Desulfobacterota; class Desulfomonilia; order Desulfomonilales; family Desulfomonilaceae; genus CAWBBA01. The sequence goes on along the minus strand of CAVSPC010000009.1, from coordinate 4,165 downwards.
CTTTTGACCGTATAACCCTTTGGATTTATCGCACTTGCCATCACATGACGCTTTTTTTGACATATTGAACGAATGATGGGATTTGAAAAAGCTGTGCTGGCTATTGTGGCTATTTCACGCGCAGTAGATACGTTGCTGTCAACATCCGTAGTTTTCTTGCCTTCTTTGGTAATAGAAATCTTTCGATCCAGCCCGCTTGGAGTATAAAAAAAAGTGTGCCGGGCACCCATGGATCTAACTTTTTCGTTCATGGCAGCTATAAAACTCTTTCTTCCACCGGGAATAGCGCAAGCGAGAGTTTCCGCACAGTCGTTGCCGGAACCGATCAACAATCCATGTAGAAGATCCAAAACCGAAACTGAGTCCCCGGCCTTCAAGCCCACTACCGACTTTGGGACAGTTTTGATATTGTCGGGTACGGTCACTTTTCGGTCGAGCGGGAATTGGTCCAGAGCAACGAGCGCTGTAACCAATTTCGAGAGACTTGCTATTGGGAGCTGCAGATCCGCATTCCGGGCCAGTAAGGTCTGATTGCTCCGCAAATTGACGCAATAGACAGCTTTTGCCTGGACGCCCTGTGCCTCCGGTTTGGCCTTTTTCTTCTTGGCCACCTTATGGTTGGCGACCTTGCTTTTGGTAATCTTGCTTTTGACGACTTTGCTTTTGACGACCTTGCTTTTGACGACCTTGCTTTTGACGACCTTGCTTTTGACGACCTTGCTTTTGGCAGCCTTGCTTTTGGCAGCCTTGCTTTTGGCAGCCTTGCCTTTGACGGCTCTGGTTTTGGCAGCTTTGGTTTTTGCGACCTTGGTTCTGGCAGCCCTGGTTCTGGCAGTCTTGGCTTTGGTAGCCTTGCCTTTGACGATCTTGCCTTTGGCAGCCTTCTTATGCTTTAGGCATGAATGGGATGCTCGCGCTTCGACAAGGCTGGGCGCGGTAGCCCAGGCTAGCAAAAGCAGACCCAGAATGGCATAAAGGATGATGCGGTTGGACGGTGCGATGCGAGCGGTTACGGGCATACTCCTTTTGTCTCCTGTTTATGGCAGCATATTTTTTTCTTTTGTCTTATTCATCATTTAATGTGCTACTCTATAGCATACTTAGATCAGTATGCAAAGTTATTTTTGTTATACCTTGATAACTCTAGAATAAAGACGCTGAGTGGTCTGAATCGGTGTCATTGTCAGCATATTTGAAACGAGGAGAGAAACTACAATGATTAGAGCTAAAGTCTGGTTCCGATGCGCGGCCATGCACGATCCTGTCATGCCCATCATGGTCAGGCCCGCTGTCATAGGATGGAAGGGGAAACACAGGGACGTCGACCTGGTCATCGAACGGGAATTCAGCGGTCCTGAGCTTGTCAGTCGAATGAAAGGCTGGATCACGGTGGATCCGAGGGAAGCAGTGAGGGTGCTCGAGGCATACGGGCGCCTGAAGTGTTTTGAATCCGGCGAACTTGTGGTGGAATTGGAGAGTGAATCCGACCTCAACGCCCTCCAAAGCGATCTCGAAAAGCACTTTGGAGATCAATGCAACGTAGATCCAGTTCCCAGAGGTGCGTGAAAAGTTGGGTGGTTGCGAATGGACGTGCCCGCCGACAAAATGAAGAGATGGATAACGGCGCGGCTTGAAGGTATCGATGACCTGGACAAAGAGGTGAAATTCTCGATCGCGAAGCGAGCTGGTGAACTGTGCGCTGCGGATTTGATGGCACTTTGCGAAAAACATTTGATGCGAAAGAGAGCTTCCGCAAGCGATCTCGTGGCGAGATGGAATGAGCTTCGTCGCCAGCGTAACCGTGCGGGAAGATGGGAATTAAACGAGGATATCGTTACTACAATTTTCCCTGAATGCGGTTGTCCACTCGTGCGCTCCGGGATGATCGAGCTTCATCCTGTTCAGTGTCATTGCTCGCAAAGCATGATAGAGTCCATTTTTTCCCGAGTGTGCAAAAGGCCGGTCCGAGTGCTGATTAGGCGTTTGATCGGCAATGGGGACGGCGTGTGCGAGTTTTTGATAAGTACTTAGCAACTTTTGGAAGCCAGGTCGGTGGAGAATCCGATGCTCGCTTTGTACGTCAGGTCAATGCTTCTTCGTTTGCCTCTCCGGTACGAATGCGAATTGCAGCCTTCACGATTTCCACTGAAATCGTCCCGTCTTCTGTGCGACCTGCGGAACCATGCAATAAGATTGCTTCAATTATTCGTTCCGCCAGTTCCTTGGGAGCAACGACTTCCAACTTGATCTTGGGCACGAGGTCCGAATCGGCCGGAGAGCGTCCGAAGGACCGGCCTCTGGCCTTGGTAGAGCTTTGCAAGACCTCAGTGACGGTCATTCCGCCGACGCCGAGTTCTTCGAGAGCTTCTTTTAAGTCGTCTAATTTAAAAGGCTTAATGGGTACTTCGATTAAGACCATGCAGCCCTCCTGCTTAATCTTCAATCTTTGCGCCGACTTTGTGTCGGGAGAAATGGGTTGACTTTCCACCGGTGGGTAACCTAAACTTTTTGCATAATCTCATCTGACAGGCTCAATGCACCGTGCCCCCGTAGCTCAGTGGATAGAGCGACGGATTCCTAATCCGCAGGTCGCAAGTTCGATCCTTGCCGGGGGTACCAAGACATCATCAGGCGTTCCAAAGGGTTGGACGGCCTTAAGGCGCCTAACCTGTTTTCGCAGAATGACCATTGTGCCAGATTTGTGCCAATGAGTCCCGCAAATCCTCTCCGAAGCCTCGATCAAATTCAGCAATTCAGGAGCCGAATAGTGCGTAGTGATCCTTCCAGACTTGTGGCCGAGAAGGTCCTGCCTGTCCTCGAAGGACACTCCCGACGCCCGTAGCCTTCTGCCGTAAGTATGTTTAAGATCATGGACCCGAACATCTGGCAGCCCAGCCGCCATTCGTGCTCTCTTCCATGCCCTGCCGTACATCGCAGCTACGCTATTGCCGCTGTAGCTGAAAACGTAATGGGGGTGTTGCCCTCTCACCTCCTCCACGACGGTGCGGGCTATGGAATTTCGAACGATCAAGCGATCCTGCCTATTCTTGACACGCTCTCCAGAGACTATGAAGACCGAGGTGTCAAGCTCAGCAACAGGTACTTCCCATTCCCAGCGAAGGTTGCAGACCTCTTGATCTCTGGTTCCGGTGTTCACTTTGAAAAGAGCCATCCGGCGTAGATACAACGGCAACTCGGCAAACAGCAGTTCTTGTTCATCCCATGACAATGGATAAGGTTCTTTTCGATCCGTCTCTCTAAGCAGTTTGATCTTTGGGGCATGTTGAAGCCAGGTCAGGCCATTTTTGTCCAACCACTCCCCTGCTGTCAGATTGAGGATATGGCGTACCGTTTGAAGAGCAGTGTTGATAGTGCGGCTCTTCACGCCTTGCTTCCGCCTGTCTTCTATGAACTTTTGAAGACTGCCCATATGCACCGCTTCCAAGGAAAGGTCACCGATGTATGGATCGAGATATCGAAGCTGTCTGGCGTCTTCCCTTATGGTTGCTTTGGTTGCCTCGTTCAAATACTTGGTCGCAGCCTCCCCGAAAGGTTCTCTTGGGCCTCACACCGTAAATCTCAGCTTGTCTTATCTGTTCCATACGGTGAGCTAGGTATTTCTCTGCTTCCGCGAGGTTGCTCGTTCCAGTGCTTTCTCGAATTCTGTGATTTCCGATTGTTTTCCAGATGTACCAGGTTTCACCACGTTTCCTGAGCCCTGGTGGAACTTTTTGTCCCATGGTGGCTTTCCTCCTATAGCCTTCCCAGGACGCCCGTTGCGGTCCTTATACTGATCAACCCACGCGTCCAAGTCAATTCGGTCGAAGGCGATTCCCTGCTTACCAATTGGAATTTCAATCAAATATGGTCTGACCTCGGCATTGAAGCGATTTGGGTCCATGCCGCAGGTAATGGGGGGACATATCTCAACCTGATAAGCCTGGGCAACATTTTGCTCTTCATTTAATTTCACCGTCTGCGATGCCTGATCTTCAACAACCCATCGTCGAGGTGTTGCGGGGGGGGAGGCGAGCGATCAATCTATGCCCTGCCCCGGCAGCATTAAGAAATTGGCGCTAATACTAATTGTCACCGCATTAATGAGGTGGTTTAAAGGCTCACGAAGACCCTCCAAGCTTTAGCGAGGAGATAACGATCTTACGGT
>CAVSPC010000008.1:0-26285 GCA_963729795.1 uncultured delta proteobacterium | reverse complement strand
AATTTAATTATTGAGAAATACCTATCATTATGTTATAATTCAAACAATAAGCTGTCTGTATCACAGATTAATTATCACGGGTAAGTGAGGTCCAAGATGGAAAGGGCTATGGTTGCGGTTGTTGGAGCGTTGCTACTTCTCGCAGGGTTCGCCGCACCCGGTGAGTGCATGAACTGCTACCCCGGGCCGGCTCAATGCGCACCGCCGCGGCACGCTGGTAACAAAAATGGTTCCCTGCGTGAGAACGGAAATGGTCGCAGAAGTCCTAGCCCTGTACGCGTGCGGTCCCAGTCAAGAAAATCGGCTACAGGATGCAAAACGTCATGCTGAAAGGAATCCCGGTGGGATCTCCTTGCGGACAGGACCCATGCACGAAATGCTGCCCACAGCCGTTCTGCCAGGTGGTGCAGCGGCAAGTCCCTTACGTGTATTATGAGCCTGCGTGTGTGCCGTCGTACAATGTGGTGTATAAGCCGGTTTGCCGGCAAGTGATGCTGCCTCAGACGTACATGGTGGAAGCAGTTCCTATGTGCGGAAAATGAGGCTTTCAATTTGTTTGTGGAAGGTGTGGGAATAGATATTAATAGCCATCGAGTCAGCGTACCGACAGAAAGTACGGTACAAAACAGTCAAAACCTGTCCGAAGAAAACTGCTGCAAATTGCCGGGGGGCAGCTTAAGCTCCCCCGGCATCCCACCTCTTATCGTTCGGCTCCGCCTGTCCTGACTTCCACTGCAATTTCGCCGCCGGCTCACCATATCTCCGAGCCAACCACACATGAAGCTGAACCGTTTTGTGTGCTTACGGTGCAGCAGCCCGCGATAGCAGCCCGTCATGACGATTGACATAATCCCCGGTCTGTCGGATACTGGGGCTCATTTTGAAACACCTGGGAGCCGGTCCTGATGAAAAATGTCGTTGTTACAGGTGGCGCGGGATTCATCGGCAGCCATCTGGTTGAAGCGCTCCTTGCCCGGGGAGACGCTGTGATATGCTTGGACAATTTTTTCACGGGTACAAGAAAGAACATCCTTCCTTTCATGAGCAATCCGAACTTTGAGTTCATTCGCCATGATGTCGTCGTTCCCATTCTTCTTGAGGCCGACCAGATCTATCACTTGGCTTGTCCGGCCTCCCCTGTCCATTACCAGGCCAACCCTATCAAAACCCTGAAGACCTCTGTCCTGGGAACCCTCAACATGCTCGGCCTCGCCAAGCGCACCAACGCCAGAATCCTGCTTGCCTCTACTTCCGAGGTATACGGGGACCCGGAGATACATCCTCAATCCGAAACATATCACGGGAATGTAAACCCTGTGGGCCCCAGAGCTTGCTATGATGAAGGGAAGCGGGCCGCAGAGACCCTGATGGTGGGATATCGTGACTACAACCATGTCAATGTAACGATTGCACGCATTTTTAATACGTATGGTCCCCGAATGCTCCCCAACGACGGCAGAGTGGTAAGCAATTTTATTTGCCAGGTGCTTCAAGGCGAGGCTCTCACCGTGTACGGCGACGGCATGCAAACACGATCATTTTGCTATGTCTCCGATATGGTTGACGGGCTGATACGTCTTATGGATAGTTCGGAGGCCGGCCCGATAAACCTGGGCAATCCGCACGAGGTGACGGTTAAGGACTTGGCAGGCATGGTCTTGGAAATGATCCCCGACACGGGTTCAGGCATCGTCTACAAGCCACTGCCGAAGATGATCCGACAAGACGCAAGCCGGACATCTCTCTTGCACGGCAAATTGGGCTGGGCGCCCAAGGTTCCTCTGGCAGAGGGCCTGCAAGCAGCCGTCGCTTACTTTCGGGAAGAATTGGGGAATGCGCATGACCGGCCATAAAACAAACGGCCGCAACCTCAAGCGCCTTTTGCTATAGTGGTAGCGGGACTGCTCTGGGAATGTTTTTTCTGTATCTTGCCTTCCGCGACATCTCTTGGCATGACTTCGTGAACGGCTTGAAACAGATGAAGCCCATCTACCTCTTGCCGTGCGCGCTTCTCGTGATTTTTGCTCAACTTGCAGAGCCTTCCGATTTGGGCTGATCCTCCGTCCGATCTGTCGTCTATCCTTTAAAGACCTCTGGGACCTCCTCAACATCTGGGCTGGGGCAAGCATGATCATGCCTGCGAGGTTGGGAGAATTAGTCAGGCCGTACCTACTGCGCAGCAGAGGCGTCTCCTTTTCCAGCGGTGTCGGCGCGGTGATGGTCGAGCGGTTTTTCGACCTTTCGGGGCTCCTGCTGCTACTGGGACTTGTCCTCTGGACCACGCCTCAAATACCCCGAATTTATTCCTTACTTGGGCAGGTCCTGCTCGTGATGCTCGCAGTGGGATACGTGCTGGTGCTGCTGGTTTTCGCACAGAGGGAGAAGGCAGATCGGATCGTGCACAGGCTTCTGTCATGGTTGCCTGCAAGAGCCGCCAGCTTTTTGGACGGAATCTTTCAACGTCTTTTGGACGGCTTCGGGATTATGGCCAGCTTTAAACAGGTCATAATACTTTTCGCCTATTCCGTCATGCTATGGATCGTTTTTTCAGTCTTGACTTATCTCTTCCTACTGGCCTTCTCGATTAAGGCTCCTTTTCTTGTGGCGGTTACCATACAGGTCTTCATCTGTCTGGGTGTAGCCCTCCCATCCGCGCCCGGATTCATCGGCACATTTCACGCGGCATGTCGTTATGCTTTGACCCTTTTCGGGATAAAAGCCGTGGTAGCCGTATCTTTTGCAACGGTCTATCACCTGTTCAGCTTTGTGTTGTGCTTGGCTCTCGGGCTTGTCTCCTACCTGACAAGTGATTTTCGGTTCGACCAGGCCATGTTCGCCAACGAATCCGAGAAGGGTTCTGTGGACGGCCTATCCGAAGCGGCAGAGGGCTTGAAAGAAATATCTACCGAAGCGCTGCTGAGCAAAAACAAATCTCTTCAAGGCGCGGCCGCTCCCGATTGAGGGGACCATATCGGGGCGTACTCTGCTACAGATGGCAATAGTGCGGCGGGCGGGACTAACTTCACTTGGACAGCGCCATTTGACTTGGGGAATTTGCATTTCCATTTTTTACCGCAACTTTGTCGTCTATTTCACGCGCGGGAAATGGCCTGAGCCCGAGTTATGAGGATTATTCGGTGAAAAACTGGCCTGAACTCGACAAGAAGTATATCTGGCATCCTTTCACCCAGATGGAAGAATGGCTTCAATCCCATCCCCTGGTAATCGAACGGGCCGAAGGAAATTCCCTCATCGACACGGAAGGACGTCGATACCTGGACGGTGTTTCTTCGTTATGGGTTAATGTTCACGGGCACCGCAAGGAGGCAATAGACCTTGCCATCATCATGCAACTTGGGAAGTTGGCTCACTCAACCTTGCTTGGGCTCGCCGCGGTCCCATCCATAGAGTTGGCGGAAAAGCTGGTGGCGATTACACCCGAAGGCTTGAACCGGGTTTTCTATTCAGACTCGGGCTCCACCGCTGTTGAAGTCGCGCTCAAAATAGCATTCCAATACTGGCGAAACCTTGGCTTCGAGAAAAAGAGGCTATTTGCCACTCTGTCCCAGGCATATCACGGAGATACCATCGGCTCGGTGAGTGTCGGTGGCATAGATCTGTTCCACAGCATATTTCATCCGCTTCTTTTCCAGACCCTCACGATTCCAACTCCTTTCCCGTACCGCTGCCACGACTCGACGCCGGAAGAATGTCGCGATGCGTGTCTCCAGAATTTTCGGGCAATGGCCGAACAAAGGGCCGAAGAGATAGCTGCACTTGTGGTGGAACCTGTAGTTCAAGGAGCCGCGGGCATGATCGTCCATCCAGCTGGCTTTCTCAAAGGGCTTGAAGAGATTTGCCGCGAACACGGGATTCTTTTGATCTGCGACGAAGTGGCCACGGGGTTCGGGAGAACAGGAAAGATGTTTGCCTGCGAGCACGAAGATGTTCACCCGGACATGATGGCTTTGGCCAAGGGCTTGTCAGGAGGATATCTGCCCTTGGCTGCCACATTGGTGACCGATGATATATACCGCGCTTTTCTCGGGCCGCACATGGAATACAAGACCTTTTTCCACGGTCACAGCTACACCGGTAATGCCTTGGCTTGCGCGGCAGCCTGTGCATGCCTGGATGTATTCGAGTCGGAAAACACTTTGGAAGCCATACAACCGAAGATAGGCTTGCTAGGTCAGCGTCTTGAGGCCGAGATTGAATCCTTGCATCATGTTGGCGAGATCAGACAGCGCGGGTTCATGGTGGGCATAGAACTAATAGAAGATCCCTTGCTGCGCACCGATTATCGGCCCGAACTGAGGATGGGGGCACGAGTTACCGAGAACGTTCGGAAATATGGAGTAATTCTGCGGCCTCTTGGTGATGTAGTGGTGCTAATGCCCCCGCTATCGATCACCACGGAGGAAATAGAATTGCTGGTCTCGGCTACAGCACGATCCATTATCGAGACTTGTGGCGACAGGTAAGGAAATTCGGCAAGGCATGACTTCTTCACACTCGTATCGAAAAAGAGGATTATTCGTAACCGGTACCGACACTGGTGTGGGCAAGACTGTTGTCGCCGCCGGCCTGGTGAGACTGGCAAGAAATGCAGGTATTCGTGCAATCGCGGTCAAACCGATGGAGACTGGTTGCCAGGTGCGCTCAGGGATGTTGTTCCCTGAAGATGGTGCATTTCTTACCGAAGCGTCCGAAAATGATCTCACTTTGGATGAATGTGCGCCCTTTCGATTCTCTCTGCCTGCCTCACCTGCAAGAGCCGCCGCGATGGAGGGGCGTAGTCTCAACTTGTCCGATGTAGAGGAGCATATTCGCGCTCTGGCGGAAGATGCGGATCTGACCATAGTCGAAGGTGCGGGGGGACTAATGGTTCCGATTCAAGGCAGACTCATGATGATCGACCTCGCTGAAAGACTTGGATATTCCACTCTGCTTGTGGGGCGAACGAGATTGGGAACCATTAATCACACTTTGCTAAGCCTGAATGCGCTAAAGGAACGCGGGATGCCGATTGCGGGGGTGGTTCTCGCTTGTTGCGAATCCTCCCAGGTCGGCCCGGAAGAGGAATTTACCCCAGACGACCTGGCTTATCTCGCCGATGATGTGCCCGTAGTTGCGCTCCCTTTTCTGACCCCAACAATTCGGGGAGACGCCGGAAGAATTGCTTCAATCATGGCCGCGGCCTGGCCGGAAACGCTTGTGAAGCGGTGGATAGGGTTGGCCGACAGTTCATAAATTTTTGCTGAACCAAGCGGAGGGGGATGAACGATGAAATCGAATACACTCAAGGTCATTTATGATGATATTTACTTGACCGATTATCCGACGGCTTCAGTCGAGACGCCGGCGAGAGTGGTCTCCATCGTAAATGTTCTCAAAAAGTATTATCCGATTGTCCAGCCACCAGCCTCGTCCGAAGATGACATACTTCTGGTGCACTCCCCGTCCATTCTGAAGTCTGTGAAGGGAGATCCGGAATTGTATCGGACAGCAGCTATGGCAGCGGGAGGCGCACTTATGGCGGGGGAATTGGCCTGCCAGGGGCAGCCTACTTTTGCTGCGGTTCGACCGCCAGGACACCACGCGAGCCCTGATAGCCACTGGGGATTCTGTTTCTTTAACAATGTAGCCATTGCAATTGAAAAGCTTATCAGAACCCGAAAAATTTCACAGGCCCTAATCCTGGATATCGACCTGCATTTCGGAGACGGCACGGATAACTTCTTCAGGGGCAGAAAAGAAATCGTCGTAGCCAACATCCAGGATGACAGCCGGCGCCCTTTTCTGGAAAATGTTGACAGGGCCCTGGTCTCCAACGAGTACGACATAGTCGCGATAAGCGCTGGTTTTGACAGGCACGTGGAAGACTGGGGCGGTACGCTGACCACGGAAGACTACTTTACTATTGGGAGAAGTGTTCGGAACCACGCTCTAGCCCGATGTAACGGGCAATACTTTGCGGTCCTGGAAGGCGGCTATAACGTTCACGTCCTGGGAGAAAATGCCCTGGCACTCTGCAGGGGAATGGACAAACCGGATTAGTAGGGCGGCCTGTGGCCGTCCCGCGCTTCGCGGGATCGGGCACGGCCCGACCTACACCGGATCGGAGTCCCATAGGCGCTAACTCAAGGCAATTTTGTTGCTTTTGAACTTGGCCATGTGCCATCAAAGTCCCCCCTTTCTAAAGGGAGATTTAGGGGGATTTTCAAGCAGTTAGATCAAAATCCCCCCTAACCCCCCTTTACGAAAGGGGGGGGAAATTGCTAAGTTAGCACCTATGGGATCGGAGTCGGGGGTGACCCCGCGTTTTGCGGGGAAAATTGGACAAAATTTTTGGCAACTATAAGTATAAGAAATTCTTATCCGCCATCGGGTATGGATTCCAGAGATCGTGCCATTACTTCTCTTGGGCGGCTGGTGCCATCCGAAGGACCTATGAGCCCTTCAGACTCCATGGCTTCGATAATCCGGGCAGCGCGATTGTAGCCAATGCGCATGTGGCGCTGGATCAGAGATATGGATGCGTGGCCCAGCCTGGTGACCAACTCCACTGCCTCATCGTACTTCACATCGTCTATCAGATCAGAGCCCGCGGCCTTGGAATCGTCTTCAGAGACGTGTTTCGTGATCTCCTGCAGATAAACTGGAGCGCGCTGAGCCTTAATAAAATCGACTATCTTGCGAATTTCTCTTTCCGATACATAGGCTCCGTGGAGGCGTCGCAACTTGGCCGTCCCGGGGGGCAGGAATAACATGTCACCCATTCCCAAGAGATTTTCCGCACCAACAGTGTCAAGGATGGTTCGGGAATCAGGCTTGGCCGACACCTGAAACGAGAGTCGGGCGGGAAAATTGGCCTTGATGACACCGGTGATCACATCAACGGACGGCCGTTGAGTGGCAAGGATAAGATGGATACCCGCTGCTCTGGCCATTTGAGCCAAGCGGGCGATAGAGATCTCAATATCCTTGGCGGCCACCATCATGAGTTCCGCGAGCTCATCCACAATAATTACAATGTAAGGCAGCTTTTCAGCCGACGGGCTCGTCTGATCGTCAGGGACTTCCATGGAACGCACAAGCTGATTATAGCCTTCGATATTCTTCGCCCCTGCCTTGCTAAGCAGATCGTAACGCCGTTCCATTTCTCTGATGGCCCAACTCAAGACCTTGGGGACCTTTTCCGCTTCGGTTACCACCGGATGGAGCAAGTGTGGAATATCTTGATAGTAGGAGAGCTCAAGTTTTTTAGGGTCCACCATGAGGAACTTCAGATCGTCGGGGTTGCAGGACATGAGCCATGAGCATATCAGGCAGTTCAAACCGACTGACTTGCCAGTACCCGTTGCACCGGCGATGAGAAGATGCGGCATCTTAGCAAGACTAGTGGCGAAAGGCTCGCCGTCAATGCCTTTGCCTAACGCTACTTTTAGCGGAGCGCTCGACTCCATGAACGCGGGCGATTCAATGATTTCCCTGAAATAGACAATCTCTCGATTCAAGTTCGGGACCTCGATGCCGACGGTCGCTTTGCCGGGGATGGGCGCCACGACGCGGGTAGATCCCGATTTGAGCGCCATTGCCAAGTCATCCGAAGTGCTGAGGACTTTCCGAAGCGGAACGCCTGACGCAAGGCTCAGTTCATACATGGTAATGACCGGACCCGGGTGGATCTCCACGACTTTGCCTTGTACGCCAAGATCCGACAGCTTTTGTTCAAGGACTATAGCGTTTCGTTCGAGGAGTTTCTCGTCAATTGTGCGCCCGGAGGTCGCTGGTTGGTCCAAAAGATCAATCCCCGGGAGCAGGTAGTCGCCATCGGTGGAGTTGTTGTCGCTTTTGGTCGCTGCCCGCGGAATATCTTCGTCCGCTCTTCTGGTAACCCTTATGGGTCTTAAGGGCTGAGAGTCAGGTAGCTTGGCTGTCTGGACTTGAGCTTCTTTACGATCCCCGGCCGTCAGTTTGTCTTTCAGATACTGTTCTATGGCCAGTTCCATGGCTCGAACAGTCACAGGTTTTTCGCCTTTTTGCAACGATTTCCAGGGAAAAGGCACGGGGGCCGACGTTTCGGAATCCTGTCTTGGCTTCTTTCGCTCAACCCCGGGAACCTCGGCCGTGGCCTTGGATGCTTCGTCCGATCGGCCTGATTTTCCATTCAAGCGGGACAGAGAGGCCATCCTTTGCAACGATGACCCTGGAGCGACCTCCATGTCGGCTTCTTCGACCCGCCGCTTCACGCGCCGGCCAATCTCCTGCGAAAGGACATCAAGATCGTCCAAGTCGTCGGCGAGCCCTAGAGACCCTTGCTGCAAAGAGTCCAGGCCTCGGCGGCTGTGCTCGATCCAAAGGCGTTTGAGATTTTGCCACCCCCATATCAGCACCTTGGTCGATGCCCCAACGATTTTAGCTCCCAGCCGAACAGCCCCCTTGGGGGACATTTTGGAGAGGTGCAAAACGCAGAGAAGGACAATGGTCAAGCTTAGTACGATCTCTCCTCCACTGCCCAGGAACTTTAACGAAGCCCTGTGAAGAAAAGCTCCCACAGCTCCTCCGGCATGCTCCATAGGAAACTTCAGGACAGGACCTATGCCGAAACGTTCCAAAAGCGCGGATGTTCCAGAAATCAGAAGAAAGATTGTGATTGCTTCAGGCCCTCTTAAGGGGACGCGGGGGGGCACGAAAACTCGCAGGGCCAGCACCACCAAGCCAAGCGGGATCAAAAGCGCGGCAACTCCCAGTAGCTGTACCATGGCATCGGCTACGTATGACCCGACCAACCCACAGAGGTTTGACACGTGAAGCCTCGTGGTGGCCACGTTCAGCGACGGATCTCTAGGGTCGTAGGAAATGAGGCACAACATGAGAAACAAGGACAGGGCAAAAAAGATGATTGCCGTGAATTCGCTTCCGTGAGTCCGCAAGGGGGGACTCCCGATCGAGTGAACGTCCTTTACAAGGCTCTGTCTATGTGAAGCTTTTACTCGCAACGCCTTGAGCGCCTCTTTTCAGAGTCAATTGCACCGTATCCTACGGCACAGAGGATCATTACAAATAGTAGTGACGGCGGAGCATTACGGTCAATCATAACATATTACTTGATACATTTTCAATAACATTTGGGTAAAAAGACCTTTTGCTAAACTAAAGCTCAAGACATAGAGAGTAATTCCGGCGAGTTCGATTGCTATGGGAAGTTGCGGTCTTTTTCACTATGGGTGTGGATATTGAACTGTTAACGAGGAGAACCACAAACCGGGGGAGCGCAGGCAGGGGGCGCACACACCGGGGCACATGGAGGCGGGGGACAAGGAGGACAAGGTGTAATTCTGTAGGCTGCGGGTGTGGGGACGGAGCAGTTGCAGACCACTACAGGGCCAGGGGGGGGGCCCACCAGTTTTCCGGGGTAACACCTCATAGGAGGGCATGAACCGCAATAATGCGGTGGCGGAGGTCCCGCGCAGGTCGGCGGTGCAGGCGGTCCGTAGGTCATCGGGACCATTTCGCATGGATCCGGAGGAGGCATGTACGCCGCGACTTGTAGGGGGAAAGCCGCAATGGCTGCCACGACTACAAAAGCAGACATGGCGATGAGAATGCCTCGACGCATGTCCATACTCTCCAAGGAAGCCCGGTACTAGAGCTCCATAAACACACACTTCGTTGTCCGAAGATATCGGTGTAATAACAATACAGGATCGCCTGACGAGGGTCAAGCATTTTTAGTGCGGTTTGTTGAAATTCTCCACTAAAAGTTGAGCTTATTATTATAAATGATTGGTATAAATTAACTATTCATCACAAGAATCCCTGGATGAGTCTTATGACGATTCGCTTTCAAGCAAGTGGCACGTGGTTCTGGTAGGGGCGGGTTTGAAACCCGCCCCTACGAGTCGTCGTGCCCGCGTACGCGGGCAACCAGGACCGGCCTCCGTGCCGGTTGTTCGCGTCGCCAGCACGGACGCCGGCGCTACCTAGGGCTCGGAGTTTGGGGTGACCCACCGGATCGCGAGGCAGGCAGTCCGGCGTTCCGCGCGAGGCTGCCACACAATATCCTGTCCAGGATTGTCACCGCCTTTGACGACGCATTCCCCTCCGTTCATAGAATATCCTAATAGTCCACCGGTCCGCCGGCATAAGCCATCACGAAATCTTCCACTGTTTGCCGCACGAAATCTCGTGCCCGGTCCATGCCGTCATTCATTCCGAATGTGAACCCGATTGCGCCAAGCATGCGGGACATATATGCTTGATACCCGTGTCCTTCAGGCAAGCACGAACCCTTGAAGTAGTACCTGCTCTTGCGCAGTGAGGACGATCCAGCGAACGGCCAAGCATTCTTCCATGAAAGCATTACCTTGAAGATTTCCAGTGCAGTGGCCGAAGTCATCAACGCCGGCTGAACTGCCTGTCCCAGGCTATTTTCTATGAGACCAAATAACGACTCGACAAAGTCCACATCTGTCATCACCAACCCATAAAGGTGCCAGTCATCCATCGCATCCACTAAAATACTGCGGTGCTGCGGATCGAGTTCATCCCAAGCAGGGCAATAAAAGGCCTTGCAGGCCATACTCCCGTAGTGACACAGGCCCCTCAGATCTATGCCGCGATTTCCCGGCGCACATGGATGAAGCATGCAGCCGACGACATTGAAGACCTCATCTAAAAAACCCGTAAATTCACAAACATGTATGGCATCATCCATTGGCAGCACCATCCCTGATTGCCGGATCAGAGTGGCATACTTCTCAATCGCGTCCGCAGACCGCTCCACCTCGCGGAAAAGAAGCGTGCGTGTTTCAAGGTTCTTTACGAGCGTTGGCCGCGTGGCATCTCGTAAGTTGTACAGGCCGCAACACGCGGCACATGACTTTTGACCATCGGGGCGGCAAATATTCATCGCAGATCTACCCGCGGCCAAGGGTCTGTCGGCAACATAATTGTATCGATTCGCTTTCAAGCAGGTGACACCTGGTTTCTGGTAGGGGCGGGTTTCAAACCCGCCCCTACGTGTCGTTGTGCCCGCGCACGCCGGAAACTGTAGGGGCGACCGGCGGGACGCGGGATGCCCCAATATGTCCCGCCCAGGATTGTCACCTGTTTGACGACGCATTGGCACTAGTCGTTTCTATTTCTCGGAATAATCATAAAAGCCGCGGCCGCTTTTTCTGCCCAAATATCCCCCGTCGACGTACTTTCTCAGAAGTGGACACGGTCGATACTTCGAATCGCCGAATCCGTCGTACAAAACATTCATAATGGCCAAGCACGTATCAAGGCCGATAAAATCGGCCAATGTCAAGGGACCCATGGGATGGTTCATGCCCAATTTCATGACTTCGTCAATGGCTTCAGGGGTTCCGACCCCCTCGAATAGAGCATACACAGCTTCGTTTATCATAGGCATCAGAACACGATTCGAGATGAATCCCGGGAAATCCTGGGCTTCAACCGGCACCTTTCCGAATTTCTTGGCTAGTTCCACCGTTACTGCGGTAGTTTCCTTTTCCGTTGCGAGACCGTTAATGATTTCCACCAGTTTCATGACCGGAACCGGATTCATGAAGTGCATGCCGATGAACTTCTCCGGTCTTTTCGTCGAGGCTGCGAGCTTGGTGATGGAAATGGAAGAAGTGTTGCTGGCCAGTATCCCTCGAGAGGGGACTATCTCGTCAAGGGTGCCGAAAACCTTCTTCTTCAACTCGAAATCTTCAAGGACCGCTTCCACTACGAAATCCGCTTCCTTGAAGTCATCCAGGTTTGTGCTACCAGTGATTCGTCCTAAGATCAGGGCCTTCTCTTCCTGGGTCATTTTGCCCTTGGAAACTGCACGACCGAGATTATTTTCGATATTCTGGAGACCTTTATCCACGAATTCATCTTTAACATCGTTCATTATAACTTTGAGGCCGGACGCCGCAGCTACGTGGGCGATTCCATTGCCCATTTGACCTGCTCCTACCACCCCGAAAATCTTCACATCCATTTCGTTCCTCCGTTATGATTGATAGTAAAACCGGATCAAAGGCTCAAAGATTGCTAGGAGCCTGTCGTTCAAACTCACTCGTCGGTGCCATCGTGCTACGCGCACGTTCCACTCATTGTTCCGTTACCTCAGCACGACTCCTAGGAGTCTGACATACTCAGTTTTTTCCGTGGTAGCCTCTGAGAGATCCCGATACCATAGTCGCTATCGTGCCAGGAATTCTGGAAAGTCCCGCGGGACGCGGGATTACGCAACAGCCTCCTACCTGGAGTCGTATCTTGGCTTTTGACATAAGATAATAGTTCGCGACTTGTCTCTGAATGCAGCTTGATTTTATCATAATCTATCTCAACATTATTCAGGCATTGTAATAACAACGCTTCTCCCACTGACGTTCCCGGCAGGATCCCGCCGAAGAAAAAGCCAAGGTTCTCGAATTCCGGAACCAAATGAAACGTAAGGGGGTCTCGGAGATTTAGATATAACGCAATAACATCATAATGTTTCAAGCGAAATTCCCTGAGAACAGTTCTTACCTCCGAAACGATGTTTTTCCCATATCGCAATACCTCTATTGAGGCGTAGCCGGGAGGCATTGAACCAGACATCTTGGTCCTCAGAATGGAATCTGATTGCCGAAATGGCGCGGCATCTGCTTCAGAGGACTTAAGCTGGGGAGTAGCGCCGAGACTACCGTAGAGCCTCTGAATCCACTCCTTGTGCTTGGATGGAGGATAAAGTCTTAAAGGGGCTGGAGTTTCGAGATATTTGTACTGCACAATGAAAGTTTCGCGCTGCGAAAGCTCTTCGTCGATACCTCTGAAAATGATAGTTGCCGGAGCATAACCCAATATTATTGCGCAAGCTGTAAATCCCAGCCGTGTGGTCACTCGCTGGGAAAACGTGTGGCTGGTTACGGCCCGGACATACAGGCCGGTCAATCCGCGGGATTTCGCTTCGTTTATAAGGAATTCCGTGAGGCGCAACAGGCAGCCCTGGCCTCGAAATTCCGGTTTCACCACCGCCTGGCCGATTTCAGCGCTTCGAGATCCGTAGTTTGAATGAAAAATGGCGCAGTGTCCTGCGAGTTCCCCATCCGGGGTCACTGCTGTCGCGGATATAATTTGTCCGCTATCGTTCAGCTCCACAATTCGTTCCGGATAGTAAATGTGCGCGTTGGAGTACGTGTATCCATAGGCCTTGTACGTCGCCCTGGAAACTTCTACAGCCTCGGAAGGCTTCAGCAGGTGGACGTCGAACTCAACAGCTTTTGATACTCCTTCTCGCGTTTTCAACGGCTTTTGAAATTGCTCCAGTTCACAGGCCTGGAAATAATCTTGGATACTTTTGTTCCTTAGGTACTTTACGAGATGAATTTCCTGCCCGTCCGGCCCAAGATTATGAACCGAGAACTCGTCGACAAGGTCTCTTAGCAGCGGGGTTCCGGCCTTTCGTTCTGTCTTCCGGCCGTCTTGCCCTTTGGGTTGGAAAACGGGTATGCGCGTCGGATCGAATGGCATCCCTTTTTCTTTGACGATTAGCTGCAGGCCCACCGGTATGCGTTCGCAGGAGATGTCAAAAGTTTGCCTATCGCCAGGTTCAAATGCGTGTTCCATCACGGTGGTTATAACTTCGTCCACAGCCAAACCGATTTCCATTCGTTGCCTCTCCCCAAATCCCAACTTTTTGGACACTTCCTCTGCATACGCAACCGCTACGGGCACATATAAACGGTCGTTAGGGACAGAAAGTTTCGAGTATTCACACTGGGCTTGCATGCATTTCTCCAAGCAATAGGCCAACACGCGCCTTGGGAGGTGGTTTACCATTCCTGATTCAAAAATACACCTGACAGAAATGGATTCAAGGCACACTAGTGTCAGGCCGTGTTGAGTTTCGAAACAGTCTGCTCTAGATTTGACAGATGGAATCAGTCCTTTTTTTGCAGTTACCTCCGCCCCGCTTCTGCTTCGAGGAACCTCCCACAAACATTCCTTTGGCCGGAGGGTTTGTGGTGGCAGCATTGGAGGCCTCGGGCCCAAGCGACGTCCGGGCGCAAATCCTTGGCTCAGAAGTTGTGGACACCTTCGCAGATCAAGGTCTTGCCAAGTCCATCGTGGACATGCGCCCCGATGTGGTCGCTATGACGATTTACGTGTGGAACGCGGAAAGGAGTTTATTTCTCGCCTCAAATATAAAGAGGCATTTGACGTCAACTTTTGTAGCGGTGGGCGGACCTGAGGTGACTGCTGACAATACATGGGTCCTGGACCATCCTGCAATAAATGCCGGAGTTTTTGGTGAAGGAGAATCCAGGATCGGATCTTTGCTGAAGGCGCTGACAGCGGGACGGAGTCCTTTGGACATTCCAGGAATCTTTTTCAAAGATTCCGGGAAAATCTATATGAATCAGCAAGCTGCCCCACCTTGGGATCTTGCATCCTGTCCGTATCCTTATGTTGATGGTCGAATCAGCCCTTCTCGGGACGGCACGATTTTTCTGGAAACAGTCAGAGGGTGTCCATTCCGCTGTCGCTACTGTTATTACCACAAGGCGTTTGGCGGCATCAGGCGACACCCCTCGACATCCATAGAACAAGCGCTTGATTTCATATACGGCCCGGATTCCGATGTAAGGGAGATTTATCTGATGGATCCCACCTTTAACGGACAGCCGGGATTTCGTGACTTACTAAAATCATTGGTCGGCCGCAGAAGCCAAAATGACTTGAAGCTTCATGCTGAATTGCGGGCAGATACATTGATGTTGGACGACGTCCGGCTCCTGAAAGATGCCGGCCTGGTAAGTGCAGAAGTGGGGCTGCAGAGCGTCAACCCTGAAGCTCTGCACTTGGCGGGCCGTGAGATGGACCTCCACAAGGTTGAACGTGGCATAAGGTGGCTCAAAGAGGCGGAAATCGAGGTCACTACCGGGATCATCCTCGGTCTACCCGGGGATAGTCCAGCGGGTTTTTCACGCACGCTGGAATGGCTGAGCCAAACTCAAGCCTATTCCGTAGTTCATACGTTCGTGCTTTCGGTCCTCCCCGGAACCGATTTCAGAGCCCGCGCGACCGGCCTCGGCCTGAATTACGATCCGCGGCCTCCTTACTACGTGCATTCAACACCAAGCTTCCCGCAGGAAGAGTTTCAGCCGGCATTGCTGAGATGTGAGGAAGTTTTCGAGATGGAACTCGATTACATTGCCCCGCCGTCGCTTGTAGATTCCGGTCCCGTCCTGGTCGGCACGCTTGATGAAGCGACTTATGTGAGTAAGTGGATTGTCGATCCGTCACACACGGCATGGAAGCCGATTTTGACCGGGGTCACCGAAAAGGCAACCGATCCCTTTGTAATGTGGTTTAGAGGCAGCTACCTGGAGGAAGCGATGCTCACCATTCTCCATGAGTTCGGCGAGGCGAATCCTCACGCGGTTCTCCATGTGGTGCTTGATTTTAAGACGGTTCCGCCAGCAACGTTCTTTGAAAAAGCAATAGAGAGAGCGGCTCACCCTGGGCTCTTCTTGAACCGTTCGTATTATCCGCTCCATCCTGAGGGGGAAATTGTCTCAATCAACTTCGTGGTTGTGGTCCCCGATCCGAGACGGCGCAGAGAACGGGAACGAATTTCGACCGAGTGCCTTTCAGCGGCTTCAGTGGTGTGGGAAGTAGACTGGCTACAGGAAGAAGAAGTGGACGACACCGACGTCCCGCTGCTGATCTCAAGCCCGTTATGTGAAATCGACGACACTTATGAAAGAACCTTGAAGGCCCTCCACAGAGTTCACCGTAATAGTCCTGAAGAGGTGCTCTTCCGCGATGGTCGGCTCCAGCAGATCTGGAATTTTTTGGCCCGCAACTTGGATCAAACCACAAGATTGCCTGAGAAGATACTGATTACCTGACCGTAACAAACGGATTGTTGAACCTTACAGGCATTTTCCTCGTTCACAGGCTCTGCCTGGGAATGCCTGCAATCGAGGCTCTGCCTCGACTATGATACTGAAATAGAGGCATCTTGAGGACAGAGCCCGCGTTATATGCGATTCAAGCGGAGCCTGGAAACCAGAACAAGAAAATGATTTGGTGGTGACCGGCATCTTGCAGTGGTGACGGGCATCCTGCCCGTCAACCAATGACAGGCTTGAGGCCTGTCCCACCAGTAAAGGCCGGTTCCGCAACTCGCTGCATTATTCCGTACGCGGGAATCCGCGATCATTCGAGTTCAGCCCGTAGAATATCTGTGCCGTTTATCTTTCTCAGCATCAGGCGGGGGGGCGTGCCGCGACCCGTGGGACCGCTGCTCTAAAGCTTAAATGCTTTGACGCGAAACTAATTGGAAGAACTTGATTTTGCTTTTCAAAATTATGTTGATTTTGTGAGGAGAAATTGTCGCGAAATATGGTTCCGCTTCACATTTTGCATCCAATCTTGACTTTTACGTGAAAATCAGGTATGTTAGCACGCAATAAACTGCGAAAAGTAAACCTCTGTTCCATTACTTAGGGATGGGTGTGACGCTGCCATGAAATCATCCAAATTGGTGGACGACTTTCCCACGGTTGTCCCTATTCTTCCGTTGAGGGATATGGTTGTTTTTCCCAATGTGATGATCCCGCTCTTTCTAAAAGGGTCACGAGTGGTGAAGTTGGCCGAATCCGTGGTTGGAGGGGACAATCTTGTAGGTCTTTTCTACCAGAAAGCCCGCAATCGCCTGAACTCTCCTGGTGAAGAGATCTCAATGGTCGGAACTCTTGCCCGTATCCACCAGGTGGTTCGACTGGAAAGCGGCGGTGTCAAAGCCATCGCGGACGGCATCTGCCGTGTACGCCTGGTCAGGCAGATCCAGTATGAACCGTATCTCATGGGGGAAATAAGCCCCGTCGAAGAAGAGTGCGAACCCCAAGAACTGATGGATACCCTTATCCACAGTGTAGCGGCGCTGTTCAAACTAACGCTGAGCCTCGACAGACCCATTACCGATCACGCCGTCTCGATGATCGAACGTGCGGATGATCCCGGAAAGCTCGCGGATCTCATAGCAGTTTACTTGCCGTTGAAGGCCGAGGCCAAACAAGCCCTCCTGGAGATAGACGACCCTCTGGCAAGGCTAAAGAAAGTATTTGCACATCTTCAAACAGATACCCAGGCGCTTCAACCCAAGCTCCAGGCATCGAACGAAGCCGTCCACGGGTCTTCTTCCACACGGCGCCAGAGAGAAATGGGCCTTCGCCAGCAGATGCGCGCTATGCAAAAGGACCTTGGGTCGGTTGATGACGCTCATGGCTCCGAGATCAAAGAGTTTCAAGAGAAAATACGCAACTCGGGGATGCCCGACGATGCCGTGGAAGTAGCGACTCGGGAACTTCAACGGCTGGAACGGATTCCGCCGCATTCGCCGGAATACATCGTGTCAAGGACCTACCTTGAGGTTCTAACAGGTTTGCCCTGGAATGTTGCAACGCAGGACATCCTGGATATCGCCAGGGCGCAGCGGATACTCAATGAGGACCACTACAACCTCGTTGAGGTGAAAGACCGTATCTTAGAGTTCCTGGCAGTAAGAAAACTAAAGGAAAGCAATAAAGGTCCCATACTCTGTTTTGTGGGTCCACCGGGAGTCGGCAAAACATCTCTGGGGAAATCTGTAGCTAGAGCCCTCGGTAGAAAATTCATCCGGATCTCACTTGGTGGCATGCGCGACGAAGCCGAGATCAGGGGCCATCGAAGAACATACATAGGTGCGATGCCCGGCAGGATCATCCAGGAAATTCGTAGGGCCGGGACTAATAATCCTGTTTTCATGTTGGATGAAGTCGACAAAATCGGCCAGGACTTCAGGGGCGATCCAGCTTGCGCCCTGCTTGAGGTCTTGGATCCCGAACAGAACAACGCGTTTGGCGATCATTATTTGGACCTCGCCTTTGATCTGAGCAGTGTCTTGTTCATTGCTACGGCGAACCAGCTCGATCCTATTCCGGCTCCTCTGCGTGACCGGATGGAAGTAATCCGTATCTCGGGCTACACGGACGAAGAGAAGGAAAAGATCTCCGAATTCTTCCTCATTGACAAGGCGATGGATGAAAACGGGATTCGAGGATACCCTGTTCGATTCAGTCCTGAAGCGATCCGTTTGATTGTGCAAGCTTTTACTCGTGAGGCAGGAGTGCGCAATCTTGAACGCGAGATAGGGTCTATATGCCGAAAAATCGCACGTGAGATCACCGAAGAAAAACCTTTGCGCGAAGAGATAGTTCCAGAGACGGTGGAAGAATTGCTTGGGCCGGCGAAGTACTTTTTCGACCTTGCCGAAGAGGAGGATCAGGTAGGGATTGCTACAGGCTTGGCATGGACAGAGACCGGCGGTGACATCATCTTCATCGAGGTGACCGGGTTCAAGGGACAGAAGGAACTTACCATGACCGGCTGCCTGGGTGATGTGATGCAGGAATCTGCGCGAGCCGCTTTGAGCTATTTGCGAAGCACATGTTCAGTGTATGGAATAGACGAGCAACTGTTGTCACAGACAGATTTACACATTCATGTGCCGGCCGGAGCCATTCCCAAAGACGGACCGTCCGCCGGAGTAACCATTGCCGTGGCATTGGCATCTTTCTTCAGCGGAATCCCGGTGCGCAGAGATGTCGCTATGACCGGCGAGCTAACTCTCAGAGGGCGAGTGCTCCCCATAGGGGGGGTAAAAGAGAAATTGCTGGCTGCAAGACGCGCGGGGGTTCGCGAGGTAATCCTGCCGAAGAGGAATGAGGCCCACCTCAGAGACTTGCCTGATTATGTAAAGGACGGGATGACCTTGCACTTCGTCAGCGAAGTGGGGGATGCCATTAGAATAGCCCTGTCAGGCGAACTCCAGCATTGCTCCCCTGGAACGTTGACTCAACAGCCTATTCTGCCTTTGTTCCCGGAAACTCGGCCGGAATGCGTGCTGAACGCTGGCACCGGTGAGCCCGTGACCCGCACGGCTCGCCTCCGGTCTACAAGGCATTGAAAAGGACGTGGATTCCGATCAGCGAGAGTCCGTAAATAAAAATCTCCTTTAGAGTCTGATCCGGAATCCTGTTGGCAATCCGCGGTCCGATCTGTCCGCCCAGCAAAGCTCCCATTGCACCGAACAATGCTATCGGTCCGGAAAACAACCTTCCTGCCCACATGTACAGTGAGAATGCAGCGACAGCATTTACCGTCATCACGACAAGGCAGGCTCCAATGGCTGCATCCATTTTTAATCTGAGACGGCTTCTTAGGATCGGTACGAGAAAATCGCCTACACCGACCGAAAGGAGTCCAGTCGCCACCGAAAGAGTGGCCGGTGTCCATAAATACGGAACCACAGCACGCAGTGAGACTTCTCTCCCGGACAGTAAGTGGTAATCCTCCCTCGCGAGCACAAAGGCCAAACCGCAGGCCATACAAGCCAGGCCCACCATAAAGATCAGCGACTGGGAGTTGACCTCTCCTTGCAACCACACGCCGAAAGCAAGCCCGGGAAATGCCGCCGCCGCCAACATGAGCGCTAGTTTTAAATCCGTTTTTTGTTGCCGTATGGTAGAAATACTTCCTGACGCCATTCCGGCAATCTGAATCACCAGAGACGTCATTATGGCGACCGCAGGTTTGAGTCCAGCAACTAAAACCAGGTACGGTACCCAAAGTACCCCGCCTCCCAGGCCGACCATGGTGGCCAGAGTTGCTATCGTAACTCCTACGGGAAAGGTCAACAACTGCATTGTCATGATAGGCCCTCCTCCTGCGAATCAAGAGGACCCGGCAACATTTTCACGTGCCGTGCAATATGCTTGAAACTGTCAAGAATTGCCTCAATATCACCCAGTTTCTTTGTAGAGACTGGATCGGACTTCCATCGTTGCCGAAGCTCTGCAAGGGGTCTTCGTACCGATGCCTCGGTGTGTGATCCGACGGCTGCCATTTCCTGGATGTTGCTGGTCAGGGCGTTTATGGTCTGTCCGATGAGACCGATCTCATCTCTCGTACGAACAGGTATAATTCGGCTAAGATCGCCCTCGGAAATGATTTCAGCCTCGTCCGCCATCTGTTGTAGGGGGGTGGTGATTTTCCTCACGAACATTACCAAAATGATAAGAGTCTCCACCGCTTGAACTACAAACATAAGTAGAGTCTTTTGTCGCAGGGACTCGATGCCGTGCCTCACAGCTTCGACTGTCTGAGAGGCTGGTAGGGAGGCTTGGGGCATGATTTTCCCTATGGCCCAGACAAACTCAACTGTTATCAAGAGGGAAGCCACCGCTATCAATAGGAAATAATTCAACATCCTTCTTTCCAAGCTCGACCGCTTCTTCATAAAGAATCTCCTTGCATGAACGGGGCTATTTTATGTTCTGCAGGTAGCAAGTTCCCGGCAAGAAATTACGGCATGTTTGCCTAAGCCTCCCGGGCAAATCTTCATCCGGCCGGCATCACAAGGCAAACGCCAGTTTCTTTGCGGTTCATCAGCACTGAATACTCTAGAGGATGGCCGCAAACGGAGAAGGAATTCGATCCCGCTGCTTGACAATTTCGCAGGCTAAACAGTTCTTTCGGTTCGGCTTCATCTTGCAGCCTTGGCATTCTTGAACCAGGACTATTGCATTCTCCAACTCGTCTCTGAGCTCTTCGTATTCCCCGATCTTTTTCTTGACACCCTTTAGGCTTTTTTGAAGTCGCTTAAGAACTATCGGATATGCTTCGTTGCCCGTCTGCTTTACCCGCCTGACCCGATATAGGGCCTTAATTTCCTTAAGTGACATCCCCAGGCTTTTAAGCTTCTGGATAAAGCGAACTGTATCCACGGTGTGTGTCTCAAAGAGGTAGAACCCGCCAGGGCTTCTACCTGCCGATTCTATTAAGCCCTCTTCCAAATAATAGCGCACAGTTCGGACAGTGGTTTTTGCTTCGACAGCGATTTCTCCAATTTGCAATAGTTGTTGCGAAGCGCCCATGACCGGTCTCCTATAGGCCGCGCTAAACTTGGGTGTCGAGAAATTGTAACGCGGTTGAGAACTCCGAATAGTTCGAATCGGAAACGCGACCACAATACAGCTACGTGACAGTACATCACGGCCCCACCCGGGTCAACGGAAAATTTTGTCTTTTCATGCAATGGCAGCTTTGTTATACCCAAAGTGTGTTTCTCACGAGCCCAGTGTTGTATTGATCATATCTAAACGATAGTGGAGATCCTTGGCCTATGTCCATGGAACAATCTGAAAGCAGTAGATCATACCTATGGTTTTTAGCAGTGGGACTAGGCCTATATTGTATTGTGCTCACGGCGTTTACCGGTGACATCGGCTTCACTGGTGATGACTGGTGGGTGCTTGCGTGCCCGTACTGGAACAGCTTTCCCCATGCAGTGGTTCTTTACGCACGCCAATTCCTGCGTCCGGTGGAAGGACTTTATTGGATCGCCCTGTTCAAGCTCTTCGGCTTCGAGAGGGCGGTGTTTCACTTGTGTTCATTGTTATTGCTGGCAGGATCCGCGGTTCTCATGGGAGTGGCCCTGGATAGGGCTTTTCCACGTCGGCAGGCCTTTGTTTCCATAGCCGTATTGCTGGCTTTTTTCCTGCCGCCTGTTTCCTGCTTGACGTACGTGGTGTTCACCGATAATTCCCGGCTTACCACATTGTTGTTTTGGGCTTCGGTGATAGCGTTTCAACGGTGGGCTCAAAAGTCGTCATCGTGGCGCGGGCTGGCCCTCCCCATCGCTCTGTACGTGGTTTCATTCCTCACGTATGAAGGGCCCAGCTTCTTGATTTTCTTGACGCCATTACTGGTGTTGCCCGTTTACCGGCGCTATTCCGACCAGAGTTCCGATCGGGCCTTCTTGATAAAGCTCTGCGTAGGGATTTTGTCTGCGTTTACCATGGCAGTGGCAATCAGATTAGTTGTCCTCAGCGGAGGAGCAGTAGCGCGAACCGATCTCTTGTCGTCCCTCGAACTTGTGTGGTCATATCTCGTTTTGCTTCCGTTCTATCTGCTAGCGCCATTTACCTCAATGTCTGCAGATCGGTGGGCGCTTTTGGCGGGCTCCATAGTTGTGCTATGGACAGCGGGGCTGTTCCTTTTTGGGGGTCGAGACAATGTCGAAATGGTGGGGGGAGACGGTAGGTTCGGACCAGAATCGCAATGGTATCTCGTCGCTCTCGGCGCGGGCATACTAATGCTGGGAATGCTGCCTTACCAGCTTGCGGGATACGGAAGTTCCTCTCCTAATCTAGTCGAGACGCTGATGGTGAAGTGTAGGCTGCTACCCGAGGGCGATCTCTCGTGGTTTAATTTCACTTGGGCGAGTAGGATCTATTCTTCAGCTTCTTTTGGTGTGGCCATTTTGATCGCCTGCCTGCTTTGTGGGTGGCGGCAGTCGGCGGCCAAATCGATCGGGAAGATGGTGGCCCTGGTTCTCATCGGTTTCATGGCGGTTTTCCATGCCGGATTGAGCCAAGACTGGAGAGAGGCAGCGGCAATCCGCAACGATCTCTTGCGAAGCTTGATAAGCCGGGTTCCTGCCGTGAAATCCGGCACCAATTTCGTATTTCTCGATCTCGCCTGCACGCACAAGCGTGCGGAGGTTATTCGCAGGGAGAACGGCTTACGCGAACTGATTCAAATGCTCTATGGGGATCGGACTCTAGGTGCTTGGCGACTCTATCCGTATGGGTATGACCGTCTTACCCACATGAACCAACAAGCGGTTGCCACGCCCGCGGGATTTCTCTGCGGAGACAGCCAGAGACAGCGTGAACCATCCCCGTATAACAGTCTGTTGTTGTTCAAGAGGTCGGGGCGTGGACTGGTTCTGCTGGACAAGATCACAGCCCAAGACGGCTTAGTTCCAACAGGTATCGAATGGAGAGGAGTTCAGCAACTCGCGACTAACTTCGAGAGGATTGAGCCGTGGTCGCCCCCGATTTCCCCTGAGACAAGAATCGCCGGCAACGCATGGATACCCGATCTGATCTCTTCGCTTCGACTGAAGGGGATCAAATCGACCGTGGCATCACTTCGGGGCCGCAAATACGTTCTACGTGACGAACTCCGGCGTAGACTCTTCAGCATGCCCTTGCACCGATTCGGACCCCACCTCTGATTTGTTGCCCATTAGAAACGAGACCTTGGCTATGGGTTCTCAGCGCGATTCCCATCCCATTTGGCTACTTCGGTGTGAATTGGCCTACTTAGCCTGCCTGCTTGTGAGGCCTGGAACTTCGCACTGAATGCCGGGGTGCTCCACGACCAGCAACCGATCTCCGGCCTGTAATATCGTATCGGGCTGAGGTATCAGCACCGCTCCTCCGCGGATTATCGCAGCCACTTCAGCATCTTTGCCCGGGTCCACGAGTTCAACCGATTGAGGAGGCATGCCGACGCAAGAGCTGTCCATTGTAACTTTTACAATATCCAGGTTCCTGCCGTAAGATAGATCCACAGGGATACCCGACTCCAGGAGATCGAGGAGATTCATGCGATCCACCATTGTATCGGGAGGGACCTGTCTATCTCGCAGCAGCCTGCAAGCTACTTCCAGTGTTTCCGCATGATGACTTGGCGAGTCGGCCCTAGTAGGTACCTGGGCCTCGTACATGCTCCGGTACTTCAATGGCGAGGATAGCTCGTACTGCACAAAATAGCTGACTGCAACGGCTGCAGCCGCAGGTACCAGCATCTCATAGCCACCAGTCATCTCTACAACCATCAGCAGAGTTGCGAACGGCACTCTGGCGGCAGCTCCAAAGACTGCTACAATTCCCACGACAACGAACCCTGCGGGGGGCAGACCGAAGACATGAGCCAGAAATCCGCCGAGCATTGCTCCTACGAAAAGGCACGGTGCGAAGATTCCTCCGGACCCTCCAGAGGAAACGGTGAAGCAAAAAGCCAGGGCCTTGGCGAATACCAACGTGAGCAATAGTTCCCCTGTCAGACGTCCGTTAATAGCCTCTTGAATCCAACCGTACCCTCCTCCAAGCACCTGGGGTACCACCAGCGCCATCAATCCTACTCCGAGCCCGCCGATGGCCGGCTTGACATGGGGAGGCAATGGAATCAGCTTGAATAAATCCCGAATGCCGTAGAACATCATGGGCAAAAGGGTCGCTATGAGGCCGCTGGCGAGGCCGAGCACCAGATAATAGCCAAAATCTCCAGCGCTGGTGACGCCCAGATGAGCAGGTACCTTAAACAACGGATGCCAGCCTACGAAAACCCCATTGAGAACATAAGCCACCACTGACGCGAACATAGCGTAAAATAAGGCCGAAGACTCGTATTCGATCTCACTGTACAGCACCTCGACGGCCAAGACAGCGCACCCTATCGGCGAACGGAAGATAGCGGAGAGTCCTGCGGCCATGCCTATCAGGACCAGCAAACGCCTGTCCTCATCGGAACGCTTGAAAAGACTGGCGTAGATAGCTCCAATACCGGCGCTCGTCAATGCCGTCGGCCCTTCACGTCCGGCAGAGCCCCCCGAACCTATGGTGATTGCGGAAGCCAGCATCTTCAAGAACGGGACCCGAGCCCGGATGAACCCTCCTCGTTGATGATACGCTTTGACAGCAGCGTCCGTGCCGTGACCTTCGGCCTCGGGGGCAAGGCTGAACACCAAGATTCCGGAGATTAAGCCACCCAGCGTTGTTACGACCGGAATGTACCAGAGTCCATGGGGACCAATCTGAGCAGCAAGCACGCCGCCCTCTTCGGGCAACCCAGGAGCAACGTATCCTGCCATCCATACGCGGAATACATACTTCGAGACGTGCAGGAGAAACATGAAGACCTGGGCGCTCAGCGCGCCTACCACGCCCAGCAGAACCGAATCTATGAGCAGACGATGAGATCGGGATATCACTTTACCCGAGGCCACAGACTTAACACCTTTCTATGTAAGCATTCACTTACGTGGGGAATCTTCGGGTTGATGTCATTGCGAGTAGTAAAACGACGAAGCTATCTAAGGGCCGTTTAAGGGAAAAGATTGCCTCGCTCCGTTCGCAATGGCAAGCTTTTGCCGCCCGCAGGTGGACGATTGCATTTCTATTACCAGTAACGTTTTTACCATCTCTAAACCTACCTTTCACCATCTTCCCTGTCAACATCCCGCGTCTACCAGGATCGACGGCCAACCTTGACGTGGATTTCAGGTGAAGCCGTGCAGGACGTCATAGCCCGGGGTTAGTTAATCAATCTTCTCGGATGATGCCATCAACCCACATCTGTCCTATCGGCCTCTGATCGGGGCGCAGACTTTTGAACTATCGAAGCGCAAATCTGTCACAAAGGGCAGGAAGATAATTCCCAGTGAAATTAAAGATGAACATCGACGTGATAATTGTAGCCGCGATGTTGACAGTAGCACTATGTAGCTTCGGGTTCTTGGCATACATGATGTTGGCGGATTGGAGGGCGTTGGGAAGGACAAAAGGCGCCTTCGTTTTTTGTCACCAAGTACGAATCCTTTCAGCCATCGCCGCATCCATGTGAATGACGAAAGAGGTGAGAATAAAGTGATTTGCTCGTTTGCGATATTAGACGATAGTGCATTGGAAATCGTCAAGGATGTCGAGAGAGAAACAGGGGAAACTCTCTTGGCCTATGATTGTTTTCGCCCCTCGACACTCAGTGACGAAAAACTCTGCAAAATCAGAGCGGCAGAAAGGAAGCTCTGCCGTACGTTGATAGCCGTGCAGGCTGGGAGCGAAAAAAAATTGGCTGACCCCAAATAACTGTGCAGAACCCGCTACCATTGCGCTGGAGGAGCATGTTACTCACATGTTCACGGCGGTGGATCTCACGCGGCGAAAGAGTTTGAGCGTCTAAATTGACTGCCTCTTTATTCGATAAGCAACAAATGTTGAAATTGCACAGCAGAGCGCTAGCGGCAGAATCATTTCATAATTCCTGGTCATCTCAAGCACCATAACGAGAGCTTGTAGCGGTGCAAGAGTAGTACCATGCAACCACAGCACGCATTCCGACCAGCGCATAAGCCCCCACAGGGGCGGCAAACTCAGGAAACACAGAGTTGACGCCAAATCCGAAAAGGCCACCAAGCGCGGCACCCATAAAAAACGAAGGAGCCAATATGCCTCCTGAACCTCCTGAGCCCAAGGTTACGGCAGTGGCTAGGATCTTGAGAGGGAGCAAGATCAGCAGCAGGCTCCAGATTTCTTGTCCCAACAAAATCTTTTCAATGGTCGGGTAACCGAGTCCCATTACCTGAGGAAAATTAAACCCAGACAACCCACGAC
>CAVSPC010000007.1:0-23566 GCA_963729795.1 uncultured delta proteobacterium | reverse complement strand
GTTATGGATTGTTATGGATTGTTGCAACGGGCGACCGGCATAACATGTTGAAATATTATGTACTTATTTTCAAAAGTTCGGACTCGAAATCAACTGTACCCTTAGTGGTACCGGTTTGATTATTCTCTCCGTAAAAATCTCTCCCAAAATCACCATATTATGAAACGTTATGGGTTCACAAATCTTTTCCACAAGATGAACAGTACGGGACTTTTGCAGGACTTATCCTCGCAAACGGCCTTGGCCGTGACTGTAGGGCTTTGCAACTCCAGCAGCGAATCATGCGTCGTGAAGGGTCCTCCACTAAATAAATTCATCCAAAAAACACGATTCCACTGGCAGTGGGTGTGGGGGTGCGGTCTTATGCTCGATTTATTGTTTGGGCGGAGGCATTACCAGTGCTTCCCCTGTAGCGACGATTTGGCCCCGTCGGTTGGTCCATAGAAGTCTCATTTTTACCCAACGTTTTCCATCAAGTTTTTCTATTACTTCTGCGGATGCGGTTATGGTGTCACCGAAGAAAGTGGGAGCCTTAAAACGAGTGGTCACCTCCAGGAGGATGGTTCCAAGACCTGGAAGCTTCATCCCGAGCACGGGTGCAATCAGGCTCTGGGGAACAGCTCCGTGCGCAATACGTTTACCGAAAGGAGTCAGTTTCGCAAACTCCTCGTTCAAGTGCATAGGGTTAAAGTCACCACTGATACCTGCAAACAAGTAGACATCAGTCTCCGAAATAGTCTTTGTAAAGGATGCACTCATCCCGACTTCCAGTTCATCATAGCTCAATCCGAGTTGAAATTGCATTTTTCTATTATCTCCATTACAGAGAAAGAACATTGAAGTAAACTTTAGTCACACTTTTGCGAAGCCAGTGAATGTTTATCTGTTTACCAGATTCAGTCTCTTCCTGGACACTTCCACAGTAGCGATCTCCCGCCCCTGGTCTTTCACCATTCGAGCCGCCTTTTCCACCAGAGCTCCATTGGAATCTGCCATCACCCCTGATGTTAGGTAAAAATTGTCCTCCAAACCTACCCGAATATTCCCACCCAATGCGATAGCTGCGGCTATCATGCGCCACTGATCTAAACTGACCCCAATTACCTCCCAGTCGCTGCCGGGTTTGAGCAGATCCACCATAGCAATGAGATTCGACACGGTGGGAGGTATCCCTCCCAGCACACCCATGATCAGACTGTACTGATACGGCGGTTTAAGCAAACCCATATCGATGAGGGGAAAGGAATTGCCCACTTGCCCCACGTCGAAGCATTCCAGTTCGGGTTTGGTACCCACGCCGTTCATGGCTTCTACGATTTGCATGATTTCAGAGAAAGGGTTTGAGAACACAAATTCGAACACGAACTTTTTCTTTGCGGAATTGTATTTCGCGTAATTCATGGAGCCCATGTTCAAAGCACCTATAGCAGGTCTTATTCCCTGAATATGGGCTATTTTCTGTTGAGTAGTTATATTAATGGCACCTGTTGAAAAGTTTATAATCACAGGACACGCGTCTGTAACAGCGTCGTAAATATTCTTGTAATCCTGAACCTCATAGCTAGGGAGACCTTCCCTCGTTCTCGCGTGGATGTGGACCACTGCTGCCCCGGCTTCGTACGCCCGCTTTGCTTCGGCCGCGTACTCTTCAGGGGTATAGGGAATAGCAGGACACTGGTCACGATTTGCTACGACACCGGATAGAGCACACGTAATCATGCATGGTCGTTCGAAGTCCCGGTTTTCTTTTATCCACATTGAAGCCATATTTCCAAAACCTCCTCTCCGGTGTTTACCGGCCTTTCCACTGAGGCTGTCTTTTCTCAAAGAAGGCCATCATGCCCTCCTTCGCATCTTCCGTGCTTGCCACGTCTCCAAGCCGCTGGCAGAGATAATCCAGCGCGTCGTCCAATGTTCTGTCCTGAACAGCATCCAGTGATTGTCGTCCCATTTTTATGGCGAGAGGCGCCTTTGCTGCAATATTCGAGAGCGCTTCGTTCACCACTCTATCAAGATCGTCTTTCGGAACCGCTCGGGTAATAAGCCCCATCTGCTCCGCTTCCGCGGCCGAAAGCATTCTGGCTGTATAGATCATTTCCAGAGCTTTCTTGCGAGCTGCATTTCTGAAGATCAAAGCACCGATCATCATGGGAAAAAGTCCTACATTTACCTCAGGGGTCCCGAATTTTGAGCCCTCGTGCGCATAAACAAGATCGCAAGAAAGCATGAGGCCCATTCCTCCAGCCAGGCAATTGCCGTTCACGCGAGCAACAAAGGGCTTCGGAAACCGAGCCATTCTCTTCAACAGCAAAGCATATTTGCGCGCACCGGCCATGGAATCTTCAGCTCCCATGGTTGAAACGAGGTCGGCACCGGAGCAGAAGGATTTGTCTCCAACTGCGGTCAAGCAAATGACCTTTATCTTGTCATCAGCCTCAGCACTATCGAGATAATTAGAAAACAGATCAATGACCTCCAAGCTAATCGCATTGCCTCTTCTCTCTCGGTTTATGGTTATCCAAGCGGACGCGTCTCGGATTTGGTAAAGAAGTTCAGGATCACTCATTTTGATCGACCTCCGTGTCCGGCTCGATTTCGACCAATATCTGGCCGGGACTAACCTGAGCGCCTATGGTCGTATTTACCGACTTGACCACACCACCGTATGGAGCATTTAAGGTCATTTCCATTTTCATGGCCGAAACCACGACACATCCCTGACCTTTCGCTACTTCCGAGCCTACCTCAACCAATATTCTGACTACTGTCGCCGGCGTCGGGGGGGTGACCTCGCTTGGAGTATTGTCCAAACCCCGAAGTTTGCGTCGCGGGATTAGATCTGCATCTTGAACAAATCGAGTCCGCCCGTTCACCCAGATCCAAGACCCTTCCGATGTGCGAGAAATGAAAAGATTCGCCGCCATTCCGGCGATTTCAATATGAAGCTGGTGAGGACCAACTTCTCGAACCATGACAGCTTGTGGTTCGCCATCCAGAGTAAGAAGTATCTCACCAGCCTCATTTGTCGGACCGACTTCCACAGAGAAAATCCTATCTCCGATCTTGGTTTTGTAATGCATCATTCAAACTCTTAATTGGGCTCCGATTGAAAATGTTCTCATCGACTGACTCAGGGAATTTTCTGTCCCTTGTCATTGCGAGAAGTGAAGAGTGGGACAGTCCCGCGAGACGCGGGACAGCCTGTCTATTATGGATGACGGGCATCCTGCCCGTCCCACTGGCAATCTTAGCCGCATTCAAGGGAAAAGATTGCTTCGTCCCGAGTCCCGCGGGACTCGCAATGACCATCTTTTCGCTGGTACAAGTGAATACGTACTGAAAGCTGTTTCCATTTTCCTCATTTGGCCAGGTCCCAGGCCCCGAGACGAAGCCAGGGATTAAAAGGCTGCCGGTTTCGGCCATCTTCAGCGCCATTCGTCTGTGCGACAGGTTTAAGCACCTGGTCGGCCACGAAGCCCAGAGCAGCCAATTTGTCTATTGTCCTGTCCGATTTCCAGTCAGCGAAATTCTCGTCGATAAAACCGGTGTGTGTATCGCCTGCCTTGAAGGCATCCGAAGACAAGACATCCAGAAGGAATTCGATGGTGGTTGTCACGCCCAGAATCACGCATTCCTTGAGGGCTCGTATCATGCGAGCTATGGCCCTTTCCCTGTTTTCCCCGAAGGCTACCAGCTTGCCCAGAATCGGGTCATATTGGATCGGAACATCGAATCCACTATAAATTCCACGATCATAGCGAACGCCAGGACCCTCGGGCACACAAGCATACAATATACGGCCGGGAGCAGGCATGAACCCGGATTCAGGGTCTTCAGCGTAGATCCTGCACTCAATCGAGTGACCGCGCCGCGTGAGATCAGACTGGGTGAACGGCAAAGGAAGTCCAGCGGCTATTTCGATTTGCCTACGTACGAGATCAAGACCAGTGAGCATCTCGGTAATGGGGTGTTCCACTTGAAGACGAGTATTCACCTCCAAGAAATAGAAGCGGCCTGATTTGTCCAGAAGAAACTCCACTGTTCCCGCGTTAACGTAACCTGCGGCCTGAGCCACCCGAATCGCTGCCGCCCCCATCTCGTTCCGCAAATCTTCCGTCACTGCTGTGGACGGAGTCTCTTCGACAATCTTTTGATGCCGTCGTTGGATAGAGCACTCGCGCTCGAACAGGTGCACCACATTTCCGTAGGTGTCCGCAAGTATTTGAAATTCTACATGTCTGGGACGATCCAGGAGTTTTTCCAAATAGATGGTCCCATCTCCGAAGGCGGATAATGCTTCACTCGAGGCTACCTGAGAAGCCTCCCGCAAGGAATCGCAGTTTTCCACGATCCGCATGCCTTTTCCGCCTCCACCTTCTGCCGCTTTCACAAGTACGGGATATCCCAATTCCTCGGCAACTGCGGCAAGCCGTTCCGGATTCGATTCTCCCGCGATCATTCCCGGAATAACGGGGATCCCGCTTTGGGCCACGAGATAACGGGCAGTCGTTTTATTTCCGAGCTTTTCCATGCAACCTGCAGGAGGTCCAATGAAGGCCAGTCCCGCATCCGACACGCTCTCTGCGAATCTCGCATTCTCGGCTAGAAAGCCATAGCCTGGATGGATGGCCTCAGCCCCGGTCTTAAGGGCTGCTTCAATTATCTTGTCAATATTGAGATAACTCGAAGCGGGATCGGCCTCACCCAGACATACGGACTGATCGGCATTCAGGACATGGAGCGACTGTCGATCCACAGTGGAATAGACTGCCACCGTTTCTATGCCCATCTCACGGGCAGTACGCATGATTCGAACGGCTATCTCGCCCCGGTTCGCTACGAGTATTTTCGAGAACATCCCAAGCTCCCTACATCCGGAATGTGCCGTGGCCTTGATTCCGGTCGGCCAGTGACACATTCAGAGAAACCGAAATTGCCAGTCCGAGGACGTCCCGTGTCATTGCCGGATCCAGAATTCCGTCATCCCAGAGGTTGGCCGTACTGTAATAGGCATTTCCCTCATTCAAAGCGGATTGAATAATGGGTTTGCGGATTCCGTCGACTATTTCAGCAGGTAAAGGAGGTTGGCCCTCGCGTGCAAGCTGATCGTTCTT
Organism: uncultured delta proteobacterium; assembly: GCA_963729795.1. GTDB lineage: Bacteria > Desulfobacterota > Desulfomonilia > Desulfomonilales > Desulfomonilaceae > CAWBBA01. The sequence goes on along the minus strand of CAVSPC010000007.1, from coordinate 18,452 downwards.
CACGGACACCAGAACGTCGGCGGCCTGTTCACCGCCCATAACACCTATTTGGGCGTTAGGCCACATCCATAGGAATCGCGGAGAGTAAGCACGACCGCACATTCCATAGTTTCCCGCGCCAAAGGAAGCTCCAATTATAACAGTGAATTTGGGAACAGTTGCGGTGGACACTGCATGAACCATCTTATGGCCGTCTTTTGTTATTCCACGGCGCTCGTAATCTTTGCCTATGATGTATCCGTTTATGTTTTGAAGAAAAACCAGGGGAATTCCCTGCCGATCGCAAAGTGAAATAAATTGGGTAGCCTTAAGAGCGCTATCTGAAAAGAGCACGCCGTTGTTCCCCAGAATTCCCACCTGATAACCATGAATATATGCCCATCCGCAAATCAGAGTGGGGCCGTAAAGGGCCTTGAACTCAAGGAATTCCGAACCATCCACAATGCGGGCGATCACCTCGTGGACGTCGTAGGGTTTGGAAATGCTTTGCGGGACTATCCCGTATAGCTCATGAGCATCGTACAACGGCTCAACCGGCGGCCTGGTCGGAATATAAGACTTTTCTCGGTTCGGAAGCAGGGATGCTATATCCCGGACCATCAGCAAAGCATGTTCATCATCGTCGGCAAAGTAATCCGAAACCCCGGAAACTTGGCAATGAACCTGCGCTCCTCCCAGTTCCTCGGCAGTGACTTCCTCGCCTGTGGCCGCTTTCACCAGTGGCGGCCCACCCAGAAAAATCGCGCCGGTGCCCGTCACATGAACCACGTGGTCGGACATGGCTGGAATGTATGCCCCTCCTGCTGTGCAAAGCCCCATTACGGCGGTTATTTGCGGTATGTTCATTTTGGACATGATTGCCTGGTTGTAGAATATTCGTCCTCCATCGTCCACATCGGGAAAAATCTCGGACTGGAGCGGCAAATATGCGCCGCCGGAATCAACGAGGATTACCATGGGCAGTCTGTTTTCCATTGATATTGTCTGGCAGCGCAGGGTTTTCTTAACTCCTATAGGATATACGGTCCCGCCTTTAATCATGGCGTCGTTGGCATGAACCAGGCATTCGCGGCCCTGAATGAGGCCTATTCCGGCTCGGGTGCCGGCGCCATGAACCTTGCCACCATACATTCCCTTGGCAGCAAGAGGCGCTATTTCCAGCCAAGGGGTATTGCGATCGAGCAGCAGATCCAGTCGTTTCTGAACCGGAAGCTTTCCCAATTCTTGATTGCGCTGTATGGCTTTTGGCGAGCGGTCATCTCTGGCCTTCTTAAGTTCGGCCTTCAGCTCAGACACCATTGCTTCCATGGAATCGTAATTCGCTTTGTACTCGTCGCTGCTGGTATCGATTCGGCTTTCAATGATTTCCATAGATTACACCTGATAGCGTTTCAGAAGCTCGTCCGCTATAGACATCCGCGCGATTTCTGTAGTAGTACCGGCCAGAGTTGCATATTTCGCTTCTCTGTAAGCCCGCTCCACGGGATTCCCTCTCAAGTAGCCATTACCTGCCAGGATTTGGACTGCCATGGACGCCACTCGTTCAGAGGCTTCAGTGGCGAAGACCTTCGCACAGTGAACCAGAGTGCCCGCTTCCTGATCCGATACGGAACACATCCATGCCGCCCGATAGCACAGAAGCTGCGCAGTCTGAGTTAATGTGAGCATTTCGGCAATCTTAAACCGAATTTCCTGCCAGTGGAAAATAGGCTTTCCGCCGCGTTGATGAGAATCAGCGTGTTTTTTCGCCTCTGCCAAGGTTCGCTGCATAAGCCCCACCGACGCGATGACCAGCAGCATGTCCTGGGTTTGCCGGAGAAAATCCAGACATTTCCGGTCCTCAAAAGGCCCGACAACCATCTTTTCGGATACCTTGACCTCGTTCAATTTCAGGGATGCAACTGCCAGCCCATTGTATCCGAGTGTCTCCAGCCTAGGGCCGACTGTGACGCCCGATTGGTCGGGCCGAATCAAAACAAATGCGGGATTACCGTCTACGGACGTAGCCACTGCGATATAGTCGGCTATGGGAGCATTAGTGACGAACACCTTCGCACCCGAGACCGAAAAGAAATTTTCTTCACGCCACGCAACGGTCGAAAATCCCGGGAGTGACTGAGCATGTTCTTCCTCGGAAATTGCAACGGCTGCGACGAGGTGGCCATTTGTAAGTCGCTTAAGCAAATCCGGGAACCGTCCGGCTCCGAAGCCTTTCAGCAAACCTCCGAACAGTCGAGCGCTCGTTTCCACAGATAGAAAAAACGACCCCGAAATCCTGGCAATCTCCTCTTGAGCGGCAAGTAGTCGCAGCCCATCGGAGCCACTTCCCGGTCCCAGACCAAGGCTTAGGTAGTTGGTTTGGCCAAGTTTATTCAGAAAAGAACGAGTTATGTTACCGAGCTTTCTCACATCGGCTCGTTCCATCTCATTTGCTTCAATAATCATTTGAGAATCGAGCACGCGAGAAAGGTCTTTTTTCAATTCGTTTTCTTCAACACTGAACTCAAAATCCATGATCTTGATCTCCCGGTCCGGATATATCTTCTTGAGAGGCGATCAGATCAGGTCGATCACATCAACCTGGAAATGATAACCTTCTGAATATCCGAGGTTCCGCCGCCGATTGGGGCGAGACGACTATCTCTGAACACGCGCTCGACGTCATATTCATGGCAATAGCCGTAACCGCCGTGCAGGATCAGGGCATCATTGGCCGGCCCCAGAGACCAATCTCCGAGAAAGAGTTTGGCAATCGCCGCTTCCAGGTGATTCAACGGCCGCCCCTGATCCTTACACCACGCAATGCGATAGACCAGCGATCTGGCCGCTTCGAGGAATATTTTCATGTCCGCGATCTTATGTCTGACTGCCTGGAAATACGATATAGGTCGCCCGAACTGATATCTTTCCTGTGCGTATCGGCAACAACGTTGAATGAGAAAAGAAAAGGCGCCCAAAAAAGGCGCTAATAGAGTGCTTCTGTCCCATTCCACAGTTTGCATTGACATCATGAAACCATTGCCTTCGGAACCGAGCAGGTTTTCCGCCGGAATGACACAATCTTGAAAAGCAAGCTCGGACGTGGGTGAAGTTCGAACCCCCATTTTTTGGAGATTGCGGCTCACCGAAAATCCAGGGGTGCCTTTCTCTACAATAAATGCCGAAATTCCCGCATGCCCTGCGGATGGGTCGGTCTTGGCGTAAATTACGGCGACATCGGCTATTGCTCCGTTGGTAATGAACATCTTGCTGCCATTTATAACCCAGGAGTCGCCCCTTTTCTCGGCCTTGGTGCTGAGTGATGCCACATCCGAACCCGCACCCGGTTCAGTGAGCCCCATACAGCCTATCCATTCGCCACTGGCCAGTTTGGGAATATATTTCCTTTTCTGAGCTTCGTTTCCATGAGTAAAGATCGTGTCCGCGCAAAGATAGGTGTGGGCGCCGTAACTCAGGGTCAGGCCGCCATCTACCCCAGCTTCTCCAAGAGCTTCTGCAGCCAGCACTGACGTCAGGACGTCCGCTCCGCCGCCCCCAAACTCCTCAGGAAAATGGAGCCCAAGAATTCCGAATTCACCCAGCCTCTTCCAGGATTGAAAATCAAATTCACCTTTGAGGTCGTGTTCCTGAACCCGTGGTACTATCTCGCGGCGAGCAAATTTCAAGACCTGGTCTCTGAACATGAGCTGTTCATCGGTCAAAGCGAAGTCCATCAACGTCCTCCTGCGTAACTTCCGAAGATTCACGCTGTCTGCTGCAAGTAGTCTTCTTTCAGTTTTGATTTCATAATCTTTCCAACCGGAGTCAGTGGCAACGAGTCAACAAACACCACCTGGCGGGGCACTTTGTAGTCCGCCAGAGAGGACCGACGGTACTCGAGCAACTCTCCCTCTGTGATCGTCGTACCAGGTCTAGGAACGATGTAGAAGCGACCGATCTCTCCCAGGACTGCGTCAGGAACACCTATTCCCGCCACCATCGCGACCTTGGGATGTTTGGCTATAAGATTCTCGACTTCAACGGGATAAACGTTGAATCCACCTTGTACATACATCTCTTTAAGCCGTCCCATAAGCGTAATGTAACCGTTCTCATCCAAATAACCCATGTCGCCCGTGCGCAGCCACCCTTCCTCGCCAAACGTGTCGACCGTTTCCTGCGGCATTCTGAAGTAACGGGGTATCACGCAATCGCCCTTGATGAGGATTTCTCCAATTTCCCCAATAGGAACATCTACTCCGTCTGTCCCACGGACCTTGACGTTGAAATCGCCGAGAGGTTTTCCGATCGAACGGATGGTCGCCTCGAAATCCGAATCCCATGGGCTCATAATCACAGTGCCAGAGGTCTCCGAAAGGCCGTACAAGTTCATTACCTTGGCCTTTGGAAACGTTTCGTACAATTGTTTCAAGAGCGGCGGTTCTGCGTTGGATCCTCCCGTGATCACAAGGCGGACGGAGTCCTTGTTAAAATCCTTCATACCTTCGTTCAGCAGCATTAGCGTGTGCATGGTAGGGACTCCCACGAAAAGGGAGGGAGGGTCAGACGCTGCCTGCTTGATCATGGTCTTGGGGTCAAACATTGGAATGAGATGGCACGTGCCGCGGGCGACAAGCATGGTCAGCAAGCCACACGTAATACCACCCACGTGGTTGAACGGAAGAGCCAATTGAAGAGAATCCCCGGGGTCTGCTCGAATGTGTTTCGCTTCAGCTCGAGCAGAGGCCAACTGACTGCGGTGTGTGATTCCGGCGCCTTTTGGTTTTCCCGTTGTTCCGGAGGTGTAGATTATCATAATGAGATCATCAGGAGACACTGAGCCCTGAGCTGCCTCGAGCGCCGCCCTATCCACGGGAGCTTGAAGCAACGCCTGATAGTCATGGCTTTCTTCGTTCCTGGGATGGTCTATGAAAATAAAATCACGCACTGATGGAATGCGTTCTTTCAACTCCCTGAAGAATTGGACATAATTCATATCGCCGGCCGATGCGAGGGTTACAATTGCTCTAGCCTTGGAGTGGTTGAGGATATAATTCAACTCCGTTTCGCGATACCGCACCGAGAGGCCCACAACTACTGCCCCTATCTTCGCCGCAGCAAAATACGTGTAAACCCACTCCGGCTGGTTCAAGGCGATTATGCCGATACGGTCACCCTTCTGAAAACCGAGGTTGAGTAACCCCGCGGCAACATGATCAGAGCGCTCATCCACTTCTTTGAAGGTTAAATCGCTTCCCTGCCACGTGTACCCTCGACCTGACGTGCGGTCCTGCGCAGCTTCTTTGAGCGCTCGCCAAATGATCTCGGTTTTCAGGACATTTGCCATCAGTTCGACTCCTTTCTGTCACAGTTTTGTTAGAATGGCGCCACCCAGTAAGACCAGTCCATTCCTATGGCAAGGAGCGTCTTTCGAAAAAGGCGCTTGGGTTTCTGAACGACTAGTCGTTTTTTATCAGGCTGGCGCGGTCAGTGTCAAGATTTTTCCATTCCTCGCGGCAATCTTTCACTTGCATAGTGAATCTGCTCCCCTGGTCATTGCGAGGAGTGAATGGCGGGACAGGCTCCAGCCTGTCTACTAGGGATGACGGGCAATCCCGCGTTCCGCGCGGGACCATCCCACCGGCAATCTGGGCGATGTTTGGAGGAAAGGGTTGCTTTGCTTCGCTCGGAATGACCCTCTCCTCTGATTAAGTCAAGTTTAAGCCCTCATTGACCTTCTTTGAAAAGATCCACTATTTTGGGAGCATCGCAGCTTTCCATCCCGATCGCAACTCCTTGACAATTCTCGTCTGTCTCTGGTACAAACGACTGATCGTTCATATTGGCACGGCTTGTGATGAAAGCTAAAATTCAGAATCCTGAAAGAGTGAAGCTTCGTAGAAAGCAGATTTATCATGGGGCAATGAAGGTTTTCCGAAAGAAGGGCTTTCATGCAGCTTCCGTTCGGGAAATCGCCGAGGCCAGTCGTCTCAGTCCCGGAGCGTTGTACAACTACATAGACAAAAAAGAAGATATTCTGTACCTCGTACACGAGGAACTGCTCACTAATATTGATGAATGCCTCGATAAGGCTCTTCAGAGGCACCAGGATCCAGTGCAAAGGCTCGTGCAAGTGATCCGGGACACTTTCGAGTTCAGCCTCCGGTTGAAAGAAGAGACCCTCTTCATGTACACGGAATCCAAGTTCTTGGAAAAACAATACTTACATAAAGTACTCGAAAAGGAATCCAGATTTGTCTCCAGGCTCGAAGCGCTCATCAGGGAGGGGATAAGCAAAGGCGTATTTGACTGCCAAGAACCGGGCGTATTTGCCAACATCCTGGCCCTCCTGATGGCTCTGATCCCACTGCGAAGTTGGAATCTCGTTCCTTATTACTCGGAAAAGGAAATTCTCGAAGAACTTGTCACTCTTCTCTTAAGAGGACTGAAGGCTGTTTAGCGGCAAGCCACGCCTAACAGCACGCCTGAAGCCGCTAACGACATCCACACATAAATAAGCAGGTCATAAGACTGGTCTTTCGATAACGCTTCAGTGAGCCGATTCGGGTAAAGCCTTACTGATCGCCGTCCATCGGAAAAAGGGATAATTCTGCGGAACTCGCGGGAGCCCATACCTGATTCTCTACCCATCGGAAAAGGGCTAACCAGGCGGCGCTGAACCCTGTGCATAGCCTGGAAGCTGATTTCCTCCCCCGGTTATTGCCACAACATAATCCAATCCAAATTGACTCACTCTCCGGCCTGACTATATTAATAGAAGGTCAATTGAATGCTTCCGCGGAGGATGCAAAATGAAAAACAGGAAAGCATGCTGTTTCATGGGAAGCTTCTGCAAGGAATTAAAGAAATCTGAATGTCTGAAGGCCGGCGGCAAAGTTGTAGAAGATTGTTCAAAGTGCAGGTAACTGACATAATATCGCTTTGTTCATGCCGATGATTGATGGCGGATCAGCTTCAATGTCGAAAAGACGCTTTGGTAGCCTTCTCAATTCGGAGAACGAATCCAAAGCGAACAAGACGCATCTCAATACATAAAACCGACCAGAAAATGGTCGAGGACGGTAATTAGTTGTTATTCATGGGAAGATGATCCCAATGTTGCTGTCAACTGTTCAAGTGGGTGAGTTGCTTAATGCGGGATGAGGACCATCTTCCTCAAATCTTACCGCGAAAGTGGTCGGTTCAAATTGTAAGAATAGGAGGACCTAGCTATGCTGGGTTTAGCTATAACGTTTCTAGTAATTGCGCTGATTGCCGGAGTCCTTGGATTCGCGGGCATAGCCGGGGTTGCCGTAGGAATGGCGAAGATCGTTTTCTTCATCTTTCTGATCTTGTTCGTGGTCTCGCTGATTTTCGGGCGTCGATACCCGGTGTAGCGCAATATCCGGTTAAGCCAGGGTTGACCAGAGACTCGGTTAAGCCGATTCATTAGGATAGTGCTGATTTGAGTATGATAATGGTGCTGACGTGACCCGTGGAACGGCGCCTACGGGGCCGTTGTAAGGCCCTGTAACCACGCACTTACGGACATGTATTGTGCTTGACCCTTTATCGGACAATTTTTGAGCAAATAAACAGACATAATTCAGCGAACGTCGAGAAAGGAGAACAATTATGAACTGGGATCAAGTCGAAGGTAACTGGAAACAGATCAAAGGTAAGATAAGAGCAAATTGGGGCAAATTCACCGATGATGAATTGGACGTCTTTCACGGCAAACGGGAACAATTCGTGGGAAAACTCCAAGAAAAATACGGCATTCAACGTGAAAGAGCAGAGGAAGAAGTTGACGAATTTCTTCGCAAGCTCCACTGAGCGACGCTTTCACTCTAATCGTGGCCCAATCGCCACAGTGAATGTACTGTGACAAGTTCTACCGGAAAATGGCGGATTCCTGCGCGAAGATTTGATTCGTTGCGTCGCTCATAGTGTGTCTAGACTGGAGTCGCAGGGCTCCGCCTTCTTTTTTTTACAGGCTCCTTCTTCGCCTTCTTTGCAGGTTGTTTAGGCCGGACCTGGCCTCCCATGGCCCGCTCTTCCGCGGCTCGCACCTTTCCAATGACTGCTTCTTCATCCTCTCTCTTGTTCTGTATCTGCGTTAACTCACTCTTCGCTCTAGTTCCCTTTGCCCGGGCTTTCCTCGGCTCCTGAGCAACCTCGGACAAAGTCTGCCGCCCGGTCTCATAGAGAAAGAACCCGCCCTTTAGAACGGCTTTCAACAAAGGTCTTACAGCGGACCACGCCAATGGCAGAATCGCGGGTGCCACGAGCAAGCCAGCGCCGACTGCTGCGCCGGTCAACACATCACCGGTAGGTCTAAATCCAAAGATTTTCATGGTCATCGCCTCCCATTTGCCGGTCCATAACGATCGCCAAAATTGATAGGTCAGTTTGCTTATGCCCACGTTTTTATGGCTAGAGGGCCAGAAAATATTATTGCGCAGGCAAGAAACAATTCCATGCAATAGCTTCTTCACCCGTCGTTGTTTCCGCACTTTCGAGACTTCGCGCTAAATGGTTCTATTAATCAAATTACTTCGTCCTTTGATTCCCCGCAATGAAAACCTCAGCAAATCAGGCAAAAAATTCGATCGCTGTCGGTGGTGATGTTTCCTCCTGAACTCGGGGCTCTATTCCCTGGCTATAATTTCAAGGGATTGTGCCATCAATTGAGACATTAGTGCAAATGCAAAATCGAACCTTGGTTATGAAGTATGGGGCTCGAAAGTCTCATGATTCGAGAAAAACATGCTCCGGCTTTCCACAATTTATAGCGTCAAAACGAATTTCTGTTCTCTTATATTCGATCCCCACTGATCAACATCATGCTCTTGCGCCAGACTAAAGCCTTGTTGCTCGTACAAATTGCGTGCTGCGTCCAGGCCTTTGAAAGTCCACAGGAATACCTTTTTGTAGCCCGCTGCTTTGCAAAATTCAACGGCGGTCTCAATCAAAAGGCGGCCGATACCGCTCCCTTGCAATCGAGGTTCCACGATGAACCACCGAAGCCGTGCTCCATCCTCATTGGGCTGATTCCCGTCTATGGCAACAGCTCCGGCAAACTTGCTGTTCACCAGGGCTACCCAGAATCCATCGGTTTCCGGATGGAATCTACTCATGAACTCACAGAGTTCCATGCCGACTTGCGTTTCAAATGACATATCAAATTTCCAGTGCTCAAAATAATAAACTGCATGCAACTCTATTATCTTGCCGAGAACGCCGGGAAAATAGCCTGGTTATCTCTATGCTGTCAGTGCCGATCTCGTTCATTCTACGTTCCTAGCCTCCAGCGTGTCATCAGGGGAGAAGGTCTGAAACACATCGGTCACCGACTACATCTGTTTAGAAGCTCGATCAGTCTGCCTGCTGCCGGCGAGACAGGACCTTTACCCTCGAAGAAGCTGTCGATCACGGAAAGGTCCGATCCGTAATACCCTTCATTGGCTTCCCAGTCAGCTTGAATCATACTTCCCTGTAAGGAGAGTCCCGCGTAAATCCCCTGCGCTCTGGAATAAGAAAGAATACCGGCAGAAAAGGCTACATCGGTAGACGCGGAAGCATCTCTGCCAACAGGGCCGGCCGCCACGGATGCATCTGCGCCAATTGTGAATTTGTCGTGGAAGAGGCTTCGGAGGCTGACATCGCTCATGACAAGCAGGACCAGATCGGTGGACTGAACGCCCACCTGCCAACCGAAACTGCCCCCGACAAGTCTGACGAACGCTGGAGGCCCCCATTTTCGAGTCGGCGCCCGACGTCGCAGAACGACCCCTTTGCCGTACTGACCGCCGATGCCAAGTCCGGCCTTGATCACCGAAGGGAATATGATAATAGCGCGGCAACGCCTGAGAAGATCGGAAGGGATGCCCCCGTCCGGCGCATTTACCATTTCCTTGAGAACCCGAGCAGAATCAGAAATGCGATTTTCAAGCTCAAGAGGCCGAGCCCAACATCTGCCCGCGGTAGGGGAAAGTGTGACCAACAAAATCAGAGCAATAGGCAGCGAGCAGGTTTTCATCTTGCGTTCTCTCCTGGAGGGCGCAAAATTATACTCCCGACTGCAAAAGTCTTCAAGCGGTCGAAAATCGACTGGCTATCGCATTTCGCAAGGGAGTCATCAAGCGTACTGTCTGTGCATCGAGCTTCTTTTTGCTTGACATGAAGAGACCCGTCTGATTAGTTGCTGGACGGTAGTCTCTTCTCAAAAACGGCCTTCACAGCAGTAAGGAGTCAGCAATGAAAAGTGTTGTGATTTGCTTAACAGCGTTTCTGGCTTTTGCACTGATTAGCTCGCGCCCAGCGCCGGCAGCGGAACCTGCGGGTGGTTCACTTAAGGTAGGAGTCGTGCTCCCTTTGACTGGTGATGAAGCCAAGTTCGGCGAAATAGAGAAGAACTCGTTTCTTATGGGCCTTGATGAGATCAACAAGGCCGGCGGAGTAAATGGGAAGAAAATAGATCTCCTGATTGAAGATGACACAGGAAAGCCTGACGTGGGCCGCTCTGCTGTTGAAAAGCTGATCTCGCGGGATAAAGTGATCTGCCTCACGGGTGGGTACTCGTCTTCGGTGACTTATGGGATATGTGCCGTTGCTCAGCAGCACAAAGTGCCTTTCTTGGTAACTACCGGGTCCGCTGATGAAATTACTGAAAAAGGATGGGACTATGTCTTCCGGATTAATCCTCCGGTAAGTGAGTATCCCAAGGCCCTGGAAAGCTTCTTGAAAGAGGTGGTGAAGCCCAAGACTGTGGCTGTGCTCTACGAGAATAGCCTATTTGGGCAATCGGGATCAAAGAAGTTTGTAAAACTTTGCGACTCGATGGGTATCAAGGTTTCTGATGAAAGAAGGCTACGAACACGGGGCCGTGGACTTCAAGCCTTTGCTTATTAAGGCAAAAGCGGCCAAACCCGATTTCGTTTACATGATATCGTACGTAATGGACGCAGCGCTGCTTATGCGCCAGTCCAAAGAATTGGATTTCAACTGCAAACTCTTCGTAGGCGGAGGTGCGGGATTCACACTACCTGAATTCGCCAAGAATGCGGGCAAGGCGGCAGAGGACGTTTACTCCGCCGATCTGTGGACTCCCAGGGTCCCTTATCCTGGAGCGAAAGAATATTATGAAAAGTACTTAAAGAAATTCGGAACTGCTACAGAGTACCACGGGGCTGAAGCCTATGCGTCGATTTATGTTGTGGCTGATGCTCTGAAGCGTGCCAAAGCCCCGACTCCTGCCGCGGTGCGAGAAGCTTTAGCAGCGACCGATATGATGACTGCTTTCGGGCCGGTTAAGTTCGTGGCCTACGGCAAGAAGAAGCAGCAGAACTCCCTGCCCACGTACCTCGTTCAATGGCAAAAAGGGATATTGGAGACAGTATGGCCCAAAAACGTGGCCACCAAGCCGTATGTATATCCGGTACCCCCTTGGTCCAAAAGGTAGATCTCACACATTTGCTGGCCAATGGGAGAGGCCGTCCTATTGGCTAGCAGGAATTTAGCAACCCTCAGATTCTTGTTGGGATCCTTTCCCCTGATCCTCACAGGACAGAAGATCAGGAACGTTAAGGTACGCTGGGATAGCAAGATGATAACATCTCTCGGCGTACCGGTTTCAAATGAGATAACTCCAGCCTGACTGAGCTTTAGATGGAAGTATTTCTGCAAACATTGGTCGCCGGCATCCTAAAAGGAGGACTCTACGCCCTAATAGGACTAGGCATGACCCTGATCATGGGGGTGATGGGCATCATCAACCTGGCGCACGGCCAGTTGATGATGGTTGCCATGTACATCACCTTCGTGGTGTTTCACTATCTTGGCATTAATCCGTACTACGCCTTGCTCATAAGCATGCCGAGCCTGTTCCTTCTGGGCATTCTCATCCAAAAGTTCCTCCTCAATCCCCTTATGAAAGTGGAATCCATCCTGCCCGAGAATCAGGTCTTGATGACTGTGGGCATCGGGATGGTTCTCACCGAGATCGCTCGCTTCATCTTCACTTCGAATTATCAGTCGGTTCCTAACCCCTTCTCAGTCCCAGCGATATTTATCGGGGGGATATCTTTTTCAAAGGCATTATGCGTCGCCTTCGGTTTCGCTTGTCTCCTTACTGCGGCGCTCTTTTGGTTTCTTTTGAAGACCGATCTCGGGCGGTCCATTCGAGCGGTAGCTCAGGATGGCGAAGCTGCTCAGATCATGGGGGTCAATGCCGGACGGATCAAAGTGATCACCATGGGCATCGGCGCGGCACTGGTGGCGGCAGCAGGGACTCTGCTCCTGCCGATCTACTATCTCTTTCCGGATATTGGAGGGCCGTTTACTGCCAAGGCCTTTATCATAACTATTCTAGGCGGGCTCGGGTCAACCGTTGGAGCTATATTTGGTGGCGTGACGTTAGGGCTTGCCGAAGCTTTCGGCTCTACCTATGTCGGCATGGAATATGAGAACCTGATAGGCATGGTCATCTTTGTCCTGGTTCTGCTGTTCTTGCCCGGTGGATTCAAGCGGCTTACCAAGGTTTGAGATTCATGAAGCGTTTTGCCGGCCCACTCATATTTCTTGCATATCTGACGATTGCTCCCTGGACGCCCAGGCTCCCGGCATGGCTTCCTATCCCCCAATTTCAGGATGCATATTCGCAGCATCTTATGATCCTCGTGTTGATGTGGGTAGCAATTGGATCGGGTTGGAACCTGATTTCTGGGTACGCGGGGCAGGTACTGTTCGGGGCCGCAGCCTTTTTCGGGACAGGGGCTTACACGGCCGCATTGCTGAGCGCCAACCTCGATATCTCAGCATGGTGGGGACTCCCTCTTGGAGGAATTACCGCGGTCATTCTAGCACTTCCCTTTGGATGGATATCCTTCCGGCTGCGCGGTCCATATTTCGCTCTGGTTACTCTGGCCTTGAATGAGATTATGCGGCATGTTGCCACCATCTGGGAATCGTTAACCGGAGGGATGGTGGGCATTCTGATCATGCAAACTTGGGTGTCTAAATTGCCGTACTACTACATAGCCCTGGCACTTGCGGTGATATCGATAGTAATTGTGGATTTAGCCGTGCGGTCACGCCTCGGATATTATTTCATTTCCATCCGAGAGGACCAAGACGCGGCGGAAAGCATGGGGATAAATACTCTTTATTACCGGATGGTTGCGCTCTGCATAGCCGCATTTCTGATCGGCCTTGCCGGCGGTTTGTACACTAACTATATGGGATTTGTCGATCCCAGTGTCGTGTTTTCATTACATGATGTGTCCATCATGGCAATACTTGTCGGTATAGTGGGCGGAGTCAGCACGGTTTACGGCCCGGCAGTGGGAGCATTTATCATGGTGCTCGTCCAGGAATTGATCCGGACGGGTGGATTCGGCTTTCTGACTTGGTTGGCCAAAACCACCGGTTGGCCGTTCATGACAGCCGTGACCAAATACGTCAGCGAGGCCCACGTGCTGACTTTCGGTTTACTCGTGGTCATAGTCATCCTTTACCTGCCCAACGGAGTTGTGGGCGATTGGCTGAGTCTGAAGAAAAACCTCCGATTTCGAAGCCGGGAGGCAAGCTGAGGCATTACATGGCCTATTTTGAAACCCAAGGGCATAACCAAATTCTTTGGCGGACTCGCTGCAGTCAGCGATGTAAGCTTCAAGGTGGAGCAAGGACAAATATATGGCCTGATCGGTCCTAACGGATCGGGCAAGACCACGATTTTCAACCTTATTAGCGCTTATTTCCCGTTGACCAAAGGAGAAATATACTTCGAAGGAAAGAAGATTTCAGGGCTGAAAACATACCAAATTTGTCGCCTAGGTGTGGGCCGAACCTTCCAAGTGGTTAAGCCTTTGAAAAGAATGACCGTAATAGACAACGTTGTTGCTTCCGCGTTTCTTCATGCTCGCAGCAAAGCCCAGGCAGTGAAAGCCGCCGAAGAGACTCTCGACTTCTGCGAGTTGACAGTTTACAGGGACAAGTTGGCCAAAAGCCTCCCCATAGCTTCCCGAAAGAGGCTGGAAATAGCCCGCGCCCTGGCCACCAAACCTATGCTCATGCTGCTGGATGAAACCGCGGCCGGTCTGAATCCTTCTGAAGTTGAAGGGGCTATCAGCTTAATAAAGAAAATTCGCGAATCGGGCGTGACTATCATCATAGTGGAGCACATCATGAAACTGATTATGACAATTTCCGACCGAATTTTGGCCATCAACCACGGCATGGTCGTTGCCGAAGGAAGTCCGGTGGAAGTCGCTTCTAATCATGATGTGATAGCCGCTTATTTGGGAGAAGATTATAGTGCTCAAAGTTGAGCATATTGATGCGCATTACGGTGACCTTCAGATCTTGTGGGATGTCTCCTTTGAGGTCCGTGACGGCGAGATCGTTGTACTCCTGGGGGCGAACGGAGCAGGAAAGTCTACTACCCTCAAGACTATCTCTTCCCTTCTCAAACCTACAAGCGGCAGTGTAACGTTTGACGGGACGCGGCTGAATGAAGTTCCTCCTCATAAGATCATAGAATTCGGCGTGGCTCATGTGCCGGAAGGCCGGCGCCTCTTCCCCGAGATGACCGTCGAAGAGAATCTGATTATAGGTTCATTAACCCGAGAAGCGAGGGCCAAACGCAGCGACACCATGGCCTGGATCTACCAGCTCTTTCCACGACTTCAGGAGAGACGGACACAGGCAGCGGGGACATTGTCCGGCGGTGAACAACAGATGCTCGCCATAGGCAGAGGACTTATGTCATTGCCCAAGCTGCTGATGTTCGACGAGCCCTCCCTCGGGCTGGCCCCGATACTTGTTACTGAAATCTTCAGAATCGTGGAGACAATTAATAAAGAAGGCATGACTGTACTCCTCGTGGAGCAGAACGTGAAACACACCCTAGCTATGTGCGATCGAGCCTACGTACTGGAAAACGGCCGCATTACGCTCTCAGGGACGGGAAAAGAATTCCTGAACAACGAGCACATCAAGGAAGCCTACCTGGGCATCTGACGCCAAACATGCGGCTCTCGCCGCAAGATTATTAGCTAAAGAGCTCAGATATGGGGGGCGAGATGCGTTCCTCCAAGCCGGCAATAGAACCGGCAATAATTTGACCTATTGCATTAACAACTCATTGATTTATAATAACTAAAAGACATCAAAAAACCGGCAAGAGTAGATCCGAGAGCCTGTATGGAAACCCCGGAAAGCATAACATTGATGGAACCGATGCTTCCACCGGAAGGTGAGAAAAAACTCGAGGACCTTGCCATTGAATTGGCAGCAAAGGCTATGGGGTTAGCGAGCCAATTGCCCCCGGCCGTGCGATTGGGTGTGGGTGATCTTGTCCGGTCAATGAACTGTTATTACTCCAACCTCATAGAGGGGCACGACACGCACCCCCGCGATATCGACCGAGCCTTGTCTCATGCCGAATATTCAAGTGATGCCCAAAAAAGGGCGCTTCAACTTGAAGCTGTTGCCCATATAGAGGTTCAGCGCCTCATCGATCATCATAAAGATTTAGAGGTTGAGACAACAAGCGTCGATTACCTGGTCTGGCTGCATCGTGAGTTTTGCAAACGTCTACCGGAAGAATTGCTTTGGATTCAAAATCCAGACACCGGCGAACGGCTGCGTGTGATTCCTGGGGGTCTGCGAACAGGATGGGTGCAGGTTGGAAGACACATTCCACCAGACGCCGAAGGGCTGCCTCGTTTTTTGGATAGATTTGCCGCTGCTTATGAGACAAAAATGTTGTCGAAATTGCGCCGGATCGTCGCTCTCGGTGCGGCACATCACCGATTGCTCTGGATACATCCCTTTTATGACGGCAACGGGCGGGTCGCGCGTCTAATGTCCCACGCCTCGCTTCAGCGATGCGGCGTAGGGAGCAGCCTCTGGTCGGTAGCAAGAGGGCTAGCTCGGAATGTCAAAGAGTATAAAGAACTGCTCACGGCTGCCGACCAGCCACGACACGGAGACCTCGACGGACGGGGGACTCTATCCACTCAGGCCTTGATAAGTTTTTGTGAATTCTTCCTTACCACCTGCATCGACCAGATTGATTTCATGGCATCATTGCTTGAGCCAAAAAACCTTCTGCGCCGCATGAGACTTCATATCGAGGATGAAGTGGAGGCGGGGAATTTGCCCAAAAAGACATTTCCAATATTACGCGAAGCCCTGCTGGTCGGAGAAATCTCCCGTAGCGGCGTCAGGGATATAACCGGCTACGCTGAGCGTATGGCACGGAATGTCGTCTCTGATCTCCTGAAAAAAGGATATCTTAAATCCGATACCACTCACAGTCCGCTTATTCCGGCCTTCCCCATCGACGCTGTGGAACGATGGTTTCCAAAGCTCTATCCTGTGATTTGATACCGTGGGGGTTCGTACAAAGAGCAAAGGACATCAAGCATGGACCCGGAATGAGTCGAGTTTGATAACGTCCCCTTACGTGCCATAATGGGCTTTAAAGTACGTAAAGGTGACCCCTATTTGAGTATTAGCACTAGTGGAGAATGAAAGATCTCCTAGAAAAATGAGTTCCGGCTAATTCCCCCAAGCATAGGGAAGCGGAATCTTCAGGAAGCACGGACTGGTACGCTCACCTGTGCGCTCCCCGAGTTCCCGTATGATCCGGTAAAGGCTCGTGGGGGAGAGGCGCTAGCCTCGGATATGAGGATCATGATGGAGGTTGACGAATAGAGGTCCCGGCTCACCCCCTCTCACCGCAATCCAATCGGCCAAGATCTTCCTTGTCGTTGTAGGCATGGTAAGGACCTCTTTTTAGAGCCTGCATTTGCCGAATGTCGGACATTTAGTTGTCAGATTGTTTGACATATTGAATACCTACTCTAATATGTAATAATATTGACGTTGCGGCCTCAGCGAAGAGCCCTCTTCAAAATACACCTGCGAACAGCAGTCCAAGAGGAAACAGAATGCCTGAAAAAGAGGTTCAGGGACTTCGGTCCATACTGAAAGACATGGTCGTGGCAAAAACCTCCTTACTGTACCTGTTAACGGAGGAGGATCGTCGCGTTGAGGCTGAGATAAAGGCTCTAGCATCAGCCTTCAAACCCCCGTTCCGCGTCTATGTCTGGTCCTGCACCACCGGCGTGACTTTGGATGATGAAGCCGTAGTCCCGAATCCGTCATTAATGAATGCGCTCGATTGGTTCATGAACCTTAAGGAAACGGCCTTTCTTATTCTTCATGACATTCACGTGTTCATGAAGGAGAATCCGCCTGTAATCCGTAAGCTAAAGGACACTGCAAAGAAGATCGAAAACGGATACAAGACCGTCTTCATGGTTTCTCCTATTCTGGAAATCCCTCCTGAAATCACAAGCGATATCGTATTGGTGGATGTGCCCCTCCCCAAGGTGGAAGAGATAGAGAGACTGCTCAATCTGGTCATCTCAAGGGAGAAACATCGGGAAGGGCTTCAGCAGTCGTTGACCGATGATGTCAAAGATCAATTTCTCAAAGTGGGTACGGGCCTCACCAGTCAGCAGGTCATGCAGGCTTTCCGAAAGACGTTTTCCGGCAAACAGACCATAACTTCTAGCGATATCGGTGTGTTGATAGAAGAAAAGAGGCAGATTGTTAAAAAGAGCGGTCTCCTGGAGCTTTTTGCTCAGCCCATGGAGTTCAACCATCTCGGTGGATTTACCAATCTGAAGAAGTGGCTTACCATGCGGGAGGAAATTTTTTCCCGGAGAGCGCGGGAATCTGGGCTCAGTCTGCCCAAAGGTGTCCTGCTCATGGGAATCAGCGGATGCGGCAAGAGCTTATGTGTCAAGGCTATTTCCGCATTCTGGCGGTTACCCCTTCTGCGGCTCGATATGGGACGGATCTACGACGGTTTACAAGGTACTCCGGAAGAGTGTCTCAGGAAGGTCATCAAAATCGCCGAAGCGACATCTCCATGCGTCCTGTGGATAGACGAAATTGAAGCGGGCATAGCCAATGCCGGCCAGAAAACGCTGGGAGGAGCAGCGTCACGTATTCTTGCTTCCTTTCTCACGTGGATGCAAGAGAAAACTGCACCGGTTTTTATCGGTGCAACAGCCAACAATATCGAGCTGTTACCTCCTGAAATCCTCCGCAAAGGCCGGTTCGACGAATTGTTCTACGTCGAACTACCGTCGGACAACGACCGTATGGAAATAATACGAATTCACCTTGCAAAGAGAGATATCCCCATCAATAAATTTGATTACACGCCGCTTGTCAAAGTAACTGAAGGCTTCAACGGAGCCGAGATCGAACAGGGGGTGCTCGGTGCAGTCTTCAGAGCGTTCAGCGAACAGCGAGAGGTCACCCAGAATGATTTGTATATAGCCCTGGAGAACATTGTGCCGCTTTCCACCACCATGAAAGAACAAATTAAGACGCTTGAACGCTGGGCGTTTAATCGAGCACTCAAAGCAGGCGGAACCTAGGGGCTACAC
>CAVSPC010000006.1:0-63021 GCA_963729795.1 uncultured delta proteobacterium | reverse complement strand
CGAAAAACAATGTTATAAAAATGATATGGGCTCACATTCACTTGCCCTGATGAGGAGACGGATCATGCAAGAGAAGTTGTTGGACGCAGCCACATCCGGAGACCTGAACGTACTCCGGAACCTTCTTGAAACCGGCGCTGATGTTAATGCGAAGGATGCATTCGGGTGGACCGCTCTCATGTGGGCGGGTTCCATGGGATTCTCGGACGCCGTGAGGCTGCTTTTGGATGCCGCCGCGGAACCCGATGCTAGAGATCAGTATGGCGCAACTGCCTTGATGAAGGCCGCGCGACGAGGTTTTGCGGACGTGGCAAAACACCTTATCGACGCAGGCGCCGACGTCAATGCAAAGGATGAATTCGGATGGACAGCCTTGATGAGAGCATCGCGGCGAGGCTATCTCGATGTCGTCAGACTTCTCTTGGACAGAGGGGCAAATATGGAGATCGCTGACCAGTATGGCGCCACGGCGCTGATCATGGCCGCGTCTGAGGGTCACGCACAGGCGATCAGAGAGCTTTTGTCCAGGGGAGCGGACGCGAATGCCCGTGATCGCAACGGTTGGACTGCCCTTATGTGGGCGGCCTCCATGCGCCACACGGAGGTGGTCGATATCCTGAAAACGGCTGCTGGGAAGTGAGGGAGCCGAAGCACGAACAAATGGTCTTTAGGGCGATAGCAAGCCCTTCATTTGGTTCGCCGAAGTTGGTGATTTGCCGAAATATCTTCTTTCACGTTCGTGAGATAACGCCCAAACTGTGAAGGACCCGAGCAATGAATGAAAAATTGCTGAGCGCTACCGCGGTGGGGAACTTGAATAAGGTCAGCAGCTTGCTGGCTAGGGGAGCGGATCCCAATGCAAAGGACGAATATGGATACACACCTTTGATACTGGCTTCGACTGAAGGTCGCAGCGATATTGTGCAGGAGTTGTTGGACAATGGGGCCGATGTTGACGCTCGAACTTCGTCGAACTGGACCGCTCTTTTATGGTCATCTTCGATGGGCTACCCGGATGTAGCGAAGCTGCTTTTAGAAAAAGGAGCCGACCCTAATGCCTTAGACCAATACGGCGCCACTTCCTTAATGAAGGCTTGCAGAAGGGGCCATATAGAGGTGGTGCAGATTCTGCTTGAAAATGGAGCAGACGCTAACGTCAAGGATGATTATGGCTGGACTCCTTTGATGCGAGCCTGTCGCGGTGGGCATCTCAAAGTGGTGGACATGTTGCTGGCGAACAGAGCTGATCCGGAAGTTAAGGATCAGTATGGCGCTACGGCTTTGATCATTGCTTCGTCGGAATTTCGCGTGGAAGTGGTGAAACTGTTGCTGAACAAAGGAGCAGACGTCAATGCCAAGGACAAAAATGGCTGGACGGCCAACATGTGGGCCACATCAATGGGCCACATGACGATCTCCAGGCTCCTTCAATCGCACCAGACGCCATGACGCCTCTTGCTAGCGAGGAAAGACCAGGCTGGACGGGAATTACTAACGGTCTTCCCTAAAGCATTTACCGTTGGCGTCGAAGTTTCTGAAAGCAGCCGCCTTTCCTGAAGACGCTGCAACCATCGGCGAATCTGGCAGATGATTTGCCATAAGTCAGGCAGCGACCACGATTAGGTCCTGAGGATTCATGAATGGGATCGCAGGCCGTGAGCATCAACAATTGGCTGGCCTTTTTCCATGAAAGGATTTAGTATAATAGGCGGAAAAGGTCTTATTTGGTTGTTCGGCCTGGCATTCCGAAACAATTTGGTTGAAAGGAGAGCACGAAAGTGTGCAGCAAACGAATTCTGAACAAGCTCTTGGCCCCTCTTGTTTCCATTTTACCATTTGTTTCGTTTCTGTTGTTGAGCCCCCCTTGTTTTTCCCAGGATGCCAGTTGTTCTTCAGCTCGGGCGCGGTGGGAAGAGCGCTTTCAGGAGCTGCGAGACAGGATACAGGATTATTCGACCATTCAGCAAACATCGTTGGAACGGCTCACCCAACATCCTCTCGTTGACCGAACTGAGGGCAAGACAATTGCAAAACAGATCTCTGAGGCCATCCTGGTCAAAGACCAGATGTTGAGTGCCAAGAGGAAAGAGTGTCAGAAGCTCCTCGCCCTGGAGGACCAGGCTTTTGCCGAATTCAAGCGGTGTGCAGGAAGTGGGCGAGGGTCGAGAGACAAAGAGGTAAGGAATCTGATCAAAAAGAGGCAGGGATTTGTTGAGAAGGCTATGGTAGCTCTTGCGGAGGTCCGAGAGGTTGAAGGGAAAGGTACGCTTCCTTATATGGAGACAATGCGAAACCAGGACCCTTACCGGCAAAGTTGGAACAACCAATGGCAAAACCAACAGATGTATCGCAACGGCTGGTGGGGCTATTAGATCTGTTAAAGGGCTTTTGGCACAAAAAAATAAGGGGGTAGGATTTATTAAGTGGTGGCGGTGAGTTGTGGTTTTTAAAGGATTGAAATGAGGAAACTCAAGAGGTCTGCCGGCCTTGACAGGCTCTGAGCGAACTACTATAATCAAGGGTTGCTGAAGAGGCTCGGGCCCATAGCTCAGTTGGTAGAGCTACCGGCTCATAACCGGTCGGTCCCTGGTTCGAGTCCAGGTGGGCCCACCATTCTCAGAGAGATCACTCATGAAGAAGCCACAAATTTTGCTAACAGACCTGGGTTTTCATCACGGGGAGCTTTTCCAAGCTCCCCGTGATCTTTTTGAAGCATTGAAAACCTGCAAATCTATATTTGGCAATGTATGTGTCCCGCGGCACAACAGGAATCAACCGGTGGCTTCTACCTTTTCTTGGCTGTTCAGACCTCCGCTGGATGCCGACGGGCGATGGCTCGGGGCCAACAGGGCCCCTCTCGCACCGCGAACAAGCGCGGGGCCGTGTCTTTCTTAGGACGTGATTGAAGCATGGAAGTGGTGACGGGGCAATGTTTGTCTGGCATCGTTGAGATCGCGAACCGCCTCTTTCCTTTTGACACAGCGGAGCCGTGGGATAATTGCGGGATCCAGATCGGAGATCCTAATCGTCGAGTGAGTTCGATCGCCTTCAGCCTTGACCCGACACCCCAGACTATCAAGTTTGCCACGGCTTCCTCCTGCGAACTTTTAATCACTCATCATCCCGTCATCTTACAACCTTTTCGCAATATCATTTCGGATTCGCTTTTCGGCAGGGTCGTGCTGGACGCTGCGAGAATGGGCGTAGACATCCTGAGTCTTCATACTAACTTGGATGCCGCAGCCGGTGGATTAAACGATCAGCTCGCTTACAAACTGGGTTTGGAAAACATCATTACCCCGATCGGCGCGCGCTGCGCCAGAATCGGTCAACTTCCGTCAGCGACAACGGTTTTCTCATTCGCTCGCAAGATAGCCAAGGACCTAGAGATTTCTCAAGTGAGAGTAGTTTCGGCGGAGGACGCTGAAGTAAGAACAGTCTTTTGTGCCTCGGGCAGCGGAATGAGCTACCTGAGCGAAGCCCTCCGCGAAAATGTTGATCTTATGGTTACGGGCGACGTTCGATACCATCCGGCCCGCGAAGCCCTGGAGATGGGAATGCCTGTCATCGACGCGGGGCATTTCGGTCTCGAAAAAGGTGCAATCAACCTGATGAGGACCGCTTTTGAAGCCGAATTCGCCAGGCTCGGTTTGGCGATTAACTGTATTAACTGTGAATTAGAGAAGGAGCCCTTCATTGAGATATGCAACCCGTGAAGAAGAGTCTACGTTGAGAGAACAGCTACTGCTTCTTGAAAAGCTCCAGCAGATCGACAACGAGATAGATCAACACGAAAATGACTTAGCCAGATTGCCCGTCGAGGTTCAGGACATAGCCAAGAACCTGGTAGTCATTCGCAGGGAGATTTCCGAAGCACGCGAAAGACTGGCTTCGCTTGAAAAAGATGTCCGGAAGAAAGAACAGGATCTGGCCGTGGAACAGGAAAAGATCAAACGTTCCGAGCGGCGTCTCCTCAGCATAAAGAATCAAAAGGAGTACAATGCCTTATCAAGGGAGGTCAAACTAGGCAAGAAAGTTGTGGGCGAAATTGAAGATGCAATGTTGGGATTTATGACCGAGATGGAAAAAATCAAAAAGGTCGTGGACAGAAAAGACAAGGAATACGAAGGATTTGAGAAAGGCTTGCTGGAAAAGAAGCAAGAAATGGAGGCTATTACTACACGAGCAAAGGCGGCCCTCGTTTCCCTAGTGACTGAGAAACAGAGAATCTCCGAAGAGGTGGACCGGGATTTGTTGAAGAGGTATGAAACCGTCAAAAAAGCTCGAGGCAACGCGGTGGTGGAGTTGCAGAACGGATCTTGCAGCGGGTGTCACTTGGCCATACCTCCCCAGCTTAACATCCGGATTCTGAAACAAGAAGAGATGATATTGTGTCCTAATTGCCATAGAATTCTCTATGTAAAACCCGAAAATATTCCCGAATACAATAAAATGGATTCATGAATTGTCGAGGACGGCAATCAAAGAAACACCTGCCGGAATGCAGTAGTGGGCTCTTTAGCAAACGATGGTACGTGGCTCAATTATAGGCTAAGAACTGTTTGGATCTTTGAAAAGGAAGATTGATGTATTCAAGAGAGCTTTTATTGGGAATAGTGCCGGATGATATTGAACGAATAGTTAGTGTGGAGCACTCTGACCCTCATAGTGTCCTTGGCGCCCATCCAGTAGTTGCGCATGGTCAATCTGGCGTCATTATACGTGCTTTTCATCCGGACGCCGTCGCAGCGGAATTGCTGTTTGACTCGAAACGCGTATCGATGGAGTCATCTGAGGCCGAGGGGCTGTTCTGGCTATTTCTGCCCGAAGTACCCTTCCCGATAGAATATCTTGTTGCTTTTACCTTCTCCGACGGATCCAAGTGGGAGCACGACAGCCCCTATCGATTTATGCCAACCCTGGGCGAGCAGGATCTTCATTTTCTTGGAGAAGGAAAGCATTACCATCTTTACGACAGAATGGGGGCTCATCCGCGGAAATTCGAAGGGGTGCCGGGGGTGTCATTCGCTGTTTGGGCGCCAAATGCCAAAAGAGTGAGCGTTGTAGGCGCGTTCAATAACTGGGATGGACGTCTCTACCCCATGAGGGCGATGGGTAGCACTGGCGCATGGGAGCTGTTTGTTCCAGGCCTGAGGGTAGGAGAACTATACAAGTACGAGATTAAGACCTCGACCGGTGAACTTCGTATTAAAACTGATCCTTATGCGTTTGCGATGGAATTGAGGCCCGCGACAGCGTCCATAATTTGGGACGTGGACGCCTATGAATGGACAGACTTCCAGTGGATGGAGGACAGAAAGGCCAAGAACCTGTTCACCAGCCCCATGAGCATTTACGAAATGCATTTGGGCTCCTGGATGCGAATGGCCGACGAAGGGAACAGATGGGCCACCTACCGCGAAGTCGCTCAACCCCTTGCAGATCACGTGAAGAAATATGGGTTCACGCACGTAGAACTGATGCCTGTCATGGAACACCCGTACGATGCGTCCTGGGGATACCAGGTAACAGGCTATTTCGCTCCTACAAGCCGCTTCGGCACACCCGATGATTTCAAATATTTCGTAGACGTACTTCACCAAAATGGTATTGGGCTTATCCTGGACTGGGTACCGGCCCATTTCCCCAGAGACGATTTTAGTCTGCGTCTCTTCGATGGTACCGCATTGTACGAGCACGCAGACCCCCGTCAGGGAGAGCACAAGGATTGGGGGACACTGATCTTCAATTATGGGAGGAATGAAGTTCGGAATTTTCTTGTGGGCAACGCTTTATTCTGGCTCGACAAGTATCATATCGATGGCTTACGGGTCGATGCTGTAGCTTCGGTGATCTACCTTGACTACAGTCGCGAGGCGGGGGAGTGGATCCCCAACCGTTTCGGAGGAAACGAAAACCTGGATGCGATCCAATTCATCCAGGAGTTCAATAGCATGGTATACGGCCGTTTCCCTGGCTGCTTTACAGTGGCCGAAGAGTCCACAGCGTGGACTGGGGTTACAACGCCGACCTATCTCGGGGGACTCGGATTTGGTTTCAAGTGGGACATGGGCTGGATGCATGATACGCTGCTATATTTTTCAAAAGAGCCCGTGCACCGCGGCTTTCATCACAATGACCTGACCTTTTCCATGATGTACGCGTACAGCGAAAACTTCATTCTGCCTTTATCTCACGACGAAGTTGTTTACGGTAAGGGTTCCCTATTGAAAAAGATGCCCGGCGATGATTGGCAAAAATTTGCCAATCTCCGCCTTCTTTTGAGTTACATGTACACCCATCCGGGCAAGAAACTCGTGATAGCAGGGTCTGAGCTGGCCACATGGAATGAATGGCACCATGAATCAAACCTGGAGCTACCTCTCTTGGAATATGCCGTTCATGCACAAGCATCTTCTTTCTTGCAGGACCTAGGGCGTCTCTATTTGCAGGACGGGTCTCTCTGGGCCTGGGATGACCGGCCCGAGGGTTTTTCCTGGATTGATTGCAACGATTATCTTAGCAGTGTGCTCAGCTATATCCGCCGAGGCCCGGACGGGTATTTAATATGTGTTTTAAATTTTACTCCTGTGGTCCGAGAGGATTACCGCATAGGCGTCCCAGAACCAGGCAGCTTTCAGGAGATTCTAAATTCCGATTCTGTCTATTATGGCGGGAGCAATATGGGGAATTCCGGTTCAGTGCAGACACAAGACGGTCCTCAGCACGGGTACAACCAATCTCTCAGTCTTACACTCCCTCCTCTAGCCTGTCTCATACTACGAAGAATTTGACGCAGTTCCAAAGCCGCGTGTTGCCATTGGGGAACTTGTGCCACGAAATGTGATAGTACCCTTTGGACTATTGCGGCATGATGATCGGCTGCTTTTTGCCTGATTTACAGTGATGAGATCGACAGGCCGAAATCCGATCCGGGGCCCAGTCTTTCGCGCGTATTCGGTCGTGGGGCCAAAACGCTCCCCGAACTGACCTTCATGCGTCGGAAGACCAAAAGGGTATTTATTTGCAGCAATTGTAAACCCAGAGAATCACTCCTATCAAGATCTAACAAGGTTTCTCGCAAAAATCTTGTCATTTCCGGTCATTTCCAGTATAATATAAATCTACGGTTGCATTTTAATCAAGGCAGGATTGATGAAAAGATTTCCAGTGGGAAGTTTGGTGAGGTATGGGGCGGTTGGCGTTGCTTTAGTCAGTTTGCTCCTAGTTCCTGGGGTGACGCAAGCGAGGCCGTCTTTTTGTGTTCAGGACAATGCTTTCTCTATATCCAACGCCCCAGGCTACTGTTTTGCCATGGCAGCCTTTTCGGGATGGTACTATCACACCCACCGGGCTGAGCCGCCGCTTAGAAAAATCTTGGACAGGAAGAGTCAGGAGCAGATAGCCCGGGAGCTACAGGGATTCTACAGTAAGAATCTGGTCTCCTTGCAGGCGGCCTACTGCAACAGGTATCATGGAAATCAGACTGAATCGTTTAAACGTTTTATCTCATGCTTGATAACCGGAGAGCCACGAATTGTGCTCCTCATGAATAGAGGACCTCGTGGAGCGGTCCTGCACGCTGTCTTGGCGTACGAATGGCATCCCGAACAGCATCTCTTGAAAATTTACGATCCCAACTACTGCAATGAAGAACGTTTCTTAGATCTGGAGAGGCGCCAATATACCTCACTCGACATCACCTATGACGCAATCTGTTTTCCCGAGGTTCTTCAAACTAACCGCGCCCTATTGCGGAAGATGGAGAGCTTGTATGCTTTCCATGTTGAGCCTAAGATCGCCGTCTTGGTAAGAAACTGGCGACGGGCGGCATTTAGTCCGAGTCGGCCGCTCCTAAAACGCGAAAGATACTCCCACGGACCAACCCGTTAGAACAAAAGACCACTCGTTATTCAGGGGCTGATTCTCTTCCACGTGCTTAACGACGCGGCTCGAACCGCGCAGCATTACCACGACGTCAGGATATATTTCCCAGTTGACGCTCAGGCTGGCCATTGAGAGATATCCTGCAGTGATAAGGTGAATACCCTCCACTTCAAAACCGAAGTCGACTCCGTATGGCGATGAATAACGAGTTTCCAGTCCTACTACCGGATAGGTGGCATCAAGGCTTCTAGTATTAGATATAATACCATCTTCTTCAGTCTCTCCATTTAATGTAGCGGTGTAATGGATGTAATGGAGCCCTATCCGGGGGACAACCCACCACGGTGACAGATCGAAGAGTTTGTAACCATAGGAAGCCCTGAGCCAGTTATAGTCAAGCTTTGTCTCCAGGGAGGTCTCCGGCAGATAGGTTTTATTCTGAAATCGGAGCTTCCTGCGCAGTCTTTTGAGCCCCGTGGGCGAGAACATGAGAAAATCGAAATTGAGAAGATGATTATCAAGAATGTCCGCGTCGAGGGTGATTGAAGTAGCCTCTCCTTGGTCCACTCCCAGGTCCCCTGAAACATCGATCTTCGTGCCTGAACCGGGCCTTCCTCCTCCAGGAACGAGCATTTCACCTGAAAGCCAGAGATAACTCCAGTCCATGCCTACAAGAAAATGGGTGTAAGGGGTGAGCCGAAACGGTTCCTGAGCCAATGCCGCTTCACCTGCAATCATCATCACAATTGAAATACCGAGAACAATGGCAGGAAGGCGTCTCCGAAAAGGCATGTCGGTTTCATTCCCCCGAAAGGCGGGCATTTGTTCGGGTCGGAGGGGTTATATACTGTTAGTGGCCGGCGAGCAATAGCGAAAATCAAAAAAAAGAAAGGCATTCCGTCTCATGGGGAATGACAAAAGGCATTCTCCGTTTGGCGAAGAGTTCCTTACGCGGTCGTTGGGGACATATCTGATACTGATTCGCTCTCAATGAACCGTACCGCTTTTCTGGCGGGATAAGCATGTTGCCTGCAATTCGTTACACCAGACTCCGATGCGGGGTCCAGTATGGATGCTAGTGAGCGCGGGCATGATGACAGGCACGTTGCCTGTCCGACTATGTCCTATCTGGGACTGTCATTTGTCCGACGGCACATTTATGTGATTACTTTTGAGAACGGTTTTGCGAGAGGGAATCACAGAAAGTGCGGGCAAGGAAGTACAGCACTCTCACAAAAAAAGCCGGCCAAGCCGCCGGCTCAATTCTGACATAACGCTTTGATCAACTATGAGAAAAAGGTCCTCCGGGCAGCATCTCAGCAGCCTTATGCTCACGCAGCAACATCGTCCTCTATAGGCCAACGCCCCTGATTCAGCCACCGAACCAGAGAAGCGTCTATCGCGTCTTCAAAGACATCGCATCGGGCTGCTATTTCCTTGAACGTAAGACCCTGCTTCAGCATATTGTGAATATTTTCGGGAGTCATCCGAACTCTGGCGCCTTCCATCTTCAGCATAAGTCACCCCTTTTAAACATACTGGTATATATGTTCTCTGCCAATGCCGAAGGTTCCCTTTTTTTGAAAAAAATGGGACCGGTCATCAACTCTGCTCCCGTGAGAGATGAACCGCTTTGCTTACAACACTTAACAGAATTATATCAGTATACAATCAGCTACAGGAACAAGTCAAGGTTTTAACGATGAGCAGAAAAATCTTTGTTTATCTCAGTCTTTCCGAGAGAGCCTGCCGGAAATTTAGCACCGGAACGTTCCCATTCGCGATAAGGAGACCGCGGCAATCGCCGCGGGTAGGACACTCTGCGACGGCCAAGACGCTGAAAGCGTGAACGGTGGCACCTTTCACGCTCTCAATCCCGTAATGCCTGTGGCCGGGTCCGACCTGATTTACTTACTGTTTGAGGTGGAAAGAGGGTTCTATGCTCAAGGAATCTTCCGACAACACGGTTCGTTCCATTTCCGGAAATACGATACCCAGCACTTCATCCATGTGATCTATTGGTATGATCTCCATGCCTTCACGGATTCGGCGAGGGACTTCCTTGAGGTCCTTCTCGTTTTCGCGGGGAATGATGACTCGGGCTATCAGACCTCGTTTCGCGGCCAGCAGTTTTTCCTTCAGACCGCCTATGGGGAGCACGCGTCCTCGGAGAGTGATCTCGCCCGTCATGGCCACATCGTTGGGGAACGGTTTCTTGGTCAGGGCTGAAACGAGAGCAGATGTCATCGTTATCCCCGCGGAAGGTCCGTCCTTGGGCGTGGCACCCTCGGGAACGTGAATGTGGATATCGACTTTGTTGTAAAAGTCTATCTTGAGCCCCAGGGCCCATGCCCTGGACCGAACATAGCTCACAGCTGCCTGGGCTGACTCCTGCATCACTTCGCCCAGCTTTCCGGTAACGGTCAGTTTGCCTGAGCCAGGCATGAGGGCCACTTCTACGATGAGTAGCTCACCCCCCACTTCCGTCCAGGCTAGTCCTGTCGCGACGCCGATTTTTTCTTTTTCCTCTTTGATCCCATAGCGGAATTTGGGGACACCGAGGAATTTGCCGATATGGCTCGATTCGATCAGTAAACGCTCTGCGATCTTGCCGGCCACGACTTCTCGGGCAACTTTTCGGCAAACCTTCGAAATCTGTCGTTCCAGGTTTCGAACTCCGGCTTCTCTGGTATAGCGCCGAATTATTCTGAGGATAGCTTTACGGCTAAATTCAATTTGTTCTTCAGAAAGGCCGTTTGCAACCATCTGCTTTCGCACGAGAAATCGTTCGGCGATTTTAAGTTTTTCCAATTCAGTATAACCGGCTAGGCGGATGATCTCCATCCGATCCTGCAGAGGGGCCGGAATACCGTGAAGCGTATTGGCGGTGGTTATGAACATCACTTGAGACAGATCATAGTCCACATCCAGGTAGTGGTCATTGAAGGTATGGTTTTGTTCGGGGTCGAGCACTTCCAGGAGTGCTGCCGATGGATCTCCCCTGAAGTCCATACTCATCTTGTCCACCTCATCCAAGAGCATCACAGGATTGATGGTCTGCACCTTCTTCATGCTCTGGATAATCTTCCCGGGCAGTGCCCCGATATACGTCCGTCGATGGCCGCGAATCTCTGCCTCATCGCGCACCCCTCCGAGGGAAATGCGGACGAACTCCCTGCCAGTTGCTGCGGCAACAGACTTGGCCAGCGAGGTCTTACCAACGCCTGGTGGTCCAACCAAGCATAGGATTGGGCCTTTGGCCCTGGCAACCAGTTTTTGAACAGCCAAGTACTCGATAATCCGTCGCTTAACCTCTCTGAGTCCGTAATGATCCTCGTCGAGGATTCTCTGAGCATCCTCAATATTAAGTTCGGTCCCAGAAGCTGTGGACCAAGGCAGAACGAGAAACCAGTCGACATAGTTGCGGACCACGGTAGCTTCAGCGGACATGGGGGACATGAGCTTGAGTTTGCGAATTTCTTTGCGAACTTTGGCTTCTGCCTCCGGAGGGAGTTTCTTTTTGTCTAATTGTTCTTCTAGTTCGGCAATCTCATTCTTGAAGTCGTCCTTTTCCCCCATCTCCTTTTGGATAGCGCGCATTTGTTCGCTTAAATAGTATTCTTTCTGGCTCTTCTCCATCTGCTTCTTGACGCGGTCGCGGATCTTCTTCTCAATCTCCGCGATCTCTACTTCGCTTTGCATCAACTCCAAAAGCTTCTCTATTCGATCCCTGACGGAGACAAGCTCAAGCAGTTCCTGCTTATCCTCAATCTTCAGATTAAGCTGGGCTGCAATAGTGTCTGCTAGCCTCGCAGCATCAGTCATGGAGCGCACGGAGGAAACAAATTCCTGAGGAATTTTCTTGTTATGCGCCAGATAATTATCGAACACGGCCTTAAGGCTCCGGACAAGGGCCTGGACCTCTATCTCTCTTTCTTGGATTTCGTCTCCGATGGGTTGGACTTCAACCTGAAAACACTGATCGTTTTCAACGAAATGACGTATTGAGGCACGACGCGTTCCTTCCACGAAGACCTTAATTGTGTTGTCCGGAAGTTTGAGCATCTGAATTATCTGACCTATGGTTCCGATATCAAAAATGTCCTGCTCTTGAGGGCTGGTCTGCTGAGCATTCTTTTGAGACGCCAATAAAATCATCTTGTCGGATTTCATTGCCAATTCAAGTGCTTTGATCGAACGTTCCCTTCCCACAAAAAGAGGCACCACCATGTATGGAAACACTACGATGTCTCTCAGAGGGAGAAGCGGTAACAACAATGGCGGAGCTGAAGGAAGCCCTTCCTTCTTTGCGAAAAACATTTCTAATTCCTCGCCGTAGGGTTGTTGGAGACAGAACCCGGCCCGCCTTATTCCGACACGGGGCGGATTCCGGCTCGAAGGTTGCTGTGCAAGCGGTGCCGGCGGGCAGAAACGCCGGGCTTAAAAGGAAATGATCAACATCAGGAAGCTGTTTCAGCCTCTTTTTCGAACATGAGGATGCATTGTTCCCGGTTATAAATGACATCCTCGTTTACGATAACCTCTTGGAGGTTCTTGAATTCCGGCAGATCATACATGATATCGAGCATGGCCGCTTCCAATATGGAACGCAGTCCCCTAGCCCCAGTTTTACGCATAAGAGCTTCCGACGCCACTGCACGAAGCGCTTCATCGGTGAAGCGTAGCTTGACGTGCTCGAACCCGAACAGCTTTTTATACTGTTTGACCAAGGCGTTTTTGGGCTCCAGCAATATGCGTACAAGGGCATCCTCATTCAGCTCGTGTAAGGTAGCCGCCACGGGCAGCCTGCCTACGAACTCCGGTATCAGGCCGTAATGGATCAGGTCTTCGGGCTGAACATTGTCGAGGATATTCGACACCTCATCGCTTTTGGGTCCTCCGATTTGGGCATTGAATCCCATGGACTTCATGTTCATCCTTTGGTGGATGACCTTGTCCAAACCGACAAAGGCGCCCCCGCATATAAAGAGGATATTCGTCGTATCGACCTGGAGAAACTCCTGCTGCGGGTGTTTCCGTCCGCCCTTGGGCGGAACATTGGCCATCGTTCCTTCAACGATTTTCAAGAGCGCCTGCTGGACCCCCTCGCCGGAAACGTCGCGAGTGATACTCGGGTTTTCCGTCTTACGCGATATTTTGTCGATTTCATCTATATAAACTATGCCCCGGCAGGCGCGGGCTATGTCGTAATCCGCATTCTGCAAGAGCATGAGAATAATATTTTCGACGTCCTCGCCAACATAGCCCGCCTCGGTAAGAGTAGTTGCGTCGGCTATGGCAAACGGCACGTTGAGAATCCTGGCCAGAGTTTGAGCGAGCAAGGTCTTCCCGGACCCTGTCGGTCCTACCAACAGGATATTGCTTTTCTGAAGTTCTACACCATCAAGATCCGGTTTGGCTTCGATTCGCTTGTAATGATTATGGACCGCGACAGAGAGGATCTTCTTTGCCTGTTCCTGCCCTATCACGTACTCGTCAAGGGCCTTCTTGATTTCACCCGGGGTCGGGACTTTCGACCGTGCGCGTCCCAACTCTTCCTTCTCATATTCCTCAGCTATTATTTCATTACAGAGTTCAATGCACTCGTCACAGATATACACCGTAGGGCCGGCAATCAGCTTGCGCACCTCATCCTGGCTTTTCCCGCAAAAGGAACAATATAGTGAAGAAAAATTGCCTTTTCTGCCCGCCATAAATTCCCTCCTTGAGCCTCGGTCTTCGCAGGCAGACCGTTGAGTTCCGTTGTTCGTCCGAGAAGATTGCCTGCTTCTCAGCGAAGATTTTTAGGTTTATCAGGGCGTTGGTCAAGATCTCTTTGGGAGATCACCTTGTCCAGTATCCCGTACGAGGCGGCTTCCTCGCCACCCATAAAGTAGTCCCTTTCCGTGTCTGATTCTATCCTCTGTAGAGGCTGCCCTGTATGTTTGCAAAGGATATCATTAAGCTCACTGCGCATTCGGAGAATCTCTTTGGCGTGTATCTCTATATCAGTGGCTTGACCCTGGAAACCTCCCAAGGGCTGATGGATCAAAATGCGGGCATGCGGAAGAGCGAACCTCTTACCGGTAGTACCCGCAGCCAGCAGCAGAGCACCCATGCTCGCGGCTTGACCGATGCAAATTGTCTGAATATCCGGTTTGATGTACTGCATGGTGTCATAAATCGCCAGCCCGGATGTTACGATTCCGCCGGGAGAGTTGATATAGAAGTTGATATCTTTGTCAGGTTCTTCACTCTCCAGAAAAAGAAGTTGCGCTATTACCAGATTGGCAATGGTGTCGTCTATCCCCGTTCCCAAGAAGATTATGCGCTCCTTCAGAAGTCTCGAATAAATGTCGTAGGATCTTTCTCCTCGACTTGTTTGTTCCACGACTATGGGTACAAGCATGTTCTATTCTTCCTCAGGTTGTGTATCTTGACTCACTTCCCCAGCCGGGGGCTCTTCCTCTGTTACTTCCGCGTGCTCCTGGATAAACTTGTAGACCTTTTCCTGAAGGAGTGTTTCACGCAGCTCCTCTAACATCTTGCCCTCTTCAAGTTGATCTTTCAAGTAGTCCACGGAGAGTCCCATCTGCTCAGCTCTTTCGGCTATGCCTGCCTGCAATTCCTCATCGGATACTTCTATCTTTTCTTGTTCACAAATGGCTTTCAGTATCAAACCCGCCTTTACTGTTCGGACAGCGGAGGGGCGCACTTGATCGCGCTGAGCCTGTGTTGGCCCAGGAAATCGTTTTGGATCGATACCGTGGGCGGCCAAGTTGCGTCTGGATTGCTCCAAAAAGTTATCTATCTGGTTCTCCACCATCGACTCAGGGACCTCAAACTCATTCTTTTCTATAAGGGCGTCGACAATTTGATTCTCAAGTTCTCTCTTGGTTTGGTCTTCCAACAGCCTTTGCAGGTCTTTATTTATCTCTTCCTTCAACTGGGCAAACGTCTCAAATTCTCCCAAATCTTTGGCAAAATCGTCGTCAGGTTCAGGTAGAATTCTTTCCTTTGCCTCCTTCAGAGTCACCTCAAAATCGGCAGTCTTACCGGCAAGTTCTTTCCGCGGAAAATCCTCTGGAAGGCTTATCGTCAATTTCTTGGTTTCGTCAGGCTTAAAGCCCTCAAGCTTCGAGTCGAAGTCCGGCAAATAGAAATTGCGTCCGAGTTCCATGTGGTAGTCTGTGACCGTCAGGGAGGATATTGCGATGCCTTCACTTTCAGCCTTAATGTCCACCACCAGATGATCACCCTCGGCTACTCCCCGTGTGTCGGGGATTGGCTTCAGCGTAGCATTTCGCTCTCTGATGGTTTGAATTCTCTTCTCAACGTCATCTTCCTTCACTTCACGGACGTATTTTTTCAGCTTCAGGCCTTCGTAGTCCTTTGCTTCAATGGGCGGCGGAACCTCGATTTCGGCAGTGTACTTGAATGGTTTGCCAGCCTCCAGAGTGTCCGGATCAATCTTGATCACAGAAACTGGGACAATCTTCTTTTCATCCAGACCAGGTTGAAAAGTCTCTTCAATTATTTTACGGGCCGTGTCGGCTTCGACTTTTGCCTTGAAATACCCTCGGACAATCTCAAGAGGAACCTTTCCCTTGCGGAACCCTTTGATCTGGACGTTTTTCTTCAGATCCTTGTACTGGGTATCCATCATGTCGATGACTTTTTCCTGGGAAACCTCAAAAGTCACTTTTTTCTTAATTTCACTGACATCTTCAACCTGAATATTGACCATTTCTTCTCTTTCATCTTTCTGGCTGGCAGCCGTGCAAAAAGTTACGTACTCCCTTTTACCCTCGTTTGACCCCAACGATAGGCCAAAATTTCCCCGAACGTCCTGTCATCTGGTTGTCATATTATAGGGCAAAAGGGGCTAAAAGGGAAGGGAAGGAACCTCTAAAGGATGTCCTGGCTTATTGCCTTGAACCAGTCAAGCGGTTCTGTTAGATAACAATTGAGTTTGTCCGTCTAGGAGGCTGTTGCGTAACGCAATGCTTTCCCGAATTCGTGGCACAATAGCGACTATTGTATCGGGATCTCTCAAAGGCTGCCACGGAAAAAACTTAGTATGTCAGACTCCTAGGAGCCGGAGCGAGGCAACGGAACATTGAGTGGAACCTCCGCGTAGCACGATGCGGCCGCCGATTGGGGTTGAGCGGCAGGCTCCTAGCAAGTGACCGCCTTCCTGTCGCTATGCCGCCTCCACCTACGTGATTCGGCTTTTTTCCCCTACGCGGTGATTGTGTTCCGCGATGGAGGGCGTACACGGACGGAATTCCAATTCTTGAGGCACTTGCCTAGGGCAGCCCTTCATAGGAGGGATCTTGTCGAAACATACACGACCTGTGGACCCGCCGGTGATCAGCGTGGTAGTTCCTCTTTATAATGAGGAGAATAACGTCAAGCCACTTGTAGACAGATTGAAGCAAGTTTTTGTCGAGTTGGCATGTCCGTGGGAAGTGGTTTTCGCATTGGACCCCAGTCCGGACGGAACCTACGGTGCCATTGTAGACCTCGTTGATTCGGGTTTTCCCGTTCGAGTCGTCACTTTTTCCCGCAGAATCGGAAAGCCCCTTTCCCTTATAGCGGGTCTCGATCATAGCAGAGGCGATGTCTCCGTCGTAATAGACGCGGACCTACAGGACCCTCCGGAAGTCATTAAGTCGATGGTCGAAAAGTGGCGGGAAGGATTTGATGTGGTAATCGCTCGGCGCTCCTTGCGCAAGGGGGAGAGTTACACTTATCTTAAAGCAGCACAGACATTCTATTGGCTATTAGAGAAGATTTCTGAGGTTAAGGTCCCCAAGGACACAGGGGATTTCCGCCTGCTGGATGCGAGGGTTGTTCGCGAACTTTGTCGCTTCAGAGAGCGTCACGGATTCTTGAGGGGCTTGACAGCCGCTGCCGGATTCCGTACGGCTGTTATAACCTATGATCGAGACCCCAGGCTGAGCGGAAGGACTCAGATCTCCTTCATGGGTGCGCTAAATATTGCCTTAGACGGAATTGTTCCGTTTTCCAGGGTTCCGGTGCGCATGCTCTTCGTTTTGGGGCTCGCCTCAATCGTGTGCGCCGGTGGTAGTGCTCTCGTTTGGACGATCTCGGGCCTGCTGAGCGGGTTTTCAAATAAGTGGCCGATTGTGCTTCTTATCCTTTTTTTTCTGCTTACATGGGGGATTACCCTTGCTGGGATGGGAATCCTGGGTGAGTACCTGGTAAGGGCCTATGAAGAAATACGGAGTCGTCCGATATATATAGTCGATGAAATCATTGAGGCAGACAGTGTGCCGTGGAAGCTCTGCGAAAATCGGTAATCATCGAGGAACGTTCCTTCTATGAGCAGTCCCTTGCTTTCAAGGCGAAGTGAGCGCAAATGAAGACTCTTGTAACTGGAGGCGCCGGCTTCATCGGCAGTCATGTCGTCGACGAACTCATTCGTCGCAACAATGAGGTAATCGTCTATGACAATCTCTGTACCGGATTCCGGCAATATCTAGAACCTGCACTTAGCGAGGGACGAATAAAGCTGATCGAAGGCGACATTCTTGACGCGCCAATGCTCGCAAAGGCTATGAGAGACGTCGTGACGGTATTCCATCTAGCGGCCAACGCCGATGTGAGGGGCGGCCGGTTGGACAGAAATGTAGATCTGCAGCAGAACATCATCGGGACTCATCGAGTGCTCGAGGCGATGAAGGTCGCAGGTGCGAGCGAAATCGTTTTCACCAGCTCTGCCACTGTTTACGGAGAGCCTAAACGTTTCCCCACCCCCGAGGATTATGCACCGCTTCAGACTTCTCTCTATGGTGCCTCAAAACTGGCAGCAGAAGCTATTATCCAAGCGTACAGCGAGTACTTTGGAATACGGAGCTACATCTTTCGGTTTGTCTCGTGGATAGGAGAGCGCTATTCACACGGAGTGATCTTCGATTTTGTAAACAAGCTAAGGGCCAAACCAGAGGAACTGGAGATACTTGGCGATGGCAACCAGAAGAAATCCTATCTTCATGTGGAGGACGGAATCAGGGGGATCTTCTTGGCCCTGGAAAAAATGAGAGCTTTGAAAAACGTCATTAATCTTGGACACGTCGAGTACATGAACGTGAAGGACTTGGCCAATATTGTGTGTCAAGAGCTGGAGTTGAGCAACGTGTCGTATCGTTGTACCGGCGGCACAAGGGGTTGGTTGGGTGATAGCCCCTTCGTGCATCTGGACATATCGAGGTTGCATTCCGTGGGTTTTCAGCCCAGAATTGGCATTGAAGAAGGGGTCCGGCGCACGGTAAGATATCTTATGAACAATCCCCGGATCTTGCGGGCTCGATAAGGATAATCATTTCCCGCCAGGGTTTTGTCCCTCCATCGGGACGGTGCCCTCTGCTATGAACGGTTAAATCTTGAGAGTCATAGATCGATACATAACGACCGAATTCTTGAAGATCGCCGCCATCTGCTTGTCCGGATTTGTCATGGTGTTCCTGCTGGTGGAGCTGACCGACAAAATGAAATACTACTTTCAATACAACCCACCCGGATGGCTTATGATCAAATATTTTTTGGTCAAATTGCCAGGATACCTATTCTTCGCCATTCCATTGGCGATTTTGATGGGCGGAATGCTTTCACTGCTGATGATGGCACGTAACTCCGAGATCATTGCGATGCAAGCCAACGGGATTGACGCCCTCAGCGCGGCCCGGCCGGTGCTGTTGATAGGAACGATAGCTAGCTTGATCATGTTTTTGGTCAACGAAACTGTCATCCCCTGGTCGAACAGCTACAGCGAATATATTCAGAATGTAGAAATAGCGGGCAAAGCGGACGCGACGTTCTTCAAGAGAAATCAAATATGGATACGGTCACCCGATTCCATCATCCACGTTCTGAAGTCTGACAATTCAAAACAAACTCTGGAGCGAATTTCCATCATCAAATGGGACCGGAATTACAACTTTGTGGAACGGATATTCGCGGACAAAGCAAAATGGTGGGATAATCATTGGGTCTTTTACGGCATCAACCGTACCGTCCAGACCTCCGGTGGAAGATTTCGTGTGCAAAACCAGCCTGTCGCTGTAGAGTCCCTGAACAAATTACCTTCGGATTTCAACAGAGTAGAGAAGGTCGCAAAAGAGATGAATCTGATGCAACTAGGTGCCTACATAGACAAACTCAATGAGGAAGGGCAGGCCCCCACCCGATACTTGGTAGACTGGCACGCCAAAATCTCGTTTCCGCTTGTTTGTCTAATAATGGCAGCCCTGAGTGTGCCGTTTGCCTTCAAAGTGAATCCGCGAGGCGGCGGCGTGGCAATAGGATTGGCTTTGTCTCTTATAGTGGCTTTCAGTTACTGGATAGTGCACACGATGTTCATCGCGCTCGGCCACGGGGCGTATATTCCTCCAATTATGGCGGCTTGGGCCGCCAATTTCATCTTTGGTCTGACCGCGACGATTCTGTTGCTTCAAGCAGGCACATGAAATCATCGCATCAGATAATCCGTTTTAGTCGGACAGATCTCAAGGAGGGGCGACCACACTAAAGCGTTTCCAGGAGCCTCGGAAACGCCAATGCCACCGTCACAAGAATGATTGCTATAACAGAGGCCACCACCAGCACGTCGGGCAGAAACGAGAAGGATGCCACTCCCCAACTTAGGTGGCGCCTTGCCGCAAGAAAACGCCATCTGGACACGACCGTGCTTACGCCGGCCATGCCAAAGCAGAAAAGACTCAAATATATCATCTCGTTTCGTGTCGGAGTGCTAATCGGTATTCCACCGAATTGAGCTGGCTGATGCATGAACATTTCGAACCTTTGAATGACAAAGCCTATTGCCAGCAGCGAAATGCTCGTACGGCACCAGGCAAGAAATGTTCTTTCATTGGCCATGTGGCTGCGCTGCCATGCGAAGAAAATGCGATCATCCGCCCATATATTCGGAGGCTTGCAAACTACATTGCGGAGTTCGTTTTCAGAGATTTTCTCGATGAGCGCCATGGTGACTCCTTAAAAGCTGAAGTTGATGTTGAAACATCAGAGTGCAAAAATTGGTCGTACCCGCGGAGAAAAGCCTGCACGTATTCGTCAATGTCTTGATCGTTCCGCAACTGTATATCCAGTTGTCGCGTAAAACCGACTAATGCCCCGATAACCTCGAAGCAGCACTCCATTTCCACTTTCGGAACGTGGAGAATTCTGCCGACTACGAGATCACCTTGTACCCTCACTTTGAAATGATAGTAGGCCAGAATGTCGGCTAGAAGCCGAGATCTTCGGGAACGTCACGTAAGGTCTGCTACTCCTCCTGCGAAGCTGAAGTAAATATGGTTTTCATTTTCCGCATCGCCCATTTCCGCATCGATCAAGTTGAGGTGATACCCAAGGCGCAGGTGCAGGTTCATGTAGCTGTCACTCACGACAGCCAGATTTAGTCCAAAGAGAGCCGGGCCTCTATTAGGATCCCACGTCTTTGTGAAGCTCGAAGTCATGCTTTTGAAATCCACTGCTACAGGCTCCGTGCTCCATACCTCCGGCCGGGACTAGCCTGTCAGTAGAGCCTTGAGAGGCAATGACTGAATTTGGCCTGGCCGAACAGTGCTTTCTTGTGCAGACGAATCAAGCCCGTGACCGAGGTCCATGATCTTTAGCGGCATCGGGATGTCAGATACAAGCGTCCACACTCTGAGGCCTTTGAAACGATTTATGGAGGTCGGGAGGTCCATCAGTTCCTGAACAGCTTTTTCATGTATGAATCTGACGATGTCGTGGGCAGACCGGCAGCCTTTAGGCGTAAAGCTGAATGATTGCGAGTCGGTTAAATGGAGGGGGGCGACGCGATCGAAGACCCTGCGCAGCAAGCGACATTCAGGAGCGTCGCGAAAAACCGGGGGTTGCAACAGTTCGTACTCGATCAATTCCTGGACGCGTCCCTCGTAAATAGTCCTATGATGCGCATCAAGCGTGATTTCTGCGCCCTGGGGGAGAACCTCCGTAGCGCCTTCCACTCCGACCAATGTAGGGACACGAAATTCTCTGGCGATAGTAGCCAGATGGACTGCTACAGAACCCCGGTCAGTAATGATAGCGCTGGCCTTGGGCACGATGCGAGCCAACCAGGGCGCTGTGTAGCGCGTCACCAGCACACCGCCGTCAGGAAACTCCTTCATGTCTTCATTAAACTGTACAATCTTTACTGGTCCGGAACCGACGCCGGCATGAACAGTGGCTCCACTGTCGCGCAGGATTATCTTGTGACCGCATGCAGACCCGCGCCATTCCTCAGGAGGAGGGACCGCGCTTTGGGCTACGCGCAGTGGCCTGCTCTGAAGAAGATGGCAACGGCCTTGGCATCCACAGCCCACTCTATATCCAGCGGTCGCTTGAAGTAACGTTCCAGGACCACCCCCCAATTTGCAAGGGTTCGCAGAACGGCTTGAGAAATGGCAGGTTTCATGCGGTTAGCTTGAGCGAGTATCGATTCTTCTTCACCTCCCCCCACTGCCGACCTCGAGAGAAACTTCTTTTCCGCTATCGTCGCTTTCCTCATTTGGTACGGAGGCTCCTTACTGACTATGTATTGGTCGAGGGTGTCTCTCCCTCCCGCCGATGTTTTCCCCAACCCAAA
The DNA here is from genome assembly GCA_963729795.1 of uncultured delta proteobacterium. Classification (GTDB taxonomy): domain Bacteria; phylum Desulfobacterota; class Desulfomonilia; order Desulfomonilales; family Desulfomonilaceae; genus CAWBBA01. The sequence goes on along the minus strand of CAVSPC010000006.1, from coordinate 41,495 downwards.
TGAAGCATAAATGGCCATACATCTCGGCGAGCTGGAATCCGGACACACTGTACGGAGAACTCCGCTTGCCTGGCTGTCAACCATTCCCTGGCAAAGGACCGACATGGTTAACTCATCCTCCAGGATGCCCATTTGATAGCGGTAATTTAGGGCTTCCGGCGAGTAGAGACTGGCCAGTACTATCTTGTATGCCTCAAAGATCCGTTCCGGCGGGACGTTTAGGACAGTTTGGTGAAGCCCGGCAAAAGAGAGTTCTCCATTTTCTTCGTAGGCGCTGCTGCGAACGGACTAATTTGTCTTGCCTTTGTGTACGCGATGACTGATGACGTCAGCAAGGTCCCGTGGAATCGTACCGCCCAGGATTCGGTCGCGAATTTCATTACTGATCTCATCTAAGGTCCGGTCCATTGCCGTCCAATCTTTCAACAACGCCCGAATTGGGCCGGTAAGATGGTTTTGTTCGAGAAATCGGTAGTACCCCCGGCTTGTAATTACAAATCCGTCCGGCACATCAAGGCGCAGACGGTGAATTATTTCCGCCAGAGTGCTCGCCTTTCCGCCTGTTAATTCCAGACTGTCCGCGGCGCGTCGCTCAGAGAAACCACGTACGGTGCATTGGAGATTCTTAAACGGCCGGAAAGCTCGGGCTGCAGTGGGAAAACTCGATCCAAGGTGGAATAGAGTTCCATGTAACGATTGGACCCGACCAGATTCAAGTCTCTTACCATCCGAAGCAGAACTGTCCTAAGGTCGGAGATAGAGTCCTCAAGATATTTTCGGTCGAAAATAAAGTCCTCGCAGGACTTTTCACCGAGATCGGCCATAAGTTCCATGACCCGGTGGTGATCGGTGAGCAGCATATTCTGAAAGCGCTCGAAAATCGCTGGAAACGTGATGGAATCCTGCTCACGGGTGAACACCCTGTCAAACAGACGTTTTAGAACCCCTAACGTTTAAGTTTTCTCCAACGACAATCAGATGGTAACGCCATTGCGGCCCCCGCTCGATGGTCTTCTTTCAGCTTCTGAAGCCAACATTACAGGCCGTCTAATTGGAGGAAGATAGCAATCAAAAGGTCGGTCCATCCTCGGGGCCTCATCTATAAGTATATGCATATTACAATAACCTGGTTGGTCTCTCTTGGCAAGAATATTAATGGCATGTGAAAAGAAGCTGCGTAGAAACAGATCGATACTGATTGCAGATCAGACGCCACGGCTCGTTAAGAGCCTGAGTCGGTCAATGAAGATCATCAAAACGACCGCAAGAAGGCCGCTTGATCTCAGCTAAATATAAGCGCACATCCGTTAGAAAAGGCCTCTTACAGGAGGACCGCATGGAGGGCGCTGCGGCCGGGTCGTCCGGAAAGCATGTGACCTGGAACCTGAAGGAAGGATGTGCTTGATATGTACTACTATTCCGCAGTCAGAATCCTTTTACGCGTTAATCAATTGGGGCGGGGAGATTCATATTACTTGTTTGAAAGTGAAATAGTATAGAAAGGAGAAAAGCTCATCGCCCTAGTGGGGCCGTCCTTCGCACTTTTCGACCGGCCTGCACAATTCCTTCCGGGCCAATGGATCCATGAGACGGGCGTTTCATCGCCGAATCACCCCTGACGTGGCGGGAGCGCGCGTAATTCAGGATAACCGGGGTCTCTCGATATAAGGGTCCTGGGCAGCCAATGGATATAGTTAGGAGACGAGCCATGACCGCATACGAAGTGCTGGAGATGATTCGGGGATTTATCTTAACCACAGGCATCTTTCATCTTAGTTGGAAACTGGTGTTCATGTGGTGCGTGGGGGGATTCTTCATTTACCTCGGCGTTGCGAAGAATTACGAACCCTTACTGCTCCTTCCTATTGGATTCGGAATCTTCATAGTTAATTTCCCCATCGTGCCAATGACGGGGATGAACGATCAAGGAGTCCGACACCTGATAGAGATCTTCTATCACTACGGTCTTGAGTGGACTGTCATGCCCTGCATCATTTTCCTAGGTTTAGGAGCCTTGACAGATTTCGGTCCTCTTATTGCCAACCCAAAGATGCTCTTAGTAGGCGCAGGCGCGCAGTTGGGAGTTTTTATAACCTTCAGCGGTACGGTGCTCGCGGGTTTTACATTGAAGGAGGCTGCTTCGGTGGGCATAATCGGTGGAGCGGAGGGTCCGACGACGATATACCTTACCCAGCTCCTGGCCCCTCAGTTATTAGGCGCCAATGCGCTCGCTGCCTATTCATACATGGCCATGGTACCGCTAATCCAGCCGCCAATCATGCGGTGGATGACTTCGGACAAGGAACGAAAAATCCGTATGAGGCAGTTGAGACCCGTTTCTCAGCGCGAAAAGATACTTTTTCCACTTCTCACGGCTGCGATCGTGGCCATTCTGGTACCTTCTGTGACTCCCCTTATGGGTATGTTTATGCTGGGGAACCTGATGAGAGAAAGCGGGGTTGTGGGGAGATTGTCCGACACGGCGGGTGGGGCCCTGATGAACGTTATGATCATATTCTTGGCAGTCTCTATAGGGGCCACCATGTCGGCCGACAAGTTTTTCCATCCCAGTACGCTCCTCATTTTCGGATTGGGGCTGGCAGATTTTGTAGTCTGTACCATAGGCGGCATTCTCACAGTGAAATTGATGAATTGCTTTCTCAAGGAGAAGATCAACCCGCTTATCGGCTCTGCAGGAGTTTCAGCCGTGCCCATGTCCGCGCGGGTGTCGCAAAAAATAGGGCAGGAATATGATAAGGGCAATTACCTGCTGATGCACGCCATGGGGCCAAACCTTGCAGGCGCCATAGGAGCCGCAGCAGCGGCAGGAATGTTCATCGCCATGTTCCAATAGAAATCATTTTTTAGAGTGCAATATCAGCCGTCAGCGCCGATGCGGCCTTTGATTCAAGCCTGGGGACAAACGGATCGACCAGAATCACCAAATAGCCCGGCATGATCCGAATACAATCCCCGGTGCTCAACTCGAAAATGGAGTTCCGCAGATGAAAGCCTTCTTATGGTCAGCCGTTATCGCTTTCTGGATGCTGTGTCCCAACGCTTCATTCGCTAAAGACTTTCTCGGGGCACCTTGCATGCCCGGTGGGAAGGTAGTTTCTCAGACTGATGGGCGTTTAAAGGAAACCTGTGACGTTTCGTACCTTGCCGCACTCAAATTCTTCCAGGAGGCGCTGAAAGGGGAAAAAGACATCCAGTTCCGGGACAGAGGAACGCAGATACTTATCGAAGATCACTCCAACCGGCCATGGCACTCAATCACGATCACCAAAGTTGCCGAGGATCGAACCGATATAATCTACTTGAAGGACAACTGGACGTGGATTCTCGGGACACTCACCCTACGGTTCTTTGGGGTATTCGCTGTACTTCTTGTTTTGTACATTGCTCTGGCAATATCGGGGGCAATCATATCAAGGCTGCTCCCGGCGCAAGAGCAAAGATCCTGAAACCGAGAACGGTCAAGATCCGTCGAGGCACTGTTCCCGACATCCGGCTTATTCATGAGGATTATTGGCGACGCCTGAACTGAGCAAAGAGGCCAGGATCTGGGGTATCTTCAAACACTTCGATGGATGTGAATTGATTAGGATTGTCGAATCGCAGGTACATAACTTCTTCTTCGGATTCACCATTTCGTTTGTGGCGGAGTTCGCTCCCCGACAGCTTCCACGTCCCGTCTTGAACTTTTTCATCCTTGCCTATTTTTGAGATGCGGCGAAACGTCCCGTCGTCTCGATATTCCAAAATGAGTGTAAAGGCATTGACGCCATTACTCACGAAGGGACGCCCCTTATATGCCTGTCTATAAGGCTTACCAGGTTCTTTGGTCTGATAGATTTCCCAGACGCCGACAAGCTTCTTGGACTCGGCGGTCATCGCGGGTTTCTTGATCTGTTTTACTTCCTGAGCATAAATGGAGGGCAAAGCCAGGCTCAGAATTAAGCCCGAATAAAGTACAAGAGCTGCTCGCCTGACGGTCACGGTTCACTCCTTTTTCGAATATCGCCTAATGTTCCGGTAAGCCGCCCACCTGAGGCTGTTAGCAGGGTGGTCATGGAAGAGAAGATATTATGCGGTCTCGGAAGTTATCATAAGGGTGAGGATCGCGCAATATCAACCTTGTCCGCTTGACTCTGGAATGATAGGGTTGAGTACGAACCAGCGGGTGGATGATATGCAAGACTTAATTCGTAAGCTTTCGTTCTTGAGCAACGGCCGACTTCTGTTGGCGATTGTCTTCGTTATTGCAGGGTCGTTTGTCGCGTGGAAAGGCCTTTCGGAGCTTAGAGACTTGTGGCGGCAGTTATCGCCACTTTTCCCTTTGGCGATGCCTAAAGATGTGTCTCAGAAGGTCGCCCATTCGTTGCCGTTGATTTTCCAATACTTCGTGGTGCTTGTAAGTTCGATTTGTGCGGTACTAATAGGGGGCGTGTGGGCAGTATCGGGAGTGGGAAATTTGTTTCAAGCGCGTAGTAGAATTCACGAACCGGGGAATTTTGACAAGCCGGAGTTGGTGGCGGAATCTATCAGGGCAGGTCGGACGCTGCACTGGCTGTCAACCCCTTGGTTGGTAAAGATTTTATCCGCGATTTGGAGACCGGCTCGCTTTGTGAGCCCTATATCTTATCAATTTCTGAAACAAATTCTTCGGTCGTTTCTTAATATTTTGCTGCTTGCAGTTGTCGTGGTCACCGTGTTTTCTCTTTTAAGGGTAACACCCGCTTTGTTGCAAAAGTACGCCCACATCAACATTAACATAGTGGTTCCGTCAGCCAGTCCGCTGTTTTTTCTTCTGGGCCTGGTCGCATTCATCAATTGTCTGATTCTTGTAAATCTTGTCCCTTACAGGCGGCCGGAGATAGTGCGGAGTTGTGAGATTGCGCCGGTGAGCGGACGCGGTGATCCTCACGTTTTTTTTGCGTTGCTGGAAGAGGGTTGCAAGCTGTTGACGTCCAAGGGGAAGATCGACGGTAGTGGTGCCATACGTCTGGAAGGGGCGACGGAGCCTGGTACAAAGGGGACGCTGATCGAGAATTTCCCTGAAAGCGCAGGTGCGGCTGTTAGCCCGGCGGGGTATGTTTGCCTCCCACTAATTGGGCTGTTGCTGACTATGGGATTTACCAGGCTGATACATTTTCAGCCGCCCGGCGGTCCTAGCGGTCCTACGACGTATGCCGATTTTCTGGCGGGACATTTCCCTAATTATTTGGTGGAGATAGTGTTTAGTCTCGGTTTAATTCTATCGGGTTTGTACTTTGCCGAGTGGGCGCGTAAGTTGTTCGGTGTGCACAGATATCGTTCGGCTCTGATTTTTTGTCACACAGAGGAGCAATCCGCTCCCGAGAAGCGGGACGGTAGCAAGAATCCACAATCAGGCCCAGGACGTGCCTCCGAAGGAATGAGGTGGAGAGCAGCACAAACAGTGGATGATCAATTTGCAGCTTGGGCGAAGAATCCCCGTACAGCCAAAAAGTTCCATGTGGAAGTTTGTTGGTCGGAAGCCATCTCGGAGGCTATTGAGGTGGATGGCCCTCGCCATCTGATTGAGGCCCGAAAAAGGGTATCCCTGGACGGTGCGTTGAGCCGCATCATTGAGCTTCCGTTTTACGTAGACTTCCAAATTGAGACAGTGGCCTGCACACCGACGCCGACGAGCGGGGCATGCGCTGAGGATGGGCGCAACCATGCTGACACATCCGTCGCTGACGAGTAATTACCCCGACTCAGATGTGCTAACAACCCTGAGGCAATGCGAAGGGAAGGCGACCGCCGAAGTTGCGTGACCCGGCGAGTGGGTTAGTCCGAACGTTTCCAGCTACCTGAAGGTGGCCGGGAGAAGCTTCGAGGCGCTGCCCCCGGCACGTGTCCGCAGATTTAGACGTCCGTTGCGCTGGACGTTACGGTTGGAACTAGAGTTCAAGCCAAGAGTGCGAGTAAAGGGATTGGCCGAGTAAAAGCCTCGCCGTCTTGATATAGTCTATCTCACGTTTACCCATACCGGAGGTGTCGACATCCTCGCCGTCGAAGATCCTGGCGACTAGGTTTTCGAGTTCCATTGACTTGTCATGAGCCAAATTTACGATTTCGTCATCAAAGCCATCCAGTATAGCGGAGGTTATGCCGCACTTTTTGAGTATGCAAAGATAGACCTGGTTTAGTATATCTCGCAGTTCGTCCGGGGAACCGTTTGAGACGTTCGACAACCCGCAAGTGGACTGACATCCTGATGCGAGATCCGGCAGCCACTGCATAAAAGTGGTGCATCCCTGTAGTTCTTGTTGCTGAGAAGATACCGGCACCACGATCGGATCGAACCAAATTCTCTCCAGCGGTATCCCTTCTTCTGTTGCCTTAGTCATCATGCTGTCCAAGAGAACGGCGCGCTCATTCTCATCACGAGGTATGCCTTCGGGGCCCCACATCAAGCCCACCATCTCGCATCCATACTTACTTACCAGCGGCATTTGCATAGCCATACGTTCAGGGGTCGCCATAATGGAGTTGATCACCGCGGAGCCTTTCTTTGGAACGTAGACCTGAAGCCCCGCTTCAACGGCTTCATTATTGGTGGTGTCCAGGAACAGGGGAAGATCTGTGACTTCCTGAACAGTTTTGACAAGCCATTGCATCATTTCAGGGCCGCCTTTTCGGGCCGGACCGAGGTTAAGGTCCAGAAGATCCGCGCCTCTTTCGGTCAACTTTACAGCCCATTCCTGTATAGGCTTGGGATCCTTCTCGCGCATGGCGTTGCCCGTGTACTTTGACATAATGTTAATATTCTCAGCCACCACCTTTATCATGGATCAGCACCTCCTCCTTTAACTCGGGTTCTCGTGTGGAAACGCGGGAAAAATAAAAAGCAGACTAGCACACACCGGCCCAAGATCAAAGGAGAATGTCGCTTCTTTTGTAACGATTCAGCTACGCGGCCGAAGTGCTCCTGAGGTGGGCCGGCTTTGGCGTCCCCCTGCCCGTGCAAGCGGCAAAGGAGGTTGATTGGAAAGCCTTCCTCAGAATTCTCCGAAACATCCTCGGACAGACCACCCCCCCCGGCAGAGTGAATACTTCTTTCTTGGCGGTGTGAGGTGTCTGGGGAAAAGGCGTGCCTTTTTCCCAGACGTGATTCGTAGGCCCCGCGGGGGCCTTTGACTACAGGAAATTCTGACGAAGGTAGGCGGGAATATGGGCGCCTTCCCTCGGGCCAATGGCAATGTTCCAGCCGGGAAGCTCTTCTTCCAGATCGCCACTGATAATGGCTGCCGCGCCGGGGATGACTAGCTTTCTCATTTTAGTTTTATCTTCGATTCCAGACTTCTTGACAAAAGGACCAATGAGATCGCCAACGAATTTGCCAGCGGCCCACGCGGTCAGCACTGACAAGCCGTCGGTATTAAGCACCAAGAGCCACGACGGCACGCGGCTCGACTCGATCTCGCCTGAGACGATGAAGTACGTGAGCGAGAAGTTGCTGGTGATCAGTATCGGCGAATCATCCCCCGGGTTACCTATGGGATATATCCCTTGCTCGGTAGTCATGGGCCGTTGCGGATCCGTGAAGATGTTCAGCCGCTGGAGAAGCAATGGGAAGAGCAGTTCTCCACGCAGGTCGCTTAGTATCGCTATTCCGCCGTATTTGGATATGAAGGTACCGGCCAAAATAGCTTCGTCTACCGGGTTATCCGCCATTTCACAAGGAAATACGATGGTGGGGAATCCAAGAGGACGATATAGCTTCTCAAGCGCCAAGCGGCGCATCATGACGTTGTCCCGCAAAAGTTCAGCAGGGTTTCGTGTCCCGGAATCGAGAACAATGTCCTTGTGTCCTTTTTCGGCGAGCTTGGCGCTCATGCGGGCTACGTCTCCCACTTTGCCTGCCTTTACGGTAAGAGGGCAGTCGAACTCCTTGGAAAGTGCGGATATGGCATCCATGTTGGCTTCTGTGGCCGCATAGAGGAGAGGTTTGGCTTTGCCGACTTCGCCCAAGGCTGCCTTGAAGGCATCGAGATTCTCGCTCATGAGTACGAGAGCAGCTCCGGCATCAGAAGCTTTCTTCGCAATCTTGGCAAATCGTGCCGGGTCTCCGCCATCCTTTACAGCGATAAGATCTGGCTTCAAGGTGAGGCCAACTCTTTCGTATTTTAGTTCCTTGAATGCCTTGAGCTTTCCATCAACTGAAGCATCGTCTTCGGATGTAGCGATAAGGCAGCCTAGGGCCGTAGGGTTGTTAAAGGTCTTTTCATGCCTGAATAGAACTGTTTCTCCGCCGGCCTTGACTGCATTGTCCCCAACACCTATCTGCACAGTTCTTATGGGGGGAGCGGACGCGGAGGCGAGTTTTTCCTTCGCTTCGTCCGAAACATAAGGACACTGATCCAGTTCGGCTTTTCCCGCAGCCAAGTTCATCGCAAAGGCGAGGCATGTGGGCACCCCACATTCCGCGCAGTTCTTCTTGGGCATCATCTTGAAAATCTGTATTCCGGAAAGCGCCATTGAATAGACCTCCCTCTCGAGGCGTCAACCCCAAGGAAAAGATGTTTCTCTTGAAAAATATTATGTTAAAGGGGGCCCCGTAATAAGAAGAGCCCCCAATTTACCTGAGTGACCGGCAAGATACCGGTGTAATTTTCACTATCCGACTATAGGATCCATTGTCACCGCGGGGTGCTCTTTTTCCTGCAGGAAGGGCATAATCTCATCTTCAGTGACCCCTATAGTCTCATCTGCGATCCTGTCGGTGAGGTTTTCGACACCGCGTTCTTGGCCGCGGGCATCGATCTTGTCACGCAGCATTTCTTTAAGAGCCTTGGGCAACCACACGAGCCGCAGGATCCCGCCTTCGGCAGAGATGAACTTTGCGGAACCGATGTAAAACTTGCTATGGCCCACAAAGCCAGGGGTTATGTTGCCGCCGCCTGCACTGCCGGCCAGAGTGGTGAACTTCATGCCGCAGGGTGTCGGGCCCTTGTAGTCGCGGTCCACACTCATGACGCCATTGGCAACGGGCAATACGGCTGCGATGCATTCGAAGCAACCGCATGAGGTCATGGGATCTTCCATGATCGAATAGGCATTGTACTTTTGCACTTTGCCGCGGGAAGCCTGCTGCACGAATGCATTGACGCCCTCCCATTGGCCGAGGCGCTCGTCAATGACCTTACCCTTTTCGATAGGCTGATTGGGGCCGGTTGGATTTATTTCATTGGAGGCCTTACAGTCCAGCCAGTTGTACGCGCCGCAAAGACCCGTACGCTCGGGTGTGACGACACAGACGTGAGAAGGAGCGAAGCTCTGGCACAGCGTGCAAGAATAGAAGGTTGGCTCATCTTCATCGGTCATGCCCTCTACTCGGGCATCTCTGACCTTATATGTATCTCTGGCGGTTGCAAGGAGTTTTTCGACTTCCTTCTGCTCGGTGAAGATCGTTACCTGGACTTTGTCAAGGACGGCTCCGAAATCCTGGTGGTACTTGGCATGAAGTATGGAGCCTATATGCTTTAGACTGAAGCCTTTATCGACCGCTCCCTTGCCGACCCGTACCCAGGCTATATCCCTCTGCCCTATGTGCATAATGCCCTGGGCATAGTTGATAAGATGGTGGATCTGGCGCTCAAGAATGGGCTCGAAGTCGGACTGCATCTTACGGCCCGCGACCTCGACGAGAATACCGAGAGGCAGCCGCGTTCCGGGCTCGATGTCTTTGAGATCAGGTCCGATAAGCTCCACCTTGGCATCCTCGACATCGTTCATGTCCTTCATAAGGGTAAGCTCGACGGCTTGGGTCTTGCCGCCACCCGCCTCCATGTAGATGTCCTCTCCGCGAATTCTTTCCCCCTCGAAGGCCGGACCGTAAGCAACGGGGACAGGAACCTCCGTGACCGTAACCTTTAAGCCGCGAACCTCTATGGCTCTGGCAACGATGTCCTTGTGGGGCACATTGGAAACAACGTGCTCGTACGTGCAGACGCCGGTTGGAAGAATTTCGGGAATGGGGGTGTCCGCTATGGTGGGGAAGCCGTAGTTAATGGCGCCGGCTGCCGCCGCATACCATTCGTCGGAAACGTCACCAAGCGCGAGAACGAATGCGAAAACGCGGTCCTTATTGTAAATCAACACCTTGCGGAAATCCCCGGGCTCGATACCACCAAAACTGAGAGCCGCTCGAGTGGCAAAGCCGACCGCGAAGATTGCCGACGAAATGTCGGGGCCGAAGGGAACCAGACGAGTCGGCCAACCGACCTGAACGCCTGCTTCGCGGAGTTGCTGCGAAAAGCTCGTTCCTTTGTAGTCAGCCGCCATGAAGACGTAGAGATTCTTCTTCTGGAGTTCAAGGGCCATTTCGGCGGCGATCTCTTTGGTCGGGGCTGATCCTACAACAGCCGCAAATCCGGGGGCCGTGCCGTCAACGAATTCGACACCTCTTTTTCGGAGAATGACGTCATCCGCAGCCCCCAGCCAGAGCTTGTCGTCAGTGGGATCTTCTGCGGGTAGGTAGAAGTTGGGCTCTTCGAGATAACGAATCGCCTCGATAATTTCGTAGTTGAACAGACTGGCCATTCCCGCGTCCAAAACAGGTCCCAAATAAGGAAGAGGGTGTTTTTCCCTAACTGGAGGCGGGATAAGTTGCTCGGAGCGATCCAACACAAGGCCGGCATCGCCGAGGGTCTTCACCGGGAATCCAAGGATGCCGTAAATGACCGGGAGATAGTAACCGGTATTAGGGAAGGCCAACTCCTGTTTCTTTCCATACTTTTTGACAGCTTTTTCGTATTTGGTCCTGGCCTTCTCATAGACCTTGTGAGCGCCGGATATGACATTTGCTGCGACTATCTTTGACACTGTTTGTTTCCTCCTATGGAGACGCTGAAGCGGATCAGAGGGGAGGGGATACCCCCTCTCCCCGGGTTGTGCCGAAACTCACAAATTATCCGGCTATTTCTCTGCGCATGGCCATATCCATGAGCACGCGCTCTCTGGCCTTGTCTATACCGAGTGCTTTTCTTTTGGAATCAATATGCGCTAGGCAGCGTTTGGCCATCTCGTACGGGTCTTTCTCAACGAAATCCCATTTTCCGCCGTAAACTTTCTCAATATCCTTAAACAGGTAGTTGGTGCAAACATCCTCGTTGATGGTCGGAAAGCCCGCGCCAAAGAGGACATAACAGCCGGAAGCGACGAAGTATTGGCCGATTGACACCGCCTTCTCGCTCATCCACTCGGGTGCTACGCCTACCGCGGGGAGATCCGAGATGTCGTCACCGAGTCCGCCATCTCTAACCACCGCAGTAGCGGCCATCAGGATCCTGCTGTTGTCAACACAGGAGCCCATGTGCAGGACGGGCGGGATGCCCACGGTCTCACATACCTCGGCAAGGCCCGCGCCAGCATACTTGGCCGCAGCTTCCGGCGTCAGCAAACCTGCCTTCCCGAGGGCTATAGCCGCGCAACCGGTAGTGAGAACGAGAACATCGTTCTTCATAAGCTCTTTGGCGAGTTCGATATGCAGGTAGTCGTGCTTAATTCGTGCATTTCCGCAACCGACTATGCCGGCCAGACCACGGATACGACCGTTAATGATGTTGTCGTTCAAAGGCCGGTAGCTGGCGCGGAAGAGGCCGCCGAGCATGTAGTTGATGGTTTCGTGACTGAAGCCAACAACCATGTCCTGCTGCTCAGTGGGGATTGAAACTTTGCTCTTGTCCCTGTTGGGGAAATTGTCAATGGCGTCCTTGACGATCGCTTTTGCAGTCTCGAGACCGTGACGTTCATCGTACGCGTAATGCTTGTACGCGCCTTGCATCTGCGCGATAGGACTCGTGGTGACCACCTGGGTGTGGAAGCATTTAGCCAGTTCCGCAAGTCCCTGCATGACGCACTGAACATCCACCACGATGGCTTCGAGAGCACCGGTTATAACAGCCATTTCCTGCTGCAGGTAATTGCCCGCAACGGGAATGCCGTGGCGCATGAGGATCTCGTTTGAGGTGCAACAGATACCACCAAGGCTAATGCCACCGGTGGCTCCCTTGCTCTTGGCGTATGCCACCATTTCCGGATCCTGAACGGCTTGGACGATGATCTCGGACAGAGAAGGCTCATGGCCGTGAACAATGATGTTCACGGTGTCTTCCTTCATACATCCCAGATTCACCTTGCCAAGTACCGGTACTGGGGTCCCATAAAGGATGTCGGACAGGTCGGTGGCTATCATGGAACCACCCCAGCCATCCGCTATAGCGCATTTTGTCGCCAGGCGAATGATGTGCTCCATATCCTGGTTCACGCCCATGTGGGTCATGTGCATGACTTCGACAACAGGTCGGTCAATGCCGGCCGGAACGACGCCCTCTTTTCGCCAGATTTCCTGACGCTTCAGGGGCGCTCGCTGGACGTTGACGATCTCACCGTCCTGTTGGCCGTATTGCTGTAAAGCCTTTTCGCCGACTTCGATAGCTATGTCCTTGACCTCGCGACCTTCCGTCGCGATTCCGTAATCCATGGCGAGGGCGAGAAGCTTGGGAATGTCTTTGATCTGGTAGTCGGGCAATTCACCTTTGGCTGCGTGCAGAAAGGTATGGGCGACATGTCGGCCGTGATCGCTGTGGGCGGCTGCACCGCCAGCAACCATCCTGGCGAAGTTACGGGCGGCAATTGTCTCTGGAGTGGCTCCGCAGATACCGCATCGTTTCTTCCTCTCTTCCGGCGTTTCCGTTTTTCCCTTGGGTGGAAGTACGCGGCATGGTCCCATATTACAGATTTTGCAACAAGTCCCACCTTTGCCTATCGGGCAAGCGGTCATAGTTCGGGCACGATGAAATGCCGTGGAATAGCCTTCTCTATCAGCTATCTTCAGACCTTCCAGCGTAACAGGGTCGATAGTATGCTGAGTCCAGTCGGCAGGTCCGATCTCTTTTTTCTTGGCGGGCGGAGCAACAACTGCCGGCCCTGCCGCCTTAGCTGCGCCGGGTGCCTCGCCGGTGAAGGCCGATCTAAGCGCCTTGAAGACAGTAACCATCTCTTTGAGGTCTTTAACGAGTTCGTTGGGCATGAGGGCTTCCTCTTGTACATCTGTGGGTTTGGCAGCCGCGGCTGGCATTTCCTTGTCAGAGGCAGCTTTCTCGACCTTGGCAGCCGGTTCAGGCTTAGCCGCGGGCGCAACTTTGGGCTCCGCGGGTCTGGCCGGGGCAGGCTTAGCCGCCGCTGGGGCTGCTTTGCTTTGGGCAGCCGGAGCCTCGGCCGCGAGGGACATATCCACTCCCATAGCGTCGAGCGTAGTTTCGATCATGACGTCGGACAGGTACTTGCGAATATGATCCAGTGTCTTAGGGTGCCTTAAAATCAGAATGTCGGAACCAGCCTGAAGCGCGCTTAGACTGGTTATTGCCTCGAGGTTGACCCCTCGTATGCCGGCGTCTCCCAACTTCGGGTCTTCTTCGGTAGGTAGCTTTGCTTCTTTGGTCTTCCAGACCTCTTCGGCAATATTGTTGATAATGGGATACTGGAGCTTATCGTCGTTCTGAGTCAGGGCGGCCTGACGGATTCTCTCCATGATCGAATAGCAGTATTCCATCCCGTAACCCACGGAGCCTGTGGTTGGATCAATAAGGATCTTATCATTGGGCACGCCGAGGTTTTCGAGAAGGATATTCAGTTGCTTGGCAAGGTTAATATCGATAGGCGAATTCGCAGCGACCACATGCTTATACGCTATGGCAGCCGCCCCGACCTGCTTATAGTTCCCCTCCGTGACGGGACCCATCACCACGTTCAAGCCGGCGCATGACTCCGCCACAGCTTTGAGAACCTCGGTGTTCTTCTCTTCATTTGAGGTTCCCCAGACAATCAAGGGAACACTGATTGCCTCGGCGACCTCTTTGGCTACTTTGGCCGCATGTTCGGCAGGAAGATTCTTGCCGTTAGGATCGGTACCAGCGAGCCAAAGGCACACTATGTCAGCTTTATATGTGTCAACACATTTCTTTGCCCAGGCAACGGGGTCGCCGAGTACATCTTTGAAGGGCTCAAGGGCTTCTGCGGCCCATTCCTCGGGTTCGATGTCCAGAACTTGAAGAGCGAGCTTCGGAGGATTAGGGGTTTTTCCCTCGAAAGAGTAAAAGCTGTAGCCCGTCTCTCCACCTACAACTACTTCAGTTCCTGGTTTTCCTATCTTGATTTCGCGGATTTTTCCGGAGTACTTTACTTTTGGCAGTTCAGCCATACGCCACCTTCCTTAGCCGGGTTATTAGACAAATGAAGCCATTTGATATTCTTTGGGAATAACATCTCAGGCGGGATTTTTTCTCTTCTCGCTGCCGAACCACTCTTTGGAATAGAAGTATCTTTCCGCGGTGGTCAGGTATTTCATGACGGGGCGAGTTGCCTCACCAATGTTGACGGAGTTGATATTAGTTCGCCACTGGTAACGGTCTTGGTCCGTACCTTCAGCATAAGTGGGCATCAGGATTTTCACCTTTTGCCCATCAAACCGCTCTTTCTCTTCGTACTTGTCGGCAGGCATAAGTGCACTCCTCTCTCGTATCGAGGTCCTTAATTGACTATGGCAAAAAGCTGCCAGGGGTCTTGCTTTTTCCGGAAACCGGAGACTGCGATGGGTAAGCCTTATTATTATGCCGGAGTATACGTGTCACCGCAATATTTTTTTGGGAATTCGGTGTAGATAGTACGTTTTCCGAAAATGCGCGCGCGGATAATGCTCGTTCATCCGCGACGGCGGCGCGCGACGTGATTCCAGTATAATAAATCCGGCTAAGCTGCATGCAGTCGTTCAGATCCGGGGCGCGCACGCAATGAGTAAGCCGCGGTCATGACGAGACTGCGGCGATAAGCGGCGCTTTGAATTAGAAACTTATTATAGCAGGTGTGACTTATCTGTGGAAGTGCCCCGACGCCTCTGTGCTACCCATTCATTTACGCAGGGAAATTTTCGTCCCTTGTCATTGCGGGGAGCGAATTCTCGCGTCCCAGGGGAAAGCCATCTGAGCGGCTTTCTGTGGGAAAGATGGCTTCGCTCGCTATGACTATTTTTTTGCCAGCGCATCTTCTACCGTCAGCGGCGAGATCCGCCCCTGGGGCGAGACTGTTAGAGCCTTACTGACGGCTTAGGTCTCTTTGCCAGGTACTCCAGCCGGTTGAGGGCGTTGACCATGGCTTTAGCCGAAGCGACGAGTATGTCCTCATGCGCTCCCTTTCCCATCGCTATGTTGCCGGATTCTTCGAGGCGAATGGTAGCTTCGCCGAGGGCGTCGGTTCCATCGGTGATGGCGCTGATTGAGAACCGCAAGAGCTTGGGATTGCGGCCGGTGAGCCTCATGATCGTGTTGTAAGCGGCATCGACCGGGCCGTTGCCCAATTCAGCCCCATGGTACTCAGATCCTTCTATCTCCATACTTACCGTCGCGGTAGGCACGACATGCGTGCCGGACATGATAGTGACGGAGAGCAGCTTGTAGGTTTCTGCAATCCGGAGAACCTCTTCCGCTATAATTGCTTCAATATCTTCATCGAAGATGGTCTTCTTGCGGTCCGCAAGATTCTTGAATCGCTCGAAAGTTCGGTTGATCTCCTCTTCCGTCAGTTGATAACCTAATGCTTTTATTCGCTCCCTTAGGGCATGGCGTCCCGAATGCTTTCCAAGCACCAAGGAGGATTTCGCGATCCCCACGGATTCAGGATCCATGATTTCGTATGTGGACTTCTCCTTGATAACGCCGTCTTGATGTATGCCGGCTTCATGAGCAAAGGCGTTGGCGCCGACTATGGCCTTATTGGGCTGGACCGTGATCCCTGTAATAGCGGTAACAAGACGGCTGGTGTGGAAAATTTGCTGAGTGACTATGCCGGTGTGCACGCCAAATATTTCCGGTCTTGTTTTGAGGATCATGGCGATTTCTTCGAGAGCGGCGTTGCCGGCTCTCTCGCCGATTCCGTTGATGGTGGCCTCGACTTGTCTCGCTCCGGCCCTTATAGCCGCCAAAGAATTAGCTACCGCGAGTCCCAAGTCGTTGTGACAATGGACTGAGATAACGACATTCTCGATGCCCTTTACCGTGTCTCGAACGGTTCGAATCAAGCCGGCGATCTCCTCTGGGTAGGAATAGCCGACTGTGTCGGGGATATTGATCGTCCCCGCGCCCTCGTTGACAGCGGTCTGTATTACACGGCAAAGGAAGACGGGATCGCTGCGAGTGGCGTCTTCGCAGGAGAACTCCACCCAATCCGACAAAGACCTGGCCAAACGGACGGCTTGGCCGGCACGATCAATGACTTCGTCGCGTGTCATTCTCAATTTATGTTCAAGGTGGATGTCACTGGTGGCGATGAAAGTGTGAATGCCCGGAACAATGGCGCCCTCCACCGCGCGCCAGGCGGCTTCTATATCTTCTGCTCCTGCACGTGCCAAGCCCACAACGCGGACGGTCTTGACCTCGCGGGCTATCTTGCTCACGGCCTCTCGGTCACCTTCAGAACTAGCTGGAAAGCCTGCTTCGATTATGTCTACTCCAAGATTCTCCAATTGCCTGGCCAACTGGAGTTTTTCCTGTTGGTTCATGGTAGCGCCGGGTGACTGTTCGCCATCCCGGAGAGTGGTGTCGAATATCAGGACTCTTTCCGACATTTCCTCCTCCTGTAAATCTGAAGGCGCATTGAGAAGTGGATTTGCCGCGCCTCGCAAGGGACGCTTATTTCGCCAGCCAAAGAAATGTTTATCATTCTCGGGGTTCGGTTTGCAATGTGTTGTTGAAAGCAGAATGGCAGGGTCGTTGGTATGCGACTTTCTGGGGAAAAGGACCTGAGCAGAGCACCCGAGATTGCGGTGCTAAGGACCTGTCATAAAATAAGGATATCAATCTTGCGAATCCCGCAGTAGGGGCGCAGCGTGCTGCGCCCCTACAAGAGACCTGAACACAGCGGAGATGTAATGGTTATGTTGTGGACGACCCCTAAGGACCGACGCGCAACCCCGTTGACGTGGGTGGTAGACATCGTGGAATCAGGCGCCGGATGGGCGGAGGGGAAAAGTCTGATAATAGTCAGTTGGTCGAGTTATTTCGCACCGAAGGTGCCCCGGCCGGGGAGGACGGTGAATCGGAAGGCTGCTCAACGGTCCTTCTTTTTTTGCGAAGATGCATTGCAAGCGCCAGAATAGGGCCGGAAACAAGATAGCCGGCGCAAAGCAAAAATGGAACAACGAGAGGAGCAGCCGCGATGAGGGCCAGAAGTAAGACGAAGGCAACCGTGGAACTAAAGGGCTTCTGCTTAACGAGCGTAAGGTCCTTGAAGGCATGGAACTTTATGGAGCTAACCATGAGGAAAGAGATCGCGTAAGTGAGAATGAGCAGTGGAGTGCTGAACTCGGTTGGGTCCAGCCCCAGCTTGTTAAAAAAAAGCACAGTAGTAGCAACCATGGCCGCGGCCGCTGGTATGGGTAATCCGTTGAATTTTTTTGGGTCGATGTTGCCCGACTGAACATTGAACCTTGCCAACCTGAGTGCACCACAGGCCACAAAAACAAAAGCACCTACCCAGCCGATGCGACTGTATGGAGCCAGGGCCCATGTGTACATCAGGAGCGCAGGAGCCACCCCGAAGGAAATAACGTCCGCTAGGGAGTCGAGCTCTAATCCAAAACGGGTTGTGGTTTTGGTGAGGCGGGCGACTTTCCCGTCAATCCCGTCGAAAAAACCTGCGGCTAAAATCAGAGCGCCTGCCCATAAGAACTCGTGCTTGATGGACTCAATGATGCTGTAAAAGCTAAAGAAGATGCTGGTTAGGGTGAGCAGGGAGGGAAGAATGAAAATCCCACGCTTCATTTTGTTGATGGGGATTCTCTTACGCCTGGGTCTGGGGGGGAAATCATTGCCCTCTAGCGATCGTTTCCGATTCTTAAAAAAGGATGGTCTTTTTCGAGGTCGTGTTGCCATAAATGGGTACCTGAGTCAGGTCGCTGACAATCGTCGCGGTAAGCAATAACCTTCCGCGGCCCTTAATGAGTCGGGGAACAACTTTGTCGGTCGCAAAGCTAAAGGTATCATAATGCTTCCGTAAAATTGTGACAAGAAATGAACTAAGATTTTGGCGCCTGAATGCTGGGGTCGGCAGTAGTCGGGGCCTTGGCTATTACAGTGACCCCTGCCCTCACAGGCGTGCCGACGCTGACCTGAAAAGAGACGGTCTGAGGCAGGTAAATGTCGAGCCTGGATCCGAAACGAATTAGGCCGAATCTTTCACCCTGCCGTACGTGGTCACCTTCCCGCACCCAGCATGCGATTCTCCTGGCAATTTTGCCCGCAATTTGAACGACTTCAATCATCGCCTCGTCGTTTTGTATAATCAAGGAATTATGCTCATTCAGCAGTGAGGATGCCGGTTCGCGAGCATCGAGAAATTGGCCGGGAACATGCTTGATTGCTTTGACAGTGCCGGAAATCGGGGAACGATTCACATGCGTATTGAATACAGACATAAAGACACTTATGCGCTTGAGGGGTAAAAGGGGGAGATTTTCCGAATGTGCATCTTCCACGATTTCCGCTACGGTGCCGTCCGCGGGGGAGATAAAAAGGCCGCGGCCTGTAGGTGGAGTGCGTTCCGGATTGCGGAAAAAGAAAACTATAGCGACGGCGACGGCGAGAAAAGCAAGCGACACCCAAGGATGACCGAACCACCAGAAGATAAGGCCCAATAAGGCAGGAGGAGCGATAAAGGGGTATCCCTCGCGAGCGATAGGTTCGTAGTGGCCGGCCTTGGCGATCATTGCTCAGTCGTACCTACCTTCAAGAGGCCTGCTTTCCTCTGGGAATTGCAATGGCACCCGTGCGAATGAATTCTGTAATTCCCAGCGGGACCAGCAGCTCAAGGACCGCCTCGATTTTTCCCTGAGCTCCGGATACCTCGAGGGTTATATTGTCGCGGGCGACGTCCACCACTTTGCCTCTAAAAATGTCGGCAATTCTTAAGACCTCAGCCCTCTTGTCCGCGGTGGCGTTAACTCGGACAAAAATCATCTCTCTGTCCACGTATTCACCAGACGTGAGGTCTTGGACCTTGACGACATTGATGAGCTTTCTCAATTGTTTGATAATCTGTTCAATGATCTGTTCGCTTCCATGCGTGACGATGGTCATTCTGGAGTAGTTGGTGTCGAGAGTGGGGGCGACAGCCAATGAATGTATGTTGAAGGCGCGGCCGGAGAACATGCCGGCGACACGGGCTAGCACGCCGGGCTTGTTTTCTACGAGTACTGAGATGACGCGACGGGTTTCCATTTATGTCAGAATCATTTCCGTCAGTGAGACGCCTGCCGGGACCATTGGATAGACTCCCTCCTCACGCTCGACGATAAAGTCTATTATAACAGGCCCGGGCGTGTCCAATGCTCGCCTGATCGTGGGTTCTACCTCGTCTGTGGTCCGAGCCCGCAGGCCGAGGGCGCCATAAGCTTCAGCGAGCCTGATGAAATCGGGTGCGACCTGCATGTCAGTGTGCGCGTAAACATTGTCGTAAAAGCGCTCCTGCCACTGCCGGACCATCCCGAGGTAGCCGTTATTCAGAATGGCTATCTTTATCGGCAGCTTGTACTGTGCCACGGTGGCCAGCTCTTGTATATTCATCTGAATTGAACCATCACCTGCGATGTCTATCACCAGTTTGTCGGGAAAAGCAATCTGGGCTCCGATTGCAGCGGGGAATCCGTAACCCATAGTGCCCAGGCCGCCGGAGGAGATGAAAGTTCTGGGCTCATCAAAGAGGTAGTACTGTGCGGCCCACATCTGGTTCTGGCCAACCTCGGTGGTAACGATGGCGCGCCCCTGTGTCAGTTCGTACAGTTTTTCGACAACATACTGCGGCTTGATGGTTTGCGTTGTTCTATCGAAGCGCTGGCGCTGTTCATTTCGCCAGACAGTAAGCTTGCCATGCCAATTCTTTAGACGTTCACGGTCCTTCTCGGAATGGCCGCGCTTCTTTAAGGCCGCGATGAGCTTGATCAGTGCCTTCCGCGCATCGGCGACGATGGGGATGTCTACGGCTACATTCTTCTGGATGGAGGCAGGATCTATATCCACGTGAATGATCTTGGCCTCCGGCGCAAACTCTTCGATCTTACCGGTGACCCTGTCGTCGAAACGCGCTCCGATAGCAAAGAGCAAATCAGAGTTGTTGACCGCCATATTGGCACGGTATGTTCCGTGCATCCCTAGCATCCCGAGTGACAATGGATGAGTGCCCGGAAAGCAGCCGAGGGCCATTAGAGTCATAGTGACGGGAAAGCCGGTCATTTCCGCTAGAGTTCGAAGTTCTGCGTGGGCGCCGGCGGTGATGACGCCGCCGCCAGCATAGATTACCGGCCTTTGAGCCGTTGCCATAAGCTCCGCGGCTCTCTTAATGGAGAAGGAGTGAGGCTCGAGCGTCGGTTTGTACGTGGGAATGTCAATATGATCGGGGTACTTGAAAACACCCGGGGCTTGCAGCACGTCTTTGGGTAGGTCCACAAGAACAGGCCCGGGACGTCCCATAGTCGCTATTGCGAAGGCTTCTTTTATCGTGCCGCACAAGTCCTCGACACGATTAACCAAATAGTTGTGCTTGGTGCAGGGTCTGGTAATGCCGACTATATCTGCTTCCTGAAAGGCATCGTTACCTATAAGGGGCGTGGGTACCTGGCCGGTGAACACAACTACAGGGATGGAATCCATATACGCCGTGGCTAGTCCGGTGACCGTGTTGGTTCCACCGGGCCCGGAGGTAACCAAGCACACGCCAGGCCTGCCCGTTGCTCGGGCGTAGCCGTCTGCCGCGTGGACGGCGGCTTGTTCGTGGCGGACAAGTATGAACTGAAAGTCGTTAGGAAAGTGGCGTACCAACGCGTCGAAGATGTCGATGACCGCACCTCCGGGGTATCCGAAGATTGTGGTCACTCCTTCCTCTTTCAGGGATTTTAGAAGGATGTGGGCTCCGTTTATCTTCACTTTCTTTCCAGTCGGTGGAGCTAGAACCTGTTTTGGGGCCGGAATATGGTCACTCTTTTTGGCGGAGTGTTACAAGAATGCGTTCGAGCAGGTCGCGGCCTCTCAATTTCTTCTTCTGAAGGGTCTTGCGCTCTAACTCTTCAGTTGGGGAGAGGTAGACTCTTCTATTGAACGATTCCAATTGTTCCTCGAATTCAAGATGCTCCCGCCATAGCTTTTTGAGCTCAGGGTCTTTGTCTTGCCATGCCGCGATCAGATCCAAGTCTTTCTGTTCCATCTGAACGCCCTTTTTGTTAGATCTTTGCGATTTTTTTGCTTGTTTTTTATACGCGGGCAGGGCGGGTTTGTCAATATTATACGGGATTGAGTAGGGTTCCGCCGCGAGTGGAAGGTGAGAGAAAATCGCCGTAAATGAAGCGGACTGAACTACTGACCGTATGTTTCACGTGAAACATACGGTCAGTTCATTCAGTGATTACGAGATCATGGGCGGCTATTGGGGTGCAGGAGCTTTTTCTCCTGAGGGTGCAGGCGCCTGGGTCGGGGTTGAGCTTGAGGGCTTGGGAACGGACTCAGGCAGTGAAGTTTTCCCGGTGGACTGAGGGACCGCAGAGGAGGGTGCAGGCTTTGTCGCCGGTGCGGCGGGGGCCGATTGTTCCGTTACCAAGGACCGCTCCGTTACGGCAACTCCCTTTCCGGAAAAGTATGTCAGAATTATCGACGTTATCATGAACACCACCGCTGCCCCTATGGTTACCTTACTCAGGAAAGTAGAAGCACCGGTGCTGCCGAACACCGTTTGGCTGGATCCGCCGCCGAATACCGCTCCAATATCGGCGCCCTTACCGGACTGCAACAGTATGAAAAGAATTAGTGTTATGCATACTATGATGTGAACGATAAGCACAAACGTTGTAAACATCCTGACTATCCTCTCTCTGCTCTCAAATCGCTTCTCTAATTATCCCAAGAAAATCGTCCGTTTTCAAGGAGGCTCCGCCTACGAGTCCGCCATCGATGTCTTCGCAGCTCATGAGCTTGTGAGCATTGCTAGGTTTGACGCTGCCGCCATAAAGTATCCGAGCCCGCTCACAAAATTCTTTGGACGTCAATTCGGCCAGCTCGTTCCTCAGGAATCCATGAACTTCCTGGGCCTGTTCAGGCGTCGCTGTCCGGCCGGTCCCAATCGCCCACACAGGCTCATACGCGACGACAAAACGTTCCGCATCCGGCAGCGAGACCCCGCTCAGACCTACCGTCAACTGCCGCTTCACCACGTCGAAGGTCCGACCGCTCTCCCGCTCCTCCAGAGTTTCTCCCAAACAGAATATCGGAATCAGGCCGCTCTTCAAAGCCGCCCTAATCTTGCGGTTCACGCTCTCATCCGTCTCTCCGAAGTACTGTCGCCTCTCGGAATGCCCGATGACAACGTGACTGCACCCGCACTCCTTTAGCATTGATCCCGAGATTTCACCAGTAAATGCTCCCTGGTCCTCCCAGTACAAGTTTTGACCGCTTACTTGGACAAACGTGCCTTTGGCCTCCTTCACAGCCGCCGCTATCGACGTGAATGTGGGGGCCACAATAATCTCACAGGCCGGCTCGTCGGTTCCCAGACTCACAAGCAACTCCCGGACAAAGCCGGCAGTCTCGCTTGAGGTCTTATTCATCTTCCAATTGCCGGCGATGATAAGTCTACGCGTCATCGCAAAGCAGCCCTTTCTGGTTTTTGGCCCTACGGGGGGGCCTGGCGTGCATCTCCGAAAACCTGCAAGAGTTCAGGATGTCTCTAATGCCGCGACTCCCGGCAACGTCTTGCCCTCCATGTATTCCATGAACGCCCCGCCTCCGGTCGAGACGTAAGAAATCTTTTCCGCCACACCGGCCTGCCTAATCGCCCGGATCGTGTCTCCACCGCCTACAACGGAAAATCCCGACGCGGAGGCCACAGCTTGTGCGGTCTTCATCGTGCCGCGCTCGAAACCCTCAATTTCGAATACACCCATAGGTCCATTCCATACTATCGTGCCGGCCTTACGAATCTCTCCGGTGAAGCGATCCACTGTTTCGGGTCCAATATCCAAAGCCATTTCGGCGTCGGGAATACTTGACGTAGCCACGACTGCCGCGTCGACCCCGGCCTCCATCTTCTTAGCGACGACCACATCGGAAGGCAGGACAAACGCGCACTCTCTCTTCCGAGCTGATTCCATAATCTCGGAAGCGGTTCCGATCATGTCCTCTTCAACCGAAGAAGCCCCCGTACCGAATCCCTGTGCCCTTAAAAAGGTATTGGCCATACCGCCACCAATCAGCACACAGTCCATCCGCTGAAGAATATGCCGCAAAACTTCAAGCTTATCCGAAACCTTAGCACCCCCGAATATGGCCACGACCGGCGTAGTGGGATTAGAAAAAGCTTTGTCCAGATTCTCCAGCTCCTCCTTCATCAGCAAGCCGGCAGCCTTTTCCGTTACCAGTTGGGGAACACCTACAGTAGACGCGTGGGCCCTATGCGCAGTACCCGAATGCATCGTTTACGTACACATCGGCCAATGCGGCGAGTTCGGCGGCAAACTTTGGGTCGTTCTTTGTCTCTCCCGCGTGAAACCTGAGATTCTCCAGCAAAAGGACCGCCCCGTTGGGAAGAGAAGCCGCTGCATCCTGAGCCTGTTTCCCGACGCAATCGTCAACAAACCGCACCTCTTGTCCCAGGAGCGATTCCAGATACACCCCGACCGGCCGGAGGCTCATCTCCGGTTTTTTCTCACCCTTAGGCCGTCCGAGGTGCGAAGTCAGAATAGATTTTGCCCCCTGGTCGATCGCATACCGGATCGTGGGTAAGGCTCGCCTTATCCGTGTATCATCTTTGATCTGCCCCGACTGATCCAGCGGCACATTGAAATCAAATCGAAAGAAAACACGCTTCCCACGGACATTAATGTCCCGAATGCTCTTTATTGACATTCCATGCCCCCACCTTCGTACGATATCATCGCCAAACGCTACGGTCCACTTGCGAAAACCATTTGCAGCGCCGGCAAGAGTTCCTGGTCAACTCAACCTCTCTCCGATGTAAGCAGCCAGGTCGACTAGCCGAGCGGAGTAACCGGACTCATTGTCGTACCATGCCAGTACCTTCGCCATGTCGCCGCCGATGGAGAAGGTCGATAGTGCGTCAAAAACCGACGAATAGGTGCTGTTCACAAAATCGGTGCTGACCAACGGCTCGTCAACATAGGCAAGGAATCCCTTCATTCTGCCTTCCGAGGCTTTTTTCATGGCTGTGTTAATTTGTTCGACAGTGGCGCCCCTGCTTAAGGTGACCGTCAAGTCCACCAACGAAACATTCGGGGTAGGAATTCTGATTGCCTGCCCGTCAAGTTTTCCTGCCAGTTCGGGGATGACCAACCCTACAGCCGAGGCAGCACCGGTTGTGGTTGGAATCATATTCATGGCCGCTGCTCTAGCCCGTCGATAATCCTTGTGCACGGTATCCAAGAGACTTTGGTCCATGGTGTAGGAATGTATCGTCGTCATGAGCCCCTTTTCAATCCCAAACTCGTCGAACAAAACCTTCGCTACCGGGGCCAGACAGTTAGTCGTACACGAGGCATTGGAGATCACGTGTTGTGTCAAAGGATCGTAACTATCTGCATTGACTCCTAGAACAAATGTCCCATCTATGTTCTTGCCGGGTGCGGAAACGATAACTTTCTTTGCGCCCGCCTGTATATGTTTTGCGGCTTTTTCACGGTCGCGGAAGATTCCGGTACACTCCAACACGATATCCACTTTCAAATCAGCCCACGGCAGCTTCAGAAGGTCGTCGGTGATTCGCAAGGCGTGGATCTGTTTACCGTTTACCGTTATAGTGTCCTGTGTATGCGAGACCTCGCCGGGATAGCGTCCGTGAACCGAGTCGTGAGTAAAGAGGAAAGCCATCAGGTCAGCGTCCATCCTGTCGTTGATGGCTACAACATCCACCTTTGGATTGGAAAGGGCGTTTCGCATCGTAACCCGACCGATGCGCCCGAACCCATTGATAGCAATTCTAACCGCCATAATTTTCCTCCGGTCGCATTTTTCAAAGACCAAATTGAGATTAGTACATTTTTGCATGCTCGTCAATCGTGAATAGTATGGAGTTTCCTCAAGAAATCAGGCAAATTTGAAAGAAAGTGAGTCGCAAGTATGTCATCATGCATTTACATAACCGGTGCGGAACCTTGGAGCGGCAAGTCTGTTGTGGCGCTTGGCCTAATGGAATGGCTCTGGCATCAAGGAAGGACGGTCGGCTTTTACAGGCCGGTCATCGTGTCGCAAGATCAGCCGGACAGACTTATTCACCTGATATTGTCCCGCTATGGTTCCCGGTTTCCGTACGTCGCGATGTACGGGTGCACGCATGAACAAGCGCTGGATTTGGTCGGTGATGACAATCAGGACAGACTGTTCGAATTAATACTCGACAAGTACAAAGCCCTGGAGCAGCAATGCGATGCGGTGGTCTGTGTGGGCACCGATTCATCCGGAGTACCGTTACCGTTCGAACTCGGTTTCAACGCAGAGATAGCTTACAATCTTGGTTGCGGCATTATTCCCGTTCTCGCCGGTCGCGACAAAACGAGGCATCAGATCGTGGACGCGATGAGGGTTGTGATCGAATCCATCGAGCAACGACGATGCGATGTCCTGGCGGTGATTGCCAATCGCATACTACCTGACAAAGTATCGGAGCTGAAAGAAGAGCTGCAAACTGCCATTCCGAGCGAGATCCTGTGCTATGTGATCCCCGAAACCGGGGTGCTGGGAAAGCCAACTATCGCCGAGATTGCACAGGCTCTTCAGGCACAGTCCTTGAGTGGCGAGGCAGATAGCCTGAATCGCACTGTCACGGAGTTCAAAGTTGCCGCTATGGAGCTGCCTCAATTCCTGGATCACGTTGAAGAGGGAAACCTCATTATCACGCCGGGGGATCGATCTGACATCATTCTTGGAAGTCTGGCCGCCGAAGCTTCTACGTCGTACCCGCATATTGCGGGCCTGCTCCTCACAGGGGGGCTCAAGCCGGCCCCCCAGGTCCGTCGCCTCATCGAGGGGTTGGCAGGAGCTTCGGTTCCGATATTGTCTGTAGAAACGGATACATATACGACTGCGACTAACGTCAGCTCCGTGAGGGGGACTCTCGTCGCGGAAGATACGAGAAAGATAGCCGCGGCGCTGGGTATCGTCGAGGCGAGCGTACGCTTCGATGAGTTGCAAGAACGTCTTGCGGTAACTCGTTCCCGCCTGGTATCACCTTTGATGTTTGAATACGAATTGATTCAGCGCGCCCGGGGGGACCGCAAGCACATAGTACTGCCTGAAGGTTCCGAGGAACGCATCCTAAGAGCAGCCGAGATCCTACTCCTGCGGGACGTGGCTCACCTCACTCTGCTGGGAAATCCGGAGAAGATAAGACAGAAGATCAGTTCGCTGGGGATAGAACTCGAGGGCGTCAATATTATTGATCCCTTTGATTCTCGCCTCCGCGAACTCTACGCCCACACATATTATGAGTTACGAAAACATAAAGGGATGTCGCGGGAAATGGCTTTCGATGCGGTAGCCGACAGTACCTACTTTGCCACCCTGATGGTTTATCACGGACACGCGGACGGAATGGTGTCCGGGGCCACCCATACCACCTCTCAGACCATTCGGCCTGCATTCGAGATAATCCGCACTAGTCCCGGGGCCTCTATTGTTTCCAGCGTGTTCTTCATGTGTCTTGCCGATCGCGTGCTCGTCTTCGGAGATTGTGCTGTAAATCCCGATCCGAACGCGGAGCAATTGGCAGATATAGCAATCCGTTCGGTAGAAACAGCCGAAATGTTTGGTATAGAGCCGTACGTTGCGATGCTGTCATATTCCACCGGCGAATCCGGCAAGGGTGAAGACGTAGACAAGGTGCGAGCCGCCACCTCTATTGTGAAAAAACTGCGTCCCGACATTAAGGTGGAAGGACCGATCCAGTATGACGCAGCCATTGACGTTGGAGTCGCCAGAACCAAGTTGCCTGGAAGCAAGGTGGCGGGCCATGCTACCATATTCATCTTCCCCGACTTGAACACAGGCAACACCACGTATAAAGCTGTCCAGCGCTCGGCCAACGCTATCGCCATAGGTCCGGTGTTGCAGGGCCTTAAAAAACCCGTGAACGACCTGAGCCGGGGCTGTACCGTGACCGATATCGTCAATACTGTCGCAATAACAGCGATTCAGGCGCAAGCAATCCGGGGGGCCACATGAAAATACTGGCGTTCAATGCAGGAAGTATTTCGATCAAGTACCAGCTTTTCGATATGACTGATCAGTCGGTACTCGTGGCGGGGATCCTAGACGGAATCGGTCGAACCTATAGTCGGTTGAAACACCGCAGGAGAGACAGCAAAGGGAAGTTCAAGGAATACTTCGATGAGGCGCCGGTAGCAGATCATCAAGACGGATTCCGCACGATCAAGGAGTTCCTCTCTGACCCGGACAAAGGATGGGACCTGAGCGATCTTTTCGGCATCGGGCATCGAGTCGTGCACGGCGGGGAGGCTTTTCAAGAACCAGCCCTCATAAATGACGAGGTGATTTCCGACATTAAAGCAATGATCCCGTTGGCTCCTCTTCACAATCCAGCCAGTTTAATAGGAGTTGAAGTAGCGCGCGATCTGTATCCCGATGTGCCGCAGGTCGCGGTATTTGACACCGCTTTCCACCAGACCATGCCACCCCATGCCTTCCATTACGCGGTGCCTCACGATCTGTACGCGCGCTATCAGGTGCGTAGGTATGGATTCCACGGGATATCGTATCAGTATGTGGCCAGGCAGGCCGCGGCAAGCCTCAACAAGCCGCTGAATAAACTGAATGCCATTACGCTCCACCTTGGAAACGGCGCCAGTGCAGCAGCGATACAAGCAGGCAGAAGCATCGACACGTCAATGGGCATGACCCCACTTGAGGGCCTTGTCATGGGAACCCGATGCGGCGATCTCGACCCGTCAATTCCCGGTTATCTTGCCCGGGAGATGGGAAAGACATCCGAGGAGATAGATGCACTGCTGGAACATCAGAGTGGGCTTCAGGGACTTTGCGGGACCAGTGACGTGCGTGAGTTGGTGAGCAGAGCGGAATCGGGAGATCCACCTGCTTCGCTCGCATTGCAGATGTTTTGTTATCGCGTGAAAAAATATATCGGCGCGTATTTCGCTGTATTGGGACAAGTGGATGTCATCGTTTTTACGGGCGGCATAGGGGAGAATTCTCAAGTGGTTCGCCGCCGTTGCCTCCAAGGTCTGACTTGCCTGGGAGTCGAGATGGATGAAGACCGCAATCAGTCTCGGATCAACGGACCTACTGAGATTCAGTCAGACCGGTCACGGGTAAAGGTGCTCGTGATCCCGACCAACGAAGAGCTTCAGATTGCGATTGAAACCGTCGAGTGCATTCAGGGTGCCTGCGAGAAAAGCTGAACGCGGCGCGGAATCAGACCGTCGGGCAAATGGGATTTAGTAATCGCTGAGATTTTCTTGGGGGATTACTCCGGACTCAGATCCGGAGGCAGCGCCGACTTCCCCGCCGGCGAATGAGCTTTTCGGCGCCTTTCAATCAGTAGCAACAAAGCCGGTAAAGTGACCAAAGTCAGGGGAACTGAAGCCATCATCCCGATGACCATGGTTCGTCCCAGGAAGTTCAGGGAGTACCTGTTGAGACGTGAGCATCGACACAAAGCCCATTGTGATTGTAAGAGAAGTGACCATAGATCTAGGGGTTACTCTGGCTACGGTTCGCGCCACCGAGCCCCCCGCCTCGTGAAGACTCCCCATAACCACATGTATGCCGTTGTGGATCCCGAAGCCAAAGATCAGAGGAGCAACACATACGATGGAGAAGGGCAACCCCATGTTGGCCAGACTGACGGCCCCCAAAGTGATGCTGAATCCTCCGACCATTGGAATCAGACAAAGAGCTACTGCAAGGGGATGAGGGAAGATCACGAAAAAGACTACGAGTACGAGCACAAACGCATAGGACCCCAATTTGACAAGCTCGGACACCATTGTCGACAACATGGCTTCCATGGCTTGCCTTGGCCCCGAGATGTCGATCCGTACCGGGAGTTGGCCTACAGCGGCGAGAATGATCTGGTCGGCTTTCATAAGTTCATCGGGATCCCGAATCCTGTCAGAGAGTCTTATGCGGGTGAGAAACCGGTATTTGCCATCCACCCTGGCGATATACCAGGATTTTTCCAGATCCGGAACTTCGTCTCTGGCATCGGAATCCATGAGTTTGAGATTCTGTAGAATCTTTCCGATACCGTCAAAAGATTGTGTCATGGTTTCAATGGAGTTTTCGGACAAATCAGAAGTCTTCAACTTTTCTTCGAAACGTGCCCGCAAAGCAGGCAACGATTGAACCACATCGGCAAGGCCGTTGATGTTCGCCTTTCTCACTGCATCCGGAGACAACAGATACGAGATAGAATCAAACGATGCGATTTCACGATGTTTCCCAATTAATTGCTCCAGGACGGTGTCAAGCTTCCTCTGAATCGAAAGACCCTTTTGTAAACTCCCCACATCAAAAGACAACAAAATAGGCTGAGAAAAATTGGAATGAAATCTGCGGGAAATTCGTTCCGACACGGCTACGGATTTCATGTCGCTGGCAAGGAACACTTTGAAAAGGTCCTTTTCGCAAGAGACGCGGGTGGCAGCAACCATGCTGACTAGGATTATCACGGTTGAAAATGCGACGATCGCTTTCGGCCGTCTACGGAACAGGCCGGAAATGATCGTAAATGGCACTTTAACCCCAGGAAAATAGTCTCTTTCTCGACTTGCCACTATCGAGAATATTGCCGGCACCAGAAGCAAGGTCGACCCCAGCGTCAAGGCCAGTCCGGTGGCTCCAAAGTAACCGAATTGCTTCAGCGCTGGCTGGTCCGAAAGGCACAAGCAGAGGAAGGCAAGCATTCCCGTCAGTCCCCCCAAAATTACGGGTGGTCCCGTCTGCGTATAGGACTTCTCAAGTGCCTCGATTCTGGATGAACCACGGTCCAACTCTTCCCTGATTCGGCCCCACAAATGTTCCCCATATTCGGCGCCTAAACCGAGCAAAATACCCGTGGCCCCCATGACCACCGGATTCACTTCTTTGTAGCTCAGGCAAATGACCCCGTAGCCCTGGCCGATGCCCGCTACCAAGGGGCTCATCAAGATGGCGACGGACCAGAAGCTGCGGTAAACGAATAGGAGCAAGCTTACTACCAAAGCAAATGAACAAAGGATGATTGTGTTTGTCTCTCGATCAAAAATTGCGTCCGATTCATACTGAAAGGCGGTTTTTCCGGTCAGATACCATTTGATGTCTCGTGCGTTTTCCCGAAGGTCCGGAATGGTCTTGGTCAGTTGTGAGATCTTGTCAGGAATTACCTTATGCAAACGTTCTATTAATTCTTTGTCTCGAACGACGTCCGTGCTGGGGAAGTCCGGGGTAATTTGGACCAAATATAACGTGCTGTCAGGGCTTGCTATGAGTAAATAAGGATCACCCAAGTTCAGGGAACCCACCCTTTTTTCCATCGAGGCGGTCACAAATTGACCGACCTCCAACGGATCCTCGAGAATGCGATCTTGCAAGTAGGGGTTTTCAGTAAGAAAAAGTCGGTTACGGGTGCGTCTAAGAGCGTCACTTATGCCCTTCGGGCTGAAGATCCGGTGGATCTCTTGTCGCTCGGCGGCATTCATACCAAGCAGGAATCGTCGAAGAAGCTGGGCAGCTTGCTCATGATCTTCCGGATCCATGAAGCGGTATCTTACTCTGTGCACGCCGGGAAGTTCAGATATTGAGTCTGCAAGACCTCCAATAAATGGCACGCAACTTTCGCCCGGAGGCTCCGGAAACTCCAACACCAGAATCAACGCATCCTGCTCGCCGAAAATTTCGCTGTTTTCCACAGTGAGGTTTATGCTTGGATTGTTCCGCCCCACCCCGGACATGATGTCGCTGCTCACCTTGATAAACGGCAGAGTAAAGAAGCCCGCAATTGCAAGAACCACAAATCCGGCGATGATGGCACGCGCGTGGTTTCGTGAAATCCTGCTAATTTGAAGCAGAGCCAGAACCAAGAATCGCATTTGATGTCAGTACCTTCTCCTTGAAAATTAGGAGCAATTAATCAACGGCCATCTTGCTCTGTCCGCCTGATGACTGTTCCGGACAAAGGAGAATTTCCGAAGAATATAGATATATAATGTTGTGGTCTCATTTGCCAGCCGGTTTTGGGTGCACCTTAACCTTCTGGCTATGCAAGCGGCGCACCTTTGGCTATTCTGAAATAGAATAAGACAAAAGAAATTGCTCAGGGAGGATATGTCATGAAAGCGGACGAGGTTCTGCGCAAAGAATTGTTGGCACTTTTGGACGGGCGAAACGCACACATGAGCTTCGATGATGTGATTGCAGACTTTCCACTTGAACACATCAACAGTAAGGTCCCGTTGACGCCGTATTCCTTCTGGCATTTTGTCGAGCACATTCGGATAGCCCAGTGGGATATCCTGGAATTCATCCGAAACCCGAATCATATATCCCCGCCGTATCCCGAAGGGTACCGTCCAGGGCCCGAGCAGCGTACCAACGCAACAGGGTGGCAGAAGAGTATCGAAGGGATGCAGGCCGACTTGGAAGCGTTGAGGGAAATCGTTCGGGACCGCAACACCGACCTGTTCGGCCCGATCCCCCATGCGCGGTCGTATACCATCTTCCGAGAGATTGTTCTCGCGGCTGACCACAACGCCTATCACGTTGGGGAATTGGCGATCATGCGTCAGGTGATGGATATTTGGCCTGCCGACAGAAAATACTTGACCGGCAAGCCGGATTAATGAGCGGAACGGGCACCCGGGTACTCCAGGTGCCCGCATCTGACTACTCTACGGCAGGCCCGGAAGTAGATACATGTCAAGTTCTCCGTCGCGCGCCGCTTCGTCGATCTCGTGGGTCGGTTCAGACTGAGCGACTGCTCCGGATGGACATGTTACCTTGGTATCAGAAAGATCGTCTCTTGTGGGAGACGACAGAGCATACATAGCTCGCGACACGGCGAAAATCATGGACGCAACGACGATCGCGGTGAGCAAGAGCGGAATCAAATCTGAAAGCATTGTGGTTCGTATTTTCATGAAATCCTTCCTACAGCTTTTGAACCCCTAAAGTCAATTACCTGTCTCATGACATGATTCCGCGGAAAAAGTTCCCGAACTCATTTCTTGGAAGGTACGGGATCTTCGATCCCGACAACGTCGCCCAAATTGATTCGAAGCATTTCCACCGAAGCGAGTATACGTTTGGTATTTCGGTTGATGGCAGGGAAACCGGCCGAGCTGTCGTACAACTCCTGCGCGAGCCGGCCAAGCTGCTCTACTGCCGAAGGCATCTGCTCAAAATCGGAGCGTGTGGACATGATCTAGTTCTCCCCCTTTTTTCTAAGGTCCTTAAATCTTCTGGCTTTTACCTCGTATCTAGGGAGCGTGCCAAAGTCGTGAATCTGGATCTCATAACCAAGGTTAGTCTTCACACGTAGCTCGGTAAGGAGCTTGGCTCGCAGTTCCTCCTTCGACGAACCCGCGCCGGCAGCCAGCTCTATTTTGAGTAGGATATGATCGACATCGCCTCTCTTATCGACTACCACTTCGTATTCGTCACCGATACCCGGCATGGAGCGCACCACATCTTCTATAGCCGATGGAGCCAAAAGAACGCCTTTGACCTTAGTTATGTCATCGGCCCGGCCTGTCACGCCTCCGGGCACAACCCGGTACGCGCGGCCGCACTCGCATGGTTGATCGCTGAATTGCAAAATGTCCTTGGAGTCGAAGCGGATACACGGTTGAGCGTAACGGTCCAGAGAGGTAATCACAAGTTTGCCCGGTCGTCCGGCCTCCGTGATCGGCTCTCCGGTATCGAGGTCTTCCAATTCCGCGAGAAACATGGCTTCGTTGACATGCAACCCGCCCGGCTGGCACGAACATTCAAAACCCCAGGCCCCGATCTCCGTTGCGCCCGCATGATCGAATACTTTGGCGCCCCACGCCTCCTCCATCCGCCTTTTGGTGCCCAATACGAGAGCACCGGGCTCGCCCGCGCAGGTGATCTTTCTTACGTCCAAATCGGTGGCCGGATTCAATGACATCTTGTTGGCCGCGTCCGCCATGCCCAGCACATAAGTGGGGGTAGCCATCATGGCAGTGGCTTTTAGTTCCTGCATCTTCAGGATTCGCGATTTGGTGTCGAGCACCCCGCCGGGCACCGTTTCGCAACCGATTTTTTCGCACGCGTAATGACCCGCCCAGAATGCAACGAAGATATTGTAACCAAAAGGCAGGAATACCCTATCGTGAGGCCGGTATCCTTGTGCCCAAAGCAAAGTAGCCCAACACTCGGACCACCAATCCCAATCTTGCCATGTGTCCGGTTGGTAGATCGGTTGGCCGGTTGTTCCGCTGGTCTGCCGAAACTCCGTGACCTCATCCAGCGGAACGCACAGCGCATCTCCATAAGGAAACGGGTCCTTGCGCTGGATCGACCGCATCATGGACTTTTCGACTTTGGGGACCCGCCGCACGTCATCCATGGTCTGAATATCATCCGGCTTCAACCCTGCCTTGTCGTACAGAGCCCGATGAAAACGGGACCGGTCGTAAGCCCATTTGAGAATGCGCCGGAACTTCTTCAACTTTAATTTTTCCAGTTCTTCGCGGGGAAGCGTTTCCAGATACGGATTCCAATAAGGTACGCTTTTGTCCATGCAATTCTCCTTCAGCGGTCGCTATCGGAATTTTTGGGCTGAGATGTGTCTTTTTGAAGCTCTCCTGTCCTGTAGGTAGTCCATAAGGTCAGATACAGTGTGCGTCATCACCAACAAGAGTAGGGAATGAAATTACTCTTACCGGATTCAAACTCACTCTGCAATGCCCCAGGGCAGCTCGAGTCGGCATAGCCTTACAAATTATGCTATCCTTTTACACTACAACCGGAGGCAGGAATGAACAAGAAAATCAAAGACAATCTCTGGCAGGTCGGGGGCAGCGAGCTGACCGGTCCCGGCGACGCGGCCATTTATCTCGTGCGATTCGGCGACAAAGCGGCCCTTGTCGATGCCGGTTGCGGGCAAGGTCATGCCCGATTGAGAAAAAATATTGCAGAATGCCTGCCCCGAGATGTGCAACTCGAATATCTTCTCCTGACCCACTGTCACTTTGATCATACCGGCGGGGCCGAAGCCGTTAGAAACGAATTTGGCTGCCGCATCGTGGCCCATGAATTGGACGCGGTTTACCTCGAATCCGGCGACAGTGAAGTGACCGCAGCATCCTGGTACGGTTCTCGATTCAAGCCGCTAACAATCGACTTGAAACTTCAGGGCGAAGAATCCACCCTCGCAGTCGGCAGCGGCACAGTTACGGCTATTCACTGGCCCGGTCACTCCCCGGGCTCAATGGTGTATACTACACACATTGATGACGAACTCATACTCTTCGGGCAAGACGTCCACGGTCCGATAGATCCGGCTCTGTTATCCGATGAGAAGCAGTATCAGGCTTCTTTGGCAAAGCTTCTGGCCCTGGACGCGGATCTTCTGCTGGAAGGGCATTTCGGCATCTTCCGGACAAAAGAAAAAGTTCGAGAATTCATCCAGTCCTTTATGAAATAGAGGATCGCCCAAGAGACAGCCGTATGGCTCCAACCGGAACGAGCCTACACATGGAGCGAAGAACTAGGAATAGACATAACGAGCAATAGTTCACCGGGGAGATCGCCGAGAACGCGGAGACCGGGCACGGCAAATTTCGGTTTATGACAGCGAAAGAAATACCGACCCGGCGGTACGCACCGATTACTCATACGGAAATGAATGAGCAACTTCCCTCTCAGCGCACTCTGCGGTGAATTCCGATTGCTAGTCGAAGGGTTACCAAAATGATTCAACTTAGAAATGCCATGGAAATCTTCAAGATACTGCCAAGGACGAATTGTCGGGATTGTCGCGTTCCGACGTGCCTGGCCTTTGCCGCCGCGGTGTTCAAGGATGACAAACGCCTGACCGATTGCCCTCACATCGACGAAACCACACTGGAGCTGTTCAGCGTTCAGAACACCGATTCCAGGACCTTGGAACGTGAAGAGAAGCAGTTGCTGGCAGAGTTGAGAGGAAAAATCAGCAGCATGGATCTCGCTTCTTCCGCGCAAAGGTTGCTAGGCGCTTTTTCAGACCAAACACTGACTCTCAAGATGCTCGGAAAGGATTTCCATGTGGATTCCCAGGGGAACATCACCTCTGACAGCCACGTGCACGGATGGGTCACGGTGCCGCTTCTCAACTATGTAATATCCTGCGCGGGCCGGCCCGTTTCAGGAAACTGGGTTCCCATGCGTGAACTCAAGAACGGCGCGACCTGGGCTCCCCTTTTCGGGCAGCGCTGTGAAAAACCATTGAAGCGGGTGGCTGACATTCATACGGATCTGTTTGAGTTTATGGTCCAGGTTTTCAGCGCAAAACCTGCACCCAATGCCTTCGATTCAGACATTGCGGTAGTTTTGCATCCCCTGCCTAGAGTTCCGATGCTTATATGTTACTGGAAGCCGGACGGAGCGATAGAATCATCGCTGAATGTCTTCTTCGACGACACCGCGGAAGAAAACCTGGGCGCTGATTCGCTCTACAGGATTGCTACCGGCATGGTGATGATGTTCGAGAAGATCGCAATTACGCATGGGAAGTGAGGAGCGGCACCAGCCCTAATCGAGGCAATGTCCGGTTACGCGTATTGTGGTTCTTGACTGGACCGAAAGCTCCAAATATCAGATAATTATAATTGAAATGACGTTTGCGCCGCCAAGCTCACGTTCACAAGTGAGGCAAGCCATGAAATTCGTTGTAACTTTAGACCGCGACGAAGATGGAATGTGGGTCGTGGAATGTCCGTCCATTCCCGGATGCGTGAGCCAAGGGAAGACAAAAGAGGAAGCTTTAGAGAATATTAGGGAAGGAAGCCATAGGCCTCTGTCTTGAGGTAAGGGCCGAAAAGAGCCTGCCGCTAACCATCGAAACACGTCAACTAGAGGTCGTGGCGTAGTGGGAATTATTCCTGTCCTCAGAACTTAATGGGTGACCCATTCTGACTCATAGGTCGTAAGCGAAATTATTGTAGTTCATTAGAGCGAGGACTGTGGATATCCTGACCTCTCTGTCGAAGACGTGAGGCAGCATTCTCATTATAAACTTGGAACGGTCGATGTTACTGGACATCAGTAAGGTCCCAAGTCGAGCGGCAAAAAGGAAGCGATACACAAATTTCACCGGATCAAGTTCATTGGTACGTTTCCAAAAGTCTCTAGCCCAGTAGTAATTCAATTTCGTCGATATTGAGTCAAAAGAATAGACGGATCTCATGACCTTCCTGTACCCTTGCAACAGTTCATCCGCAGACATCCTGGCCGGGGAAAAGACGACATGTTGCGTGTCATATTTACTCCAGTCTTTGTGGAGAATCCTTCCTTCCGCCTCAAGACGTTTGAACAACTTGGTTCCCGGCAAGGGAGTGAGAATATTGATCAACGGTATCAAGAGGTTTGCTTCAGAAATAAAACCTATCAGATCGTCGAATGTAGCTTGCGAATCAAAATCATAGCCCACGATGAACGAGCTGTGAACCAATATCCCGTATGATTGAATTTTGGCGATCGCTTCCAGGTAGTTATATCGCCGATTGACCCCCTTTTCCATCATAGCAAGGTTCTCTTGGGATGTGGACTCAAAGCCGATGAAGACAGCTCCACACCCACTTGCCCTCATTAATTCGAGTAGCTCGTCCTCCTTTGAAATGTTGATAGACGCCTGGCACATCCAATTGATGTTGTATGGCTTGAGAGCCAAGAACAGTTCACGGGCGAATGCCTTGTTGGCGATAATATTATCATCGGCAAAGAATATCGCCTTTTTTCTTTTGTATAAGGCAGAAGAACTGCTGATGCCCTGAATCTCTCTGAGGACCTGGTCTACGGTCTTGCTTCGAATGGTCTGCCCATCAAAGGCGTGCACGGCACAGAATTCGCAGTGGAACGGGCAACCTTTGGTAGTCTGAACAATATCAAGGAGGTATCGGCTCTTTGAAAGTGACGACCTTTGCGGGGCGGGGGCAGCCGTCAGATCTGCAAACTTGTCGGCTTTGTAAAGTCTCTTCAAGCAACCATTTTCAGCATCCTGTAAGACCGTATGCCAAATATCTTCAGCTTCACCGATTACAACACTGTCACAATGCGGAAGAGCATCTTCGGGACACATTGAGGGGTGTATGCCTCCTAAGACCGTTTTAGCTCCTCTCTTTCGGTAGGTCTCAGAAATCTCGTAAGCTCTGTTGGCAAACATCGTCCTTACCGTGATGCCCACGAGGTCTGCCTTCCAAGTATAATCAATATCTGCGATGTTTTCGTCGAAGACCCGGATCTCGTGTTGCGGAGGGGTTAGTGACGCCAGGGTAGGTATAGCCAGGAGATATGAAATATACTTTCTGGAAAAGAGAAATGTCGCGCCAAACTTATAATCGTAGAAACTCCTCTCAGAGCCGGAATTATTCCGCGGAATTACAAAGGCTATTCTCATCTTTTTCCTCGCAGTGTTGCCACGGAGACATTATTCTATGCCCTCCCTTCAACATTGTCCGGAAGTAGCAGAGGCCTAGCTTTGATGCACTTGGCCGAGATTCGGGAACCCGTGCACAGGACTTAATGGTTTCCACACCTCCCCAGTGATCACTGTCTCCTAAGAGGCATCAAAGTAATTCGTGAAAATCCATTGACGCCGGACCACGGGAAAATCGTGATCTAGGCTCCCAATTCTCGAGCACACCTATTTGCCACTTCGCAGGCGGCCTGAAAACCTTTAGAAGTCTTGCCGACGAAAATTAAATTATACCTGCCCTTGGAGACAGTGCCGATATAAATATAATGACGCCCGCCACTGGTAACAGGAGCGCACGCAAGCCACTCGAAACTTGGAAACGGAGCCTCTTCTCTTTTCTGCATTCCCATGGAAATTTCGAAGTAATCAAGACTGTCCCATAGGCTTGCTCCTTTCAGGTACCGCCGTTAATTCGGCGTGAACGTCCTTGACAAGCCGTTTGCTCGATCCATGCCCATCAATTTTATCTGCAGTCGCTAACATGGTGCTTTTCTATGAGTAGACCTCAGACCGTCTACCCTGTCAAGAGCAATGGTATGGTCCGATAGGATCACCTTGGCCTCATGCGCTGAAGTTTTCTTAACTTTCTCAGGATTCTCTTGCGGGCCAGGAGGGATTTCTTTTTCTTTTTGACGCTGGGCTTATCGTACGCTCGCCGCTTCTTGACTTCTCCGAGAACTCCTGACTTTTGGAGCTGTTTCTTAAACCGCCTTAGCGCACTTTCAAAGGATTCGTTTTCTCTGACGACAACTCCCGGCATAAGTTGGAACCTCTATTGTTTGGAACCGGAAGTCTCATGATTCTGGCATAGGCCAAGTTCCGCCTAGACTAACAGACATCTCAATTCATCGGACACTGCTCTCCGGCTTGGGCAGGGCCGTCTCAAAGTAAGGCGAGACCCTCTTCTGAGAGCCTCACCTTCTGCTATTAGACAGCTAGAGCCGTTGGTTACCAGCGGGAATCCCGGCCTCCTCTTCGGTCACGGTTGTCCGATTTGGGCCTGGCCTCGTTGACTTTCAGCGAGCGGCCGCCGAGCTCTTTGGAATCCAGTCCCTGGATGGCCTTGAGCCCTTCTTCCCGGTTGGTCATTTCGATGAATCCGAATCCTCGGGATCGGTTGGTAAATTGATCAACGATGATCTTCGCGGATTCGACTTCCCCGTAAGTTGCAAACAGGCCCTTGAGATCTTCCTCGCTGGAATCGAAGGACAGGTTTCCGACATAAATTTTGATACTCATTCTCTAACTCCTTAAGAAAAGGCACGTCACACATTTAGCGAGAGTGCGTCTACGGTTACGAACAAGGGCTGTCTGTGAACGAGGATGAAACTGGCTGGTACTCCGCCGTCAAGTCCCGGCACGGGCGCCTATGTCCTAGGATCTTAATCCTTGCATAACGCCCGAAGTCCTTGACGCGAGGTCTACTGGAGAAACACAAGATAAGGTTGACACATAAGTTAGGCCAATAATCGTTCATTGTCAAGCGATTATTGGAAGGCGCTACCGCTATCTACTGGGAAACGTCACAAATTTTCGAGAATCACCGTACCCTTTGAAGATCCAATCGCCAAGAATTGAGATTGAGCATGGAACACCCGGAATCCCGGAAGGGTTCAGCGCTTATGATTGTCGCTCTCAGGTCCGCAGATTTTGCCCGGCCCTGTGCACTTCCAGGTGCACCCCTCTCTGCGTACGCGTGCTACTACCTCGTTGGAGTCCCCGCGTATTTCGATTGTCGAAGGATCGGACCACGCGAAATCGAAGAGGAGAGAGCTACCAGGAAACATCCATTCCTGCTTTATGCCGGCTGGAGAAAGTCCCCAGATTGAATCCACCGGTTCCGAAACGCCGGGATGGCTCCTGGTGAAAAAGTGCTTTCTGTCGGGCGCAAACGATATCCAACCATCAACGCTTAATACCTGCCCCGTGTCAGGGTTAATGAACTCAGCCCCGGCCGCCTCCCAGTACCTGCCCAGAACCACCAACCAGGAATTGACAAAGCCATAGAACCGATAGGATGCATTCAGCTTTCCGTCTGGGCCGTAAAAACCTTCCCAATCTTCCGGAGAGTCCACCCTGGTTAGAATTTTTTCGTTCTTCAACTTGATGAGAAGCTTACCCCCTCGCCGCAAGACCTTGTCCGGATACTTGGCCATCAGCTCTTTCTCGATGGGACTGACACACTGGAACAGATCGGAAACGCCTGCACAGGAGTCTTCCAAGCGCTTCACGAGATCGTCTGCGGCCAACGCACACACGCTGATCGAAACAGAAAGAGCCAGAGCAATAACGACGATTCGTCTGATCATGACGAGCGCTCTCCTTTTGTAACCGAAAATTACTTGCTGAGCCGGACTTCTGCATTGAAAATTACAGCACGTACCGAATCCAGCTTCAACCTTGCTGAGGTAAATTTCTCGAAAAAAAAAGAATTCGCTTGGCCGACGCGAACCTTTCCCTCTTATTTCTGGTCGGAGCGCCTGGATTTGAACCAGCGAGCCTTGAATCCCGAAAGCAAATAAGTTTACGTTTCACACACTGTTGAGAAAAGGTTTGTGACCGGCTGTCATTGACGTTCCGAAAATTTCCCTTGCCTTTCTTGTCCGCTGAACACCGTTCTGACAGCAAACCCGAACAGGATAATTGACCGTAGTTGACAGCCCGCGTGAAACCCCCTTATGCCCTACTGTTTTTTAGGAATGGCAATGTCGGGAGAGTCAATTCTAGTTCACCTTGCGGCACTCAATGAGGTATTCTCGTCCCCGATTTGTCGGAGGCTACACCCGCTGAGCGTCCGAAGGCAGGATGGATGGAGGAGTTTCGATAACCATGACATTCACAACCGGAATGAGAGACCGCTATTTCGAGGATTACGTCCCTGGCGCTGTTCACGAGTTCGGCAGTGTCGAAGTTAAAGAGTCTGAAATGATCGATTTTGCCCGACGCTTTGATCCGCAGCCCTTCCACACAGATCCGGTCGCCGCTAAAGAGTCGGTATTTGGCGGTTTGATTGCGAGTGGATGGCACACGGCAAGTCTGATGATGAGGCTCTTTGTTGACCACTACCTTTCGCATGTGGCAAGTCTCAGTTCTCCTGGCGTTGACAAGCTGCGTTGGCTTAAACCAGTGCGCCCGGGCGATAGACTTTCCCTTCGGGTGACTGTCTCCGAGACCAAACGCTCCCGCACAAAGCCTGATCGCGGCATTGTTCACTCCTACATTGAGGTGCTCAATCAGAATGGTGAAATTGTTATGAGCATGAAAGCGATGAACCTTTTGGCTCGTCGAGAGCCGACGTAACCTCTGGCACAAGGAGTCTGATTGGGAGAGAAATTTCTGAGACATCAAGTATAACATTCCGTTAAAGTATTTCTTGCCAGTGATTTATCAAGACTCAAGATCGATGTTGGACGCCTTATTCTTGACAGAAATTGTGCGGATGAATGCTGTATGTCGCCGACGGAAGGGCGATCCTCAGGACGTACATGCTCAATAGCTGCCCATTCAATGTACGAATGTTATCGAGCGGCAAGCAAGTAAACCATCGGGCGCTCAAAAAAGGAGGAGGCCGGCCAGTAAGCGATTACCCTTACAACGCGACTTACCATTTTTTGTTTGCAACCCCGTCCGATGCCTGCCATACTACGCAATATAACATGAAAGAAGGAGGCAGGCAGTGATCCCAGGCCCACGATGTGACGAGCACC
>CAVSPC010000005.1:0-10839 GCA_963729795.1 uncultured delta proteobacterium | reverse complement strand
CGCAGAGCCGGTCTATGCCAGGCTCTCTGCGCCTCACGTTCATATTGCGGCCATGGACGGTTTTGCGGTCCGCGCGGAAGCCACTGTCGGCGCGGGTCCAGACAGTCCGGTCCGCTTCCAAGTCTGGCGTGGCGCGTGGCCCATCAATACGGGGCGACCCATGCCGCCTGAAACAGACGCAGTGGTGATGATAGAAAACGTCAACTCCCTTGACGATAAGAACTTCGAAATCGAGCAGTCATTGGTCCCCTGGCAGAATGTCCGCCGCGTGGGCGAAGACTTTGTGGCCTCGGAAATGATCTTGTCGAGCCGCCACCCCATCTCGGCATACGACCTGGGAGCACTCATCGCAGGTGGCCTGTTCTCGGTGAATGTGGTGGAAAAACCTAGGGTGCTGCTTTTCCCGACCGGGTCGGAACTCGTCCCCGGCGAATCTCTTACTCAAAAGCTACCGTCGCGGGATCAGACTCTTGAATATAATACTGTCATTCTCAAAGCGCTGGTAGAAGAAGCCGGCGGCGTCGGAATGCGGGCCCCCATAGTGCGGGACGAATATGAAGTAGTCAGAGAAGCTATCCTACAAGGCGTCCGTTCAGACGCTCACCTGATCGTCATTAATGCAGGATCTTCCGCGGGGAGCGAGGACTACACCGCGGCAGCCATCAGAGATCTCGGTGAGGTGCTGGTTCATGGTGTGTCCATGATGCCCGGCAAGCCGACGATTCTAGGGATAGTCGAGGAAAAGCCGGTTATGGGAAATCCCGGATATCCTGTCTCGGCTGTTCTCTCTTTCGAGACGTTCGGGGTTCCGGTGCTCGAAGTTATGCAGGGACTTCCGCACCGCACCAGACCCACCATAAGTGCTGTCACCACCAGGAAGATACCCTCAAAGCCGGGACGCGAGGAGTTTTATAGGGTCAAGCTCGGGAAGGTTGGAGATCGAGTTCTCGCGACCCCGCTTCCTCGAGGCGCAGGGTCTATCACTTCTTTGACCAAGGCGGATGGC
This sequence comes from uncultured delta proteobacterium, assembly GCA_963729795.1. Classification (GTDB taxonomy): domain Bacteria; phylum Desulfobacterota; class Desulfomonilia; order Desulfomonilales; family Desulfomonilaceae; genus CAWBBA01. Next base: position 9,833 of record CAVSPC010000005.1, on the reverse strand, counting down.
CTCGTCTGCATCCCCTCGCGAAGCGAAGGAGTGGGCCAGGCTGTCCCGGTACAGGTGGAATTATTGAGAGATTCCGGGCGAATCGACCGCACTCTGGTAGTCACCGGAAGCCACGATTTGACTCTGGACCTCCTTGCGGACGAGCTTGTGCAACACAATGTATTCCTCACGTCGAGTCATGTCGGAAGTCTCGGGGGTTTGTTGGCGCTCAGGAGCCACAGCGCCCATTTTGCCACTTCTCACCTCCTGGACCCTGAGACCGGTGTGTATAACTGGCCTTATCTCCGCAAGTATATTCCCGAGATTCCAGTAAGGGTTTTCCTCGGTGTCATGAGGGAGCAAGGCTTCATGGTTCTCAAAGGCAATCCCAAAGCGATACGAAGTTTTGAAGACCTGCTGCGAGAGGACGTTACCTTTATCAATCGACAAGCCGGCGCGGGAACGAGAGTGCTTCTCGATTACCATCTGCATTTGCGTGGCTTGGATCCCGCAAACATTCGCGGCTACCAGATGGAGGAGTTAACCCACATGTCGGTTGCAGCGGCTGTGCTTTCAGGCGTGGCCGATGTGGGCATGGGGGTCCTGGCCGCGGCTCGGGCCCTGGGCTTGGATTTCATACCTGTCACGACCGAAGAGTACGACTTGGTGATCCCGGAGGAGTATCTTGGCGATGAAAAGATAGTCAAGCTGTTGGATGTAATGAGAGGAGAGACGTTCAAGAAGCGGGTGCTGGCCCTTGGTGGATACGGAGTGGAGCGGACCGGGGAGGAAATGTCACCGCCCGGCCCAAAATAAATTGCCATCGACTCGGATTTTTTCGGAACACTCCATTTCGGTTGTTGTCTGATTCGCTAATACCTACCTTATAGATGATTTGTCGGTGAGAGGCCCTGTTGTTCCTACCATGCACGAGGGCCTTTCGTTTTTGTGCCTTTTATCAGCATATTACAAGACTCCTCTGTGCTTCGGTGCTCAATAATGCCCAAACACGTGCTGCGGGATCGAGATTCTTCCAATTCCTCGAAACCTCCCTCTTCCGATGGATCCGTCGCCAAGTCTAAAGCACGGCCTCCGAAGAAGTCGAAGAGGCGCAAGCGTGGTGGGCAGCCTGGACACAAAGGGAAAAACCGAGACCTCATACTCGCCCGCGAGGTGGATCTGGTTGAGGAGATTCTTCTTGCCGTGTGCGAGCATTGTCACAAACCCCTGGCTGCTCCTGGGAATTCCGAGGAGGGAAAATACTTCCGCTATCAGGTGGTGGACATTCCCGAAGCCAAGCTGCACGTGACGGAGTATAGGCTCCGCTGCATCAGGTGCGAGTGCGGCGCCGAGACATGGGCGAGGCTTCCGGATAAAGCACGGTCCGGATTCGGGCCTCATCTGACGACCTTTGGCGCATATCTGACCGCTGTTCATAGAGTCACTCGCAGAGGCTTGATGGACATCTCCAAGACCATATTGGGCATTGACATCTCTCTGGGCTCAGTCTGCAATCTCCACGAAGAGGTGTCACGTGCTCTGGCACCCTCATATGAGGAAATCAAGAAGGCATTGCCCCAACAAAAGGTGATGAACGTGGATGAGACAAGATGGAGGAGCACAGGCGGCACCATGTGGTTGTGGATCTTCGTTGCTCCGGGTCTCGCTTTTTTCACCTTGTTCCCCTCTCGGGGAGCACAGGTGCTCAAGGGCGTCTTGGGTGACATCTTCGGGGGGAATCCTCTGTTCAGACCGCTTCTCTGCCTACGGCAGCTACCACAAGGGATTGCGGCAGGTCTGTTGGGCTCATATCATCCGAGAGATCAAAGGAATTCGCCATGCGTGTCGGAGTCCGGACGGGGTGCTACAGGAAAATGATGACGAATGGGTAAGCAAGCCTTGAACATCTTTGAAACAAGAGCTAAAATGATACTTGATTTGCCGAACCAAAGTACTCCATTCGTTGGGCTCGCCGCATCTTAGATTGCCAGGCACTTTCTCCCAACCACGTGTTGTTCAGAAAAACGGCTCCTAAAATCAAGATGGAACGATAATCCAGGGCACTTTGCCGGTAATCGGTAGAATTTCCTCGACTCATTTTCTTGAGATGAGTTCGCCTAACGTCAGCATCAACCTGGTTCATTTCTGCCAGGGAAAGGTCGAAATAAAATGGAACACCAAACAAACAAAGATCGTGTAGTTTCCAGTACCCGTGCTCTACAAGCAGGACTCACGCGGAAACGGCACCAATTCATCGAAGATTACTGTAAGAAACGCAACTGGGACCCTAAGCAGTTGAGCTTTGAGCAATCTCTGGAAATTCGTAAAGAGGATGGGTGGAAAAACTTAAGCTAAGAGCTAGCCCTTTCATGAAATCGACGGGGGTTGTCTTGAGGCAATCGATTGATAAAGATCTCCGTAAGGCAGAAATTGTGGATTAGACGGTGATATCATGAAAACATGAGGCATTAAAGCAGCTTAACTCTTTCTGTTCCAGACGCTTCTTCAATAATAAATCCTAAAGCCGCCCACGCCATTTCAGCATAACCCTGTCCATTACTATGCGCAATGCCTTACCCCAACTTCCGCGCCTCTGCGGCCGCCCTTTTGCAGTGAGCACCTCGCTAGTCAGGATGATACCCGCGTACTTGTCCAGCATTTTTGGAAACGCCACCACATCGAGTAGGCCGGTCTCATCCTCCATCGTGATGAACATGACTTGCTTGCCTGACTTCGTTGGAGGCGTAAGCAGTATGACCAGAATCCCCGTGACAAGAACAATCTCTCCAGCCTTCACGCGTCTCAGATCCCGCGCCGTAATAATCCCCATTCTCGCCAACATCGGTCTCACTGCCTCCAGGGGATGAGCCCGACAGAACACGCTCATACTGGATGCTTCTCTGAGGATTCTTCCGGTGAGTTCGTCCAGATGGTCCAGATAGGTCCGTTCCATGACGAACATATGGAGAACATGTGTTTGGTTGTCAAATAGAATTTCAGCGATTCTAGGAAAAGCGTGGCCAGCGCAATTATTACTCCCCGCTTGCTTTCCGGCCGCGCTCTTTCTTCTTCAGACCCTTATTGGTTTCCCCAATGACAGGAACTATCGCGCGCTATCTGGAATTGCTTCAAATCCTCCAGCTCATCGACCTATTGGCCACTGGCTCCTTGGGCTATAGTGCTGACATGGATCGTTAACACTGCACCCTGAGATCCTTTTACTATCCCAGGAAGTCAGGGCACTATACCTCTAACTTAACAAGTGGTACACATTTCGGAGGCAGGTCAAACGTGACCTGATATCTTGATTTCCGGGGCCATCTACCCGCTGTCTTAGCCACGGTCAGATCGGAAAATGGACTCCCGGCACATCTACGTAACGTGCCTCAACCGAGGATTAGAAGGTATGAGAATCCTGCAGCTAATAGCGGACGGTCGGCCAGGGGGAGGCACTACCCACGTCTTGTCTCTTATGAGAGATCTTATCGGGATGGAGTATGAAGTCCATTTTGTCAGCCAGCAGGACTCGTATATCCTCAGACAAGCCCGCGAGATGGGTGTTCAGACCCAAGGAGTGAATTTTTTCTTTTCTCGCCTAGACGCCCGTGTTCCGTTAAGGCTGTCCCGAATAGTCCGCCGTATCCGACCGGACCTGATTCACGTTCATGGTTCAAGGGCGGGTTTTTTCTTGAGTTGGTCCGGTGCGAGAGCTTTGGCCCCTGTCGTGTACACAGTTCACGGCTACCATTTTCCTCACAAGCCGAGTTGGGTTCGACCACTGGCACGGCTGGCGGAACAGAAGGCGACCAAGATGGCTAGTGAGCTGGCCCTAGTCTCCGATCATGACAGAATGATTTGCGAAAGATTCGTCCTCTCGCCAGAGTGTGGAAGAGGAATTGTAATCTACAACGGGGTTGAGGATATCACACGCGACCGAGCCATTAGCGTAAATCTGCGATGTGTGGGGTTCCTCGGGAGGGTCGAATCTCAAAAAGACCCGCTGCTTTTTGTAGAAACGCTCCGATTGTTGTCAAAACGCGGGTATTACGGGAAGATGATCGGCGGAGGAGCAATGGAGGGTCAAGTTATTGATCTCATTAGGCGTTATGAGCTTGAGGATCACATCAGGGTGATGGGGGTTCTGCCCAGGCCCGAGGCTCTTCGGGAGATCTCAGAAGTGGGTTGCATTCTCTTTCCGTCCAAATGGGAGGGCATGCCGATTGCCCTCTTGGAAGCAATGAAACTACGAATACCTGTTGTAGCGTCCCATGTTGGGGGCATTCCTGAAATTGTCGAGGACAAAGTTTCGGGGCTTCTCTTCCGAGATCGAGATCCCCGGCACATAGCGGATGCTGTAATGAAGCTCACTATTGACCTCAACTACAGAGAGAGGATCATCAAAACGGCCGCAGATCGTGTGGCTGCTCGTTTTGACGCCAGAAAGGTCACGGACAAGTATCTTGCTCTCTACCAGCGCCTTCTCGGGCCCAGGCAGCCATAGAATGCCTATGAAGAGGTGCTGCACCATTGCAACCGTAAACTGAGAACGGTAGAGCTGGCTGCGGAACCTCACAAACTTTTTGCTTCCAATCATGCCAAGCTGCCGTGGCGGACGGCTTTAAGTCAGGGTACCCGCATTTTGACAGCTGTGTTGGCCCACGTAATATCTTATGATAAGTTTGAATACTGAGCAAACTCACGAGGATGCCGTAAATGGGGCTACGTGCAGGTGAGTCATCGGAACATTGGACCTGCGACTATTTGGAGACAGGGCTCCTTTTTTGGAGAGGCCGAATTGATGCTTGCTGCGTCACGCACCATAAGGATCGCGGTCATGCGATCTTGGTGCCGAACTTCGACGGCACCTATTTTCCTCTCGAGGAAGTTGTCGACGCCAGGCGCAGGATTCTCGCACAGCTTCAAGAAGCTAAAGGTCATCCCGCGTGCAGCGGTTGCGTCAAGCTAGTCAAACGGAAACCCCGCAAGCCGAATTATTTTTTTGACTACGTTGTCTTCGCTCATCACACGCACTGTAATCTTAGTTGTCGGTATTGTGACTCCGCCGAACCCGACTTCAGGCGAGTCGAAAGGCCGCCGAACATGTTTCCCGTGATTAAAGACCTCTATGCAAGGAAGCTGCTGGCTCCAAACAGTGAGATTGGTTGGTCGGGAGGCGAACCGACTCTGCTCGATGAATTCGACGAACTTTCGAGTTTCCTCGCGCGCATCGGGGCTAGCCAAAATCTTCACACGAATGGAGTCCGGCTCTCGCGAGCGGCTATGCGCTGGATTCCAAAGAGCTTGAACAGAATGTATATTAGCGTAGATGCCGGTACCAGAGGCACATATCATCTCCTAAAGGGCGCGGATGCTTTTGAGCAGGTATGGGAGAACATTGCCCGTTACATTTCGGTCGGGGGTGGGCGAGTCCTACCTAAGATGATTCTCATGAGAGAAAACCTTGCCGAGGTTGCGCTGTTCGTGAAACTGAGCCACAGGGCCGGGGCCTGGACCGTCGTCTGCGACCTGAACTACAAAGACGAACATCTGGACGATGAGTTCGTAGAAGCCGCCGTGACTTTGCTCGAAGAGTGCGCTAGGCTGGGAATTCGCATGGTCGTGGGAATGAACACACACCATGCTTGGCCGGAGAAACAGTTCGACATGCACGTGAAGCGCCGCTATGAGGACGCGGTTCGCCGGATGGCATTCTCTCAACGGCTTCGACAGAGGATAGGAAACGCAAAGGCACTTCGCCACGTGCTGCGAATCGGCGCCGCTCTTCAACGATGATCTTTGCAACAGATTGGCATTTGCCCACATAAAATGTACGTTGTCCATCTCAGTACTTTTGACAACCGTGGAGGAGCCGCCAGAGCGGCATATCGTTTACATGCAGGCCTAAAGGGAATAGGCGTGCAATCGTCGCTGATGGTGAAAGAGAAGTCTGGAGACGATTCGTCCGTGATTTCTCTCTCAAAAGGGCCGTGTGAGTGCCTGTTTCACAGTTTGGGACAAAAAATAAATCGCTTGGGACTTCATCTGTATCCCAAACGAAAGAACGTCCAGTGGAGCACCAACTGGGCTCCTAACAGTGTTCTGGGTCACGTGGAGGCTTCAAATCCTGACATCGTTCACCTCCACTGGATCGGAGATGGGTTCTTGCCGATCAGAGCCCTATCTCGATTCAAAAGGCCGGTTGTGTGGACCTTGCATGATCTGTGGCCCATTACCGGTGGATGCCACTTGCCAGGAACGTGCAAGCGGTATACGGAATCCTGCGGTAGTTGTCCTCAACTGAGCTCCCGAAGAGAAAGAGACATCACCAGGCTAGTTTGGGAGCAAAAACAAAGGCATTGGAAGGCCGTTGATATCACTGTTGTGGCCGCCAGCAGGTGGGTGGCTGAATGTGCCCGCTCCAGCGCGCTATTTCGGAGAAGAAGAATCGAGGTAATCCCGCTGGGGATCGACCTACAAGTCTTCAAACCCGTAGACAAGTCGTGGGCGCGCAAGAAGCTGAATTTGCCCCAAGAAAAACATATCATCCTTATGGGCGCCTTTGGTCTGACCACAGATTCTCTCAAAGGATTCCATCACATGATGGACGCCGCAAAGATCCTGAGCGATCAGGGTTGGGCCGAGAAAGCAGAGCTCGTGCTCTTCGGCGCCTCCGAACCTGAGGCGTCGCCAGCCACCGGCTTGAGAACAGCCTATATAGGTCCGCTGCACGACGACAAATTACTTTCGCTGGTGTACTCGGCCGCGGACACGTTCGTTTGTCCTTCGAAACAAGAGACCTTTGGGCAGACTGTTCTGGAAGCCATGGCCTGTGGAACCTCTTGTGTCGCATTCGGGACTGGAGGCATTCTTGATCTTCAGGAAAATGGCGTTACAGGATACCTGGCGGAACCCCAGAATACGGCTGATCTGGCACGCGGTATTGCATGGGTGCTTGACGATGATGATCGCCGACGACAGTTATCTAAGGCATCGAGAGATAAAGTAGAGAAACATTTTTCCTCCGTCCAGGTGGCCCGCCGATACGCGGAATTGTATAGGACCTTGAAAAAAAGGGCCTGAAGCGTTTCGCTCCCCCTCGTGGGAACATGCTGAACTGCCCGCCACCGGCGTTGGGACAGATCGGAGGAATAGCGAATCGCACCATCGAATGCAGGTTAAATATGAATTTGTCCGACCTGAAATGGATGCTCCTCAGGTACAGAAGATCGTGTCGAAAACGTCTGTTCAGAAGATACCGCCTCAATCACAAGATTATTGCCCTGGACATTACCTACAGGTGCAATCTGAAGTGCTTCAATTGCAACAGATCATGCAGGCAAGCGCCTTCTAATGAAACGATGGCCGTTCCACAGGTGGAAAAATTCATCAGAGAAACTGTCGACCAGAATCGAACCTGGAAAGAGATCAAGATAGAGGGAGGGGAACCGACGCTTCATCCTGATTTCTTTGAAATCATTGGACTGCTTTGCGAATTCAGGGCTTCGCGTGCGCCCGGCACCAGAATCTCGCTCAGTACCAATGGATATGGGGAGGAAGTCCGGAGCGTGCTCGCCCGGCTTCCGAAAGACATCATTGTGTATAACTCGGGCAAGGACTGTCCAGTTCAGGATGAATTCTATGCATTCAACGTGGCTCCAATTGACCTGGATGAATATCGCAATAGCAACTTCACACGGGCCTGCGACATTCCTTTCTATTTTGGAATAGGGCTGAGTCCATACGGCTATTATCCTTGCACGGTCAGCGCCGGCATTGACAGAGTCTTCGGACTGGATCTAGGAAGGAAGTGGCTTCCTGGCAAAGGCGACTCGATGGCCGAACAACTGGAGGCCTTTTGCAGGCTGTGCGGACACTTCATTCCATTCAATCTGGCTAGACGAAAAGAAGTAATATCGTTAACTTGGGTTTCGGCTTATGCGAAGTATCATACCCAGAGTCCTCGGTTGAAACTGTATTGATGTACTCAAGGGAACCGTATGACAGCCCGTGTTATCGCCATAGGTATTGATTGTGGAGACGCTAAACAAGTGAGAGAATGGATGAGTCGGGGATACCTGGAAGCTCTCCGAGGCATCCGGAATCGAGGCGCCTGGTGTGAATTGGACGTGGAGGGGCATTTCCGTGACGAGGCAGTATGGACGGAGGTCTTGTGCGGTTGTCGCTCGAACAAGACCGGATTCTTCTCTCCATTCGGTTTACTTGAGGGCAGCTATGATATCCAGTGGACACCCGTGTACGATTATCGGGAGTATCCGCTTTTCTATGCTCTTGACCCAACGCGCAAGATAGCGGCCTTCGACATTCCACACTGCAGTTCCATTGCGGGTGAAATCAGCGGCATTCAAGTTCTCTCGTGGGGGGCTCATTATCCTACTTTCCCGACGCTGTCGTCCCCGGAAGGCTTGTGGTCGGAATTGGTCAGCACGTACGGCACACATCCCGCTGTTGATCTTATGAGCACTGGTGTAGGTTGGTGGGATACGGCATTTGTGGAGACGATGTTTGACGCGCTCACGAGGGGGCTGACACTGCGAGCAGCCATCTGCCGAGACCTCCTCCGGCATGACCGATGGGACCTGTTTTTCACGGTGATCTCGGAAATTCATGAGGCATGTCATCAATTTGAATTACCGGATCATCCTCGCAGCCCGAAGAATAAGCATCGGGGCAGACTCCCGGAGAGACCGATGCTCAAATTGTACCAAACTCTTGACCGTGAATTCTTCCATCATCTTGCGTCTGATCTCGACCCACACACGTATCTTGTCGTTTTCTCTATTACCGGCTCGAAGGGTACCACGCTCGACCTAGCAAACGCAGTCATACTACCCGAGTTTCTCTATCGCCTCAGTTTTCCCGGCAACGGATTGTTTTCAGGTTCGGCGGCCGATGATATTCGTTATGATAGTTATTCAAGGATTGCTATGCCCACATGGTCGGCTGAAATGTGGAGACGCCGCACTGACTCTCGTTTGGCCGCCCTTTTAATGAACCCTTTTGCGGCCCGAATCCACTATCCGAAGTCGAACGGGGGATTAAAGCACGAAAGCAATGCTTTCACCGAGTTTACCTCAAGGGTTTTCAACGGCTTGAGACGTCGCGTTGCCAGCATGTTTCTGGGATTGGAGTACGGAGGCCACGCCTGGATCCCGGCAAGTTGGTACAGGCGTCATTGGCCTGCCATGAAGGCATTCGCTTTGCCATCGACAGAAGAAGGGCGCATAAGAATCAATGTCAAAGGAAGGGAACCTCGCGGGTTGATCAACCCATCCGAGTATGATTCCGTGTGCAAGGAATTGATCTTGCATCTGAGGGGACTCTCTGACGCCAGGACCGGCACCCCAGTGGTCAAAGATGTGATCAAGTGGAGAAGCGCAAGCCAAGCTCATGAGCTGAAAGTACCGGACGAAGATTTGACTGTCGTGTGGAACGAAGTGCCGTTCGACGCCGCGGATAGTCCCAAGGTTGGACGCATAGGCCCGTTCCCTTTTTGCAGGTTAGGTGCGCACAGCCCTGGCGGCTTCCTCATCGTACAAGGGCCCGGCATCGAGCCTGGTTCGACTTTGCCTAAAGGTGACGTGATTGACCTGACTCCAACGATTCTCAATCTCATGGGGGTTCGGGTGCCGGATTATTTTGATGGGAAGCCACTGCTTACCTTTTCAGCCTAGTTAACCAGATCCACGCACCAAAGAGACTCCCTAGCGCCTTCAGACCGTTACCCCGCTCTTTCATTCGTTGTTGCATCGTGAGGCTTCTGGAGGAGACTCCACGACGCAATGTGAGGTGCAACAGCCACCGCACTAGCTGCCGGCAACTCCTGACAATCAGGT
>CAVSPC010000004.1:0-19317 GCA_963729795.1 uncultured delta proteobacterium | reverse complement strand
CTGAGAGATCCCGATACAATGGTCGCTGTCGTGCCACGAATTCGGAAAAGTCCCGCGGGAGGCGGGATTACGCAACAGCCTCCTAGACATCTCCTTTTGTGTCCCCCCACGTGCGAACACTATAAACTTTCTTGCGCGGTTTATAACAACTGCAAAAATTTTATCCGATTGGCCGGAACGGAACGTCATTCAGGACCCCGATCCCATAGGTGCTAACTTAGGGGGATTTTTTAGGTCTGAGGAGGTCCAACGGGCCAAGAACCATCAAAGTCCCCCTTTACGAAAGGGGGGACCCCGCATATCGCGGAGTTAAGTTAGCGCCTATGAGATTACCCTCCACTGTACACGTGGTTTCGTCGTTGCCATGACACCCATGCGGACATCGCCCATCCAACTGAGGTATTAATCATTCGGCCAAATTATCCTTGACACAGTCGCGAAGGTCGATAAATAATCACGGGCAGGAAGCGACAGGACTTGAAAAAATAAGTTCATGAATATCGCGGTCTTAGGCAATGCCATCTATTTATGATATTTACGAAAGAAAGAATTATCGCAACAGGATACCTTTGGCCCAGTCCGTGAGCTTTGAAGTGGAAGTGCGGGAAACAAACCTTCACATCCAGGCTCACAGTGATTTGAATGCAAAGGCCAAGGATTCGGTATTCCGTTATAGATATCAGATTGAGGAATACTTACGCCAGCATCCGGCCTTTCGCGAGACCCCCGCGCCGATTCAGATTTACGCATCGGCTCCTGAAATAGTTCGTTACAGCGATCTGTCGAGTCGGCAGACCGGAATTGCCCCCATGTCCTGCATGGGTGGAGCAATAGCTGACTTCGTGGGTCGGGACCTCTCAGATGATTCCGCAAATTTTGTTGTTGCCAGCGGCGGCGATGCATTTATCAGAAGTTCCATCCCGCTGGACGTGTACCTTTATGCCCAGGGCTCCCCTTTGCACGAACGGATTATTCTGTCTTTACCCATCTTCAAGAGATGCTTTGGCGTTTCCACCTTTGTGCCTGGCAAGGGGATCCAATCGGTGACAGTGATCTCCAGGTCCGCGTGCTGGGCCTGCGCATTTGCCACAGACATAGGAACCCGAATTGCCAGGGGGGAGAGGCTATCTTCGGTATTGGACAGAGCCGAAAGCTACATTGATGTCGGCGGCGTTGTCCTGATTGCCGGGGCCACGATTGTTGTAGGCGGCGACATGGTGTTAAGATCGGCCAATGGGAGTTCTTCCGGCGCTGCTGATAGAGAATAGTATGAAAATCGGTGTGCTATCTGATACCCATCTGAGGGCTCCAAATCCCGTATTGGAATACATTCTTCAAGGGCTGCTGGCCGATACGGAAATAATTCTCCACGCAGGGGACATCGTTAGTCGTAAAGTTCTGGACTGCCTTGAGATGAGTGGAGTCATAGCTGTATGCGGAAACATGGACGATCATGAGGTGGCCCAAGCCATTCCGCAGGTTAGGACTATTCCCGCAGCAGGAAAAAGAATTGCGCTGATCCACGGATGGGGATCGAGGGACAGGCTCGAGCAAAGGATATTGGGACGTTTTCAGCAAGACAGGCCGGATCTGATCGTCTACGGTCACTCTCACGTTCCATTCTGGGGAGAAGTGGACGGTGTTCCCATGTTCAACCCCGGGTCGGCGCGTCAAAGCCGCCATGCAGAGAGCGGAACTGTCGGTCTGATCGAAATAATCGATGGTAACATTTCAGGAAAAATCCTCTCGGTGGATCAGGATAAGGGCTCTCATTGAAAGCCTCGCCTGAGGCAAAGCGCGTATGATGCAGTCAGAGTTGAAAATATCGGGAAGCCTTAAGTGGTCTGAAGGCTGAATGTGCGGACAAGCGGTGGAAAGAGCGGCACTTCGAATCGAAGTCCCAGAGCATGATTTCAAGTTAGATCGGATGAAATACTTAAAAATGGAGAGAATCTGGGCCCCTTGGCGCATAGATTATGTCGTTGGAGGAAAGAAGGAACCGGGGTGTATTTTCTGCAATAAGCCCGCTTCGCGCGAAGATGACGACAATTTGATCGTTCATCGCGCGCGGAGCATTCACGATGATGAATAAGTTTCCGTACACCAACGGCCATCTCCTCGTTTCACCTTACAAGCATGTTGAAGACATTTGCTTGCTGGAACCCGAGGAAAACACTCTGATCGCCAAGGAACTATGCCGCGCCGTTAAAGTATTAAGAGCGATCATGCATCCGGAAGGGTTCAATATTGGAATCAATCTCGGAGTTGTCGCTGGTGCGGGCATTCACGAACACTTGCACTATCATGTGGTTCCCCGCTGGAGCGGTGACACAAATATCATGCCTGTGCTGGCCGATATCAGGGTTATTCCGGAACACCTCCTGAGCACTTGCTTGAAGCTCAGAGAAGGTTTCCATAGCTTGTCTCCCGAATAGGGGCGAGGAAAGTGTGCAAATGAAGCTGATCAAGAGGCTTATCGAACTGGCCTTTGTCATATTCATTATTTCTTTGTTCATGAAGAACAAGGACGTTGAACTTCAAATAACCTATTTTGGTCTATCCGCCCCAATCAAGGTGGCTTTTTGGGAGTTGGTGACTATTTGCGTCTCAGTCGGCGTAATAATCGCAGCAGTGGGCGAGTTTATGACCCAATGGAAATGGCGGCGGGAAAGACGCCGGATGATAAAAACCGACCAAGAGCATCAAGGTGAGGTCGATCGTCTCAACGCTCGTATACAAGGCTTGGAAACTGAAAATAAGCGCCTTACGGGGGAACTGGAAGAAAAGTCCAAACAGCTTTCCGCTTCTCAGAAGCCGGAAACGGCCTCAGTTGGCGCAGAGGAGCCGTCTACCGGAGGGACGGCGCCTGACGCCTAGATGCAACGTATGGAAATCATTCGCGTTCGCGAGAAGATCTATCAGAAATTCAATGCCCCGTCGGTGGCCTTGGGAAACTTCGATGGGGTGCATCTAGGGCACCAGGAGATCCTTAGGCGAACCGTGGAAACTGCGCATCAGAAAGGGCGAGAGAGCGTAGTATACACTTTTGATCCCCACCCGCGGTTAGTATTGAACACTGCCCCCGAAGTTCCCAGAATAACTACTCCAAGGGAAAGAGCCGACATTCTGGAGCACTTGGGAATCGACGTCCTAATCCTAGCTGAATTCACAAAGGAATTTGCCTCCCAATCGGCTGAAGAGTTCGTGGAAAACGTCCTCGTGGAGGAACTTGGGACACGAAACTTGTTTATTGGTGAGAACTATCGCTTCGGCAAGGGGCGGACCGGCAGTCCTCAGACTCTCAAGAAGATGGCGCCCGAACTGGGATTCGTCGTTCATGTCGTGCCTCCGGTTAAGGTCGAGGGGCTTGTTGTATCTTCGAGTAGAATTCGAGAATACTTGATGCAAGGGCAGATTGGCCAAGCCAACACACTTCTTGGTCGCGAATTCACCATAGAAGGGCGGGTAATTCACGGTCACCATCGCGGCAAAGGACTGGGATTCCCCACAGCAAATATACGACCGGAGGTGAAACTTCACCCACCGGAAGGAGTGTACACCGTCTACTGCAGGGTTGGAGAAACCATGCACCTAGGCGTAATGAATATCGGATATAATCCCACATTCCGGGGCCGCCGCGTGTCGTATGAGGTTTACATCTTTGATTTCGATCGAGACCTGTATGGAGAAATCATACGGGTCTATCTGGTGGACCGATTACGGGCCGAAATGACTTTCAGCAGAGTAGACGACTTAAAGGCTCAGATTCGCGAAGATGTCATCCGAGGCAGGGAAATACTAACCGGCAGACCGCGGATACCGTAGGTCATCCGAGCAAAACTTCAGGGCATTTTTCATCATTCTGTTCGCGACAAACGTGCGAAGCCAGGTCAGCGACATGATCCCATCGCCGAAAGACAATACAATTTTTAGGCTCCCAGACGATCTGATCGAGCAGGTGGCCGAACTTGCCGACCGACTCGGAGAATCTCCGCGAGATATAGTCATCGCTGCGGTGGAACACTTTACCCGTATCCCTGAGGAGCGCCGTAAGGCGGTCCTAAAGGCTGCTTCACTAAGACGCCGATCTTAAATGTGGTGAGCACAGCGAATTGCATCGGTCGCGAAGACCTTCCCGAGAGGCTTTTCGATGACTAGACGCGTCCGATGCGGTTCATCCCGCGTGCAGCATCAATTATGTCAATGGTGCTCTTTCACCTTTGGCAAACACCACACTTTTTTTATTTTGCACAATCCTTCAAGCATCCCTTTGTATTCTTAATTAATTGCGGCTCTTACCGTCAGGTCGATAGGCTGGATGATGTATCCAAGGGTGCCGGGTAATATAACAAAAGGCGATTATGCACTTGACATGGCAAGACGACCGGTCTACTATCCGGACTCTGACGCAAAATGGCAGAAACATGACCAAGGAAACCACAAAAGACAGAATACTGGCCCACGCGGCACAGATAATACGTAAGAAAGGGTTCAACAATACCGGCATTCAGGAGATTCTTCAAAGTGCCGGTGTTCCCAAGGGATCTTTCTATTTCTACTTCAAAAGTAAGGAAGATCTGGGCCTGGCTTTGATCGATTATCATGCCGAGGCCCTGGCGGAGAGGAACGCACCGATTTTCGAGAGTATGGAGACTCCGCCGCTAGAAAGGCTTGAAAAATTCTTCGAGGGAGCTCGTCTACTCTGTGATCAGGAAGAGGGTAGGGCTGGGTGTCCCATCGGGAACCTGACGCAAGAAATGGGTATTCTGAGCGATGCGTTTCAGGGAAGGCTGAGAAGAGTATTCAACGGGATGAAGACGGCGATCAGAAAATGCCTGGAGGAGGCGCAGACCCGAAATGAGATCGACCCTGATCTGGACGCGGATGAGACCGCGGACTTCGTCGTTAATAGCTGGCAGGGCGCTCTTCTCCGAATGAAGGCCGAAGGCAATCTTCAGCCACTTGTCCTTTTTGAGAAGATGCTGTTCGGCTGTATTCTGAAGCGGTAATTTTTTTGGGTGAGATAAAGTAGACTGGTCTACTAACGAAAACACAGGTAAGCCCCCGGCTTTGCCGGGGAGACTCCCAGAGGTTTGACCGTGTGAAGCAGTAGAGGCAACCTCCCAGACTACACAAACAATCAAGTCTGGGAGGTTTCAATGAAAGACGTGCAGAGTCTAAATCACACGAGATGGGACTGCAAGTATCATGTGGTGTTCATTCCGAAGCGTCGCAAGAAAGCCATTTATGGGTCAATACGCAAGCATCTCGGCAGCATTTTTCATGAGTTGGCCCGGCAGAAGGGGTCCAAGATTGTGGAGGGATGTTTGCGGGCGGACCATATACACATGTGCGTGAGTATTCCTCCAAAGTATGCTGTTTCGAGTGTCATCGGGTACATCAAGGGCAAAAGCGCTATTTCGATTGCGAAGAACATCAAGGGGAGAAAGCGGAATTTCACGGGAGAAAGCTTTTGGGCACGAGGCTTCTATGTTTCGACCGTAGGGCTCGATGAGGATTCAGTCAGAAAATACATACGCGATCAGGAGGCCGAAGACGCCCGTTTGGATCAACTCAATATGTTTGACGAAGACCCGCCCCCTTCAGGGGGGCTCATGAGCCGGCCCCCTTGGGGGGCTAACAGAAATAAGCCCCCGGCTTTGCCGGGGGTCATTTAACTTGAGCGTTACAACCAAGTCATCTCCGCGGAGTCTCTGCGGATTGAAGCCAGCCAGTGCGGCACCATAACAATCAGGAGGCATCGTCATGGCACTTGTTCAGACAACCCCACCGGAAAAAGCCGAAGGCAAGCTCGCTGAACTCTACGCAGAAGTGGAACAAATGTTCGGGATGGTTCCCAACAATGTACGGTTGCTGGGAGTGAGCCCGGCGTTGTTGGAACATCAACTGCAGCTCATCGAACACTACATGGGGCATCCTACCTTGACTACTCCGTTTCTCGCCACGGTACGCATGTTGGTCTCCAAGGCCTGCCATTCCCCCTACTGCCAGAACCTCAACTCAGGACTGCTCCTAAAAGCAGGCTTTACCAAGGAACAGATTGCGGCTATGCAAGCAGATCCGACGCAAGCTCCATTGGACGAGAAACAAAAGGCTCTCTTGCTGTTAGTTTTGAAGGCGTGCGACAATCCTCATTCTGTGACTGCTCAAAATGTGGAACATCTTCGGTCCCTGGGGTGGAGCGACGTGGACATCGTGGACGCTGTGGCTCATGGTGCGAGAATGGTGGGAACCAACATCATTTTAGACACCTTCAAGATCGACCAAGACTAATTGGGGCAGAGGGAACGTGCGGCAGCGATCCCTCGGGATCTCCTCCATGTCTTACCTATACGAAAGGAACGCTTTCATGACGGATGTTTACAAGAGGTTGGCGAAGAAACTGGATGAGTTGCCCAATGGTTTTCCTTCCACCGATAGTGGCGTGGAGCTCAAAATCCTTCAAAAGATATTCACCCTGGAAGACGCGGAAATGGCTTTGAAAATAAGGCCCATTCCGGAAACAGCGGCTCAAATCGGAGAGCGCCTGGGCAAACCCGGGAACGAAATGGATACCATTCTCGGCAACATGGTGAAAAAAGGCCAAATCGGGACCACCAGAATGAATGATCAACAAGTTTACCTTTTCTTTCCTTTTGTTTTCGGGATTTGGGAATTTCAGCAACCCAGGTTGGACAAGGAACTTGCCGAGTTGATGGAAGAGTACGGGCCCTCACTCATGGGCACCCTCGGACGTTACGCGCCGGCTATGATGAGAGTAGTTCCGATTAATATCGAGATCGACGGCGAACACCAGGTACGTCCATACGAAGACCTCCGGCGCACTCTCGAGGATGCCAAGTCGTTTCGAGTCATGGACTGTATTTGCAAGAAAGAGAGGGGGCTCATGGGCGAGCCGTGCAAGCATCCGACGGAGGTATGCATGGCCTTTTCCAATCATGAGGGAGCGTTCGAAAAATATCCTGTGGGCAGAGCCATATCCAGAGAAGAAGCGCTGGAGTTAGTCAAGAAATGCGACGAAGAGGGACTCGTCCACATGACGTTCAATGTGCAGAACAATCAGATGTTTGTTTGCAACTGTTGCTCTTGTTGCTGCGGAGTGATCAGAGGAATGATGGATTATAACGCGCCGAATATTATGGCAAAGAGCAACTATCACGCATCAATAAATCAGGAAACGTGCGCCGCCTGTGGCATCTGTGCAGACGAACGATGTCCTGTAAAGGCAATTGCCGAAAAAGACGGCGTATATGAGGTCCAGCAGGATCGTTGTATAGGGTGCGGAGTTTGCGTCCCAACCTGCGCCACAGACTCAATCACTCTGGTGCGTAAACCGGATGCTGCTCACGAGGCCCCGCCGGATCACCTCATGGATTGGTATTTCAAGCGGGCGCAGAACAGGGGAACAAAGATAGTCGTGGATTAGGACGATTCTCGTGTCAATTCGCAACCGAACAGGGGATAGTCAACTGGATCCAGCACGGATCTGTCAAAGCGCAGAACCGTGGCACCCCGCGCACGCGGGAAATTGTAGGAGCGAATGGCGTTCGCCCCGGGGCGATCCCGCGTCTCGCGTCGGACTGAGGCATTGCCCTGACCTACTACGCCAATGCTGATGCTTCTAAGAGAGATCTCGCGGTCTACCAGCACCGTCACCCCGGCGAAGGCCGGGGTCCAGGGAAGAGTGGAAAAACCTTGATTCCGGCCTTCGCCGGAATGACGAGGCCCAGGCCTCGTGGAAAGCAAGGGTCCTGGGTAAGAGACATCCGGCTAAAGGCAACAGCATTGGACCTACTACTCCAGGGTCAAAATCGGGGCGATGGCTAGTGAGCAAGATATACCAGACAATCAGGCTCTTTGTGACAAACGCAAGCCTTTTGGAACAAGGAACCGTTCCGAAAATTCAAAAATGCCTTGCACCAGAAGTGCAAGCAGCGCGGCCGGAACGGCTCCCTGCATGATCAGACCCATATCGTCAAGCCTTATACCGGTAAGAATAGGTTGGCCGTAGCCGCCGGCACCGATCAGAGCGCCCAGAGTTGCGGTTCCGACATTGATTACTGCGGAAGTCTTGATCCCGGCCAGGATCGCTCTCGACGCCATTGGCAGTTCAACCAACCACAACCTTGCTCTCGGCGGAAGGCCAATCGCTTCGGCACTCTCTCTAATGTCTGAGGGAATATCGTGGATTCCAATATATGTGTTACGTACGATCGGCAAGAGACTGTAAAGAAAAAGCGCGGCTAGGGCTGGGGGACCGCCGATCCCTAGCAGTGGAATCATGAAAACGAGAAGAGCCAGAGAGGGGATGGTCTGGATAAGTCCCGCCAGGGTCAAAATGACGTGTCCTATTTTGGGCCTTTTCGCCGCGACGATGCCCAGAGGTACCGAGATAATGATTGCAGCAATCAATGAGATGCCAACTAGATAGAGATGCTCCCGTGTGTTTCGCCAAAGTCTGTGAACTGCACCATGGTTCCGCACTTTGGCGTATATGTGGAGCTTCTTTGCCAGAAAGCGAGCAGCTATCATGTGCTCTGGTACTTTGCTGATCTTGGCTCGGGCGTTCATCTCGATCATTGCGGACTCTGTAATTTGTCCTTCAAGTCTTGGACAGCTCGGCCACCACCTGCGGAACACGCCGGGCCATATCTTTTCTGTAAAGTATTACCGCGCTATAAAGCGGAAAGTAGTGGAGGTCGTCTTCCAAAACGCAGAGATTATAATATCGAATTTCAGCATCGGTGGAGTAAAGGTCCGTTGCCTCCATCGAGCCGCTCTCCAGGCCGCGGTAAGCAAGGTCATGGTCCAAGCCGTAAACGTGTTTCTGAGGTAGTCCATAACGTTCTTTGAGGCCGGGCCAGCCGTCCGACCGATCCATGAACTCGTTGCTGAAGCCGAACCGGATCTCGGGGTGGTTGCGCAGGTCTGAAATCTTGGTGATGTGCAGCTTCTTGCAAGTTGCTTGCTTCATGCCGATGGCATAGTTGTCGCTGAATCCCAGCGAACGGGTCATCATTATTCCGTGTTCGGCCAAAGCCTTTCTTAATGCATCTTCGCCATTTATGCTTTTATCCGCCAGTATTTCGTGGATAATCGTGCCGGTATACTCAGGATAAATATCTATTTCACCTTTCAGCAGAGCATTCCACAACACTCTCGTTCCACCCAATTCCAGCCGCTCCACAGAGTGCGCACCAGCGTGGCGGACAAGGATCGACACCATGTCGCCCAAGATCACGGATTCGGTGAATTTTTTAGAGCCCACCGTCACCTCGGGCGTCGCTCCGTCAACCGGCAAGGCGTCAAACAGAAATATAGCGATCAACAATGCCGAAATTACAAGAATGCCTAATCTTTTCACCTGGCGTTCCGGTCGAGCGCATCATGTGAATTGCGCTGGGCGTTGATGAAACGAGTTACAAACTGGTCGCTGGGCGATGTCATAAGATCGTCCAGCGTACCCTTTTGTACCACCTCTCCGTCTTGAAGCAGGACTATAATGTCCCCAAAATAAGCAGCTTCACCCATATCGTGAGTAACCAGCACCACGGTCTTCTTTAATGCCTGGAAAACTTTCTTCAGGTGGATCTGTAAGTCTGCGCGAATCATGGGGTCGAGCGCCCCGAGAGGTTCATCCATCAGCAGCACGTCGGGATCGAACATCAGCGCACGCATGAGGCTTACTCGTTGTCGTTGCCCACCAGAAAGTTGCACGGGATAGCGGTCAAGGCCGTCACGAGGGAATTGTGCCAGATCGGAGAGTTCATCAACCTTCTTGTCGATCTTGTCTTTGCTCCAGCCGACATAACGGGCCATGAGAGTTACGTTATCTCGTGCCGTAAGGTGAGGAAAGAGGCCGCCTTCTTGGATGACGTATCCCATTTCTCTACGAAGGGAGAGGACAACCTCCGGCAAGACCTGAGTTTCCTTAAAATACACCGAGCCGGAATCCGGGTAAGTGAGGCCGATAATCAGTCGAAGCAACGTTGATTTTCCGCACCCGCTCTGACCGATCAAAGATGTGGTTATACCTTGCGGGAACGTTAGATTAATTGCATCAAGAGCCGTTACACTGCCGTAGGTTTTGGTGACGTTTTTCAAATAAATCATGAGCTTTAGACCAAGAGCAAGTACAATTGATGTGCTCTCAAAATCACGCTCCTTGACGGCGCCGCGTTTGTACCAACTTCGAGGTTCCGCGAAATTCGTGTTTCTATCTATCGCAACGGTCCGAGCGGCCGTTCCAGAGATGCCCGATCCCATCGTCCCAGGTTTGCCGCGGCTTCGTAAGTGCTCTGGAGGAAAGCCAGGAGCATCTCATCCGGCCGGTCGGTTCCGCGAACAACATCATACGGGAGGATGAATTCGCTCATCTCGGTGCTGTAAAACGCCTCTTTCGGACGGATAGCCGCTTCTTTGAAGCCCGTCGGCTCCGGGTATGCGTACGCGTAGAACGCAGGTTCCGAAATCGCTCCACCGCCCGGCCAGAAGCCGCAACTGCTCACTTCATGCGAATAGGCCTCTCGCACCACGAAGTCGGCAAGCGCGGGCACTCCGCCCGGATGCTCGGGCGCACGTCTCCCGGAGAAGCGAGTGACGGCCATATCGAATGCGCCCCAAAAGAAGTGCACAGGACTGCACTTCCCGATGAAGCCAGACCGAAACTGTTTCAGAATCCGATCGGTCTGCACCATGATCCGCCAGCACCTTCCGGCGTATTCGGCATCGTACGAGGCATGCTGATTGTCCTCCTCGAAGGGAATACGTTCCGGCACTTCAACCGGCGTAGTCCAAATATTCACGTCAATATCGAGAGAGCGCAGTACGGCCATCAGCTCCCGATAAAAATCAGCAACTGAATGTCCACCCAGAGGAAAGGATCGGATTACACCATCACTCGTACGTACGACTAATTGGTGATCGATGAAATCGAAGTCGATCTCGAAAGTGCGTTGTTGGTAAGGCATGGCTGACGTGGTGAGGCCGCGAGCAGTCACATATAGAGTCACCTGCCACCAGTGATTTATGTGCGGGCTCAGCATGAGCCGGATCTTTCCGACGACCTGAGCCCACATTTGAACAGTGGTGTACGTATCTTTCCAGTCGCTTAACGGCAAGCCTGGCCAGGCTTCGGTATGCAATGCACCATAATTCGTTTCGCTATTGGTCATATTGATCCCCCTCATGCTGTACCCTCAAAGGGCCGTTCAATTTTAGCCGCTACGTTCAGCGCTTCTATGCATAAGTACACAAATTTTGGGGTCCGCGCCAGAGGAAAGAGGAAATAAACGTATGTCAAGGACCGGCAAAAAATATCGGAATGCTTGCAGTGATTCTTAAGAGTAGTTACCGAAATGGAAGATGATTTGGTGGCGGCAGGCATCTTGCAGTGGGGATGGGCATCCTGCCCGTCCATCGGTGACAACCTGTCCCACCTCTCTGTGACATTGTGGTGATCTTGTAGTGGGGATCACGATTGCGATCCCCTACGCCCCGAATCTTTACTTCATAGTCTCTTTGGCCGCGGTCAGTGTGTTCTTCATCAGCATGGCAATCGTCATAGGGCCCACCCCGCCGGGGACCGGCGTAATGGCAGCGGCTTTTTCCTTTACCTCGTCAAAAGCCACGTCGCCGACCAGTTTCCAGCCCCTTTCAGTTCCGGGAGCCTCCACGCGGTTGATTCCGACGTCTATAACGACCGCTCCCTCTTTCACCATATCGCCCTTGCAGAATTCGGGCACTCCGATGGCCGCTATGACGATATCCGCGGCCCTGCAGCGCTCTTTGAGGTTTTTGGTCCTGGTGTGACACATTGTTACCGTGGCATTCCTATCACGCTGATCTAGCATGTTGGACAGCGGTCGGCCTACGATGTTACTACGACCCAGGATAACCACGTCTGCGCCCTCGGTTTTGAATCCGCCCCGATCTATAAGCTCGAGCACGCCGGCAGGTGTGCAAGGCAGAAAACGCACCTCACCGATGCTGATCAAGCCGACATTGTAGGGATGGAAGCAATCCACGTCCTTTTCCGGCAGGATCGAGCGCAGAATTTTTGTTTCCTCGAATCCTTTGCCTTTGGGAAGCGGCAGTTGACAGAGTATCCCGTGTACGGATTTGTCTTTGTTGTACCCATCAACTACGTCCAGAAGTTGCTCCATAGTAGCTTCCGCAGGGAGTCTGGATTCCAGCGATTTAATCCCGATATACTCACAGGCTTTCTTTTTGTTGGCGACGTACACCTTCGACGCTGGGTCCTCGCCGACGAGAATAACCGCCAGGGACGGTTGCAGCCCCTGGGCCTTCAGTTTGACGACCTCTTCCTTCATCTCGTCTTTGAGTTGCTGTGACACTTCGTTTCCGCTGATAATTTTGGCCGACATGCAGTCTTCCTCCTTTATACTAACGACTTAAATCAGTCCGCTAACTTCTGGCCTGATTAGGTATACAATAATAGTCCACCGCGGAGAACACAGAGACCGCTGAGAATTCTGTTTTGCTGCGCGTCTATCCGCTGGCACACTGCAAGTCTTGGTCTGCGACAGTGAGGACAATCCCGGCCTCACCGTAGGCATAGGTGACTCTCGCGGCGTTGAATATGCTATCCTTTTTTCTCGGCGTTCTCCGCGCACTCTGCGGTGATCCCGCGCGGAACGCGGGATTGATTACAGGGTGAACAGTTACGGTATTACACGTTGCTACAAAGCCGGGCGCTCTGTCCCGCGCATCTCAAGCCGCGGCAGGCAGCCAATCTACTTCAAGCATTCTACCTGAGATCTTACAAAATGGCTTTATTTTGCCTCAGGTTCCAGAGCTGCGGCAATCTTTTCGACTGCCTGCAAGATTTCAGGATCGTCCAGGGAAGGAGGGCGACTCTCCAGGTCCGCCGTGGCTATTTCCTCCGAGAATGGAAGAATCCCTATCAAGGGGATGCCGTCAAGGTTGCTGTGCAGAAATTCTTCCTGCTGAGCGTTACGAACTTTGCTCCCTACCGCTGCAACATTATAAAGCCCGATGTCTTGTGTCAGCTCCCGCACCTTGGCCGCGGTCTCGATACTTCTGCGGCCCGGTTCGACGACTATCACGAACCTGTCCACCCCTTGAGCTGTGCCTCGACCCAGGTGCTCGATTCCCGCTTCCATGTCCATTATCACTCGATCCTTTTGGTACAGAACCAGGTGGTTTACGAGGGCCTTGAGAAGGACACTTTCCGGGCAGATGCAGCCGCCTCCACCTTTCTTGACTGTACCCATGACCAACAGGCGAACCCCGTCCTTTTCCCGACCCAGTGATTCGGGCAGATCCTCGACGTGAGGGTTCATCTTGAAGAATCCGCCCACCGTTCCCGGCTGGACTCCTGTTCGCTCGTGGATGAGCTTTTCCATTTTGGCCACAGGAACCAAGTCTGTGGTGTCTATGCCAAGGGCCGAGCCAAGATTAGCGTCCGGGTCTGCATCGACGGCCAACACTCTGTAGCCCTGCGCGTGCCCAGAACCGAGCCAACAGACTGCTCAGCGTTGTCTTGCCTACCCCTCCTTTTCCGGATATCGCTATTTTCATGATAATCCTCTTACCGCGCTAAATTCAGCAAATCGCCTCTTTTAACATGCGCACTGCCAGGACTTGAAGGAAGCTCACCCACGAGCGGCTTTCAACAATTCCAAGACGGCCATTTGTCCTGCAACGGCCATATCTTCCGCACTGAAGAATTGGTCTGCCGTCTCGTCGAACAGTACAGTAGCCTCGGGGGGAAATTCCTCGTCCCCTTTCCAGACAATACAAGTGACCGGAAGGCATGGGAAATAAGGCAGTTCTACCGCCGCGTCTCCCGTCTGAACGATCTTTCCGTTCAGTTTTTCGGCCGCAGCGATCATGGGAGCAGGGTCCTTTCCGAAGACCTGGATAAGAATTTCTTTCGTCCTGCGGTTGAAAGCAGGCTCGTAAAAGTGGCCGTCTTTGAACTCGCGGAAATGCTTAAGCCGCCCTATGGGCTGTCGGCCGTCGGCATTGTTAAGATAGTGAAGGGTGAGGATGGCCAGCCATATCGGGGCTTCCTCATCGGTCTCTTTGATAGAGAATCGGTGTGTATCCACATTCAAGAGGATCTGTTTATCCAAGTGAGAAACAATTACAGAGCGGCCTTCGAAGTGGGCTCCGGCTTTTTGTGCGATCCTGCCGGGGTCCTTTCGGCTGAAAATCTCCAGGCCGATTTTCAGGGCTTGCTCGTAATTGTCCTGCTTAGGAAGCTCAGGACTAGACAGGTCTTTTATGTTTAGCATCGACTGGTGTCCAGACTAGAAGGGATCCAAGCTAATCTATCATCTGCAAGGGCGTTGGCGGAATGCCAATACAGGAGAAGCAGCGGTTTTCCCGGGCGTTTCCCGCTGCGTTTAGAATCCCCTTAATCCCACTTGAGAAAAGTGAAATCAAGCTGGCCTCTCTGCATCTTTTAGGGACCAAGCGCATAGGCGCTAACTTGACCCCGCGTTTCGCGGGGAGCCCCCCTTTTGTAAAGGGGGGCAGGGGGGATTTTGAGGTAACCCATTGAAAATCCCCCTAAATCCCCCTTTACAAAAAGGGGGACTTTGACAGCACTCGGTCTCTCGGACCTATTGGGAAGGAATGAAACCGCCTCAAATTAGCGCCCTTGAGGAGGCCAAGGCCGGGCCGATTCTCTCTACACATCTGGAGTGTTACAGCCCCTATATTGTCAAGCGCCGTACCGAGACGACGTTCTCCATAGTCTTTAGGGAATCCACGGACTCGTCGTTCGCTTTGGAATCAGTGTTGAGGAACAACAGTGCCGGCCCACCTTGTTCCTGCCGGGCGAATTGAAAATGGGAAATGTTGATTCCTTTGTCACCGAGCGTAGCGCCCACCTTTCCAATGACTCCCGGCTTGTCCACGCCGTCAATAAGAATAAGATGACCAGACAAGTCAAATTCACCGCGGAAGTCGCCGTAGCGCACCATTCTGGGCTCGGACCTCCCGAACAATGTCCCCTCCACGATGTGTTCCCTTCGTTCGGTCACCACCTTATAGCGCAGCAGGGAGAGGAAGTTCTCACCCTTGCTGACTCTCGTCTCAGAAACTACAATTCCTCTCTCGGCCGCCACCATTGGGGCATTCACCTGGTTGACGTCATCCTGCATGATGGGCGTGAGAAGTCCGGTAAGAAAGGAAGTGGTGATAGGCTTGATTGCCATACCGGTCACATCGCCGGAATACTGAGCTTCGACGCTCTTGATCCCGGTCTGAATTATCTGACCCAGGAACAGGCCCAGTCTTTGGGAAAGATCGAGATAGGGCTGCAAAGTGATCAGAGCTTCGCCGGAAAGGGCCGGAGCATTCACCGCATTTCGGATAGTTCCATTCTGTAGATAATCCCTGATCTGGTCGGCCACCGCAATTGCTACATTGTCTTGCGCTTCCTTGGTTGATGCGCCTAGATGAGGCGTGCAGATAACTTGATCCAGTCCGATCAGTCGTGTCTTGCCGGGAGGTTCTACTGAATAGACATCAATTGCAGCGCCGCCGACCTTGCCTGATTCTATAGCATCGGCTAAGTCATCTTCATTCACCACAGGTCCGCGGGAACAGTTCACGATACGCACCCCGGGGCGCATTTTTGCTATATTCTTGGCGCAGATGATCCCTCTGGTCTCATCCGTAAGCGGCACGTGCAAGGTGATGATGTCGGCCTCCTTGAAGACATCGTCGAGGGAGCCGATCCTGATTCCCATCTGCTTCGCCTGCTCTTCAGACAGGAAAGGATCATACGCGATAACATTCATTCCAAGGCCCATGGCTCGGTCTGAAACCACTGACCCGATCTTACCCAATCCGATTACACCAAGGGTCTTGTTGTAGATTTCCATGCCCGAGAATTTCTTCTTTTCCCATTTTGCCTGTTTCATGGACATGTTGGCTTGGGGTATGTTCCTGGCAAGTGCCATCATCATGGAAAGGGTGTGCTCGGCAGTGGTGACTGTATTTCCCCCCGGAGTGTTCATCACCACTATGCCCCTCTTGGACGCAGCAGGTATGTCAACATTATCAAGGCCCGTGCCGGCTCGTCCGACGACTTTGAGGTTGTGGGCGACCGCGATCACGTCCGCGGTCACTTTGGTCGCACCCCGTATAGCCAGGCCGTGGTATTCGCCGATGACTTGTTTAAGCTCATCAGGGCTGAGGCCGACTTTGACATCCACTTCGATGCCTTCGGCGTCGCGAAGGATCTTCACACCCAATTCAGACAGATTGTCCGAGACAAGGACCTTCACAGTCCGTTCCTCCTTTATTTTAGCCTAAATCACGCGCACACGCGGCTTAAGTTCAGGGTTCGAATGTGCGAAGCTCGGTCCTGATGCCTCGCAATGCTCTCGTAGCCCAATGATGACGGCATGCCAATCGCCGGTGCCAGTACGATAGTTCGATATCTATCTCATCATTGAACGCGATCTGACCAGCCCCTCAAAACGTCCTCCCTGGAAGTCTGAGGAGCAAACTCGACCTAGCGAAAGTCACAAATTGCGGGATCATACTTGTTTATCAGGAACTGTCCGCCATGTCAAGAAAGCTTCCATTTTTGTGAAGTCGGTCAATTTTATAATGTATTACTTGACGCTTTGCATGTTAGACTCTAAGATCGAACCAATGATTTCTTATCTCAAAATCCGTACGTCCGCGGATTCCCCGTCGTCGGGGGGGGTATCGGCGCGGCTCGCATTGAGCCTGACAATCCTGAGCTTGTCCGTCGCACTGGTGGTGGCGGTTATGGTCGGGCCGGGCTTTTGTCTCACCGTCACAACGGGCCCGATGCAGGAATACCTCTTCGTCGAAGGGAAGAAACTTTACGATGCGGGCAAACTTGATCGTGCCGCCGATGTATGGACCAACATCTTTCCTGATACAGTATATGGACCGGTGGCATATATTCTTTTGGCGCGAGGCAAACATCGGGTGGGAAATGATAAGGCTGCTCAGGCCCTGCTTGAAGATTGTCTAAAAACGCACCCGAATAGTGTCTACAGTGATATGGCCCGCTATGCTCTGGCCGAGGTTCTGTTCCGCCAAGGAGAGAAGGAAGCAAAGCCTTTGCTCTTATCACTCCTTGCTATGGCACAGGACCGAGATAAGCCCGCGCTTGCTTTGAAACTCGCCGACCTGGAGCGGCGCTTTGGCAATTATTCTGCGGCCGCGGCTCAGTATCGCATGCTGTTCATTAATTATCCGGCATCCGTGGAAGGACTCAAAGCGTCGGATGCCCTCGCGTCCTTGGTTTTCAACCAAAAGATCCCCAGGCTGAATTTTTCGGACAGTGAGCGAATGGCTCGCGTGGATCGTCTTTTCAGCAAAGGGCGGTTCGAGCTTGCAGCCGTTTCTTATGAGGCACTGCTTAAAACAAAACCGGCGGACAATGGCGTGATGCTGAAGTTGGCCCGCTGTCGTTTCAAGGATCGCCAAAATCAGCAGGCGATAACTATCGTGAAGGACATGCTCAAAAGAGAACTCTCGGAGCATGACCGTATGGAGGCATTTTACCTCCTGAGCGCAATCTACTGGAGGTTGAATCGGGAGAAGGACTTTGAATTCTGTTGCAACAGGATTCTTGAGAGGGGCTCCATAAAACTCAAACGGAAAGTTCTTTATAATGTCGCTGCTCATTATTTTGAGAAACGAAAATTCAGCATTGCCGAATCTTATTTCAAAAAGCTTCTCAACACAGGCCCTGATCAGTCGGTAAAGGCGAATGTAAAGTGGAAGATCGCTTGGATCAAATATTGGAACCATAAATACGGTGAGGCCGCTGAAGCCTTTCGTGACAGTCGGACCGCGGCGCCTGGAGGAAGAATAGATAACGCTTCCAAGTATTGGCAGGCGCGATCTCTGCTTAACGCCAATCGTCGACAGGCCGCGGAACCTCTCCTGAAGGAAATCGTCACGAATTCTCCCTTTGATTATTATGGAACAGAGGCCGCTCGTCTGCTTAAGAAGATGGGCGATCCTCAATACCTGAACGTTAGGCCCTTGCAATCCCTGCCTCAGATCGCATTGACCTCTGAACAGCTTTCCAACCCGTTAGTATCCGCCGCCAACAAACTTCTGGAGAAAGGACTTGGAGAATTTGCCCTTGTCAACCTGGAAGCCCTTCCCAGGACAATAAAGTCTTCCCCTTCCATAGCCTTCTTGATGGCAAAGGCGGCTTACGCATCCGGACGTTACCGCCAGGCCCACGATATACTGACCGCTGCTTTTGGTTCACTCGCAAGAAATCCGCCCCAGGGCGCACCGTCCGCTTTCATTGAAATCGCCTTTCCCCGGATCTATTTTACTGAAACTACTCGCACGGCGGAGAAGAACTCCATTGATCCTCATTTAGTGTGGGCGGTAATCCGTCAGGAGAGCCGGTACAATCCCTCGGCAATATCACCTGCCGGAGCGCTCGGACTGATGCAGGTCATGCCCGCGGAAGCAGGACTCAAAAGAAAGAGAGGCAAAATACCGGCTAGAGCAATGGAAGCGGTTCTGGATCCGAAACAGAACTTGAGATTGGGCATCAAGATCCTGGCCAAGAATCTGAGCCTCTTCAGGGGAAAACTCGTGCCCGCAATTGCGTCCTACAACGCGGACATCAAGAAAGTGAGAGAGTGGGTCCAAAAGGGAGAAAAGATGAAGCAAGATGAATTCATTGAAAACATCCCTTATATGGAGACACGACTCTATGTGAAGAAGGTTTTAGCTGGATACTGGGCCTACAGTATTTTGCACGCAAAGAAAGATTTGGCGGGTTTTCGTTAAGGTCCGGTGTTGTCAGGTCCATCATAGGATAGACTGCACATACTCGCTGCGTTACGACACTTACAAAGGAACTTGTATGGACGGGTGCTCTACTGACGGAAATGGAGAGATCTTCGATGTCTCCCCTTATTTGAAGCTTGTGATCGATAAGGATGGCAGATGGTTCCAGAACGGCGCGGAAATTGTTCATCCTGAAATTTACCGATTCTTTTGCCGCACGCTTGAGAAGACGGCTGACGGCGAATACATAGTCAGATTCGGTCGCGAAGTATGCCGTGTCGAAGTCGAGGACGCCCCCTTTGTGATTCAAAGTATAGATGAAGAGGGCGACGGCCTATAGTCATTCAATTGAACGATGGAACACGGGAGGCTTTCGACCCGGAACATTTCTGGATCGGTCACGAGAACATTCCATATTGCCGTGTAAAAGATGGCGTGTTTCACGCACGCTTCTCTCGGCCTGCATATTACCAATTGGCCTCTCACATAGTT
>CAVSPC010000003.1:0-45387 GCA_963729795.1 uncultured delta proteobacterium | reverse complement strand
TGCAAGCAGCGCAGATCGGCTCCTTCGTATCTCGGGTTTCCCAATAACCTTAAAGCCCGCGGACGAGGCCAAGGCCAGAGTATCTTGGAATTTCTCCTCGGATACATGCCCGCTGGGCTCCGAAAGAAGCAATTTGCCCATCGGTTTTAGAAACGCCCCTGATCTGGGAAAAGAGGCTGCCCGCGTCCGGGACCTCATGGAGCACGTAGAATGCGAGACATAGGTCAATCGGATCGGAAATTTCAATGCTGGTCGGCTCGCACACCTTTTTCACTATGCTGCGACTGAACACCCGGCTTCTCAGCTCGCCTGGTCAGAGCCTTGAGCATCTTCTCTTGAACATCAACGGCAATCACCTTGCCGCTTTCACCCGCCGTACGGACTGCCGGGATTTATGAAGAAGCCCATTCCAGGCCCCAATTCCAGGACGGTCATCCCATCGCTAATATATGGCGACAGGATCTTGTCGATTTGCAACCAGCGACATATAGGACTAACCAACAAGTATCCGATCCACCACGGACACACGTGCTCTTCCATTTCATGCTTCCTTGATAAAGAGGCGGCCGGACTCAAGCCGGCTCGGCGGTGAGCCCGGCCTTGCCTCCATTTTCAAATCCCTTTGCGTAGCTCCCCAGAATCTTGAGAAATTCGGTCTTCTTCTTCAAGTTCTTCAAGCAGCGAGCGGTATTGCGGATCATGGATATCCACCTCGATGTCGGTATAGAAGAGATACTCCCAAGGTTTGCTGTGAATCGGACGAGATTCCAGTTTCACCAGATTGATCTGTCTTTCGGCAAAAATCTTCAAGGTTTCATACAGGCTCCCCGGGCTGATCGCTGACAGAGTAGATCAGGGAGGATTTGTTCTTGGGGCCGTCGAGGAACTCACCGGCGGAAATGACCACGAACCGGGTGAAATTCCGTGGACTTGTTTCAATCCCTTCCCGCAAAAGGGACATGCCATAGAGTTCCGCAGCCTCTCTGCCCGCGATGGCGGCTTCCTCCGGGTCGTTGTTTTCCTTGACCCGCAGCACGGCCGTTGCGGTGTCCTGACAAGCCACCAGATCCCAGTCGGGGTACGCTTTCAGAAACTCCTTGCACTGCCGGAACACCTGCGGGTGCGAATAGACCCGTTTGATCTTGTCGAGAGGCGTGTCCGGATGACCGATGAGGTTGTGTTCGATCCTCAAGGTCAGTTCCCCGACAATATGGAGATCGTATTCGAGAAGCAGGTCGTAATTCTCGTGAATGCTTCCGGTGAGGGAATTCTCCAGAGGCACGATACCCAACGTCGCATCCCCGTTCTGAACGGCTTCGAAGACCTCTCGAAACAAGGGACAGCTTTGGTGAGGGACCTCGGCGCCGAAGAATTGCACGCATGCCTTGTGGCTGAAGGACCCTGGGACCCCGGCATAGACCACTTTCTTGGGCTGAGTGCCCGCTTCCGAGGGCCTTCCCATTTTTTTGGCCTTTTCCAGGTAGTTGAAATCCAGTTGTTTCCCGACAACAGGGGCGATGACATGGAGGTGCCGCATGAGCTGCTTGAATTGCTCCGGATAGAGGCTCTGAGGGCCGTCCGAAAGCGCCTTGTCCGGCTCCGTGTGGACTTCCACAATCAGGCCGTCAGCCCCGGCGGCAATGGCTGCCCGAGCCATGGGGCTCA
The DNA here is from genome assembly GCA_963729795.1 of uncultured delta proteobacterium. Lineage (GTDB taxonomy): Bacteria > Desulfobacterota > Desulfomonilia > Desulfomonilales > Desulfomonilaceae > CAWBBA01. The sequence continues at coordinate 43,722 of CAVSPC010000003.1, read as the reverse complement.
CCTTCTCTCGAATCCCGGTGGCATGGCTCGGGTCAATGATGATAGGCAGGTGCGTCAACGCCTTGACAACTGGAACAGCAGTCAGATCCAGCGTATTGCGTGTGTACCCCTCAAAGGTCCGAATCCCGCGTTCGCACAAAATGACCTGGTCATTTCCTTCCGACAAAATGTACTCCGCAGACATCAACCACTCTTCAATGGTCGCGGCCAGTCCGCGCTTGAGAAGGACCGGTTTGCCCATCCGCCCGACGCATTTGAGCAGCTCGAAATTTTGCATATTCCGGGCGCCGATCTGGACCACGTCCACGTACTTGACCATCAGATCCGCCTGGCTGGGAGAGGTCATTTCCGTGACAATGCCCAACCCGGTTTCGGCCCGGACCTCGGCCAGGATCTTGAGCCCTTCCTCCCCCAGGCCCTGGAAGGCATACGGCGATGTTCTGGGCTTGAAGGCGCCGCCCCGGAACAAGACGGCCCCATATCTGGCGCACCGACCTGGCAATTTCGAGAGTGCGTTCGCGTTCTTCCACTGCACAGGGGCCGGCAATGACCACCAGGCGATCTCCGCCGATGGCCACATTGCCCCACTCGGATCACTGATGGTTCCGGATGCAGCTCGCGGCCGACCAGCTTGTACGGCTTGGAAATGGGCACGACCTTCTCGACACCGGGCAGCGTTTCAAAATAGCGCAAGTCCTTTTGGATTGTCCCGACGACGCCGAGGATGGTCTCCTCCACACCTTTGATTTCCCTGACCAGATAGTCTTCCGAGACCAGAACTTTCTTCAGTTGCTCGATCTCTTCCTCTGTAATTCCTTTCCGCAGAACCAAGATCACGACGTCCTCCTTGTCTTTTCGCTAATTCTCGCTCACATTGTCAAAAAAAAACCCCAAGGAGTTATCCTCGGGGTTCCAAATAAGAAACCCCGGGAGGATCTTCGATCCACCCGGGGTTTTGCGACTCGATCGTTTTACCCAGGTGGATCCAGGCTAAAGAAGCTAAAAAAGCCAAAGAAGAGCCGCCTGGGAATCTTGTCTCGGCTTCTTTTCTGAGTGCAAAAATGATGGCTGATTCATCACATTCTCCTCATACTGTAGGATAACCTACCCAACTTCGCTGCTCATGTCAATATAATTCCGCGGCTGCTGGGCCTGCTCCACAGGTTTAATGACACTTTTCGACTGAAAACTGAATGCCTGCGGCTGGGGAGTGACCATTCCATTCGACCGAACAGTTACGGCCGAGGGCATCCTGCCTGTCCCACCAATGAGATTGCTTATTCGTTTCGTTCGGCGCAGCGACAAGGCCAATCATCGACCTCAAAGAAAAGATTTCCGGCCTGGGTAAGGATTGCGTGACAATTTGCTGAAAATCATGGTATAGTCTGAAAAACGTAAAAATTCACTGGGATGAATAATGAAAGCCAAGAAGCCTCCGGGCCCTGGTGACTTTGAAGCTACCCAGTCGATTTGCATCGACTTAGCGACCTTCCTAACGGAGGATGTAAGCTCCTCGGGCAGCTTTTACGTCCATGGAGTCCAAACGACCTCACTTGGTAGGTTATTGCAAGCACTACCGATCCCTGCCCTTTTGATTGATGGGCAGTACCGCATAATTTTTGCAAATCAAGCTTCTGGGAGGATTAGTCGAGCATACGAAAAGGTAGTCGGCAAACCGATTTCCACGCTTGCCGCTGATCCCAAGACAGCACAAGAAATCCAACAAGTCGCAGAAGAGGTCCTGTCAACCAGAAAGCCACAGATCCATCAGGCAATGCTTGGAATCGAAAAAAGCAAAATCTGGGGCCGGATGTACTTTCGGTCTCTTCGAATGGCTGAAGAGAGACTATTACTACTTCTCGTTGAAGACCTGAGCCTGGAAAGGAAGCAACTGGCTCTGAGCCAAAGGCGCAGGGATCAGTTGGTGAGAGAAATTGCGGAGCGAAGGTCAGCGGAAAAGGCTCTTAAAGAAACCGAAACACTGTTAAGAAGCATATTGGCCACGTCTCCCATTGGGATTGGCGTGACTGAAGATAGGATTATGAAATGGGCTAATGAAGCCTGGCTTGAAATGTTCGGATTTGAAAACGAAGACGAAGTGGTTGGGCAGAGCGCCAGAATTATATATCCGTCGGATGCGGAATTTAACCGTGTTGGAGAACTACTTTATCAAAGCCTGCATACCGGACAGGTCACCGCGGCGGATACAACTTTCAGACGAAAAGACGGGTCTCTCTTTGACGGTCACATAAGGATGAAGTCCTTTGGGGACCCCAATCGTGCTCAGACTACGGTCGCGGCTATTTCCGACATTTCGGACAGAAAACGTGCCGAACAATCACTCAAAGAGAGCGAGGAAAGGTTCCGTGCAGTTGTTGAAGATCAAACCGAATTGATTTGCCGGTTGTCGCCCGATCGAAAGTTCGAATTTGTAAATACGGCTTTCCGCCGTTATTTTGATCTTGGGCATGTAGACCTGCTTGAGCAAAGCTTAATGTCGGTTGTTCCAAATGAGTGGCGCGGGAAGGTGGAAAGCCATTTTGCCTCTCTGAATCGGGAAAAACCCGTCTCTACGTACGAGATTCAGGTTCCGGCTCCCACAGGGGAACGTCGCTGGTTGATGTGGATAAGCAGAGCATTGTTTGACAATCAGGGTCAATTGACCGGATTCCAGTTTGTGGGGCGCGACATCACCGATCAAAGGAGGGCCGAAGAGGCTTTTCGTCAAAGCGAAAGGCGGTTCAGAGCAATCTTTGAAGGAGCGGAAGACTACATTTTTCTGAAGGATAGATCTTTGCGCTACATTGATGTTAATCCCGCGGCAGAGAAACTCCTCGGACTCCCGGCCTCTCAAATCATTGGCTCGACATACAAAGACTTATTCAGTAAAGAAGATTCAGACTACCTCAGAGAAGCAGATATGCGGGTCCTGCAAGGGGATACCATACAGGAAGAGCATACTATCAAAATTAATGGAATCCCCACGTCTTTGCTTGAAATGAGAGTCCCTCTCAGAGACGAAGCTGGTGAAATCGTAGGTGTTATAACCATAGCGCACGACATTACGGACCGTAAGAGGGCCGAAGTTGCTTCTGAGCCGACAGAAGAATATCAGTCAAAGGCCATGAGAGAGACGCTGAAGAGTGCGCTTTTGGCGGCGAAGCGGAATACAACCGTTTTGCTGACGGGCGAGAGCGGAAGCGGAAAAGATTATCTTGCACAGTACATACATAAGCACTCGGATCGTGCCAGCGGCCCATATTTTGCCGTCAATTGTGCTGCAATAGTTCCCCAACTTGCAGAGTCGGAACTTTTCGGTCACGAAAAAGGCTCCTTTACCGGGGCAGTGGGTCGAAAACGAGGCCTTTTGGAATTGGCGGAAGGCGGGACGCTCTTACTAAACGAGATCGGAGAACTTTCACTCCCCTTGCAAGCGAAACTGCTGACGTTCCTGGACACGAGAAGATTCACCCGTGTGGGCGGCGAGAAAGAAATCACGGTCAACGCAAGGCTTATTGCAGCGACGAATAGAGACCTGAAGAAAGAGGTTGAAGCTAAACATTTCAGGCAGGACCTTTTCTTCAGAATCAACGTTATGTCTATCGAAGTGCCGCCACTCCGAGAACGGCCGGAAGACATTCCATTGCTGGTCCGAGAGATTCTGTCCAGGCTTCGCAGTGAGCTTCAGATTCATGAAATCCCACCTATTACCTCTCCAGCCGTGCATGCGCTCAAGAGATATCACTGGCCTGGTAACGTGCGGGAACTGCGTAACGTGCTGGAAAGAGCATTAATACTCTCACATGGAAAAGATCTGGATCTGTCCGCTTTGGGACTTCATGAAGTCCGGGTTTCGCTTCCTCAGCACGAAAAGACTTCTTTTGCAGTGTCCTTTCCCTGCCGTCAATCGCTCAACGAAATCACCCAAAATTTGAAACGGTTTCTAGTCAATGAGGCGCTGCGGTTGACAGGTGGAAGCAGACAAGATGCAGCCCGGTTGCTCGGAATTTCCCGTTATTCTCTTAAACATTATATGAAAACGCTTGGTTACGATGGGGAGTAGCCGCTCTGTTTCCCGGCAGAGTATCGTTCATTTCGGAAGAGATGGGCGGTATCGCTATCCCGCCCATCCATTGCAATCAGATTCGTTATTGGCAACGAAACATCGGGTCAGGCATCCGTTTGCCCCACTGTGCCTCAGAGGGTTTCTTGGCACCCGATTCGCAGGAATTTGCAAAAGCTCGAGGTTCTTCTTTGTTCACTGCCGGGTGCATCTGCTCAAATGTCGCATGAGGATTAGATCCCATCCTGGCATGGGCGTCCGAGGGGCACGCGTAGTCCAAACCCGGCTGATGAGGGGGATCGCCAAACGGGTCAGGCATAGCCATTCCGCACTGTTCTTCAGACAGTTTTTTTGCACCCGATTCTATAGGATTTGCAAATGCACCGGGTTCTTCCTTGTTTACTGCCGGATGCATCTGCTCAAATGTCGCATGAGGATTAGATCCCATCCTCTTGTGAGCACCTCCACCTCTGGACCTGCGTTCGGAATACCTCTCCTCTTTCTTCTCCAAGCCTAATTTTCCGGTTATGTCACTTATCATTTCTTTGATGCTCATAGCATTTTCTCCTTCAAGTAACTCTATTCAGGATCTGACGGAAGTCTAGCCTTATTCGAAATTCTCCTTACCAAGCATCTGGTTGCTAGGTACTTAGTCACCCTGATACTGAATTGCAAGAACAGGATTGCAAATAGGGCCTCACGATTTTAGGCAAGCCGCTTGACCGCGGATTCTTGTTGGTTCAAGGGAAGCCACACTGTAAACGTGGTGCCGCCCTCGTCTGAATGAACCGATATCGATCCGTTGTGGGCCTCAATGATTTTCTTGGATACTGTTAAGCCGATTCCGGTACCGTAATTTTTCGTCGTAAAAAATGGACTGAAGATTCTCTGTATATCCTCCGCTTTGATCATCGAGCCGTGATTCCGGACCTTGAATTCAAAGTAACTTTCCGCTTCCAGGGCAGCAGTTTCGCGAGCCTTCATCCCTGGCCTTGAAATCCCTGTTTCTACGTGCAGTGTTTCTCCACATGGAGATGCATCCATTGCATTAGAAATGAGGTTGCGTACCACCTGCTCGAAACGTTCCGGATCCAAAAAAACTTCTCCAACGTCGGGGCAAAGGGTAACATCCAGTCTAAGGCTCTTTTCCTCAATCACTTCTTTATAGAGTTGCAGCACTTTTTCAATAATACGAGAGGGGTCGGTCATCTCCTTGGTTATAGTCTCACGCCTCGTGTAGTCGATCAGCGCATTTAGTATTTTTTCCAACCTTTGAATTTCAGAACTTATTATCCGGACCGCCTGCACCTTGCCCGTGTCGCTGCTAATGTCACATGAATCCAGTTGTTTTGCTATTCGCCGAGCAAAACCGCCGATGATCGTTAGCGGCTGCCGCAGTTCGTGAGCCACCTCGGCCGTGTGCTCTGCAATGGCTCGAGCTTTTCGTGATTCGACTATGTGGGCGTAAAGATCGTCGATTATCCGTATTTTTTCCAGTAACTGTTCCCGAGATTCCCGCAGTTGTTCCTGCAATCTTCTTCTTCGGGTGATATCTCTCATGACCCCTTCGTAATGGATGTTGCCGTTTCCGTCATGGCCCAGAGCCTTGCACCGAATTCGAACGAATTTCTTTTTACCATCCGCGTCCAGCAGTCTTATTTCTTCATCCCATATAGAATCCTGAGCTAGTCGGGAGATTGATCGGATTTTTTCCCTCTCCTCGAGTACTACGTAAGACTCGAGCGGAGTGTCCAGGATCTCCGGCAATGGTCGCCCCAGAAATTCTTCGGCCGGCATATTGAGGTACGTGAATCGTCCCTTATCATCAAGAATGAAGATGACATCCGGGACCTCTTCCACGAGCGTATGGTAAAGTTGTTCCGAAGTACGCAACATTTCTTCTATCCGCCCGCGTTCATTGATTTCCTGTCTCAAGTTTCTCATTCAAGTGGACAAGCTCCGCTGTCCGCTCCGCCACCCGTGACTCCAATTCCTCGTAGGCTTTTTTCAATTCTTCATCTTTCCGTTTGCGTTCGGTAATGTCTCGAATGATCGCAGTGAAGAACATTTCCTGATGTATCTTCCCCGCTGAAATGGAGACTTCTACAGGGAATTCCGTACCGTCTTTTCTAAGACCGGCCACTTCACGAACGTGCTTGGCGTAATATAACCTACCTACTGCAAGCGCCCTTTGCATTGCATGTTCATGCAATGCTGCGAATCGTTCGGGCATGATCATCGTCACAGGTTGGTTCATAACTTCTTCCGACGAATAACCAAAGGTGCGGGTGGCTGCCGAGTTCCACATCATAATGTTTCCGGACATGTCCGCGCCGATGATGGGGTCGCTAGCAGTTTCCACAATGGCGCGTAGCCGCTCGTTACTTTCCAGCACAGCATTATCAGGGGCTTCGTACTGGACTGCGCGTTCGGATCGCTCGACCGACGGGACATACTGCCTATGTTGGATTTCGTCTAGGTGTTCCATATAAAGCCTCCTGTGTCATCCGTAACTGGCCATAAGTCGAGCCGATTGGAGATGACGGACAAACCACTGCCGCGCAAGGATGGCCACCTTGTCCAGAGCTCCCGGCTCCTCGAATAGATGAGTGGCCCCATGTATGATCTCGAGGTTCTTCTCAGTGCGCAGGGCGGCCAGTGCTTTCTCATTCAACTTGAGCACGGTCGAATCCTTTCCGCCTACGATGAGCAGCGTAGGGGCTTGCACTTCGCCTAAAATATCCGCGGCCAAATCGGGTCGGCCCCCGCGCGAAACAACAGCGTGAACTAACTCTGGCCGCTCTTTTGCGGCAATAAGTGCGGCCGCAGCGCCGGTACTGGATCCAAAGCAGCCAATCTCCAGGCCGTGAGTGTCCGGATAAGTCACCAACCAATCAACGGCAGCTACAACTCTGCGCGCCAGCAGATCAATGTCAAAGCGGAATTGTCGCGTTTGAATGTCTATGCGCTCTTCTTCGGGAGTCAGCAGATCCAGGAGTAAGGTTGCCGGCCCACCTTGGCGGAGGGTTTTGGCAACGAATCTGTTTCGCCTGCTGTGTCGGCTGCTCCCGCTGCCATGTGCGAAGACCACGATGCTTTCAGCTTCTGAAGGTATGTTCAAATCGCCTTCCAGGAAGGTCGAACCAATTGCTATGCTTACCGGACGATCTTCAGCCGGCGATCCTAGATTCGTAGTCATGCTCTTCTCCTGTTTCCGAATGCTTCCGCCGATGCTGAAACAAATTGTTCGCTTGCTCGAGCAACCGGCAGACTTCTTCGTCGGACGTCTGCGAGAAGTCCGCATACCAGAGACCGACCGCGGAAAAAGGTCGTGGTGTCATAAGACAGATCACTTCGTCGGCCAGTGCCTTGAACGATCCACATGTTTCCGGCGGAGCAACCGGAACCGCGACGACAATCCGGGAAGGCTGCTTTGCTCGGACGGCAGAAACCGCTGCACGCATGCTGGCGCCCGTGGCGAGACCATCGTCCACCATGATCACGATTTTGCCTTGAATATCGAGGGGAGGGCGGCCTCCGCGATAAGCCGATTCACGACGTCGCAATTCCTCCTTTTCCCGGGCAACGACCCTGTCTCTCATCGTTCGCGATAGGTTAAGCCCCCTGAGGATGTCTTCGTTCCAGCCCACCACGTCGCCCGAGGCGATGGCGCCCATTGCCAGTTCCTCATGGCCGGGCACGCCGAGTTTGCGCACTACGAAGACGTCGAGAGGTACCTGGAGAGCTTCCGCCACTTCTAACCCCACCGGCACGCCGCCGCGTGCAAGTGCAAGTACGACAGCATCCGAAAATTCCTTATGTTTTGAAAGCTCTTCAGCCAATCTTTTGCCAGCATCGCTTCTGTTGCTGAACCTTGTCATAGTCTTTCAACACCTGTCTGAGTGACCATGCGCCGCCCTATCCAGACCGCCGACGATTATTAAGCGCCTTGGACTCAATCCGTACTCAACCTGACCTCCGGTACCGCTGAACGACACTCTTTCATCTGCCAGGCTGGACTCGAAAAATACCTGTCACGATGATGACCGACACCTCATTACAATTAGTATAATGCACTTCTGGTGTTGCGGAAGGCAGCTTAAACACTGTCGCTGAGGCTGGAACGGAAAAAGCTAGCCTAATTAAGAGCCATGGCAGGAATGCTAATCGTGGTCGGATATCATTCGGAAGAACAGCGCCATAAATTGATCTCGGTATTGCTTGCTTGCAAGCGCCTTGGGAAGTGGGGAACTCGCCCTAAATTGCGTGCTCCCCCGATTAAGGTAAGCAAGGATGCCCTCTGATTGGGGCATGTGAATAACAGGACACCTCGAACTCGGATAGGTTTCGCCGAGTGGAGGAAAAATGCTTCGTCACTACCTTCAGGCTAACGCATCTTCGATAGCTCTGATGATCTTCTCTTTCAGGTGGGGAAGGGGAAGAGTAGATTTCAAGCCAGCAGCATGAGAATGCCCGCCGCCTCCCAGGGATTTCGCAATAAGGGAAACATCCAGCCGATCTTTTGAGCGAAAGCTTACCCTGATCACGTCGCTACCGGTCTGGGTAATAAGGACCCCGGCTTCAACCCCACGGCTCTCTCTGAGACGATTCACAAGATTCTCGCCTTCAGAAAGCGCCAATCCCAGGCGCTCATAATCTGAATGAGAAAGCGTACTCAGAACAAGCCTGCCTTCCAGCAGCACCTCAATCCGTTCCAGCATTAAGCGTTCCAGGAAGAGTCGGCCAAGAGGAAACTCCTCGAATAGATGTCGGGTGACTTGGTAGGAATCAAACCCCGGTTCGAGCATCTCGGCTCCGATCTGCAAGGTCGTGCTATTGACGCCGGAGAATCGGAAACAGCCCGTATCAGTTATGAGCCCGGTGTAGAGACACTTCCCGACATCAGCAGAGATCTTATAATCTGCGCCACGCAGAAGCTCGTGCACCAGCTCGGCTGTGGCAATAGCCGTTGATTTCACATAATTCAGATCGCCGAATCCCGGATTGGTAGGATGATGGTCTATGTTTATAAGCTTAGCCTTTTCGCGAAAGCGCTTTATGTCTCCGGAGATACGACGCTCTTCCGCAACATCGAGGGCTATTATCCATGCGGGAGTGTCGTCTATTTCATCTGGAGTAGTGATAAGGGCATCGATCCCGTGTAGAAAATCGTACTGGCCCGGAAATTTTTCTCCGCTGAACGGCCAGGCTTGTTTGCCCATTTCAGATAAGGCCAGATAGGTGCCCAATAGCGAACCCACAGCATCTCCGTCCGGATTGACGTGAGTGACTACAAGGAATTTGTCTTCGTTTTGAAGTATCCTGGAGATTTCACGATTCATCTTCTGTCTCGGTCGGCACAATTTGTTTTAATAATTTATTGATGTGAGAAAAATTGTCGAAGGAAGTATCGTAAAAGAATGAAAGTTCCGGGATGTATTTGAGGTCTAATTCCAGGCGAAGCTGATGCCGGATGAATCCCCCAGCGTTTTCGAGTCCTTTCCTGTGCGAGTCAGCCTTTCCATCGGCAAGGCTACTGAAGTAGACCTTTGCAGATTTTAGGTCGTCACTCATCCTTACCTCTGTAATCGTTACCCCTTGAACCCTCGGGTCCTTGATTCTAAGGACCACAATATCTGAGATCGCCTGGCGTAGGAGTTCTGCCACCCGATTTTTTCTAAAGCTGGACATATCGAGGTGCTTCTTTCAGTCAAACATGCCTAACTGGGTGGAACCGATTAATAGTGAACGATTTCTATATGGGTATCTATGACTTCTGCCAGATGCAGGCTCTCCACATAGTTGGTAATGGTTTCGAGCATGCTGTGAGCATGTCCGCCATCATTGGTCACCACTGCAAATCCTATGGTGCAGCGCTGCCATTTGTCGTGGTTGTCGACCTCAGCGATGGAAAGATCGAACTTGCTACGCACCCTGCCCAGGATGCTCTTGATAACTTGTCTCTTGGCCTTGAGCGAGCCTGAATTGTGAATCAGAAGGTCAATAACGCCCAGTCCAACAACCATTTGATCTCCGGAGCCGGGACGCGACTCCACGTTTGAAAGTGAGCCTGGAAGTGGTGGAGCCGTTGCCTCCTTTATCGCTTAAACGCTTATGTAAGCTTGGCACTTTCCTTTTCTATAGTAAATGCCTCAATTATATCCCCATCTTTCACATCTTTAGTATAGTTTTCCAGGGCGATACCGCATTCATACCCTTCCAGGGATTCCTTGATGTCATCTTTCTGTCTCCTCATGGAAGAGATGCGCCCTTGATAAATCACGATGTTGTCTCGAATCAGCCGAACCTGGCTGGATCTTTCGATCTTGCCCGAGGTCACGTAGCATCCTGCTACGGTGCCAATCTTGGGCACATGGAATGTCTGACGTACCTCGGCCTTGCCCACGATGGTCTCTCTTTCTATTGGGGCAAGCATTCCTTCCATAGCCTTGCGCACGTCATCAATGGCTTCGTAGATGACGCTGTACAGGCGTAGATCTATCTTCTCCTCTTCGACCAATTGCGCCGCTTTAGGTGTGGGTCTCACATTGAACCCTACTATGATAGCCCTGGAAGCGCTGGCCAGCATTACGTCCGATTCAGTGATTCCGCCCACGCCTCCGTGGATAATTTTGACCTTGATCTCTTGAGCCGAGATCCCCAGTAGAGCCTCTCTGACTGCTTCCACCGAACCCTGCACGTCAGCCTTTACGATGATGTTCAGTTCCTTGGTCTGCTGCTCTTTCATGCGGGCCAACAGGTCCTCCAGCGAAAGCGGGGCAGTGACGGCCGCCTCTTGTTCACGCTGCTTTTGCTGGCGATGCAAACTGATCTGCCTTGCTATCTTCTCCTCGTCAACCACAACAAACAGCTCTCCGGCCTCCGGTACCCCGGATAATCCATGCACCTCCACCGGAGTTGCAGGACCGGCCTGATCGACATTGCGTCCTTCGTAGTCGAGCATGGCTCTCACTTTGCCGTGGTGAGTCCCTGCAACAAATGGATCGCCCAGCTTCAGAGTGCCTTCCTTGATGAGGATGGTAGCGACCGGCCCTTTGCCTTTATCCAGCCGGGCTTCAACCACCGTGCCGGCGGCAAGCTTGTTAGGATTTGCCTTGAGTTCCATCACCTCGGCTTGCAGCAAGATCAGGTCGAGTAATTCATCAATTCCCTCACCGGTCTTAGCGCTCACGTAGGTGAAGAGAGTGTCCCCACCCCATGCCTCCGGTATCAGGTTATGTTGGCTCAGTTCTCTAATGACTCTGTCTTTATCCGCCTCTGGTTTGTCGATCTTGTTGACCGCCACAATGATAGGCACTTCTGCTGCTCGCGCGTGATTTATGGCTTCCACGGTCTGGTCCATGACTCCATCGTCGGCAGCCACCACCAGAATGACGAAGTCAGTTACCTGCGCGCCTCTCGCACGCATAGCTGTGAAAGCCTCATGGCCCGGAGTATCGAGGAACACCAATTCCCCTTTTCCTACCTTAACCTTGTAGGCGCCGATGTGTTGGGTTATTCCCCCTGCTTCCTGATCGGTAACATGGGTAGATCTTATCGCGTCCAACAGGGAAGTCTTTCCATGATCCACGTGCCCCATGACTGTGATCACAGGAGGTCTGATTACCACATTTTGTTCGGTGTCTTTGATCACCGTGGGGAGAAGATCTTGCTCAGATTGCTCGGATGATTCGGCCTCAAACCCAAACTCCGATGCCACGATGCTAGCTGTATCGAAATCAACGGCTTCATTTACCGTGGCAGCAACTCCAAGGCTTATCAGATGCTGGATCACTTCGGAGGACTTGACGCTCATTTTATGAGCCAGGTTGGCGACGGTGACCATTTCCGGTAGTTTCACGCGTCTTTTGATTGCTTTAGGGGTCGTTATTTCTGTCTTGCGCGGCCTTGGTTTTCTGCCCTTCGGCCTGAGTCTGCCTCTACCCCGCTCATCATAGAGATCTCCTCTGAGAAGCACTTCCTTGCGCCTATGGACCTTCCCCTTTTCTTCTTCAATCCGTTCTTCGACAATGTCCCGAACTTTCTTCTCTTTCTTCTTCTTGCGCTTTTCTTCGTCCAGGACAAAATCGGGGGCTGCGGCCTGTGGTCGAGGTTCAACGACGCGCAGCGTTCTCGGGGGCTCGAGTGCAGGCTTACGCACGACCTCTACTCGCGCAGGTTCTTTGGGGGGTTCTTTTCTGAGCTCCACCTTCCCAATGATCTGGGCAGGCTGCATCCTTTTTTCTTTCCTTTTCTTTTTCTTTGCCTGCTTGTCCTCAGCAGCCGGTCCCTCTTCGGGAGTGGTCGCTACTCCCGGTCCAGCCGGCGCTTCTTCCCGGGCAACTGGTACGACAACTCCAGGCTCTTCAACGGGTACCGGAGCAGGTTTCATCTGAACTTGAGGGCTTGTTTCCGCCTCCGCTCCCCCCCCAACAGCGGGAGCACCGGGCTCCTTCTCAGCAGGGGCCTCTGGCGCGACTACCGGTTTTCGAGCGAGACTCGGTCTCGGGGCCATCTCTATAATTCTTGCCGGCTCCGGCCTCCTCACTTTCTTGACAGGCTTCGCAGGGGGTTCTTTGGTCTGCGGTCTGATTTCGGCTGGACCTCTTTCTTCGGGCTCATTCTCCGGCATTGGCGCCTCCTCAGAGAAGGCCTCAGCGGACACTTCTTCTCTCTCCGCTGTCTCCGGCCCTTTTTTCACTCTTCGCCGAATCACAGTGGGTTTGATCCGCTGTTCTACAACCTCCGGTTGCGGGAGAACTGTCACGAGCTGGGCACGTAACGCGGCAGGGTCATCCGTCTCCAACGGGCTCTCAGGCCCCTCAACTTCATAACCCATAGTCAGAAGTTCTCTGAGCAAATCTTCATTTCTGACTTTCAAGTCTCGGGCCAAGTCGTCAACGGTCAGCATGGTCATCCAGTTACCTCTTTTGTTCGAGCCCCTTAAGCAGTTCGTGTTTTGCCGGTGCCACAACGTTTCGTCGAAGCGCCCTCGCCAGACAGCCCTTCTTCAGAGCCATTTCCAAACATTCTTCCTGTGGACATATATAGCACCCTCTGCCTGAGGTTTTGTCTTTTCGGGGAGATACAACAACTTGTTCCCCGCATGCCTTGAAACGTATCAATTCTGATGCCGGGCGTCGACGCCGGCATCCGATGCACTGTCTTATTGGGATGTGTCCCTTCTTCATGCCGTACGTCTGGTCTGCCGCTTCGTGGTCTTGCCTGTCTGCGTACTCTCGGTAGCACCAGCCGCTCCTTCAACTGCTTCTACTGAAGCCTCTTCCTGGCTCTCCGTTTCAGCCACTTCCGTTGGGATTTCTTCTTGCGTCGGGGCTTCAGCCATCGGTGTTTCTTCCGCAGCCTCAGCCTCGGTTGCTGGGCTTTCTGCTACGTCCTCGCTTTCAGCTTCCAGATCGCTTTCATCAGGCGGATTCGCCAGGTAACGGAGAGCGCCTTGCAACAGCAATGTTCCTTTTTCCTCCGTAATTCCCATGAAGCTAGTCAACTCCGCGAGTGTGGCCTTAGCTATATCTTCAGGTGTTCGGTATCCGTTGTCGAACAATATGGTTGCAGTTTCTTCGTCCATGCTGTCAATCTGGATAAGACGTCCGAAGGATTCCCCGGTGATTTTCTCCTCTTTGGATTCGCTTCTCACATCAATTTTCCAGCCTGTGAGCTTTGCGGCGAGCCTGACATTCTGGCCTTTCTTGCCAATGGCCAGCGAGAGTTGATCGTCCGCCACGATGACTTCCATCGTGTTGGTGTCCTGATCGATGATAACCTTCGAGATCTCCGCGGGTTGCAGAGCATTGCATACAAAGTGGGCTGAGTCGTCATTCCAAGGGATAATATCTATCTTTTCCCCTCTCAGCTCTTGCACCACGGCCTGAACCCTTGATCCTTTCATGCCGACGCACGCGCCGACCGGGTCAACGTCGGCATCCGAGGAGCGCACGCCGATTTTGGCTCTCTGTCCGGGTTCTCTTGCTGCACACATGATCCTCACGATGCCTTCAGCGATTTCAGGAACTTCCTGCTCGAAAAGCTTCACCAAAAAGGCGGGATTGGATCGCGAAAGAATGATCTGAGGGTCTTTCTGCGTCTGCCTTACATCCAGGACCAAGGCCCTGATCCTGTCTCCTTGCCTGTAATTCTCGCGAGGAATCTGCTCGCTGTAAGGAACGATGGCCTCACCACGGCCAAGGTTAACGATCAAGTTGCGTTTCTCGAACCGTTGCACCATTCCGGTTATTACATCACCTTTGCGGTCCTTGTATTCCGCGTATAAATTCTCGCGTTCCGCATCTTTTACTTTTTGAATTATCACCTGCTTGGCGGTCTGTGCTGCGATGCGGCCGAAACTCTCCGTATCCATCTTTACGCCCAGTTGGTCGCCAAGCTCGGCGTCCGGGTCCAATTCGCGGCGAGCGGTATCAAGATCGATCTGGACCGTGGAATCTTCCACTTCGTCGACGACATCCTTGAAGAGGAAGACCTCCACTTCGCCTGTTTCGTCGCTGTACTGGGCTTCAAGCTCTACTTTATTGCCGTATTTTTTTCGTGCTGCAGAGACGAGGGCAGCTTCCAGAGCCTCGACGAGAGTCCCTCTTTCTATTCCCTTTTCCTTGGCGACCTGGTCTATCATTCGGTTCAAGTTCATGGTCAATCCCCCGTGGTGACGGCTCCTCTTCGCAAGTCTCGGCGGAACAGCTCTTGCTCCGGAAGGTCCAATCGCGCCTTTTCCAGATCTTCCAGGCTAATTTCGATTCTATCTCCATCAGCCTCGATCACAATCCTTGAATTTTCCATTCCTTTTAGTATCCCATGAAAATTGCGTCTACCGGCCACTTTTCTGCTAGTCTTAATCCGGACCGGCGATCCGGCAAACAGGCGGAAATCTTTTTCCTTCCTGATGATCCTGTTGATCCCCGGAGAAGATACCTCCAACGTGTAACGTCGGTGGATGGGGTCCTTTATATCCAGTAGAGCCCCAACCTGTCGGCTGACAAATTCGCAATCATCCAACGTCACGCCTTTAGGGCTGTCAATGTAAAGCCTGAGGATCCATCTTCCACCTTCGGGTTTGAACTCGATCTCGACCAGTTCCATGCCGTCCGGTTCCAATACCGGCTCAATCATAGCCCACAGCGAGTTTATGAGTTCCCGATCCATTTCTCCCCTCGAGCGAGTCATATCCCTCGGGTTTTGCTTAAGACCCTTGATCGGGGCCATAATAAAAAACCCGGGGACGCAACCCGGGTGGTCTTCACCACTCTCTGGAGCGGGCAACGGGGCTCGAACCCGCGACATCAAGCTTGGGAAGCTTGCACTCTACCAACTGAGCTATGCCCGCGCTCTTTTATATGTAACAACGAGTGCTTTCGAAGTCAAGCACTTTGAGTCTGGTTTCAATCGAGGGGTTCAGTTTTCAATGGGTCGATACGCAACGCCTTTATTCGATTTCCTTCCATCTCCACGACCTGAAAGCGCCAATCATTGTAGTCCACGTAATCGCCTGCTGAAGGAATCCTTCCCATCTTATCCAGAACAAACCCCGCGAGAGTGGAATAATAAAGAGATTGAGGGAGTACAATCGAATGTAGCTCCTTCAGTTCATGAAGGGTCATCAGCCCGTCAACGACGAGGCCACGGGCGTAGTCCGGGAGAGTGGCATATCCGAGACGGGGGGGAACGTCACTTTCAATCTCCCCGATAAGTTCCTCCAGAATGTCTTCGAGCGTGATGATGCCGTCGACAATTCCGTGTTCGTCCACCACTACCGAGAGTTGAACCTTGTTTTGTTGCATGGCCGCCAGGACTCGGTCCAATGGCTGACCGCGGGCCGTGAAGGTGGCTGGTCGGAGGAGAGCCGACGCGGTCTTGGCCTCCTCATGGAGAAGCAAGTCTTTCACGTTTACCAGCCCCAGGACATTTTCTCCTTTGCGGTCGATGACGGGCAGGTTGGTATATGGATATTTCTTATATGTCTTCAAGATCTTATTTCTGATGTTCAGATCGTGCCTTGAGTCCACCTTCACTGCGGCTATGCGATGCCGAGGTATCATGACATCCTCCACACGCGTTTGTGAAAGTCTGGTTACCCTGACCAGCATGTCGTAAATACGAGCGGGCATTTGCCTGCTTTCCACGAGTTCAGAGGCCATCATACGAAGTTCTTCCGGGGTCATAGCAGCCGCTTTGCTCGAAGGCCCAATCTTGATGAGCTTGAGAACGGCCCTTGTCGAGGCTGTCAAAACTCGAACCACAGGACGCATTATTGCGGCAAAAACCCGGAAAGGCCGGGCTAGTATCAAGCTGATCCTACCGGGATAACGGCGGGCCAACGACTTGGGGACTAGCTCGCCAACAACTAGGCTGATATAGGAAATGGAGATCGTGGCGCCAAGGAGGGCAAGCACCTTTCCAAAAGAGGATGAGGGAGCTACCCCCGCGGCCGAAATCAGCGGTGAGAAGAGATCCCCGGCAAATGCGCCTGCAATAACTGACGAAAGAGTTCCAACAAAGGTCACTCCAATCTGGACGGTGGCGAAAAAATCATCAATATTTTTCTGCAGAAAGATTGCCGTCGACGCGCCGGGTTTCTTTTCGTTTTGGAATCTCTTGAGGCGGGAGCGAGGTACAGATACGAGGGCTATCTCAATACAAGCGAACAGACTGTTAACGAGAATAAGTAGTCCGATTACGCAAACCAAGATTGGCAAGGATGCCATCATAACCTCCAGGGCAGGCGCGTGTGTATTTAGATTAGAGGTTTTCGGGGGGAATTGTAAGCCCTTGCGTGCTCAATCAACGGGTGAAGAGATCAGTTGTGTCGGATGATCCGGCACAATGACCTTTCACCGAGAACTTCGTCCCGCGATCTCGTCGACGGTTGTAGCAATTCTTGCGAATTAGAGCATTTTATCGTTGATCGTAACCTTGGATCTATCTTCGAAAAGCCGCAGCCATCCCTTCAGAAACTCTGTCTTCCGAACTTCGACTACCCATTTTTTGAGTTCTTCAGATTGCTTCGGATACTTCTCTTCGCTTGCCTTTTCCACGCTTACGAGTCGGACCACTGCTGCTCCATCAGGAGTCGGAACTGGAGCCCCAAATATAGGGGCCGCCTTCGACAGTGTGGTCAGCATCTCGTTTACCTCAGGGGAATTTCCAAGTTTTGGGATGAAGCCGGCGGTGCGAGACACCGGATCGAGTTTTTCCCAAGTCAGTCCGTCTTTCTTCGCCACCGCTTCAGGATCGTTAGGCTCCTTTTTCAAGGACTCAATAACCTCTTCTGCTTTCTTGCGGGCCGCTAGCATGGCCTGGTGCTTGAGGTAATCTTTCTCAACTACACTTCGAACCTCGTCCAATGTAGGCAGGTGCTCTTTAGTCTTTTTTAGGAGCTTCATGACAACATAATCATCTCCGACTTTCAAAAGTCTGGAGATGTCACCGGTCTTCAATTGAAAGGCTTCATCCATTACCTTGGGATCACGACCCAAATTCGGGATTCCGCCGGCCTTGGTTACGGAGTCCGCCTGCTTGACCTGAAGGTTAAATTCCTTTGCAGGTGCCTGGAGGTCTTCGGCCCGATAGACCTTTTCATAAAAATTCCTGGAGATGGCCTCTGCCTTTTTCCGAGCCTTCGTTTCGAGCAACTTTGCAACGATCTTGTCCTTGACCGATGCAAAACTCAGTTCTTTTTCGGGCTTTATCTCCTCAACCTTTATCAAGTCGTATCCCTGCCCGGTAAAGATGGGCTTTGAGACCTCACCCACTTTCAACTTAAAGGCAGCGGCTCCGACTGCGGGATTCAGGGTGCCACGTGAAAAGAAACCAAGATCGCCCCCTTTACTTGCAGTGGCCTCATCCTGTGATTCGCTCTTGGCTAATTTCGCGAAGTCTTCGCCTGCCTTGATCTTGGCCAAAATTTCTTCGGCCTTCTTGTGTATCTCCTCACGCGTCTTTGTGTCAGCTCCGGGAGGAATCTTCAAGAAAATGTGTCTGGCCCGAACTTTCTCAGGTTCCGTGAATTCTTTAAGATGGTTGTCATAGTACGCCTTAGCTTCCTCATCTGAAACGGATAGGCTCTTCTCAATGTCTCGCCACGAGAAAGCGACGTACTGAAGATTTAGAGAGGCAGGAATCTCGTACTCCGATTGGTGTTCCTGGAAGTATGCCTCCAGGTCTTTGGTTTCAGGCGCCTTTTTTTCACTCGATTCGTTGGCCTTGACGAGGAGTACGGACAGAAGAAGCTTGTCATTCTGAAAGTGCCAAAGCTGCTTAATTTCTTGGGGATCCGCCGTCACGGCATCGGTCAACAGGCGAACCACCTGCTCTTCAAGGAGTTCTTTCTTGCGCAAGGATTCGTAATCGGAAGGGGTGAGTTTGATAGTCCTCAAGTAGGCTCTATAGAGGCCGAGATCGAAAACTCCATTCCTTTGAAAAAGAGGATTGGACCTGATGTCCTGCACAACGTCCTGGTCGGTTACCGTAAGACCCAGGCGACCGGCCTCTTGGAGCAGGAGTATCTGGTTTACAAGACCTTGGAGCACGTTCTTCTTCAAATGCAGCTTCTGGACAAGGTCCGGGGGGAGCGCACCTTTGTACCTGGCCCGGATCTTTTCCAGTTCGCTTTCATAGACGTTATAAAAGTCGTCATACGTGATGACAGTTCCGTTGACTTTTGCCACAAAGTTGCCTGATCTTCCCCCGGGTCCGGACCAGCCGTACCAGAAGATAAAAGTGATAATGATGCCGCCCAGGGCTACCTTGATGAGCCAAGAACGAGCATGTTTTCTCATCAGATCGAGCACGAGCCTCTCCTTTCCCGTAGTCAGGGGATCGCGTGGATGATAAGAGTACCAAGTTTTCTTGTCAATGAGCCGCGGCGGGAAAAATCAGCACTTGATCATACCATCACCTTCTGTTAGATTTCGCCAAATTTTCTCATAAGTAAGACCATCGTTCCGGAACAAGTACCCTATGCTGTTTGACGCGCTCACAGGAGTTTTCTCCAATGATATGGCGATAGATTTGGGAACAGCCAACACTCTTGTGTACGTGCGGGGAAGGGGGGTCATCCTATCCGAGCCTTCCGTAGTGGCCGTGAAAACCGACCTCAGACGCGGTCCCAGAATAGTTGCAGTCGGCACAGATGCAAAGAAAATGCTGGGGCGGACTCCGGACAACATTAGGGCGATACGTCCCATGAAAGACGGGGTCATCGCGGATTTTGAAGTCACCGAAGCAATGCTGAAACACTTCATTTTCAAAATCCACCGCCGTCGTTATCTGGTCAAGCCTAGAATAGTAGTGTGTATTCCTTCCGGTATTACTCAGGTTGAGATGCGAGCAGTTCGAGAGGCGGCAAAGAGTGCCGGTGCTCGCGAGGTTTTCCTCGTCGAGGAGCCTATCGCTGCAGCCATAGGAGCTAACCTCCCAATCACCGAACCGACAAGCAGCATGATTGTCGATATCGGAGGCGGTACAACCGAGGTGGCCGTCATATCCATGTCCGACATCGTATATTCGAAGTCATTGCGGGTGGCTGGAGACAAAATCGACAACACGATCATACGATATGTCAAGCAGAAGTACAGCCTGCTTATCGGAGAGAGAACCGCTGAGATGATAAAAATGATGATCGGAAGCGCCTACTTCGACAATGAAGAAGACGAAGAGATCATTGAGGTCAAAGGCCGCGACCTCATAGCAGGCATTCCCAAAATAATCGGTCTGCGGTCCAGCGAAGTAAGCGAGGCAATAGCAGAACCGGTCCGGGCCATCGTCGAAACCGTTAAGACGGCTTTGGAACAGACACCTCCGGAACTGGCCGCGGACATAGTGGACAACGGTATCGTCCTCACTGGCGGGGGGTCCCTTCTGAAGAATTTGGACGAGCTAATCCGCCGAGAAACCGGCTTACCTGTTATCGTAGCGGACGATCCACTGTCGACCGTTGTTATAGGCTCAGGGTTGGTCTTCGAGCATTTCGACCTGCTCAAAGAAGTTCTGGTCAAGTAATCGTGATTTACAGAAAAAGACTTTGTTCCCCCGGCATCGCAGGCGTAAATCGTGAGGGTCGGTCCGACAGTTCGGTAACTCGGGTCAAATTTGACGATGGGGCAGGAACTCACAGGAATCGACATCGCCGCGATTTTCCGATCCATTTTGGCTCACAGGATTGAATTCGATCCGCTATGCCCCGATCCATTCGCGATATTGCCATTGTCTTGATCCTTATAGGAGGAGCTCTTCTAATTCTGTTCTCTTATCCCAAGACATCGGAAGGCGGACCATTTTGTGAAGCTCTCTATACCGCCCTGCGCCCTTTTCAGCAGGCAGTCACTACGATTCACAACAGGGTGAGCAGTGTTTGGCAGTCTTACGTCGCTCTTGTAAACGTGCGCGCACAAAATCATGCGCTCAAGGAGGAGATTCGCAGACTCAAGAGTGAAAAGGTCGTCTTGTTGGACAAGGAGAGCGAAAACAAGCGACTCAAGAAGTTGTTGGGCCTCAAGGCAAGCCATGACTTCCCTTCCCTTGCAGCCCAGGTAATCGGCGAAGACGCGTCGGGGTGGTATCGGACCTTATTAATTAATAGAGGCTCGGAAGACGGAGTGCATCCGGACATGCCCGTCACCGTGGCTGAAGGAGTGGTAGGACGAGTGGATAGTTGTTCGCGCGACATGGCTCGGGTACTGTTATTGACCGATCCGAATCATTCCGTGGACTGTCGGGTAGCTCGGACGCGCGATCGCGGTGTTCTAACCGGATCTCTGGAACGAGGCTGCATCCTGAGATACATAAACCTGAAATCCGGAATTCAGCCCGAGGATGAGGTGATTACATCGGGGCTAGATGGAATCTTTCCGCGCGGTTTGCCTGTCGGTAAGGTGGAATCGATCGAGAAAGGCTATCAAGGTCTCTTTTGGGAAGCGCGGGTAAGACCTGCTGTGGACTTTTCGGAGATTGAGGAGGTCCTCGTCGTTCTCCGGCAACGGGGAGGATTTGACATCCGTCCTGGTCTGGAGGACAAAAATTGAGAGATCTCCTGTTTATCTTCCTCGTCGGAATGGCGGCACTTGTGCTGCAAGTCACTTCCTGGGCGTTTGTAATACCCGGAGCATACGAGCCGGACCTCATTATGATTTTGGTACTTTGGGCTAGCCTGAGAATGAGTTTCGTCATAGGGGTCGGCTTCGCATTTGCAGGGGGCATGGCCGTTGATCTTCTTTCAGGTTCCCCTACGGGTCTCTTCGCCGTAATCTATTGCTTGCTTTTTCTGATCTGCGGTTATTTGCACTCCAACTTCCGCATGGACGACCTGCAGGGGCGGGCGATAACAGTTTTTGGATCAACCTTGATCGCTGCCGGCATAGTGCTCTGCGTGCGGCGGTTGACAGGCCCCGTTGAAGTGGGCCGGCATCTGTGTCAATGGGTAGTGCTGAAATCAATTATTGCGGCAACGGCCTCTCTGCCGATTTTGGCTCTGGTAGATCGTGCATGGACCGCCTATTCTCGTCTTGGGAGAGTGTCTTGACCGACGTTGTCCATGAGCGGCCGGTTTTGGACCGATATGAGACGGGAGTGTCGGTGTGTTCCGAAAGGACTGGCTTAATGCCCATAAGTACATATTTGAGAGTCGGAACGGATCAAGATCCTCGGCACGCGCCACTGATCAAGCTGCGCTGCAGAAAGATGTCGAACTCCCTGGAAGTCGCGGCCATTGTGAGGACGACCATATATGGCCAATTTGCCGTCGCGTGACAACTCCGTCGAATACTTCGCCCCACGCATATGGATTACAATCATAGTCGTGCTGGCAACGATGGGCGTGCTGGCTGCCAGACTATGGTATCTCCAGCTAATCAAAGGAGAATCTTATGCCGAGATGTCCCGAGGCAATCGCGTCCGGCTCTTCCGCCTGCCGCCATCGCGCGGACGAATTTTGGATGCTACGGGCAGAGTGCTGGCGGAGAATAGACCCAGCTTCACTATCTCCATCCTGCCGGCGGAATTGGAAAAACCCCACAAGGTAATTCAAACTTGTTCCTCGGTCCTCGGAATAACCGAAGAAAAGGTGCGCAGATTGATAGAGCGAAGTCGCTCCATCCCCAAGTACATGACTTTTCCCATTAAAAAAAATGTGAGTCTGGAAGAAGTTTCGCTGATCAAGTCGCGTGCAGCAGATTGCAAGGAACTGGTCCTCGAAATAAAGCCGCTTAGGCTCTATCCGTTTCACGAAACCCTTTGCCACGAAATTGGCAATCTAGGAGAGGTTTCCCCGGAGGAATTGGCAAAGGGATCTCGAGTCGGGTATCGCTGTGGTGACTTAATCGGCAAAACAGGAATTGAAAAGGAATATGAGACCTACCTGAAGGGGGAGGAAGGATGGGAACAAGTAGAGATAGACGCCAAAGGCCGGCATCTCAGATCCCTGGCAACCAAGCCCCCCAAAACGGGCGCAGACGTGTACCTGACAGTTGATGCCTCATTCCAGAAATATGCTGAACAGGTTTTCACCCAGCGAGCGGGCTCGGTGGTGGCCGTGGATCCGGACACGGGACGCGTTCTTGCAATGGTCAGCAAACCGGGCTTCGATCTGAACCTTTTTTCCCATTCTATCACTGATCGCCAGTGGAAAACGCTTAACAGCGATCCTTCGCATCCGCTCGAAAACAGATCCATCAGAGGGCTCTATTCGCCCGCCAGTACCTTCAAGATTGTGACCGCCTCGGCGGCTCTTGCTGAAGGCGCAATCACTCCGGACGAGACCTTCTTTTGCAAGGGAAGACTCGAACTGGGGGGGGAAGTATTCCGATGCTGGAATCAATACGGTCATGGGAAGATATCGTTGCACAGGGCTATCGTTGAATCGTGCGACATCTTCTTTTATCAGCTTGGCCTCAGGTTGGGCCCTGAGCGCATAGCCCATTACGCATCTCTGCTGGGTTTGGGCACTGTCACGGGCATCAGTCTCCCTCAGGAACTGCCGGGGCTTATCCCCACACCAACTTGGAAACGGCGAACCTATGGAGATTCCTGGAAGGACGGCGAAACCCTAAACATTTCCATCGGCCAGGGCTCTCTCTGCTCGACTCCTCTTCAACTTGCCATGATGACGGCCGCTATAGCCAACGGAGGAAAGATTCTCAGACCGGCTTTAGTGCGGCGAATAGTTTCTCCGGATGGCCATGTTATCTTTGAACACTCGCCCGTGGTTCGGTGGACCCTCCCTGTGAAACAGAAGGATCTCGACGAATTGCGTGCGGCACTTACTGACGTGGTGGCCGATAAAAAAGGAACCGGCCGCATGTGCCGTATACCGGGCATTACAATCAGCGCCAAGACCGGGACGTCACAGGTTATACGTGTCAAGCAAAGGACCAAAGAAGATGATCAGATCCCATATCACGAGCGGACCCACGCCATGTTTGTAGCCTATGTGAATAACAGGCCGAAAAAAATTGCCCTCGCCGTCATTGTGGAACACGGTGGAGGCGGAGGAGCCAGTGCTGCGCCTATTGCCCGGAAAATCATAGCCCGTTATTATGGCTTGCCCGATCCAGGTGATCCGCACGAGTAATGGAGTTCCATTTTCAAATATGTCTTCTCTCCAATTCAAACTAAGCCGGCGCCCTTTGGCACTCTTCGACTGGCCATTGATGTTGATCGCTCTTGTGCTATTCGGGATAGGGCTATGCCTCATCTTCAGTGCGACCGCTCAGATGGGCGAGGGAGGACGATACTTCGTCATCAAACAAATGACGTGGTGCAGCCTTGGCCTGGTCTTGTTGGCCGTATTTCTGCTCTTTGACTATAGGCTGTTGGAACAGTGGGCGCTCTGGCTTTATCTGATTATTGTGGTGGCCCTTATAGGAGTATGGGTGCTCGGGAAGGCTACGGCAGGGTCGAGGAGGTGGATAGAACTCGGACTAATGAGGTTTCAGCCATCGGAGTTTGCGAAGCTGGTGGTGGTAATCATTCTGGCCAAATACTTCCACAACCGAGCCGGAAAAGAGGATCCACAGTTCACGAATCTGCTCTACCCCCTTCTCCTGCTGGCTGTCCCTGTGTTTCTCGTTCTCGTCCAGCCCGATCTTGGTACCGCGGCCGTAATGGCTCTTATCGCTCTATCAATGACTCTCTTTGCCGGTATTGGACGCCGCGCGCTGTTGTGGGCGGTCGGAATCGCTGCATGTGGTATCCCTATTCTGCTGCTCGCCGGCGACAGTTTTCTCATGGAATATCAGAAGAAGCGGCTCATTACGTTTTTGAACCCTGACTATGATCCTCTCGGCGCGGGCTATCACATAATTCAGTCGCAGATTGCTATCGGATCCGGGGGCATCTTGGGCCAAGGGCTGCTAAAAGGGACCCAGAATCAACTGATGTTCCTGCCTGTGAAGCACACCGACTTCATTTTCTCGATCTTGGCCGAGGAATGGGGCTTCGTGGGCTGCGCCATTGTGCTAATACTCTTTACCTCTCTCTTCCTCAGGGGCTTGTCGGCGGTAGGTAAAGCACGTGACAACTTCGGCGCACTGCTTGCCTTCGGCTGCACGATGGTCCTCTTTTGGCACGTAGTGATAAATGTCGGGATGGTTACAGGGCTGTTGCCTGTGGTAGGGGTACCTCTGAGCTTTGTGAGCTACGGCGGCTCCTCTCTTCTGGTCTCGTTCTTGTCCGTAGCTGTACTGATTAACGTGAAAATGCGACGATTTTCCTATTAAGGAATGCCTGCCCTGGATGCCCTGCCTCGGCCATGAGGTTAAAATAAGGGTGGTTTGAGAGCAGAGCAAGCTAAATACGGATTGCCGGGTGGAGCTTGAGAGCCGGAGCCCGTACAGTCTTCGTGGCAGGGTGCTAGCCCCCCTCGAAATAAATTAAGAGGCTGTCTCGCAGAGACTGCGTTATCTGGGCCCCTTTGGAGCCGCAGGAGTTGGGCAGAGGCTGTCGTCACGGCATTATTCCGCGCATCAAAATAGCGTCGAGACAGCCCCCTATGGGTGCCTCTGCGGAACGCACAGACACGCAGTCCCGCGGTTAGCCACTGCAAACGTCCCAAACTTCACGCTTTGAAGGCCGGTTCGCTCGACAAACCTTGTTTGGTGGAGCACCACTTCACGAGTCCCCGAGAGGCCAATTGAAGCTGCTCAGTTTGTCGGTGCAGCGTCTTGAGCGTTTGCAATTCTCAGCAGGCTCTCGGTCATCTCCCTTAGATGTCCGTTGACATTCTTTACGGAATCCAGGATGTCCAGATAAAGTGACGAAGCCTTAGGAGAACAGACTCCTACAATCAACCTGTCTTCGTGGGCCAAAGCAAAATCCACCGTCATCTGACCCAATTTGCTCTGCTTGGCCAGCAGGTCGTCAGCAAGAGTGTGGTTCCGTGTCAACACGAGGTCGCCAAAGTCGGTTAGAATGTTCGTCAAAAGATCGAATAATTCATCCAGTTCGGCAAGGGCCTTGTCGCTGAATGGGATTCCGTCGCGGACCTTAATCTTGATGACGTTTAATATACTTTCCAGGAGATCTCCCGCACGTTCCAGACGGCCGGGAAAGAGTACCACCGTCTTCAGGATGTCTCCTGCCGTCGCAGGCGAGCATACAAGGTCCCCTGTAAGGCCTTTCTCCTCCTGATGGATCTCTCGGGCTAGACGTTCGCATCTTTCTATCTTCACAGGATCAGCAAGAATCAGACACTTGTAGATCAAACCCGCCATCTCGGCGAGCTTACCGATCATGATTAGCAGACCTTCTTCCAAACATGTAACCTCTGCGGGAGGGGACTCGTAAATTTCAGCAAGCCGAGAAGCCTCAGCATCCAGCTTCGGGCTGATTATGCGGAAGGGGTTGAAGAAAACCTGTTTTTCCTTCATCTGGAACGACCTCCTTTGGGTTGCGTCTTCCTCTGGTCAAAGTGAGCGAAGAGTCGCACCTGATGTTGACTACCTGTCCTTGATAGACAACAACATCCTCTTTTTGGGTCCTTGGGATTTAAGTTCGACTCTTGAGCCTAAAGGCAGTATTTTTACCATATTTACATATTCTTGGACAGCGAAAAGATCAAGCAGATTTGTCGTTCAGAATAATCAATCGCGTCGGAAGGACCGAATAGTCTCGTAGATGGCACGGGCGCGCACGATAAATCTTCGGCTACTTCCAGTCGTCACTTTGAGGCTCGTCAGTAGGTCGGGGCAAACAATCGCATCGAAAATCATGAACGCGGGGCTCATTACATCCTGAATTAGATCTATAATATTTGACAACAGTCCATGAAAGGAAGACAGCATGGAACCATACTCGAAATTAGCTGCAGAAATTCTGGGCCGGATTCGTTGCTACAAGCCGGTAGTCCACAGCATTACCAACTACGTGGTGATGAACTCTACGGCGAACGTACTCCTGGCGATGGGCGCGTCCCCCATAATGGCTCATGCTCCCGAAGAAATTGAAGACATTATGGCTATCTCAAATTCCATGGTCATCAATATAGGGACTTTGTCCAAGCACTGGATTGAATCCATGACACTGGCAGCACGCATGGCAAAGGTCACAGGCAAGCCCTTTGTACTGGATCCGGTAGGTGCCGGTGCGACGAAACTTCGCACTCAAACCGCTTGCAATATCATCAACACGGCCGTTCCAACGGTGATCCGCGGAAATGCGTCGGAAATATTGGCGCTGTCTCCGCAAGGGGGGAGTACGAGAGGGGTGGACTCAATTCACAGTGCAGAAGACGCGCTTGATGCGGCAAGGACCATAGCCCGCTCACTCGGCACCGCTATCGCGGTTACAGGGGAAAAAGACTTTGTGACCGATGGCGAGAACTCGCTGGTGGTTACGGGAGGCAACTGTCTCATGGGTTTTGTGACCGGAACAGGATGCGCCGCAAGCGTGATAGTGGGCGCGTTCCTCGCGCAAGAAAAGAATCCCGTCGCCGCTGCTGCTTCAGCGCTAGCTTTTTTCGGACTGGCAGGTGAAAAAGCCGCGGTTGAGGCTCCGACGCCGGGAAGCTTTTGGGTGAAAATGCTGGACGCTTTGTACACCATTACCCCTGAAGAGCTTGAAGCAGAAGCCAGGATCAGCCGAATATGAACGCGCCCTCCTCATGGGAAACCTATCTCGTCACCGATCGTACTGTCTCCAGGGGCCGGTCCACACTGGAAATCGTGATGGCTGCTGCAGCCGGTGGGATCTCGGCTGTGCAACTGCGAGCAAAAGAATTGAGCACTCGAATCCTTTACGAGGAAGCATTGAAGATTCGCGATTTCTTGCGATCCAGCCGGACCCCGCTAATCGTAAATGATCGGGTGGACCTCGCCTTGGCTTTGGACGCGGATGGAGTGCACCTAGGCCAAAATGATATCCCCGTTAAAATTGCCCGACGAATTCTGGGGCCGGATCGTACCATCGGGTTGTCAGTGGAGCAGCCGACACAAATCAATGACGAAGCCGAAACCTACGCGGACTACCTGGGGATTAGCCCTATTTTCTTGACCTCTACAAAGCCCGAATTAAATAGTGCCTGGGGGCTTGAAGGCTTAAGACAGGCCCGCGCCATGACGGGCCTACCATTGGTCGCTATCGGTTCAATAAAACTCGAGAATGCCAGGGAAGTAATCAGCGCCGGCGCTGACTGCGTGGCTGTGGTAACCGCAATTGTGGCTGCAGACGATCCCGCTGAGGCCACCCGCTTACTTCTCAGCGAGGTGAAAGCCGGTAAGAGGGACCGCTCTGAGGCTCTTCGCCAACTTCGCTGTAGGAATACCGACGGCGATCTGTGAGGAAATTGGGCCGGCCGGAGTCCGAGATAGCAAAATCGCCTCATGCCGTCTGCCGGCGGGTAAGCTGCGTGATTCCTCCGATCACGTCGGGCCGGTCCGCGGTCGTAAGGTTTGCCTTGTGCCGGGCGTTGTAGCCCGCAAAATTTTCGACTTCACGAATGTTTGGCTGCCAAATTTATTTTGCAACTGAAGCCGCTTCTGCGCGCGGCCCCAATCAAACTGAGGAGCAGGGAAATGGGTGATAAAAAGTTCCACTACGGATGGGTAGTTATCCTGACGGGATTGCTGGTGACAATTGGAGCCCACGGCTTCGGTCGGATGTCTTACACTCTAATTCTACCTGCAATGAAGGATGGCCTTCATTTCAATTACACCGAATTGGGACTTCTGGGCACAGGCAACTTCATAGGCTATCTCCTTATGGCGATCATAGGAGGGTTCTTGGCAGCCCGGTTTGGGACGCGTGTCATAATCGCTTTGGCGCTCACTCTCATGGGAATAACCATGATGCTCACCGGATTGGCTCAAACTTTCCAATTCGCATTTGCCATGCGACTACTGACCGGTCTGGGGAACGGCGCGGCCTATGTTCCGGCTATGGCTCTTGGCTCGGCGTGGTTTGCGGTTGGCCGAAGGGGCCTGGCAACTGGAATTGTCTCCGCTGGCATAGGGGGTGGCACCATGATCGCCGGCTTTGTCGTTCCAGTCCTGCTGGGGGCTTATGGGGTCGAAGGATGGCGTTTCGCCTGGTATTACCTGGGTGGTGCAGTCCTATTGATCGCCGGAGTCGCTGCGATATTGATCCGCAGTAGGCCAGAGGAGATGGGCTTGAGACAGGTCGGGGTAGTGGATCAAGCGGCAACCGATAACCCGGGCAAAACAGCGGCTGCTCCCCTCGACTGGGGGCGGGTCTACAAGATAGGAGGTGTGTGGTATCTGGGCCTGGTGTATCTCATGTACGGTTTTTCTTACATCATATATATGACTTTCTTCGCCGCTTATCTTTGCAAGGAAATGGGAATGAGTCAGAGTGAAGCTGGATGGCTTTGGGCGATGGTTGGCGGCTTGAGCATCTTTTGCGGCGTGATTTGGGGCGGCTTATCTGACAGGCTCGGGCGAGCGATCGGCGCGGCCCTCGCCTATTTGGTGCTGGGAGCTTCTTATGCAATATTCGCCTTATTTCAAGCCACGTGGGGCTTCTATCTGTCGGCAATGCTCTTCGGACTGACTGCATGGAGCATTCCCACTATAATGGCTGCTACTGCCGGTGACTATGTCGGGCCTAGGCTGGCCCCCGCGGGACTGGGATTCATCACTCTGTTTTTCGGAATAGGACAGGCGCTTGGCCCGGCCGTGGGCGGCCATCTGGCAGATGTCACCCGATCTTTCACTGGGCCTTTTCTGCTGGCCTGCGGAGTGTCCTTGGTCGGCATGGTTCTGTCGCTGGGAATGAAACGTATCACGCAGGAAGAATACTGAATTCAGTGGGACCGGCATCTTGCCGGTCCTGTGCAAATGGCGCTATGCTACAAGGGAAGTCAGTGGGACCGGCATCTTGCCGGTCGTTCGTTTTTCCGGATGACCGGCAGGATGCCGGTCCTACTCTGGAAATGGTGCAATACTACATCAGGATTAAGCTCAGAGCAGGTCGAGCCATTCCCAACGGCCGCCACGACTTGCCTACAGGGCTGTGAAGTTCAGAAATAAGGGGTAAGTATGCGAGTTCTGCTCATATCGCCCAACAGAGAAGAGATCAACATGGTGACGTGGCCTTTGGGCTTGGCATGCGTGGCAGCAGCAACGCAAAAGGCCGGTCACGATGTTAAGCTACTGGATTTGATGGAAACCAATGATGCGGCCGGAGCGCTCAAAGAAGCGATCGCCGCGCTTCATCCCGATGTAATCGGAATCTCGGTAAGAAACATCGACGATCAGACTATGGAGCCTCCCCAATTCCTGCTGGAGGAAGTCAAGGAATTCATAGACGTTTGCCGAAATCTTTCGAACGCTCCAATTGTCTTGGGAGGAGCCGGGTACAGCATTTTTCCGGAGAGTGCCTTGGAATTCCTCGGCGCGAATATAGGCATTCAGGGCGAGGGAGAGGTCGCTTTCCCTGAACTACTCACGCGAATGGAACAAGGCCGGGACCTTTCCGGAGTTCCTGGCCTTTATCTCTACAAAGCAGGGCCACGGGGAAAGAGAGAGTTATCTAAAGATCTCGACGAGTTTCCTCTTCCGGGTTCTCATCTGCTCTCTGCCGCTCGATACAGCGACAAGCAGTTCTGGTTGCCGGTTCAGACACGGCGTGGATGCCCCATGAATTGCAGTTATTGCTCCACAGCCGTCATAGAAGGGTGCATTACTCGGAAGCGATCTCCGAAAGTGGTTGTCCAATGGCTCAACGAATGGGTCAGGATCGGGTTAAAACAATTCTATTTTGTTGATAATACATTCAATTTGCCCCCATCCTATGCTCGCATGTTATGCTCTGAGCTTGTGGAAGCCGGTCTGGATATTGCCTGGCGTTGCATCCTTTACCCGGTGAGAATCAGCGAGCAGCTCATCAGTCTTATGGCCGCATCCGGTTGCGCGGAGGTCAGTCTGGGGTTCGAGAGCGGTCACGAACTGATCTTGCACGGTATGAACAAACACTTCAAACCCGATGACGTGCGCCACACAAGCGGTCTGCTGGGCAAGCATGGTATACGTCGCATGGGATTCCTGCTTTTGGGCGGACCAGGAGAAACAAAGGAATCGGCACTGGAAAGCCTCGAGTTTGCTGACTCCCTCCATTTGGAGGCAATGAAAGTGAGCGTAGGCATCCGAATTTACCCGTACACGGTCCTTGCCGACGTGGCCCGGAAGGAAGGGGTCATTTCACCCGACGACAACTTGCTCTTTCCTCGGTTTTATGTCGTTCAAGGGCTTGAAGACTGGCTCCGTGAAACGGTAAAGGATTGGGCCGCGCACCGGCCCAGTTGGATGGGCTAAACCCTAGAATTGAGGAGTGCAAATTGGAACAGATAAGAGAGGGAATTGGTTGACTGAGATATGGGGAGCAACGTATTCTCCTGAAACATTTAAGAGGCAGATTCATCGACGATCGTTTCGTTCCGCGTGATCAGACAGGAGCACAACATGCCGAAACATCTAGGAATTGTTGCTTGCAGCGCGGAGGGAGCCGCCCTCTGCTATCGGACTTTTTGCACAGAAGCGCCTGCAATCATGGGTGAGCACTT
Source organism: uncultured delta proteobacterium (assembly GCA_963729795.1). Classification (GTDB taxonomy): domain Bacteria; phylum Desulfobacterota; class Desulfomonilia; order Desulfomonilales; family Desulfomonilaceae; genus CAWBBA01. The sequence continues at coordinate 12,622 of CAVSPC010000003.1, read as the reverse complement.
TCATCCGGAAGTTTCAATGCATACACATTCTCTGGGCGAGTATATGATATACGTTCGGCGGGACGACTGGGAGCAGGTTGCAGAATTAATGCTTTCATCCGTGCGGAAATTGGCACAAATCGGCGCGCAGTTTGCTATATGCCCTGATAATACGGCCCATCAGGCATTCGATTTAATGATATCGAGATCCCCCATACCGTGGCTCCACATTGCGGAAGTTGTTGCAGCAGAGGCAAAGAACCACGGATTTAGGACTCTCGCTCTCACCGGCACAAAGTATTTGATGACCGGGCCCGTGTACCCGCAGGCTTTGGAGAAATTCGGGCTATCGTGCAAAATACCGGAAGAGAACGAGCGCGAAACCATCGATAAAATCATCTTCGGCGAACTGGTTTACGGCGTATTCCAGGAAAAATCTCGCCTGTACTTCAATTCGGTGATTCAAAAGCTCAAAGATCAAGGATGTGATGCGGTGATCATGGGCTGTACCGAGATTCCGCTGTTGATTGATCCCAATGATTGTCCATTACCCACTCTTGATTCGACGCGCCTGCTCGCAAGAGCCGCTATAAGGGAAGCACTGGCTGAGAAAAAATGACAGCAACTGTGGGTAATTGCCTCAGTCGCGCATCCGATCCGCTCTTAAGTACGCTTTCTGCAAAGGTGCTTTTCTTTACAGCCTGTCAAAAAACACTACACCTTTCGACCTCTCCCGCCATAGACGCAAATTCCTGACCTCATAAATAATTGAATGTATTTACAGGTAGTTGAACACCTGCGATGTCTTTCGAACCTTGGCATGGGAATTGCTCACTCTGATAGTTGTATTGGTGCAGAGAAGGTGATGTCTCAGCAAGGGCGCAGCGCTGACATGCAGTTCACTGATTTCAGGACAATCACAATAAATGGGTACAGGCGCGGCAACACCGCCATTTTAGAAATGATGAACTAGAACCGACAAAAGCTACCAATATCAAGCAGAGGGGAGAAGCTATGGAAGCAACTACGCAAGAGTCTCCCAAGCCGGCCGAAGACCGTCGATGGCGAATGGTAAACAGGACCATGCGCCTTCACGGCAACGAACCACACGCTCTTATAGAAACGCTGCACGCAGTGCAGGAATCCTTTGGATTTCTGGATCTGGACGGGCTGAAATATGTGGCGGGTGCGCTCCAGGTCCCACTAAGTCAAGTTTACGGAGTGGCCACCTTTTATCACTTCTTTAGTCTTAAGCCACCGGGGGAACATACCTGCGTGGTCTGCAAAGGCACGGCATGCTACATCGGAGGGGCCCAGGCGATCTTGAGAGCGATCGAGGGGGACATCGGAATCAGCCCTGGAGAGACCACCCCGGACGGGCAGATATCTCTCGTCACCGCCCGTTGTATGGGGTCCTGCGGCTTAGCTCCGGCGGTGGTATTTGACGGGGAGGTGCGTGGCAAAATGAATCCGCCTGCCGTCCTTGAGCAAATAGGGAGGTGGAAGAACCATGACGCTTGAAGAGCTCCAAGAAATAGCCAAGATCGAAAAAGAGAGACAAGAGGGATTTCAGCATCGCATCAACGTGTGTGTCGCGGCGGGTTGTCTTTCGTGCGGGAGCGGTACAGTCAAGGAAGCGTTGGAGAAGGAGGTAAGCCGCCGGGGCCTGGAGAGTTGGTGCGAGGTAAAAGGGGTGGGCTGTTTGGGCCTGTGCACGGCCGGCCCTCTGATTTCCATCGATCCTGAGGGCCCTCTTTACCAGGGAGTGAATGTTTCGGATGCAGGCGAGATAATCGAGGCATTAGGTGGCACGCCCATAAGCCGGCTCGACTGTTCCGGCCAGATGCCTTTTTTCAAACGCCAGCAGAAAATTGTCTTGGAGAACTGCGGGAAGATCGATCCCGAACGAACCGAAGATTACATTGCGGAAGGCGGTTATGAGGGGCTGTACAACGCCTTGAGAACGATGACGCCCACGGGAGTCATCGAACAAATGGTTCGCAGTGGATTGAGAGGCCGCGGTGGAGCCGGTTTTCCAACCGGCTTGAAGTGGACCGCAGTGTCCAAAGCAGCCAACAGCACTAAATTTGTAGTTTGCAACGCGGACGAAGGCGATCCCGGCGCATTTATGGATCGTAGCGTACTGGAAAGCGACCCTCATCGAGTCATAGAAGGCATGGCAATAGCGGCGTATGCCGTGGGCGCATCTCATGGATTCATCTACGTCCGTGCCGAATACCCCTTAGCGGTGAAACGTATTCGAACTGCTCTAGCTAAGGCGGAGCGCCTGGGATTGCTCGGCAATAACATCTTCAACACGACGTTCAACTTTGATGTGAAGGTCAGATTAGGCGCCGGGGCATTCGTCTGCGGCGAAGAAACCGCCCTTATCGCCTCGATAGAAGGCAGACGCGGCGCTCCTCGCCCACGGCCTCCTTTCCCTGCCGAGATGGGCCTTTGGGGCTATCCAACCCTCATCAATAACGTAGAGACTTTTGCAAACGTTCCTCCAATCATACGCCGCGGCGGGGATTGGTTCTCCGGCATTGGTACGGAGAAAAGCAAAGGGACGAAGGTCTTCGCCCTGGCAGGTCGTGTCAACAATACCGGTCTCATCGAAGTCCCCATGGGCACAAAGCTGCGAGACATCGTGTTCGACATCGGTGGCGGCATTCCTGAGGGACGAAAATTTAAGGCTGTACAGACCGGAGGCCCCTCCGGTGGCTGCATCCCTGAACAACACCTCGATATGCCTGTGGATTACGAATCGCTGGCACAAGTAGGCTCAATCATGGGTTCCGGCGGCCTGATCATCATGGACGAAACTTCATGCATGGTGGACGTGGCAAAATTCTTCATGGAGTTCTGCATGAGCGAATCGTGCGGTAAGTGTGTACCGTGCCGGGTAGGAACAACGCAGATCCACAATCTATTATGCAAGATAACGGACGGGGACGGAAAGCCGGGAGATATCGCGTTGCTCGAAGAACTGGCTGATCTGGTCAAGAACACCAGTTTGTGCGGACTCGGCCAAACCTGCCCCAATCCGGTGATGAGCACGCTGCGGTATTTTCGAGACGAATATGTGGCGCACATTAAGGAGAAAAACTGCCCCGCGGGTGCATGCAGCATCAACGGCTCCAAGGAGGCCCAATGAGAATCCCAGCCTTCATCAAAAGCGAAAAAGTGCGGACAGATCTGAATCCGGTACGTCTCCTGACGTTCAAGATTGATGGTCGGGATGTCAGTGCACGCGAGGACGAGACGATTCTGACCGTAGCACGTGAGAACGGCATCAAGATTCCGACCCTCTGTCACCTTGACGGACTATCGGAACGCGGAGCTTGCCGGCTCTGTATCGTTGAAGTCAAGGGTTCTCCAAAGCTGGTGCCGTCATGCGTGACAGTGCCGCGGCAAGATATGGAAGTTATCACTAATTCCGATAGAGTAGTTGATTACCGGAAGAAGATCCTTGAACTTCTCTTTACAGAGCGCAATCACGTGTGCTCGGTTTGCGTGTCGAATGGGCATTGCGAACTGCAAGCGCTCACCGTAGATCTCGGTATGACGCATGTTCACTACGATTATATATATCCTCGCCATTCCATAGATGCCACGCATGAGCGGTTTTCGATCGACCACAACCGCTGCATCCTTTGCCAGAGATGCATTCGAGTGTGTGACGAGATTGAAGGCGGCCACACCTGGGATCTGATGGGACGAGGAATTGCGGCCAGAGTCATAACCGACCTTGATCAACCGTGGGGCTCTTCCGAAACGTGTACAGGTTGCGGCAAGTGCGTACACGTCTGCCCGACCGGAGCACTCTCTGAAAAGGGCAAGTCTGTTGCGGAAATGACTAAACGCCGGCAGTTCTTGCCGTACCTGCAAACAATGCGGGGGGAGGGAGCGAAATGAGCGAGGATAAGAAGAAAAAGGCTCAGAAAGAAGCTCCACCTTCAGATGATACAAAGGAAGCCTCTGCCATGAAGAAAGTGCGCATCGCCACGACATGGCTTGACGGTTGTTCCGGTTGCCACATGTCGTTTCTCGATCTTGACGAGCGAATACTCGACGTGGCCGGCAGGATTGAAATGGTTTACGGCCCCTTGGTGGATTTTAAAGAATTTCCCGAAGGGGTGGATGTCACCCTCATAGAAGGTGCGGTCAGCAGCCACGAGGATGAGGAGAAGGTTCGACTCATCCGTAACAGATCGTATCTTGTGGTTTCCCTTGGCGATTGCGCGGTCACAGCCAATGTACCTGCCATGCGCAATCAATTTAAGATAGATGAAGTACTGAAGCGGGCCTACGTGGAAAACGCTACTTCTCAGCAGGCGATCCCGACCGAGAACGTTCCTCGCCTTCTGAAGAAATCTCGGCCGGTTCATGAAATCATCAATGTGGACGTGTTCCTGCCCGGTTGTCCCCCACCGCCCGATGCAATTCTGTTTGCAGTCAGCGAGCTTCTCGAGGGGCGCATACCGGACCTTTCGGGAAGAACTCGCTTTGGAGCCTAACCCCACTCGGGAGGTAGCATGATGGCGCGACAAATCGTCATAGAGCCGATAACCCGCATAGAGGGTCACGGCAAGATTACGATACAACTTGATTCGAGCGGCAAAGTGAGCGATGCCAAGGTACATGTGACCCAGTTTAGAGGGTTTGAAAAGTTTTGTGAGGGCCGTCCATTCTATGAAATGCCCTCGCTTGTGGAGAGGATCTGCGGCATTTGCCCGATCAGCCACTCGGTCGCTTCGGCCAAAGCGTGCGATGCAATTCTCGGCGTGCGCATCCCTGAACCAGCAAGCAAGCTCCGGCGGCTGCTCACTTGCGGTTCGTTCATCCAGTCCCACGCTTTGAGCTTTTTCCATCTTTCAGCACCTGATTTGCTCCTCGGCATGGATGCCGATCCTGCTAAGCGCAACATTTTCGGGCTCGTGGAAGCCAACCCTTCGATTGCCATGGACGGTATTCGACTGCGGCAAATTGGGCAGCAGATCATCGAATGGTTCGCAGGGAAGCGGATTCATCCGTCATGGGTCGTGCCCGGAGGTGTCAATGAAGCTCTCACGGAAGAGCGTCGGCAAAACATGCTGTCGCTGGTCCCGGAAGCATACGAGATCGTGGACCGCACATTGATCTGGTTTAAGGGAGCCATGGACAATTACCGCGACGAGATCCGCACGTTCGCCAACTTTCCAACCATGTTCCTGGGCTTAGTAGATAACGAGGGAAACCTGGAGCACATGGACGGTACGCTCCGTTTTATCGACTCCAAGGGGAGATTTGTAGCTGACGCTGTGGCTCCGGATCGTTATCAGGAGTATATCGGTGAAGCGGTTGAACCCTGGTCCTATCTCAAGTCGCCGTACTATGCACCGGAGGGATATCCGCAAGGCATCTACAGAGTAGGACCCGCGGCTCGGCTGAACGTTTGCAGCGGCTGCGGTACGCCCAAGGCGGACCAGGAGTGGGCGGAGTTTACCAAACTGGAGCGCGGGCCTGTCTTGAGTTCCTTCTACAATCATTACGCGCGGCTCATTGAGATCCTCTATTCGATAGAGGTGCTGGAGAAGCTCCTGAATGATCCCGACATTCTTAGCCCTCACGTGCGGGCATTTGCAAGGCCGAATCATTACGAGGGGATTGGAGTGGTGGAGGCGCCGCGTGGCACTCTGATTCACCATTACAAGGTTGACGAAGAAGGCCTAATCACTTGGGCTCAACTTAATCGTTGCCACGGGCAACAACAATCTCGCAATGAATCGCGGGGTTCTTCAGGTGGCAAAACAGTTCATCACCGGGGATAAAATTTCTGAGGGAGCGCTGAATCGAGTCGAGGCCGTGGTCAGGACGTTCGATCCATGCCTGAGCTGTTCGACTCACGCGATCGGCCGGTTAACACTTCCCATTCAGCTCGTTGGGCCTGACGGGACCGTGTTGGACGAGGTGCTGTGACAATTTGCATGCCGCACAGAGGCTGGTGGCCTCAAGAGCGGTCGTGAATGCACAATCTGTCGGAAATCCGCCAAGACGATCATGCGCGTTTCGCATGGTCGTTTATCACTTTATGGTGATTCTAGAATGAATTGTCGTCATACGTGATTCGTGCTGGCACCCAATTTGGCTCGGTGGGACAGTCCCGCTAAGCGCGCATGTCGCGTTAAGTTAAGCAGCAATTTTGTAGGATGTGCTGAGCGAAGCGAAGCGCATCGATTGTGTAAGACGGAGCGCTGAACGTCGGCCGATGCGCTTCCCCTGCCTTGGCAGGGTTCAGCACATCCTACATGCTTAATAGCAGTTTTTATTACGCGGCGCTCTTAACTTAACGCGAAATGTGCTAAGCGCGGGAAGGCCTGTCGACAGAAAATGGCGGGCAACATGCCCACCCCACCTCGAAGTTGGACAATTGCCTGTCCCCACCGGAGCGATTTGCGATATAGTTCACGGTGCCCGGGAATCGTCAAATCCACGGAGTGACTCGGCGAATTTGTAGACCTTCGAATCGAAGGGAGCCGACACGGAATGTCCAATCACCGCGGACTGGGAACCAAAATATAATCCTTTAACTCTTATGAAAAAAATGCGTCTAATATTTTGTAAGGGACGTTTGCCTGGGGCAACTTGTTCGCACCAATTTAATCTTGTTCGATAGTGAGGGAGCAATCAGGATGAAATCGAATATTTCGCGGATGCGGTATATGAAGTTACCCATTTTTATAGCCACCTTATGCTTCTTTTCCAGTTTATGGCTCTCTCCGTTGAGAGCCGAAGCTGCGCCCACGGGAGGCGCGGTAGTGGCAGCCATCGAAGGTGAAGCGGAGCTTTCCGGCAGCAGCGGCCAGGAAACAGGGCAATTGCAGACCGGGGGCGTTGTCAAGTCCGACGATGCCGCATCTACAGGGCCGAAAAGCAAGCTGCTCCTGAACTGGGATTCGGGGCTAACAGCCTCTCTAGGGGAATATTCCTCGATTCTGTTGCTGCCGGAAGATGTTAACGCGCCGGCGACCAATATCCAAATGAGTGACGGAATCTTGCGGCTCGCCTGGAACCGTCCCGGCGCGAGCCCGCCTCAGCCCTATTCTGTTAGCACCCCGGTAGCTTCCATCCAGCCAGAGTCTTACGATCAGCCGGTTGATTTCATAGTGGAATCGTACGACCCTACCTCCACCGTTATTACGGTCGTGAACGGTCGAGTCAAGGTGACAAATCTGACGGTTACCCCTTTCCAGGAGCAGAGTCGTTTCGTCCTGTCAAAGTATCTCTGTCACAATGGGCAAGAGCAATCCGGACCTCATATCTCTTTCTCCGGACGATTTAGGCCGATTAGCCGAGGCATCAACCATAACCGGCACTATCCCCGCCAGCTTCGATGCATGCAGTGCCTTTGCGTCCACCCTACCTTCTCCTCCGCCCACAGCGGCTGTTCCTCCCGCACCCTCTCCCTATCCGTCAATGCCTGATTATTACGTCGAGGATTGGGACGTGGAAGACATGTACCCTCTGCCTGAGATCAGAGTCATGCCGCCGAGGCCGGGAGGCGAGATTGCAGTCATCATTCCCGGCATCGGGAGCTTGTTTGTCACCATTCCGTTCGAGGGAGGGTGGGCGTTTGATCCGGGGGTGATCCAAGTTTACGCGGGGTCCGTATTCCTGGAGCGCACAATTTACTTTGATCGCTACTACTTGAGAGATTGTCGGCTGCGTCAAAGGGAGTTGAATAATCTCATATACCTTGCCCAGGTCACCGGTAACAGAAGGCTGCTCCTGGAGGCACAGCGCGAACTGGGCTACATGAATATCAGAGCGCATTGGGCTTCACGAAGAATCGGAGCGATCGAGCGTAGAATTTCGTCTCTACAGGGCGAGCAACGGAACCTGGCCGGCAGGCTGCCGCGAGGTGTGAACCTGCACGATGCTATTGCCAATTCGTTTAGCTCCCCCAGGAACCTTCCCGTGCTTCAGAGACTTCAGCACAGAGTAATGACTCAGTTAAACGTTCAGAATCAGCTAGCAAATGTGGCCGGTCAGGAAATGGCTCGATTTCAGGCGAGAGTTGCTCAGCAACGCAATCCGGCAATGCGTCTGGCTATGCGCTCGGATCTGGACAAAATGAGAAACGATCTTGCAACAGGTAGACTGCCGCTTAGCAGTAAGCAGGGCCAGATCAAAAATCTGGTCAAACAACTGTCCCAAGAGCGGGATGTCAACAAGAGGCAGAAGCTTGAAAACCGTCTGTTAGGCCAAATAAAGAAGAGCCAGGTTCAGCCGCCTCCGAATGTTCTGAATCCGAACAGCCTCAATATGTTAAAAGGACAGCTCGCCAACTACCCCAATGCCTCGCAGCGTCAGGATCTCCAGAAGAGGTTTGCCGGTCTGGAGCAATCGGCCGCCATGAGACAGCACGAGGATGCCAACAGGCAGAAGATAGAGGCGATCACGTCCCAGGCTGTAAAGGAGAAGAATACTCAGAAGCAGAAAGAGCTTTTGGGCCAAATGAATCAACTTTTGAAGTCTCCGGCTGCCGTCGGTGCGGCAGGGGTAGTAGCCGCAGGGCTACAGCTACTCCAGCAAAGGCAAAATCTTGAACATCAGATAGCCGGAGAAAAGGACAAACAGAAGAGAGAATCTCTCCAGAGGAGCCTGGAGGAGATAAAGACAAAACAGGCTGAAAGTCAGCGAAAACATCAGCCAGAACTTCAGAAACAGACCGATCTGGAACGTCAAAAGCAACTCCAAAAGCAAAAGCTTCAGCAGGTGAAACCTCAGCCCCAGCAACTGCCACAAAATCAGCTCAACCAGGAGCGTATCCATAGAGAACAGCTTCCCAAGCAGAAGCTAGAACAGAACCAGCTTCAACAACAGAAGTTGCACCAGCAACAGCTTGATCAAGAGCGACTTCGCAAACAGCAACTCAACCAACAGCGAAATCGAGAAGAGCAGTTGCGCAGCAAACAGTTGGAACAGGAGCGACTGCGCAAGCAGCAACAAGAGCAACTGCAGAAGTAAGACACAGGAGTCCCGAGAGGTTAAGACGCAGCTGTCCCACAGCAGCTTCAGCAGCAACAACTTAGGCAGCAAGCTCGCAGCAACATTCGGCAACAGCAACTTCAACAACAGCAATTACGTCAGCAGCAGATTCATCAGCAGCAGATTCTCAGCAGCAGTTGCATCAACAGAAGCCCCAAGGGAGACCATTGCCCCAACAGCAGCCTCAGCCGCAGCAGTTGCATTAATAGTAGTTGCGGAAGAAGCAGCAGGAAAAGTTGAAAGGCAAATAGGACGGGGTGCCATTCGGACTTCAAGACGAGGCTTATACCGTTTCACCTTCAAAATCCACAGCGTACTCCTGGAGACGTCTAATAGTTGCTCCAAGCAAACGGTCTTGCTAATTCTGGACAAAATTGAGCGGATTCATAGGGGATCGATCTCGAAAGGCCGAAGAAGGGCAAAGAAGCCACAAAAGCGACGCGGGGAGGGGCCGGGCGGATCTCGACACTGACCGGCAACTCAATTTCGCTCTGGCTATAACAACTGCAAAAAGTTTGACCGATTCGTGGGAATTAAACCATTTCCCAGGATCCGGTCCGGAGGTAGCGCCGGCGTACCTGCCTGTGGCGAATAAACCTCCATCCTGCGTCTCCCGGGATCGGCCCGCTACCCCATCGAACTTTATGCATAGACTGGCTAAAGGGACGTTAGTCTTGGTAACAGCTCACGGTCTCCCTCACAGTTGCGCCTGCTCAAATCAAATTCTTTGCTTTAAGCTCTGCCTTCAACCAAGCGTACGCCACCGGGGCGGCGATCAAGCCTGGCGCCCCAAAGATAGCCTCCATGACCAACATTGCAGAAAGCATTTCCCATGCGCTGGCTTGCACCTCTCCGCCCACGATACGAGCGTTAAAGAAATACTCCAATTTGTGGATCGCAACTAGAAACACAAGCGAAGCCAAAGCCGCAACCAGTGCTACATGGAGGCTGATCAGCACAATAGCCGTATTGGAGATCAGGTTGCCCACAACGGGAAGGAGCCCGGTGACAAAGGTCAGTGGGATAAGAACTTGTGTCATGGGCAAGTGAAAACCGCAAAGCGGCAGAACCAGCAGCAAATAGATCGCGGTCAAGGTCGTATTCAGTGCAGAAATCTTTACCTGTGCGAAAACCACCTTGTCGAACGCGTCAGCCAGGGCACCGGTCCGGGCATACAGAGCTGCAACCAACGGTCGCTGGTTGGAGGGATCGCGATGATGAAGTGCGGTCATCCCCCCTATAACCATTCCAAAAATTACATATACCAGTGTCCGTATTCCGGCCATTCCCGCCGCGGAGACGTTGTGGGCATGCTCGCGTAGCATATTGGTGATCTGCTGTCGTAGATCTTCGATCGTTGGAGGTATTGCCTGGGCTATTTCGGACGGCAGGCTGCGTCTGACGTTTTCCAACGTTTCAGCCACGATGCCTAACAATGCAGCCATGCCTTGGCTACCGCGGAGAAGGGACCAGAGCCCAATCCCGACGCCTAGCAGAAGCAAAACAACTATAATGGCTATAACAGCCAAGGCGAACTTGTGCCCCAATCCTCGCCCTTGTACAGGAAGTCGTCTGGCAAGTTTGACAGTCAAAACATGAACGGTAAGTCCGGCAAAAACCGTCGGCAGTAAATGAAAGTGCAGAACCACAGGGATCGCCAACGCGCCCAGCAGGTAGCTGGCAATGTCTGTACGAAGCCTCACGGCCTTCCCAACGGGAGAAATCGAACTGACAAGTTCGTGGGGATCTATAACAGCCATTTATTTTCTCGTCTGGACATGATCGCGGATTCAGCCTATAAGTATATGATAATCGCCGGAAATCCTGGAATAGAAATTACTGTTTTGATCAAGGTCGCATGATGATTTCGACGGCAGCCATTAAGCGGGCAATCAGGATTAACCGCAGACACCACAGAGAATTCTGCTTTCTTTGCACGTCTATGCAGTCAGCGCGACGCATTCCGGTTTGCGAGAGTCAGGGCAATGCCGGCCTGTAGGGGCGAATGGCATTCGCCCAAGTCGACCGCCGGTCGCCCCTGCCGACCCTGGTTAGGAGTCCGAAGCCGAGGGGCACACATTCTCTGCGCTCTCCGCGGCAGACTACCACATTTAACGCTTCCTTTGATCGCTCGGACAAGCAATACATGAAAAACCGCATCTTCACTAACATAACACGCCTTGTGGGCAGAGCCATAGGCGACTTCCGGTTGATCGACAACGGCGACCGCGTGCTTGTGGCACTGTCGGGAGGCAAGGATTCCTGGTCGCTTCTCTATGCGCTTAAGCATTTACAGGGAAAAGCCCCGGTAAAATACGACGTTGCCGCGGTAACAATCCATCCGGGGAATTCAGTTTTCGATTGCTCCCCCGTGGCGGATCGCCTTGCCCAGGACCGCATCGCCCACAGAGTTATACCCGCTGACATAGTGACTGTGGTCAACGAGAATCTATCCGATGGGACCAATCCATGCTCTTTTTGCTCGCGGCTCCGCCGGGGTATACTCTACACGTACGCTGCCCGTGAGGGTTGGAATAAAATAGCGCTTGGCCATCATCTCGACGATTTTGTGGAAACTCTTTTACTCAATCTTTTCTTCAACGGCTCAATCAAAGGTATGAGTCCGAACCTGCTGGCGGACGACGGACGCAACACTGTAATTCGTCCTTTGGTATACGTTAGGGAAGAGTTGACTCGCCAATGCGCCCAAAGTTTAGGCGTCCCTATTCTAGGCTGCTCTTGCGCGTACCAGGGAATGAGCGGATCACGGCGTCAATGGGTCAAGAGCCTGCTGAACCAAATCGAAAAGGAGGTTCCTCACGTGCGTTCCAATTTGCTTGCATCCATGGGCCGGGTCCGTCAGAGGCATCTGCTTACCGCCTGGAAAGAGGCGATAGAGGACAAAGCTTTGTCACAGGGGAAAGACGAATGTTTACAGGCATAATTGAAGCGCGAGGGGAGATCAAAGGAATCGAGACTAAAGGTGATTTCATAAGAATTCGCATCGCATCAAACCTCAATTTGTCCGACCTGAAAGTGGGGGATTCCGTTTCGGTTGACGGTGCCTGCCTGACCGCGACCCTGGTCGATTCTTCTCGCCATGAATTCAGCGCGGATGTCTCACCGGAAACCATTGGCATATCAACTCTCGGCGATTTCAAACCCGGAGATCGGGTAAATCTGGAAAAGGCAATGCGGCTGGATTCACGACTTGGGGGGCACATGGTGGCAGGCCACGTTGATTGTGTAGGGCGGCTGGTCGAGAAGCGTCCTGCGGGAGGCGGGTTCCTCATGGGATTCTTCGTGGATTCGGGGCGCTATCTGGTAGAGAAGGGGAGTGTGGCTGTTGACGGGGTGAGTCTGACGGTCAATCGAGTACAGGGTCAGCGCTTCTGGGTGATGGTAATCCCGCATACTGCGCTGTTGACGGGGTTGACCGAAAAAAAGATCAATGATAAGGTCAACGTGGAATTTGACGTTATTGGAAAGTATATTGAAAAGTTCATTTCCGGGCGAGCGGAAAAGGCCGGGATTGACGAACAAACTCTCAGAGAGCATGGATTTATCTGAAGGAGGGACAATTAATGAGTGCTGTGGTCGGCATTGAGGA
>CAVSPC010000002.1:0-43711 GCA_963729795.1 uncultured delta proteobacterium | reverse complement strand
AATGCCCCGTCAAACAAGTAACAATCCTGGACAGGATACTGTGGGTAGGCATGCTGCCTGCCATCCGTCACCCCGGACTCCGATCCGGTAGCGCGGGCGTCCCTGCCGGCGACTCGCGGACAACCGGCACGGAGGCCGGTCCTACTGTCCGCGAACACGGGCATGACGACAGGCAGGATGCCTGTCCTACTAGAAACGATGTCACTTGCTTGAAAGCGAATTGGTACCATTCAACACCAGGTAAACAATCTGTGGGCACTCTGCGGTTAGTTTCTCAGGCATCTTTCATGAACCTCGGACTATATCAGGCTGCTCATGGTAAATCGAGCGTCTACCGAACAATTTGCGATCGTGCGAAAATATTTTCGCGGGGATTTGTATGCGGAGTTGTAATGGATTGTAGCGTCACCGGCAGAGCAGGAGTTCACAAGCTTTATCGCTCTCCCCACAAATAGACTTGACTTTATCGGCTAAATAGGCAAACCTAATCACTAAGGAATTTGCCTGCAGAAACAGGACAAAATGCTGAGTCGTTTACTAGTCATTATTACTTGCGTTTCCCTGGTCGGTGTGACCGTGGTCCCTGCTTCTGCCATTCCCTGCTGCTGTAACAAGTCAATGCACAGTAGAGGAATGTCGCGGGCAAAGGCTGAAATGAGCGCTGTTTGCTGTCCGGAGAGCGCGGACAAAGCCCATTCGTGCTGTCACGGCAAATTGGAGACAGCTTGCCGCTCAAAGAAGATTGTAAGACAAAACTGCCCCAGATGCCGATGTCTGGAGCAGTTACAGATTATTGCTCTTTCCGGATACGCGCCCACTGAAAACAACATCCGAGTTTCCACAGTAACTCTCGCGACAGTCGCCCCGATGCCATTTACCGATTTTGACAAGTCGGCCGTCGTCATGCCGTCGTCTGACTGCCGCGATCCCATCATCAGCCTCCGAACTTGTACTCTCCGCTGTTGATCCTTCCTCCCGAACATTCTTGATTGCATTGTAGTACTTTAGTCCAAAGGCTGCACGAGAATTCTTGTCTATCCTTGATTTCTCATGCGTAACACGGTCCATACAATTGGGCGGATGCCAATCGGAGTGTAAGCATGTCCTTTGAAAGACAGATCAAAAGGATCGACCTGGAGGCATTGGATCAGGCAGATCGCAAAGTTTCTCTGAGCAAACTACGCCGAACGGTGGGTGCGGCGGCTGTATTGCTCATCCTCGCAGGTGGCGTTTACGGAGCGTACAGACTCGTCACCGGTGAAGTAGTGGAATCCAGATTCAGCGTAAGCAAGATGGTCTGCCCTGCCTGCGTAATTACAGTAAAGGAAATTACCGGCAAGCTCCCCGGCGTGGTGGAAACTAAAGTCAGCCTCGCGGCTCAGGACGTGATTGTAAAGTTCAGAGAAAGGGAGACGAGCCCGGATCAGATCAAAGAAGCTATTGCCCACGCAGGCTATCCGATCAAACTTGACGGCTTGTTCAAGCCTGATGGCACTGGAATCGGGCAGCCGGTGGTAGCGACGGTAAACGGTAAGCCGATTTTTCGAAAAGACCTGGAAATGCCTCTTAGCGTGGACAAAGCGGCCACAGAAAGACCTGATCCTGCATCCGCCTTCTTCTCCGCAGTCGGCAAGCAAATCTTACTTCAGGCCGCGGACGTTAAAACCGTTGTGGTTCAGCCTCAGGAGATTGAAACAGAGATAGAGGCCATCGCCAGGAACAAGGGTGTCTCGAAGGAAGAATTCGTCGCTCAGATGACAGCCGCCTTTGACTCCAGGGAGAAGTGGCTTCAGGTAGTTGGTCAACGGCTGGGCATACGGAAACTCCTGGACGAGCACGTGCTTGGGGGCATCCGGGACCCGCAGGAACGGAAACGCAAAACCATGGAGTGGGTGGGAAATACTTTCAAAGAAGCCGATGTCCAGATTCTTGACTCCGGTTTTAGAGGCAAGATCCAAGCCACAGTGGGTCAGGACCAGTGGAAGACTTTTTGGCCCAGAATGATTGCCACGAAAACCGAACTGAAGAGCCTCCTAATTCAATAACGACACACTGGATCAACTCCGCCCGTCGAGTGGCGGCGAGACTGTGTCCAAGCATTGAAAAGAAAGGATTGAAAAGATGCAGAAAAGAGTTGAGGGACTTCTTGTGGCCGCAATAGTTGTCATCAGCATTCTTACCACAATCAGTGTCGCCGCGGCGTGGAACTTCACAGTCCCAGCTACGGAAGTCAAGCCCGTGAAGGGCGTGTTCGCCTTCCCTGTTTCCGCCTTTGAGAATGGAAAGGCCAGACACTTCGAATACAAACATTCGCCCACCGAAATAGTGCGTTTTTTTGTGGTCAAAAGTACCGATGGGATCATTAGAGCCGCGTTCGACGCATGCGAACAATGTTTTCGTGCCAAGAAAGGCTACGTGCAAAAAGGCGACGACATGGTCTGCATGAACTGCGGACTGAAGTTCAGGACTGACAAAGTAAATGTAGTGACGGGTGGCTGCAACCCGGCTGGGCTGAGGAGGACAATCCAAGGGCCCAACGTGCTTATATCCCAGCAGGATGTTCTGGCTGGTCTGCGGTATTTCCAGTAACGGAGGCAGCGGATGAAACTTCACGATATAGCTGTGAACAATTTGAGGCGTAGGAAGGGGAAGGTGTTCTTTCTCGTCACAGGGCTTTTGGTCGGTGTGGCAGCAGTGGTTGCCCTACTCACCACAACCAGCGCCCTGGAAGCGGATATCGCTCACAACATGGATGAGTTCGGCGCCAACATACTCGTTACCCCCCGGTCGGAAGGGTTGTCCCTAACTTATGGAGGAATGAATCTGGGCGGCCTCTCCTTTGATGTAAAGGAGATTTCAGAGGCTGACCTGAATAAGATAAGAACAATCAAGAACGCTGCAAACATAAGGATCGTCAGTCCAAAGGTTTTCGGTGTGTTCGAGAACCAGGGTAACAAAGCTCTTGTGGTTGGCGTGAATTTCGCCTCCGAATTTTCCCTCAAGAAGTGGTGGAAAATTGTCGGAAACAAGCCCTCAAAGGATCAGGAGCTCCTCGTAGGCAGAGAAGCCGCAGAGCGATTTCAGCTTCAGCCCGGCTCTCCCATCGACATTAAGGGGGAGACCTTTAAGGTGGCCGGAGTGCTTGAATCCACAGGCTCACAGGACGATGGTCTTTTGTTCATGTCTCTGCCTGTAGCCCAAAAACTGTTCGGCAAAGAAGGCAAAGTTGGAATGGTGGAAGTGGCGGCCCTGTGCAGGAACTGCCCGATCTCGGACATAGTCGCACAAATTGCCCAAAAGATCCCCACAGCCAAGGTCACCGCTGTTCAACAGGTAGTAGCCGGCCGGATGGATACTCTCCGCAGCTTTCGAAAATTCTCCCTCGGTGTTTCGGCCCTTGTGGTCCTCGTGGGCTCGATGGTTGTGTTCGTAACCATGATGGGCAGCGTGACCGAGCGCACCAGAGAAATCGGAATCTTCAGCGCCATCGGGTTCAGACAATCTCACATAATGACGATCATCCTGCTGGAAGCCTTCGTGGTCTCCTTGATTGCCGGGGTGACCGGTTATCTTGCTGGGATAGGCGTTGCCCGTCTGCTGCTCTCGTTTCTTAAGGACCACGCGGCCCACTTCTCTCTGGATCCTTTCGTGGCAGTAGGTGCTGTTTTCCTGGCCATAGTGGTTGGTCTCTTGGCTTCTCTCTACCCCGCGATGGCCGCCTCGAAAATGGATCCCAGTGAAGCTCTGCGGACTTTATAGGGAGGTTTCCGGATGAGTTACATTACTGCAAATCGTGTAGTCAAAGAGTTCGGCGAAGGCGACGCAAGAGTGGCCGCGGTCCGAGGAGTAGACCTTTCAATCGATCAGGCCGGCTTTGTATCCATCATGGGAGAATCCGGAGCAGGCAAAACCACCCTTCTCTCAATGCTCGGCGGCCTGTTAAACCCCACACGCGGTGAAATCCTTATCGGAGGTATCAACATTTACTCCTTGAAGAGGAGCAAGCTGGCGGATTTCAGGCGCGAGTTCATGGGATTCATTTTCCAGTCTTTTCAACTCGTTCCCTATTTGAATGTTGTTGAAAACGTGCAGTTGCCCTTGGCCGTCACCCATCATTCAGGGGCAAACAAGAAGGCGCTGGCCATGTCCGCCCTGGAGAGGGTGGGCCTGCAAGACAAGTGGCGTCGCCTTCCAAACCAGCTCTCAGGCGGAGAGCAGGAACGCGTAGCCATTGCACGGGCTGTGGTTAATGAACCACCGATCTTGTTTGCGGACGAGCCCACCGGCAACCTGGATTCCAAGAATTCCACGGAGATAATGCGCCTTCTCACGAGGCTCAATTCCGAAGGCCAAACCATTGTTATGGTTACCCACAGTAATCATAACGCAGAATACGCTGACCGGGTCGTAGAGGTCGCCGACGGCAACCTTAAAGAAAGCCCGGCAATAAGAGCGGCGGTCTGAACCGCTTCGAGAAAAATGCCTATTACAAACGCTCAACACTGAGTTACCTTTGACGATCATAACAGTCGAGAATATGGACATTGTAAACATGTATTTCTCTATAAGGGAATGTTACAATCTACGACAGAAACCGGCAAAGAAAATTCACCTGTGTGCTCGAATGTCGATGTGCAAGGAAAGTCCACGGCCGCAGACGTACTGAAGATCACAGAATGAGGGCATTATCGAGAGGGAAGAACTATGGACGACAGCTACACAACGGATCTTTGGGCAAGAATTCCAGCGAAAAAGCTTCTATTGGCCCTGTTGATCATCCTAGCATTTGTTCTCGGCTATTGGCTGCCGAAGAGCAGCGATACCAAAGTCGCATGCGTTGATCCAAAGGATAAACCCCAGAAGATTTCTACAGTCGCGGATGCACACGATCATTTATTGGCCGGGTCCTCGAAAAAAGCTGAAAAGGCAAAATGGTGGACCTGCTCCATGCACCCCCAGATAAAGCTTCCCCATCCCGGTAAGTGCCCCATTTGCGCCATGGACCTCATACCGGTGACCTCTAGCCAGGACACCGACAACGGTACCAATCTTATACGGTATACGATGTCCGAAGCGGCGAAGAAACTGGCGGAGGTGCAAACTACGACGGTCAAGCGCGGCCACGCGAAAGTGCGAGTCAGGATGGTCGGACTAGTGGATCAGGACGAGACAAGGGTTGCATACCTGACATCTCGTGTGGCTGGGCGGCTTGACCAAATCTACGTCAATTACACGGGGAATTTGGTCAACAAAGGGGATCCGATGGTGACCATCTGGAGCCCGACTTTGATCACAAGCCAGGTTGAGCTGTTTGAGAGCATGAGGAGCGAAGACAGCGAGGATATTATCAAGGGCGCTGAAGAAAAGCTCATGCAATACGGCATGACCAAAAAGCAGATCGATGACATCGAGAAACAGAAAAAGCCGGATCTGTACGTGACGCTTCGGGCGCCGATAAGCGGGGTCGTCACAAAGAAAACGGCGATCCTCGGCCAATTTGTTAAGGAAGGCTCCGAGATGTACACGATCAATGACCTGTCTCACGTGTGGGTCATGTTGGATGCCTACGAGTCGGACATGCCGTGGATACGTTACGGCCAGGACGTCACCTTTACCACTTCCGCAGTTCCGGGGCGAAAATTCAAAGGTAAGGTCATGTTTCTCGATCCCGTGCTGGACACAAAGACCCGTACTGTGAAGATCCGTGTCGAAGCTGATAACCCCGATTACTCACTCAGGCCGGGTATGTTTGTTACGGCTGAACTGAAGGCCGAAGTCGATTCAAAGGGAAGAGTCATCAAATCGGAATGGGCTGGAAAATACATCTGCCCTGTTCATCCGTCAGACCAAGTGAGTTCGAAGCCGGGAATTTGCCCGATAAGCAAGATGGCCTTGCGCCCTTGCTCGGCTTACGGATATGTCGATGATCCGAACCCTAAGTTGCCGCTAGTGATCCCCGCAGCCGCTCCTCTAATAACTGGCAAACGAAGCATTGTTTATGTGGAGGTACCCAACCAGGATAAGCCCACTTATGAACTGCGAGAGGTTGTTCTGGGGCCTCGTGCCGGAGACAAATACGTTGTTTACCAGGGGCTGAAAGAAGGTGACCGCGTAGTAACTACAGGCAATTTCGAAATCGACAGCGCAATGCAGATAGTTGGCAAGGCAAGCATGATGAATCCTATCGAACCCAAACAGGCCCCGGCTCCTAAGGTTGCTAAGGCTTCCAACCCTTCCAAGGAGGATGCAGACGAGGAGGTGATCCAAAAGCTGCAAGCCCCTGAGAAGTTTGTTTGCGCATTAACGCCGGTGATCCAGGAATACTTGAACCTCAAAGAATCGCTTGTTTCGGAGAAGTCTGAAGAGGCCGCTGTGCATGCAAAGAAGCTGGCCGGGCTCGTGAAGGAATTAAGTGCCCAAGGACTCAATGACAAGTGCGGAAAAACCTGGAAAAAACTCTCAATGTCGATGTTGACCAACCTCAAGCAAATCGCGGACACCCGAGATATCGGGTCCATGCGCAAAGGCTTCGATCCTCTGTCGGAAGCGTTTGCCAAAGTGGTGATGGGATTCCGCCACACAATGAAGAACCCTCTCTTCTTGTACCACTGCCCTATGGCTTTCGACAACGAGGGAGCTTACTGGGTCGAATCGAGCAAGAATGCAAGGAACCCTTACTTTGGTAAAACGCCGTATAAGGGGCAACAGATGCTCAAGTGCGGGGAGATGGTAGAGAAAATTCCGCCCGAAACATTCCCTTCACTGGACAAAGCGAAGGGCACCAAGGAGCCCCAGGTTAAGTCGAGCACGCCGAAACAAGGAAATGATTCGACGGTGACTAAAGATAAGCAAGACGCCGAACCGACTACCACCAAAGACAAACAAGAACCCGGTGCCAAGCCCAAGACCACTAGTGCTGGGTCTCATTCCACGCAGAATGGGAGAGAAAAATGACATCCTATCAGGATCAACAGGAGGGCCAAAATGGCCAAATCCGGGAAATGTCATTCTTCTCGAGAATGATGCAGTTTTGGATTGAGCAAAAATTGCTCATGGTGATTGTCTTGGTAGGGACTATCCTACTTGGGTTGACTGTAGCCCCTTTTGACTGGGACATTCCCTGGTTGCCGAGACATCCGGTTCCCGTAGACGCAATCCCCGACATCGGGGAGAATCAGCAAATAGTTTACACTCCGTGGGAAGGCCGCTCACCGAAGGATATCGAAGACCAAATCACCTATCCTCTAACCGTGTCGCTTCTTGGTCTTCCCGGGGTAAAAGCCATTAGGAGCAACTCTTTTTTCGGCTTCTCAACCATTTACATTATTTTTAAGGATAACATCGAGTTCTACTGGTCACGCTCGAGAATACTGGAAAAGCTCAATTCCTTACCTTCCGGGACGCTTCCCGAAGGGGTGCAGCCCACGCTCGGACCTGATGCCACAGCATTAGGGCAGGTGTTTTGGTACACCGTTGAAGGCAAGGGCTTTGGTCTCGATCAACTGAGAACTATTCAAGATTATTATGTCCGGTACGCTTTAGAGTCTGCGGGAGGGGTGAGCGAGGTTGCTTCTGTAGGCGGCTATGTAAAGGAATATCAGATAGATATAAACCCGGATGCCATGAGGGCCAATAACATTACTCTTCCCGAGGTCTTGAATGCGGTTCGCATGTCCAACCTGGATGTAGGGGCTGGGACCATAGAGGTGAACCGGGCCGAGTACACAATTCGAGGCCTGGGCTTCCTCCATTCCGTCCAGGACGTCCTGGACAGTGTCGTAAAAGTCAATGCCAACGTTCCCTTGTACATAAAGGACATCGCCACCGTTTCGCTCGGGCCTGCGGTGAGGCGCGGTGCGCTGGACAAGGAAGGGGCCGAGGTGGTCGGCGGCGTGGTAGTCGTTAGATTCGGCGAAAACCCTCTTCAGGTAATCAAAAACGTAAAACGGAAGATAAAGGAAATCAGTCCGGGACTTCCCACCAAGACACTTCCGGACGGCACCGTTTCACAAGTCAAGATCGTTCCCTTTTACGACCGTACCACCCTGATCCACGAGACGCTTAACACCCTAAAGAAAGCACTCTCAGAGGAAATATTAGTCACCATAATCGTGGTCATCGTCATGGTGAATCACATTGCAAGCTCCGGCTTGATCTCCACGATTCTGCCTCTGTCGGTTCTCCTGACCTTCGGGGTCATGAAGTTTGTGGGTATCGACGCGAACATAATGGCCCTCTCCGGGATCGCGATTGCTATTGGCGTCATGGTGGATATGGGCATTATTCTATGTGAGAACATCCTGAGGCACATGGAAGAGAATCATTCGGGAAAGAGCATTCTCGATCTCATCCGTGATTCGGCCTCAGAGGTGGGGGGCGCTGTCATGACGTCGTCATTGACTACGATCATCTCGTTCCTTCCGGTTTTCAGTCTTACCGGTCCAGAGGGTAAGCTCTTCAAGCCTGTCGCGTTCACGAAGACATTCGCGGTTGGGGCCGCACTCGTGCTTGCCTTGACTATAATACCTCCGCTCGCTCACTTGGTTTTTACCAAGAGAAATCTGCGTCGAAACACTCTGTTGATTGCTAACAGTCTCATAGCGGTTCTGGGAATTTGGCTGGGGTTCTCCTTTTCATGGTGGCTCGGACTTCCGGTGCTTTTCGTAGGAGCATTGAAAGCCGGTTCCCAGTTCTTCCCCGAAACTGTTAAGGGAAAGATTCCGACTGTCCTCAACATCACGGCGTTGGGATTCGTGGTGGTTCTGCTCACTGAACATTGGTTGCCTTTGGGACCGGGCGTCGGCTTTATACGGAATTTGATTTTCGCTTCCGGAATAATTTTCGGCTTGCTCGGGATCAGGAAAATCTTTACGGCATTTTACCGTCCATTTTTGAATTGGGCTTTGTACCACAAGGCCGTTTTCCTGGTGCTGCCTGTCAGCCTCATCATCTTTGGGCTCGTCATCTGGCAAGGATTCGACAGGGTATTCTTCTTTGTACCGTGGACAGTGGACAAGTTTATTGCTCCTCAGCGACCCGTTGTGACCGCGCAACACGTGCAAGACCCCGAGGTGAAAAGCGATTCTTCTCCCGAGATTCAAAGGATGGTAAGTCCAGTACGGCAGACCTGGTTATGGTCGACACTGTCTCATAAGTTCCCTGGCCTGGGAAAGGAGTTTATGCCCGATTTGGATGAGGGTTCATTCCTCTATATGCCCTCCATGATGCCCCATGCAGGCATCGGTGAAGCCTTGGACGTCGTTCGGAAGCAGGACATGGCGATAAAGGCCATACCGGAAGTTGAGTCTGTGGTCGGGAAGGTGGGCAGAGTTGAGAGCGCTCTGGATCCGGCTCCTCTCTCCATGGTTGAGACCGTAATTAACTATCTCCCCGAGTACAAAACAGATCCGGTAACCGGGGAACGTGTGGTTGACCCTAAGACGGGAAAGCCTATTAGAAATTGGAGGCCGGAGATCAAAAACTCCGATGATATCTGGAAAGAAATCGTCAAGGCCGCTCAAGTACCGGGAAGCACGTCAGCGCCGAAACTTCAACCCATAGCGGCTCGTATCGTGATGCTTCAAAGCGGCATGAGGGCCGCGATGGGAGTGAAAGTTCGCGGGAGCACCCTTGAGGATGTGGAAAAGGTGGGCCTTGAGATCGAGCACTTCCTGAAGGAAGTTCCGTCCGTGGAACCTTCGTCTGTTATTGCGGATCGGGTAATCGCAAACCCATACCTCGAAATTGCCATCGACCGTAAAGCCATAGCTCGGTACGGGATCACGATCCAGGACGTCCAGGATGTCATCGAAATAGCCATCGGTGGGAAACGGATCACCACCACCGTAGAAGGTCGCGAGCGATATCCGGTCAGGATCAGGTACCAGAGAGAACTGAGAGACTCTCTCGAAGACCTGGGGAAAATACTGGTTCCCGGAAACGGAGGAGTGCAAATCCCTCTTAATCTTCTTGCAAAAATTAGGTTTACGCCGGGCCCGATGACTATAAAGAGTGAGGACACCTTCCTCGTAAGCTATGTGCTCTTTGACAAAAAGCCCGGAACGGCCGAGGTTAATGTTGTTGAAGCAGCGGACCGCTATTTAAAGCACAAGATCAAAACGGGGGAACTTAAGCTTCCACCTGGTACGTCGTTCATTTTTTCCGGGTCGTACGAAAATCAGGTCCGATCAGAGAACACATTGAGGGTCGTGATTCCGCTGGCGTTGGTGCTCATCTTCGTAGTTCTGTACTTCCAGTTCCGTTCCATCCCGACTTCTTTGAACGTATTTTCGGGTATCTTTGTGGCCTGGTCCGGGGGCTTTATGATGATATGGTTATACTCACAGCCCTGGTTCCTCCACTTCCACGTCTTTGGTGTCAACATGCAGGAGCTTTTCCAGGTCCGTCCCTACAATTTGAGTGTCGCAGTCTGGGTAGGGTTCCTGGCGCTCTTCGGTATCGCAAGCAATGACGGGGTTATTTACTCCACCTATCTGGATCAGGTATTCAAGTCACGCACGTTTCAATCAGTGGCTGAAATCAGGGAAGCGACGCTGGACGCTGGAGTGAAACGAGTGAGGCCCGCGCTTATGACCACAGCGACTGCGATCCTGGCCCTGATCCCTGTGATGACTTCCCAGGGCCGAGGAGCGGATGTAATGGTTCCCATGGCGTTGCCAACTTTCGGCGGCATGGCTATAGACATAATAACGATTTTCGTCGTCCCCACTATTTACTGCCTCGTGAAAGAGACGGAATTTAAAAGGGGATTAGAGGTCCAAAGCAGCGGAAAGGAGTTTTGAAATGTTTTCAACTTTGAAAGGCCTTTTGTGCACCGCGTTCGCACTAGTAATTGTAGCATCGGCTACCCTCGTTTTCGGGGCTGCACAGACGGTGAATCTCCCGGATGGGTCCAAGCTTGATCTTTCGGGGACTTGCCCTGTTTGCGGCATGAAACTGGGGAGCAGCATCTGGGGACCGGCTGCGGTAGTTTTCAAAGACGGCAAAGTGGTGGGGTTCGATACCACAGGCGATATGTTCAGATATGTCCTTGAACCTAAGAAATACGGCTTCGACGCCGGGAATATCAAAGACCTTTTCGTGACGGAACACGGAACCAAGAAGTTTATAGACGCCAAACAGGCATTTTTCGTTGTCGGCAGCGACCTAAAGGGACCTATGGGCCCCGAAGTAGTGCCGTTCTCGAATAAGGCCGATGCAGAGCGGTTCAGTTCCGAGCACAAAGGCAAGCGAGTTGCTACGTACGGGGAAGTCACTCTGGCTGACTTGAAATCACACAAAAAGATGCTGAAAATGGAACACGGCATGGGTGGGATGGAACATGGCATGATGAAGCATGGCGGAGGCGGAATGAAGCACTAGGAGGCTGTTGCGTAATCCCGCGTCCCGCGGGACTTTCCCGAATTCGTGGGACGATAGCCACTATTGTATCGGCATCTCTCAGAGGTTACCATGGGAATAACTTAGTATGTCAGACTCCTGGGAGCTGAGTTGGGGTAACGGAACAATGGGTGAACCCCCGCGTAGCTCGATGGTGGCGTGCGCAAGAGGTCCCTAGGAGCGACTGCGTATCACACGGTCGGAAGGTTCTTTCAGGGGAGCCTCCCAGCAGTGGTTTAGGGGTCGTACAGTGATTCCCGACAATAATGCTCGGTTGCAATGAGCGATTACGCGAAAATAGCGACCGAGGGATTGCAACAGCAGCCGAGCATTTGACTCTTGATCGCAAGGCCCTGAAAAGACCACGTAGGATATGCTGCAATGTCAATTTCCAACCCTGAACGGCACGGTGAAAATTAACCATGATTTTTTCGTTACAACGACGATTTCTGATTCTCTTGCTTCTCCCAGTGACAGTGATACTCATAGTCGCAGGTGTGGCGGGTTTCGTCTATTCACTCGGGTTTCTTCTCGAGCAATGGGGCGTTGCCACGCGTCTGAAGTTGGAAAAAGCCGAGCACCAAATCGAGATGCAGCTCGAAGATAAAGTGGCGCTAATTAGGCTCATTGGACAAGCTGAGGAGATCCCGAATAACGATATTGTCAGGACATATCTGATTCAGCAACTCATAGAGAAGGATGGCGTTCGCTTCGTTGACCTGGAGCCATTCAATGCCAAGGCCCAGCAGACCGCTAAGGGAGGGAAAACGTCCGACGATCCCGGCGTAAAAGACACGGGCAACGGCACGAGCTATACCACGGTACTGTGTGGCAATATGGGATTTTGTGCGCCTGTCATGGATCCAAATGCTCCGGACAGGGCATTAACGATCATAAAGATCATAGGAGCTGACACGCCCTCTCCCAAACGACTGACTGTGCGGATCAGCTTTGATTCCTTCTTGAAGCCTATAAAGGAAATGTCCCTTTGGCGAGGGAGCACCGCGTACCTTGTCACAAGCACCGGTCAACTGCTGGCCCAAACGGGTAAGTCCTGGTCCGATAGAAAACAGCTAGGGGAAAACGGAAACGAAGTGGAGAAGGCTGTCCTTCGAGAGATTGAGAGTAACAAGCCTTACGGGACTGTATTCGGAAAAGGACATCCACCTGATATTGTGGCAGGTTTCTATAAACTGCCTTTCATCAATTGGTACATGGTCCTCTTTTCCAAGGGTGAAGTGATAATGGCCCCCATAGTCCGGTTCAGATTCTATTACACCTTAGCCGGCATAGTTGCACTTGGAGTGATTCTCTTGTTGATTCGGTTGACTACTCGCTCGGTCGGTCGCTCGGTGGCTGAGATTTCCGCCGCGACCGAGCAAGTCGAGAAGGGGGATTACACGGTAAGGCTGCCGGAAGACCGATACGACGAAATGGGGCAATTAAACCGAAGCTTTAACAACATGATCCAAGGTCTTAAACAACGAGACTTGATTGAACAGACCTTCGGTCGCTATGTTGACAAGAGTGTGGCCGAAGCTTTGATGAGTAAGCCCGAAGCGTTGCGACTGGGCGGGGAAAAGAAAACTGTCACGATCATGATGTCCGATTTACGGAATTTTACGGCAATATCTGAGAAACTGCAGCCCGAAGAAGTTATCAAAATGTTGAACAGGTACTTCGCGCGTATGATAGCCGTTATAGAATGCTACAGGGGCATCATCGTGGACTTTTACGGAGATTCGATTCTGGTCTTCTTCAACGGTATAGAATCCGACGTTAGTCTGAATGCCCTGGGTGCAGTAAAGTGCGCTCTCGAAATGCAGCAGGAGCTTGAAGGCTTTGTTAAGGAAAACGTTGCTCAAGGACTCCCTGTAGTCACAATGGGCATAGGAATTCATACCGGCGAAGTCATCGTGGGCAACATTGGGACCGAAACCCGGGCGAAATATGGGATCGTGGGATCCGACGTGAATTTGACCGACAGGATTCAAGCCTCTGCCGCGGGCGGAAAAGTAGTTATTTCAGAAAAGACGTACGAGGCTGTCGCTCACAAGGTCAAGATATCTCAGCAGTTCACGGTCTGCCTCAAAGGCGTGGAATACAACCACACGCTGTACGAGGTTGGAACCGTTATGGCTCGATCGAATTGCCTGGCGGTTAGTAAATAATAGCTCCGTATCCGACGAAGCTCGAATCGGGCGCAACATCGTAACTGGTGTAGTACTCCAAGAGCCTGCCGCATTGGACGCCGTGGTGTGCCATCGACGTGATCAAGGCCGCGATCGCACCTGCAGAACACGTGTTCTGCTTTGACTTCGCATCCGAGAGTAAACCTTTGGCATCAAGGGCTAGCGCCTTGTTGATGAGCGAACGGTCATTTTTTTCTTTTACCCATTTCACCGCCTCGGCCCCGGTACCTTTTGGCATGAAACCATAGTTCGGGCCGTAGTGGGTGAGATCGGCTGACCCAATGCACACGGCAGCCAGCCCCTTCGCCTCAAGTAGCGCACACACCGCTTCGCCCGTTCGTATGGCCCGCACTGAAGCCGGTGCGTGAATCGCAATCACCGGGATTCCAGGAAAAAACCGTTGGACAAACGGAAGTTGTATCTCCACGGTATTATCTGAAAAATCCCCGTGTGCGGCCACAGCTTCACCCGCGGAAACCAACTCCTCTGCCGTAGATGAATCCATAAGCTGAGCGCCCAGGGGCGTGTGCCACGAGTCATCGGTGTAGATAATCGGATCGTTAGCTTCTGAGAGGTGCCCCCCATAGATTACCACGCGGTCCGGGCGCGTGGAAACGGCAATAGTACTTATAACCCGAGCCGCCGCCCGCCCGGAAAAAAACCACCCCGCGTGAGGCACGACTCCGCCAACCCACATTCCTTCGGGAGGGCTGAATCCTTTCAAGAATTCATCAATTTGTCGATTGCATTCGTCAGCAGAGTCAGGATACCAGCCTGCGGGTAGCACTCTTTTGCGCACAGACATCGTTTCATCTCCTCATACATTCATATCGAATTCCCTGTTCTCGTAAACTTGTTTTATGGCAAGCCGAACCACACGGCTACGAGCAAGCTGAAAGATACCATGGAATTCACGTTGAAGAACGCTAAATCCAAGCGGCTCAGGTCGTCGGGGTGCAGCAACCGATGTTCGACGTAGAGCAGTCCGCATGTGACAAGGCATAACAGGTAGAATGTCCAGGTTAGCCCGGCCAATCTCCCCGTGAACATGAACAGGCAGATCGCAGCTACATGGGCAAGACCTGCCGAGCGAAGAGCTGCGCGGGTTCCGAGCCAGGCCGGTAAAGAGTGCAGTTTTACCGTGCGGTCAAAGTCCACGTCCTGGCAGGCATAGATAATGTCAAAGCCGGCAACCCAGAAGAGGACGCCGGTTCCCAAAACCGCAGGGATCCAGTCCAATTGCCCCGTGACTGCCAGCCAACCTGCCACAGGGGCCAGACCAAGACATAATCCCAGGAATAGATGGCACATCCAGGTGAACCGCTTCGTATAAGAGTAGGTCAGCAGAATCGCAAGCGCCACCGGAGACAAGTAGAGGCACATCCGGTTCAGGGCCAGAGCGGCAAAGAAGTAGACGCCTATGGCCATCACGACCAGAGCCCAAGCTTGGCGTACATCTATCAGACCGCTAGGAATTTCCCTGTTGGCGGTTCGAGGATTAAGGGCATCCAGATCACGGTCTGCCAACCGATTGAAAGCCATAGCAGCAGTTCTGGCTCCGGCAAACGCCAGTGCAATAAGTCCCAAGACCTTTAGACTTGGCAGACCGCGAGCCGCCAAAATTGAACCGGATAATGCCAGAGGCAGCGCGAACAAAGTATGCTCGATCTTTACCAAAGAGAGCAGGCGTCGGATTATCGCAAGGAGATTCATGCGATCTGTCCCTGCCATAAATCCAGCAGGGCATGCAGTCCGCGTAGAGCCGGTTCCCACAGCGGCTTCATTCAAAATGCATGGAATGATACAGCCATTTTCATCTTGGCCGTTGGGCGAAGCCCCGCAGACGCTATCGGATGCATCTGATCTGTTCTCAATTTGAATTGTCGCCATCGAATCATCCCAAGTTCAGTTTAGTCCATACTGCGTCGATTTTGGATTTAACGTCTTGATCCATCTCGATCAGTTCGGGCCAGGATCGGGAATGACCTTCGTCAGCACCTTTTCGGGTGCAATCAAATCCTATTTTGTTGCCCAAGTGGGGCAGAGCGGAGGAGTGATCAAGCGCGTCAACCGGTCCTTTTACCACACATAGATCGCGCCCGGGCTCCAGATTGGCTCCCAGAAAAAAGAGTACCTGACCGATGTCTTGAACATCTACGTAATGATCGAAAACAAAAATCATCTTCGTAAACATCATTTGCCCAAAGCCCCATAATGCGTGCATCACCTTGTGAGCCTGACCGGGATAACTCTTGCGAATGGCCACGAAGCAAATATTGTGAAAGACCCCTTCCACCGGCAGGTTAATGTCAACGATCTCAGGGAGCTGTTTCTTTATAAGTGGCAAAAAGAGTCTCTCTGTGACTTTGCCCAGAAATGCGTCCTCCATAGGGGGCCTGCCGACGAGAGTGGCAGGATATATGGGGTTCTTGCGCCGTGTAATCGCTGTAAGGTGAAAAATCGGATACAAGTCTGCCGGTGAGTAAAATCCCGTGTGATCTCCAAATGGTCCCTCTACCCGTGTCTCACCGGGAACTACATATCCTTCCAGGACAAATTGAGACTCTGCCGGAACCTCCAAGTCGCAGGAGACGCACTTCACGACCTCCACCGGTTTTTTGCGAAGGAATCCGGAAAGCATAAGTTCGTCCAGATCTTCGGGCAGGGGTGCAACGGCGCTGTAGGTGGTGATGGGATCGGGTCCGATGGCTACGGCCACTTGCATTGGCTCTTGAGCCGAGCGAAAGTGTTCCGCTCCCCCATGATGTATGTGCCAGTGCATGCCGCAGGTTTCTCTATCGTAGACCTGTAAACGATACATGCCGACGTTTCGGCGGCCGGTTCTAGGATGCCGAGTGATTACCACCGGCAGCGTAATGAACGGGCCGCCGTCCCCAGGCCAGGAAGTCAATACCGGCAACTCCCTCAAGTCCAAGTCATGCGTCCGGACCACTTCCCTGCATGGTCCGTCTTTGACTCGCTTGGGAAAAGCGCAAGCGACATCTTTGAGTTTGGGAAGGAGTTTCAGTTTGTCGATAAAGCCCTTGGGCGGCTCCAGATCCAGGAATTCTTGAAACCTGTCACCCAGGTCATTTAGCTCGGTAATATCGAAGATAGCCCTTACCCGATCTAAGGCGCCGTATATGTTCGTCAGAACGGGATAATTGTACCCGGTTGGGCGTTCGAAGAGGAGAGCCGGCCCGCCTTTTTTGACCACACGATCCGTCAGCTCCGCTATTTCCAAATGGGGACTCAGGTTATCGCTAATACAAGCTAGATGGTCGGTCCGTTTCCAAAATTCTATGAGATTCTGCAAGCTGTCAAAAGCCATTTACACTCCAATCCGGTTACTTAAGGACGGCCCCGCGCCTGTTGCAGTCATGGTCCTGTGCAGCTCCGAAACCGCAATTCTGGCGAATTCCGCGTCGTTGATATGGAAGTCCGCCTCTATCACATTGACTTTAGAATCCAACAGCGCTTTCAGGGCCGACACAAATACGTGATTCGTTTCCGGATCATAAAGGGGCGCGCCCGGCGCGTCTGCTTCGGACCACCCTCTCAAAGGGATTACAACTGACGAGAAACCCTTGGCGTGGTTCAATTTAGCAGCTATGACCTCTGCCAAGCAGCGCAGATCGTCGGCACTTGTGCGCACACCGGATCGGAAATCGTACCAGAACACTTTTCTGTCCCTGAATCGCTCCGGAATCGTTTCCGGTGAGTCGAATTCCAGCACGATGCAATCCAGGCCGCCTGGAACGACCACCAGGGGTATGCCAGAGCGGCCGGCAGCCTCCATCCTGCTCGGCCCTATTCCACCGCAGTATCCGTTGTACAACTCATCGGCAAATTCGTGAAGTGCAAAGTCCAGGACGCCGTCAATCAACCCCTGCGATATCAGGTCCTCCATTGCCATCCCGCCCGTGCCGTTAGCGTGGAAGGGAGCGACATCATAGCCTTGATCTTCCAGCATCTTCTTTACCAGCATGGCCCCTTCAGTTATAAACCCGAACGAAGTAAGGCCGATAATCGGCTTTTGTCGATTCATACGAATGGGGCTCAATACCATCCCCGCCATCGCTGCAGCAGCGTTTGCGAGTATTTTCCTGCTGAGAGGGTTAAGTCCAAGAATGTCCATGACCGAGTGCATCATGGTGATGTCTTTCGTTCCTATCAATTCACTCATGTCGCGGCTTGCGACCGTTGAGAGCATCACTTTAGGTAATCCCAGCGGCAGGGAACGCATGATTCCCGTCCCAATGTGAGTGCCGGTCCCACCTCCCAGGGCAAGAATGCCTGAAACCGCTCCCTTACCATGAAGGTCGCTGACTATCTTTTCGGCTCCCTGGGTCATTGTTTGAATGGCCAATCTTCGATCGCCCAGTCTCAGCAGCTCTTGCAATTGAACTCCACCCGCAGCCGCAACTTGTTCGCGTGAAATGTCCGACTGGATCCCCGGAGCGTGGAGAACCCCGACGTCTATTACGAGTGTGGAACATGCGGCATCTTCGAGTAGCCGCTTTACGTACCCGACTTCCTCGCCCTTGGTATCCAGGGTTCCGACGATAACTACCGTTGGCGGCATGAGCACCTCTTGCGGTTAAGTTGCCATCTCACATTACAGGAGCAGCTTCTTGTCGGCAACAAAATTAAGGGTAGTGTGTGACCATTCAGTTACGCGGAGGAAACAGGGGTGCTCAATCAAGAATATCAAAAACTTGCAACCATGCTCCCGCGTGCGACTGAGGGGTTACAAAGTGCCGAAAAGATGACTTGACATTTCGCTTCGTTGGGACAATGATACATTTACAGGCGCTTTTCAAGCTTAATAGGGAAGCCGGTTGAAATCCGGCGCGGTCCCGCCGCTGTAACCGGGGACGAAAGCCCGAGGATGCCACTGCTTGGCGTACCCAAGTGGGAAGGTTCGGGCAAAGAGGGTGATCCGGAAGTCAGAAGACCTGCCTGTGACGATAGTGCTGCGACCGACAGCCGACAACTTGGGAAAAAGGAAACTGGGTGCATTCCCGAGTCCATTGATGGGCTCGGGTTTTTTATTGTTGGCGACACGATTTCACCGCGTTCGATGCTCTCGTGAGGGTATTCAGATGGAAAAGCTCCACAGTATCCTGGAGTCGTATGGCAGGTCGGCGCGAGTCATCAGTCTGCCCGCATGGCCGCAGACGAGGTCATTGACCCGCCTAGTTGCCGATTGGCTGGGTCTGCGGCACAGGTCTCCATTATGCCCGGAAGAGGATTTTCCCACCGAAAGTTTGCCACTTTTTTTCAACGTGGATTATCAGGACTCAGCAGCTTTTCATCCAGATGGCGAATCGCACCTTGACTGGGAATTTGGGCTGATGGACTCCGTTTTCAGCGATCCGGAACCTGTAACTAATTTTTGGGATTCCATTTTCGACAATTCCAATTTAGTCGCTGAGCCTCAGGCAGAGTGCGGAGGTCAATTGGGCAAGGACATTGTCCTGGAAGATGATGAATTGGTCGCCGCTCTGTTCACGAGTACGTTTCACCCATGGCTCATTGGAGAAACGTTGAGATTTCTTGTCACCGGTTCCCTAGTCCATTTGGCCGCACTCTCCTTGTTCATTGCGGCTCCTACTCCTTCGCTTCCAGGATTTGAGGGCAATTCCGAGAAACCAATTTTGGTAAGGCTGAAAGAAACACGTGAAATTAACACCCCCGATGCCCCCTCGCCCGCTTCAGTCAATTCCCCTGCCTCTATGGGCGCTCTGGCCAGAAGAGATGCAAGACCTGAGAAAAGGAGAATTCAGAAACAGACTACGAAAGGGCTGCCAGCAGAAGTGGAGCGGAAAGAGGTGACTGGAGAAACCAAGGATGAAGCTCGACTTGCGGAGGACAAACCTGCCACCGAATCTGTGGGTACCCACAGGAGAATACTTTTGGAGCGCTCGCTGAATGGTCCTCCCAATGACTCAAAAAGCTTGCAGGATTCGATACCTTCTGTTCCGTCTGTAGCGAGTCCGGAAAGAGAAGGCCCCTCTAAATCAGGTGAAGAGGCGCAGACCTATAAGGACCGGATATTGTCTGCCATCCATGGGGCAGCCTACTACCCAAGGGCCGCTCTCAGACACATGGCCCATGGGAAAACTGTGGTCTGTTTCACAATCAACAAAGATGGTTCCCTTGCGAATGTTGCCATTGTGTCGCACGCGGACTCGAAAGTCCTGGACGAAGCCGCCTTGAGAATCGTGGAGAAGGCGTCTTCGCATTTTCCACCTGTACCGGACTCACTGATGAAAAATCAAGTAAGCTATGTAGTTCCCATTCTTTTCAAGAAGGGACGTTAGAAATTCTTGTCGATCAAATCGTTCAAAATTTGTAGGGCTTCAGATCAACCGGGAATGATCGTTCGGATAGCTTCTGGACGAGGTTTGATCGGTGTACTGTGTCCAGGACGGCAACATGGTTTACGTATCCTGTTAATTGGGAGGAATCACATGTCTTCGAACCGGTCTTGTTTGCTCCGAACCCTTCTGGTTCTGTTGGTGGGGCTTTTCATTGCAGACTGTGTCTATGCTGCCGGCTCTTTGTTTCCTGTCACGCTGACGGACACCAGTGGCAAAATCGTGCAACTCAAAGAAGCCCCAAAACGGGTGGTTTCAATGGTTCCCGGAGCCACGGAAGCCTTTTTTGCCCTTGGAGCAGGTGACCTGATCGTCGGGCTTACGTATCACGACACCTATCCTAGGGA
This sequence comes from uncultured delta proteobacterium, assembly GCA_963729795.1. Taxonomy (GTDB): domain Bacteria; phylum Desulfobacterota; class Desulfomonilia; order Desulfomonilales; family Desulfomonilaceae; genus CAWBBA01. The sequence continues at coordinate 23,389 of CAVSPC010000002.1, read as the reverse complement.
AACAAATACTAAGGCCATTGTGGGTGGCTTCTTCGATCCATCCCCGGAGCTTATCAAAAAACTCAAACCTGACGTGATTCTTCTCTCCTCACTCCAGGCAAGAATACGGGAAAGGTTTGTGGATTCCGAAATTCCATTGATTCACGTCGATGCAAATACCATGGAAGATGGCTTCAAGATGATCGAACTTGTGGGAAAAATCAGCAACAAGGATGAAGAAGCGGCCGCGAAGATCAGTCAAATACGAAAGCAGCTTGATCTAGTTTCCCGCAAGGTCGCAACGATTCCGGAAGCCAAACGCAAGCGAGTCATGCGACTCATGGGATCGGATGTAATTATGACGCCCGGCGAAGGCTCGTTCCAAAATGAACTTATCCGGTGTGCAGGCGGGATAGCTCCATCGTTCGGAAAGCCTGGGGCAGTCGTACCCGTGACCAAAGACGAGTGGGTGAAGTTTAATCCTCAGCTCATCTACTATTGTGGAAACGAATGGAGATTGTCGAAGAAGTTCTTCGATAAGCCCGGATGGAAAGACGTAGAAGCGGTGAAGAATAGCAATTATGCGCACTTTCCGTGCGCTCTCACCTGCCGAGCGTCGGTGAACATGGGGGATTTTGTCTCATGGTTGGCCAGCGTCATCTATGCAGATGAACTCGCAGACGACAAGGCGAAACTCACACCTGATCGGTCTCTGGGATCTCGCGCTCTCACCATTGATCTTCCCTATGTGAAATCAGCTCAAGTAGTCGATGGCACCATGAATGATTTTCCCACTCAGACCCTCTTAATTGACTTCAGTGAGCCCATGAGTTGCCTGAACTCACTTGCAGGCAACCTCACAGGCGTTACAGCAGTGGGAAATCACTATCTGTCACCGCCGTTATGGAGCACATTGCATGGGCTCTCTATGGATGCCCTAAAACAAAGCGTCTGCACAATTACAGGACGAGATGTGGCCAGCGCGTCCTTCCTGTACACGGGAGCGAGAATGGACAATCTCTCCGTGCAGAAGATGCAGTACAGAGACATGATTGTCTATGCATTGGTGACTGCCGGTGTGAAGGGCAACGCGATGCGGGCGTCGGTAGATGAAGGAAGGTTTTATGAGCCAGGGACCATCAATGTTATAATACTCACCAATATGCAACTTACTGCGAGAGCCCTGACACGAGCCATCATCAGCGCCACGGAGGCAAAATCCGCGGCCCTCGAGGACCTTGACATTCGAAGCTCGTATTCTCCTGGCTACCAGGCGACCGGGACCGGTACAGACGAAGTGCTGGTCGTAGAGGGACGGGGGAAACGGGTCGAAAACGCGGGTGGGCACTCAAAACTTGGAGAGCTGATTGCCAAAGCAGTGTACCAGGGAGTGAAGGAGAGCATTTCCTTACAGAACGGTCTTCTGATCGGCCGAAGCGTCTTCCAACGGATCAACGAGCGCAAAATTGACCTGTATGGATTGGTGACAAAATGCGGCAAAATCTCCCACGAAGAGGGTTCTCGTATCTATGCAGACCTGGAAATGCTGCTGTTGAATCCAGTCCATGCTGGTTTCTTGGAGTCCGCATTCGCGATCAGCACGGAGTACGACAGCGGTCTCGTCACTGATCTGCAGTCATTTCAAGAGACTTGCAGACACAGATGCGAGGCGATCGCCGGCTGCAAGACTGGTCCGTGGATAAAGTTCGTGCCAAAGGGGTTCGCATCGAGGCCGATTTGTATGGCTCTTGACGCGCTTCTCAACGGCCTATATCACAAGAAGAGGGATGCGTTGGGAACACCACCGAAATTTGGCACATGCGGAAAATAGGTTATCGAAAATGAGAGTGTTTCGGACAACTCCCGTATACTCCCGTGCGAGGCTCCTGTTCTCAAGGATATCCCCGAAAGACTTCATTTGGTTGTTGTGGCGATTCTGGGGCCTTGCTGTTTCTACGTTGCTGGTCATCTTGCCGGCTCAAGCAGAACCTGCCCCCGTGATCTGCGTGAAGGACGGTTTGTCTCGCCAGGTATGCATTCCTGCTTTTCCCAAGAGGGTCATTTCCCTTGCTCCGAGCCTGACCGAGATCGTGTTCGACCTCGGGGCGGGGCATACGCTCGTCGGTAGGACTGCGCGCTGCAACGAGCCACCCGAGGCGCTGAAGATCCAGGACGTTGGCGCATACTTGAGTCCTGATTTGGAACGAATAATAGCCCTGAGACCGGATCTCGTACTGTCCCCCGAAACCGGCATGCGAAAGGAAGTTGTGGACAGGTTGACTGAGCTGGGAATTCCCACATTTGTGGATAGTAGCAAAACGCTGGACGACATCGTTCACTTGCTAGACCGCCTTGGGACGATTCTTGGAAGGGAGTCAGACGCACAGATTATTGTGCGGCAATTTCAACGGCGAAGGCAAGCTGTGAGACAACGAGTCGACCACGTCAGCAAGCCTCTCGTCCTGTTTGCTGTAGGTATCAGGCCTCTTGTCCTAGCGGGAGGCAGGTCCTTCATTGGGTCGTTGATCCGTGAAGCCGGCGGCGTCAATGTTGCGGAAGAGGGCCACGTCTCATATCCCAAGTTTAGCATGGAAGAGGTGGCAAGACGTGATCCTGACATCATAATCGTCCTGAACAAAGAATGCCAGAATGAGGAATGTTTCACCGAGTGGCAAAGACATCAAGATCTCCGAGCAGTAAAAAATAACGAAATATATCAGCTTGATGCCGATATGATTGCTCGCCCGTCTCCGCGAATCATGGACGCGTTGGAAGAGTTGGCAGCCATATTTCACCCCAAGGTGTTCGATAGTCGATTCCTCGTTGGCGTCAATAGAATCAAGTGACTCTGCTAGCAGGTCTTCCTCTGGTGAGTGAGAGATGTCGATGCGAATGTCTACGCTTGCAACAACGATTCTCATAAGCATGAGCCTGACGGGTGTTCTCCTTGTGGTGCTGCTCATTTCTCTGCTGACCGGAACGACCGTCACAGAGGTGAAGACGCTGTTCACGTGTGGTGCATTAGGGATCGATGCTCAGAAGACATGGACGATCATTCTGTCGTACAGACTTCCAAGGACGCTTTTGGCTGCCATCGCAGGAGCAGGTTTGGCCTCTGCCGGCGTGGTGTTTCAAGGTGTGCTCAAAAACCCTTTGGCAGATCCCTACCTCATCGGCACTGCCGCAGGAGGATCCCTAGGAGCTGTGGTGTCCATTGCCCTGTTCGGAGAGAGATGGCTTCTCGGCACATCCGTATCCGCGTTTCTCGGGAGTATTGCTTCTGTCGGCTTGGTGTACGGACTATCCGCAGTCAGACGAGGCCGAGGGTACGTCAACACAGTCATATTGGCAGGAGTGATTGTCGGTTCACTGATGAACGCTGTCATGCTCTTGATCTTGTCGCTTTCGAGTTCCCATGAAAAGCAGCGGATCCTTTTCTGGTTGATGGGAGATTTCAGTCTTGCCGACTACCGGAAGGTATCACTGGCGGCAGTTGTCGTCGCAGCGGGATGGACTCTCACTTATCTCAACGCCAATCGGCTGAACCTCTTGATTGTCGGAGATGACACAGCGTCTCACCTTGGGCTCAATGTTTTCAGGGCTCGGACTTTTTTCATGATCGTGGCGGCCATGATGACCGGAACAATAGTGAGCGTCTCGGGGACAATCGGGTTCGTTGGCCTGGTGGTCCCTCACGCAATGAGGCTCTTGTTCGGGCCGGACAACAGAGTGCTCCTCCCTGCAGCATTGATTGGCGGCGCGGCCTTTCTCGCGGCCTCGGACTGCGTGGCCAGAATCGCAACCTATCCTGTGGAGTTGCCGGTGGGAGTTATCACAACGTTGTCTGGAGCCCCTTTCTTTCTCTATCTTCTTCTGAAAAAATAATGAGAGGGTGCGCGAAGTGACTGAGCTTAGAGGCACAACGGATGAAAAAGGCTCTTGTGGAATGCAGAGATGTCAGCTTTGCCTACGGTGAAACACCCGTGCTCCACGGAATAAACCTTAGCATCGGGGACGGTGACTTCGTTGGCGTAATAGGACCCAACGGCTCCGGGAAATCGACGCTCACAAAGGTCTTGAGCGGTCTGCTATGTCCGTCTGAAGGCGTGGTCACCCTTAATGGCGCGGATATGAGGTCTCTCTCGAAGGGAGATGTAGCCTCACAAATTGCAGTGGTCCAGCAAGAAGAGGTGCCGGAATTCGGTTTCAGTGTGACGGAAGAAGTGATGATGGGGAGGGCTCCTCATCATGGAGGTCTGTATTTTGAGGGCCCTTCGGATCGTACGATCGTGCGGGCAGCAATGGAAAAGACCGGCGTCACGCAACTGGCGGAGCGTAAGATGGAAACGTTGTCCGGCGGTGAGCGTCAAAGGGTGAGAATTGCCAGGGCCCTTGCGCAACAGCCCAAGATTCTTCTCCTTGATGAGCCTACCAATCATTTGGATCTGTACGCACAGCTCTCGCTGATCGAATTGATGCGCGGCATCAATGAAGAAGGCATCGCTATTTTTATGGTGTCTCACGACATCAACTTCATGTGCGAATCATGCACCCATCTGAAGATTCTTCATGAAACGACTTTCTGCTGCCAGGGTCCTCCTGGGGAGGTGATTACAGAAGAAAATCTGGCGCATTCCTTCAACATAAGGGCCCTTGTGGATGAAAACCCCGTCACTGGAGCCCCTCGAATGACGCCCCTCGCGCGATTGGGCAGCGGTTACTGATCGTCTATTCTTACCCCCGTCTCTAGATTCGTAGTGGAAGACCTTTCCCAGGCCCTTGGAAAGAGTACTCCTATCGCTCACAAAACCCTCATGAAGGTGGCTTTTCCCAGGGCAAATGCCTTTTCTCGGTATGAGTCCCGGAATTCCATTCGGCATCAATAGCCCGGCAAATGCAGTCCGATGGACCGGCCCACCGAGAACAAGCCGCCAATAGTTGCACTGCAAGCCTGATTCAGCCAACTCGAGCCGGTCAAGCATTCCCCATATGGCCCAGAACCCGAAATCTGGCTATTGGCGTCCAACCCTGCCCTTTCCACGTAAGTGTTGTACGCCAGCCACTCTTGCAACTCTCTCAAGTTACCGGTTTTGATGTATCCAAGCTTTCTGATCTCGATCTTGGCGTAACAATCCGGATCGGTCAGCTTGAACTCAATAAGGTCCTCGGGCAAAACCAGGAACAGTTCTCGAACCGGGACGGCCCCGGCTTCAATGACCCCTTGATCTTTCAATTCCCAGTACCCTTTGAAGCTGTAGTGACGATACGTGAAAAAGCGTCGTCGAAATGAAGCTTGATCCGCCCTTGTGTGAATCAATCCCCAAATTCCCGGACATGTCGCTCGGAAACACACCCCCTGGGGATACCCCAGTAGCACCGGCTTATCCGTACAGGTAAGTTCCAGACCGCACTCCGGCTGGGGTGAACTCGGCGGTCCACTCCCCGGCGTCACTAAAGGTGGAATGGTGCACTTCTGGAGAGAGGGACCGGCCTGGGCAGTCCACACAATTGCCAGAGACAAGAAAATCCAAATCATGGCCGCGAAGATTTGCAGTGTTTTCAACTTAAATACCTCCTTCTGTAGCCAACCATTCATGTCAATTCTGTCCGGTCCCTAAAAGCGAGCCAGGTTGCGCATTCTCGCTCCCCATCCGTATACACTGTCAAAGCCGGCCTGCATGGACCCGTAAAGACGCCTTTGCATCCTGTTCAGGTCCGCACGTGTCGGGACTTTCATCCGGTCGAAATCCATATTGGTCTTTATACCGGCATAATACGTCCGTCCTTCATTCGGGTACCAGGCGGCAGGCACACTTGTGCCTAACGGATCGGATAGACTTGGCGCTGATTTGGTGCCGATGATGGCATACTGCAGGTCAGAAAAATTCTTAATACCAAAATACAAGGTGGCCGCTTTATCAAAGAAGCTCTGCGAGAATGCCAAATCTCCCCACTTTGCGGCTTCCAAGGGTTCGGCTATGTTGTACGGATCATTGATCCGATAACGGCTCCCAATGTAATGGTACTCTATGAGACCCGAAAAGCCCCATTCCCTGTTGTTATATTCCAGCCACAGATTGGCCATCTTGGCCGGGACCTCCCACAACCACGTGCCGTCGGTAGTCAGGCCGTTGATAGGAGTCAGGGCAGGGAGGTAGTTGCTGTTGATAATCACCCTCTGTAGGGTCAAATTTCCTTTCAACGTCCACGACGGCGTCAGTTTGAACATACCTTCGAGTTCGATCCCGCTATGGGAGACATTTTGGACGTTTACGTTCCTTTGGTTCCCTGCCTCGTCCATGCCATAGAGAATTTCATTATCCATCTCCAAGTCGTAGCAAGTTGCGCTGGCGTAGAGGTTTCGGTTAAACCAGTGCCGTATCCCCACTTCCTGCAACGTTCCTTCTTCCGGATCGAGAAGCCAGAACGGCGGGATGGGCGGCCCTCCGAACACCCCAAGATTTATCATGTCGTAAAACTCCGGGAAGCGATACATCCTCGAATGCTTGTAGTACATGCTGGAACCGAGTTCCTTGTCGTAAACCAGCCCCACGCTCCATGTAGAGGCGCTCTTCTTGCGGTCTATTCTCTCGGCATTCGTGATAACTCTCTCCGCATTGTTGGCATAGAGATCCGGGAGATCGTAGTTCTCGATACGATAATCGAGGTCCACGTACAGTCGGTCCCAAAACCTGGTTTGATTCATCACGTAATAGCTCAAGGATTCCCGGTAGCCGGACTGCTCAGCCAGGTGCTCGACCGCGTTGGTGCCGAATGTTTGAACAATCTGCCTGGACTCTCTCCCGAATTTGCCGTCCCAAAGATCAGACCCTAGCGTGAGTTCGTTTGTAACTATTGGGAATTTATCGGTTCGGTAATATTTCAAGGAAAGACCTTGATCGATCCAGCGCTGATCGGAGAGGCCGAACCAGCTTATTCCAGTGATCCTCTGGTCTGCTCGTCTGTAGCTGTAGATTGCTTCGAGGGTGCCCAGACGATCTCCGCTGTACAGGAGGCGTCCGATGGTTACCGCATCCCAAAGTTCAGTCGGCCCATCCCACACCGGCGAAAGGAGTATCCCGAAACCGAAATCAAATATGGCGACGTCACGGGTGTCCCTTGTTCCCCATTGAGGCTGCTGCACATAGGTGGCATTGCCGTTCCGGCGATCCGACACCAACTGAGAAATCTCGAACGTAAGATTTGGGGTAATCTTCCAATTTATGCTGCCCTGCACGTTGTAGAGAGCCCAAGGGCCGGGTCGGGGAACGAATTCTTCGTCCAGGCCGTTACCTTGATAGAGCCGGAATCCTTCCGAATAGAATCTTCCCACGAAAATTCCGGCTGCTACCGGCCCTCTCACCATGTTGCTCGCGGCCCATTCCCTGTCCGTGTGCCAGGAGCCCATCTCCGCTCCCCAGAATGTTCCGGGGTTTTGGCGAGGTCTCTTGGGTATAATGTTCACGGTTCCCCCTATCGCCTTGTTCCCGAACTGAACAGTGCCGTCTCCCCTGAGTATCTCGATGCGGTCGATCGCCTCAGGAAATATTGCCATCCAATTGGCGTCGCCCAGAGGCGTGTTCAAGGTCCGGCCGTCGTAGAGGAGCGACACTCTATTGCCCGGCTCACTGGAAAAGCCCCTCAATACAACCGCAGCATCGAATGGTGTCGCGGAAAAGCCTGATGTATAGACTCCGGGCTGTCCTTGAATCATGTTTGGAACCCCTATGTACCCCAAGGACTCTACGCCTCGGTTTTGAATGATGCTTACTGCCGAGGAGACGTTCGCCAAATTCTGGGGACGCCCACCTGTGGAAACTACTTCCCCTGGAGTAAGCGGGTAGTCTGAACCCGGTTGGCCCGAGGGGATTGGCTCACCTGTACCGAAACCGGAATCCGTGCTTCCTGTTCTCGCCTCCGTTTGTCTCCGTTCTGTACGAGGGGCTTCGATTTCAACAGGAGCAAGCTGTTCTGACGGCTGACTCTGAGACGACGCTGGAGGGGTGCTCTGCTGGGCATTGGCCATCTTGAGCCCAAGGCCGACGGAACACATGAATGTCAGAATAAACCAAGCCAGTGTGGTATATGGAAGAGTAGTTGACTCTCTCATTTCTTCATCTCCATCTCCAGGGAATCAAACTTGACTTAAGATTGAATCAGGTAGTCGGCGATCACCTACCGACAGATAGGCGGAGCACACGGATGAGCGTTATGTATGTCACCGGCAAATCGACCACTTCGGATAATGTTTCCCGGAAGATTCCAGATGCCTGAGAGAAGGTTTTGCGGTTCCACCTGTGGAAACTGGTATTCCTCTACAAGTGCCGGCGGGACATTCGGAGCGCATGGCGGCAGACAAAGCGCCGGTGGCAAAGGTGCAACTGCAGGTCCGCAGGGCGCGCAAACAACTGGCGCTAAACAAGCCGGCGGCATTCTGCACGCACGTTGAGGTATCGGGTAACAGTCCGACAACGTGGTTGGAGGAACAGGCACCGGGCCGCATGGAACTGCGGTCACAGGTGCGCAATCTTGCCAAGGAAGCGGGCACAAAATCTCCGCAACTCGGAACGGCAATGCCACGGTTGCACCAACCAGCCCGACAACGTGTTGAACGATAGGTCTGACGGGCCCGGGATCGTCAAAATAGAGAGGCACAAGTTTAGAGCCGCATGCCGATTCCGGCGCTGTGCACGTTCTTACTTTTTGTGGAACTGAGCGGCACAAAAGAGGCGCTGGCTGTGTACCGCAAGGCAGAGGTTTTCTGTACCAGTGAGGGGATTCCGCTCCGGCTGGGACATGGGGTATGGACGGGTTCACGAAAGGTTTGGGTCCGCTCTTATCGTACGTGTGGACGGTTTGGGTACAGCCTTGTGGTGTGCAGATGCTTCCTGCGTGGCATCGGACAGAGGTTCCCGGCAGGAAGGCAATGACTATTGCCAAAAGCAAGTCTATAAAACTCCGTTTCATTATAGTCCTCCTCACAAAAACCGAATTGACCGAAACCGTTTCGCATTGTGACCAACGAATCGGAGTCGGGATGTGGAAAAGAAGCAAATGCGGGGCTCCTATCCTGGTGCCGCATCCCTCCACTTCCAGTGATGGAGCGGAGTCGTGGGTGCGAACACACCTCCACCACTGCCTGTTTGACGGTCCAAACATGCCGCAACAAAAGTGATGTTGACTTGAGGAGCTTAGGACTGGATAATGGCGGGAAAGGGAATGCGTTCCAAATTCCCGCTCGCCCTGGGTTCCGGTGCCATCGGAACCTGGGGCTCCAGTACCTGCCCTACGATGTTACCCCCAGCCAAATATAGCCCGAAACCAAAAACCCCCTTTCGCGTTCGAGGGCGAAAGAGGGTGGTACCCAAACACTCACCCATCCCGCCCACGCAGGACATTTCCGGTGATCCTTCATGCTTGGGTATTCTGGCTTCCGTTTCGGCCTACTCTCCGCGCCTTCCCGAACAATCTCGGTCCAGTGGCGAGTGGCGGATTTCGTCAACGGTTACAGCTGCGGGGCAGCACCGGTATTCCACCGGTTTCCCCAAGTATGTTGGTTGTCTTCTCAACTATTAGATTTCAGCACAGATAATACCAATGCTGTTTCAAGGATGTCAAGTGATTCTTGGGGTAGTGTGCGGATCTATTGGGGGAGGCTCTTTTCCGCGTATTTCTTCAGAATTTCCAAGAAGTAACCCAACGCCAGAGACAACGGCTCGTTCCGTCGAATCACGATATCGCTTTGGAAGCCCATAGTCCCTTCGAGAAGTTGAATTGGTTTTAGAACCCCGCGAGAGAGCTCATCTTCGATCTCGTGGGACAATATGAACGAAATCCCCATCTTTCTCTCAATGTACCCGAGTATGAACCCCAGGCTTTCTGATTCGACCAGCAACGAAGGGGTCACGTCGAATCGGCGCAATAGCTGGAGGATCGCATTTCGAGACCCTGAACCCTGCTCCCTGAGAATCATGGCTTCCCCGTCAAGCGATTTAATGGAGACAGGACTGCCGGTCGCTAGACGGTGGTCCGGTCGGGCAACCAGGACAAATTCCGCCCGTGCAAACGGAATCGCCCTCAAGTCGGACCCGTACTCCGAACGAGCCACCACCACGAGGTCCTCTTTTCTAATCCGGACTCTATTGATTAGATCGGCCGAGTTGCCCTCACTGAGATGAACGCAAATTCGAGGGTATTTTTCTTGGAAACGCGCAATGAGATCGGGCATCACGATCCCCGCGTAAGCTTTTGTGATTCCTATTTTCAATACCTCTGAAGTGGCCTTTCGCGCTTTCTCGAGAAGTCCTTCGGCCTGTTCAATGCGCGAAAAAATGCTCTTGCTTAACAGAAAGAGCTGTTCCCCTGCTTCGGTCAGCTTGTACTCGTGGGCCTTTCGATAGAAAAGTTGCACGCCGCATTCAGCCTGAAAACTTCTGATTTGCTGAGAGACCGCGGGCTGAGTTACATTGAGACACTCCGCGGCGCCGCTCATACTCATGAACTTGCAGAAGTAGTGAAATGTTTCAAGATGCTTGAGATTCATCTTGGCCCGGGAAAAAGGGGATATTTTTATATTACACTATTAGGTAGCCTAATGCATCCATAACTTTTTATGACTTGACTGGCCTTCACAAATCCTTGACAATTCGTAGTGATGGAGGCTCTCCCTGAAAGAAGATTCTTTCAGGACAACTTCAAGCTTCACTATCGCATAGATTCTTTTCACAACCGACAATTTCCTGAAGGTACATTTATGACTCGCCATAGCAACCCGGCCGTTTGCCGTACGGAAGCACGAGGAGTCAATTGAAAAGACTTGTTGTTGCCATTTCCGGCGCAAGCGGTGTCATCTACGGTGTCCGGCTTTTGGAAGTGCTTAAGCAACTTGACGGAATCGAGACTCACTTGATTCTGAGTCAAGGTGCGAGTATCACCATGAAATTGGAAACGTCCCTGGATCCGGATCAGGTACTGGCGTTGGCAGACAGATCGTATTCTCCCAACGATCTTGCAGCTCCTCTCTCCAGCGGATCGTTCCGCACAGAGGGGATGATTGTAGCTCCGTGCTCCATGAAAAGCCTTTCCATGATCGCTCTGTCTCTCAACGATAATCTCCTCATCCGGGCCGCGGACGTGACATTAAAAGAGCGCAGGAAGCTGGTCCTTGTCCCGCGTGAGACACCCCTACATCTTGGCCACCTGCGGGCCATGATCGCGGTTACGGAGATGGGGGGAATAATCCTGCCGCCTGTTCCTTCGTTTTATCACCGCCCCAGCACCATCGAAGACGTTGTGGACCAAACCATCGGCAAGGTGCTGGATCAATTCGGACTACCAAACAATCTCTTTAACCGCTGGGGCGGAGGATGACGAAGGAAGAGCTGGAAGGTGCTGTGATCGCTTACATGGACTCGTTCACTACGATGACGCTCGCGTGCAGTGCAGAAGATAAGCCTTGGACAGCGGCCGTTTATTACGCCCGGCAAGGTTTGGATTTGATCTTCTTCTCTTCTCCCACCTCCCGCCATTCAGAGATCTTTTCCCGGAATCCCCTGGCCGCAGCCGCCATACATGGAGACTATCGGGGATGGAAAGAGATCAAAGGGTTGCAGATGGAAGGACGCATCCACTCCGTGACCGGTCCAAAAGCAAAGGCCCGTGCCATTTCTACCTATGTGAAGCGACATCCTTTCGTTCGTGAGTTTCTCTCCGATCCACTGTCTATTAGTTCGAAAATCGCAAGCAAAATGACCAAAGTGAAACTCTACTTCTTCCGGCCTGACGCGATTCTGTACCTCAACAACGAGGCCGGGTTTGGAACACGATGGAAACTGGAAGTTGAAGGTGGACGCGCCTCTGGTCTAGCCGGGGAGCCTTTGCTCTGAATGAGCTCCCCACAGCCTCTTCCGACAACCTCCAATGTATTGGCGCTTTTCTGGACCTTCCTCAACTGAACGTCAACCAACAACAACCAGGAGGTGTAGAGATGGCCGATGTAAAGTTCCCCAGCCCGCACGAGGCGGAAAGTATCCCGGGAACCGAGGGATGGGAAAGAATGTTTCCGTACCATTATCAGTTCAGCACCAGTGATCCGGAACGAAAGAAGTACGAAGAAAGCATGTTCTGGTTCTACGACGGGCTGCACTACCCGGAGCCGATGTATCCTTTTGACATCATGTGGGATGAAGCTTGGTTTCTTGCTCTGTCCCAGTACAACAGCCGCATCTTCATTGTTCCGCCGGCCATGGGGATAGACCACAGAATCCATAACGGCTACATCTACATCACGCCTGTCCCGGTTGCCAATCCGGAGGATATCCCCAAGCGCGTGGAACTCTTCATGAAGCGCGCGGGTTATTACTATCAGAATTGGAAGGAACTCGAAAAAAGCTGGGAAGGCAAGATGCGCAAGGTGATCACGGAGCTCATCGAGATCGAGATCCCGTCCCTCCCTGAAATGGAAGATGAGTCGGTCGTTTTCAAGGGAATAGGCCAGTCTTCCGGGTACAAACTTCTCAATGCCTACGACAGGCTGATAGACCAGGGAATACTCTGTTGGCAATACCATTTCGAGTTCTTGAACCTGGGATACGCTGCGTACGTCTTTTTCATGGACTTTTGCCAGAAGGCGTTTCCCGACATCACGCCGCAACAGATAACTCAAATGGTTAGCGGCATTGATGTCATGATGTTCAGGCCGGACGAAGAACTTAAAAAACTAGCCAAACTGGCGGTAGAGCTGGGAGTAGACGACATTCTCCTGAAGGCCAAAGACGGTTCAGTGCTGGAAGAATTGAAAACCTCCGAAAACGGGGCGAAATGGCTGAAAGATTTAGATGCAGCTCGCGATCCGTGGTTCTATGTCTCTTCCGGCACTGGGTGGTATCACGATCATGTTTCATGGAACGACGATTTCGCCTTCCCGCTCTCCTTTATAAACATCTATGTCGAAAAACTCAGGGCTGGAAAAAGTATCGATCGTCCCAAGGAAGCAGTGGCCAAGAGGCGCGACCAGTTGACGCAAGGCTACAGAGATCTCCTCAAGACCGACGAGGACAGGACTACCTTCGATCAGATGTTGACTCAAGCAAGGACTGTTTTTCCTTATGTTGAAAACCATCTCTTTTACGTCGAGCATTGGTTCCACAGCATCTTCTGGAACAAGGTCCGAGAAGTTGCAAAAATCCTGGTCGACGCCAAATTCATCGAGGACGTAGAGGATGTTTGGTACTTGACCCGAGCCGAGATCAAGGACGCTCTTTGGGATGTCGTGACCTCTTGGGCCACAGGCTCCAAACCCCGCGGGCCTCTGGTATGGCCTCAAGAAGTAGTTTGGAGAAAACAGTGCATGGAAAAATTTCGGGAATGGAGTCCGCCTGCTGCTATGGGCACTGTCCCCGAAACTATCAATGAGCCTTTCACCATAATGCTCTGGGGTATCACCTCCGAGTCAATGGCAAATTGGGCGAAGCTCAAAGCTATAGGCGAGGGGGATGTCTCCAAGATCATCGGATTCCCCGGTTCACCCGGGACGGCTGAGGGTCCTGCGCGAGTATGCCGCAAGGTATCCGACATTACAGATCTGAAGGAAGGTGAAATCCTGGTCTCTACAACGACTTCGCCAAGTTGGGCACCTGCTTTCCAGAAGATCAAAGCCGCAGTGACCGACGTCGGCGGGGTCATGTGCCATGCTGCCATCGTGTGTCGGGAGTACGGCCTTCCCGCGGTGGTTGGGACAGGCTCGGCAACATCCAGGATCAAAACGGGCCAGAGGATCAGGGTAGATGGAGTATCCGGAGAAATCGATATCCTCTCGTGAACTGCCTTGGCGGAGGACTTAGCGATGGAAAACTGCGAATACGTGCTCCCCTTCGAGGAATGTGACCTCACCATGGTCGCTAAAGTAGGCGGCAAGTGCGCCAGTTTGGGGGAGCTTTTGAAGGCGCGCATTCCCGTCCCACCCGGATTTGCCGTTACTACCGACGCTTATGAGCTTTTCCTCGAAGAAAACGGTCTGACTGAAGGAGTGATGGGTAAACTCAAGGACTTGGATGAAAGCAGGCTCGATGAAATCAACCGGGCATCTTCTGAAATTCGAGCCCACATAGAAGCGGGGACGATCAGCGAACCGCTGGAAGACATTATTGCGGAGCACTATCGCTCCCTGGCAAAACGTTCCAGGACCCCAGCAGTACCTGTCGCAGTCCGCTCTTCCGCCACCGCCGAGGACCTCCCCGACGCGAGCTTTGCAGGCCAACAAGATACCTTCCTCTGGGTGCGAGGAGTGGACGACTTGCTCGACAAAATACGCAAGTGTTGGTCTAGCTTGTTCACTGCTCGCGCCATTTCGTATAGGACGAAGATGGGATTCGACCATTCCAAAGTACTGCTGAGCGTAGCAGTCCAAAAGATGGTCCGGTCCTTTGCCGCAGGAGTCATGTTTACCCTCAACCCGTCTACAGGCGACTGCTCGACGGTCGTGATCGACTCGAACTGGGGATATGGGGAGAGTGTAGTGTCAGGCGAAGTAACCCCGGATCAATTTCAGGTCAACAAGATCACTATGGAGCTTGTCAGGAAGACCGTATCGGACAAAGCAATATACTACACCACGGATCCGGAGACCGACGAGGTCAAGAAGCTAGAGGTAGCATCCGAGCAGCGGACATCTCAGAGTCTGATGGACGCCGAGATTATTGAACTGGCCAAGTTTGCCAAGTTGATTGAGAAACATTACGGCAAGCCCATGGATATCGAATGGGCCACTGAAAAATCGCTTCCGTACAAGGGAGAAGTATTCATTCTCCAGAGCCGCCCGGAAACCGTCTGGAGCCGGAAAGAGGTGAAGCCCGTAGTGGAGCCCAAAAAAAGCGCGCTCGAACATATAGTCGCGGGACTCATTGCTGGAAAGAAGATCAGATAACTCTGAATCATCAAGCATGCAGAAGATGATAGCCGCTCCCTGGACAGGGGTTGGGAAGGTGGAGTCCTGACCACTGGGAACAAGTGTCGAAGTGCGCCATAAAAATGGTCAAAACGGGCTTAGCGGGTATGGCCAAGCGTTGGAAAACATCGATCCTAGGAGGATAGCAAAATGAAGGAATTGAGGGACTTTATCAACAGGTGTGAAGAAGAAGGGGAACTCCTTCGTATAAAAGCTGAGGTCGACTGGAACCTCGAACTGAACCATGTCGCCAAAATCAGCGAAGAGCGCAAAGGTCCCGCGCTCCTGTTCGAGAACGTCAAGGGCTACGACATTCCCGTTTTGACGAGCGCATTTACAACTACGAGGCGCTTCGCCATCGCTCTGGGCAGGCCGCTTGATTCTTCTATTTGCGACATGGCTCGGGAATGGATGCAACTCACGACAAAGAAGCCTGTTAAGGCCAAAGTTGTGGACTCCGGCCCAGTCCGCGAAATGGAGATCAAGGGCAAGGACGTCGATATCCTCTCCTTGCCGGTGCCTTTTTTCAACCCGCTTGATGGTGGAAGATTCATCGGTACCGCGGTTTACCTCGTGACTAAGGACAAGGAAACGGGATGGACCAATTGCGGAACCTACCGAATGCAAGTCCACGACCGTAATCATTGCGGTGTCCAGATCATCAAGGGAAAACACGCCGACTTCCATTTTAACCAGCACAAGAAGGACGGCACCAAAATGCCGGCGGCGGCAGTCATCGGCGCGGATGCGGTCCACTTTCTCGTTTCATCGACCCTTGTTTCAGCTCAGGTGGATGAATACGACATAATCAGCACGCTCCGGCAAGAACCATGTGAAATATTCGAAAGTGAGCTTACTGGGCTCATGTTGCCTGCCAACGCGGAGATCATTCTGGAAGGTTGGATAGATCCGGCAGACATGCGAGAAGAGGGCCCCTTCGGTGAGTACACGGGCTATTACTCCGGTGCGAAAGGCGAAGAATGGCCGAAGCAGGTGCTTCATATTGAGCGCATACTAAGACGCAAAAAACCCATCTTCTGGGCAACGACCGTCGGTAAGCCGATTACGGATACTCACATGATCCAATCCCTCAACCGGAGCGCCACTCTGTGGACAGACCTGGAGAACATGAAGATTCCGGGAATCAAATCTGTTTACTTTCTTCCGGAATCCACAGGCCGCTACTGGTGCGTTGTTTCCGTAGAGCAGAAATACCCGGGCCATTCCAATCAAGTAGGCAATGCTGTTATCGCAACGACTACAGGGCATTATGGCGTCAAGGGAGTCATCGTGGTGGGTGACGATGTGCCCGCGGACGATTGGGACCGAGTCATGTGGTCTCTCGCAGTCCGGTTCGATCCGAAGCGCGATGCGCAGATCATCGATCGTGGGCGTTCCACTCCTCTGGACCCGGCTCTTCCCATCAACGCGCGCCACATAACTTCTAGAATCCTTATGGACGCTTGCACTCCGTTTGAGTGGGAGAGAAAGCCGATCGAGATCTTTCTCGATGAAGACATGAAGAAGAAAGTCCTTGCCAGATGGAAAGAATACGGCTTTGAAGATTGGAGTGCAGCAATCTGCAAACCCTGAGATAGTAGGCGCTCAGGAGGTAAGCCGCCGAGGAACACAGTAAGTGTTCGGGCATAAACTCCTGAGCCTTTACCGCAGGACTTGCACAAGTTTAAACACATCGGCAAGGGAGGTGCACGGGCTCATGAGACCCATACGCTATACCGATGACATGATAGACGAATTTCGATCTCAGGGATTGTGGACGGATGAAACGTTCGCTGATTTTTGGCTGAAGAACGCCCGGGAGCGCCCCGATAAAGAGGCTCTCGTAGATTCCACCACGCGCGTCACATGGGCCGAGGCGGCTAAGCTTATGGATCGCTTTGCCTTGGCGTGGATCCGGTTGGGGCTGGAAGGGGACGATAGAGTAATCCTGCAAGCCCCTAACTGCGCTTATGGTTTCCTGTCCCGGATTGCTTGTGAGCGGGCCGGTCTGATCAACATAACGGTCATGCCTTATCTGCGTCAGAAAGAACTGACACATCTAATTAACAAGATAGATCCCAGGGCCGTGATTATTCCTGGAATATACAGGAAATTTAATTACCTGGACATGGTGGAGGAACTCAAACGAGAGTTCCCCGGCTTGAAATACACGTTTCTTCTCGATGAATCCATTCCCGGCCCGTACCCGGAAAACACCCACTCCTTGGTGAAGATCGCACAAGACCCGTGGGAAGAAAAGATAGACCCGGCAGTACTTAAGACAAGAAGGTTTCATGCAACAGGAGATGTCGGGGCTCTTACCAGTACAAGTGGAACTACCGGAGTTCCCAAAATCGTCGAATGGCCTCTGGCACCTAGATTAATGACGTCCAAGTGCCGAGTGGAAATCTGGAAGCTTACCGGCGATGACGTGGCACTTGCTGTCGCGCCGTTTGCAGGCGGTGCGGCCGGGACTCTGACATATTTTGCAGCTCCACTTGTCGGAGCGAAAATAGTATTGCTCGAAGAATTTACCCCAGCGGGTGCTCTGGACATGATCGAGAAGGAGAAAGTGACCGCCATAGGGGTTGTTCCCACTCATGTCGTTCGAATGCTGGAGCAGGATCTTTCGAAATACGATCTCTCCTCTCTGAGATTCATCCGTTCCGCTGGTGGTTACTTACCGCCCAAGGTGGCCATGGAGGCTGAAGAGCGCTTGGGCGGACGTATAACGTCAGATCTTGGAACTCAAGACGTCGGCTCCGTTTCCGGCTGCTCCATCGACGATCCCGGTGATGTCCGGCGGCGCACGGTGGGCAAGCCTCTAAAAGGCAACAAAATAAGGCTACTGGATGAGAATGGCAAGGAAGTACCCGACGGAGAGCCGGGCATCCTGTACCTGAGGGGGCCTCATTCTCCGGCAGGTTATTGGAGAGATCCGGTCGCCACCCGTGAAGTTTTCGATGACAACAACTGGACGACAACCGGCGATATCGTCACTCTGGAAGACGGCCGTATATGGATCATGGGCAGGCAGAAAGACATGATCATACGTGGAGGCCAGAACATTTATCCTGCGGAAATCGAAGGGCTGCTGAACGAGCATCCCAAGGTTTCTGCAATTTCGATCGTGGCGATGCCCGACAAGGAATTCGGAGAGAAATGCTGCGCTTACGTGGTGCCCAAGACTGGGGCGACCTTCAGCTTCGATGAAATGGTTTCATTCCTGAAAGAAAAGAAGTTGGCTATGTACAAACTGCCTGAACGCCTCGAAATCATCGAGGCCATGCCCACTGTAGGCGACTCGGGCAAAATCGACAAGAAAGTTTTGAAAAAACTAATTGAAGACACAATTGCTGCCGAGGGGAATGCATGATGGAACAGGTCATTCTTCTCATATCAACCCTCGACACGAAGGGACCGGAAACGCTCTACCTGCGAGACAAGATCCGTGAGAGAGGCCACAATCCGGTAGTGCTGGATGTCAGTATGTCCGGCGAAGCATCGGGCGCGGATATCTCTCCCACGGACGTGGCGCAGGCAGGCGGCGCAAACATAGAAGACATCAGATCCTCCAGGGATCGAAAAACAATCACTCGACAAATGATCAATGGGGCGATTAAACTTGCCCGCGACCTTATGGATTCGGGTCGTCTGGCTGGAGTTATAGGACTCGGCGGCTCGACCGGCAGCCTCATGGCGACCGATGTGATGCGCGCTCTGCCCTTTGGAATCCCCAAGCTCATGGTCTCGTCAACTGCTGCATTGCCGGGGCTTGCCACCCGATACATTGGAACAGGAGATGTGGCCATCCTCCATACGGTAATCGAAATTTCCGGCCTCACTCCGCTGTTGATGAATCTGCTCGACCGAGCCGCCGCGGCTATAGGGGGCATGTCGGAGGTGGAGCCCTTTGCGGTGAAAGTCGCCCGACAAGGGGGGAAACCCCTGGTGGCCATGTCCATGTTTGGTCCAACCGAGAAGTGCGCTCATCAAGTTCAGCAAGGGCTCGAAAAGGAAGGTTTTCAGGTTATCGGCTTTTCAGCGGCCGGAGTTTGCGATCGGGCAATGGAGGATATGATTGGCGGCAATTTCTTTGATGCGGTGGTCGATCTTGCACCAGGGGGCGTGTCAGAGGAAGTACTAGGCGGCATGCGCGCTGCGGGCCCCAACCGCCTGACTACTGCGGGCAAGCTTGGAATTCCACAGGTGGTAGCGCCTGGGGGTGCCAACCTCATGAGTCCCCGGAAATCTCGATATAAACCCGAGTACCATCAGCGCAAGAAATATGATCTTGACGAGCTGCGGACGTTTCTGCGTTTGTCGACCGACGAGATGGAACAGGTGGCAGAGGTGTTCGCGGAAAAGCTTAGCATGTCCCAAGGCTCGACAATCTTTCTTTTTCCGAAACGGGGCTGGTCGGCAATAGACGCGCCGCCCAGCGATATGTTTGAAGAGACGGGAGACAGGTCTTTCCTGAATGTGTTCAAAGCGAAGGTCAATCCCAGTGTCATTACTCGAGAGGTCGACGCGAACCTTGAAGACGCAACCTTTGCAGATGCTGTAATAAAGGCCTGCATCGAAATCTTCCCTCGGCCGATCGAAAAGGCCCTTTCGACCAGCTTTCCCAAATCGAATGGTTAGCTGAACGACACTGTTTCGAACCGTTCATCCTGTCCAAAGGAGGCCATCATGTACGTGAAAAACTGGATGTTGCCCGCGCAATTTTCCATAACCAGTGATGCTTTGGCCACCGACGCTCTGTTGCTCATCCGGGAGCGTAATCTCAAGATACTTCCCGTGGTCGACAACGGTCGGCTGCGCGGGGTGCTCCACCGTCGAGACCTAAGCGAGGCTGCCCTTTGTGTCAGCGGCAGTGGCGATCTTTGCGAAATGAAATATTTCTGCAACAAGCTCAAGGTCAAAGATCTTATGGTCCGAATGCCTGTCACGGTTTCAATTAACGACACGGTAGAAAAAGTTCTCATCAAGGGCAAAGAGCTAATGATCAGCAGTTTCCCTGTTATGGATGGGGACAAGGTTGCCGGCGTTGTGTCGGATCGCGAGATATTTGTGACACTTTTCAAGATCTTGGAGGCAGGACAAGAACGCACACGGATCACCTTGAGGAACGTCACCCTGGAGAGAGGAACGCTGACAAAGGTTCTTGAAGTGGTCGAAGGGGCCGGCGCAAAGGCCCGCTCAATTTTCACCTTCCCGGAAAACGGTTCTGACACGGTCAGAGTGGTACTCCGCTTGGAAGCAGCAGAGCCGACCGTGATTTATAAGGCCTTGCAAGATAAGGGGTATGATATAATGGAAGCATCTACTTAACGAGGCGGGACCGCGTGCAGGGTATTTATAAGAAGATCTACGAGCTGGCCGGGCCTTATCTGGATACCAGATCTAATGACATTCACACCCGTACAGCTTACTCTTTTGCATTGAAGCTCCTGGAAGCTGAAGGAGGGGACGAGGAGATTGTGATCCCCGCTGTGCTGCTTCACGACGTCGGCTGGAAGACAGTCCCCGAAGAGCTACAAATTAAGGCCTTCGGCCCTGGTCGAGTGGACCCCGAAATCAATAGAATACATGAAGTGGAAGGTGCGAAGATCGCCAGAGAACTGCTTCGACAGGTGGGTTACGACCCTGCCCTGGTCGACCAGATCGCTGAAATAATTCAGGGCCATGATTCAAGGCGCGAAGCTATCTCACTCAACGACGCATTGGTAAAGGATGCAGATAAGCTCTGGAGGTTCTCGCACGCCGCTATTGGAGTGGACCCTCTTCGTTTCCAGGTGGACCCGCGTGACCATATGGTTTGGCTCGGGGACTGTATCTATGACTGGTTCTTCACGGAAACCGGTATCAACACGGCCCTTGCCGAGCAAAAATTCCGACTTCAAGAATTGGAAGTCAATCCACAGATTGCGCAGATGTGCACAGATGAGAAAATATAAATCGCTTGAACCCATGACGAAGACTGCCGAAGTTCAGAAGCAGTCTCCATCCCATGATCTCTTTCCTTGAGACACTCAGATACCTGCGTCGCAACTCCCAAAATCGCTGGCGTTTGACCTTCTACCCAATCTGCGGCCATCGGCGGATCAATTCTAATCCACAGATTCCGCAGATTCGCGCAGATGAGAAAATACAAATCGCCTGAACTCTAGACGAGGGGGGCCAAGGTTCGGCACTAGCTCACCATTGACAGGTCTAAATCAAAGATAGGTCTGTGACTGCGCCGCGGCCCCGATGATGGTATACGCTTGCCTGCCTCTGGAATCTGCGGCCATCTGCGACATCTGCGGATTGATTTTACTTACCGTCGAAAACGAGTCTTGGAACCTGAAATGGAATGGGCCCGTGCTCTTTGATCCAGGCCTCGTTTTTCTTATTCCATTCCTCCAGCTTGGCTAGCCTCTCGGCCTCGAGCGCCCGCGCTGCTTCCAAGAATTTTTCCCTGTTATAAGCCTCTGTCATTATCCTCCCTCCCAAAAGTGGTTTGGCCCATCAAATGGGCTTATACCTTTTAATGATCAAGAATGGACAAGAGGGCCGATCCCCCCTCCCACAAAAGTGTCACGAATCAATCGCCTTTGTCCGAATTTCCTCCTTTATCCTGGCCAGGAATTCGTCGAGAGACATACTTCCGAGGTCTTTCCTTCCGCGGCGCCGAACAGAGATCGAGCCCGTTTGTGCCTCGCGTTCACCCACGATAATCGTGTAAGGGATCTTCAAAACCTCAGACTGACGAATCTTGTATCCCATAGTTTCATCGCCGTCATCGCAAACCGCTCGAATTCCTTCCAAGATAAGTTTTTCGCGAACTTCCTGCGCGTAATTCAAAAACTTTTCCGATACCGGGACCACATTCACCTGTTTGGCGCTCATCCAAACAGGAAATGCTCCGGCAAAGTGTTCGATGGCAACTCCGAAAAACCGCTCCCAGCTTCCAAGAACCACTCGGTGAATCATCACTGGATATTTCTCGGTGTCGTCTGCATCGCGATATGTCGCATCCAGAGATTTAGCGATATTGAAGTCTACTTGAATTGTGGGTCCTGTCCATTTTCGACCGATCGCATCGAATAGAGCGAACTCGATTTTCGGGCCGTAAAATGCCCCTTCTCCGGGGAGCAACTCGAATGGGATGCCCCGCTCTCTCATGGCGGCTTCCAGGGCAGCCGAGGCCTGATCCCACATTTCATCCGTTCCCACATAGCCTTTTTCCGGACGGGTCGCCAAAAACAGTTTATATCCAAACCCAAACGTGTCGAGCATGTCGATGGCAAAATCCACTACGCTGACGACTTCTGACTGAACCTGATCCGGCCGGCAAAAAATGTGGGCATCGTCCTGAGTGAACAACCTCGCGCGCGTGAGCCCGTGCACCGTACCGGAAAATTCCGCACGCAAGACAGTCCCAAATTCGTAGTACCGGATGGGAAGGTCCCGATAGCTCCGGATCTTGTGACGATAGATCAGCACATGACCGGGGCAGTTCATTGGTTTGATCGCGTATGGTTCTCCGTCTTTCTCCAGGAAGAACATCATGTCCCGGTAATGATCCTCATGGCCGGTTCTCTTCCAAAGATCCGCGTTTAGAATGTAAGGGGTGGATACGATATCGTAACCCCGTTTCAGGTGCTCATCTTCCAGGAATCTGGCAATGATTGACCGCATCAGGGCTGCGTCCGGATGGTAAAGCGGCAACCCTTTGCCGGCATCTTCTTCAAAGTGAAATAAATCAAGCACCTGGGCCAAGCGGCGATGATCACGCCTCTCAGCTTCTTTGAGGCGTTTCTTATAGTCTTCCAGGTCTTGTTTCGTCTCAAATGCGATCCCATAAATGCGCTGTAACTGGGGGCGAGTGGAATCTCCTTTCCAGTAAGCTCCGGAAACCTTCGTCAGTTCGAAGAAACGCAGATCTTTGGACGATCCTACATGCGGCCCTCGGCAGAGATCCACGAAATTGTCATGCCTATAATAGGTAACAACGTCGCCAGGAATGTTCTGAAGCATTTCCACTTTGTACGGCTGGTCGACGTCTGCCCAATAGCGAACCGCCTCTTCCTTGGAATGCTCTTCCCCTTCGAAATTGAACCCCTTCTTAATGCTCTGCCGCATGCGGGATTCGATTGTGCGAAGATCCGTGTCGGAAATCATCACGCCTTTTCCGTCCGCATCCCGGATTTCTATGTCATAATAGAATCCGTCATCCGTAGCGGGTCCTACGCCCAGCCGGGATTTTTCCCACAGTTCCAGCACCGCGGCGGCCAAAACATGCGCAAAGCTATGGCGCATTTTGGATAGCCATTCCACGGATTCGTTCTTTTTCTCAAGATCCAATTGTTGGATCGGCATTCATATCCTCCGCTGAGTGGGGTCCATTCTTCATGAACTACATAGGCGCCCCGCAGGCGGCGCCCAGTACTCCCACTTCTTTGTGTTTTCTCAGTCGCT
>CAVSPC010000001.1:0-32491 GCA_963729795.1 uncultured delta proteobacterium | reverse complement strand
CGGTTTCGGCCGGGAGTACCTCGAGACCTGCTACCTCCAGCAAGTCAGTGACTAGTTCCATGCTGAATGAGTCGTCCTCGACCACGAGTACCCTTTTCTTTTTCATTTCAGATACCCCAGCTAATGTGGTATTTCGCAATCACTCATTTCGTAAACTCGGCCGCGGAAAGTCAGCAGACTGGAAAGTCTGCTTCACCGCATTGATGGCACCTCTCGGGACTGCCCCTACGGACCCCGTGTCGGAGTCCCGCAAGTGCCAACTTAGCCCCGCGGGACGCAGGGTTCCCCCCTTTCATAAAGGGGGGTTAGGGGGGATTTTGATCTAACTCCTTGAAAATCCCCCTAAATCCCCCTTTAGAAAAGGGGGACTTTGATGGCACATGGCACTGTTCAAAAGCAACAAAATTGCCTTAAGTTAGCGCCTATGGTGTCGGAGCCTGGGGTCACGGCGTCGAACAGAGTCAGTTCTGGTTCCCGGGCTCCGCCTGGGAACCCATTTCCCGCGTGCTAGAAACACGTTCACGGGCAAGTCCCAAAGCTTGTTTGCCCCAGATCACTCAAAGGGCTTGGCTCCGTTCCGAAATTCCTGAAGCGGCAATGATCGGAATCGCGAAAGTAAACTTACTACCCTTGCCTTCCCCTTCGCTTTCCGCCCAGATTCTGCCGCCATGCAGTTCCACTAGGCTCTGAGCCAATGTCAGGCCTAAACCCGTGCCCTGCTGCCTTCTTGCGTATGACGAGTCCAATTGCTCGAATGCAACAAAGATGTGCTCCAGATCCTTAGGCTTGAGTCCAATGCCGTTATCTGACACGCTAACAATCAGCTCACTCCCTTCCTTCCAGGCCGACAGTTCAATGCGGCCTCCGTCCGGAGTGAATTTGGCCGCGTTGGAGAGAAGGTTGAAGACTATCTGCCTGAGCTTCAATTCATCCGCTTGGATCTGCGTCTTGGAGAGCTCGGACTCAATGCGAAGGGCGATCTCGATCCGATGTTTTCGGGCCTTTTCCATAATCATAATGAAGCCGCTCTCCAGGAGTTGGGGGATGTTTACCCTTGAAACGTGAAGTTCCATTTTGCCGGCTTCAACCTTGGAAAGGTCCAAAATTTGATTTATGAGTTCGAGAAGGTGCCTCCCACTGGCATTAACATGGCCTATGTATCTCAACTGTCGTTCGTTCAATGGGCCGAAAGTCTGGTCTTCAAGAATTTCTGAAAAGCCGATAATCGCATTTAACGGTGTGCGCAGTTCATGACTCATCTGTGCCAAGAAACTACTTTTTGCAACGTCGGCGCTTACCGCGGCTTGTCTAGCTTTGTGCAGTTCCAATTCCACAAGCGCCTGCTTGGTGATGTCTCGAGAAAAGACCGCCAGTCTGTCTACCTTGCCCGCTCCACGAAACACTGGAACCAGGCTGTTGTCGATGAACTGTCCTCCGTTCGCATACACGTAGCGCACAGAGGCTCCCGACTTAGTAACCTCCGTTGCACGGGCCCTAAACTCCTCGGCCATGTCATACGTCAACAATTCAAACAAGTTGCGGCCCACGAGTTCTTGAGCAGTTCCGCCAAGTTTCTGTGCAGCTACCTCGTTCAGGGCCAGAAGGGTGCCGTCAAGACGCATAAGCAACGCTGCATCCGTAGTAGCATTCAGAAGGGACCGAGCGGTTTCTTCACTTTGGCGAAGGGCCTCCGCGGAGATCTTTCGGCCTAATTTCAATGCTGTCAGTTCGGCCACTTGTTCGCGTAGTTCCTCCAGCTCCTGGACAAGCTCCTTTCTAGTCCTGCCCCGGTCATTCATGTACGCTTCCCCTCGAGCACTGTTCTACGTTCCTTATACCACATATACCTCCGGAATACTTCCGGATGTTCTCAATCGGAACGGATCGGCTACCCTTGATGATAAGCAGCTCCCCATACCAGCTTTAATGAGTGTAGCGATTCCCCCGGGGACGCTCAGTGGACAAAGAAGGGAATTAATTACGTCCAACACCGTGAGGAAGCCATAACGTAACACAGACTCGACATCTGAGGCGATAGACCCTCTCCTTAAGCTCCTTGGCTGCTGTCGGGAGTAACCACAATCACATTTGGCCAAGCATTTGAGCGACTCACAGTGTATATACCTCCTTGGAACTTGGGGTGCCAAAAAGTACATTAAATGCCAAATTGTTTCGTATCGAGCCATTCCGTGCATAAAGGGGTCCAGCAATCGCCGGTCAATTGGTTGAAGACATAATCGTACGGCAGCCAGCCGTATCGCTTGTCATCCCAACCTGCCCCTACTATTTCCCCGGTTTCAGGAAGTTTTAATCGGCCGTGTAGCGGATACATTCTACTTACCCCCCTTTTGATTCGGCCGGTCATCCGTAGGCAGCCGGACCGCCCGCGCGTTCCGGGTTCAATCCGGATACAGAGTTTCCCTCGGCATCCGGATTGTTGTCGGTAGGTAATCCCAATCGTGCAGAGACCACCCTTTTTCAGAGACATGCGAACAGATAGCGAATGTTCACTTGGCCTCTACCCTATTGATCCCAGACACTGGGCTCCCTCAGCGATTGCCCGTTTGGCCACCCGGAGTAGAAGGACACCTACTTGGGTTACCGCTTCTCCGCTTCCTAGCCTTCCACAGCATGATAAACATTGACCTCAATGTTCTGTGTCAAAGCAAATCGCTGAATAAAATCGCTTCAAGTCCAGTCGCTGACTTCGTATAGCCATGACTAGTTCGGTCCGCGCCCCGGTTAAGTAATAGAACTGGGCTGTGTCCGGATCAATCTCCATTTCACTCAACAACTTGTGACCAATGTACGGCCGGAATCGCTCCGCGGCCACCGTGTCGTCCTCACCGGTCCAGGTGAAGATTGCGGCAAAACGGTAATATCCCTGTTACAGAAGTTTGC
Source organism: uncultured delta proteobacterium (assembly GCA_963729795.1). Taxonomy (GTDB): domain Bacteria; phylum Desulfobacterota; class Desulfomonilia; order Desulfomonilales; family Desulfomonilaceae; genus CAWBBA01. Next base: position 29,590 of record CAVSPC010000001.1, on the reverse strand, counting down.
GCACCTGAGGTGCTGCGATTTGCATTATTCCCATAATCCTAATCCTCCTTTCTGACATTCATCCCTTCGGGATGGATAAGTGTAGACGGATTTGGTTACCCTTCTCCGCAGCCGACTCTCTAATCCTGTCGCACCACCCTTCAGCGCCGCATTCGTGAAAAAGCAGCAATGACTTGTCCAGACAATTCTTCTCTTCAGGTGCCCGATCCCGCAATTTCATCAATTGAGCAAAGATCACATAATCACAGGCCAAATCCCACTTCATCCCGAGTTGCTCGTGGCTGGAAATCGCTGCCTCGAGCCAGGATTCAGCCTCTGCAGAGTGGGTTTCGCCCAGACGCAAGAGAATGTCGGCCAGATGGCACGCCATTCTCCCGTGATACAACTTTGCTCTGTTGGATTTCAGAAGTTGAACCAACGATGGGATATCCAAATCTGTTTGCCCCGCGGCTATGGCAGCCCTGGCTAGAGCCATCTTATTCAGATCGATACACGAGGGATAAATTCCGCTCTTCTGGCGGAACCGAATGGCTTTCTGGTAGTGGATCCGGGTTTTGTCATAATCTCCTTTTTCAAAATACGTGTACCCTAAACTCTGATGGCAGATGGCCGTATACGAATGCGATTGCATCCTTTCACATAGGTCCACTCCTTTGAGTCCATGGTCTTCTGCTGCTGCAAAACATCCTTTGTAAAAGCAGGAGATCCCATGGAAGACGTGCCCCATGGCCCGAGAGTGAATATCTCCACTGATTTCGGCGCTCTCCAATGCCTCGAGACTGGAGGCAAACCCCTCCCGTACCTTGCCCTGATAGCTGTAGGCGTAATAACTACGACTGCTGATTTTGACGAGAACATGCCATAGATTTTGATCGGCTTGGTCGATCGAAAGGGCTTTTCGCATGCTTTCGGCTCCAGCTTCGAATTGACAATCCCAGCACAGAGACATTCCGTAGAAGAAATGGGCAAGCATGGCTGAAATCAGATCATTTGCCTCGTCCGCGTTTTGTGTGGCCTTCTGCAAGAGTTCATGCCCCGGAGTCGAGGTCCTCCTTCGACGGCAGATTGGTGAAATCCCAATATGAGGTAGATTCGATTAGGTGATGGGGCTCTCCGCGACCGTAAGAGAGGCCCCTCCCCTCCAAAAACAGAATGTCTTCGTTAGCCACTGACTTTCTGAATTCGTACAAGAGCCTGGACTTGCCGACTCCGGCTTCGCCCACGATGGAAACTGCTTGACCTCGGCCTGCCTTAGCCTGCGCTAGACTGTCGAGAAGCGATTCCAACTCTAGTTCCCTCCCGACCAAATGCGTCAATCCGCGCTCCGCGCTCACATCAACTTTGGTCCGTCTCGTGCTCGGAGAGATTACGCGGTGGACCTTGATCGGCCTCTTCTTTCCTTTCACTCGTTGGTGGCCCGAGGACTCGAACCGGAAGAGCCCTTCGGTGCGCCTGAAAGTCTCTTCGGTTACGTAAGTTGTTCCCGGCTCCGCCAACTGCTCCATCTTCGCCGCCATATTGATGGTGTCGCCCACTGCCGTGAACTGGACTCGAAGATCGTTGTCAAGAGTGCCTACCACCACCCGTCCAGTGTTTATGCCTATCCGGACCGAGAGAGGTGAAATCCCTTTCCCTGCTCTTGACTTTTCACCTAGCCTGGTCATCTCGCGGTGGATCGCCAAGGATGACTGTATGGCCCGCTGAGGAGCATCTTCCAAAGCTATGGGGCACCCAAACAGGGCCGAGATGCCGTCTCTCTTTAGTTCATTGACCGTTCCCTCATAATCATGGATGCAGTTTATGAGAATTTCGAAAACCTGATCCATCAGGGCGAAGGTCTTCTCCGGCCCCAGGCTTTCCGCAAGCGATGCGAAGCCTTTCGTATCAACGGACATGATTGTGGCTTGTGTCCGCTCACCCTCTATTCTCTCCCTCTGGGAAAGGATTTTTTCCGTCAGGCCGTTGGGCAGGCAGCGCTGGATCTCTCGCTAGCTTTTCGTCGAAAGAGAGAATTCGCTGCCCGCCGGGATGTTGGATTACGTTCAGAGAATGGCCGCACTGACCGCAGAATTTGAAGTTCGGAGGATTGGGGGAGTTGCACTGGGGGCAGAACAGGTCCAGCCTGGCGCTGCAGTTCCCGCAGAATTTCATTCCTTTAGCAGTTCTAAAACCACATTCAGGACATTTCATAGGCATTCCCTGCAAAAGACATGAGCGCTATATTCAGACACCCCGTTGAAAGCTCAATGTCCGGCCTCGGTCCGGTGAACCGTCTCCCATGACGCTTGTAGCGCAGCTTCCGAAAGTGTCGGCCCTCCCATGCGCTGTCCTTTGCGGAAATTAATTACAAGTCTTGATTTGTGTTAGAGGGCCGGGCATGTGCCTGCCCACCTCTCAGCCCGAGGTGGAACAAATCACCTAATCAAAGGAGGTTACATGGTGTGAAGCATAAGCGCTTCGACCATGAAGGTCAACAGAAATTCAAGTCGGGAGATTAGCGATTCTTTTGCGCGCGGGAAAAGATTGTCACCCATGACTGAGGGGATTACATTTCCAAGCGGTAGAATGCGGGTGAGCGCAGCGAACCGCACCATTCGCCGTCTTTTCTCCGTCGATGCGGTTCACCCTCACAGGCAGGGGGCACACCAGCATCCTACGCTGGTACCGACGCCGCCTTTTGGGGCAGTGACGGCCGCCCGATTCATCGAGTGGAACATGCCGCCTAAGCCAACACCTTCAGGCGACGGAGCCTCCACGTGCAGCCGGACCAGCTCTATTTGGGCCCCCGAGCCGGCGCAGCGGGAGCGTTGGCGGCTGGCTGTTTGGCTGCGCCTGGCCCCGCCGAGGCCGCAGGGTTGAACATCACCTGCACGTCCGCCTTTTTCCGCAATGATTCGGCCAGCTTTTCATATTGTTCCTGTTGCTTCTGAAACTTGAGCTGCTCAATAATGTAATCCTTTACCTGATCGAAAGAACTCTCCTGGGCCGGCTTTTTGTCCTCCAGAAGCAAAATATGCCATCCAAACTTCGACTGGACAGGACCTTTGATTTCACCGGTCTTCATCGAAAAGGCAACGTCTTCAATTTCCTTCACCAGGCTACCTTTGGGGAGCCAGTCAAGGTTTCCGCCTTTAGCTCTGCTCGGGCATATTGAGATCTGGCTTGCTAGGTCCGCGAACTTTTCCCCTTTCTTAAGCCTCGCAAGAGCCACTTTCGCCTCCTTTTCGGTTTTGAGAAGTATGTGGCGGAGGTGTACGCTTTCCGGCACGGCGTACTGGCTCCGGTTCTTTTCGTAATAAGCTTTTGCCTCTTGTTCGGTAGGATTGGGGAGATTTTTGGTAATCTTGTCGAGATAAATTCGTGCCAACAGGTCATTTCTGGTGAGCTGCAGCAGCTTTTGGGTGTCCGGCGCCTTGTCCATACCTTGTTTTTCGGCTTCTGAGGCCATGAGCTGTATGTTGATAATATAGTCGAGAGCCCTCTTTTTCCCTTCAGGGGTCAGGACCTGCTGCCGAAATTTGTCCGGAACGGCATTGACCCATTCCTGCAGGTCCGCTCCAGTTATGGTCTGGTTGCCGATTTTCGCCAGGACTTGATTTTCATCGCCGGCGAAAGAAGGGGCGATGCCTGCAATCAGAAGAATCAGCAGGGCAGCAGCGCCCCAGAAAGACTTGGAAACGAATGTGGTTGCTGACACGGGGGTTCTCCTTTTGTCGTCTCTTGGGGTTAATTCTTAAATATCACAAGGGATTATCCTAAGTGCGTGAGGCGTTATATCACAAGGTTTCAAGCAAGTCAAATCGCTGAGCCATCTTAGCGCAGAACCTCCTACCGCATTCTCCTGTTGCCTCGCAGGACAAAAGCATCTATAATAAAAAAGTTGGTTACTAATTGAAGGGGTTGCTGTAGTGGTGGAGAGAATTGGTAAGTTGGCAGTCGCTGCGTTAGTGTTGTCGCCTCTTTTGCTTCTGTCGTGTTCGTCGTCGGTCACTTCCGGAACGGCGCAGAGCGCGCCGGCTGCTCCTACGCGGTTGGAACTGGCTATAGTGCCTCAAGGACTTGAAATTACCTGGCAACCGGTCTCGGGCGCTACCCACTATACGGTCTTCTGGGGTTCGGATCGAGAAGATTACAGGGGTCTGGTCAACTGCGACAGACCCGCGTTGGTGCTGCGCGGTTTGAAGAATGAGGGACTGTATTTCTTTGCCGTGACTGCCTGGAACCAGAGGGGAGAAAGCGACTTTTCAGGGGAACAACCATTGGTCTATGACGATGGGTCGGGACGTCCCGAAATCTATTTAACTAAGGGTAAGGATTTGATGAACAAGGGGCACTATGTTGCCTCTAGCGCTTATTTCTCCGCAGCGATCAGGCTGGATCCCCGAAATCTTCGTGCATATCAAAGTCGGGCTCTGCTCCATGAGAAGATAAACAGGCCTGACCTAGCCCGACAAGATCGCGCTAAGGCTCAGAAGCTCTTCAAGGAGCATCGCATCACACTTCGCCAGGTCAGAGGGTAGGACCGAACCTTGGCTGTTACGCCGTTGTGCCACTTCGTTCTGGGGCCATAGAGAATCATGGCGGTGGTGCACCGAGAGCCCCGTGAGTTTGAGCCGCGTCTAGACGGCGCTCTGTCCTGATACGAGACTAGGCTCGAGAAAATATATCATTTTCAGGCTCCTCCGCAGCCGAAAACGGGCGCCCGCAGCAGACAGTCCTCTAGACAAACGTAGCGAAGCGAAAAAAGTCAATCCACTTATAGAAAGCTGCTTTGGATACTGCTCGGCATCCAGGTACGAAATGCCGTTGCCCCAACGATGCACGCAGCAAGCCTGGTATCGAGGCGCCGGAGCGCAGCATGGAAACTGGCTCAAAACTGCGGACGAGGCCGAGATCGTGACACGAAAGTCGCTAGAGTTCTGGTTCCCATGCTCCGCCCGGGTACCCATATCTCGCTGGGTCTGCCCGCAAACTGGCTTTATCCCATTATCATTGTCAAAGCTGGTTGTCGTCCACAGGCACTCCGAGGCAGAGCCAGGGAACGAGAAATCCTGAGTTCAGCGGCACGTTCTTGGGCCGATTTTGGATTTTGAGACAGCTTGTATGCTGTGTCGGACCGAGAAGACATGGAAAACCGTGAAATTGGATACAGCCCATGATATTTAGCTCAGCATCTTCATAGGCGTCGTTTTGTCCCAACCAATGTTTGGTTCGGCGCTGCCTTGCCTGCGGAATCCGTGTAAATACAATTTTGGGGGCCGCAATCGCATCGCGCCGACGGCTGTCGTTCCTGCCGGCTTCCAATTGTCCCGATGGGCCTCAGATAGCAGGAGTCCCGAAAAAACGCTCGACCCCATCCGGAGAAATTGTTGCCGTGAAAGCAAGCATCGTGCTACGATTTTCTGGTTTGGATCTGTTTTGGCATCGCATCGCGGCGCTCGCTTCCCTCACTGCTGGGCCTTGCGTGACACCACCGTCGGCTCACCGGGCCGAAGAAAAGGATTTGAATATTGACAATATGGGTTGCGTGGGCGGGGGTCGTTTTAGTCCTCCTGGTCTTACTTAAGTTGCTTTACATGAATCTTCTGTTGGTATGGGTCCTGAAGAAAGAGCCTAGCCTGGCGGATGGGAAGACCGGGAATGCGCCAAATCCCCTTCCCTTAGTGACAGTGATCGTTGCTGCCAAGGATGAGGAGCGTCACCTCGAGGAATCTGTTCGGTCTATACTCGCATCCAGCCATCCTGCCATCCAGTTGATACTTGTTAACGACCGCAGCACAGACCGGACCTTTGAAATCATGAAGGGGCTGGCGAAGGAAGATCTTAGAATAATTGTTCTTTCTGTCCAAGAACTCCCCCCGGGCTGGACTGGGAAAACGCATGCTATTTTCCAGGCTGCGGGGCATGCCACAGGAAGCGTGTTGCTTTTCAGCGATGCGGACGCAATCTTTAGGCCGGATACCATATCCAAAGCTCTGAAGTTCTTCTTAGCCAATAATTTTGACATGATAAGTCTTTTGCCGGGCTTCACTAACAGAGGGCTTCTCGAAGATGCGATATATCCTCATTTGGCTCTTGGGCTATCCTATTTTTATCCATTGACGCAGGTGAACGACTCGACTAAACCTGCAGCCGTGGCTTCGGGTTGTTTTATCATGATCAGTCGATGGGCCTACCAAAAAGTCGGCACATGGGAGGCATTCAAGAATCAACTGACTGAGGACGTGGCTTTGGCCAAGGCCGTCAAGGCAAAGGGGTTGAAGATGGGCTTGTTGCGCGGCGGCGATCTGATTCGAACCAGACCGTTTGAGAGCCTCTCTGAAGTGTGCAGCTTTTGGAGACGAACCTTTTACGGGGCGCTGGAGCGCAGCATACCTAAGATGGTGAGATTGATTATTAACTATGTGTCGCTAGTTCTCCTGACCGTGTTTTTCGTGTTCTCCGGGTCTCTATTGCTCGGGGGAAGTACCGCCACCCCCATTCCGGAGCTTTTCATTATGTCAGCCGTTGCCATGGCCGCGGTAATCATTCCATACAGTTTGTTTTTAAAGCTGGAACACGGGAACTGGGTGTATGGCCTCCTGGCCCCGGCAGGCATACTTGTAGGGGCCTGGGTAGCGGCGAGCACGCTTCTGACCGTGCTGACGGACAAACAGATTCTGTGGCGAGGATCACGCTATCGGTGACATTGCTCAACCGTGTGGCGGTGCTCATGACCCGAATAACCTTTCTATTGGAATACACATTAGATGCCTAGACATGGGGGGAGAAAAGCGTTGACCCTGTTGAGGTTTTCCTGATATTATGCGATCTTGTTTACGCGAGGCCCCGTTCGAAAGGAGATGGTTAGATGCACTGCCCGAGGATAGGGTTCTCTTGGAGAATCCCCTTATTTCTTGCCGTGGCAATCCTTGTAATTCCGGCGATCACTTCAGCCGAAGAATACAAAGTTTTTACGAGTGAAGAATATGGATTCACCATGAAATATCCTGCCTCATGGGTTAAGATAGATAGGCCCAAAGGCAATTATTATGTGGTCTTTCAAGCTCCTGATCTGACTGAAGGCTTTAGAAATCGTATTCATGTCGCCGCGCACAGACCTGTCAAGGACCCGCTGAATGTTTTCTTGAAGGAACTACGGAACGGCATCAAGGACTTACAAAAGAGAAGCGGGCCAAAGGCGAAGCAGGAAGTCCGGATAGTTGACGAAGGAGAGTTCAAGTGCGATGTGCCGGGCGCGTACTATTTCTATATCCAGGCTCTTGAGAACAAGCTCAAAATCTGGATGGACATCGTCATAGTGTTTTATAAGAGCGACCAGACGCTTCTCAGGATCTCCTGTCTGGCACCTTCCAAGGACATGGAAAAATTTCACGATATATTTAACACTGTCCTCGTATCGGTCAAGTTCACGGGAGCTAAGGCGGGGGTCATGCCGTCAGCGCCTCAAGCCGTTCCAGCACCCGCGCCGGGGGCTCCGCCCACAGAGGTTCAGCCGACCCCGCCAACTACCGGACCGGTCCGGCCTCAGGTTCAGCCAGCTCCGCCTTCGGCCGTGTCGCCACAACCGCAGACTGCTCCTTCGCCGGGCGTGATACCGCACCCGCAAAGCCCTCCGACTCCTCCTTCCGAGGCCCCACAATCAGGGCCCACAGTTCAGCAAGAGCAGCCCACGCGGCAATTACAGCCGCCGCCATCCCCTCGCCACGGTCCTAGGGCACCTGTGAGGGAACCCGAGAAGCCCGCGACCGGTATAGTGAACTAATGGAATCGGTTCTTCCAGTGTGAGAACCGCCTTGATAGGGTCAGGAAAAGATGTATCTCCGCCGCACACTTGAGCTCTTCGAGTCCCACGAGGGATTCAGACAATTCAAGAAGTCTGTGTCAGTTATCCCTCCTGTGGCTCTGGATCAGAGATTTGTGCGCGAGAGGGCCCTGAAGCTGGCGGAAACTTACGAGCCGAAAGGCGATCACAGTGAGCTGCAGCGAGCATTGTCGGAACTCGAAGTTTCATTCGATTTGAATGAGTTCCAAAAGACCTGGGCTATGCTCGCATTTCTGGGTAAGACCCTCTTTAAGGACGTATCCAGCCCGATCCCCTTAGAGATCAGGCGCAGAATAGCGGAGTTTGAGGGCCCGGTCTTCTTCTTTGCGGGCCACACTTCGTACTTTGATTATCCCTTGACTGCGCAATTGATCCATCATCTCTTCCTGCGCACTCCGATTGTTCACGTCACCGGGAGCCTTACCAAGGGCTGGATGTCTCATTGGCTCAAGGGTTTTCGCAGAGTCATCGTGCCGAAGAGCTTCGCGGGAGTTCAGCATCGCAGCTATTCTTGGTATTGTGCGGCCTTGGCGGAAGCAGGTGAGGTTCAGGCGCTATTTGCCAGAACCAGCAGGTATACCGTGCGCTCGCGAGACGGCATCCTTCGCGAGCCCTACGTTCCACATGGAGTTGTGGCCGTCAGTAAAGGCTACGGGCAGAGCGCTGGTGGTTCCGGTAGCCATTTCTTATTCGGTTATTCCCGAAGACACTTATCTGACTGCTTCCGGCTTCTTCCCGATTATGTCAATGTTTCCCAAAGGTTGGACTGTATTGCTTTCGATGCTGTTGGGCCTGGGCAATCCTGACAAAACCTTCAAGGGGCTGGATCGGGTATTCGGTGATGTAAGTACTAACGTGGGCGAGCCGTTCGAACTAACCAACGATGATTCTCTTACTCTTCAGAGAATTTCCCATCGGGCCATCGAGGAGATCGCTCGTAACAAGACCATTCACCCAACTCAGTTGGTGGCTAAAGCCATGCAGGGTATGGAGCGGCTCAACATGAAGGCGCTTCGTGAAAACGTCGAACAGGAGGTTTCGAATACCACTTCCTTTTTCCGAATGAGATATCGGAGAGAGCCACCCTTTCACCCTTTGATTACCTCCGACTTGCCTGAAGCGATAAAGATCGGCCTGAAGCTGTTAACAAGCCGTAGGGCCGTCTCCAAGCCGCTGCTCAGGCGCGCATACACTCCTCGCAATGTTCCTCTATTGAGATTCTACGCCTATCATGCAGATAGGAGGATCTATCCTCTGAGTGGACGCAACACCATGACCGTGGTGAATGCTGGCGCTTGGGGATATACTCTTGCGCTACATATCGGCATGAATTTATTGAAAAAAGAGGATCTCTCAGAACATTCGCTGATCCTGTATGATTCTCGAGAAGACCTTATCGAAAAGCTCACGGTGGAAGGCAAGCACCCGTGGCACTACAGGGACATTTCTCTCCCGCGATCGGTCAGACCCGAAGCGGACCTTATCGCAGCGGTGGGTGACACATCGCTCGTTCTGATCGTGACGCCGAGCAAATACTTCTATTCGACGCTGGTAAAGGTTTTGGAACTAGCTCCGGATGGAAGCGATTTTGTAATCGCCACTAAAGGTTTTATCCCTGAAACTGGATTGCTCCCGTGCCAAACCACTCGCCAGGAGATGGAACGCCTGGGAAAAAGGATGAGAATCTCTGTCCTGTCCGGGGCTAATCTGGCTCACGAGATCGTGTATGGGGGGGCTGGGGTTACGCAGATCGCTTGCGAGCACTATGAGAGCTTCGAGCGCATAAGGCCTCTCATAGAGACTTCTCGGTTTCGCGTCGTCTATTCCAGCGACGTAATAGGCACAACAATATCAGCGGCCTTGAAGAATGTGTACGCGATCGGGTTCGGGATACTGGAAGGCTCAAAGCGCGCCCCTGAAAATTTCTTGGCCACTTATGCCACACTGGCTACGGCGGAGATACGCCAATTCGGAATTCTCTTGGGAGCATCCCCCGAGACCTTTGACGGAGAAAGTCAGGTGTGGATGGCCGACCTGCTAGCCACGTGCCGAGGAGGGCGATCCGCCAGCTTTGGCCGGGACCTTGCTCAGATGGACGAAAAGAACCTTAAATCCATGCCGGCGCGCGTTCTCCTCGAACAATATCGCAAGAAAATGATAGCCATTGAAGGTTTCGAGGCGTCGCGCTTCGCTCAGCGAATAGCCTCGCAGCGAGGTTTCTATCCCCCGATTCTCGGGGAGATCTATGCCATCCTGCATGGCGGCAAAAGGGTGGACGTGGACGGATTCATCGAAAAATGCCTGGACGCTCTGACCCAGAAGATCAACCATCCTTTACCTTCCACTGTTAGATCGAGACCCCATCTGTTTTGACAGACCTGACTCGGTTTCGCTTGCATCTCAAGTCCGGAGCGACGACCGCTCGCTGCGAAAGAAGTTCACAGATGAATGGTGACGACACAAATAGCGCCGCAATTTGCGTCAAGGACCTCAAGGTCGGCGACATGGTTCTGCAGTTTTTCGAGTTGAGGTCGAAAGAGCCCCGCAAAACACGCTCCGGCCAGGATTACCTCGACCTTGTGCTGGGAGATGCCACAGGCGCTATTTCAGCGAAAATGTGGCCGGAGTCCATCCGCAAGTGGGGGCAGGATTTCGGCCCCGGCGACGTAGTGAAAATTGAGGGGAGCATTGAGACCTACCGGGACCATCTTCAGCTTGTGGTCGGCAAGATTCGACGCTCAGACCCCTCGGAAGTACCGGATCTTTCCGCCTTGATACGAGTGAGTCCTTACGACTCCGAATCTCTGTTCGAAGAATTGAAGGGAACGGCTAGCAGTCTGGATCCGCCTGAATTAGCAGAGCTCGTAACCGAGATTCTTGATCGTCACGCAGAAGCCGTCAAGACATTTCCTGCGGCTAGAATGGTGCATCACGCTTACCGAGGTGGGCTGATCGAACACATTGCCACAATCACTCGGAAGATGGACGCGATTCTCAAGCTGGAGAAAAACATAAACAGGGGTATTGCCCTGGCAGGCGCGATACTCCATGATATAGGAAAGGTAATCGAGCTCAGCCCTTCCGGAGGAGGCCGAACTATGGAAGGCAGGCTGATAGGACATCTGATTCTCGGCGTGAACCTGGTTCGAGACGTGGCATCGGAAAAAGGCATTGTCGATCGGCCCTGGCTGCGTGAAGTGGAACACATTCTGCTGTCTCATCACGGAGAGACTCAATTCGGTTCGCCGGTAAAGCCCTTGACGAGAGAAGCAATCTTAGTGCATTACATCGATGACTTGGATGCCAAACTCAAAATAATCAACGAAGCCCTAGAATCGGTGGAACTCAACGGCTTCACGGCTTACAATAGATGGTTGGAAGGACGGGCTTTCGCCGGAAGCCAGTCCATTACCGAGGAGGACGATTATGTTGGAGATTGAAGAAAGACTGGCCGAAATTCGGCAGAAATCCAGTGAACTTCGAGGTTATCTTTGACCTCGATGCTAAGATATCCCGCCTGACCGAACTGGAAAAGACTCAGGAAAACTCAGAATTCTGGAACGATCCCGCCGCCGCTAAGACACTTCTCAAGGAACAGAAGCAGATTTCGGTTTTGGTTGAGAACTTCTTGGGTCTTGACAAGGAACTAGACGAGACCGCCATTCTCCTGGAACTTGCGTTGGAGGAAGAGGACCATTCCGTTATCAAGGAAGTGGAAGAGAAACTGGACTCCCTTGAGGAGCATATTCGCGGCTTGCAGATCCAGAGGCTTTTCTCGAGACCGGAAGACATCGGCGACGCGATTGTGGAGATCCACGCAGGCGCTGGAGGCACAGAAGCTCAAGATTGGGCTGAGATGCTCCTAAGGATGTATCTCCGCTGGGCAGAGCGCGAAGCCTACAAATCCGAGATTCTGGACACCTTGCCCGGTGAAGAAGCAGGCGTAAAGAGCGCCACATTCTCCGTAGAAGGTGAATACGCGTTCGGAAGACTTAAAGCCGAAGTCGGCATACACAGGTTGGTGCGAATTTCACCGTTTGACGCCAACGCGCGCAGACATACCTCTTTTGCGGCCCTATTTGTCTACCCGAGCGCGGACGACACGGTAGATATTCAAGTCAATGACGTTGACCTGAAAATAGACACCTATCGGTCTTCGGGCGCGGGCGGCCAACATGTGAACAAAACCGATTCAGCCGTCAGGATCACACATCTGCCCACCGGCATAGTCGCGCAGTGCCAAAATGAGAGATCTCAGCACAAGAATAAGGCTATGGCCATGAAGATCCTCAAGTCGAGGCTGTACGATCTTGAGCTCCAGAAAAAACAGGAAGAGAAGGACACCCTGCATAAAACAAAGAAGGATATTGCATGGGGCTCACAGATCCGCTCGTACGTCCTACAACCTTATCAGATGGTTAAAGACCACCGCACCAACATTGAAATTGGCAACGTGAGTGCTGTCCTTGACGGTGATTTGAACAGGCTGATTCAGGAGTACCTCCTGATGGAGGCCCACGAAATGAACCCGTAACTTCTTGAACACGGCCGTTTGCCGTACTGTGACAACTTTGGTGTCGGAGCATCGCGACAGAATTTGACAACCTAGGCAGCGGTAAGTACTTTGCGAATAACAGTAACCTGTTGATGGAAGGTCAACCGTGAAGGGAGTCGGCTATGTTCTCACACTCGAGATTTCAGGCCGTGGTAGCGTTGATTGCCGGGATATTGATCCTGATCTATCCCGGCCTATTAGCAACAATTGTGGCTGTGTACCTGATCGTAGTAGGAATATTGGGACTATTGGGCAAAAGATTGTAGCTTCCGAGATTGATAGCCAATAAATCTAGGGCTGTGGAACGGTGGCGCGGATAGTGGCATGTTGGTGGTCTAATTACAGAATCCTCAAGGTAATCGTCATAGGCGTTTCACAGTTATTCCTGCGAAGGTAGGAATTTGTAAGGGCGAATGGCATTTGCCCAGGGCGACCACCGGTCGCCCCTACCATCCCGGATCAAGTTTGGAGTGACCCCGTGTGTATTCCAAATTGGGCTGGACATCTTGGCAGCTCTTATAGCTCATTATAGGCCCAGGGCCTGCCTTAGTTCCGGCTCCCGAAATCCTACGATGACTTTGTCCCCGATGATGATTGTTGGGAATGCACACCGAGAGGTAAGCCGTTTGATCTCATCCAAGACTTCGGCTTTATCGGCTTCCGGCAGGAGATCGACATCTGTAAATTCATATTCAATTCCGCACTCGCCGAGAAATCTTTTGCACGATTTGCAGTGACTGCAAGTGCTAAGCGTATAGAGTTTGCAAACTTCCATCATATTCTCCTTCAACTTTTGGCACCCCCCAGGCCGCAACAAATTATGATACCATTATCGTCATCACGAAATTTTCTGCAACACTCGCGAACCATGCGGGACCGGAAAGAGCCGCCGGCGGATAGGAACTGATTCGAGAATTAAGCAAAGTGTCCCGGGTTTTCCAGATTTTTCTTGGTCACGCCGGCAAAGAGTTTCTCTCCATTTGTCTTCCTTCCGGCTGAGAAAAGAAGTATGCTAAGAACCACGTAGGGGCTGGAGTATTTGGCATGACCAGACGACGCATAGTTGTCAGCGCGCATGATGTCGTTCAGGACATAAGATCAGGCATGGATGACGAAGCCTTAATGACCAAGTACAGGCTGTCATTCAGGCAATTACAACGGGTCTTCAGAAAAATCATAGTCGGTGGCTTCATAGGCCCCATGGAACTAGCCGAGAGGCTATGCGTGACCAAGAGCCAAGTGTCCGAAGCCTTCGTCGAGATGAAAAAGCCCCCCAAGGGTTGGCATTGACCCCCCTCTTTACCAATCTTATGCCCTAGCCTTCTTTGACATTTCCGTCCAACAAAAACTTGCGCACCTTACCAAGTGGAGTCCGCGGGAAGTCTTGGCAAAAAGTCACCTTTCGGGGGAGCTTGTAACCTGCCAATCTTTCCTTACAGAACAGAATCACATCGTCCTCACACAAAACGGCCGCATCCTCGGCAATTATGAATGCATGCCCCACTTCGCCGTAGGTCTCGTCAGGTATTCCGATCACTGCCACGCCCGCGATACCGGGATGCTCGCTTAAAACTCGTTCGATTTCTGCCGGGTAGACATTCTCTCCTCCCGATATATACATGTCCTTTGCTCTATCGACCAGATAGAAATAGCCATCCTCATCCATTCGAGCGAGGTCGCCCGTGCGCAGCCATCCCCCTTCGAGAACCTGTTCGGTTTGTACCGGATCTTGCCAGTATTCCTTCATCATAATTGACCCCCGGACCACTATTTCACCTATCTGCCCGGGTCCCACCGGACGTCCCTGCCGGTCGACAAGCTTTACTTCCGCATGGAATACAGGCCGCCCCACTGTACCGGGCCTCTGGAGAGACTCTTCTTCTGAAGCCCACAGCAGAATCGAGGTCTCGGTCTGGCCCATAATCTGCCGCAACGGAAAGCCGTTTTGTCTGCACTCGGACAGAAGCTCGGGAGTCACCTTTTCCCCACCGATGGCACAGACCGCAAGAGAAGAAAGATCCCCGCGTCGTCCGGGTTCCAACTGGAGCAACGAGCGAAAAACCGTCGGAACTCCCAATAATTTGGTGACCATGAATCGTTCGATATCCTGATACGCTTTTATTGCATCGAAGCGCCGATGAATGATTAGCGTGGCTCCTTTGTAAAGACATGGCGAAGCCTGAATAAAAAGCCCGCCGGAATGAAAAAGCGGTAGCAGGATAAGCATCCGATCATCAAAGGACAGTTGAAAGAAGACTTCGGCATTGAGACAGTTGAAGAAGGTTTTGCGATGACTCAAAACCGCTCCCTTTGGGCGGCCTGTAGTCCCGGAAGTGTACATAATCACATGAGGTTCCTCCGGATCCGCTGGGCCGAGCGAAGGGGTCACGAACGGCGTTTGGCCGTTGAATAACTCTGTCTCTGTCCGATAGTCCAGAATACCCTCGGTTGTCCCGTTATTTCCGACAACCGCGACAAGGAGCGGCGGTCTGTACTGGCCGAGATTAAGAGAGCCGACTGTCTTTTCAAAGTGTCGGCTAAAAACAAGTAATCTGGGACGGCAGTGTTTGATCAGGTAATCTACCTCGGGCGGGGCAAGCCTGAAGTTCAAAGGGACGAAGATGGCCCCAAGCCGAGCGCATGCTAAATACAGCTCTATAAATTCAGGGCAGTTTTGAAGGAATACTGCCGTCCGGTCTCCCTTTTCGATGCCTAAGGATTGCAACCAGCAGGCCGTTCGGTTAGCTCGAGCATTCAGCTCCCGATAAGATATCCGCCGGCCTTCGAAAAGGATTGCTGTCTTTTCCGGGTGAAGTTCGCTCCAGCGCTGCACCCACCACGAAGCATTGACTGATTTGACCATTGGTTCCTTTTGAAACTGCCGTTAAATAGGTTCTTTTTTTAGCTGCTGATGACGTTTTGGAATGCGCTTTTGCATGGGGATGTTCCACAAGCGCAGACCTAGCCGCGTTCAATGCGAGGTTCCCCCCTTTTGTAAAGGGGGGCCGGGGGGATTTTGGTTTAACATATTGAAAAGCCTCCTAAATCCCTCTTTAGAAAAGGGGGACTTTGATACTATCTCCATATTCCAACGCGCTTACGGCCAACGATATCGGTCCAATATCAAGGTTGATGGAAAGCGTTCACCGGTCGGTGCAATGGCCTCCTCGTATTTTACTCCACTTAGCGATTCTGAAGAAGCTTCAGTGCGTCCGCTTTTCTGCGCTCAACAGCGGCCACTGCTTCAGCGCGTTCAAGCACAACTTTCGCCTGTTTGTAGATGGGAGTGTCCACCATCCGGTCGTCCAGGGTCATCGAAGCCCTCCCCCTTCTCAGCCCTTCTTCGAATACTTCAACCACCCTGCGGGAATGTTCGATCTTCTCAGCAGAAGGAGAGAACACACGGTTCAGTATTTGCACCTGATCCGGATGAATGCAATAGGCTCCGGAACAGCCAAGTTGTCGCCCTGCCTCCGCGGCTTTCTCAAAAACTCCCAGATCGCGAAATTCCGCTACGCTTCCGAGAATCCCGATCGCGCTTTTGCCGGCTGCCTTGCAAACCGTGGCAATCATGCAGAGCGGAAAGAACAGTTCGCTTCCTCCGAGTGATGGTTCAACGCCGAGACTCAAACAGTAGTCATCCATGCCTAGGCTTATGGATTCGATGCGGGGACTCGCTGCGGCGATTTCCTCCAGTCTCAGAAGACCGATCGGACTCTCGATATGCAAAGATAACTTTATTCGGCCCGGTTCGATTCCTCGAGCGGTTTCCAGCTTAAGTACGTGAGCCTCAAGACTACTCACATCACTTTGTGATTCCACCTTAGGCATGAAAATCCCGTGCAGACCAGGGTGAACTGATGCTTCCACATCGTCGTCGAGGAGCGACGGTTCATTATTTACCCGGACAAAGACGTCAGCCCCGCCGCGACCAGCGAGCTCGATTGATTGCTTTACCAGGTTACGGGATTCTGCTTTTTCTCGTGGGGGGATTGAGTCTTCCAGGTCGAGCACGATCGCGTCCGCTCCGCGCAAATATGCCTTTTCAACGAAACGAGGGACATTGACCGGCAATATCAACAGGGATCGTTGCAGACAAGTGCCCATGACGATTTCCTTCTATCCGGCGGGTCCAAAGATTTCCGCGACAGTTTGGCCTGCTGTCCGGTGTCAATATAACTCTATGCGGGCTTCGCGCCAAGGATGAGCTGCTGTTATGTCGGCAAGGTTCGGCTTTGAGGCCAGCATTTTTCTTGACAATAAGAACAAATGTTCTTATTGTCTCTATAAAAACATTTGTTCTTATGGTGGCTCATGAGTATCACAACTCGGCAGAAACAATTACTGGACTTCATTGAACAATTCCGAAGGCAGGAGGGGCTCCCTCCCTCGCTGCGGGATATGTGTCGCGCTCTGGGTCTCGTGTCACCGGGGAGCCTGCTTCGGCACTTACAAATTCTGGAATCTCAGGGATACCTTACTCGAATACCCGGTAAAAAACGAACCTGGAAGTCGACCAATCAAAAGCCCGTTAATTCCATTCCCCTGCTGGGCCGGATTGCAGCCGGCCAGCCCATCCTGGCTGAACAGCACGTGGAGGACAATCTTCCTTTTGACCCTAATCTCTTCGGTTCCTCAGATGCATTTGCCCTCACTGTCAAAGGAGATTCTATGATCGGCCTTCAGATACGAGATGGCGACATTGCAATAATACGCCCCCAAAAGGAAGTGGAAAGCGGAGAAATAACGGCAGTGATTGTGGAAGGCGTAGAAACCGAGGCCACGCTCAAGGTTTTTTGCCGGAGGAATGACGATATAGAGCTCCATGCCGCCAACCCGATTTACGAGCCCTTGGTTTTCAAAGGCAGAGACCGAACCAAGATCAGAATCCTTGGAAAACTGGTCGGTGTAGTACGTCTTAAACCGTGATCGGGAGACTCTTAGATGGATAATTTCGTACATCTTGAAGTTCAAAGCGCCTTCTCTTTCCTCTGGGGAACTTTTACACCGGAAGCACTGGTTGAAGAGACGATTGCCCTCGGTCAAAAGGCAGTGGCCCTCACGGATGACGGCGTTCACGGAGCAATCAGGTTTTATAAGGCAGCTATCGCTGCTGGAATACAACCTATCGTTGGAGCCAGGATTTCGATATGGGACGGCTCCCCGGTGATTCTTCTGGCATCAGACTTTCAAGGGTATGGAAATCTCTGCCGCCTTCTCTCTCTTGCCTTAGAAGGCGGAACATCTCAGACAAACTTCATAACCAAACAGGACTTGTCTCACTGGAGTAAGGGACTGATCTGCCTCGCCGGCGGCAGAGGCTCGATTATCAAAAACTTGTTGGGAAAAGGTAGGATTGAGGCTGCAAGGCAGTCCTTAATTGAAATATGGAAAGTTCTGCATGAGAAGCAGTCACTGTTTCTCATTCTCCAAAACCTCCAATCTGAAGAATCGAAGAAGGAAGCATATCCGGTCATGGAGCAGGCCCTGGAAATATCCGAGAGCCTGGGTATCCCGGCTGTCGCGACTAACGACGTGGCTTTTCTCAAGCCTGAAGATTACATAATTCATCAAACTCTTGTGGGAATTCAAAACCATCATCATCACCGTTTCATCGAACCGCTTCCCAACGATCGCCACTTTTTAGCTTCAGGTCCGGAGATGAAGCAGCGTGTTCAATATACTGAGGCTCTTGAGAATACATCCTTCATTGCAGAACTCTGCCGCGGCTTTTCATTTCCCGTAGGGCGGCTTCATCCGCCGTCATTTCGTCGCTCGGGTGAAGCATCGAAGGATCTCTCAATTCTGGCTTATAAAGAGGCAGCCAAACGTTACCGGCCCATCCCTACTCATTACCTACAGCAGATAGACCATGAATTAACGGTCATAAACCAATTGAATTTGGCCGACTTTTTCCTCTTGATTCGGAAGGTGGTTAAGTTTGCTCGCAAACAAGATATTCGCCATAGCGTTCGTGGATCGGCGGCCGGTAGCCTGGTGATCCACCTCCTGTTAGGCGGGGTGGACCCGATACGCCACAATCTTTTGTTTGAACGCTTTATCAACGAAGGCCGGCGTGATCTACCGGACATTGACGTGGACTTTGACTCCGATCGACGGGACGAGGTTATCCGCCATCTCATGAGTTTGTTTCCAAGGCAAACGGCAATGGTTTCTACCATTCATACGTTCAAGGTTCGAAGTGCCGTGCGGCTGGCGGCTCGTTCCCTCGGCTATTCCTTGACTGAAATAGATCGCCTTGCCACGTGCCTTCCCTGGTCGCTCCGAGGCCACGATCTGAATGAAGCACTTGAGAATCTGCCTGAATTAAAGGATTCACCGCTCAAAAAGGAAGACCGGCTCGTTGAGATTGCCGCGAAACTGACCGGCCTTCCGTTCCAGTGCTCGACACATCTCGGCGGGGTGGTCATAGCTCCGAGGGATGTGAAGGATTGGACTCCGGTGGGACTATCACCGCACGGATTGCCGGTAGGGCAATTGGATAAGGACGATGTCGATGTTCTGGGGTTGTTGAAATTGGACATTTTGGGTCTAAGGATGCACACAGCCATTCGGAAGGCATTGGAAGTGCTTAAGAATAAGGGGATATTCTTAGACCTTGATCGAATGCCTCTGGATGACAAAAAGACCTATGCCCTTCTCCGCACTACTGAGAGTCTCGGAGTTTTCCAGCTCGAATCACCGGGCCAGAGAAACTTGCTCGGTCACCTCCAGCCGAGACGCTTCGGTGATCTGATAGATGAGATCAGCCTTTTCAGGCCGGGGCCTGTTGAGGGGGACATGGTTCAGGTGTATGTGAAAAGAAGTAACAGGCTGGAACCTGTCAAAATCCCTCACAACGACCTCGTTCCCATTCTTTTCGATACGTATGGAGTGATTCTTTTCCAGGAGCAGGTGTTGCGTATCGTCCATACCTTCGCCGGTCTGTCATATAGTGACGCAGACTTGTTCCGTAGGGCCATGACGAAGGATCGCAAGTCGGGCACGATGGAATCTCTAAAACGCCAATTCATTGAGGGGGCTACTAAGAGAGGGTATAGTCGAAGCCTTGTCGAACAGATCTTCAACAGAATCGCTGCGTTCGCCAGTTTTGGTTTCTGTAAAGCTCATGCCGCCAGCTTTGCCCACATCACGTACCAGAGCGCATACCTGAAGGCCCACCATCCCCAGGCATTCTACATAGGCTTGCTCAATGCGGGTCAGGTCGGATCGTATCCACCGTATGTGATTTTGAATGAAGCGAGAAGAAAAGGGATCCCTGTGTATCCTCCCCATGTGAATTACAGCGGCTTACAGTATGAGGCTGAAGGTCGGGGCATCAGAGTTCCCCTCCGAGTAATAAACGGAGTGGGTGAGGCAACAGCTCGGAGAATAATAGCCGAGCGCGAAAGAAGGGGACAGTTCAGCAGCTTACAAGACTTTTTAGTTCGTTTCTCTCCTCCTAAAAGGATACTCGGCCTTCTTTCCGCGGCGGGCGCATTGGAAAGGTTGGATGAAGAATGGACGCTGATTCGGGAGGTCTGCGATGCCGGATAAAATGTCGGATGCCGCCGCAGCTTTGAGGGAAGCCGGATCAATGAGCGTCTTTTGTCGTACGCATCCTCTTGCGGTGTTGAGGCGCAAGTTAAGGGAGCAAGGGGTTGTTACGGCTCGTCAGCTACGTAAGATCCCTTCGGGGCGAAGAGTGCGGGTTAGCGGTCTTCTCGTAATCGCACACACTCCGCCCACCAAGAGCGGTAAGCGAGTGATATTCCTAACTTTGGAGGATGAAACAGGATTGTGGGATGCCGCGGTATTTCCCAAAGCCCAGAAAGATTCTGCACGCGCAATTTATACGAGCGAATTGCTGACCCTGGAGGGGAAACTTCAACGCCAGGGACGAAACGGCCTGTCGATCTCAATTATCGTTGAAAAGGTTATCTTTCCCTGGAGCGGATTACTTTCGGAATTGCTGCCCCAAGAAAAACAAGACACGGGCTGAGCCATAGGAGAGTGCCTATAGCAGTTATCCGAAAAGATGTCCTTCTGTTCATGTGTAGATGCACGGCATGCCGTGCATCTACGGAAAGTGGTCATTCCCACGCACGCGGTCCCGCGTCCCGCGGGATAAATCGGACAAAATTTATGACAATTGCTATATATTTCAAAAATGAACAATGCTGAATCAAAAACCTTTGTCCAACCGTCAGAGACGGCCCGTTTAATCACACTTTTCCTCTGCGGTGATGTCATGACAGGCAGGGGCATTGATCAAGTCTTGCCTCATCATAGTAACCCTGTCTTGTATGAATCTTACGTAAAAGATGCCAGAGACTACGTGCACCTGGCCGAGAGGGTGAGCGGCCCCATTCCTAAGCCTGTGGGTTATTCTTACATTTGGGGAGATGCGCTTGCGGTACTGGAAAGAATGGCGCCGGACTTCAGGATCATTAATCTTGAAACGAGCATAACCACCAGTGAGGATTACTGGAGAGACAAAGGCATAAACTACAGAATGCATCCCAAGAATGTGCCTTGCATAACCGCGGCCAAGACGGACCTTTGCGTTCTGGCCAACAATCATGTTCTGGACTGGGGGTACGCTGGCCTTATCGAGACGCTGGAAACCCTAAAGACGGCTGGAGTACAAAGCGCTGGAGTAGGCCGGAACCTGGAAGAGGCCGGTTCCCCGGCCGTATTGGAAGCCAAGGGAAAGGGGAGAATCATCGTATTCTCCTTCGGGTCACCAACAAGTGGGATTCCGCTCTCTTGGGCAGCCTCGACAAATAGGCCCGGTGTAAACCTCTTGAACGATCCTTCGGAGAAGACGATTCAGTCTGTTGAAACGAGAGTCAAAGAACTCAAGCGGCCGGGAGATATAGTCATCGTTTCAGTCCACTGGGGCGGCAATTGGGGTTATGGAATTCCTCGTGAGCAAGTCGCATTTGCGCATAATCTGATCGACCGCGCCGGGATTGACTTGATCCACGGGCATTCTTCGCACCATGTACTGGGAATAGAAGTCTACAACAGCAAACTTGTCCTCTACGGCTGCGGAGATTTTCTGAATGACTACGAGGGCATCGGCGGCCATGTGAGGTTCCGGGGAGACCTGGGTCTAATGTATTTTGTCAGCCTGGCCCCCCTGACGGGAAAACTCGTCCATTTACGAATGGTGCCCACGCAGATCAGAAACTTCAAAGTCAACTTGGCTTCGAGGGCCGATACTCTGTGGTTGAGTGCCACCTTGGACAGAGAAGGTGCGGCCTTAGGAACCAGCACCGAAGTGAGCAACGACAATACCCTGACCCTGCAATGGCCGCGAAGTTTTTCACCTTGAGCCATTCTCGGAATGTCAGCATCAATATCGCTGAGATTAACTGGCCGGTCGTTGAGAGGAGACCTCTGACAAGGATTGAAAGAGGGATCGTAGAAAAAACTTGCGAGATTGGTCCGGGAGGGATAGCAACGGTACAGAGCTTTTCATCGAAGATTTGGCAAAGGCGCAAAAGAATATGTTAGGCATCAGAGATCCCGACACAGACGCTGTTTTGCACGAGCACAATCATCGACACCATGCTCACGTTCATGTCCACGGGACAGCGGATCCGTCAATTCTTACCTCTCAACGCGGCATTTGGGCTGTCAAGTGGTCTCTTGTCGGATTATTAGCCACTGCTCTTTTTCAAATTGTGATCGTCCTCCTTTCTGGAAGTGTAGGGTTGCTCGCGGACGCGATTCACAATTTTGGCGATGCTACCACAGCCATCCCATTGTGGGTTGCCTTCACTCTTGCACGATGGGAACCCACCAAGAGGTTCACGTACGGATACGGCCGTGTGGAAGACCTGGCAGGTGTGGCAGTGGTATTCACCATCTTGATAAGCGCCGTTGTCGCCGCCTACGCATCAATTGATCGCCTATTTCACCCGAGAGCGATAGACCATCTTTGGGGAGTGGGCGTGGCATCGGTGATCGGTTTTCTCGGCAACGAAGTCGTAGCACAGTTCCGCATTAAGGTTGGCAATGATATTGGCAGTGCGGCCCTTATTGCCGACGGCTATCACGCTCGCATTGACGGCTTGACTAGTCTGGCGGTTCTCATCGGAGCAGTGGGAGTCTGGCTGGGATATCCATTGGCAGACCCTATTGTCGGGCTTCTTATTACCGCCGCGATCTTCCGAATTGTATGGGAATCCGGCAAGGCCGTTTTCACGCGCCTACTTGACGGCGTAGACCCGGAGGTGGTTAAGGAAATTAACCATGCAGTAATGCACACCCAGGGGGTGCGGGATGTCTCTGAAGTGCGGGTGAGGTGGCTAGGCCACAGGCTTCGTGCAGAAATAAATATAGCCGTTAGCCCGGAACTCTCTATCGAACGAGGACATGAGATCGCCAAGCAGGTCCAGCACGAGCTTTTGCATCATCTGCGCTACCTTTCCAATGCCACCGTTCATATTGATCCTGTGAACGCCTCAGGAGAGGAATATCATCATATCATGAACCATGAACACGACGACTTGCCCGTTCACTCACATTAGAAGGGTTGAAGAGGAATTAACACCAAGGAATCAGATAACTGAGCAGGACACGGCGAAATTAGACGAGTCCGCAAATAATCCTTTTCGCAAATGCAGTGACATCAGGAACCGGGTATGGAAGAAGATTGATTTGCTGCGCTCGCTATGAGAGGCAGTGGGAATGTCATTCCGAGGAGTGGGATCCCGCGGGAAAGCAATTTCGCTGTGGAGATGTGCGACTAAACTTATGGAATAGAATTATGCGGTCGCGGCATTGCAGATCAGTTCTTCTGGCTCAGCAGCCGCACCTGCCTGAATGATTGCCCGCTTCCAACTTTTTACCAAATCCTCTTGACATGCTGCTCTGAAACAGCAGCCATGCTCCGCGCAGTCATTGTGACCGCGGTTGAAACAATCAGAGTACCCGGCCGCTCGCTGCGCCCTATGAATCCTACTTGTGTACTGTTTTCGTATGCAGGTAGGGCAGTACCCGTGGGAGATATCGGTTTCCGACGCCCTTGGGTCGCCCCACTCGATTCCGCACAACAGGCATTTGTATTTCAGCATGATTGCTCAGCTCCTACCTCACTACTCACATAATCACAAAATCCCCGGCAGCGAGGATCCAATGAAAGGAGCCCTAGCACATCCGATTAGACAATGCAAAGGAGTTTTTGATCGACGAGTGTTCAGCCGGTTCAGAATTGGGATGGATGAATCCGTCCGGCGTTGCGCAAAAAAAGGCTGAGCTACCGAAAGCTCAAGTTATGGAATCCTTGCAGCCTGGTATGGTAAAGAAGAAGGTCGAGCCTTTGCCGGGTTCGGATTCGACCCAAATTCGCCCGCCATAGCTCTCCACAATCCTTTTGCAGCTAGCCAAACCAATACCCGTTCCAGCGCGTTCCTGAGTTGCTTCAAGCCGTTGAAAAATTCTAAAGATCCTGTCGAAATACGGTGGTTCGATACCAATTCCATTATCCTTCACGTAGAATTTCCATTGGGATTTTTCCCGCTTTGCGCCGATTTGAATTTCCAGAGGCCTGTCTCCGGCAAATTTGATGGCATTGCTAATAAGATTCTGAAATAATTGGATCATTTGCGAAGGATTTCCCATCACGGTCGGGAGTGGCCCTCTGCTGACTTTGGCGTCGGTTTCCTCTATCGCAGGCCTCAAGTTGGACAAGGCGCGCTCCAGCGCCACCGCGCAATCAGTGGGCTGAAACGACTTTGGTACGGTCCCCAAACGCGCATAAGACAAAAGGCTTTGCACCAGAGAGTCCATTCGAAGCGCTATTTCCAGTGCGCGGGAGACAAATTTGTGAGCCTCCGGGTCGAGTCTGGCTTTGAAGCGCCTCTCCAAAACCTTCAAGTAAGCGGCGATTCCGACAAGTGGTTCCCTCAGGTCATGTGCTGCAACATAAGCAAACTCTTCCAAATCCTTGTTGCTGCGCTCCAACGCGTCCGTCTTGGAGCGAAGCATTTCCTCGGTCCGCTTGAGATCGCTCAGGTTCTTGGTGATGCTTGCAATGCCCACTGGCTCACCTTTCTTGTTAGTCAGCAGCGAAAGGCTTACCAGGACTGGTATGGCATCCCCCGATTTATTGCGGTGAAGCGCCTCCACGTTTTCCACTTTGTCCCCGCGCCTGCACCTCTCATGTAACTCATCCACTACCCCGTGCCGGCTTGCAGATACGATTGTCTTGACAGACTTGCCAATTAACTCGTCTCTAGACCACCCGTAGGTGTCTTCAGCAGCCTTGTTTAGGTCGACGATGTTGCCGTCCAAGTCTCTAATGAAAATGGGGTCTATCGATTCCATAAAGACCTTGGACATCTGCAAAAGCTTTTCTTCGGCGCGCTTCCGATCGGAGATGTTATAGGCCGTTCCAGCGACCCTCAACGGCTTGCCGTGCCTATCCCGTTCTACAACTTTCCCCCGGGACAGGACCCAATTCCATTCTCCTGACTTCGCCTTTACCCTATGCTCGGCCTCGTAAAAAGGCTTACGGCCTTCCAGGTGGGCATTCCATGCTTCAGCCACGGCGGGTCTATCCTCTGGATGAAGCAGGCTTCTCCACAAGTTCATGTCCGGTCGCATGTCTTCGAGCGAGTAACCGAAAATGTCTGCCCAGGCCTTGTCAACGAATCCCTCATTTCTTTCGATGTCGTAGTCCCACAACCCAAGATCAGCTCCTTTCACTGCCAACGCGAGCCTTTGCTGACTCTCGTACAATAGCTTCTGGGCGCGCTCTCGTTCAGCAATTTCCTGCTCCATCTGCTCATTCAGTTTCAGCAACTCCAATGTGCGTTGTTCTATCCGATCTTCCAGTTCCCGATTCGCTTGCTCAAGCGCCCTTTCCGCACTCTTGCGCTCGATGACCTCCTTCTGCAATTCTTCCTGGTATCTTTGACTTATAATGAGCTGTTTCTTTTCGGCGGTGAGATCTTCGACAACCAGGAGTGCCAAGCGCTCATCATCCTTTCTAATAGACCGGAAAGACAAGCGACCCCAAACACTGGTTTTTCCCGTCCGGAGCACCGCTTCACAAATCTGCGGTTTTCTGGTGGAAAAAACGTCCTTCAAATAGGATCGGACGATCTTTACCGCGTTAACATCGGAAGATATCAAGTCGACGGATTGGCCCTGAAACCTGTCATATTCAGGGCTTATCTTGCCGCATGCCCGGTTGGCAAAAATTATGCTATAGGACTGGTCGATCAATAGGGCGGGAACAGGCAAGGCTTGGAGCAATTTCCCGAAAGATGTGGTGCCAAACTGCGTAAGGTCGAAGCTCCCGGACGAGGTTACGTCTTCAGTCAACAAATCGCCCACGTCGATCGATTCCGTGCTTTCAAAAGAATCTCCGCGTGGGGGCTGGGGACTTTCCATGAAAACCTCTGAACTAAAATGCCCGTACCAGTTTGCCACTATATCACATTTCTGAATTAATCCTCCTGTGACACCTATCCAAGAACGTCGAAAGCCCATGTGCTTATTCTGCCCCGAAGGAATCTCGCCTAAAGACGCATGATAGTATATTCGGCGGATTCCTTCCGCAGCACCCGGATCTAGGCATGTAGATGCCTTTCGCACATGGGCTTGTTTGTTCAGACACTCGGCCTCGTCCAAGGTTCCGTAAGAAAATTAATTCTTGACATTCAATTGAGCGCGCGGGGGTCCACAGAACCTGTGGATAACTTGATGGTAGAGTTGTGGATAATTTTGTTAACTCAGCGAAGTTTCAAGATTCGGACCGATCTGCTCCAAACCGGGACACTTAGATTTAGTCAGCAATATCAAATGATAAGCATAACTATTCGAAATTTGGAGGGCATGGTTCTGAGCAATCTCAGAGCCGGTGAAGTTATAAACACCTGTTGATAGACTGCATTCTCGTCGAGACCGCAACCTCCGTGAATCGTTACATTTGGCAGACAAATATTCCGATCACCCACTGTGGGGCTAATCCGGGAAAACTTTGCGCACCGGAGGAGAAAACTGCGTCCAAAGTGAGAAAAAATTGACCATCCGGTGGGCACACGGCTACCCCCGCTTTTCAGGTAAGTTTAATAATAATGGCATGTTCCCAATTTTGGCACGGTAGTTGCTTATCTTAACAGACAACAACGACTCCTAAACCATACCCTTATAGCAATCCTCCTACCTACGGATTGCTTTTTTTTTGCTTTAAGGGCGCCCGAGCTTGGGTTAGGCAACCCCTACCCCTCCGTTTTCGGAGTCATCTTCCGATGCGTCCTTTTTCTGGCTTTTTGCCGCAAGGACAGCGTAATCGTCCCGCGAGATCTGAACTTTCAAGAAGCTTGTCCTTGTTCGATCAGCATAATCAGGTAGAACCGCAGTAAGGCAATCAGGGCACAGGTCAACCGTTTCCCCATCTGTCCCGGTATACATCCTGATACCGCCCCGAGTGAGAATTTTCTCACAAGAATCGCAGCATGTAACCTCTTTCTGCATCGTGATCACCTCCTACGGCCGAAGTCGGCACCGGCGCTTGAACTGCTCCCCGCTAACTCAAACCAATTCGCATTCAAAATCCCCCCTTCCCTCCTTTACTAAAGGGGGGGTAGAGGGCATAGGCGTTAAAATAAGCTTCAAGTCCTCTTCGTCCCGGAGGGGCTCACAGAGGGCAGGCTCGTTATTTTATCGCCTATGGGTGGAATCCTTCTTTTGCTCGATGCAAAGGCATTCCAGCGTCGATATCAACTTTCCCTCACAATTTGCCGGTTAGCAATGAACCACCTGTAAGTGGCCTCCAGTCCCTCCCGCAATGGTATTGACGGCTTCCACCCCAGTTCAGATATCCGGCTCACGTCAAGGAGCTTTTGTGGGGTGCCATCGGGCATATTTGCGTTGAACCGGATATCTCCCTTGTACCCAACTACGTCCTTGATAAGCAGAGCCAGATCGTGGATAGTAATGTCAACACCTGCTCCTATGTTGACGATTTCACGCGAATTATAATTCTCCATCATAAACATGCAGGCATCTGCCAAATCGTCCACATGGAGAAATTCCCGCCGCGGCCTCCCGCTCCCCCAGATCTCCACGTATTCCGCTCCCGATTCGTGAGCCTCATGGGTCTTCCGAAGTAATGCGGGGATGACATGGGCGTTCTGCAGATCGAAATTGTCTCCCGGGCCGTACAAGTTGGTCGGCATTAGGGAAATGAAATTTGTTCCGTACTCCCTGTTATATGACTGGCACATGATGATGCCGGCTATCTTGGCAATCGAATACGCTTCGTTGGTGGGCTCCAAATAGCCGCTCAACAGATATTCTTCCCTGATGGGCTGCGGTGCAAGCTTGGGGTATATGCACGAACTGCCAAGAAAAAGGAGCTTCTTGACCTGGTTCACGTATGCCGCATGGATGACGTTGTTTTGAATAGTCAGGTTTTGATAGATGAATTGAGCCGGGTAAGTATTGTTGGCATGAATGCCTCCGACCTTGGCCGCGGCCAAAAATACCCAGTCCGGCTTCAATTCGCCGAGCAACTCGAGAGTGGCCCGCTGATCGCACAGATCCACTCGTGAGGCAGGTTTCACGACCGAGTAGCCCGATCGGGCTAGGCGTCTGCAAATGGCTGACCCGACCATCCCCGTGTGCCCGGCCACATAGATTCTAAGCGAATGTTTATTGAGTCCCATTATTGGAAGCCCGCAGTACGACAGAGCTGTTCCTTTTCGGCCTCTCGGAGGTCGGCCACTACCATGCGCCTGACAAGCTCCGAGAAAGTGACCCGTGGTTTCCATCCGAGCAGTTCCCGGGCCTTTGTCGCGTCTCCAAGCAATTCATGCACTTCTGTGGGACGGAAGTATCGGGGATCCACAGCCACCAGCGTGCGGCCGGTTTCCGCATCATTCCCCTTCTCTTCTATCCCCTCACCCTGCCAGACGATGTTGATCCCGACTTCCTTGAAAGCACGTTCCACAAATTCCCTGACGGAATGGTTTTCTCCGGTAGCCACCACGAAATCGTCCGGTTCGTGGTGCTGCATGATAAGCCACATAGCCTCGACATAGTCGGCGGCATATCCCCAGTCCCGTTTAGCGTTCAGATTTCCGAGGTAAAGGCTGTCTTGCATTTCGAGCTTGATGCGAGCCACTGCACGGGTGATCTTTCGGGTTACAAAGGTCTCTCCTCGCAATGGAGATTCGTGATTGAAAAGTATCCCGTTGCAGGTGAAAAAATCGTAAGCTTCCCTGTAGTTACGGGTTATCCAGTATCCGTACAGCTTCGCTACAGCATAGGGGCTTCTTGGATAAAACGGAGTGGTTTCACGCTGAGGGCTCTCTTGCACCAGGCCGAAGAGTTCGCTCGTTGAGGCCTGATAAAAACGAACCTTCTTCCCGAGCTCTAGAATGCGAATAGCCTCCAAGAGACGCAATGTGCCAAGCGCATCCGAATTTGCGGTATATTCGGCGGTTTCAAACGATACCTTCACATGACTCTGAGCAGCAAGATTGTAGATTTCGGTCGGCTGAAACTGTTGAATTATGCGGATAAGATTGGTGGAATCGGTCATATCACCGTATTCCAGAATAAGATGGCGGTCATCTACGTGGGGATCCTGGTATAATCCGTCAATCCTTTGCGTGTTGATCAGAGATGCACGCCGCTTGACCCCACAGACCTGATAACCTTTCTTGAGGAGAAATTCTATGAGATAGGCTCCGTCCTGACCCGTGACTCCCGTTACAAGTGCTCGTTTATCCGAAACCAAATCCATTAGGAGACTTTCCAAATTGTATCAATGCGTTCTCGTCAAATGATAAGCAGTCTACAAATAACACGATGTGGCAATCGAGTCAAGATTCGGCCCTTTTCCTGAGCCTTCGCGACTCTTCTCCCAAATGACTTTTGGAGCGGTTTGTGCTACGGTAATTGTTCCAGATCTTTAGATAGGGCGAGAAGCGGTGTTTGCTCTAAGTTGGCGAGGCGGCCTTTTATGAATTTCCAACCGCATATTTCAATAATCGTGGCGGTATACAATAGGGCGGCTACGCTGCAACGTTGTATTGACAGCGTTGCGAACCAGACATATCCTCACAAGGAGCTCATCATTATTGACGGAGGCTCTACAGACGGTAGCGTCGATATTCTCCGAAAGCAAACGATCCTCAGATTGCCTACTGGGAATCCCGTCCCGACCGGGGAATTTACCATGC